>NZ_JARUXR010000001.1:2558777-2604335 GCF_031451215.1 Caballeronia sp. LZ034LL
GTCTTTGACGACTGCTTGCTTGAATCGTGCGCTGTGCTTGCTCATGAAAAAACACCCCAAATCGTTGGACTGGTGTCCAACTTTTGGGGTGCAGTTCATCCGGTCGGGCGGGCTTTTTTACGGCTGCGGGTCTTGTTGAACCGGCGTCAGACGAGCACCAGGTTGTCGCGGTGGATCAGCTCGGGCTCCAGCATGTAACCCAGCACGCTCTCGATCTCGCCGCTCGGCCGCCGATGAATCAGCCGCGCTTCCGAACTGCTGTAGTTCGTGATGCCGCGCGCCACTTCGCGGCCCTGATCGTCGATGCACGCAATCACCTCGCCACGGCCGAACGCGCCCTTCACGTCGATCACGCCGATCGGCAACAGGCTCTTGCCGTCGGCGGTGAGCTTGTTCACGGCGCCCGCATCGATCACGACGTGCCCGCGCACCTGCAGGTGATCCGCCATCCACTGCTTGCGCGCCGCCATGCGCGCCGTGCGTGCGATCAGCTGCGTGCCGATCAGTTCGCCCGAGGCAAGCCGCGTCAGCACGTCGGCCTCGCGGCCGCTCGCGATCACCGTGTTCGCGCCGCTGTGCGCCGCGCGCTTCGCCGCCAGGATCTTGGTCAGCATGCCGCCGCGCCCGAGGCTCGAACCGGCGCCGCCGGCCATCTGCTCGAGCTCGGGCGTGCCGGCATCGGCCTGCTCGACGAGCGTCGCGCTGGCATCCTTGCGCGGATCCGCCGTGAACAGGCCGCGTTGATCCGTGAGAATCACGAGCGCATCGCCTTCGATCAGATTGGCCACCAGCGCGCCGAGCGTATCGTTGTCGCCGAACTTGATTTCGTCGGTGATGACGGTGTCGTTCTCGTTGATGATCGGCACCGCGCCCAGCCGCAGCAGCGTGAGCAGCGTCGAACGGGCGTTGAGATAGCGTTCGCGGTCGGCGAGGTCGGCATGCGTGAGCAGGATCTGCGCGGTGCGGATGCCGTGCGAGCCGAAGCTGCTCTCGTACACCTGCGCCAGCCCCATCTGTCCGACGGCCGCCGCCGCCTGCAATTCGTCGATTTCACGCGGCCGCTTGCTCCAGCCGAGCCGGTGAATGCCTTCCGCGATCGCGCCCGAACTCACGAGCACGACTTCCTTGCCCTGTTCGCGCAGCGCCGCGATCTGCGCCGCCCAGCGGCCGATGGCCGCATGATCGAGCCCGCGGCCGTCGTTGGTGACGAGGCTGGACCCGACTTTCACTACGATTCGCTTCGCTGCGGCGATGACTGAACGCATCGTGCGCTTTCTCCCTCGGAAGGCGTGTTCTTGGGACGTGTTCGTTAGTCTTTGCTGGCTTCGTCGTCGCGGAAACGCACGTCGGCGGCGAGATCTTCTTCTTCCGCCGCGCGCGACGCATCCGAGTGCTGCGAGATGTAGTCGAAGACCGCATAGGTCAGCGCTTCACAGCCCTGGCCCGTCAGCGCCGAAATCTCGAACACCGGACCATCCCATTCAAAGCGCTCGACGAAGTCCTTCACGCGCGCCTCGCGTTCGTCTTCCGGCACCATGTCGAGCTTGTTCAGCACGAGCCAGCGCGGTTTTTCATAGAGCTGCTCGTCGTACTTGCGCAGTTCGTTGACGATCGCCTTGGCCTCGGCCACCGGATCGACGTTTTCATCGAACGGCGCCATGTCGACCAGATGCAGCAGCACGCCGGTGCGCTGCAGATGGCGCAGGAAACGGTGACCCAGGCCCGCGCCTTCCGCCGCGCCTTCGATCAGGCCCGGAATGTCGGCGATCACGAAGCTCTTGCTCGGCCCGACGCGCACCACGCCGAGGTTCGGCGCGAGCGTCGTGAACGGATAGTCGGCGATCTTCGGCCGCGCGTTCGATACCGAGGAAATGAACGTGGACTTGCCCGCGTTCGGCATGCCGAGCAGGCCGACGTCGGCGAGCACTTTCAGTTCGAGCTTGAGCATGCGGCGCTCGCCCGGCTTGCCTTCGGTCTTCTGCCGCGGCGCGCGGTTCGTGCTCGACTTGAAATGCAGGTTGCCGAGGCCGCCCGCGCCGCCCTGGCCGACCAGCACTTGCTGATTGTGTTCGGTCAGGTCGGCGATCAGCTCGCCGGTTTCCTGATCCGTGATGATGGTGCCGACCGGCATGCGCAGCGTGATGTCGTCGCCGCCCTTGCCGTAGCAGTCGGCGCCGCGGCCGTTCTCGCCGTTGCGCGCCTGGTGTTTTTTCGCGAACCGGTAGTCGATCAGCGTGTTGATGTTGCGGTCCGCGACCGCGTAGACGCTGCCGCCGCGGCCGCCGTCGCCGCCGTCCGGCCCGCCGAACGGAACGAACTTCTCGCGGCGCATCGACGCGCTGCCATCTCCTCCGTCGCCGGCGATGACTTCGATCCTCGCTTCGTCAATGAACTTCATGCGTTGCTCCGTCCCGTGTAATTCGAGCTATTGTGCCGCGACCAGGCGATGCCGGTCACTGGCCTTGATGAATCCTGCCGATGCGCAATTGCTGCGCATCAAATGAAAAAAGCCCCGCGAACTTCGCGGGGCCCTGGATTTCTGACCTTGCGGCCTTGATCCTTTTCTCGGTCCTGAAGCCCGTGCGTAAAATTTACGCTGCCGGGACGACGACGACCGTATGCTTGCGGGCAGCGCCCTTGGTCACGAACTTCACGTGACCGTCGGCCAGTGCGAACAGGGTGTGATCCTTGCCGATGCCGACATTTTCACCCGGGTGCATGCGCGTGCCGCGCTGGCGAACGATGATGCCGCCTGCGTTGATTGCCTGGCCGCCGTACACCTTCACGCCGAGACGCTTCGACTCGGAGTCGCGGCCGTTGCGGGAAGACCCGCCTGCTTTTTTGTGTGCCATTTGCTTAGCTCCTTAACCGGTGCGCTTACGCGTTGATCGCGTCGATGCGCAGTTCGGTGTAGTTCTGGCGATGGCCAGCGTGCTTTTGGTAGTGCTTCCGGCGACGCATCTTGAAGATGGTCACTTTCTTGTGACGACCTTGGGACACGACGGTAGCCTTGACGGAAGCCCCACTGACCAGCGGTGTACCGAACTGAATCGATTCACCTTCGCCTACTGCGAGAACCTGGTCGAGCGTGATTTCAGCGTCAATGTCTGCCGGTATCTGTTCTACTTTCAATTTTTCGCCGACAGCAACCTTATACTGCTTGCCGCCGGTTTTTATGACCGCGTACATTGAGAACCTCACTCTGAATTCAAACTTGTTTCTTCGGATTTCCTGTACCTTCCTGGAGATCACGAAGACTTTCCACGCACCACGCGCGGAAAACACGCGATTATACATGGGGTTACGCCCGAGGTCAAAGCGCTTTGCCAGTCGCCGCACTGACCCAAACCCCATGCGAACCTCAGTCAAATGCCGTCGAACGGCGTCCGAAATTCCCTCATACCCGCGGATGCATCGCGGCGTACCCCCGTCGTCCGGCCGATTCGCCTTATAATCCGCCGGATTACCTTAACCGCCGATCATGTCGTCCACCGCCACTTCCTCCCCCAACGCCGCCGCGCTGCTCGCCCCGATTGCCGAGGACATGCAGCAGGTCAATCGCGTCATCCGGCAGCGCCTGGCATCAGAAGTGATGCTCATCAACCAGATTTCGGAGTACATCATCGGCGCGGGCGGCAAGCGGCTGCGTCCGGCGCTGTTGCTGCTGGTTTCGGGCGCGCTGGGGGACACCACCGGACATCGCCATGAACTCGCCGCCGTGGTCGAGTTCATCCACACGGCAACGCTCCTGCACGACGACGTGGTCGACGAATCCGACCTGCGGCGCGGCCGCCAGACGGCGAATGCGCTGTTCGGCAATGCGGCGAGCGTGCTGGTGGGCGATTTCCTGTACTCGCGCTCGTTCGAGATGATGGTGAGCGTCGGCAAGATGCGCGTGATGGAAATCCTGTCGGTGGCGACGAACATCATTTCCGAAGGCGAAGTGCTGCAGTTGCTCAACATGCACGATCCGGACGTCGACGAAGCGCGCTACATGCAGGTGATCCGCTACAAGACGGCCAAGCTGTTCGAAGCGGCGGCGCAGCTCGGCGCGGTGCTCTCGGGCGCGGATGCGCGCACGGAGGCGGCGGCGGCGGAATTCGGCCGGCGCATCGGCACGGCGTTCCAGATCATGGACGACTGGCTGGACTACACCGGCACGCCCGAGTCGATGGGCAAGAACGCCGGCGACGACCTGCGCGAAGGCAAGCCCACGCTGCCGCTCATCTACCTGATGGAGCACGGCACGCCGGAACAGGCGTCGCTCGCGCGCGAGGCGATCGAACAAGGCGGCACGGACCGCTTCGAGACCATCTTCCATGCGATCACCACGTCCGGCGCGCTCGATCACACGCTGGAATGCGCGCGCAAGGAAGCAGAAGCGGCGGCGAACGCGATTTCTTCGTTCCCCCCTTCCATCTACAAAGAGAGCCTGCTAGAATTATGTTCTTACTCGACATCTCGGCAGTCTTGAAAGGGACTAAAGCGGCGCAAGAGTCTGATTCGAGTAGGTCAGCAGTAGCAAGTCAGCAGTAAAAATTCGGGGTGTAGCTTAGCCTGGTAGAGCGCTACGTTCGGGACGTAGAGGCCGGAGGTTCGAATCCTCTCACCCCGACCAGAATTTCCGAAACCCGCATGGTCCGCCATGCGGGTTTTTTGTTTCCGGCGGCCGTGTTTCAGCCTGCTCCTCCTGTATCAGCCGGAAGGGCTGGCGGCAAGGTCGGAAACCCGTCTGCTATATTTCCTTCCATCTCCGCCCCTACCGACCAATCGCGTGGACAGCCTCCCCTTATGGGCGCAAATTTGCGCCATCTTTCTGCTGCTCTTCCTGTCCGGTTTTTTCTCCATTTCCGAAACATCGATGATGGCGCTCAACCGTCATCGGCTGAAATATCTCGCGAGCCAGGGTTCGCTGCGAGCCCGCACCACCCAAGGCCTGCTCGCCAAGACTGACCAGCTGCTGTCCGTGATCCTGATCGGCAACAACCTGATCAACACGATCATCCCGGTACTCACCACGTCGATCGCGCTGCGCACCTTCGGCCACAACAACATGGTGCTGTCGATCACGACCGGCGTCATCGCGTTCCTCATCATCGTGTTCGCGGAAATTGCGCCGAAGATCGTCGGCGCGACTTATCCCGAAAAGGTCGCGCTGCCCGCGAGCCTGATCCTCGCGCCGCTGATGCGCATCGCGCGGCCGCTCATCTGGTTCGTGAACCTGTTCGCCAACGCGATCCTCGCGGCGCTGCACATCAACACGAAGAACAAGCGCGACCAGCGCATCTCGCCGGAGGAACTGCGCACCATCGTGCTCGAAACCGGCAGCTTCATGCCGACCAAGCACCGCAGCATTCTGCTGAACCTGTTCGATCTCGAGAACATTTCCGTCGATGACGTGATGATTCCGCGCCGTCGCATCGAGGCGCTGGACTTCGATGCGCCGTTCGAGCAGATCCTGCATCAGCTCGAAACCTGCTATCACAACAAGCTGCTGGTGTATCAGGGCGATATCGACCGCGTGATGGGCATCCTGCACGTGCGCAAGACGCTTTCGGCGCTGCATAACCAGGAACTGGAGCGCGAGACGCTGCGCGAACTGCTGGCCGAACCTTATTTCGTCCCGACTGGAACGCCCGTCTTCCAGCAACTGCAGTATTTCCAGGAAAGCGGCCAGCGGATTGCCATCGTGGTCGACGAGTACGGTGAACTGCAGGGACTCGTGACGCCCGAGGACATCATCGAGGAACTGATCGGCGAATTCACCACGACCATTCCGCGCGGCGCCGGCTCGCGCGGCGGCTGGGACGCCAACGGCGAATGCATCGTGGCGGGCAGCATGCCGTTGCGCGAACTGAACCGCTGGCTGCACCTGACCTTGCCGACCGACGGCCCGAAGACGCTCAACGGACTGATCCTCGAAACGCTCGAGGACATTCCGGACGGCGACGTCTCGGTGCGCATCGCGGGCGTGACGTTCGAGGTGATGCGCAGCGACGATCAGGCCATCCGCACGGTGAAGATTTTCCAGCCGACACCGCCGGCCCGGCGCAGCGCGCGTTAGCCGTTCGGCCGACTGGGCGTGCCGGCGCGCAAGCGGGATGATCGATTCATTCCGACTGCGACGACCCCACGCCATGACTCACCCTTCGCACGAAGCATTCACGCGCCCTCCGCGCATCGCCGACCCCGCCCCGGACAACGAGGCGCCTGCCGTCTCGCTGCTTGCCGACACGCTGCGCGAAGCGGCTGCGCGCGGGGCTTCCGACATTCACGTCGAACCTGCCGAGCATGACTGGCGCATCCGTGTGCGCGTCGACGGCGTGCTGCACGTGCTCAGGCGTCCGCCGCCGCATCTGCGCGACGCCTTCATCACGCGTATCAAGGTGCTGGCGCGCATGGACATCGCCGAGCGGCGCGTGCCGCAGGACGGCCGGCTGCGTCTGCACCTGGCGGGCGGGCAGGTCGGCGACTATCGCGTGAACTCGCTGCCCACGCTGTTCGGGGAAAAGCTCGTGCTGCGGCGGCTCGACGCGCTGCCGCCCGATCTGTCGCTCGGCGCGCTGGGGCTCGACGAAGCGCAGAGCCGCGTCGTCGAAGGAGCGATCCGCGCGCCGCACGGGCTCGTGCTCGTGACGGGGCCGACCGGCAGCGGCAAGACGCTGTCGCTCTATTGCTTCCTGCAACTGCTGAAC
Source organism: Caballeronia sp. LZ034LL (assembly GCF_031451215.1). Lineage (NCBI taxonomy): Bacteria > Pseudomonadati > Pseudomonadota > Betaproteobacteria > Burkholderiales > Burkholderiaceae > Caballeronia > Caballeronia sp. LZ034LL. The sequence goes on from NZ_JARUXR010000001.1 coordinate 2,565,473, forward strand.
GCCGAAGCGCGCAACGTATGTTCGGTGGAGGATCCGGTCGAGATCCAGCTCGCCGGCATTAACCAAGTGAGCGTGCGCGAGAAGGCCGGGCTGACCTTCGCCGTCGCGCTGCGGGCGTTCATGCGGCAGGATCCGGACGTCATCATGGTGGGCGAGATTCGCGATGCGGAAACCGCCGATGTCGCCGTGAAGGCCGCGCAGACCGGCCATCTCGTGCTCTCCACGCTGCACACCAACGACGCGCCCGCCGCCATCGCGCGGCTCATCGACATCGGCATCGCGCCGTATAACCTCGCGTCGGCGCTGCGGCTCGTCACGGCGCAGCGGCTGGTGCGCAAGCTTTGCACGGCGTGCCGCGCAGCCTCGGCGCTGGCGCTGGACGGCGGTTTTCATCCCTTCGAGCCGCGCGGGTGCCCGGCGTGCCATGGCATCGGCTATCGCGGGCGAATCGGTGTGCATCAGCTGATGCCGGTGTCGGATCAACTGCGCGAACTGATCGTCGCGCGTGCCGCCACGCATGCCATCGCGCGCGCCGCGCACGCGCAGGGCATGCCTGCGCTGCGCGACGCGGCCTTCGCCCGCGTACGCGAAGGCGTGACGAGCGTCGCCGAGGCCGCCGAGGCCACGGAGCTCGAATGATGCGCGCCGCCATGCAGGAAGGATCGGAGCTGCGCTACGCCTGGCGCGGGCTGGATGCGGACGGCCGCGAACAGCACGGGCGGATCATCGCCGTCGATGCGCCGTCGGCCCGCGCGGCGCTGCGGCGCAACGGCGTCATCGTCACCACGCTCGATATGACGGGTGTCGCACCGCCGCCGAAGGCCACCGCCGCCGAGATCACGCTCTTCACGCGCCAGCTGGCCAGTTTGCTGCGCGCGGGACTGCCGCTCGCCGGCGCGCTCGACCTGATCGGAAACAGCACGACGCGCAGCGGACTGCCACGCATCGTGCGCGCGCTGTCCCGCGGCATCACGCGCGGCCTGCCGTTTTCGGCCGCGCTCGCGCATCATCCGGACGCGTTCGGCACGCTCTACTGCCAACTCGTCTCGGTGGGCGAAGTGGCCGGCGCGCTGCCCGCGGTACTCGCCCGTCTCGCGGACGATCGCGAGCGCGCCGCGTCGCAACGCGCCCGGCTGCGTGCCGCGCTGGCCTATCCGGTGATGGTGCTGTTGCTGTCGCTGGCCATCACGGCGGGACTGCTGATCGGCGTCGTGCCCACCTTCAAGACGATCTTCGACGGTTTCGGCGCCGCGCTGCCCGCGCCCACGCGCTTCGTGCTTGCGCTCTCCGACGGCGTCGCGCGCTTCGGTGTGCCGTTCTTCGCTGCGTCGGGCTGCCTCGCGCTGGCCGCGTGGCGCTGGCTGAAGCGCTCGCCGGATGCGCGCGAGGCGGCGGATCGACTGAGCTTGCGCCTGCCGCTGATCGGCTCGCTGTTGCGCGCGCTGGCCGTGGCGCGCTGGAGCCGTGCGCTCGGCACCCTGCTGTCCGCCGGCACGCCGCTGTCCGATGCCTTCGACTCGCTCACGCATGCCACCGGCAATCGCGTCTTCGACCGCGCGACCGTCGAGATCGCCGCGCGCCTGCGCAATGGCGAGCGGCTCGCTGTCGCCATGCGCGCGCCGGGTTGCTTCCCGCCGGACGTGGTGCAGCCTATCGCCGTCGCCGAGGAATCCGGTTCGCTCGACGCCATGCTGCTCGACCTCGCCACCCTGGCCGATCGTCAGGTCGACGAGCGCATCGGCGGCTTTGCGAGCCTGTGCGAACCCATCGTCATTGCCGTGCTGGGCGCGCTCGTGGGCGGTCTCGTCATAGCGATGTATCTTCCCATCATTCAGCTCGGCAACGTGGTGTAGCATCGCGGGCCAAAGCCATCCATCGTTCATCATGCAACCCTCGTTCGATCCGTCCGCCGCGCATGTCGCCAGCCGCTACGCGGAAGCCTTCGCGATGCTGCCCGTCGCCGCGCAGTACGGGTTCGCCATCGTGTTCGGTCTCGTGATCGGCAGCTTCCTGACGGTGGTCGTGCATCGCCTCCCGGTCATGCTGGAGCGCGCCTGGCGGGCGGAAGTCGACGCCGCCGCGGATGGTCAGAACACGTCGAGCCCCGCCGAAACCGACCCGTATCCCGCGCGTTACAACCTCGCCGTGCCGCGCAGCGCATGTCCGCATTGCGGGCATGTGTTGCGCGCCTGGGAGAACATTCCCGTGGTGAGCTATCTCGCGCAGCGCGGACGCTGCTCGGCATGCGGCGCCCGCGTGAGCCCGCGTTATCCGCTGACCGAACTGGCAACCGGCGCGCTCGCTGCGCTTGCGCTGTACGCATACGGTCCGGGGTGGGACGCGCTCGCCGCCTTCGGACTGTGCGCGACGCTGCTCACCGCGGCACTCATCGACTACGACACGCGCTATCTCCCCGACGTGCTGACGCTGCCGCTGCTGTGGGCGGGCCTCATCGTCAATCTGGGCGACACAGGCTTCACCAGCTTGCAGAACGCGGTGAGCGGCGCGATCGTCGGCTATCTGTTCCTGTGGTCCGTGTACTGGCTCTTCAAGCTCGCGCGCGGCGTGGAAGGCATGGGCTACGGCGACTTCAAGCTGTTCGCCGCCATCGGCGCCTGGCTCGGCTGGGCGCCGCTCGCGCAGGTGGTCCTGATCGCGGCCATCGCGGGCGCGGCATTCGGCATCGTCGCGACGATGCGCAAGCGCATGCGCTTCGAAGAGCCGCTGCCGTTCGGACCGTTTCTTGCGGCCGGCGGAGCAATCACGCTGTTCGTCGGCACCCCGCTGTACGCCATGTTCGGATGAACGGATCGGCATCAAAGGAGAACCCGCGCGCATGTTCAGCATCGGACTCACCGGAGGAATCGGCAGCGGCAAGAGCACGGTCGCGGATCTGTTCGCGGCACGCGGCGTACCGCTGATCGACACCGACCTCATCGCCCACCGGATCACGGCGCCGGGCGGCATCGCCATGCCGCTGATTGCCGCCGAGTTCGGCCAGGACTTCGTCGCGGCGGACGGTGCTCTGGACCGCGCGAAAATGCGCACGCTCGTCTTCTCCGACGACACCGCGAAAGCGCGCCTCGAAGCCATCGTGCATCCGCTCATCCGCGCCGAGACCGAACGGCAACGTCATACGGCAGCGGGTCCGTATCACATCGTGGTCGTGCCTCTGCTGGTGGAATCCGGCGCGTGGTCGGAGCGCGTGTCGCGCGTCCTCGTGGTCGACTGTCCGGTCGAAACGCAGATCACGCGCGTCATGCGCCGCAACGGCTTCACGCGCGAACAGGTGCTCGCGATCATGGCAAAGCAGGCAGCGCGCGAGACCCGGCTTGCCGCCGCCGACGACATCGTCCTCAACGACGATTCCGCCACGCTCGATCATCTCGCCGATCAGGTGAACACGCTTCACGCGCGCTATCTGACACTCGCGAACGGCAGCGCCTGAGTTGCCCGAATGTCTCGAAAGTTCCCGCTTTTGCTTCGAAAGACGCAACGAGAGGCCCGATTTTGCCCTGATTTGCTAGGGTGAGGATGCGGCATTAGAATGTGCTCACTTCCGCTCATGGAAGCAACCGACCCACGCCGAGGCGAGCGCGCTTGATCCTTTACGAGTACCCCTTCAACGAGCGCATCCGGACGCTGTTGCGGCTCGAAGACCTGTTCGAGCGCTTCACGTTCTTTCTGACTCAGGAAGACGCGCGCGAACATCACGTCGCGCTCACGACGCTCTTCGAAATCGCCGAAGTGGCGGGCCGTACGGATCTGAAAGCCGACCTCATGAAGGAACTCGAGCGCCAGCGGCAAACGCTCGCACCGTTCCGCGGCAATCCGGGCATCGAGCAGGAAGCGCTGGAAGCGGTGCTCGGTGAAATCGAGCAGACGCTCGCCGGCCTCACCGACATGCACGGCAAGACGGGCCAGCACCTCGCGGACAACGAATGGCTCGCGAGCATTCGCAGCCGTACGATCATTCCCGGCGGCACCTGCAAGTTCGATCTTCCGTCGTACTACGCGTGGCAACAGTTGCCCGTGGAAGAACGTCGCCAGGACATCGCCAAATGGGTCATGCCGATGCTCGCGCTGCGCGACGCGGCCGCCATCGTGCTGCGGCTCGCGCGCGAATCCGGTCAGGCGTCGAAAGTGATGGCGATGCAGGGCAGCTATCAGCAGATGTTGTCCGGGCGCACCTATCAGCTGATGCAGGTGCGCGTCTCGCCCGATACGCGCGTCATTCCTGAAGCGAGCGCGAACAAGTACATGCTGTGGGTGCGCTTCACGGTGCAGGACGGCGACCTCAAGCCGCGCGCAGTGGACGTCGACGTGCCCTTTCATCTGACGCTTTGCAGCCTTTGAATCCGGAGCGGTCTGGCCTCATATGGTCAAATATCGTCTGTAACCGGCTCGAATCGCACCCGTCATGACCACTGTCGTCAAATGCCCGACCTGCAGCAAGGAAGTTCGCTGGGTCCCTGAAAACCGCTTTCGCCCGTTCTGCTCGGAGCGCTGCAAGCAGATCGATCTCGGCGCGTGGGCGGCCGAGAAATACAAGATCGCGGGGAATGCGCAGGAAACACCGCCGGACGACGACCAGCACGGCGGCCTGAACTAAAGCTCGATCAGAGCCTCGCGAAGTCTTATTCCCGCTCGTCCTCTTCGAGCCATTCCAGAATGGGAATGGCCGCCGGAAGCAGCGGCGCAACCTCGACAGGCAGCGTCTGCCACGCAATCGCCTGTCCCTCGCGGCCAAGCGGCGTGCCCTTCCACTCCGTCACCTTGCAGAAGAACAGGCGCACGTAGGCATGCGGATAATCGTGCTCGAGCGTGCGCCATAGCTGGCACGCGGTGACGTCGATGCCCAGTTCCTCGTGCAGTTCGCGCCCGAGCGCCGCCTCGATGCTCTCGCCCGCCTCCAGCTTGCCGCCCGGAAACTCCCAGTAACCCTGATACGGCTTGCCGGCGGGCCGTTGCGCGAGCAGATAGCGGCCGTCGTGCTGCACCATCACGCCGACGGCCACTTCCGTCACCTTGCGGCCGTCGGGCGCGAGATCGGTCTGTGCGCCGCTCACTGCTTGCGTCCCGACCAGTCGCGCGCGAACTGCCACGCCACGCGTCCCGAGCGCGAGCCGCGTTCGAGCGCCCACACCAAAGCATCGCCACGCGCGCCTTCGATCTCCGCGTCAGCGCAGCCGAAATGCCTCAGCCAGTGGCCGACGATGGCCAGGTAATCGTCCTGCTTGAACGGGTAGAAGCTGACCCACAGGCCGAAGCGCTCGGACAGCGAGATCTTCTCTTCGACCACTTCGCCCGGATGTATTTCGCCATCGGACGTGTGCTTGTAGGTCTCGTTGTCGCTCATGTACTCGGGCAGCAGATGGCGGCGGTTCGAGGTCGCGTAGATCAGCACGTTGTCGGACTGCGCGGCCACCGAGCCGTCGAGCGCCACCTTCAGCGCCTTGTAGCCCGACTCGCCTTCCTCGAACGAGAGGTCGTCGCAGAACACGATGAAGCGCTCGGGCCGCGCCGAGATCAAATCGACGATATCGCCGAGATCGTGCAGATCGTCCTTGTCCACTTCGATCAGACGCAGGCCGTCCTCCGCGTAGGCATTGAGACACGCCTTGATCAGCGACGACTTGCCCGTACCGCGCGCGCCCGTCAGCAGCACATTGTTCGCAGGCAGCTTCTTCACGAATTGCAGCGTGTTCTGCTGGATCAGCCCTTTCTGGCGATCGATGTTCTGCAGGTCGTCGAGCGAGATGAGCGAGATGGCCGGCACCGGCTGCAGGAAGCCGCGGCCCTGACGCTTGCGCCAGCGGAACGCGACCGCGGATTCCCAGTCGATGTCCGGCGCCGCGGGCGGCAACATGCCTTCGATGCGCGCCAATACTGCCTCGGCGCGCGTGAGAAATTGTTCGAGCTTGTCCATTGTCGGTATCGTTGCGCGCCGCCCCATCAGGAGCGATAGTCGGCGTTGATGCTCACGTAATCGTGCGAGAGATCGCACGTCCAGATGGTGGCCTGCGCGTTGCCGCGGCCGAGCAGCACGCGAATCGCGATCTCGCTCTTCTTCATCACGCGCTGGCCGTCTTCTTCCTTGTAATCCGGATTGCGCCCGCCCGCTTTCGCGACGAGCACGTCGTCCAGGTAGAGATCGACCTTGCCGACATCGAGGTCCGTCACGCCGGCATAGCCAATCGCAGCGAGAATGCGGCCGAGGTTCGGATCCGATGCGTAGAACGCCGTCTTCACGAGCGGCGAATGACCGATCGCGTAGGCAATCTGACGGCATTCCGCCGCATCGCGCCCGCCTTCGACGGTCACTGTCATGAACTTGGTCGCGCCTTCGCCGTCGCGCACGATGAGTTGCGCCAGTTCCTGCGCCACGTCGGTCACGACATCGCGCAGGGCGGCGTAGGCCGGGGAATCGGTGGAGGTGATGGCGGGCAGGCTCGACTTGCCCGACGCGATCAGGATGAACGAATCGTTCGTCGAGGTATCGCCGTCGATCGTGATGCAGTTGAACGAGCGATCCGCCACGTGCTTCACCAGCGCATCGAGCACCGGCTGCGCGACGTTGGCGTCGAAGGCGAGGAAGCCGAGCATCGTCGCCATGTTCGGCTTGATCATGCCCGCGCCCTTGCTGATGCCCGACAGCGTGACCACGTGCCCATCGATGGTGACCTGACGCGACGCGGCCTTCGGCAGCGTGTCGGTCGTCATGATGGCCTGTGCGGCGTCGAACCAGTGCGCCGCCTGCTGGTTCGCGAGCGCGGCGGGCAGGCCGGCCTTCAGGCGGTCGAGCGGCAGCGGCTCGAGAATCACGCCGGTCGAGAACGGCAGGACCTGTTGCGCGTCGAGGCCGGCCAGGCGCGCCAGTTCCGCGCAGGTTTCGCGTGCGATCACCATGCCCGGCTCGCCCGTGCCCGCGTTCGCATTGCCGGTGTTCACGACGAGCGCGCGAATGCCCTTGCCGCCCTGGCCCGCCGCCGCGAGATGCTCGCGGCACACGATGACCGGCGCGGCGCAGAAGCGGTTCGTGGTGAACACGCCGGCGACGCTCGCGCCTTCATCGACGCGAATGACGAGCACGTCCTTGCGATTGGGCTTGCGGATATTCGCCTCGGCCCAGCCTAGCGTGACGCCGGCGACGGGATGAAGCGCTGCGGGATCGATCGAGGGAAAGTTGACGGCCATGTTCGCGTCTCGTTGAGGGTGGCGCGTGCCGGCGGATGCACCGGCACGGGATGAAAGACTGACGCGGACCGGCTGAGCCGGACCGGCGCCGTGAAAAAGGGAATCTTCAAAAACAAACGACGCATCGCTGCGTCGCTTGTTCTGTGTCAGCAGCGATTAAGCCAGCTTGCCGTGACAGTTTTTGTACTTCTTCCCGCTGCCGCACGGGCAGGGATCGTTGCGGCCGACCTTCGGCACGTCGTCGACACCGCGCGTCACGACGCTGACGTCCTCGCTGCCTGCGCCCGCCATGGCCTGGCTGACCATCTGCGCGGCGGCGTTCGCGGCGCTGGCGGCCGGCGTGGGCTCGGCGGCCGGTGCATTGAAGTCCGCGTGCTGGAACGACACGTTCTCCAGATGGCTGCCCTTCTCTTCGTACTGCTCGGCCGCTTCTTCCAGCTGTTCCGGCGACTGGATCTGCACGTTCATCACGACCCGCGTCACTTCCTGCTTCACGGAATCGAGCATGGCGGCGAAGAGTTCGAACGCCTCGCGCTTGTATTCCTGCTTCGGGTTCTTCTGCGCATAGCCGCGCAGATGAATGCCCTGACGCAGGTGATCGAGCGCGGCCAGATGCTCGCGCCAGCGGCTGTCGAGCGTCTGCAGCATGATCGAGCGCTCGAACGCGCTGAACGATTCGCGGCCCACCAGCGTCACCTTTGCTTCGTACGCTTCGTCGGCGGCGGCGAGCACGGCTTCGGAGATTTCTTCGGCGTCGATTGAATTCGACTCGTTGATCATCTCCTGCACCGCGAGATCCAGCGACCATTCGTTGCGCAGCACTTCTTCCAGCTCGGGCGCTTCCCACTGCTCCTCGATGCTGCCCGCCGGCACGAACGTGCGCACCACGTCGCCGATCACGCTCTGGCGCATCGCCGCGATGGTTTCCTGCACGTCATTGGCTTCGAGCAGTTCGTTGCGTTGCTGGTAGATCACCTTGCGCTGGTCGTTGGAGACGTCGTCGTATTCGAGCAGCTGCTTGCGGATGTCGAAGTTGCGCGCTTCGACCTTGCGCTGCGCGCCCTCGATGGAACGCGTGACCATGCCCGCTTCGATCGGCTCGCCTTCCGGCATCTTCAGGCGATCCATGATGGCGCGCACGCGGTCGCCCGCGAAGATGCGCAGCAGCGGATCGTCCAGCGACAGATAGAAGCGCGACGAACCCGGATCGCCCTGACGGCCCGCGCGGCCGCGCAGCTGGTTGTCGATACGGCGCGACTCGTGACGTTCGGTGCCGATGATGTGCAGGCCGCCCGCGGCCTTCACGTTGTCGTGCAGCGTCTGCCATTCGTCGTGCAGCTTCTGGATGCGCGCGGCTTTCTCGTCTTCGGGAATCGAAAGATCTGCCTCGATGAACGACGCCTGCTTCTCGACATTGCCGCCCAGCACGATGTCCGTACCGCGGCCGGCCATGTTCGTCGCGATGGTGACGACGCCCGGACGCCCCGCTTCCGCGACGATGGCCGCTTCACGCGCGTGCTGCTTCGCGTTGAGCACTTCGTGACGCACGCCGGCCTTGCCGAGCAGGTCCGACAGCAGTTCGGACGCTTCGATGGACGTCGTACCGACCAGCGTCGGCTGACCGCGCTCGACACAGTCCTGGATGTCGCGGATCACCGCGTCGTAGCGTTCCTTCGAGGTCTTGTAGATCTGATCCTGCTTGTCGACGCGCTTCGGCGGCCGGTTGGTCGGGATCACGACCGTTTCTAGACCGTAGATCTCGTTGAATTCGTAGGCTTCGGTGTCCGCCGTGCCGGTCATGCCGGACAGCTTCGCGTACATGCGGAAGTAGTTCTGCAGCGTGATGGAGGCGAGCGTCTGGTTCTCGGCCTGGATCTGCACGTGCTCTTTCGCTTCCACAGCCTGATGCAGGCCGTCCGACCAGCGGCGGCCGGTCATCATGCGGCCGGTGAATTCGTCGACGATCACGACTTCGCCGTTCTGCACCACGTAGTGCTGGTCGCGATGGAACAGCGTGTGCGCGCGCAGGGCGGCGTACACGTGGTGCATCAGCGTGATGTTCTGCGGCGCGTAGAGACTTTCGCCCTCGCCGATCAGGCCCCACTCGGCGAGCAGGCGCTCGGCCTTCTCGTGGCCCGATTCGGTCAGGAACACCTGACGCGCCTTTTCGTCCAGTGTGTAGTCGCCCGGCTTCTCGACGCCGGTGCCGTCGGCTTTTTCTTCGCCGATCTGCTGTTCGAGCAGCGGCGGCAGCGCGTTCATGCGGACGTACAGGTCCGTGTGGTCTTCCGCCTGGCCGGAGATGATGAGCGGCGTACGCGCTTCGTCGATCAGGATGGAGTCCACTTCGTCGACGATCGCGAAGTTGAGCGGACGCTGCACGCGCGCGTTCGGCTCGTAGACCATGTTGTCGCGCAGGTAGTCGAAGCCGAATTCGTTGTTGGTGCCGTACGTGATGTCCGCGGCGTAGGCTTCCTGCTTCTGCTCGTGCGCCATCTGCGAAAGATTCACGCCGCAGGACAGGCCGAGGAAGTTGTAGAGGCGCGCCATCCATTCGGCGTCGCGCTGCGCGAGGTAGTCGTTCACCGTGACGACGTGCACGCCGCGGCCCGACAGCGCATTCAGATAGGCCGCGAGCGTGGCGACGAGCGTCTTGCCTTCGCCGGTGCGCATTTCCGCGATCTTGCCGTAGTGCAGGACCATGCCGCCGATCAGCTGAACGTCGAAGTGACGCATTTTCAGCACGCGCCGGCTGGCTTCGCGGCACACCGCGAACGCCTCGGGCAGGATCACGTCCAGCGACTCCCCGCCCGCGACACGTTGACGGAATTCGTCGGTCTTGGCGCGCAGTTGATCGTCCGAATACTTCTCGACGGTCGGCTCGAGCGCATTGATCGCCGCAACGGTCTTTTGGTACTGCTTGACCAGCCGCTGATTGCGGCTGCCAAAAATCTTTTGAAGGAAACCGGTCGTCATCGGATCAGTGTCTGCGTCGCGGCTTCGGACGGGCGACAGCACCAAGCTGCGTCCGGGCTGGGAGAACCTCGGCGACTTAAGTCCATAGGGGTGAAATTCGAATCGGGAATTTTAGCACGCGGCTCCGGCAGACCTTGCGTCGGCTTGCCTGAGCGCGCGTCGGCGCAATGCGACAGTCGACCCGTCGAAAGCTTGCCGTGCAGTGCGTTTTCCTCAAGGGCCCGTCCGGCGCTGCCGTCTGCCTCACGTACAATCGGAGGTGTCTCCGAACGGTCCTGCCAGGGTCCGCACCCAATCAAAATGAGCCGCTTTTCTACAAATTCAAGGCAGGGCACCCGGAAGGTCGATCCGCGCCGCCCGCAGGCTGTCGCCGACGTGCTCGGCCGCACCGACGCGTTCCAGGCGTTGCGCGCGGGCGTCGAGCAGGTCGCCGCACTGCAGCGCGATCTCGGCGCGCTGCTGCCGGATTATCTTGCGTCGAATGTGGAGCCGGGCTTCATCAAGGACGGCGTGCTGGCGCTGTTCGCCGCGCACAATGCGCTCGCCGCGCGCCTGCGGCATCTCGAACCTCGTCTGCTTTCGGATCTCCAGGCGCGCGGCTGGGCCGTCAATGCATTGCGCATTCGCGTGCGTCCGCAGGCCATGAAAGAGCCCGCGCAGCCGAAGCAGGCGCGCATGTCGCAAGCGGGTGCATCGGCGCTGCAGGAACTGGCCGAAGCGCTCGAACCGTCGCCGCTCCAGGAAGCGCTGGCGCGGATGGCGTCGCGTCATCGCCCCACGCAAAAAAAATGAGCGGCGCTTGCGCGTCGCTCATCCCATGTTGCCGCCGGCTGCTGCCGCTTTGATCAGGCAAATGCCGTTTGCGTGTCGAAGCCGAAACCGCGCGGCGCCTGCTGAAGGTCCTCGAACGTGACGATTTCGTAGGCGTCCTCGTGCGCGAGCAACTCGCGCAGCAGCATGTTGTTCATCGCGTGGCCGCCCTTGTACGCGTTGTACGAAGCCAGCAGCGGATGGCCCACCACGTAAAGGTCGCCGATCGCGTCGAGCATCTTGTGCTTGACGAACTCGTCGTCGTAACGCAAGCCGTCGTTATTCAGGATGCGGTATTCGTCCAGCACGATGGCGTTATCCATGCTGCCGCCGCGCGCCAGACCCAGCTCACGCATCATCTCGACTTCATGCGCAAAGCCGAACGTGCGGGCCCGTGCAATCTCGCGGACATACGACGTAGTCGCGAAATCCACTTCCAGCGCCTGACCGGTCTTGTCGACGGCCGGATGACGGAAGTCGATGGTAAAGCTCAGCTTGAAGCCGAAATACGGCTCGAGGCGGGCGAACTTGTCGCCGTCGCGGACCTCGACGGGCTTCGTCACCTTGATGAATTTCTTCGGCGAATTCTGCTCTTCGATACCCGCCGACTGGATCAGGAACACGAAGGAAGCCGCGCTGCCGTCCATGATCGGGATTTCCTCGGCGGTGACATCGACGTACAGATTGTCGATGCCGAGGCCCGCGCACGCCGACATCAAGTGCTCGATGGTGGACACGCGCGCCCCGTCCTTCTGCAACACGGACGCCAGCCGGGTATCGCCGATCGACATCGCGGACGCGGGGATATCGACTGCCTGGGGCAGGTCGATCCGCGAAAACACGATGCCCGTGTCAGCCGGCGCGGGCTTCAGGGTCAACTCGACCTTGCGGCCGGAATGGAGCCCGATTCCCACGGTCTTGACGACGGTCTTGATTGTTCGCTGCTTCAACATGATGTTCTTTTCCGATTTACATTCCCTATAAAGAGAATCAATCACTCACTTTATTCCAATAGGCCGAATTATACTCCATTCGCCAGGCGCCGTCGTGCTTCGGGACGTATCAACTGTTTCCCTGTGTTACTCGCACACGGCATTTTTGAAAGTAGAACGGGCCGATGCCCGGAATGGAGGCATTTCCGGTCATCGGCCCCAAGTTGCAGCGGATTACGAGGGCGCCGTGAGCGTTGCGCAACGGCAACGCGGCGCCGCTGAAATCAGCGCAACGTCGCGAGGATGCTTCGAGCGTCGCTGACTTCGAACCTGCCGGGCGCCTCGACGTGCAGCGTCTTGACCACGCCGTCGTCGACCACCATCGCGTAACGCTGGGAACGGATTCCCATGCCACGCTCGGTCAAATCCTGATCCAGTCCGAGTGCCTGGGCGAAACGCGCACTGCCGTCCGCGATCATCTTCACCTTGCCCGCGGTTTGAAGATCGCGTCCCCACGCGCTCATCACGAACGCGTCGTTGACGGAAACGCACCAGACTTCGTCGATGCCGGCAGCGGACAACTCCGCCGCCGCCTCGACATAGCCGGGCACGTGCCTGGCGGAGCACGTCGGCGTGAACGCGCCCGGCAATCCGAAGATCACCACGCGTTTGCCTGCGCACCGCTCGCGCGCCTGGAACCCGTTCGGTCCCACGGCGCAGCCTTCCGTCGCCTCCTCGATGAACTCGAAAAGACGCACATCCGGCAGCGTGTCACCCACTTTGATCATGCTCGGTCCTTCCCTTGTCAGTGCTCGTGAACCTGCTCGCGATCGCATCGTCCCGCGAATCCTGCCCGACGGCGTGGCGGTCATGCGGCTTCCATCCGGATTCCCCAGCCTCGGGGAGCGAAAGCGTGGGGGTCGGCTGGCCACGGCCCGGCGTCCATCTGTGAATCAGGACGCGGCCTTGGACAGTCGCCCCACGTGATGCCTGCATGAACCGCGCAAGACGTCCGGCGCGGCAACGCGGTGAGCTGCTTCGTCAGACCTCGTTCAGCAGCAAATCACGTGCGCGACGCTCAGTCGGCCTGCTTGCGCAGGAACGCCGGAATGTCATACGTATCGACACCCTTTTCCTGCAAAGCCTGCACATGCGATGCCGCCGTCTCGCGCGTCGAACGCCACACCGCCGGGGTGTCGAGCTGACCGTAATCCGTGGTCGACTGGCCGTGCTGCGAACCGTACGAATTGTGCGCCGTTTGCGGACCGTGTGCGATCGGCTGGTTGTCGGTGCCGGTACGGAGCAGGGTCATCGGCGCTTGCTGCTGCTTCTTCGCCGCGCGGCCCAGGCCCGTTGCCACCACCGTCACGCGCAGGGCGTCGCCCATTGCGTCGTCATACACCGCACCGAAGATCACGGTGGCATCGTCAGCCGCGTAGGACTTGATGGTGTTCATCACTTCACGCGTTTCCGACAGACGCAGCGAACGGCTCGACGTGATATTCACCAGCACGCCGCGCGCACCCGACAGATCCACACCTTCCAGCAGCGGGCTGGCAACAGCCTGCTCGGCAGCCAGACGCGCGCGATCGACGCCGGCGACCGTCGCCGTGCCCATCATTGCCTTGCCCTGCTCGCCCATCACGGTCTTCACGTCTTCGAAGTCGACGTTGACCAGGCCATCGACATTGATTATTTCAGCGATGCCTGCGACAGCGTTGTTCAGCACGTCGTCCGCGCACTGGAAGCACTTGTCCATCTCGGCGTCATCGCCCATCACCTCGAACAGCTTGTCGTTCAGCACGACGATCAGCGAGTCGACGTGATCCTCCAGTTGCTGCGAGCCTGCTTCGGCAACACGCATGCGGCGGCCGCCTTCGAACTCGAACGGCTTGCTGACCACACCAACGGTCAGAATGCCCATTTCCTTGGCGATCTGCGCAACCACCGGCGCCGCGCCCGTGCCCGTGCCGCCGCCCATGCCTGCTGTGATGAACACCATGTGCGCGCCGCGCAGTGCATCGGCGACACGCTCGCGTGCATCTTCCGCCGCTTCCTTGCCCTTCTCCGGCTTGGCGCCTGCGCCGAGACCGGTCATGCCCAGTTGCAGCACCGTCGGCGCGCGCGAACGGGCCAGCGCTTGCGCGTCGGTGTTCATCACGATGAAGTCGACGCCCTGCACACCGCGGTTGATCATGTGCTGAACTGCATTGCCGCCAGCACCACCAACACCCACGACCTTGATGATCGTGCCGTTGGTTTCCGTTTCCAGCATTTCGAAATCCATGTTGCCTCCGTCAAGAATGAAGATCGGCGTTATTCGATGAGAGATCGGGCAACCTCACATCGCGCGCCAGCCGCCGGTACCAGCGCGTAATTCGTTTGCTGCGTAATTCGTTTGCTGCGTATTCGTCAGAAATTCCCGAGGAACCAGTCCTTCATCCTCGTGAACACTTGTCCCATCGATCCGTTCTGCACCGCGACCTTGCGGCCGCGCATGCGTTGCGAGCGTCCTTCGGCGAGCAGGCCCATCGCGGTGGAGTAGCGCGGATTGCGCACCACGTCCGCGAGACCGCCCGCGTATTCCGGCACGCCGATGCGCACCGGCTTCAAAAAGATGTCTTCGCCGAGTTCGACCATGCCGGGCATCATCGCGGCGCCGCCGGTCAGCACGACGCCGCTCGACAGCAGCTCCTCGTAGCCCGACTCGCGCACCACCTGCTGCACCAGCGAGAACAGCTCCTCGACGCGCGGCTCGACCACCGCCGCCAGCGCCTGGCGCGACAGCGTGCGCGGGCCGCGTTCGCCGAGTCCCGGCACTTCGATCATTTCGTCCGGATCGGCGAGCGCCTGCTTGGCGATGCCGTAGCTCACCTTGATGTCTTCCGCGTCCGGCGTCGGCGTGCGCAGCGCCATGGCGACGTCGCTCGTGATCTGGTCGCCGGCGATGGGGATCACGGCCGTGTGGCGGATCGCGCCTTCGCTGAAGATGGCGATGTCGGTCGTGCCGCCGCCGATATCGACGAGCACCACGCCCAGTTCCTTTTCGTCCTCGGTGAGCACCGCCAGCGACGACGCCAGCGGCTGCAGCACGAGGTCGTTCACTTCGAGGCCGCAGCGGCGCACGCACTTGACGATGTTCTGCGCCGCGCTCACCGCGCCCGTGACGATGTGCACCTTCACTTCCAGCCGGATGCCGCTCATGCCGATCGGCTCGCGCACGTCTTCCTGGCCGTCGATGATGAATTCCTGCGTCAGGATGTGCAGCACCTGCTGGTCGGTCGGGATGTTGATCGCCTTGGCCGTTTCGATCACGCGCGCGACGTCCGCCTGCGTGACTTCCTTGTCCTTGATCGCCACCATGCCGCTCGAATTGAAGCTGCGGATATGGCTGCCCGCGATGCCGGTGAAGACATTCGTAATCTTGCAGTCGGCCATCAGCTCGGCTTCCTCCAGCGCGCGCTGAATGGACTGCACCGTGGCCTCGATGTTGACCACGACGCCCTTCTTCAACCCCTTCGAGTCGGCCTGACCGAGTCCGATCACCTCATAGTGGCCTTCGCCCTTCAGTTCGGCGACGATCGCGACCACCTTCGACGTTCCGATGTCGAGGGAAACCAGCAGGTCTTTGTAGTCTTTGCTCATAGCGTGCTCATGCCCGTGATGTCTGCTTACTTCTTGGCCTTGTCGGTGTCATTGATGAAGCGCATGTTCGCTGCTCGTATCGCGAAGCCGTTCGGGTACCGCAAATCCGCATATTCGATCTCCTTGCCCCAGCGCCCCGTGACCGCCGGCCACGACGCGACGAAGCGCTTGCTGCGCTCGAGCAGCGTGTCCTGATTGCGCTCACGCCCGAGTTCGACCTGCATGCCGTTCGAGAGCTTCACCGTCCACGCGAAACGCGGCGACAGCGTCACTTCGTCCGGCTTCGCATCCAGCGGCGCGAACCACTTCTCGAAGTCGTGGTAGCGCGCGACGACTTCCTTCGCGGTGCCTTCCGGGCCGTCGAACGCGGGCAGGTCGTCGTCCAGTTCGCCCTGGTTCGCGGTGAACAACTCGCCGTCCGTGCTCACCAGCTGATCCGTGCCCCACGTGCCGAGCGGCTTGTATTCCTCGAGCGTCACGGCAAGCGCGTTCGGCCAGACCCGGCGCACGCTTGCGTGCCGCACCCACGGCACCTGTTCGAACGCGGTCCGCGCCGAATCCAGGTCCACCGTGAAGAAGTTGCCCTTCACGCGCCCGACCACGCTCGCGCGGATCACCGGCGAACTGATGTGGGTCGTGTCGCCGTCGATCTGGATTTCGCGCAGCCGGAACTCGGGACGCTGGATCGCCCAGTAACCCGCAGCGCCCAGCAGCAGCAGCACGAGTACGACGTGCAGCGCATTGGCGGCGAGGTTGAGTTGGCGAACGTTGTTCCACATAGTGTCGCTGCTACAGGTCCGGTGAGTGATCGCTTTATTGCTTTGCTGCTTTATTGCTTTGCTGCTTTATTGCTTTGCTGCTTTATTGCTTTGCCGCTTTGCCGCTTTATTGCTTTATTGCTTTATTGCTTCAAGGTCAGGGACAGCACCTGCACGACGAGATCGCTGTAGCTGATGCCGACCGCACGCGCGGCTTTCGGCGGCAGCGAGTGATCCGTCATGCCGGGCGCCGTGTTCACTTCCAGGAAATACGGATTGCCGTCGGCGTCGAGCATGAAGTCGGCGCGGCCCCAGTCGGTGCAGCCGAGGATCTCGAACGCGCGCTTCGTCAGCTGCTTCATGCGCGTTTCCTCGGCTTCCGTCAGGCCGCACGGAATCAGGTACTGCGTGTCGTCGGCGACGTACTTCGCGTGATAGTCGTAGAACTCGCCCGCCGGCACGATCTTGATGACCGGCAAATCCAGGTCGCCCGCGATGCAGCAGGTGTACTCGCCGCCGCCCTCGATGCTCTGCTCGACGATCACGATCTTGTCGAAGCGCGCGGCTTCCGCCAGCGCCGCGCCGAGCGTTTCGGCGCTCTTCACCTTGATGACCGCGACGCTCGACCCTTCGCTCGCCGGCTTCACGAAGAGCGGCAAGCCGAGCTTCGCGATGATGTCCTGCGCGCGCGCTTCATAGTCTTCGTCGCGGAAGACGGTCTCGAACGGCGGCGTCGGGATGCCGGTCTGCTGCCACACGAGCTTGGTGCGCAGCTTGTCCATGCCGAGCGCGGAACCCAGCACGCCGCTGCCCGTATAACGAATGCCGTAGAAATCCAGCGCGCCCTGCAGCTGTCCGTTCTCGCCATAACCGCCGTGCAGCGCGATGAACGCGCGCTCGAAGCCTTCGCTCTTCAGATCCGCCAGCGGACGCTCGGCGGGGTCAAACGGATGCGCATCCACGCCAGCGGCGCGCAGACCTTCGAGCACGAGCCGCCCGGAGTTGAGCGACACCTCGCGCTCGGCGGAATGACCGCCCAGCAGCACCGCGACTTTGCCGAAGAGTTTCGGATCGATTCGATTCACTTGATTGCTCGTTACGTCTGTCATGTCAGTTTTGACCGCTCGTCGTGCTCGTTGCACTCGTCGCGTTCGCCAGCTTGCCGCACACTCCGCCGATGGAACCCGCACCCATCGTGATCACCACATCGCCGTTACGCGCGAGCGTCGTGATCGCGTCCGGCATCTCGTCCACCGTATCGACGAACACCGGCTCGACCTTGCCCGCCACCCGAATGGCCCGCGCGAGCGCCCGGCCGTCGGCGGCGACGATCGGCGCTTCGCCCGCTGAATAGACTTCAGTGAGCACGAGGGCATCGACCGTCGACAGCACCTTCACGAAATCTTCGAAGCAGTCGCGCGTGCGCGTGAAGCGATGCGGCTGGAACGCCAGCACCAGGCGGCGCCCCGGAAACGCGCCGCGCGCCGCCGCGATGGTCGCGGCCATTTCCACCGGGTGATGACCGTAGTCGTCGATCAGCGTGTACTCGCCTTCGCCTGCATTCGCGTTCACTTCGCCATAGCGCTGGAAGCGCCGGCCCACGCCGTTGAATTCGGCGAGCGCACGCTGGATATCGGCATCCGGCACTTCGAGTTCAGTCGCAATCGCAATGGCCGCGAGTGCGTTCTGCACGTTGTGCGTGCCCGGCAGGTTCAGCACGATGTCGAGCGACGGCGCGTCGGTGCGCAGCGTCGTGAAATGCATGCGGCCATGGCGCGCCTCGACGTTCACCGCGCGCACTTCGGCTTCCGCGCCGAGGCCATAGCGGATGATCGGCTTCGATACGAACGGCAGGATCTCGCGCACGTTCGGATCGTCGACGCACAACACCGCGATGCCATAGAACGGCAGACGGTGCGTGAACTCGATGAACGCCTGCTTGAGCCGCGCGAAGTCGTGGCCGTAGGTGTCCATGTGATCGGCGTCGATGTTCGTGATGACTTCGATCACCGGGAACAGATTCAGGAACGACGCATCCGACTCGTCCGCTTCGGCCACGATGAAGTCGCCGGTGCCGAGCCGTGCGTTCGCGCCCGCGCTGTTGAGACGCCCGCCGATCACGAAGGTCGGATCGAGCCCGCCCGCCGCCAGCACGCTCGCGACGAGCGAGGTGGTCGTGGTCTTGCCGTGCGTGCCGGCAATCGCGATGCCCTGCTTCAGGCGCATCAGCTCCGCGAGCATCACGGCGCGCGGCACGATGGGCACGCGGCGATGGCGCGCGGCCAGCACTTCGGGATTGTCGGAACGCACGGCCGTCGACACAACGACCGCGTTCGCGCCTTCGATGTTGTGCTCGTGATGGCCGATCTCGACGCGCGCGCCGAGTGCGCGCAGGCGCTCGGTCACGGGGCCGTTCGAGAGATCCGAGCCGCTGACGTGGTAGCCGAGATTGAGCAGCACTTCGGCGATGCCGCTCATGCCCGCGCCGCCGATCCCGACGAAGTGAATATGCTTGACGATATGTTTCATTCAGTGTGCCTCCCGAGCTTGCGCGTCGAAACGCGCGCCCGCCACGTCGGCGCAAATACTCGCGACCTTCTCGGTCGCGTCCGGCTTCGCCAGCTCGCGTGAACGCACGGCCATTCCGGCCAGCGTGTCGCGGGTCTGTACGCGCAACCAGTCGGCGAGCTTTTGCGCCGACAAATCCTGTTGTTGTATCAGTTCGGCCGCGCCGTTCTTCGCGAGGAACGCGCCGTTGGTCGTCTGGTGATCGTCGACGGCGAACGGGAACGGCACGAACAACGCGGCCACGCCCACGGCCGCGATTTCGGAAACGGTCATGGCGCCCGAGCGGCAGATCACGAGATCCGCCGCCGCATAGGCGCTGGCCATGTCTTCGATGAACGGCACGAGTTGCAGGTCTTCGTCCTGCACGAGGCCCACCGCTGCGTAATGTGCTTCGAGCGCCGCGATATGCTTCGCGCCCGCCTGATGCACGATGCGCGGACGCTGGTCGGATGCGAGCAGCGCGAGCGCTTTCGGCACGGTTTCGTTCAGCGCCGCCGCGCCGAGACTCCCGCCGACGACGAGCACGTTCAGGCGTCCCGAACGCGCGGCGTAGCGTTCTTTGGGTGGCAAAGCGCTGGTTAGTTCCGCACGGATCGGATTACCCGTCCATTCCGCATTCGGCAGAGCATTGGGGAACGCCACCAGCACGCGCTTCGCGAGATGCGCGAGCAGCTTGTTCGCCAGTCCGGCGATCGAATTCTGTTCGTGCAGCACGAGCGGACAGCCGGCGAGCTTCGTCATGATGCCCGCCGGAAACGTGATGTAGCCGCCCATGCCGAGCACCACATCCGGCTTCACGCGGCGCAGCGCGGCGAGGCTCTGCGTGCAGGCGCGCAGCAGGTTCACCGGCAGCATCAGCTTGGTCTTGAGACCCTTGCCGCGCACGCCGCCGAAGCGCACGTATTCCATCGGAATGCCGTGCTTCGGCACGAGCGTCGCTTCCATGCCGCTCGCATTGCCGAGCCACACCACGCGCCAGCCGTGCGACTGCATCCAGTGCGCGACCGCGAGCCCCGGGAACACATGGCCCCCGGTGCCGCCTGCCATCACCATCAAGGTGCGGTCGCGTCGCGCGCTCATACTTTTCCTCCGCGCATCAGCACCCGGTTTTCATAGTCGACGCGCAGCAGCACCGCCAGCGCGACGCAGTTCAGCAGAATGCCCGAGCCGCCGTAGCTGACGAGCGGCAGCGTGAGACCCTTGGTCGGCAGCAGGCCGAGGTTCACGCCCATGTTGATGAAGGTCTGCGCGCCGAACCAGATGCCCACGCCCTTGGCCATCAGGCCGGCGAAGGTGCGGTCGAGCGCGAGCGCCTGGCGGCCGATCTCGAAGGCGCGGCGCACGATCCAGTAGAACAGCAGGATCACGCAGATCACGCCGACAAAACCGAGTTCCTCGCCGATCACGGCCAGGATGAAATCGGTATGCGCTTCCGGCAGGTAGTTGAGCTTTTCGACGCTGCCGCCGAGCCCGACGCCGAACCACTCGCCGCGTCCGAACGCGATCAGCGAGTGCGTCAGCTGATAGGCCTTGCCTTGCGCGTAGCGGTCGTCCCACGGATCGAGGTACGCGAAGATCCGCTCGCGACGCCACGGCGACGCCCACACCAGCAGCGCGAAGGTGCCGACGGCCGTTGCCACCAGGCCGCCGAACAGCTTGCCGTTCACGCCGCCGAGGAACAGCACGCCCATCGCGATGGCCGCGATCACCATGAACGCGCCCATGTCCGGTTCGAGCAGCAGCAGCGCGCCGACGAAACCGACCGCGACGGCCATCGGCAGGAAGCCCTTGCCGAAGCTGTGCATGAACTCCTGCTTGCGCACGGTGTAGTTCGCGGCGTAGATGGTCACCGCGAGCTTCATGATTTCCGACGGCTGCATGTTCGTGATGCCGAGCGGAATCCAGCGGCGCGCGCCGTTCACGCCCTTGCCGACGTGCGGGATCAGCACGATGATCAGCAGCACGAGCGAGGCGAGGAAGAACTTGGGCGCGTACTTTTCCCAGACCTTGATCGGAATCTTGAAGGCGATCACTGCGCCGACCAGCGCCGTCGCGATCGAGATCAGGTGGCGCATGAGGAAGTGCCAGTCGCGGTAGCTTGAATACTTCGGCGAATCCGGCATCGCGATGGACGCCGAATACACCATCACCACGCCCAGGCCGAGCAGCGCGATCGTCACCCACAGCAGCGAATAGTCATAGTCGAGCATGCGCGAGCGCGCGGGACGCACGCCGTTCACCGCGCTCGAAATGCCGCCCGCGCTTTCACGGCGCGAACGCATGCCGGAGTCCGTGCGGCCCGCGAGCGAGTCGTGCGAGACCACGTTGCGCTGGCCCGTCAGTTTCGATCCGAAGCGTTCCGTCCAGCTCATAGCATCACTCCCCGCGCGGCGGCGATTTCTTCGACCGCGCCGCGAAATACGTCGGCGCGATGTGCATAGTTCTTGAACATGTCGAGGCTCGCGCACGCGGGCGAAAGCAGCACCGCGTCGCCGGCTTCCGCGATGCGCGCGGCGGCGTTGGTCGCGGCTTCGAGCGTCGCGTGGTCTTCCAGCGCGACGCCGGTGGCGGCGAGCGTCTCGCGCAGGCGCGGCGCGTCGCGGCCGATCAGCATCACCGCGCGCGCCCAGCGGCCGACCGGCGCTTCGAGCGGCGAGAAGTCCTGGCCCTTGCCGTCGCCGCCGGCGATCAGCACGACGCGTTGCGCGAGGCCGTCGAGCGCCGCGACCGTCGCGCCGACATTGGTGCCCTTGCTGTCGTCGACGTAATCGACGCCGTCGATCTGCGCGATCACTTCCACGCGATGCGGCTCGCCGCGATATTCACGCAAGCCGTGCAGCAGCGCCGCGAGCGGCAGGTCGATCGCGCGGGCGAGCGCCAGTGCGGCCAGCGCGTTCGCCGCGTTGTGCAGGCCGCGGATGCGCAACGCGTCGGCGGGCATCAGGCGCTTCGATACGAGGTTCGGTTCTGCGGCTTCCTGCTTGCGGCGGCGCGACGGCGGGGGCTCGCCCGAGGCGTCCTGATCGATGCCCGCAACCAGCCACAGCATGCCGTTGTCGCGCAGCAGCCCGTAGTCGCCGACGAACGACGGCTCGTTCAGGCCGAAGCTCACCACGCGGTCCTGCGCGATGTTCTTCGCGAGCGCCATCGTGCGCGAGTCGTCGCGGTTCAGCACGCGCACCGTGCGCGGTCCGAAGATGCGGCCCTTCGCGGCGGCGTAGGCATCGAGGCCGCCGTGCCAGTCGAGATGATCCTGCGTGATGTTGAGCACCGCGGCGGCGTCCGGCGCGAATGTGTGCGCGGTTTCCAGCTGGAAGCTCGACAGTTCGAGCACCCACACGTCCGGCAGCGCGGTCTGGTCGATGGCTTCGGTCAGCTTGTCGAGCATGGCCGGGCTGATGTTGCCCGCCACCGCCACCGTCTTGCCCGCGCGCTCGCACAGGAGGCCGGTGAGCGCGGTGGTCGTGGTCTTGCCGTTGGTGCCGGTGATCGCCAGCACCTTCGGCGCATAGCCGTTCGCACCGAGCCCGGCGAGCGCCTGTGCAAACAGTTCGAGTTCGCCCCACACCGAAATGCCGCGCTCGTTCGCAGCGGCGATCAGCGGCGCGAGGTCTTCCGCGAGCGGCGACAGCCCCGGGCTGATCGCGATCAGCTCGATGCCGCCGTCCAGCAATCCGGGCGTGAAGGCGCCGCCGACGAAGTCCGCGTCGATCTTGTGAACAGCGAGTTCGGAGAGATTGGGCGGCGTCTCGCGCGTGTCGGCGATACGCAGGCGGCAGCCGTGCCTGGCGCACCAGCGCGCCATCGCCAGACCGGATTCACCCAGTCCCAGCACGAGCACCATCGGACTTTGCCGACCCACGAACTTCTCGCCAAACATCGCTTTACCTTTCCCGGAGAACTACAAAAAGACTCGAACAGCTTTGGGTGCTGCAAACACTCAACGCAGCTTCAGCGTCGAGAGGCCAAACAGGCACAACATCAACGTGATGATCCAGAAGCGCACCACCACTTGCGTTTCGGTCCAGCCGGACAGTTCGTAGTGGTGATGCAGCGGCGCCATCTTGAAGAAACGGCGGCCTTCGCCGTAACGGCGTTTCGTGAACTTGAACCAGAACACCTGCAGCATCACCGACAGCGTTTCCGCCACGAAGATGCCGCCCATGATGAACAGCACGATCTCCTGACGCACGATCACCGCCACCGTGCCGAGCGCGCCGCCGAGCGCGAGCGCGCCGACGTCACCCATGAAGACCTGCGCGGGGTGCGTGTTGTACCAGAGGAAGGCGAGGCCCGCGCCGCCCATCGCCGAGCAGAAGATCAGCAGTTCGCCCGCGCCGGGAATGTGCGGGAACAGCAGATACTTCGAGTACACCGAGCTGCCCATCACGTACGCGAACGCGCCCAGCGACGCGCCCACGAGCACGACGGGCATGATGACGAGGCCGTCGAGGCCATCGGTGAGATTCACGGCATTGCTCGAGCCGACGATCACGAAATACGTCAGCGCGATGAAGCCCCACACGCCGAGCGGATAGCTGATCGCTTTCACGAACGGCAGCATCAGGTCGGCGCGCGCGGGCAGGCCCATGGAAAGACCGCTGCGCACCCAGGCCATGAAGAGATCGAACACGCGCGTGTTGCTGGCTTCGGACACGCTGAACGCGAGATACACGGCGGCGAACAGGCCGATCACCGACTGCCAGAAATACTTCTCGCGCGACGACATGCCGCGCGGGTCCTTGTGGACGACCTTGCGGTAGTCATCCACCCAGCCGATCACGCCATAGCCGAAGGTGACGAGCATCACGATCCACACGAAGCGGTTCGTGAGGTCGGCCCACAGCAGCGTGGACACCGCGATGCCGATGAGGATCAGCACGCCGCCCATGGTCGGCGTGCCGGACTTGACGAGGTGCGACTGCGGACCGTCCTTGCGCACGGCCTGGCCGACCTTCAGCGCGGTCAGCTTGCGGATCACCCAGGGGCCGCAGACGAGACCGATCAACATGGCCGTCGCCGTGGCGCCCACGGCGCGAAACGTGAGGTAGTTGAACACGCGCATGAAGCTGGCGTCATTCTGGAGCCATTGCGCGAGTGCGAGTAGCATACTGGTCCTTCAGTGAATCAATGTGCGGCGGGCGCTTGGCCCGCTGCGGGTTGATGTGGACTCGTCAAGGCGTCCACCACGCGCTCCATCTTCATGAAGCGCGAGCCTTTCGCGAGATACGTGGCGTGCTCGCCGTAGCCTGCGTGTTCGAGCGCGGCGATCAGGCCGGCCGCGTCATCGAAATGCGCGCCGGCCTGCTTCGATGCCTGCGCGTTGAATGCGTTCACCGCATCGCGGCTGGCGGCGCCCAGCGCGAACAGCGCATCGATGCCGCGCTCCGCCGCATACGCGCCGACTTCGCGATGAAACGCCGGGCCTTCTTCGCCGACTTCACCCATGTCGCCCATCACGAGCACGCGCGGCGCTGCTTGCGAAGCCAGCACGTCGATGGCGGCGCGCATCGAATCCGGATTCGAGTTGTAGGTGTCGTCGATCACCGTGGCGCCGGCGAGCGCGCCGAGTTGCGCACGCTTCACTTGCAGACGGCCTTTCACCGGCTGGAAGGCTTCGAGGCCGCGCTTCACCGCATCCAGCGCAACGCCTGCAGCCAGCGCCGCCGCCGCGGCCGCCAGCGCGTTGCGCGCGTTGTGCTCGCCGAGCACGGCCAGCGCGACATCGCATGCACCCTGCGGCGTGTGCAGATGGACCGTCGTGCCGTCGAGCGTGCCGGTGACAGCGGCTTTCGAGGTGTCGACGGTGAGCGCGAAATCCATGATGGGATTGCCCGTCGCCGCGACGCGCCAGATGCTGGCGTAGTGATCGTCCGCCGGGAACACGGCCGTGCCGGTCTCGCCGAGCGCATGGATCACCGACGCATGTTCGAGCGCGACGGCTTCGACCGTCGCCATGAATTCCTGATGCTCGCGCTGCGCGTTGTTGACCACGGCGACGGTGGGCGCCGCGATCTTGCCCAGCAGGTCGGTTTCGCCCGGATGATTCATTCCGAGCTCGACCACGGCCAGCTTGTGCGACGCGTTCAGACGGAACAGCGTGAGCGGCAGGCCGATGTCGTTGTTGAAGTTGCCGGCAGTCGCGAGACGCGCCTCTTCGCCAACGGCCGCGGCGAAGATCGAGGCGATCATTTCCTTGACCGTCGTCTTGCCGTTGCTGCCCGTGACGGCGACGAGCGGCATCGTGAAGCGCATGCGCCAGCCGTGTGCCAACGCACCGAGGCCCGCACGCGTGTCCTTTACCTTGATGACAGGAAGCGGCCAGGCACTGCCGTTGCTTGATTCGCGTGACACAAGCGCGGCAGCCGCGCCGCTTTTCGCCACCTGATCGAGGAAATCATGCGCATCGAAACGATCGCCCTTCACCGCGACGAACAGGTCGCCGGCCTGCACGCCGCGACTGTCGGTGACGATGCGTTCGATCGCAATGTCGTTCTCGCCGTGGAGCGTGGCGCCGGGGATCAGCGCGGCGGCGTCGCGCAAGGTGAACATCGTCATTCGCCACCTCCGCGCGGTTGCGTGGCGCGCGACGCCAGAGCGAGGCGCGCGTGATCCTGGTCCGAAAACGCGCGCTTCTTGCCCATGATTTCCTGCGTGGCCTCATGCCCCTTGCCGGCGAGCACGACGACGTCCTCGCGCGCGGCTGCACGGATGGCCTGCAGGATGGCGCTCGCGCGGTCCTCGATGCGGCGTGTGCGCGCTGCGTCCTTCATGCCGGCGGCGATCTGCTCGATGATCGACATCGGGTCTTCGCTGCGCGGGTTGTCGCTCGTGATGACGACCTGATCGGCAAGACGCTCGGCGATGGCGCCCATCAACGGACGCTTGGTCGCGTCGCGGTCGCCGCCGCAGCCGAACATGCAGATCAGTTCGCCACCGCGCGCCGCCGCCATCGGGCGCAGCGCGGCAAGGGTCTTGTCCAGTGCGTCCGGCGTGTGCGCGTAATCGATCACGACGAGCGGCTCGTCGTTCTGCAGGCGGCCGCCCAGCCGCTCCATGCGGCCGTTCACCGATTCGAGCTTCGCGATGCGCGTGATCGCGGCATCGAAGGGCACGCCCACTTCCAGCAGGACGCCGAGCACCGCGAGCAGGTTGCTCACGTTGAAGTCGCCGAGCGTGCCGACTTCGACATCGGCCTCGCCCCAGTCCGACGACAGGTGGAACGCCGTGCCCGTCGCGGTGGCGCGCACCTGCGTGGCAAGCAGCAGCGCGTCGGCGCCGGGCGTGGCGCTGACGGGCATTTCGACGCCGTAGGCAATCGTGCGGACCTTGCCGCGCAGGGATTCGATCAGGCGCTGGCCCGCAGCGTCGTCACGATTGACGATGGCCGTCTTGAGCGTCGGCCACGCAAACAGACGCGCCTTCGCGGCTTCATACGCGGTGAACGTGCCGTGATAGTCGAGATGATCCTGCGTGAGATTCGTGAAGATGCCGATGTCGAAATCCACGCCGTTCACGCGCCCCTGATGCAGCGCGTGCGAGGACACTTCCATCGCGATGCCTTCGACACCCTGCGCCTTCAGTTGCGCGAGATTGCGTTGCAGTTGCGGCGCGTCGGGCGTGGTGAAGCCGGTATGCGTCAGCTTGCCCGGCATGCCGATACCGAGCGTGCCGATGATCGCGCACGGGCGGCCGAGCGCCGTCAGCGCGGTGGCGATCCACTGGCTGCACGAGGTCTTGCCGTTCGTGCCGGTCACGCCGACGGTGAGCATGGACGCCGTGGGCTCGCCGTACCACGCGGCAGCAATGGGACCGGCAAGTTCGTTGAGCGCCTTCACGGCGAGCGTCTTCGCTGCGTCCGGCTTGCCCGCGAAATGCTCCGGCTGATAAAGCGCGGCGGCCGCGCCTGCGTCGAGCGCGGCATCGAGGTACGGACGGTTGTCGGCGCCGTCGACGGCATACGCCATGAACACGTCGCCGCTCTTCAGCGAACGCGTGTCCGCGTGCAGGTCCGCGTCCGGGCGGGCATGCGCGCGCAGCCAGTCGACGGCGTGCGACACGTCCTTCTGCATGCGCGTCTGACGGGCTTGCGCGCTCATCGCACGACTCCCGGATGCGTCTTCGCATTGCTCGACACCGCGACCTTCTTCGCGGTGTTCGGATTCGCCGGCTGGGTGCCCATGGAGGCATTCGCGGCATTCGCCGGATTCGATTCGTCGTTCACGACCATCTGCTTGACCGGCATGTCGGGCGGCACGTTGAGCGCGCGCAGCGTGTCGCCGACCACGCCCGAAAACACCGGACCCGACACCTGGCCGCCGAAGTGGCTGCCGGCCGTCGGCTCGTCGACCGACACGGCCACGACGATGCGCGGATTGGGCATCGGCGCCATGCCGACGAACGACGCGCGGTACTTCGAATGATCGTAGCCGTGGCCGCCGTGCTTGTAGGCCGTGCCCGACTTGCCGCCGACGCGATAGCCCGGCACCGCCGCATCCGGCGACGTGCCGCCCTTCGACACCACGGTTTCCAGCATCGCGCGCACTTCACGCGCGGTGGTCGGCGCGAAGACACGCTGGCCGAGCGGCGGCTGGTCGGCCGGCGTGCGGAAGATGGAGACCGGCAAAATGGTGCCGTCGTTGGCGATGGCCGTGTAGGCGCGCGCCAGCTGGAACAGCGAGGCGGACAGGCCGTAGCCGTAGGACATGGTCGCCTGCTCGATGCGGCGCCAGCTCTTCCACGGCCGCAGGCGTCCGGTCACCGCGCCAGGGAAGCCGACCTTCGGCGCCTGACCGAGCCCGATGCTCGTGTACATGTTCCACATTTCTTCGGGACGCAGCTGCATCGCGATCTTGGTCGCGCCGATGTTGCTCGACTTCTGGATCACGCCGCCCACCGTGAGCGTGCCGAAGCCGGCATCGTCCGTGATGCGCGCGCCGTCCAGCACGAACGAGCCGCCACCGGTTTCGACGAGCGTGTTCGGCGTCACCCGGTGCAGATCCAGCGCGAGCGAAACGGTGAACGGCTTCATGATCGAGCCGGGCTCGAAAGTGTCCGTGAGAATGCGGTTGCGCAACTGCTCGCCGGTCATGTGCGAGCGGTCGTTCGGGTTGTAGGTGGGATAGTTGACGAGCGCGAGCACCTCGCCCGTCTTCACGTCGATCACGATCGCCGCGCCCGCCTTCGCCTTCGACTTCTCGACGGCCGCCTTCAGGTTCGTGTACGCGATGTACTGGATCTTGCTGTCGATCGACAGTTCGACATCCTTGCCGTTGTGCGGCACCACCTGCTCGTCGACGTCCTCGACGATGTGCCCCATCCGGTCCTTGATCACGCGGCGCATGCCCGGCGTGCCGGCGAGCACGCCCTGGTCGCCGAGTTCGACGCCTTCCTGACCCTTGTCTTCAATATTAGTAAAGCCGATCAGGTGCGCCGTGATTTCGCCTTCCGGATAGAAGCGCTTGTATTCGCCGCGCGAATAAATCCCGGGGATGTCGAGCGCCGCGACTTTCTGCGCGACTTCGAGCGGCACCTGGCGCTTCACGTAGACGAAGGTCTTGTCCATCGAGAGCTTCGTGCGCAGCTCTTTCTGCGACATGTCGAGCAGCTTCGACAGCTCCGCGAGCTTGTCCGCGCCGAGGTCGTTGGGCACGGCTTCGGGAATCGCCCAGATGGCCTTCACCGGCAGGCTCGTGGCGAGCACGAGACCGTTGCGGTCGCGAATCTGCCCGCGCGTGGCCGGCATTTCGAGCGTGCGCTGATAACGGCTCTCGCCCTGCTTCTTGAAGAAGGCGTTGCCCGGGCCCTGGATCCAGAACGCGCGCCCGGCCAGCGCGACGAACGCCATGAACAGCAGGAACACGACGAACTTCGAGCGCCACATCGGCAGGCGCACGGCGAGGAGCGGATTCGGCGTATGAGCGATGTCTCTCTGCTTCGCGGCTTTTTTCATCGCTTGGCTCCGCGGGCAGGCGGCGCCGACGCCGGCAGCGGCGGCGGCATGGGGGCGTCGGCGGCCTTGTTGGCGGCCGCGTCATAGGTGAGATATTGGGTACGTCCGGTCGTCACGGGCTGCATCTTGAGGGACGTGTTGGCCAATTGCTCGATGCGCGAAGTCTTCGACAGCGCGCTCTGCTGGTACTGCAGTTGCGAATAATCCTGCTGCAGCTGGCGCTCCTGCGATTGCGCCCGCTGCAGTTCGATGAACACCTGCCGCTGCTTGTTGGTGGCGCTGACGACCGACAGCGCGCACCCGAGCACGACGATCAGCAGCAGGATGTTGAGACGGTTCATGGCGCGATCCGCTCCGCGATACGCATCACCGCGGACCGTGCCCGGGGGTTGTCGGCCACTTCAGCCTCGCTCGGAAACACGCGGCCCACCACCCGCAACGGCGGGCTGGGAAGATCGACCGCACGGATCGGCAAGCGCCGGTCCACGGCGGGCGCGCTTGCGTGCGCCTGCATGAACCGCTTGACGATCCGGTCTTCGAGCGAATGAAAGCTGATCACGACCAGCCGCCCCCCTTGCTCCAACAATGCCAGTGCCGATTCGAGAACTACCTGCAGCTCCGCAAGCTCTTGATTGACGTGAATCCGTATAGCTTGAAAGGTGCGAGTTGCCGGGTCCTTGCCCTTTTCACGGGTTTTGACGACGTGACCCACGATTTCGGCAAGCTCGCGCGTGGTGTCGAGAGGCCCAAGACGGTCGGACTCTGCCCGGCGAGCAACAAGCGCCTTTGCAATCTGAAAAGCAAACCGTTCTTCCCCATAATCTCTTATCACCTCCGTCAGTTCCTGCACCGTGGCTCGCGCGAGCCACTCAGCCGCCGACTCCCCTCGAGTCGGATCCATCCTCATGTCGAGCGGACCTTGTGCGCGGAAGCTGAAGCCGCGCTCCGGATCGTCCACTTGCGGCGACGACACGCCCAGGTCCAGCAGCACACCCGACACTTTCTGCACGCCGCGCTCGCTGGCCGCTTCACGCATGACCGCGAAGCTGTCGTGCACGATCGCAAAGCGCGAATCCTGAATCTTTTCCGCTGCGGCGATGGCCAGCGGGTCCTTGTCGAACGCGATCAGCCGCCCCGCTTCGCCCAGCCGCTGCAAAATTGCTCCGCTGTGTCCGCCGCGCCCGAACGTGCCATCCATGTAGATGCCGTCGGTCCGCGTGATCAGCCCGTCTACCGCTTCCTTCAGCAGCACCGTGCGATGCTGCAGTTCATTTCCCATCGCAGGTGCCATGTCTTCAGCGCCGCGTCAGAAGGTGAAGTTCTTCAGCGCGTCGGGCATGCCCTGCGCCATGGCCGCGGCTTCCTTCGCGGCGTAGGTTTCGGCATCCCATAATTCGAAGTGCGCGCCCATGCCGAGCAGCGTCACGTCTTTTTCAAGCGACGCAGCCGAGCGCAACTCGGGCGAAACCAGCACGCGCCCACTGCCGTCCAGTTCGACGTCCATTGCATTACCGAGAAAGATGCGCCGCCACCACATCGCTTCCATCGGAAGCGCGGCGACCTTTGCGCGAAAGACTTCCCATTCGGGGCGTGGAAACAGCAACAGGCATCCATCCGGGCTCTTTGTGAGCGTCACCCGGCTTTCTGCCTGCCCTTGCAGCGCTTCCCGATAGCGGGACGGAATCGACATCCGCCCTTTCGCATCGAGCGTCAGCGCCGACGCCCCTTGGAACACTCGCCCCTCTCCCCTGTGCCTTCTGCCTTGTGCCGTCCGGGTGCGCGCCTTGGCTTGCGTCCGGACATTCTGGCCGGCTTCGGCGCCACGATGGCGCCCCTCCCGCCGCTGTTTTGCTCAAAAATGGCCTGTGAATCACACAAAAGACCACTTTCTCACACTGTCTCCCACTTTAGAGGAACGCATTTCCTCGGTCAAGACGCGTGACTTTTTTTCGAGACGTTTTTTTCCGCTAGAACAAGGACTTAGCGCACGAGCTTGAAGTGACAGGAAAACAGAAAAGCGTTATGAATTAGAGAGCTAGTGATGGATTTGAAGGTAATACGTGAAATCAGCGCGTGAAATGAGGGAAATGTAACGGTTCTTGCGGGCGTTTCTCAGGCCAAAAGTGGGATTTCGCTGAGACGCGGTCCGATCGGCCATCCATGGACGATCGGGACCGTGGTCATACTATATATAGTAGGCGGTGGTGGTCATGACTTTCGATGCTGCACGCATCAGCGCGCGCACGGGAAAGGGCATCTCGCTGCCGCCGGCGCTGGTTGCTGCGGCGGCATGCGCACTTTCGTCGAGTCGCATCTGCTCGACGATGGCACGCGACGCGCGGTCATTGGCCGGCAATGTCTTCATGTGGCCATCGAGATGCTGCTCGACCTGACGCTCGGTCTCGGCCATGAAGCCGAGGCTCGCGCGATCGCCGAACCGTCCCGCGACAAACCCGAGCGCCAGCGCACCGGCATACCAGAACGGATTGAGCAGGCTCGGACGCGACTCGAGATCCTTGAGCCGTTGCGACGTCCACGCCAGGTGATCTTCTTCCTCGCGTGCCGCGTGCTCGAAACTGGATTTCAGTTCGGGCGAGGTTGTCGCGAGCTTCTGCGCCTGATAAAGCGCCTGTGCGCAGACTTCGCCGACATGGTTCACGCGCATCAGGCCGGCCGAGTGCGCGCGCTCCTTGTCGGTGAGTTGCAGTTCCTCGGGGAAGAGATCGTCTTCGGCGCTCGTGCCCGGCGCCGCCTCGGGAAGCGGCCGCGACATGCGGCTCACGCCGGTCATGGAGCGCAGCCCCCGATCGAACTCGCTGATGACTTCATCGAGCGTCATGTTCACACCTCTCTTCGTTATCCGCCGACGTGGCTGGAATCATCCAGTCCAGCAAGTCGCGTTCTCCAGTCCGGCAGACCGCGGCGGCAAAACGCGGATTCTAGCGTACCTCGCCTCTGCCCGAACGCTCACTCCGCGACCCGATCCTGTCCGTAACGCTCACGGAAAATGGCAGGGATATGGCCGGAATATGGCGGCTCGACGTACGTTGATCTGACCAAAATGCACGAAACCGACCGCTCGAATCAGCCAGAATTTGGAATTAGGGCAAACACGGGTCGCAAAAATCCTGCAAAACCAACATTTTAGCGCCTGTTGCGTAAACGTCACATGAGTCTCGAGGACGAGCCCCTTTTCCTTTGTCCGTAAAAGTCTCTTTGTTACATTACGTGTCAACTTCGTTAAGAAGCCCGGCAGGGACCGTCAACACACTGGCGCCAAGAACAGTGACTCTGCCAAAAAGTCGCAATCACTCCCTGGAGATCTATTCAATGAAAAAGTCGCTTCTCGCTCTCGCAGCTTTGGGCGTTTTCGCTGGTGCTGCCCATGCGCAGAGCAGCGTGACGCTGTACGGCATCATCGACGCAGGCTTCCTGTACTCCAACAACTCCGGTGGCCAGAAGCTGTACTCGATGAACAGCGGCAACCTGCAAGGCAGCCGTTGGGGCCTGCGCGGTACGGAAGATCTGGGTGGCGGTCTGAAGGCCATCTTCGTGTTGGAAAACGGCTTCAACGTGTTCAACGGCCGTCTGGGCCAAGGTGGTGCTGAATTCGGCCGTCAGGCATATGTCGGCCTGGGTTCGACGCAATTCGGTACGGTCACGCTGGGTCGCCAGTACGACTCCGTGGTTGACTACACGGGCGCATTCGAAGTCGGTAGCCAGTGGGCCTCGTACTTCGGCGCACACCCGGGCGACCTCGACAACCTGAACAACTCGAATCGTGTGAACAACGCGATCAAGTACACGAGCGCGAACTACGCAGGCTTCACGTTCGGCGGTCTGTACAGCCTGGGCGGCAACGCTGGCCAGTTCAACCGCAACCAGATCTGGTCGGTTGGCGCAGGCTACGCACAAGGCCCGCTGCAATTGGGCGCTGGCTACTTGAATGTCAAGGACCCGAACTACTCGTTCTTCGGCAACACGCCGTCGTCGAGCACCACGGCCTCGAACATGGCTGCCAGCCGCGTGTACTCGGGCTTTGCTTCGGCGAAGACGCAGCAAGTCATCTCGGCAGGCGGTGCTTACACGTTCGGCGCAGCGACCGTTGGCGCAACGTATAGCAACACGCAGTTCAAGGATGTCGCTTCGGAAGCCGGCACGGGCCTGAACCCGGCAGGTTACACGGGCGGTTCGGGCAAGTTCCACAACGCCGAAATCAACTTCAAGTATCAGCTGACCCCGGCTCTGCTGCTCGGCGTCGCTTACGACTACACGAAGGGCTACGGCCTGGGCGATGCCAAGTACCATCAGGCAATGCTCGGCGCAGACTACTTCCTGTCGAAGCGTACCGACGTGTACATCGACGGTGTGTATCAGCACGCAAGCGGCACGGATTCGACTGGCCGCAGCGCAGTTGCCAGCATCAACGGCCTGTCGCCGTCGTCGACGACGAACCAACTGGCTGCCATCGTCGGCATCCGCCACAAGTTCTAATAAGAACAAAGCAGCATGCTCTGAAAGGCGCCTTCGGGCGCCTTTTTTTCGTCTGTGCTCTGGCCCGGCATTGTCTGCAGCGGCTGTCGCTCGCACCCAACAAAAAAGCCTTCATGTCTCGCGACACGAAGGCTTTTTCTCGACTGGCCGATTTTTCAGACTCGTCCGTCGCGCAGTTCGCGCCGCAGGATCTTGCCGACATTGCTCTTCGGCAGCTCGGTGCGAAATTCGATCATGCGCGGACGCTTGTAGCCCGTGAGATGCTCCTTGCAGTAGGCGATGACGTCCGCTTCGGTCAGACTCGGGTCCCGGCGCACGATGAACAGCTTCACCGCCTCGCCGGAATTCTGATCCTTGACGCCGACCGCCGCCACTTCGAACACGCCGGGCAGCATCGCGACGACATCCTCGATCTCGTTCGGATAAACGTTGAAGCCGGACACCAGGATCATGTCCTTCTTGCGATCGACGATCTTCACGTAGCCCCGCTCGTCCAGCACGCCGACATCGCCGGAACGGAAAAAGCCGTCGGGCGTCATCACCTTGGCGGTTTCATCGGGACGATTCCAGTAGCCCGCCATCACCTGCGGACCGCGAATGCAGATCTCGCCGGGCTGACCGAGCGGCACGTCGCGATTGTCATCGTCGCGGATGGCGACTTCCGTCGAAGGCAACGGCAGGCCGATCGTACCGGTGTATTCGGTGGCCGTCGTCGGATTGCAGGTGACGCACGGCGATGTTTCCGACAACCCGTATCCCTCGACGATCGGCACGCCCGTGCTCGCGAACCAGCGCTTGGCCACCGCTTCCTGCACGGCCATGCCGCCGCCGTTCGCCGCGATGAGCTTGGAGAAATCCAGCTTGCCGAAATCGGGATGATTCAACAGCGCGTTGTAGAGCGTGTTGACCGCCGGGAACGTGTTGATCTGCACGCCCTTCAGTTCCTTGATCGTGCCCGCGATGTCGCGCGGATTCGGAATCAGCATGCCGACGCCGCCGCAACGAATCGTCAGGAAGCCGCAGACCGTCAGCGCGAAGATGTGATACAGCGGCAACGCAACCACGCACACGAACTGGTCGATGTCCGGCCGACGCTTGCGCGCCGGATCGAACCACGCCTGGGATTGCAGCGTGTTCGCCACGACGTTGCCATGCGTGAGCGTCGCGCCTTTCGCGACGCCCGTGGTGCCGCCGGTATATTGCAGGAACGCGACGTCGTCGGGGCCCTGCGTCACCGCTTGAAGCGTCGCGCGGCCGCCTTCGGCCAGCGCGTCATTGAAGCGGATGCTTCCGGGCAAACTCCATTCGGGCACCAGCTTTTTCACGCGACGCACGACGAAATTGACGAGCAGGCCCTTCACGCCCATCAGGTCGCCCATCGCCGCGACGATCACGTGTTTGATCGCCGTGTTTCGGACCACGGCCTGCAAGGTGCCCGCGAAATTCTCCAGAATGACGATCGCCTCCGCGCCGCTGTCCTTGAGCTGATGCTCCAGTTCGCGCGGCGTGTACAGCGGATTCACGTTGACGACGATATACCCCGCGCGCAACACGGCCGCGATCGCCACCGGATATTGCAGGACGTTCGGCATCATCAGCGCGACGCGCGCACCGGGCGCCAGGCCCTTCTGCTGGAAAAACGCGGCGAGGTTGCGCGACATCGTGTCGAGCTCGCCGTAGGTGATGGCCTGCCCCATGCACACGAACGCGCGACGCTCGCGATTGGCGCGGAAGCTGTCCTCGAGCAACTCGGAAACCGACCGATACGCCGAGACATCGATTTCCGCTGGCACGCCGGCCGGGTACGACTTCAGCCACGGTTTCTCCACGGCGTCTCCTTTATAAGCTTTTAGAATGGTCGTGCGGAAATGAAATCCTAGCTGCTTGGATTACGTCCGACAACTGGGTTAGACGCCATGCTGCACGCTTGTTCCGGCCCTCGTGAATGAAGCTCATTGATGCATGGGCTCCACTTCCACCAGGCAATCGTAGAAAGTTGCCGACCGGCCGAGGTCCGTCAGCGCCTGGCTGGTCACTTCGTTCGCGTTGCGGCCGTCCGGCGACAGCTTTTTCCACCAGATCGACAGACCGACCACGACGCCCTCGCGCGCCCGCTCCGTCACGCGCGCGCGGGCCTGCATCGACCCGCGGTCGTTGAAGATGCGCACCAGCGCGCCGTCCGCGATATCGCGAACCGCTGCATCGGCGGGATGGAGGTCGAGATGAGGCTCGCGCTCCGCGGCGCGCAGGCTCTCGATGTTCACGAAACTGCTGTTCAGGAAGTTGCGCGCGGGCGGCGAGATCATCGAGAGCGGATAGCGCGCGTTCAGTTCCGGCGAGCCGTCGGCGGATTCATAGGGCGGCAGATAGTCCGGCAGCGGATCGAGTCCTTCCTGTTTCAAGCGTTCGCTGTAGAACTCGCACTTGCCCGACGGCGTGCGGAACCCGCCGTTCGCCAGCGGCGCGTCGTCCAGCCGGAGCTTCAGCCAGCCCGTCTGCTTCAGGCTTTCCCACCCTTCGCCTTCGAGCGTCGAATCGTTCCAGTGAAAGGCCTTCGATGCGATCGCCTCGTCGGTCTCGTATAACGCCGGCTCGTCCAGGCCCATCGCACGGGCGATGCCACGAAAGATCTCAGTATTAGGCTGCGATCCGCCGACGGGCTCGATCGCCGGCATGTTCGCCATGATGTGCGTATGGCCGTATGACTTATGGACGTCGAGATGTTCGAGCTGCGTCGTCGCCGGGAAAATCAGGTCGGCGTAGTCGGCGGTGTCGGTCTGGAAATGTTCGAGCACGATTGTGAACAGATCCTCGCGCGCGAAGCCCGCCGCGACCTTTGCCGAGTCCGGCGCAACCGCGACCGGGTTCGAGTTGTACACGATCAGCGCCTCGACCTTGGGGCCGAAGGTCTCGTCGCCCGGATGCAGGAGTGCATCGCCGATCGCATTCATGCTGATCGCGCGCGGAAGCTTCGTGGGCCAGCCGGGCAGGAGATCGGGACGCTCGAGCACGGCGCCATCGATGGGCGCCCAACCCGACGACGACAGCAGCAGCCCGCCCGATCGCTCACGCCATGCGCCGGTGAGCGACGGAAGACAGGCAATCGCGCGCACCGCGTTACCGCCGCCGCGCACCCGCTGCATGCCGTAATTGAGACGGATAGACGCTTTCTTCGTCGAGCCGAAGGCGCGCGCCAGTTCCACCATGACGCTCTCTTCGATGCCACAGATCTGCGCAACGCGCGAAGGCGGAAACTGCGCGGCGCGCGCGGCGAGCGCGTCGAAACCGAGCGTATGCGCGCGAATGTAGTCGGGATCGATGAGATGCTCGCGAATCAGCACGTCGATCATGCCGAGCGCGAGCGCTGCGTCGGTGCCGGGCCGCAGCGCGATGTGCTGATGACACTTCTCGGCTGTCAGCGATCGATAGGGATCGATCGCAATCAGCTTGGCGCCTCGGCGCTTCGCTTCCTGGGCAAGGGTCCAGAAATGCAGGCTCGATGCGATCGGATTGGCGCCCCAGATCAGGATGATTTCGCTCTCGGCATAGAACTCGGTGTGCATGCCGAGACTCGCGCCGTAGGTATAGCGGAGGCCGGCAGCGCCCGCGGCGGCGCAGATCGTGCGCTCGAGCCGCGACGCGCCGAGCACGTTGAAGAAGCGCGCCGCGATGCTTTCGCCCTGAACGAGTCCCATGGTGCCGGCATAGCTATACGGCAGGATGGCTTCGGGAGCGCGCTGCGCGATTGGCTTAAGCCGTTCGGCTGCGAGCTTGAGCGCTTTATCCCAGCCGATCGGTTCGAATCGTCCTTCCCCTTTCCGGCCGATCCGGCGCAGCGGCGTCAGCAGCCGATCCTGATGATGCGTGCGCTCGGCGTAGCGCGTTACTTTTGTACAGAGCACGCCTTGGGTGGGCGGATGGTCGGGATCGCCGCTGACTTTGATCGCTTTGCCGTCCTTGACGGTGACGCGCAAGGCGCATGTGTCGGGACAATCATGTGGGCAAACGGCGCGGGCGAACTCGGCAGGGGCGTTCATTGGAAAGTCCGAAAAAACATGGAAAACGGCGGCAGAGAACAGAATTCTATTACGCCCGCTATGCGACCGTCCGCCCGATCCGGCAAATAGTGGCGGCGTAGAATGGAAGAACACCATACGTAGTCAATACGTGCATTCCGAATTCAAATCCGAGAGTAGTTCAAATGAACCTGATCTCTGAAATCGAAGCATCACACGACGAAATCCAGACCCTTCGACGAACCATTCATGCTCATCCCGAACTGCGGTATGAAGAAGTCGGCACGGCCAAGCTGGTCGCCGAAAGCCTCGAGCGGTGGGGAATCGAAGTTCATCGCGGGATGGGCAAAACGGGGGTGGTCGGCGTTCTGAAACGCGGTGAGGGTCGTGCCTCGATTGGACTGCGCGCCGACATGGATGCGTTGCCCATCCAGGAACAGAACACCTTTGGGCACCGTTCGACTCACGACGGACGCATGCACGCCTGCGGTCACGACGGCCATACGGCGATGTTGCTCGGCGCCGCGAAGCATCTGTCGGAACACGGTCAATTCGATGGCACTGTCGTGTTCATTTTCCAGCCGGCGGAGGAAGGCGGCGCGGGCGCGAAAGCGATGATCGAGGATGGACTGTTCGAGCGCTTTCCCGTCGATGCCGTGTTTGGCATTCACAACTGGCCTGGCATGCCGGCTGGCCACTTCGGCGTGACTGAAGGGCCAATCATGGCATCGAGCAACGAGTTTCGCGTGACCCTTCGCGGGACGGGTTCACACGCCGCAATGCCTCACAACGGACACGATCCGGTTTTCACGGCCGTGCAGATCGCGAACGGGCTACAGGGGATCATCACGCGCAACAAGAAGCCCATGGATACCGCGGTGCTCTCAATCACGCAGATCCATGCAGGCGATGCCGTCAATGTCGTCCCGGATCAGGCCTGGCTCGGTGGGACTGTGCGGACGTTTACGGTCGAGACGCTTGATTTGATCGAGGCCCGCATGCGCAAGATCGTCGAAGCGACTGCGTCCGCCTACGACTGCGAAGCCGAAGTGCGCTTCCTGCGCAAGTATCCTCCTACGATCAACGCACCCGAGGAAGCACGGTTCGCGGCCGCGGTTATGGCTGAGGTCGTCGGGGAAGACAAGGTGGACAGTTCCGTCGAACCGACGATGGGCGCAGAAGACTTTTCGTTCATGCTGCTTGAGAAGCCGGGCTGTTATGCGTTTCTTGGCAACGGCGACGGTGGACATCGTGATCAGGGACACGGCGCCGGACCGTGCATGCTGCATAACGCCAGTTATGACTTTAACGATGATCTGCTGTCGATCGGCTCATCGTATTGGGTGCGTTTGACTGAGAGATTTTTGGCGCGTTGAGCTGGCTTAGCGTGGGGCGCTGCGCGAGGCTGCTGTGCGCGCTGAGTCGGTCAGAAACGCAAAAACCCCACCTTTGTGGGGTGGGGTTTTTGTTTGGAGCATGAGGAGCCTGACGATTACCTACTTTCACACGGGTGAT
>NZ_JARUXR010000001.1:2609871-2660177 GCF_031451215.1 Caballeronia sp. LZ034LL
GGTGCATTCAACTACCTGCCCCACAACGCGACGTCCAACCCGTCTT
The DNA here is from genome assembly GCF_031451215.1 of Caballeronia sp. LZ034LL. Taxonomy (NCBI): domain Bacteria; kingdom Pseudomonadati; phylum Pseudomonadota; class Betaproteobacteria; order Burkholderiales; family Burkholderiaceae; genus Caballeronia; species Caballeronia sp. LZ034LL. The sequence goes on from NZ_JARUXR010000001.1 coordinate 2,609,918, forward strand.
TCCCGCTCCCTTCGCGTTCATCGAATCGCGAAGGAACGGAATTCTAGTGACCCGGATCGAGAAGCGCAAGCACTTTTCGATGCGCCATCACCGATGCTTGAACACAGGCTTCCGCTTCTCGACGAACGCCGCCATCCCCTCTTTCTGATCTTCCGTCGCAAAAAGCGAATGGAACAGGCGCCGCTCGAAATGCACACCCTCGGAGAGCGTCGTCTCGTAGGCGCGGTTGACAGCTTCCTTGGCCATCATCACGGCAGGCAGAGAGAAGCCGGCAATGATCGTAGCGGCCTCGATGGCTTCGTCGAGAAGTCGATCCGCGCCGACAACACGCGACACCAGACCTGCACGCTCAGCTTCGTTCGCGTCCATCATGCGCGCGGTGAGGCACATGTCCATCGCCTTGGCCTTCGACACGGCGCGCGGCAGACGCTGCGTCCCGCCCGCGCCCGGAATCACGCCGAGCTTGATTTCCGGCTGGCCGAACTTGGCGGTGTCGGCGGCGATGACGATGTCGCACATCATCGCGAGTTCGCAACCGCCTCCCAGCGCAAATCCCGCCACGGCCGCAATCACCGGTTTGCGAATGGAGCGGATGGCCTCCCAGTTACGCGTGATGTAGTCGCCCTTGTAGACGTCCATATAGGAATAGCCGGCCATCATGCCGATATCCGCCCCCGCAGCGAACGCCTTCTCGCTGCCGGTCAGAACGATCGCGCCAATGTTCTCGTCGGCGTCGAATGCCTTCAACGCACTTCCCAGCTCGTTCATCAGCGCGTCGTTCAACGCGTTCAGCGCCTTCGGACGGTGCAGCGTGATAAGTCCGACGCGATCACGCGTCTCGACCAGCAGATTCTCGTATGCCATTCGCTTCTCCTTGCGATCCTCAGGTAAGCCCTAATGAAAACAGTTCGTCACCCCCCAACCCGATGATGCTAACATTACCAACCAACCGGTCGGTTAATTATTTAACCCGGCGCCTTCCTCCGTTCTCCTCAAGCGACCATGACACATCCGCTATTCACGAAGCACGAAGCGACGCTCGATCGGGCGCTCGCCGCCATTGAAACGCGCGGCTACTGGAGCCCGTTTGCCGAAATGCCGAGCCCCAAAGTGTACGGGGAAACGGCCAATGCCGAGGGCGAAGCCGCGTTCAAGGCGCACCTCGGAAAGACGTTCGAACTCGATCAGCCTTCGACGGGTGAGACCGTCGGAAGCGAGCGTTCGCCGTTCGGCATCGATCTCGATATCCGCTATCCGAAGTCCTCCCCCGACGCGCTCATCCAGGCAGCCTCGAAGGCGCAGGCCGCCTGGCGCGCCGCCGGACCGCGCGCATGGGTCGGCGTGAGCCTCGAGATCCTTACGCGCCTTAACCGGGCGAGCTTCGAGATCGGCTATAGCGTCATGCATACGACCGGCCAGGCATTCATGATGTCCTTCCAGGCAGGCGGCCCGCACGCCCAGGACCGCGCGCTCGAAGCCGTGGTCTATGCCTGGGACCAGCTGCGCCGCATTCCGGCCGAAGCATATTGGGAGAAGCCTCAAGGCAAGAACCCGCCGCTGGCGATGCAAAAGCGCTTCGCTATCGTTCCGCGCGGCACCGGCCTCGTACTCGGCTGCTGCACGTTCCCGACCTGGAACGGCTATCCGGGCATGTTCGCCGATCTCGCGACCGGCAACACCGTCATCGTCAAACCGCATCCGGGCGCGATCCTGCCGCTGGCGGTCACCGTACGCATCGCCCGTGACGTGCTGCGCGAAGCGGGCTTCGATCCGAACGTCGTGACCCTGCTCGCCACCGAACCGAACGACGGTGCGCTGGTCCAGGAACTCGCCGTGCGCCCTGAAATCAAGCTCATCGACTTCACCGGCAGCACGCAGAACGGCACCTGGCTCGAACGCCATGCGCATCAGGCGCAGGTCTATACCGAGAAGGCGGGCGTGAATCAGATCGTCATCGACTCGCTTGACGACATGAAGGCCGCCGCCCGCAATATCGCGTTCTCGCTCGCGCTCTACTCGGGCCAGATGTGCACGGCGCCGCAGAACATCTACGTGCCGCGCGACGGCATTCGCACCGCCGAAGGTCAGCTGAGCTTCGACGACGTCGCCCGCACGCTCGCAGGCGCCGTCGAAAAGCTGACTTCCGACCCGGCGCGCGCCGTCGAACTGACGGGCGCGATCCAGAACGAGGGTGTCGTGGAGCGTATTGCCGAGGTACGCAAACTCGGCGACGTGCTGCTCGACAGCCAGTCGCTCACGCACCCGAGCTTCCCGCAAGCGCGCGTGCATACGCCGCTGATGCTCAAGCTCGACGCCCGGACGGACAACGCCAAGTTCACCCGTGAATGGTTCGGTCCGATCTCGTTTGTTGTCGCCACCGATTCGACCGCGCAGTCGCTCGAACTGGCCGGCGCCATCGCACACGAACACGGCGCGTTGACGCTCTCGGTCTACAGCACCGACGACAAGGTGATCGACGCTGCTCACGAAGCGGCCATCCAGGGCGGCGTGGCGCTCTCGATCAACCTGACCGGCGGAGTCTTCGTCAACCAGACCGCCGCGTTCTCCGACTTTCACGGCACGGGCGCGAACCCGGCAGCCAACGCCGCGCTCTCGGACGCCGCTTTCGTGGCGAACCGCTTCCGTGTGGTGCAAAGCCGGGTCCATGTTGCGCCGAAGGCCGCGCCGGCGGAAGTCGTCCAGACGGCCTAAGCCGCGCGACACAAACCGCACAATGCCGACTGCACCCGCTGCCGGGTGCAAGCGGCCTATGCCATTCGGCCTAATGGAAAGCGGCGCGGCGCGCGGCTAGTATCGGAACGGTAACGAAACGAACCCGCCACGCGCCGCTGCGGCAAGCATCGGCGACAGAGGAGAATCCATGTCCGAAAAATCCGTGTTGTTCCATGTCGATGGCGAAACACGCGTCGCAACCGTGACGCTCAATCGTCCCGACAAGCTGAACAGCTTCACGCGCGAGATGCATCGCGAGCTGAATCAGGCGCTCACCGAAATCGAAGCGAGCTCTGCGCGCGCGCTCATCATCACCGGCGCGGGCCGCGGGTTTTGCGCGGGTCAGGACCTGGCCGACCTCGACTTCACGCCAGGCGCCATGTCGGACCTCGGTGATCTGATCGATGCCCACTTCAACCCGCTGGTGCGTCGCTTGCAGGCATCGCCGCTGCCGATCATCGCTGCGGTGAACGGCACCGCCGCGGGCGCGGGCGCCAATCTCGCCATGGCTTGCGACCTCGTGATCGCGGCCCGTTCGGCGAGCTTCATCCAGGCGTTCGTGAAGATCGGGCTCGTGCCCGATTCGGGCGGCACCTGGCTCCTCCCGCGCCGCGTCGGCGAAGCCCGTGCGCTCGGCCTCGCGCTCACCGGCGAAAAGCTCGGCGCGGAGAAGGCGGAAGCGTGGGGCATCGTCTGGCGCGTCGTCGAAGACAGCGAACTGCAGCAGGCCGCAGCCCAGCTTGCCGCTCAGCTCGCCCAGCAGCCTGCCCGCGCCGTGACCGCGATCAAGCAGGCCATGCGTGCCAGCGCCACCCGGACATTCGAGCAGCAGCTCGACCTCGAACGCGATCTGCAACGCACGCTCGGCGCATCGCACGACTACATCGAAGGCGTCGCCGCGTTCAAGGAGAAGCGCGCGCCGCGCTTCGAAGGGCTGTAAGCGCACGCATCAGCAGACACGGAGAACCCTGTGACACCTCAAGAACTCGCCGAAGCCACCGCCCGCTCCATGTACGAAGCCGACGCCTGCTCGCGCGCGCTCGGCATCGAATTGATCGAAGTGCGGCCGGGCTATGCGCGCCTGCAAATGGATGTGCGGGCCGACTTCCTCAACGGCCACGCCATCTGTCACGGCGGCCTGATGTTCACGCTGGCGGATTCCGCGTTCGCCTTCGCGTGCAACTCGTACAACATCAGCACCGTCGCGGCGGGTTGTTCGATCGAGTTCCTGCGTCCCGTCCGAGGCGGCGATCGTCTCACTGCCGAAGCCGTCGAGCAGACGTTGAGCGGGCGCACCGGCATCTACGACATCCGCGTGACGAACCGCGAAGGCGAGCCGGTCGCGCTGTTCCGCGGCAAGTCCGCGCAGATCAAGGGCACCGTCATACCCGTCTGACCGAACTCATTCATGAAAGCGGACGGGGATATCAAGCCGCACCGCACAGTCAGCATCAAGGAGACAGCAATGAACGCACCGCTGCCGCTCGAGCCGATCGAGAAGGCGAGCCGCGACGAACTCGTCGCGCTGCAGCTCGAGGGCCTCAAATGGACGCTCAAGCACGCCTACGAAAATTCGCCGGTGTACCGGCGCAAGTTCGATGAAGCCGGAGTGCATCCCGACGAAGTCACGTCGCTGGCCGATCTCGCGCGCTTCCCGTTCACGACGAAGAAAGATCTGCGCGACAACTATCCCTTCGGCATGTTCGCGGTGCCGCAAGAACGCGTGTCGCGCATTCACGCTTCCTCCGGCACAACAGGCAAGCCCACGGTGGTCGGCTACACGGCGCAGGATCTCGACAACTGGGCGAATCTCGTCGCGCGCTCCATTCGCGCGGCCGGCGCGCGGCGCGGCGACAAAGTTCACGTGAGCTACGGCTACGGGCTCTTCACCGGCGGTCTCGGCGCGCACTACGGCGCGGAACGCGCGGGTCTCACCGTCATACCGTTCGGCGGCGGCCAGACGGAAAAGCAGGTCCAGCTGATCCAGGACTTCCGCCCCGACATCATCATGGTCACCCCGAGCTACATGCTGTCGATAGCGGACGAACTCGAACGCCAGGGCATCGAGCCGGCGAACTGCTCGCTGCGCATCGGCATCTTTGGTGCCGAGCCGTGGACGAACGACATGCGCCGCGCCATCGAGACGCGCATGGGCATCGATGCCGTCGATATCTATGGTCTTTCCGAAGTGATGGGACCTGGCGTGGCGTCGGAGTGCGCCGAGACGAAGGACGGTCCGACCATCTGGGAGGACCACTTCTACCCCGAGATCATCGATCCCGATACGGGCGAAGTGCTGCCCGATGGTGAATTCGGCGAACTCGTCTTCACGTCGCTCACGAAGGAAGCACTGCCGATCATCCGCTATCGCACGCGCGACCTGACGCGGCTGCTGCCCGGCACGGCGCGCACAATGCGCCGCATGGAGAAAATCACCGGCCGCTCCGACGACATGATGATCGTGCGCGGCGTCAACGTCTTCCCCACGCAGATCGAGGAACTGCTGCTGAAGCGTCCCGTGCTCGCGCCGCACTACCAAATCGTGCTGACCAAGGAAGGACCGCTCGACGTGCTGACCCTGAACGTCGAACCCTGCCCCGAATCGGCGCCGGACCTGGGCGCGCTCGACACGGCGAAGGCCGCGCTCGCCTATGACATCAAGGCAATGATCGGCGTCAGCGCAGTGATCAACGTGCTCGGCGTGAACGGCATCGAACGGTCGGTCGGCAAGGCGCGGCGCGTGGTCGATCGCAGGAACCTGACGTGAACGCATGAAAAAAAAGCTCGCGGACCCAGAAGCCGCGAGCTTTTCATCAACCGCTGCGCCAGGCCGCGGTCAGGAGTTCGGCATGAGCAGCCACATGCGGCCGCCCTGCTTCATGCGTCCCGCGAGATCGCCGGCGTCGTCGCCCAGACCCCAGAAATAGTCGGCGCGCACGCCGCCCTTGATCGCCGAGCCCGTGTCCTGCGCGAACACGAGACGGTTCATCGGCTGGTTGCTCAGCGGACGCGTCGTCTGCAGGAACACCGGCGTGCCGAGCGGAATCGCCGAAGGATCCACCGCGATCGAACGTTCCGGCGTCAGCGGCACACCCAGCGCGCCGATCGGACCGTCGCCAAGGCTCGCGGCCATCGCCTCGTTCGAAGGCATTTCGCGGAAGAAGACGAAGCGCGGATTCACGTCGAGGAGAGCATCGACCCGTGCCGGATTGGCTTTGGCCCACGCCTTGATGCCCTGCATGGTGGCCTGCGCAGGCGTCAGTTCGCCGCGATCGAGTAACTCCCTGCCGATCGACCGGTACGGCTGATTATTGGTGCCGCCGAAGCCGACGCGCATCACGCTGCCGTCTTCCATCGTCACCCGCCCCGAGCCCTGCACTTGCAGGAAGAACGCTTCGATTGGATCGTCGACCCATACCAGTTCGTTGCCGTTCAACACGCCCGAACGTTCGAGCTGCGCGCGCGGCGGCAGCGCCGAGCCCGCCTTGTAGCGATACGGCCAGCGATACAGCGCGTACTGATACGGCCCGTGACGCGTGCGCGAGCCGCGCAGCAAGGGCTCGTAATAGCCGGTCACGAGCCCGTCGAGCGTGCCGTCGTTATTGGCGAGCTGGAATGGCGTGAAATAGGCTTCGAAGAAACTGCGCGCCGCCGACATGTCGAGGTCGTCGAGCTGCTGCGCCGCCGCGCAGGCCTTCTGCCAGCCAGCCTGACGCGCAAGCCGGCTGCAGTTCTGACGCAGTGCCGCCGTGGCGCCGATCAGTGAATCGTCCTGCCAGCCCGGCACCTGCTGCCAGCTCACCGGCGTGAGGCGCGACGCGGCACGCTGGCCCGGGACGATGGGCGTGCCCGTCGCCGTGGTGGGACCGGGCTTCACATAACTGCCGCCGCCGCACGAGGCAAGCAGGACAGCGGTTGCGATCGATGCGGCCCAGGCCGCTGCCCGTGTAGCTGCCCGTGTAGCTGCCCGTGTGGCTGCCTGCGCGGCTGTCCGCGAGAAACCCCTACAATGCTCGTTCTTGATGGGAACCACCATGTCTGATCTGTTCGACGAATACCCGATGCTTATTTTCGCGCTCGAGTCGCTCGTGGCGCTTGGCCTGCTGATTTTCATCGTCGTATGGACGGCGTCAGGCAAGAAAAAGCACCAGAACCGCACCAACGACCCGGCGAAGCGGCGTTGAACCTGGCCGCCGTGCCCTGAAGCGACTTCGCGGGCGACGCTCAATGAAGCGTGCGCGGCATATGCAGCGCGAATTCCGCCACCGGCGCCTCGAAGCGCTCACCGTCTTCCGCCACGCAGAAATACTCACCGCGCATCGTGCCGACCGGCGTGGCGATCACCGCCCAGCTCGTGTATTCGAACTGCTCGCCCGGAGGCAGCAGTGGCTGGTGTCCGACCACGCCGAGCCCCTTCACTTCCTGCACGTGATCGTTGCTGTCGGTGATGATCCAGTGACGCGAGATCAATTGCGCCGCGACCTCGCCGGTATTGCGAATCGTCAGCGTGTAGGCAAAAGCGTACTGCCGGCTGTCGGGGTCCGACTGCTCCGGCAGATACCGCGTCTCCACGGATACGCTGAATTCGTACTGAGCCATCGTGATTCCAGTGACAGGTCGATGAATGCTTCGACCGAGCGACCGGCCGCTGCGCCGCGGCCAGATCCGGGAAACGGCGCGCAGCCGCGCCGCCATTGGTCTGGCATTCTGCTTGATGCGCGGCGTGCCCGCAACACGCACGGCGCCGCGACGCCACATTCATGCATTTTGCGCATTCGGCTTAAGCCGTTCGGACGAAGGACTCGTTTGAACAACGCGAGTTAAAATCACGCTTCCAAGTCGCTACTTCTCTTCATACGTCCATGGCGCCATTTCATATCGCTCCCAGCATCCTGTCGGCGGATTTCTCCCGCCTCGGCGAGGAAGTCCGCAACGTCGTCGCCGCCGGCGCCGACTGGATTCACTTCGACGTCATGGATAACCACTTCGTCCCGAACCTGACCATCGGCCCGATGGTGTGCGAGGCCATCCGCCCGCACGTCGACGTGCCCATCGACGTGCATCTGATGGTCGAGCCGGTCGACCGCATCGTGCCCGATTTCGCCAAGGCCGGCGCCAACGTCATCAGCTTCCATCCGGAAGGGTCGGTTCACATCGACCGGACGCTCTCGCTGATCCGCGATCACGGCTGCAAGGCCGGCCTCGTGTTCAATCCGGCCACGCCGCTCAACTATCTCGACTACGTGATGGACAAGCTCGATCTCGTGCTCATCATGTCGGTCAACCCGGGCTTCGGCGGCCAGTCGTTCATTCCCGAGGCACTCGTCAAGCTGCGTGAAGCACGCAAGCGCATCGACGCCTATCGCGAGCGCACAGGCCGCACGATCCATCTGGAAATCGACGGCGGCGTGAAGATCGACAACATTGCGGAAATCGCCGCGGCCGGCGCGGATACGTTCGTCGCGGGCTCGGCCATCTTCGGCAAGCACGACTACAAGCAGGTCATCGACGCCATGCGCGCCGAACTCGCCAAGGCGGGAGCACAGGCATGAGCGACACAGCAGCGGCGCAGGCGCCCTTCGTGAACCGGCCCATCCGGGCCGCCATCATCGATCTCGACGGCACCATGGTCGACACCGCGGACGACTTCGTCGCCGCGCTGAACGCGATGCTCGCGCGCATCGCGGTGGATCAGCCGGTCACGCGCGCCGAAGTCACGGACTACGTCGGCAAGGGTTCGGAGAACCTGATTCGCAGCGTGCTCGCGGCGCGGCTGCCGCACTCGCAGGCGGTTGCCCAGTTCGACGACGCCCTCGCCATCTATCAGAGCGAATACGCGAAGGTCAACGGCAAGCATTCGACGCTGTTTCCGGAAGTGCGGGAAGGGCTCGATGCCATGCGCGAGCTCGGCATCGCGCTTGCCTGCGTGACCAACAAGCCGCATCGCTTCGCCGTGGAACTGCTCGCGCACTTCGGCCTCGCGGATTACTTCAGGGTGATTCTCGGCGGCGACTCACTGCCCGCGAAGAAACCGGATCCCCTGCCGATGATCACCGCCTGCGAACGCCTCGACGTGCTGACGCGCGAAACCGTGGCCGTCGGCGACTCCGAGAACGATGCTCTCGCGGGCCGTGCGGCAGGCCTCGCAACCTTGACGGTTCCGTACGGCTACAATCATGGCAAGCCTGTGCAATCGGTGAAGTCCGATGGTATAGTCTCCTCGCTGCGCACGGCAGCACTGGCGATAGCCGCCACCTTGGCGCCGCCGGATACCACCCTGACTGAATAAGTCCATCCATCATGTTTCTCAACAGAAAACGGAGTCTGAGCAGCATCGACCGGGGAGCCTGGCCCTGGCGTCGCTGGTCGCGCTAACCTCGCCCGAGGTACGCTGAAGCCATGTCGCTCCCTGCCGCATCCGCTTCAGCATCCGTTTTTTGTTTCGCTGCGCACTTCCGCGCCGTTTCTGTCGAACCGTATTACGTGCATCTTGCGCACACCGCGCATCGAGCCGAACTTCGTTCGCGCGTCCCGCGTGAATGATTCGCCCGGAGCCGCTTCGCCTCGTCGAAGCGGCAAGGTCGCCGTATGCGATGATCACGGGAAACGACCGCCCGCAGCGCCCGCTTTTCCCCGATGCCGCGCCTCCCGAACCCCGCCCGGCACGCAAAGGATCGCAACATGACCGAACTCGAATTCCAATCGCTGGCGAACGAAGGCTATAACCGCATTCCGCTGATCGCCGAAGCCCTCGCCGACCTCGAAACTCCGCTCTCTCTTTATCTAAAACTCGCGCAGCCCGAGCGCAATGGCGCGAACTCGTTCCTGCTCGAATCCGTCGTGGGCGGCGAGCGCTTCGGACGTTACTCGTTCATCGGCCTGCCGGCGCGCACCATCCTCACCGTGCAGAACGGCAAGTCGCAAGTGCTCACCGACGGCAACGTCGTCGAGACGGATGAAGGCGATCCGCTGGCGTTCATCGAGACTTACCAGAAGCGTTTCAAGGTGGCGACCCGTCCGGGCCTGCCGCGCTTCTGCGGCGGCCTGGCCGGCTATTTTGGTTATGACGCGGTGCGCTACATCGAGAAGAAGCTCGCCGACACCGCGCCCCCAGACGATCTCAATCTCCCCGACATCCAGTTGTTGCTGACCGAGGAAGTCGCGGTCATCGACAATCTCGCGGGCAAGCTTTATCTGATCGTCTACGCAGACCCGACCCGCCCCGAAGCCTACGCCCGCGCGAAGCAGCGCCTGCGCGAACTGCGTGCGCGTCTGCGTGCGACGGTGCAGCCGCCGGTGACGTCGGCCAGCGTGCGCACCGAAACCTTCCGCGAGTTCAAGAAGGACGATTACCTGAACGCCGTGCGGCGCGCGAAGGAGTACATCGCGGCGGGCGAACTGATGCAGGTGCAGGTCGGCCAGCGCCTGACCAAGCCGTTCCGGGACAATCCGCTGTCGCTGTATCGCGCGCTGCGCTCGCTGAATCCGTCGCCGTACATGTACTACTACAACTTCGGCGGCGAAGTGCATGTGGTGGGTGCGTCGCCGGAAATCCTGGTGCGCCAGGAAAAGCGCGCCGACGATCACATCGTCACCATCCGCCCGCTCGCCGGCACGCGTCCGCGCGGCAACACGCCCGAGCGCGACGCCGAACTCGCGACCGAACTGCTGAACGATCCCAAGGAAGTCGCCGAGCACGTGATGCTGATCGACCTCGCGCGCAACGACGTCGGCCGGATCGCTCAGACGGGCTCGGTCACGGTGACGGACAAACTGGTCATCGAAAAGTACTCGCACGTGCAGCACATCGTGAGTTCGGTCGAAGGCAAGCTCAAGCACGGCATGAACAACTTCGACGTGCTGCGCGCCACCTTCCCCGCCGGCACGCTGTCCGGCGCCCCGAAGGTCCGCGCGATGCAACTGATCGACGAGCTCGAACCCGTCAAGCGCGGGCTGTATGGCGGCGCGGTCGGTTATCTGTCGTTCAGCGGCGAAATGGATCTGGCCATCGCGATCCGCACCGGCGTCATCCACAAGGGCAACCTGTACGTGCAGGCTGCAGCGGGTGTCGTCGCCGATTCGGTGCCCGAATCCGAATGGCAAGAAACGGAGAACAAGGCGCGCGCCGTGCTCCGCGCCGCCGAGCAAGTGCAAGACGGCCTCGACAGCGACTTCTGAGGAGACAAGACCATGCTGCTGATGATCGACAACTACGATTCCTTCACCTACAACCTGGTCCAGTACTTCGGCGAACTCGGCGAAGACGTGCGCACGTTCCGCAACGACGAGATCACGCTCGATGAAATCGCGAAGCTCGCGCCCGAGCGCATCTGCCTCTCGCCGGGACCGAGCAATCCGCAACATGCGGGCATCACGCTCGACGTGCTGCGCGAATTCTCCGGCAAGCTGCCCATTCTCGGCGTGTGCCTCGGCCATCAGGCGATCGGCGAGGCATTCGGCGGACGCGTCGTGCGCGCGCAGACCATCATGCACGGCAAGGTGAGCCAGATCGAGACGGACTGTAAAGGCGTGTTCGCCGACTTGCCCAAACACTTCAACGTGACGCGCTATCACTCGCTGGCCATCGAACGCGAATCCCTGCCCGACTGTCTGGAAGTGTCCGCGTGGACGCCGGACGGCGAGATCATGGGCGTGCGCCACCGTGAACTCGAAGTGGAAGGTGTGCAATTCCATCCGGAATCGATCCTGTCGGAACATGGCCACGCGCTGCTCGAAAATTTCGTGAAGCACACGGCCGTATCCGGCCAACGCGCTTGAACAGGCTCGACAACATGACCATTACTGCACAGGAAGCGCTGCAGCGCACGATCGAGCACCGCGAGATCTTTCACGACGAAATGCTGCATCTGATGCGCCAGATCATGCGCGGCGAGATGTCGCCCGTCATGTCCGCCGCCATCATCACCGGCTTGCGCGTGAAGAAGGAAACCATCGGCGAGATTGCCGCGGCCGCCACCGTGATGCGCGAGTTCGCGAATCACGTCGAGGTCGAGGACAACTCGAATTTCGTCGACATCGTCGGCACCGGCGGCGACGGTTCGCACACGTTCAATATTTCCACCGCGTCGATGTTCGTGGCCGCGGCCGCCGGCGCGAAGGTCGCGAAGCACGGCAATCGCGGCGTGTCGAGCAAGTCCGGCAGCGCCGACGTGCTCGAGGCGCTGGGCGTGAACATCGACCTGTCGCCGGAACAGGTGGCGGCATCGATTGCCGAGACCGGCATGGGCTTCATGTTCGCGCCCAACCATCATCCGGCGATGAAGAACATCGCGCCGGTGCGCCGCGAACTCGGCGTACGCACCATCTTCAACATCCTCGGTCCGCTGACCAATCCGGCCGGCGCGCCGAACCAGCTCCAGGGCGTGTTCCATGAAGACCTCGTCGGCATCCAGGTGCGCGTGATGCAGCGCCTGGGCGCGAAGCACGTGCTCGTCGTGTACGGCAAGGACGGCATGGACGAAGTCTCGCTTGGCGCCGCGACGCGCGTCGGCGAGCTGAAGAACGGCGAAGTGACCGAGTATGAAATTCATCCCGAGGACTTCGGCCTGCAGATGGTGTCGAACCGTTCGCTGAAGGTGCAGGACGCGCAGGAATCGAAGGCCATGCTGCTCGGCGCGCTCAACAACAAGGCCGGCGTCGCGCGCGAGATCGTCACGCTGAATGCCGGCACGGCGCTCTATGCGGCCGATGTCGTCGAGTCGATCGAAGTCGGCATGGCCGCCGCGCGCGAGGCCATCGAGAGCGGCGCGGCGCGCGAGAAGATCGACACGCTCGTCAAGTTCACGCAGCAGTTTGCGAAGAAGTAAAGGAAGCCAACATGAGTGACATCCTGGACCGCATCATCGCGGTCAAGCGCGAGGAAGTGCGCGCGGCGGAACTCAGCGCGCCGCTGGAAGAGCTGCGGCTCGAAGCCACGTCGCGCGATCTGCGCGACTTCGTCGGCGCACTGCGCGCGAAGCATGCGGCCAATCAGGCCGCGGTCATCGCCGAAGTGAAGAAGGCGAGTCCATCGAAAGGCGTGCTGCGCGAGCATTTCGTGCCCGCGGAGATTGCGCGTTCCTATGAGCAAGGCGGCGCCGCGTGCCTCTCCGTACTCACCGACGTGCAGTTCTTCAAGGGCAGCGTCGCCTACCTGCAGGAAGCGCGCGCTGCGTGCAGTCTGCCGGTACTGCGCAAGGACTTCATCGTCGATCCGTATCAGGTCATGGAAGCGCGCGCGATGGGCGCGGACTGCATCCTGCTGATCGCCGCCGCGCTCGAACTATCGCACATGCAGGACCTCGAGGCCTACGCGCACTCGCTCGGTCTCGCGGTGCTGGTCGAAGTGCACGACGCCGACGAACTGCGCGACGCGCTCACGCTGAAGACACCGCTCATCGGCATCAACAACCGCAACCTGCGCACCTTCGAAACGAGCATCGAGACAACCATCGGCATGCTGGAGATGGTGCCGGAGGATCGCATCGTCGTGACGGAGTCGGGCATTCTGTCGCGTGTTGATGTCGACCGCTTGCGCGCGATGCACGTGCATACCTTCCTGGTCGGCGAAGCGTTCATGCGCGCCGACGATCCTGGCGCGGAACTCGCGCGCATGTTTTTCTGAATCTATCGACGGGACCGGACCTTGGGCATCGAACGGGAACTGAAACTCGCGCTTGCGCCGTCGCAGCATGATGACGTCGCACGCTTCTTCGACGAACACACCGGCCCGGGCCGGCCGATCGAACTGACCAACGTCTACTTCGACACCTCCGCCTGCGCGCTGGCGAAAGCCAAGTCCGCGCTGCGCCTGCGCCGCACGCCGGAGCAATGGCTGCAGACCTACAAGACGCTGGGCAAGAGCGTCGCGGGCTTGAGCAACCGTCAGGAATGGGAGCTGCCGGTCGAGCGTGACGCGCTGCAGATCGACGCGCTGCTCGACGCCTGCGACGACGAAGCCGCGCGCGAGACGCTGCAACGCGCCGCGCCCGAACTGATCGCGCTGTTCAAGACCGATTTCCGGCGCATCGTGTGGGACCTCGAACGCGAGGGTTCGCAGATCGAAGTGGCGCTGGACCTGGGCGACATCACCGCGGATGTCGACGGCGAGACGCGTCGCGCGAAAATCAGCGAACTGGAACTGGAACTGAAATCCGGCGAGGAAAGCGCGCTGTCGATGCTCGCCGCCGAACTGCGCGGCGCGTTTCCGGAACTGACGCCGGAAGATCTCAGCAAGGCGCAGCGCGGCTATCTGTTGCGCAAGCCAGCGGATGAGAAGCATCGCGATGAAAAACATCCCGACGCCTGATTGCCCAGCATGAGCCAACAGTCTTCTCTCTTCGAGGATGCCGGCAACGCGCCGGCGTCGCCCGGCACGACGCTGGAAAGCCAGTTCGAAGCGCTGCCCGCCGACTGGCGCCGCCACCTGCAACCGTTCATCGACAGCAAGCACTATGCGGCGCTGTGCGCGTTCGTCGATGCCGAGCGCGCCGCCGGCAAGACCGTCTATCCCGCCGATGTCTTCCGCGCGCTCCGTCTCACAAGTCCCGCCGACGTGAAGGTCGTGATTCTCGGCCAGGATCCGTATCACGGCGAGGACAAGGGCGCGCCGCAGGCTCACGGGCTGGCGTTCTCGGTGCCCGCGCCGGTGCGTCCGCCGCCGTCGCTGCGCAACATCTTCAAGGAGATCCACGCGAGCCTCGGCGTCCCCGCGCCCGCGCACGGCTGCCTGGATTCGTGGGCGAAGCAAGGCGTGCTGCTGCTCAACACGTCGCTGACGGTGGAACGCGACCGCGCCGGCAGTCACGCGAAACGCGGCTGGGAGCCATGCACCGACACGCTGATCCACGAAATGGCGCTGCGCCATGACGGACTCGTGTTCATGCTGTGGGGCGCCCATGCGCAGGCGAAGCGCGGCTTGATCGAAGGCACGGGCAAGGCGCATTGCGTGCTGGAGTCGGCGCATCCGTCGCCGTTGTCGGCGTATCGCGGCTTCTTCGGCTGCGGGCATTTCGCGCTCGCCAATGAATACCTGACGAAGCATGGCCGTCCGGCGATCGACTGGCGGCTGCCCGCCGAGCCCGAACTGCTGGCCTGACGCTGCCGCGCCAGCCATGAAACGCAAAACGCCCCGCTGACACACATCAGCGGGGCGTTTTACTTGATGCCTTGATACCTTACTGCTGGAGCGAAACGCTTACAGCGCCGCGATCGCCTCGCGTGCCGACGCCAGCGCCGCACCCGCCACTTCCGGGCCCATGTTCAGGCCTTCGGCGTAGATGAAGTTCACGTCGGTCAGGCCGATGAAGCCGAGGAAAGTCTTCAGGTAAGGCGTTTGCGAATCGTTCGGCGTGCCCGCGTACTTGCCGCCACGCGCCGACACCACGAACACCTTCTTGCCCGTGACCAGGCCTTCCGGGCCGTTCGCGCCGTAGCGGAACGTCATGCCCGAGCGGGCGATCCAGTCAAAATACGTCTTCAGTTGCGACGAGATGCCGAAGTTGTACAGCGGCGCAGCGATCACGACGATGTCCGCTGCCAGCAGTTCGTTGATGAGCGCTTCGCTCTTGGCGTTGATGGCGGTCTGTTCCGCGCTGCGCTGGTCAGCCGGCGTGAAGAAGGCGCCGAGCGTGGCGTCGTCGAGATGCGGCAGCGACGCGCCCAGCAGGTCGCGCACGACAACCTTCGCGCCCGGGTTGCTTTGTTGCAGTTTTGCCGTGAGTTCGTCGGCGAGCAGCGTCGATTGGGCGCCTTGCGAACGAGCAGCGGAATTGATTTGCAGAATCGTCGTCATGATGGCTTCCTGTTCCTTGTCGGAGCACAGCGCGCGCTTGATCGGCCACTGTGTCCCATGCAGAGCTTTCGGGATTCGGGCGCTGTCCGCGCCCGGCTTAGGAAGCATTCTCCCCTTTCGACGATCGATTAAAAGCCATTCGCCCGTGACGGATTGTTGCAGGGGTAGAACAATCCGCCCGCCGGCTCCGGACGCCTCAGCCTTTCAGCCAGCGCTCGCGCCATTGTTTCGACGGCCCGCGTCCGTCGATGGCCGTCAGCAGGTAACGCACGACCTCGGGCCCGTCGAGCTTAAGTTCCGTGCGGCGCAGTTCGTCGCGGCGAAACGCATGGATCTCCACCTTCGCGCCCGGCAGATAGCGCGACAGCAGGCTGTCGAGATTGGCGCCGGTGACGCGCAACCCGTCGATCGCGACCAGCACGTCGCCCGCCGACAATCCGGCCTTCTGCGCCGCGCCGCCCTCGTGGACGACCGCAAGCGCGCACTCGGCCCCGCCGCGCACGCGCACGCCGAGCGTGGGCTTGAGCGCCGCGCCGTTGCCGGGCAGATCCGGCGCGAGCGCGATGCCGAACGGCTCCAGCAAGGCATCCAGCGGCAGGTCGCGGGTGCCGCGCACGCCGTCACGGAACAGCGCGCGCAGGTCCGCGCCGCTGGCTTCGGCAAACAGCGCCTCGACGTCTTCCTCGCGGATGCCGCGCGCCTTGCCGTGATAGAAGTCGCGTCCGTAGCGCTGCCACAGCAGGCGCATGACGTCGTCGAGCGACTTGCGGTTGTCGGTCTGCGCGCGGATCGACAGATCGAAGGCCAGCGCGACCAGCGAACCTTTCTGGTAATAACTGACGATGGCGTTCGGCGCGTTTTCGTCGGCGCGGTAGTACTTCACCCACGCATCGAACGAGCTTTGCGCGACCGACTGCTTGAAACGTCCCGCGCCCCGCAGCACGCCGCCGATCGTCTTGCCGAGCAGGCTGAAGTAATCGCCGGCGGTGATGAGGCCGCTGCGCACGAGCATCAGGTCGTCGTAGTACGACGTGAAGCCCTCGAAGAGCCACAGCAGCGTCGTGTAATTCTCCTGCGACAGATCGTACGGAGCGAAGGTCGCGGGCTTGATTCGCTTCACGTTCCACGTATGGAAGTATTCGTGGCTGCACAGGCCGAGATAGGTGCGATAGCCGTCGCTCAGGTCCGGCCGGCCCTGCACCGGCAGGTCCGTGCGATTGCAGATCAGCGCCGTCGACGCGCGATGTTCGAGCCCGCCGTAACCATCGCCGACGGCCAGCGTCATGAACACGTAGCGATCCATCGGCGCGCGCTTCGTGCGCGGCTCGAACAGCGCGATCTGCGCTTCGCAGACGCGTTTGAGATCGGCCTGGAGCCGGTTCATGTCGAGATTGACGACGCGCCCCGAGATCACGATGTCGTGCTTCACGCCATGCGCGGTGAAGCTGCCGAGCGCGAATTTGCCGAGCGTGACGGGATGGTCGGCGAGTTCGTCGTAGTTATCGGCCTCGTAGGTCCCGAAGCCGTAGCGCTTCGTGCCGCGCGCTTCGCGCAGCGCCGTCGCGACGCGCCAGGTGCGATAGGCACCGCCCTCGGGCGGCTGGATGTCGACCACGCACGGTGCGCCCGACTGCCCTTCCACCGCGAGGAACACGCTCGTCGCGTTGAAGAAGCCGATGCTGTCGTCGAGATGCGCGGCGCGCACCGACAGATCCCACGCGTAGACCTCGTAGCGCAGCGTGAGCGGGCCTTCGACGGGCGCGGCCTGCCACGCGTGCTTGTCGATCTTCTCGATCGCGACCTTGCGGCCCGCCGCGTTGAACGCCTGCAAGGTCACGATGTTGCGCGCGAACTCGCGGATCATGTAGCTGCCCGGAATCCACACCGGCAGCATGAAGCGCTGGCCGGCCGGATCGGTGTCGGCGACGGTCAGCGTGACTTCGAAAAGATGCGCGGCGGGTTTTTTCGGAACGATGCTGTAATGCACCGGTTGCAGGGAGGGTGTCATCGCGTGGTCCTTGTTCTTGTGCCGGGCGCGCCGCTTGTGCCGCTCGTGCCGCTTGCGACGCTCGCGCCCGCTATGCCCGCGGCCCCGGCCGGCGAACCGGAGCCCGTAAAACAAAGGAGGCGCCAGGCGCCTCCGTGCTCGTGCCGCATCGCGCTCACTGCGCGGCCGACAGTTCCTTCTCCAGCCGGTCGGCGGGCACGGCGCCCGGCAGACGGCGGCCATCGGCGAGGAAGACGGTCGGCGTGCCGGTCACGTTCATCGTGCGGCCGAGCTTCAGGTTCTTGTCGATCGCCGTGGTGTCGCAGTTCGCGGCCGTGGCCGGCGCCTTGTGATCGAGCATCCAGCTTTCCCATGAATTGCCGCGATCCTTCGCGCACCAGATCGACTTCGACTTGGCCGTGGAATCCGGCGACAGCACCGGGTACAGGAAGGTGTAGACCGTGACGTTGTCGATGGACTTCAGCGTCGATTCGAGCTGCTTGCAGTACGGGCAGTTCGGGTCCGAGAACACGGCGATCTTGCGGCTGCCGTTGCCCTTCACCACCTTCACCGCGTTCTCGAACGGCAGCTTCGCGAAGTCGATCTTGTTGGTTTCCGAGAGCCGCGCCTCGGTCAGGTTCTTGCTGCTGCGCGTATCGACGAGATCGCCGATCAGCACGTAGTTGCCGGTGGCGTCGCTGTAGATGATCTGCGAGCCCAGATTCACTT
This sequence comes from Caballeronia sp. LZ034LL, assembly GCF_031451215.1. Classification (NCBI taxonomy): domain Bacteria; kingdom Pseudomonadati; phylum Pseudomonadota; class Betaproteobacteria; order Burkholderiales; family Burkholderiaceae; genus Caballeronia; species Caballeronia sp. LZ034LL. The sequence goes on from NZ_JARUXR010000001.1 coordinate 2,628,160, forward strand.
CGTAGAGACCGGGAATCGCGGTCTTGTCGATGCTCTTGATGCTGGCGTCGCCCATGCGCGACTCGAGCGTCGACTTGAGTTTGTCGGTGGTGGCGTCGGCGTGGGCCGGACCGGTCATGCCGAGCGTGACGGCAAGCGCCGCAGCCGTCGCGAGCGCAGAACGAAGAATGGTTTTCATGCGGTTTCCTGTGAGTCGGCCAGCGTCGCGCGAATGCCGCGCGTCTGAATATCAATCAATGTTTCGTTTCAACCGAGCGCCGCCGATACCAGCCAGCGCTTGACCAGCGGCTGCGCGCCGACGAACGCCATGCCGGTATTGCGCACCGCGCGCGCGAACGTGCCGGGCACGGCGAAGAGCCGCTGCAGGCCGTCCGTGGCGAACATGAGCTTCTGGATGTCTTCGCGGCGCGCGCGTTCGTAGCGGCGCAACAGGGTCGGGTCGCCGAGATCGCGGAACGACTCCTTGTTGGCGATGACATCCGCGAGCGCGGCGACGTCGCGCAGACCCAGGTTCATGCCCTGGCCGGCGAGCGGGTGAATCAGGTGCGCCGCATCGCCGACGAGCGCCACGCGCGGCGCGATCAGACGGTCGACGGTCTGCAGCCCGAGCGGAAAACCTTGCGCCGGCGTCACGCAGTCGAGCGTGCCGAGCTGGTTTTGCGTCGCGGTTTCGACCTGGGCGGCGAGCTGCGCGGGATCGAGCGCGAGCAGGTCGTCGGCGTGCTCGGTGCGCGCCGACCAGACGAGCGACACGTGATCGCCCGGCAGCGGCAGCAGCGCGATGATTTCGGAATCGCGGAACCACTGGTACGCGGTCTCGCCGTGCGGCCGCTCGGCCTTGAAATTGGCGACGACGCCGGTCTGGCGATAATCGCGACGGGTCATCTTCGCGCCCATTTGCGCGCGGACCCAGGAATGCGCGCCATCGGCGCCGACGATCAGATCGGCTTCCAGGGATTCGCCGCTGGCGAGCGCGATGTGGGCTGCGTCGGCCTCGACGGTCATGCCTTGCGCGCGCGACTCGAACCAGGACAGGCTCGGCTGGAAGCGCAAGGCGGCGTCGAGCGACTGCTCGATCAGCGACGATTCGACGATCCACGCCAGCTGCGGCACCGATGCCTGGAAGGCGGAGAAGTGCAATTCCGCGTGGGCATCGCCGAATACCCGCATGTCGAACACCGGCCCGAGGCGCGAGCGGTCGAGCGCCTGCCAGACGCGCAGCCGTTCGAGCAGCGCCTGCGAGCTGGACGACAGCGCGTAGATGCGCGAATCGAACGCGGCGCCCGGCGGCAGGCCGGCGGCGCGCGACGCAACCAGCGCGGTGCGCAGCCCGGATTGCGCGAGTGCCAGCGCGGCCGTCTTGCCGACGAGCCCGCCGCCGACGACGATCGCGTGGAATTTCAGTGGGTGCGAAGTCATCCGGGCATTATAGCTGTGGGGGTCGGAGGGGTTTGGGGGCTTGCAGATGCGGGCGCAGGCGTAGGACCGCCGACCTTCGAGGTCCAGCGCAACGGTACAATAGCGGCTTGCCTGGCCGCGGCACGCGGCCGCCGGTCGGAGCGGGCGTCATCGCCCGTCCATCGCGCACCATTTTTGACGAAAACGCGCGACTCGCGCCGTCTCACCAGTTCGAAGGATCCCATGAGCCTCCAATGCGGCATCGTCGGCTTGCCCAACGTCGGCAAGTCCACCCTCTTCAATGCGTTGACCAAGGCGGGCATTGCCGCCGAGAACTATCCGTTCTGCACCATCGAGCCCAACGTCGGCGTGGTCGAAGTGCCGGATGCGCGTCTCCAGGCGCTCGCCGACATCGTCAAGCCCGAGCGCATCCTGCCGGCCGTGGTCGAATTCGTCGATATCGCCGGACTGGTCGCGGGTGCGTCGAAGGGCGAAGGCCTCGGCAACCAGTTTCTCGCCAACATCCGCGAAACCGACGCCATCACGCACGTCGTGCGCTGCTTCGACGACGAGAACGTGATCCACGTCGCCGGCAAGATCGATCCGATCGCGGACATCGAAGTCATCAACACCGAACTCGCGCTCGCGGACCTGTCGACCGTGGAAAAGGCGCAGTCGCGCTATTCGAAGGCCGCCAAGTCGGGCAACGACAAGGAAGCGATCAAGCTCGTCGCCGTTCTCGAAAAGGTGCGCGCGCAACTCGATCAGGCCAAGCCCGTGCGCGGCCTCTCGCTGAGCGAAGAAGAATTGCTGCTCATCAAGCCGTTCTGCCTGATCACGTCGAAGCCGACGATGTACGTCGCCAACGTGAAGGACGACGGCTTCGAGAACAACCCGTATCTCGACGCAGTGCGCAAGCACGCCGAGGCGGAAAATGCGCCGGTGGTCGCGGTGTGCGCGGCGATCGAGGCGGAAATCGCCGATCTCGACGACGCCGACAAGACCGACTTCCTCGCCGACATGGGCATGACCGAGCCGGGCCTGAACCGCGTGATCCGCGCCGGCTTCAAGCTGCTCGGCTTGCAGACGTACTTCACGGCGGGCGTGAAGGAAGTGCGCGCGTGGACCATCCATATCGGCGACACGGCGCCGCAGGCGGCCGGCGCGATCCATACGGATTTCGAACGCGGCTTCATCCGCGCCCAGACCATTTCCTTCGATGACTACGTCGCCTTCAAGGGCGAGCAAGGCGCCAAGGAAGCCGGCAAGATGCGCGCGGAAGGCAAGGAATATGTCGTGCATGACGGGGATGTCATGAATTTCCTGTTCAACGTGTAAGGGCGGCGAACGAAAGAAACTCGCACCGGTGGTGCGAGGATTCACGCTTTATGCGGCTTGCCTGGAGGCCTTTCCCCTGCCCAAGGCCAAAGCGTCAAAAAACGTCTCAACGAGCTTGCCTCGCAAAGCGGAGTGTCCGATAAAGGAACTCCGCTTTTTTCATGAGCGGACGAGCCAGCGCCAACTCAGCGCCGACCGACAACAACAATGAGACAACAAGAACAATGAAGAAATTTGCTGCGCTTGGCGCCTATGCGGCTGTCGCCTGGCTCATCGCCGCCAGCCTCATCTGGACACCGGCCGCCTTCGCCTACCAGAACCACCCCTACCAGCAACAACCCGACGAATCCGATCTCGACAGCCACGGCCACTACACCAATCGCGACGGCGACACCGTTCACGCACCCGCGCGATCCCGTTCCGGCAACGTGCCCGCCGGCGCCACCGCCCAGTGCCGCGACGGTTCCTACAGTTTCAGCCGGCATCACAGCGGCACCTGCTCGCGCCACGGCGGCGTCGCGCGCTGGCAATAGCGGATCGCCTCGCGAAGTACAATGACGGTTCAGCCCGCCGCGCACCGCGCGCGGGTGGCGCCACCTTCCCGCGCCGCCAGACAGTATCAGCATCAGCATCGGCTGCCGCACCGCACGCGCGCGGCAGCCGCACTTCTCACCAGACGACCACCCAAGACATCCACATGGCCCAATACGTCTTCACCATGAACCGCGTCGGCAAGATCGTGCCGCCGAAGCGTCAGATCCTGAAAGACATTTCCCTGTCGTTCTTCCCGGGCGCGAAGATCGGCCTGCTCGGCCTGAACGGTTCCGGCAAATCCACGCTGATCCGGATCATGGCGGGCGTCGACCGCGACATCGAAGGCGAAGCCACGCCGATGCCCAACCTCAACATCGGCTATCTGCCGCAGGAGCCGCAACTGGATCCGCAGCAGACCGTGCGCGAAGCCGTCGAGGAAGGTCTGGGCGACGTGTTCCAGGCGCAGAAGAAGCTCGATGAAATCTACGCCGCCTACGCCGAACCCGACGCCGACTTCGACCAGCTCGCCGCCGAGCAGGCGAAGTACGAAGCCATCCTCTCGACCAGCGACGGCGGCAGCCCCGAGCAGCAGCTCGAAGTCGCCGCCGATGCACTGCGCCTGCCGGCGTGGGACGCGAAGATCGAACATCTGTCGGGCGGCGAGAAGCGCCGCGTCGCGCTCTGCAAGCTGCTGCTGCAAAAGCCCGACATGCTGCTGCTCGACGAACCGACCAATCACCTCGACGCCGAATCCGTCGAATGGCTCGAGCAGTTCCTCACGCGCTATCCCGGCACCGTCGTCGCGGTCACCCACGACCGCTACTTCCTCGACAACGCCGCCGAGTGGATTCTCGAACTCGACCGCGGCCACGGCATCCCATGGAAGGGCAACTATTCGAGCTGGCTCGACCAGAAGGAAGACCGCCTGAAGCAGGAAGAATCCAGCGAATCCGCGCGTCAGAAGGCCATCAAGAAAGAACTCGAATGGGTGCGCCAGAACCCGAAGGGCCGTCAGGCCAAGTCGAAGGCGCGTATCGCCCGCTTCGAGGAACTCAACAGCCAGGAATACCAGAAGCGCAACGAGACGCAGGAAATCTTCATTCCGGTCGGCGACCGGCTCGGCAATGAAGTCATCGAGTTCAAGAACGTCAGCAAGTCCTATGGCGACCGCCTGCTGATCGACGACCTGAGCATGAAGATTCCGGCGGGCGCGATTGTCGGCATCATCGGGCCGAACGGCGCCGGCAAGTCCACGCTGTTCCGCATGCTGACCGGCAAGGAACAGCCGGATTCGGGCGAAATCGTCAAGGGTCCGACCGTCAGGCTCGCCTACGTCGACCAGAGCCGCGACGCGCTCGGCGGCGACAAGACTGTGTTCGAGGAAATCTCGGGCGGCGCGGATGTCCTCACCGTCGGCAAGTACGAAACGCCGTCGCGCGCGTATATCGGCCGCTTCAACTTCAAGGGCAGCGACCAGCAGAAGATCGTCGGCAACCTGTCGGGCGGCGAACGCGGACGCCTGCATCTGGCCAAGACGCTGATCGCAGGCGGCAACGTGCTGCTGCTCGACGAACCGTCGAACGATCTCGACGTCGAAACGCTGCGCGCCCTCGAAGACGCGCTGCTCGAATTCGCCGGCTCGGTGATGGTGATCTCCCACGATCGCTGGTTCCTCGACCGCATTGCGACGCACATCCTGGCGTTCGAAGGCGACTCGCACGTCGAGTTCTTCGACGGCAACTATCAGGAATACGAGGCCGACAAGCGCAAGCGTCTCGGCGAAGAAGCCGCCAAGCCGAAGCGCCTGCGCTACAAGCCGATCACGCGCTAAGCCCGCGACGCCGCCCGCGCACTTGTGCGGGCGCGCGCACCGACATCCGGCGCGAAAGTGGCGACTGTGGGAGACGCGGTCGCCATTCTTTTTTGTCAGACAAGACTACACAGCGCGGCGACTTTTCAGCAGGACTTCCGGGAGACACACGCAGATGGCGGGATCGGGCGCGCGGCGGGGAGCGCTTTGGGCAGTCGGGATCATCGTGGCGCTCGTCGTCGTGGCGATCGGCGGATGGCTGTTCGTCGTGCATCAGATGAAAGAGCGGATTCTCGAGACGCTCGGTCCAAACGGGTCGGTCGAGGAAATCGACGTGGATTTCGGTCACGTGACGCTGTCGCGCGTGCGCCTGCGCGGCCCGAAGGACTGGCCCACCGGCGACGCGATGCGCGCCGAACGCATCGTGCTCGACGTCGACATGCGCTCGCTCATCACGCGCCCCATCCATCTGCGCAGCGTGAGCGTCGACAACTACTATCTGTCGATCGTCCGTTCCGCCGATGGCCGCGTGCGCATCCTGCCCGGTCTGAAGGAAACCGCCCGCGCCGCCGACGCAAAGTCGAACAACAGTCAGGCCGACGAGCACGCGCAAGAGGAAAAGGTCATCGACCGGGTCTCGTTCGAGCGCGGCTCGATGGAGTTCTTCGACAGCTCCGTGCAGAACCCGCCGTATCGCGTGCTGATCGGCGACGCGCGCGCGACCATCGATCGTCTTCACCTGCCCGCGCTCAACGAGCGCACCGACCTGTCCATGTCCGGCTCGATCAAGGGTCCGCAGCATACCGGCACGGTGACGTGGGGCGGCTGGATGGTCATCGCCAACAAGGATTCGCAGACGCGCGCGACACTGCGTTCCGTCGATGTCCAGACGCTCGATCCGTATCTGCTGAAGAAGGCCGGCGCGCGCGCGGCGGTGACGGGCGGCACCATCGACATGACCGTGGATGCCACCGTGAAGGACAACCGCATCCACGCGCCTGGCTCGCTGGTGCTGAATCATCTGCAGATCAGCGACTCGGGCAATCCGCTCGACACCTTTCTCTCGATCCCGACCAAGGCCGCCATCGCCGCACTGAAAGACCGCAAGGAGCAGATCAAGCTCGATTTCGTGCTCGACGGCGATCTGCGCGATCCGAAGTTCTCACTGAGCGAGAGCCTCTCGAAGAAGCTGACGGCGGGTTTCGCGAAAGCGCTCGGCGTGAGCGTGGAAGGCGTCGCGAAGGGCACGGGCGATACCGTGCGGGGAATCGGCAACGCGCTGAAGAATCTGCTGGGGCAGTAGCGCGCTTCACTTCGTTACGTCAAAAATTCAGCTTCAACGCCCGCAATTGTGCTTCCGTGCTCGATGCGTCCGTATGGTGAATGCCATGCCAGCCAAGCGCGGTCGCGGCCTGCGCGTTGTGGAGGTTGTCGTCGATGAAGACGAGTTCGGACGGCTGCACGCCCGGCAGATGCTTTTCGATTTCGTCGAACATCAGCGCGAAGATGCGCGGATCGGGCTTCACCAGCCCGACGCGCCCCGACACGACCACTTCGCGGAACCGGCGCAGCACGTCGAAACGCTCCCATGCATAAGGAAAAGTCTCCGCCGACCAGTTGGTGAGCCCGAACAGCGGCACGTCCGCGCGCTCCAGCCGCTCCATCAGCGCGACGCCCTCTTCCAGCACGCCCGCCACCATCTCGGGCCAGCGCGCGTAGAACGCGCGAATCAACGCTTCGTGGCCAGGATGAAGCGCGATCAGCTCGGCCGTGCCCGTTTCAATGGTCTGGCCGCCGTCCTGCTGCACGACCCATTCCATCTTGCAGACGTTGTCGAGAAACCAGCGGCGCTCGCTGTCGTCGGGGATCAGCTGCTGGTACAGATAATCCCGGTTCCAGTCGATCAGCACGCCGCCGAAATCGAACACGACTGCCTGGATGGTCATGATCCGACGCTCCCTTCGGTCAGATGGCTTGAGTGCGGGCTTCGAGCCACGCCAGCGCGGCGCCCGACACATGCGGCGACACGCGCCGGCGCACCGTCTCGTGATAGGCATTGAGCCACGCGCGTTCGTCCTCGCGCAGCAAGGACAAGTCGATGCAGCGTGTGTCGATCGGACACAAGGTCAGCGTCTCGAACTCGAGGAAATCGCCGAACTCGGTCTTCGCGGCGGCGCGGTTCATCGCGAGATTCTCGATGCGGATGCCCCACTTGCCGGGCCGGTAGAGTCCCGGCTCGATCGACGTGATCATGCCTTCTTCCATCGCCGTCCACGGTTCGGCGGGCGCGTAGTGGGAAATGACCTGCGGGCCTTCGTGCACGTTCAGGAAGTAGCCGACGCCGTGGCCCGTCCCATGGCCATAGTCCGCGCCCGCCTCCCAGATCGGCGCGCGCGCGATCGAATCGAGCATCGGCGAGCGGATGCCGCGCGGAAAGCGTGCGCGCGAAAGCGCCATCGTGCCCTTCAGCACCACCGTGAAGTCGCGCCGGTGCTCCGCCGTGATCTCGCCGACCGGCACGACCCGCGTGATATCGGTCGTGCCGCTCAGGTACTGGCCGCCCGAATCGATCAGCAACAGCCCGTTGCCCTCGATGACCGCGTGCGAGGCTTCGGTTGCGCGGTAATGCGGCATGGCGCCGTTGGCATTGAAGCCCGCGATCGTGCCGAACGACAGCGTGACGAAGCCCGGCCGGCGCGCGCGCGCTGCAGTCAGCTTTTCGTCGATGGTGAGTTCCGTGATGCGCTCGCGGCCCAACGCGTCCTCGAACCACGCGAAGAATTCGGCGAGCGCGGCGCCGTCCTGCTCCATCGTCGCGCGGACGTGTTCGGCTTCCGCCGCGGTCTTGCGCGACTTCGCGAAGGTCGACGGATTCACCGCCTCGACGATCGTGACCGTCGACGGCACCTTCTCCAGCAAGCCATGCGTGATGCGGCGCGGATCGATCAGCAGCGTCGCGCCCGCGGGCAACGCGGCCAGCGCGCCCGGCGCATCCGCATACGGCGCGACGCGCACGTGGTCGCGCAAGAGCGATTGCTGCAACGCTTCCGGCACCTTGCCGTCGGCGACGAAGAGCGTCGCGTCATCGGCGCCGATCAGCGCATGCGCGACGAACACTGGGTTGTAGCTCACATCGCCGCCGCGCAGGTTGAAGATCCAGGCGAGATCGTCGAGCGTGGACACGAAATGCCACTGAGCGCCTTTCGCGCGCATCGACTCGCGCAATTGCGCCAGCTTGTCGGCGCGCGCGACGCTGGCATGCGGCGCGGCGTGTTCGTAGACGGGTGCGTCGGGCAGGCCCGGACGCGCGGGCCAGACGGCGTCGAGCAGATCGAGATCCGTGCGCAACACGATGCCGCGTGCATCGAGCGCATCGGCCAGCGCGCGCGCCGCCGCGACGCCGAGCACGGTTCCGTCCACCGCCACGGTCTCGCCCTCCGGCACGTGGTCCGCGAGCCATTCGACATGCGGCGCGCTCTGCTGGCCGGCCATCATCTTCATCAGCACGATGCCGGTGCCGGCCAGCTGGGCTTCGGCCTGCGTCCAGTAGCGGCTGTCGACCCAGACGCCCGCGAAATCCGCCGTCACGACCAGCGTGCCGACCGAACCCGTAAAGCCGGAAAGCCACTGCCGCCCCTGCCAGCGTTCCGGCAGATATTCGGAGAGATGCGGATCGGCGGACGGAATGAGCACGGCGGCGAGATGGTCGAGCGCCATCTGGCGGCGCAGCGCGTCGATGCGGCGCGCGAACGTGGACGGCTCGGGAATGGCAGAATCTGCGATGCGATCGTTCATGGGGTCACCTGCTTCGAAACGTGCTTGAAAGCCCTTTGAGGCCCTTTCGGGCGCGACGGGCAGCAAGGATCACCCGCTGTCCGCCAGGAAAGAAATCAGCGGCGCGCCGCCAGTCCGACCGTGAGCGTCACGACGAGCAACGCGAAGACTGAGCACGCGAGCCATTCGAGCGTGTCGCCGTCGTGATAGAGATCGACGATGTTGCCGAGCATGCGCGCCACGATGCTCGCCAGTATGCCAGCCGCGACCGCCGTCCAGATCCGCCCCGCCGCGCCGCGGCCGACGCGTCCTGCGCGCCGCAGCGGATGCAGCCACCAGCTCGCGGCGCCGATTACCGCACCCAGGAAAATCAGTCCGAGCCAGCCCATCAGCGGCCGTGCTCCGTGGCAAGCGCCGGGCGGCCGCGTGAGACAGGGGAAGAGTCGAACATGCTTGATTCCGGGGTCTTTGAAAGTGGAAGGCTGAGTTTAGGGGCCGGATTTGTCGAAGGCAAGACTGCGGTCCAACGGGCAAAAAAGCGGGAAAAGACCGTTCGTGCGTCGATCAGCCGCGTCAAGACACAACCGCCTCCCGAGCCGTGCAAGCCAATGCCGGCAGGGCTTTCCGCCAGATTTCCCCAAGCGCGCCCCAAATAGCCCCTATAAATGAAGATTCACGCGAAACGCTATAATATTGGGCTATTGAAAGGCCATCGGCTTAGGCCAAGAGCATCGTTAAAACAATGCAGCTCCTCACGATCGGAATCAATCATCACACTGCGCCAGTCGCCCTGCGCGAACGCGTGGCGTTTCCGCTCGAACAGCTCAAGCCCGCCTTGGGCGCGCTGAAAGACATCTGGCTCGGTCCGCTCGCGAAGGTTTCGCCTGAAGCGGCCATCCTGTCGACCTGCAATCGCACCGAACTCTACTGCGCCACCGACGACTCCGCCGCCCGCGAAGCCGCCATCGAATGGCTGTCGAAGTATCACGCCATCCCGGTTCCCGAACTCGCGCCGCACGTGTACGCGCTGCCGCAATCGGAAGCCGTGCGCCATGCCTTCCGCGTCGCCTCGGGCCTCGACTCGATGGTGCTCGGCGAAACCCAGATCGTCGGACAGATGAAGGACGCGGTGCGCACCGCTTCGGAAGCCGGCGCGCTCGGCACCTATCTGAACCAGTTGTTCCAGCGCACCTTCGCGGTCGCGAAGGAAGTGCGCACGACCACGGAAATCGGCGCGCAATCGGTGTCCATGGCCGCCGCCGCCGTGCGTCTCGCGCAGCGCATTTTCGAGAACATCTCCGGCCAGCGCGTGCTGTTCATCGGCGCGGGCGAGATGATCGAGCTGTGCGCCACGCATTTCGCCGCGCAGAATCCGCGTGAACTCGTGGTCGCGAACCGCACCGCCGAACGCGGCGAGAAGCTCGCCGGCCGCTTCAATGGCCGCGCCATTCCGCTGTCCGACCTGCCCGCGCGCATGCACGAGTTCGACATCATCGTGTCGTGCACGGCGTCGACGCTGCCCATCATCGGTCTGGGCGCGGTCGAGCGTGCCGTGCGCGCGCGCCGTCACCGGCCCATTTTCATGGTCGACCTGGCAGTGCCGCGCGACATCGAACCGGAAGTCGGCAACCTGCACGACGTGTTCCTCTACACCGTCGACGACCTCGGCGCCATCGTGCGCGAGGGCAATGCATCGCGGCAGGCAGCGGTGGCGCAGGCGGAATCGATCATCGAAACGCGGGTGCAGAATTTCATGCAGTGGCTCGATGCGCGCAGCATCGTGCCGGTCATCCGCCACATGCACACGCAGGCCGACGCATTGCGCCGCGCCGAAGTGGAACGCGCCCGCAAGATGCTGTCGCGCGGCGACGACCCCGCGGCCGTGCTCGAAGCGCTGTCGCAGGCGCTTACCAACAAGCTGATCCACGGTCCCACGCACGCGCTCAACCGCGCGAGCAGCGAGGAACGCAACCAGCTCATCGACCTGATGAGCGGCTTCTACCGCCACGGCGACAAGGCCGATTCGTCGGACCGTTAGCGGCTTCATCTTTGCTATTCTTCAAGGCCGCGCGCCGCTAGCGCCGGCTTCCAATCGCAGTCACTCCCCGGCGCCCGCCGCGCCAACTCCGCACGATGAAAACGAGCATGCAAAGCAAGCTCGACCAGCTCGCCAGACGGCAGGTCGATCTCAATGAACTGTTGAGCCGTGAGGACGTCACGTCCGACATGGACCAATATCGCAAGCTCACGCGCGAGCACGCGGAAATCAGCCCGATCGTCGATCAATACGCGCTCTGGCGGCAGGCGCTCACCGATGAAGCCACGGCGCAGGAACTGCTCGCCGATCCGTCGATGCGCGATTTCGCCGAGGAAGAGATCGGCGAGGCGCGCGAACGCATGGCGGCCATCGAAGGCGATCTGCAGACCATGCTGCTGCCGAAGGACCCCAACGACGAACGCAACATCTTCATCGAGATCCGTGCGGGCGCGGGCGGCGACGAATCGGCGCTGTTCGCGGGCGACCTGTTGCGCATGTATCTGCGTTATGCGGAACGCAACCGCTGGAGCGCCGAAACGATGTCGGAAAGCGTATCGGATCTTGGCGGCTACAAGGAAGTGATCGTGCGCATCGCCGGACAGGGCGCGTATTCGCGGCTCAAGTTCGAGTCGGGCGGGCATCGCGTGCAGCGCGTGCCGGCGACCGAAACGCAAGGCCGCATCCACACCTCGGCGTGTACCGTCGCCGTGATGCCCGAAGCCGATGAAATCAGCGAAGTCGTGATCAATCCGGCCGATCTGCGCATCGATACGTTCCGCGCGTCGGGCGCGGGCGGGCAGCACATCAACAAAACCGATTCAGCCGTGCGCGTCACGCACTTGCCGACGGGTATCGTCGTCGAATGCCAGGACGACCGCTCGCAGCACAAGAACAAGGATCGCGCGCTGAAGGTGCTGGCTGCGCGCATCAAGGACAAGCAGTATCACGAGCAGCACGCCAAGGAAGCGGCGACGCGCAAGAGCCTGATCGGCTCGGGCGACCGCTCGGAACGCATCCGGACCTACAACTTCCCGCAAGGGCGCATGACGGATCACCGGATCAACCTGACGCTCTACAAGCTCGAATACATCATGGACGGCGATATCGACGAGCTGATCGGCGCGCTCGTCTCCGAGCATCAGGCGGAATTGCTGGCGGCGCTCGGGGAAGCGGAGTGAGCACTGCGGCCGACGTGCTGCGTGCGTCCGGACTGCCGCCGCTCGAAGCGCGCGTGCTGCTGATGCACGTGCTCGGCTGGCGCCGCACGGAACTCATCACGCGCGATCAGGAAACGCTCGATGACGCGTCCGTCGCGCGCTTCGAGGCGCTCGTCGCGCGCCGTCTGGATGGCGAGCCCATCGCGCAGCTGGTCGGCAGGCGCGAATTCTTCGGCCTCGACTTCGAGGTCACGCCCGACGTGCTGATTCCGCGTCCGGAAACCGAACTGCTGGTGGAAACCGTGCTCGGCATCATTGCCGGCACGCCGAACCCGCGCGTGCTCGATCTGGGCACGGGCAGCGGCGCGATCGCGGTGTCACTCGCTCACGCGCGACCCGATGCGAAGGTGTGGGCCGTGGATCGCTCGCCGGCCGCGCTCGACGTGGCGCGCTCGAATGCCGTGCGTTTGCTCGACGCCGCGCGCGCGGGCGGTCCGGTCACCTTCGTCGCCAGCGACTGGACCGCGAACCTCGAGCCGTCGCTGCTCTTCGAGGCGATCGTCAGCAATCCGCCCTATATCGCGAGCGGCGATCCGCATCTGGAGCAAGGCGACCTGCGCTTCGAACCGCGTGGCGCACTGACCGACGAATCCGACGGTCTGTCGGCAATCCGCGAGATTGTCGAGAAAGCGCCGTTCCTGCTCGCGATGAACGGCGCGCTGTGGCTCGAGCATGGCTACGATCAGGCCGACGCCGTGCGGCGGCTCATGCAGGCGCGCGGCTTCAGCGATGTGCATTCGCTGCGCGATCTCGCCGGCATCGAACGCTGCACGGGCGGCGTTTTCACGGCCTGAAGCGCCGGACGCCGTCAGCTCTCAAAAGCGAAATCCGCTATCATTTCAACCATCAGTCCCCCGACTTTCACGCGCAGGAACGCCATGGATACGCAAGAACATATCAAGCAGATCGTCGAATCGAACCCCGTCGTGCTTTTCATGAAGGGCACGGCGCAATTCCCGATGTGCGGCTTCTCGGGCCGCGCCATCCAGGTCCTGAAGGCCTGCGGCGTCGACAAGATCACCACCGTCAACGTGCTTGAAGACGACGCCGTCCGCCAGGGCATCAAGCAGTTCTCCAACTGGCCGACCATTCCGCAGCTGTACGTGAACGGCGAGTTCATCGGCGGCTCGGACATCATGATGGAGATGTATCAATCGGGCGAACTGCAGCAGCTCTTCGCCGCCGCCTGAGTCTCACCCGCCCGCCGATGCAAACCAGCCTGCCCGCCCCGCAGCGACGCCTGATCGTCGCAATCACCGGGGCGACAGGCGCCATCTACGGCGTGCGTCTGCTCGACATGCTGCGCCGCCTGGGCGGCGTCGAGACGCATCTGCTCGTCTCCAGCGCCGGTTGGCTCAATATCCAGCACGAACTCGATCTCGACCGCGCCGCCGTCCACGCGCGGGCGGATGTCGTGCACAGCGTGCGCGATGTCGGCGCGAGCATTGCCTCCGGCTCCTTCGCCACCGACGGCATGGTGGTCGCGCCCTGCTCGATGCGCACGCTCGGCAGCATCGCGCACGGTCTCTCCGATAATCTGATTACCCGCGCCGCCGATGTCGTCCTCAAGGAACGCCGCCGTCTCGTACTGCTCGTGCGGGAAACGCCGTTCAACCTCGCGCATCTGCGCAACATGACGTCCGTCACGGAAATGGGCGGCGTTATCTTCCCGCCGTTGCCGGCGTTCTATCAGAAGCCCGCGACCATCGACGAGATGGTGGACCACACCGTGGCGCGCGTCATCGATCTGTTTGGATTTGGGCAGCCGGTTGCGTCGGCGTGGCAGGGATTGCGCGCGGCGTCTGATTAGCAACAGCCGCGACACGATGCATTGCCGTTCGGACGGTTTATGAACGGCGTGAGCGGCCCTACATTGACGACATAGTCCACTGGAAATTGCCGTCATGAGCCCGACACCCACCGTTTTCATTTCCCACGGCGCGCCGACATTGCCGATCGACCCATCGATGCCTTCCGCCGAGTTCGCATCGCTGAGCGCGACGCTGCCGCGCCCGCGCGCGATCCTGATGCTGTCGGCCCACTGGGGCACCGCGCAGCCGGTCGCGAGCATCGCCGAGCGGCCGGAGACCATCCACGACTTCTACGGTTTTCCGCGCGCGCTATACGAATTGCGCTACCCGGCGCCCGGCGCGCCCGATCTGGCGAAGCGCGCGGCCGCCTTGCTCGGCGCGCAGGGCATTCCGGCCGCCACGACCGAACATGGTCTCGATCACGGCGCATGGGTGCCTCTCCTGCTGATGTTCCCGGACGCCGACGTGCCGGTCGCGCAACTGTCGATACAGCCGCACCTGGGCGCAGCGCATCATTTCGGGATGGGCCGGGCGCTCCGTGATCTGCGCGATGAGGGCGTGATGATCGTCGGTTCCGGCCAGATCACGCACAACCTGCGCATGGCCGATTTCAGCGCGCGTCCCGAAGATGCCGATCCGCGCGTCTCCGAATTCACCGACTGGTTCGAGGACCGCATGGCGGCACGCGACATCGACGCGCTGCTCGACTATCGCGCGCGTGCGCCCCATGCGGCGGTGATGCACCCGACGGATGAACATCTGCTGCCGGTGTTCAGCGCGCTCGGTGCCGCCGCGGATGACTACACGCTCGGCATACAGTCGCTCGGAACCTTCCAGCGCGCGCTGGCGATGACGAACTACGTGTTCTCGGACGCATGATGAAAAAAACCGCCTGAGCAGCCACTCAGGCGGTTTTCTGTCTCTCCACAAGACGCCGGAACGCTCAGGCGCCGACTTCGTAAAGGATGTCGTCGCGGCTTTCGCGCTCGTCGAGATAGGCGGTGCGATATCCGGTGTGCACGCCCCAGTAGTAGAACACCAGCGCCAACACAGCGACTGCGGCCATATCCCAGCCGTACGGCAGCAATCCACTGCCCCCAAAATCCTTGCTCCCGATCAGCGACATCACCGCCATGCACGGCAGATAGGCCACGAGCCACCACGCAGCCTTGAGATCGCGTCCCCAGCCGGCGAAGCCCGCCTTGGCCTGGAAGTAGAAGTACACCGGCAGCGCGACGACCATCAGCAGAATGATTTCGCCGGTGAGCGGCCACTTGGCCCAGAACAGCACCAGCGACGCGCACACGAACGCGAACGGCGCGACCGCGCCCATCATCGGCAGCCTGAGCGGACGTTCGAGGTCCGGCGCTGCGCGGCGCAGCGCCATCAGGCTCACCGGGCCCGTCAGATACGAGATCACCGTCGCCACCGAGATCACCGCGGCCAGCGAGCTCCAGCCACGGAAGAAGAACATGAAGATGAACGCGACGAACAGGTTGAACCACATCGCCGGACGCGGCACGCCGTAGAACGGATGCACGTTGCCGAAGATCTTCGGCATGGTGCCGTTGCGCTCCATCGCGTAGATCATGCGGGTGGTAGTCGCCATGTAGGTCGTGCCGGTGCCGCTCGGGCTGACGAAGGCGTCGACATACAGCAGGATGGCGAGCCAGTTCAGGTTGAGCGCCAGCGCGAGTTCCGCAAACGGCGACGCGAAGTTGAAATGGGCCCAGCCCTTCGCGACATCAGCGGGATTCACCGCGCCGATATACGCGATCTGCAGCAGCACGTAGATCACGAGCGCGAGCAGGATCGAGCCGATCACCGCGAACGGCACGCTGCGCGCCGGATTGCGCGCTTCGCCGGCGAGGTTCACCGGGCTCTGGAAACCGTTGAAGCTGAACACGATGCCGCTGGTCGCGACGGCGGTCAGCACCGCGGGCCAGCCATAGGGCGCGAAAGTCGACGACGTGCCGAAGTTCTCCGAATGGAACCCGGCGAAAATCAGCCCTGCGATGGTCGCACCCGGAATCAGGAACTTGAAGACCGTGATCAGCGAGTTTGCACGAGCGAATACCTTCACGCCCCAGTAGTTCAGCATGAAATAGATGATCACGAGCAACGCCGAGAGACCGATGCCGGTCGGCGTGAGCGACTCGTCGACGAACAGCGCATGCGCCCAGTCATAGGGCCAGGTGCTCATGTACTGGATGGAGGCTTCGGCTTCGATCGGAATCACCGAAACGATCGCAATCCAGTTCGCCCACGCGCTGATGAAACCCACGAGCGCGCCATGCGAATAGCGGGCGTAGCGCACCATGCCGCCGGACTCGGGAAACATGGCGCCCAGTTCGGCATACGTCAGGGCGATCGCCAGAATGACGATCGCTCCGATCACCCAGGCGGCGATCGCGGCAGGTCCGGCGATCTTGGCGGCCTTCCATGCCCCGAAGAGCCATCCCGAGCCGATGATGGATCCCAGACCGGTCAGCATCAGGGCCATCGGGCCGATGTTTCTCTGTATCGAACTTTTCACTTCTTCTCTCCGTTGTCTCGCGCCGCTCGTGCTGCTTGCGGCTTTGCCGGCTTCCGATTGGCTGCCAGGCCGCGGGTGCGACGGTTGCCAGAATCATTCCCGCCAAGCCCGCACGTCCGGTGCAACCCATTGAAAATGGTCGCGTAGTTTAACGGTTGCACCTTTCGAATGCAGTGCGGAGGTCGAGCAGTTTCACCTTTTTTGCCTCTTTTTCGTGCAGTACGAGGCAAGAATCCGCTTATTGCGGTCCGAATTCGTATGGAGTAAAGAAATCCCTTCAGAGTTGTCGGATATTAATTGACCGCGAAATGGTTTCGCCGTATAAAGCTTCTTGCAGGATTTCAAGTGGCGAGTGAATTGGTTCTTTCGAGTTCGCCATCACGGTACTCCGGTTGGTCCCATTGCCCCTTCCTTGATCTTTTGCACCCCTGGGCTTCGGCCTTATTCATCATTTTTTTGGAACAAGTAACATGGAAACCGGTACCGTCAAGTGGTTCAATGACGCAAAGGGCTTTGGCTTCATCACTCCGGATGGCGGCGGCGAAGATCTGTTCGCGCACTTCTCGGAAGTCCGTGTCGAAGGCTTCAAGACGCTTCAGGAAAACCAGAAGGTTACCTACGAAGTGAAGACTGGCCCGAAGGGCAAGCAAGCCGCGAACATCAAGCCGGCCTAAGTTCCGCCTGATTCGTAAAAAAACCCCGCCTACGCGGGGTTTTTTATTTGCGGCGCGCTTTCGGGTGAAATCAGGCGAAAACGCGCTGTGCGTAGATGCCGAGGCCCTTCGCCACGCTGGCAAGGCGATCGCCGAACACCGGCTGCGCAGCAGGAAACGCCGCCGCCAAA
This sequence comes from Caballeronia sp. LZ034LL, assembly GCF_031451215.1. Classification (NCBI taxonomy): domain Bacteria; kingdom Pseudomonadati; phylum Pseudomonadota; class Betaproteobacteria; order Burkholderiales; family Burkholderiaceae; genus Caballeronia; species Caballeronia sp. LZ034LL. The sequence goes on from NZ_JARUXR010000001.1 coordinate 2,645,460, forward strand.
GCCTGCGACAGAAACCGCAGCCCGGTCGTCCCACCGGTGAAGTACACGGCGCCGACGTCCGTATCCGCCACGCCCGCGCGCCGGATGGTCTCGCGCGCGGCGTCCACGATGCGTCGCGTTTCCTCGGCGCCCGCCTCGATCAAGCGCGCTTCGTCGAACGCGACGCGCAACGCTTCCTCCACCTCTTCCATGTCGATTTCCGTCGCCCCGCCCGCGGCAACTTCGATCTTCGCCTCTTCCGCATGCGCGGTGAGCGCGTGCCCGAGCCGGCGATCCACAACGCGCATCAGGCGGTCATGATGGCGCACTTCCGGGTAGAGATGGCGCATCAGCTGCAGCTCGCTGACACGCTTCGGCGTGTAGACGGTGTTGATCAGATGCCACGTGGAGAGATCGAAATAGATGCGGCTCGGCACTTCCCGGCCTTGCGGATCGAGCGATTGATAACCGAGCTCGCGCAGCACGGTCGCGAGTTCGACGCGGCGGTCGAAATCCGTGCCGGCGACATGCACGCCGTGATGCGCGAGCACGTCGCTCTTGCGGTCGAGTTCGCGAGCGCGTTCCGGCCCGACGCGCACCAGCGAAAAGTCTGACGTACCGCCGCCGATATCCGCGACCAGCACGAGCCCTTCCTGCGTCAGACCGGCTTCGTAATCGAAGGCGGCGGCGATCGGCTCGTACTGGAAGTGGATCTCGCGCAAACCGACGGCGTGCGCGCAGGCCTCGAGCTGCTTCTGCGCCAGGTTGTCGGCGCGTGGATCGTCGTCGACGAAAAACACCGGACGGCCAAGCACCGCGCGCGACAGCGGCTCGGCAGCGATCGCCTGAGCCTTCTGCTTCAGGTGCTGCAGGAACAGCGTGATGACGTCGGTGTACTTGATGGCCGAACCGTCGCCGAGATCCGTCGTGCTGTCGGCGAGCGCCGAGCCGAGAATGCTCTTCATCGAGCGCATCAGGCGGCCGTCGAAACCGTCGATGTACGCCTCCAGCGCGGCGCGTCCGTAGGCCTGGTTATTCTCGTCGGTGTTGAAGAAGACGGCGGTGGGCAACGTGGTCGCCTCGCCTTCGACAGGCGCCAGCCGAATGGCCGGGCCGTCCGGAAGGGCGACGGCGGAATTCGACGTGCCGAAATCGATCGCGCAAAAATTCATGATGCTGAGCCACGTCCGCCAGGACGCCGCGTTGGACATGGACGGCGTTTTTAACACGTTCCCGGGTAGGCATCAACCGCGGCCGGAGATTTTTAAACCATTGACTTCATTCGACAAAAGCGGAATGTAACTTGCTCGTTCGAAAGCCGCTTGCGGTTTTTTCCGCGCACGCGCGGCGCATCGCCGGCGACAAGAGCAAAACAATGACGAGGAGAACCGTTTGAACGATCGACCGACGGAGCACGCCACGCAACCCGGCATCATCGAAACCGATCTTCCCGGGCGCCTCGACCGCCTGCCCTGGGGACGCTTCCATACGCTGATCGTGCTCGCGCTCGGCATCACCTGGCTGCTGGACGGACTCGAAGTGACCTTGGCGGGCGCCGTCGCCAGCGCGCTGAAGACGAGCCCGGCGCTGCAATTCTCGAATGCCGATGTCGGCATCGCCGGCAGTGCGTATATCGCGGGCGCGGTGCTCGGCGCGCTGGGTTTCGGCTGGCTGACGGACCGGCTGGGCCGCCGCAAGCTGTTCTTCATCACGCTGTTCCTCTACGCGGCCGCGACCGCCGCCACTGCGTTCTCGTGGGATCTCGCGAGTTTCGTGCTGTTTCGCTTCCTGACGGGGGCCGGCATCGGCGGCGAGTACACCGCGATCAATTCGACGATCCAGGAGTTCACGCCCGCCCGCCTGCGCGGCTGGACCGATCTGGCGATCAACGGCACGTTCTGGATCGGCGCGGGCATCGGCGCGGCAGGATCGCTGGTCCTGCTCGACCCCGGCCTGCTGCCGCCCGACTGGGGCTGGCGTGCGTGCTTCCTGATCGGCGCGGTGCTCGGACTCACGATCCTCTTCATGCGGATGTGGGTGCCGGAAAGCCCGCGCTGGCTCATCACGCATAATCGCGCGGACGAAGCGAAGCAAGTGGTCGAGGAAATCGAAGCGCATTTCCGCCAGCACGGCGTGACGATTCCCGACACGCCTGTCAAACCGCTGCGCCTGCGTGCGCGCGAGGGCACGCCGCTCAGCGAGGTCGTGCATACGCTCTTCAAGGCGCATCGCAGCCGCTCGCTCGTGGGTCTCACGCTGATGACCGCCCAGGCGTTCTTCTACAACGCCATCTTCTTCACCTACGCGCTGGTGCTGACGGACTTCTATCACGTGCCCGGCGATCACATCGGCTGGTACGTGCTGCCGTTCGCCGCCGGCAATTTCCTGGGGCCGGTGCTGCTCGGCAAGCTCTTCGACGTGCTCGGCCGCCGCCGCATGATCGCGTTCACGTATGCGACGTCCGGCGTGCTGCTGACCATCAGCGGCTGGATGTTCATGCACGGCATGCTGAGCGTGACCACGCAGACTATCGCGTGGATGGTGATCTTCTTCTTTGCGTCGGCGGCAGCGAGTTCAGCGTATCTGACGGTCAGCGAAACCTTCCCGCTCGAAATCCGCGCGCTCGCCATTGCCGTGTTCTATGCGTTCGGCACGGCGCTGGGCGGCATTATCGGGCCGGCGCTGTTCGGGCATCTGATCGACACGCACGAGCGCGGCGCCGTGTTCGCGGGCTATCTGATCGGCTCGGTGCTGATGATCGCGGCTGCGGTCGTCGCCGGCATCTGGGGCGTCGCGGCGGAGCGCAAGTCGCTGGAAGACGTGGCTCGTCCGCTGTCGGCGGCGGACGAGCAGTGAGGCACAGCGGGATTTATTCGAACGCGCGGCTCCACGCGCCTTCGTACACCGTTTCGCCGAGCGCCTTGCGCACGCGCGGTGCGGCTTCACGCTCCTGCAACGTCTCGTCGAGCTGGCTGGCATCGCCGTGATGACCGATCGCCACCATCGCGATGATCTGCACATCCTCGGGAATCGAGAACGCCTGGCGGAACGCGTCGCGGTCGAAGCCGCCCATCTGATGCGCCGCGAGGCCGAGCGCGTGTGCCTGTAGGACCAGCGCCATCGCGGCCGCGCCCGTGTCGTAGGCGGCCGTGCGATTCGGCTCGCCCTTCGCCGTGAGCGTCGCGGCCGTCACGCAGACCAGCACCGGCACGTTGCCGTTCCACTTCTGGTTGCCGGGCATGAGCGTGTCGAACGCGCGCTGGAAGGCGGCTTCGTCGCGATGACGGTCGAACGCGATCAGACGCCACGGCTGCTGATTGCTCGACGAAGGCGCCCAGCGCGCCGCTTCGAACACCTGATGCAGTTGCGCACGCCCGACCGGCTCCGTGGAAAATGCGCGCGGACTCCAGCGGCCGGCGATCAGTTCGTGGATGTCGATATCGGTCGGAGCGGGTTTTGCGTTCATGGTTCGAGTCCTTGACGGTTGGATAAGCAGGCAGGCCGTCAAGGATAGCAAGCCCGTTGCGGCCGCTTCATTTCACCACTTCAGGTCGCCGCCACGCCCATCGCCCGTCCTGCGCGATTGATGCGCAGCACGATCACCGCCGCGACGAGGCACAGTCCGCCCGAAATCATCGTGGCGACCGTATAGCTGCCGAGGCTCGAACGCAGCATCCCGCCGCCGAGCGCCGCGAACGCCGCGCCCAGCTGATGTCCCGCCACGACCCAGCCGAACACGATCGGCGCGCTTTCCTTGCCGTAGACATCGGTGGCGAGGCGCACGGTCGGCGGCACGGTGGCGATCCAGTCGAGACCGTAGAACACGGCGAACAGCGGCAGGCCGAAGAAGTCGATGCCGAACGCATACGGCAAGTAGATCAGCGACAGCCCGCGCAGTCCGTAGTACCAGAACAGCAGCACGCGGGCATTGAAGCGATCGGAGAGCCAGCCGGACAGCGTCGTGCCGAACAGGTCGAAGATGCCCATTGCCGCGAGCAGGCTGGCGCCCTGCACCGGCGTCATGCCGTAGTCCGAGCACATGGCGATCAGATGCGTGCCGACATAGCCGTTCGTGCTCGCACCGCAAACGAAGAAGCTGAAGAACAGCAGCCAGAAATCGCGCGTCTTGCTGGCCATGCCGAGCGTGCTGAACGCGACCTTGATCGGGTTCTTCGGGGCGGGGACGGCGGCCGGCGGCAGATCGGCCTTCTCGCCGACCGGACGCAGCGACAGATCCGCCGGCCGTTCAGGCAGGAGCCACGCGACGAACGGCAGCACGATCACCGCCGCGCCCGCGACGACGAACACCACGGGACGCCAGCCGTAGTGCTCGGAAATCGACGCGAGGAACGGCAGGAACACGAGCTGGCCGGTGGCCGAGCTGGCGGTGAGAATGCCCATCGCCAGACCGCGATGCGTGGTGAACCAGCGGTTGACGATGGTCGCCGAGAGCGTCAGCGCCGCGACGCCCGTCGCGCTGCCGACCATCACGCCCCAGACCAGCACCATTTGCCAGGGCGCGGTCATCATCGACGAGAGCGCGACGCCCGCCGCCAGCGTGGTCAGCGCGGTCAACACCGTGCGACGCACGCCGAAGCGCTGCATCGCCGCCGCCGCGAACGGCCCGGCGAGGCCATACAGCGCCAGATTGATCGAGATCGCCAATGAAATGGTGCCGCGCGACCAGCCGAACTGCTTTTCGAGCGGCAGCATCATGACGCTCGGCGTCGCTCGCGTGCCCGCCGCGGCGAGCAGCACGAAGAACACCACGCCCACCGCAATCCATCCGTAATGCATCCGGCCGTTCAGCCGTCTCGCTACCCAATTCATCGCCGCTCCGTTCCGTGGTTCGGTTGATCTCTGCCCCGGACGACATCACTCGTTACCGGTCTGTCACATCAGAGTTGCGAGCTTAGTGACCGATCTGTAACATGTCAAGCATGCAGTTCGCATGACGAGGAAGCGACTTTGACACGAACATCCACGGAACAACCCAAAGCCCCTGCCCGCCGCAGTGTCCGCACGGACGGCGCGACGGCGCAGGAACAGTTGCTGGATGCCGCGCAGGAGCTGTTTTATCGCGATGGCGTTCGCGCCATCGGCGTCGATGCGGTCGTGGAGCGTGCCGGCGTCAACAAGATGAGCCTGTACCGGCGCTTCGCATCGAAGGACGAGCTGGTGGTGGCGTATCTCGACCGCATGGACGAGCGCTTTCGGGGACGCTTCGAAGCGAGCGTCGACAAACATCCGGGCGAGCCGGCTAAACAGCTGATCCAGGCGTTCGACGATCTGGTGAAGCGCGCGTCCGCACCGGACTATCGCGGCTGTCCGTTCCTGAATGTCGCGTGCGAATTCGGCGATCCGGAGTACGCCGCGCGCGAGCCGGTCGAGCGCAATAAAAAATATCTGATGAATCGGCTCATCGAAATCTCGACGGCGGCAGGCGCTGCCCAGCCGCATGAACTCGCCGATTCCCTCGCGCTGCTGGTCGAAGGCGTCTATGCGAGCAGCCAGACTTACGGCCCGGGCTCCGGCCCGCTGGTCGCGGCGCCGCGCATCGCACGCATGCTGATCGACGCGGCTTGCAAGGCCCAACCCGGACAGGAAAACGCATGAAGCCAGGCAGTTCCCACGAAGACGTCATCGCGGCAACGCAGCACTGGCTCACGCGCGCGGTGATCGGACTGAATCTCTGTCCGTTCGCGAAGAGCGTGCATGTCAAGGAACAGATTCGCTACGTGGTGAGCGAGGCGCGCGCCGTAGACGACCTCGTCGTGGAACTGGCCGAAGAGCTTCGCTTGCTGAAGGAAACGGACCCGGATCTCGTCGACACGACGCTCTTCATCACGCCGAACGCCTTCGCCGATTTCGCCGAGTACAACGACGCCCTGTTCTTCGCCGACCGTCTGCTCGGCGACATGGGGCTCGCGGGCGAAGTGCAGATCGCGAGCTTCCATCCGCACTATCAGTTCGAAGGCAGCGAGCCGGACGATATCGACAACTACACGAACCGCGCGCCCTATCCGATCTTTCACTTGCTGCGCGAGGCCAGCATCGACCGCGCGGTGGCGGCCTTTCCCGATGCCTCGGACATCTACGAACGCAACATCGACACGCTGCGCCGCCTCGGCCCCGACGGCTTCAATGCGTGGATGAACGATAAAAGCTGATCAATGCGCGGGCGCGAAAAAACGCTCGCGCAACTCATCCAGTCCGAGCGTCTCCAGCACCTCCGACAGCCGTTGCGCCGGCCGCCCGCGCGGCAGATCCTTGAACTGCGCGACGATCAACTCGTTCTTCATCGAGTGCTCCCAGCCGACGAGTTCCGTCACGCTCACCTGATAACCGTGCGATTCGAGTTGCAGGCAGCGCAGCACGTTGGTGATCTGACTCCCGAATTCGCGCGTGTGCAGCGGATGCCGCCACATTTCGGTCAGCACGTTCTTCGAGAGCGAGTGCCCCTTGTTCTTGCGCAGCACCGAAGCCACTTCTGCCTGACAGCACGGCACGACCACGATGTACTTCGCCTTCTTCTGCAGAGCGAACTGGATAGCGTCGTCGGTGGCGGTATTGCACGCGTGCAGGGCGGTGACGATGTCGATCGAAGCCGGCAAGCGGTCCGAATGCATTGATTCGGCCACCGACAGATTCAGGAACGACATCCCGGTAAACCCGAGTCGAGCCGCCAATTCCTCTGACTTTTTCACCAGTTCTTCGCGTGTCTCGATTCCAAAGATGTGTGACCGATCGCGCAGAGTCTTGAAGAACAGATCGTAGAGAATGAACCCGAGATAAGACTTGCCCGCGCCGTGATCCACGAGCGATACCGCTCCCTGGCGCGCATGCACGTCGGCGAGCAGCGGTTCGATGAACTGATACAGGTGATAGACCTGCTTCAGTTTGCGGCGGCTGTCCTGATTCATCTTGCCGTCGCGCGTGAGGATATGGAGTTCCTTCAGCAGTTCGATCGACTGCCCGGGGCGAATCTCGTGTTTGGCGGAGGGATCGGGGCTCTCCGAACCCGGCGCGGGGGACTTCCTGGTCATCGTGAAGGTCTGTCGAAAAAATAAGGCGGAGCGTGTTTGCGCTGAATGTGCGCTAACCGCTGGTACTCACGCCTGAAAAGGGGAAGTTTACCCAAAAGCGCAAAGACGCTCTGTGTTCCGGCCATCGGCTCATCGGCCAGTGCGTAGCAGGATCACGCATGGAACAGATTGTGCATCGTCCGACAATGAGGCCATTGGAAGAGACGACACAGCGCGGCTCCGCGTCGCGTACCGATGCGGCACGCAGGAGCAGCAAGCTGGCAGGCCACGCTTCGACACGCATCCGCGATGTCACCGCACCCGGCTTTGTTACGTAACACCTAAACGCACAGCGCGGCGATGCGACTCGCCGGCGCCACGAACATGAGAGGACGGCGATGGACGCGATCCCCGACAAGAAAGCAGAGAAGCAGTTTCAGGACATGCTCGCAGCATTGACGGCGATGCCCGCGTGGAGCGAGAAGCAGCAACTCGAACTGGAGATGGCCCGAGAGATTTCCGTGGAGATGTTGCGCCTGGCAGAATCGATGCGCGACGGCTCCACCGATATCGAAAGCTGCCTGACCATGCTGAAGTACGCGAAGGTCATGGACTTTGTCCTGACGACGCTGGCCTCGCGCCGCGAAATCGCGCCGCAGACGCTGCGCGTCATCTTCAAGCTGGCTGGTCTGAAAGTCGATGAAGCCTATCCGGGCTGAACGGCGAGCCGGGCTTCACGGCTCGCTGATTCCGGTGCGCGTCGCGGACCCGGACCGGCTTCAGCCCTTGCGTCTCGTCATCAGCCGCGCCGCCGACTGACGCATGTGCCGCTGCATGGCGGCCTGCGCCTGGACGGCGTCGCGCGCTTCGAGCGCTTCCAGAATCTCCCGATGCTCGCCCAGTGCGGCGAGCCACGTTTCCTCCCCTTCGAAATGCCCCCGCAAGGTCGATGACAACGGACTATGCCGTTCGTCGTACAGACTGCCGACCGTGCGCACCAGCACGTCGTTGCCGGCCATCTGCGCGATCGCGATGTGGAACGCACGATCGGCGGCCATCGGCACCTGGCCGTTCGCGACTTCGCGCGCCATCGATTCGTACAGCGCGCGCAGCGCCTTCAACGCCTTCGGCTTGACGAACGGCGCCACGCTCGCGGCGATCGCGCCTTCGATCACGCTGCGTGCGTTCATGATCTCGATCGGGCTCTCGCCGAGCTCCGTCTCGGTGGCCGGAGGCTTGGCGACCGGCGCGGCGACGATATACACCCCCGATCCCATGCGGATCTCGACACGCCCTTCCAGTTCGAGCGCGACCAGCGCCTCGCGCACCGATGGCCGCGAGACGCCGAGCCGCTGCGCGAGTTCGCGCTCGGACGGCAGGCGGCCATTCGGCGCGAAATCCTGCTGCTCGATCAACCCGCGCAGCTTATCGGCGATCTGGAGATAAAGGCGGCGCGTCTCGGGAGGTTTCACGCTCACGTGCTGGGCTCCTGCTTTCGGGTCGGGGAAAACGTGGATTGTAATCAGCCGAAGGGGACGAGCACCGCAAAACCGCGCTCACCCTCGATCCGGCCGCTTTCAAGTGGCTTGACCAATTCTATTTCGAGCCACTAGTATGCAATCCGGTAAGGCCAGGTTGGCCACTTTTTTTACGGCGATCTGGAACCGTTCCCACTCGATAAACGACCGACCGGGCGCTCGCGCCAACGGTTCGAACGGCCCCGCATACTCATGAGCCATCCGATTCTCCAGTTCGGCACGAGCCGGTTCTTGCAGGCGCACGTGGATTTCTTCGTCGCCGAGGCGGCGCGGCGCGATCCGGCGAAAGCGCTCGGCAAGATCACCGTCGTGCAGACGACCTCCAGCGCCGACAGCCGTGCCCGTATCGAGGCGCTGAAACACACGGGCCGCTACCCGGTGCGGATTCGCGGCCGCCGGCGGGACGAGACCATCGACGAAACCATCGAGTGCGATGCCATCGGCGAAGCGCTCCATGCGGACGAGGACTGGCCGCTGCTCAAGGCGCGCATCGAGCGAGACGTGAAGGTCATCGTCTCGAACACCGCGGATGCCGGCTACGCCCTCTTCGACGAGGACACGCGCGACCTGCTCGACAGCCCGCGCGCGCCGCGCGGCTTCGCGGCCAAGCTCGCGGTATTGCTGTACGCGCGCTTTAACGCCGGCGCCGCGCCGATCACGCTGCTGCCCTGCGAACTGGTGTCCCGCAACGGCGACACGCTGCGCGATCTGGTGATCGGCGTGGCGCGCGGCTGGGACTTGAGTGCGGCCTACATCGACTATCTGACGAACGATTGCGTGTGGGTGAATTCGCTCGTCGACCGCATCGTGTCGGAGCCGATCCAGCCGGTGGGCGCGATCGCCGAGCCATACGCGCTGTGGGCGATCGAGCGCCGGGCGGGCATGGTGCTGCCGTGCGAGCACGAGGACATCGTGATCACCGACGACCTCGCCCACTACGAGCGCCTCAAGCTCTTCCTGCTGAATCTCGGCCACACGATGCTCGCGGAAATCTGGCGCACGCGCGACGCCGCCGCCGACATGACCGTCCTCGACGCGATGCGCGACGCCGCCTTCCGCGATCCGCTCGAAGCAACCTGGCGCGATGAAGTGCTGCCGGTGTTCGCGGCGCTCGGTCAACGCGACGTCGCCACGGACTATGTGGCGAGCGTGCGCGACCGTTTCGAGAACCCGTTCCTGGTACACCGGCTCGCGGACATCGCGCGGAATCATGGCGAAAAGAAGCAACGCCGCTTCCAGCCGGTGATCGATCTGGCGCGCGAACTCAAGCTCGATCTTGCGCAGAAGCGTCTGCGCGACGCCCTCGAATCCGCCTGAAGAGCGGAACGACCCTTTTCGAATCACGACGCGCCGCGCCGGCATTGCGGCGACGTCATCAGACATTAAAAGTGCCGCCCCATCACGGAGGAGACAAGCAATGCGCAAAATGCGTTGGGTAGTGATTTTTCTCGCCTTTCTGGCCATCGCGATCAATTACATCGATCGTGCCAACCTCGCCGTCGCGGCGCCGCAGATCGAGAAGGCGCTCAACATCGGTCCCGCCGAAATGGGCTTCATCCTGAGCGGCTTCTTCTGGAGCTACGCGCTGATGCAGATGCCCTTCGGCTGGTTCGTCGATCGCGTCGGCGCGCGCATCGCGCTGCCGCTCGCAGTCGGCTGGTGGTCGGTCTTCACGGCCTTGACGGCCGTCGCGACGAGCGTCGCCGGCATGTTCGGCTGCCGCCTGATGCTCGGCATCGGCGAGGCGGGCGCGTATCCGTCGTGCGCGAAGCTCGTGTCGCAATGGTTCAGGAAGGAACAGCGCGCGTTCGCCACCAGCATCTTCGACAGCGGCTCGCGCGTCGGCTCCGCACTGTCGATTCCGGTCGTCGCGCTGATCATCAGCACGTTCGGCTGGGAAGCGTCGTTTGTCATTACCGGCGTGATCGGTTTCGCGTGGATTCTCGGCTGGTTTGTGATCTACCGGAACAAGTCGCGCGGCGACCTGACCGGTGAAACCGATGTCGCGCCGGTGCCGGTCGCGCCGCGCAACAAGGTGTCGTGGGCGTCGCTGTTCAAGTACCGCACGCTGTGGGGCATGATGCTGGGCTTCTTCTGCCTGAACTTCGTGATCTACTTCTTCATCACCTGGTTTCCGAGCTATCTCGTCCAGGCACACGGCTTCTCGCTCAAGTCGCTCGGCACGCTCGGCACCATTCCCGCACTGATGTCGATTCCGGGCGGCTGGTTCGGCGGCTGGGTCTCCGACGCGCTGTTCAAGCGCGGCTGGAGCCTCACCGCCGCGCGCAAGACCTGCATGGTCGGCGGCATGCTGCTGTCCTCGGTCATCACGCTCTGCGCGTTCGTCGAGAACATCTACCTGATGCTCGCGTTCTTCGGCATCGCCTACGCCAGCCTCGCGTTCGCCGCGGCCAGCATCTGGTCGCTGCCGAGCGACGTCGCGCCGACGCCCGATCACGTCGCCTCCATCGGCGGCATCCAGAATTTCGCGTCGAATCTGGCGGGCATCGTCATCACGACCTTCACCGGCGTGATGCTCGCCATCACCAAGGGCTCGTTCGTGATTCCGCTGTGCGTCGCGGGCGGCTTCTGCTTCCTGGGCGCATTCAGCTATCTTGTGATTGTCGGCAAGATCGAACCGCTCAATCGCGCCGAAGAAGAACAGGCGCGGCGCGACAGCCACGCCCCCTCCACGGTCTGAGAACATAAACCATGTCCACCCCACTCAACGACCATGCCGTCATCCGGCTGCATCCGAAAGACGATGTCGTGATCGCGACGCGTCAGCTGGTTTCGGGCGCGCGCATCGCGTCCGAGGATCTCGTCGTCGCCGGGCTGATTCCGCCGGGACACAAGATCGCCACGCGCGACATCGCCGCCGGCGAGCCCGTCAAGCGCTACAACCAGATCATCGGCGTGGCGCGCGAGGCGATTGCGCGCGGTCAGCACGTCCACACCCAGAACCTCTCGATGGCCGATTTCACGCGCGAGCACGAATTCGGCGTCGATCTCCATCCGACGCCCTTCGTCGATGCGCCCGCTACGTTCATGGGCATCCGCCGCGACGATGGCCGGGTGGCGACGCGCAATTTCGTCGGCGTGCTGACGAGTGTGAATTGTTCGGCGACGGTCGCGCGGGCCATCGCGGATCATTTCCGGCGCGACGTTCATCCGGAAGCGCTGGCGGATTATCCGAACGTGGACGGCGTGATCGCGCTGACGCACGGGCTGGGATGCGGCATCGACATGAAGGGCGACGGGCTCGGCATCCTGCGCCGCACGCTCGCGGGTTACGCAGTGCATCCGAATTTCTATTCGGTGTTGTTCGTCGGCCTGGGCTGTGAAACGAACCAGATTTCGGGCGTGCTCGAATCGAGCGGGCTCAAGGACGGCGAGAAACTGCGCAGCTTCACCATTCAGGACAGCGGCGGCACGCGGAAGACGATCGAGCGCGGCATCGCGATGGTGAAGGACATGCTGGCAGAGGCGAATCGCGTCAAGCGCGAGCCGGTGCCGGCGGCGCATTTGATCGTCGGCCTGCAGTGCGGCGGATCGGACGGCTATTCGGGCATTTCGGCGAATCCGGCGCTGGGCGCAGCAGTGGACAAGCTCGTCGCGCACGGCGGCACCGCGATTCTTTCGGAAACGCCGGAAGTGTATGGCGCCGAGCACCTGTTGACGCGACGAGCCGTCACGCGTGAGGTCGGCGAAAAGCTGCTCGCGCGCATCAAATGGTGGGAGGACTACTGCGCCCGTAACGGCGCGGCGATGGACAACAATCCTTCGGCAGGCAACAAGGTCGGCGGGTTGACGACCATTCTCGAAAAATCGCTGGGCGCGGTCGCGAAGGGCGGCACGACGAATCTCGTCGAGGTCTACGAGTATGCGCAGCGCATCGACGCGAAGGGCTTCGTGTTCATGGATTCGCCCGGCTACGATCCGATGTCGGCCACCGGGCAGGTAGCGTCCGGCGCGAATCTGATCTGCTTCACCACCGGACGCGGCTCCGCCTACGGCTGCGCGCCCTCGCCCTCGCTCAAGCTCGCGACCAATACCGCGCTGTGGGAGCGGCAAGAGGAGGACATGGACATCAACTGCGGCGGCGTGATCGACGGCAGCGCGACCATCGATCAACTCGGCGAACAGATTTTCCAGATGATGCTCGACTGCGCGTCAGGCGTGGCGTCGAAGAGCGAGCTGCATGGGTACGGGCAGAGCGAGTTCGTGCCCTGGCAGGTGGGTGTGGTGACCTGAGCGACTCAAGTGGTCGCGGCGTGCTCGGCCATCATCTTCAGGGCGAGCGCTTCCGCGACCTCGATGCCATCGATCGCCGCGGAATAGATGCCGCCCGCATAACCGGCTCCCTCGCCCGCCGGATACAGTCCTTCGACGTTGACGCTCTGATAGTCATCCTTCCGACGCAGCCGCAACGGCGACGACGTGCGCGTCTCGACGCCCGTCAGCACGGCATCGTGCATGGCGAAACCTTTGATCTTCTTGTCGAGTTCAGGCAGGGCTTCGCGGATCGCTTCGATCACGTAGTCGGGAAGCGCGGTGCTCAGGTCGGTCGGCTTCACGCCCGGCTTGTATGACGGCGTCACCGAACCGAGTGACGTCGAGGGCCGCCCGGCGATGAAGTCGCCCACCAGTTGGCCTGGCGCGCAGTAATCGCGGCCGCCCAGTTCGAAGGCGCGCTCTTCCCACTTGCGCTGGAAGTCGATGCCGGCGAGCGGCCCGCCCGGGTAGTCATCCGGCGTAATGCCGACGACGATGCCCGCATTGGCGTTGCGTTCGGCGCGCGAGTACTGGCTCATGCCATTCGTCACGACGCGCCCCGGCTCCGACGTCGCCGCGACCACCGTTCCGCCCGGGCACATGCAGAAGCTGTAGACCGCGCGGCCGTTGCTGGCGTGGTGGACGACCTTGTAGTCGGCGGCGCCCAGTTTCTCGTGTCCGGCGAACTTGCCGAAGCGGCTGCGATCGATCACGCCTTGCGGATGTTCGATGCGGAAGCCGAGTGAAAACGGCTTCGCTTCCATGTAGACGCCGCGGTCGTGCAGCATCTGGAAGGTATCGCGGGCGCTATGGCCAATCGCGAGCACGACGTGATCGCATCGCAGCGTCTCGCCGGACGATAGACGCAGGCCGCGCACTTTGCCGCCTTCGATCTCGATGTCTTCGACGCGCTGCTGGAATCGGACTTCTCCGCCCAGTTGATGAATCTCGGCGCGCATCTTTTCGACCATGCTGACGAGCCTGAATGTGCCGATGTGCGGCCGGCTCAGGTACAGGATGTCTTCGGGTGCGCCGGCCTTGACGAATTCGTCGAGCACCTTGCGGCCGTAGTGTTTCGGATCCTTGATCTGGCTGTAGAGCTTGCCGTCGGAGAACGTGCCGGCGCCGCCTTCGCCGAATTGCACATTCGACTCGGGATTGAGCTCGTTACGCCGCCAGAGGCCCCATGTGTCTTTCGTCCGCTCGCGTACGGCTTTTCCACGTTCGAGGATGATCGGACGGAATCCCATCTGAGCCAGGATCAAGCCGGCAAACAATCCACACGGCCCCATGCCGATCACGACGGGCCTGAGTTGCATCGATTCCGCCGGTGCTTTCGCTACGAAGTGGTAGGCCATGTCCGGCGTCGGAACGCAATGCGGACTCGGCTGTAATTCGAGCCGCTTCAGGACCGCGGCTTCGTTCTGCAACTCGACGTCGATGATGTACGTGAGTTTGATGTCTCCGCGCTTGCGTGCGTCGTGCGCGCGGCGGAAGACATGGAACTGCACGAGTTCCTTGGCCGCCACGCCAATCTCATCGAGACGAGCGATGACCGCAGCTTCGATCGCGGACTCGGGATGATCGAGCGGGAGCTTGATTTCGCTTAGACGTAGCATGGGAACTCGGTAGGCGATTGCCTTGGCAGATACAAAAGAGAAATTCTAGCGCGCGGGTGGTTTTGGTTTGATTCTTGGTTGGCGCGTTATGGTTGGACTGGCTTAGCGTGAGTCTGCTATTAGCGCTGAGTCGGTCAGAAACGCAAAAACCCCACCTTTGTGGGGTGGGGTTTTTGTTTGGAACATGAGGAGCCTGACGATTACCTACTTTCACACGGGTGATCCGCACTATCATCGGCGTGGAGTCGTTTCACGGTCCTGTTCGGGATGGGAAGGGGTGGT
>NZ_JARUXR010000001.1:2665516-2769794 GCF_031451215.1 Caballeronia sp. LZ034LL
AACCACTGCACTTCTGTCTTGCGTCGCTGCATCAGCAGCAGAGAAACGAGATTATGAACAACGTTTTGAAGTCTGTCAACAAGAAATTCGAACTTTCTTATCAACCAAAACTACTTGCTTCGATCTGCCACACTTAAAGCAAACGGGCCGTGCGGACTTCACACGACCCGTCGACAGACTTGGTGCCGGCTGCAGGACTCGAACCCGCCACCTCATGATTACAAGTCAAGCGCTCTACCTGATGAGCTAAGCCGGCGAAGGACGAAATTCTACTTCATTTGACGACTTTGAGGTGGGACCTCACAGCCGATTTCGAAGCGTCTTCTTCGAGCCCGGACTGCGGCTCATCGCGCGCGGCATCGGCCGCCTCACCCGGCGATTCCTCGACCTGGCGAGGAGCGCGCTCAGCGGGACGCGGCGCAAGCGGCGCACCGACCGGCTCCGCGCCAGGATGCGCCGCCGGCTCGACCGGGAACGCCATGCCCTGCCCATTCTCTCGTGCATAAATGGCGAGCACATTCGCCACCTGCACTTCGATCTTGTGCGACTTGCCAGAAAACCGCGCGCTGAACTCGATCCATTCATTGCCCATCTGCAACTGGCTCGTCGCCTCGAAGCTGATGTTCAACACGATCTCGTCGTTGCGGACGAACTGCCGCGGCACGCGCGTGGCCGCGTCGACCCGCACCGCGATGTGTGGCGTGAACCCGTTATCCGTGCACCATTCGTACAGCGCGCGCAACAGATAAGGCTTGGTGGAAATCTCTTGCATCAACTTTCCTCCGCCGGGAGCGCCGCGCCGCACAATGCGCGCCGCCGCGTCCCAACGCTCTCAGACTAGCGACGCATCACCTTTTCGGAAGGCGTCAGCGCTTCAATATAAGCCGGTCGGCTGAAGATCCGCTCGGCATACTTCATCAACGGCGCTGCATTCTTCGACAGCTCGATGCCATAGTGATCCAGACGCCACAACAGCGGTGCGATTGCCACGTCGAGCATCGAGAATTCTTCGCCCAGCATGTACTTGTTCTTCAGGAAGATCGGTGCGAGCTGCGTGAGACGGTCGCGGATGGCACTGCGCGCCTTCTCGTGGTTCTTCTCAGCGGCCTTGCCCTTCTCGTTCTCGAGCGTCCCGACGTGCACGAACAACTCTTTCTCGAAATTGAGCAGGAACAGCCGCGCACGAGCGCGCTGCACGGGATCCGCGGGCATCAGCTGCGGATGCGGAAAGCGCTCGTCGATATATTCGTTGATGATATTCGACTCGTACAGGATCAGGTCCCGCTCGACGAGAATCGGCACCTGGCCGTACGGATTCATCACCGCGATGTCTTCCGGCTTGTTGAACAGGTCAACGTCGCGAATCTCGAAATCCATGCCCTTTTCGAACAACACCAGCCGGCAGCGCTGGGAGAACGGGCAAGTAGTGCCGGAATACAGAACCATCATGTTTTTAAAGTTCCTTCAGTAAACTCGAAGGGCCGGCCGCGGCATTTTCCTGAGAAAACGCCGTCGCGCCGACCCACGCCGTTGAAGGCGCGCTATTTGATATCTTTCCAGTATGCCGCGTTCAGGCGCCACGCGAGGAAACTCAAGAGCGCCAGGAACAGCAGAACCCAGACGCCGAGCCGCTTGCGCGTCTGCTGCGCGGGTTCCGACATCCACGACATGTACGAAACGAGATCGGCTACAGCAGAATCATAATCCACGGACGACATGGCGCCCGGTGTAACCTGAGTGTAACCCACGAATCTTCTTACCTTTTCGCCGGTGTGCTCGTCCGTATCAGTCTCGAACTTCGCGTCCCGGATGCCCTGCAGCGTCCACAACACATGGGGCATGCCGACGTTCTCATACACGAGATTGTTCCAGCCCGTAGGCCGGGTCGGATCACGGTAGAAGCTCCGCAGATACGTGTACAACCAGTCCTTGCCGCGCGCCCGCGCCTCCACCGACAAATCCGGCGGCGCCGCGCCGAGCCACGCCTTCGCGTCATCCGGACGCATCGCAATGGACATGGTATTGCCGACCTTGTCCGTCGTGAAGAGCAGATTTTCCTGAATTTGCTTCTCGCTGAGGCCGATGTCCGTCAGCCGGTTGTACCGCATCAGCGTCGCGCTATGGCAGTTCAGGCAGTAGTTTACAAAAATCTGCGCGCCATGCTGCAGGGACGCGAGGTTGTCGGAGCTGTCCGGCGCGCGATCGAGGACGGCGCCCTCCTGGGCATGCACCGTCGTCGCCGTTCCGAACGCAAACAGCACCGCACCGATCATCGATATTGTAGAGAGCCATTTTTTCATCGTATTCGTCTCCGGACGTGAGCTCAGTGAGGTTTGTAGTGCACTCGCTCCGGCGGCGTCTTGAATTTGCCGCGCGGCGTCCAGAACGGCATGCCGAGGAAAAACGCGAAGTAGATCAGCGCACAGATCTGCGCGATCAGCGTCGCGGCGGGCGATGGCGGTCGCGTCCCCAAAAAGCCCAGCAGCAGGAAGGCGAACACGAAGATCCCGTAGAACACCTTGTGGAACAGCGGCCGGTAGCGGATCGACTTGACCGGACTGCGGTCGAGCCACGGCAGGAAGAACAGCGACACCACCGCCGCGCCCATCACCACCACGCCCCAGAATTTCGATTCGGTCAGCGCCATGAAGATCAGCACGAGCACCGCCAGCACCGGCAGGCCCAGCCGCCACTTGCCGCGCGCCTTCAGCAACGCGAGCAGGCCGAGCACCGCGATCACGATCATCAGCACGATCTTGAACGGATCCGTGGTCGCGCGGAGCATTGCGTAGAACGCCGTGAAGTACCAGACCGGCGCGATTTCCGGCGGCGTCTGCAACGGATTGGCCGGCACGAAGTTGTTGGCTTCGAGGAAATACCCGCCCATTTCCGGCGCGAAGAAGATGATCGCCGCGAAGATCAGCAGGAACACGCTCACGCCCATGAAGTCGTGCACGGAGTAGTACGGGTGAAACGGAATGCCGTCGACCGGAATGCCGTTCGCGTCCTTCTTCGCCTTGATCTCGATGCCGTCCGGATTGTTCGAGCCCACTTCATGCAGCGCGACCAGATGCGCGACCACGAGACCGAGCAGCACCAGCGGAATCGCAATGACATGGAACGCGAAGAAGCGGTTGAGCGTGACATCGGAGACGACGTAATCGCCGCGGATCCACAGCGACAGGTCCGGCCCGATGAACGGAATCGCCGAGAACAGGTTCACGATCACCTGCGCGCCCCAGAACGACATCTGCCCCCACGGCAGCAGATAGCCGAAGAACGCCTCGGCCATGAGGCACAGGAAGATGGCGCAGCCGAAGATCCACACGAGTTCGCGCGGCTTGCGGTACGAGCCGTACATCAGCCCGCGGAACATGTGCAAGTAGACGACGACGAAGAACATCGAGGCGCCCGTCGAGTGCATGTAGCGGATCAGCCAGCCCCAAGGCACTTCGCGCATGATGTACTCGACCGATGCGAACGCAAGCGTCGCATCGGGCTTGTAGTTCATCGTCAGGAAGATGCCGGTGACGATCTGGTTCACCAGCACCAGCATGGCAAGCGAGCCGAAGAAGTACCAGAAGTTGAAGTTCTTCGGTGCGTAGTATTCGGAAACGTGCTTCTTCCACGTGGAGGTCAGCGGAAACCGGCGATCGATCCAGCCGATCAGGCCCGTGGTCTCCACTTCCTTGTCTGCGGTCGCCATTTACGCCTCTCCCTTTTCGTCCTTGCCGATCACGAGTTGCGTCGCGGAGGTGAACATGAACGGGGGAATGTCCAGGTTCTGCGGCGCAGGCTTGTTTTTGAAGACGCGGCCCGCCAGGTCGTACGTGGAGCCGTGACACGGGCAGAGGAAACCGCCCGGCCAGTTATCGGGGAGATTGGGTTGGGCACCTTCCTGGAAGCGCGGCGTCGGCGTGCAGCCCAAATGGGTGCACACGGCGACCGCCACGAGAATGTTCTTGCGATCGGTACGGGACCGATACTCGTTGTTGCAGTACTCCGGCAACGGCATCGAGAATTCCATCTTGGACTTCGGGTCGGCCACTTCGTTGTCGGCCTTCTTGATGTCCGCGAGCATCTCGTCGGTGCGGTTGAGGATCCACACCGGTTTGCCGCGCCAGGCAACCGTCATCATTTCGCCCGGCTTGAGTCCGCTGATGTCGACCTCGACGGGCGCGCCCGCCGCCTTGGCCTTCTCCGATGGAGCGAACGAGCCCACGAAGGGCACGAGCGTTGCCACACCTCCGACACCACCTGCTACGGTCGTCGCAATCAGCCAGGTACGGCGGCCGCCGTCGACGCGTTTCTCATCCTTGTCTCGCATCACACGCCCCACTTCTGAGTTGGATTTATACCGTCACATCAGTGTTCCGCCGTTAGTGTGCGCGAATGGACTTGGCATTTACAAGGGCTGACTAGCAAAAATCACTCGAAGTAATTGATGCTTCAGGGTTTTCCCCACGTTTTTCGCGCAATCTCGTGAAGCATTCTTTTAACGCTGTTAAGGCGGTTGCAAGCAGAAATAATCGACGCTGCGACTTAATGGCGCATTAAACCGGGTTATCGATGTCGATAAAAAGATGCTCGATATCGAACTGCTCGGAGAGGTGTGCGCCCAGCGCCTGCACGCCATAACGTTCGGTGGCGTGATGACCCGCGCCGATATACGCGACGCCCGATTCCGCCGCCGTGTGCATGGTCTGCTCGGAGACCTCGCCGCTCAGATACACATCGGCGCCGGCCGCGATGGCTTCGTCGAAATAACCTTGCGCGCCGCCGGTGCACCATGCCACGCGGCGTAGTTCGCGGTCCGCGTCGCCGAATACGAGCGGCTTGCGGCCGAGCGCATTCTCGACCATCGCGCTGAAGTGCTCGAGCGAAAGCGGCATCCCGAGCGTCGCGATCCAGCCGAGGTCCTGATCCGCGAAACGATTGTCCGCGATCAACCCGAGCCGCGCGCCGATCTGCGCATTGTTGCCAAACTCCGGATGCGAATCGAGCGGCAGATGGTAGGCGAACAGGTTGACGT
Source organism: Caballeronia sp. LZ034LL (assembly GCF_031451215.1). Taxonomy (NCBI): domain Bacteria; kingdom Pseudomonadati; phylum Pseudomonadota; class Betaproteobacteria; order Burkholderiales; family Burkholderiaceae; genus Caballeronia; species Caballeronia sp. LZ034LL. The sequence goes on from NZ_JARUXR010000001.1 coordinate 2,670,549, forward strand.
CGTTGGCGATCAGCGTGCGCAGCCTGCGATGCTTGCGCCCCGTGATCTGCGGCGCCTCGTTGCGCCAGAAGTAGCCGTGATGCACGAGCACGGTGTCGGCGCCCCATTCCAGCGCGGCTTCGAGGAACGCGAGCGAGGCCGTCACGCCGGTCGCGATCTTCTGCACGCGGCGCGTGCCTTCAACCTGCAGACCGTTCGGGCAATAGTCCTTGAAGCGGCCGATTTCCAGCAGATTGTTCAGATACAATTCGAGTTCGATCCGATCCATGAAATCCTCTATCCCTTCAAATGCTTAGACGCTTCTGGCTATTTTTTGCCCAAGCGGTCACCGTGCTTTTGGCCCTGATGTTCATCATTGCGACCTTGAAACCGCAGTGGCTTCAGCGCCAGGGCCAGTTCGGCAAGCAGCTTGCCGAGCCGATCGTCGCGTTGCAGGAAGTGGCGCCGAGCATCGGCTCACGCCCCGTTCAATCGTCCTATTCGGAAGGCGCGCAAAAGGCGATGCCGGCCGTCGTGAACGTGTTCTCCAGCAAGGACGGCAACCTGCCGCCCGACCCGCGCGCGAAAGACCCGCTGTTCCGCTATTTCTTCGGTGACAAGAACAAGCGCAAGAGCGACGAGCCGCCAGCGTCGAATCTCGGCTCAGGTGTCATCGTCAGCTCGGAAGGTTACATTCTAACGAACCAGCATGTCGTCGACGGCGCGGATCAGATCGAGGTTGCGCTCGCCGACGGCCGCACGTCCAGCGCAAAAGTGATCGGCGTCGATCCGGAGACCGATCTCGCGGTGCTGAAGATCAACATGACCAACCTGCCGTCCATTACGCTCGGCCGCATGGACCAGACGCGCGTCGGCGACGTCGTGCTGGCGATCGGCAATCCGTTCGGCGTCGGGCAGACGGTCACGATGGGCATCGTCAGCGCGCTCGGCCGCAATCACCTCGGCATCAACACGTTCGAGAACTTCATCCAGACCGACGCGGCCATCAACCCGGGCAATTCCGGCGGCGCGCTCGTCGACGTCAACGGCAACCTGCTCGGCATCAATACCGCAATCTACTCCCGCAGCGGCGGTTCGCTCGGTATCGGCTTCGCGATTCCGGTGTCCACGGCGCGCAGCGTGCTTGAAAGCATCATCACGACGGGCAGCGTGACGCGCGGCTGGATCGGCGTGGAGCCGCAGGACGTGACGCCGGAGATCGCCGAATCGTTCGGGCTGGACCAGAAGGCGGGGGCAATCGTGGCGGGCGTGCTGCAAGGCGGCCCGGCCGACAAGGCCGGCATCAAGCCGGGCGACATCCTCGTGTCCATCAACGACGACACGATCACCGACACCACGCGCCTGCTCAACGTGGTTGCGCAGATCAAGCCGGGCACCTCGGTGAAGGTTCACCTGATGCGCAAGAACAAGGAGCTCGACGTCAACGTGATGATCGGCAAGCGCCCCGCCCCGCCGCGCGCGCCGCAGATGCCGGAAGACGATCAGGGCGACCAGGGCGATCAGAACGACGAGTAAGCGGCGCCGCATCTGAATAGCGAAAAAGGCAGCTTCGATGACTCGAAGCTGCCTTTTTTATTTACCAGCAAGCGCAGGACGCGACAATCCGCCGCACCGCTTCGGCTATTCCGTTGCCGCTTCGTCCTTCTTGACGCCATCCTTGCCGATCACGATCCGCGCCGCAATGATGCCGGCTTCGTAGAGAATCACGAGCGGAATGGCGAGGATCAGTTGCGAGAACACGTCGGGCGGCGTGACCACCGCCGAAATGACGAACGCAGCGACGATCACGTAAGGGCGGATCTGCTTGAGCTTCTGAATGGACACGACGCCCATGCGCGCGAGCAGCACCACGACGATCGGGACCTCGAAGGTCACGCCGAACGCCAGGAACATGGTCAGCACGAAGCTGAGGTAGTTGTCGATATCCGTCGTCATTTCCGCGCCGAGCGGCGCGTTGTAGTGCGCCATCACGCGGAAGATGGTCGGGAACACGACGAAGTACGCGAACGCCATGCCGCACAGGAACAGCGAGTAGCTGCTGAACACGAGCGGGGCGACCAGCTTCTTCTCGTGCTGGTACAGACCCGGCGCGACAAACGCCCAGATCTGGTACAGCACGAACGGCAAGGCAATGACGAAGGCGACGAGCATGGTCACCTTCATCGGCACGAAGAACGAGCCGGTGACGTCGGTGACGATCATCTTGCCGTCGCGCGGCAGGTTCTGCATCAGCGGGCGCGCCAGCAGCCGGAAGATGTCCGGCGCCCAGTACACCAGCCCGATGAACACCACGATCACCGACGCACCCGCGCGAATGATGCGGTCACGCAGTTCGACCAGATGGGAAATGAACGTCTCTTCGACGGGCTCTTGCTTTGTTTCTTGCGGGTCGCTCACGCCGCCCTCGGTTGGAGTCATCGGTGAAGGAAGTGCGGCTCTCAGAAGAACTTCGTCGGCCGGCGCAGGGTGGCCGGCGTATGGCGGGCAACGCGCGCCGCGCCCGATTGCACGCGCGTGCGATGCACGGTGGTGCGCTTGTACCAGTTGGGGATTGCGCCCTGCTTGACGCGCCAGTTCTTGCGCTTCGCCGTGCCGGAAGTGGACGACGACCGCGCCCAGGGCTTGTCCGATGCAGCCGACGCCATGTCCACCGCTTCATCCGCGCCGCCCGCAATGCTCGGCGCGACCGACGTGCCCTGATTCCAAGCGTCGTTGAGTTCGGTTTCGTGGCGCTTCAGATTCTCGTGGATCGACGTTTCGACGTTGGACGCCGCCGTCTCGAACTCGGTGCGCATCTTCTTGAGCTCGTCGAGCTCCATCTCGCGCACGACTTCCGACTTGACGTCGTTGATGTAGCGTTGCGCGCGCCCGAACAGCGCGCCCGCCGTGCGAGCCACGCCGGGCAGGCGCTCCGGCCCGAGGACCACCAGCGCCACGACGCCGATGACCGCCATTTTTGTCAGACCGAGATCGAGCATTGAACGAGCTGTGAAGAGTTGCGGTCGGCGGACGGATTAACGGTAGTCGCCCGAACGGGACTTGTCCTTCGCTTCGACGTCCACCGCGCCGTCACGCGGCAGTTCGCGCTGGTCGGCCGGAGTGCCGGTCGTCTCGTTCTCGCGCATGCCTTCCTTGAAACCCTTCACCGCGCCGCCCAGATCGCCGCCGATATTGCGCAGCTTCTTCGTGCCGAAGACCAGCGCCACGATCAACAAGACGATCAACCAATGCCAAATGCTCAACGAACCCATGAATGAAAACTCTCCGTGATTCCGCCCCGATTGGGATTCGGGGACGGAAGGTCGGCCTTTCAGCCCGTGCCGAGACAAATCGCCTCTGCATCAATTATCGATTTTGCTCGCCCAATATTTCATTGGAAAGGAGAAAGCCAACAAACCTTTCAGTTTTAGCCCATCCTGCGCCACGGACGGTCGCCCGCCAGCAGATGCGCATGAATGTGGTAGACCTCCTGGCCGCCCCCTGGTCCGGTATTGATGACCGTGCGAAAGCCGGTTTCGCCGCCCGTATAGGCCACGCCCAGGTCTTTCGCCAGCCGTCCGACGAGGCTCACCATTCTACCAAGCAGCGGGGTATCGCTTTCCGTGCAGTGCGAAAGTGTCTCGATGTGTTTCCGCGGAATCACCAGCACATGCACGGGCGCCGCCGGATTGATGTCGTTGAAAGCGACGAATTCATCGTCTTCGTAGACTTTCGTGCTCGGTAACTGGCCCGAAGCAATCTTGCAGAAGATGCAGTTGTCTTGGCTCATGAATGTCCCGTGGATCAGAACCACGCGCGCGGTTCGATCGTCTTGTTTTCGTAGAGGAACAGCCAGCCCTTGACGACGCGGTAAAGCGTCCAGATGCTGACCGCGGCAAGAATCAGGAAGCCGACGCCGATCCAGATCGTCACGAGTCCGATCACGTGGCCGAGCAACGCCCACCAGAACGTGCGGATCTGCCAGGTGAAGTGATCTTCGTACGGCGTGCCGGCGGCGTCGCCGCGCTTGATGTAGTTGAGAATGATGGCGATCAGGCCGGTCAGCCCGCCCGTCAGCCAGTAGACGGCGTACAGCGCGTACAGCACATGGGTGAAGGTGCGCATGTTGCGCGGATCGCTCGAATCCTGCACGACAGGCGGCGGATACGGTTCATAAGGCCGGTTCATGCTTGCCCTCCTTCGCATCAAAGCGAAAAGCTCGTCAGCCGCCGTTCTGCTCGCGCTCGCGCGACTTGCGCAGCGCCTTCTCCTCGATTCCCGACAAACCTTCGCGCCGCTCCAGTTCCGCGATCACATCGGCAGGGCTCAAGTCGAAGTGCGACAGCATCACGAGACAATGAAACCACAAATCGGCGACTTCGCTGACGAGCGCCTTCGGCGCGCCGCCATGACGCGCGTCCTTCGCGGCGAGCACAACTTCCGTCGCTTCCTCGCCGATCTTCTTCAGGACCGCGTCGTCACCTTTGTGAAAGAGTCGCGAAACGTAGGATTGTTCCGGATCGCCGCCCTTGCGGCCGTCGATGACGGCGGCAAGGCGCAACAACGTGTCCAGCGTGGTGGCTTGCGTCATTTGTAGATGCGTTCGGGGTCTTTCAGCACGGGCTCGACGGCAACCCACTCGCCGCTGTCCGCCGTGCCTTCGAATTTCTGGAAAAAACAGGAATGGCGGCCGGTGTGGCACGCAATGCCCGACACCTGCTCGACCTTGAGCAGCACGACGTCCTCGTCGCAATCGAGGCGCACGTCGTGGACGTGCTGCACGTGTCCGGATTCCTCGCCCTTGAACCACAGGCGCTGGCGCGAGCGCGAGAAATACACCGCGCGCTTGAGTTCGATGGTCTTCGCGAGCGCCTCGCGGTTCATCCACGCGAACATCAGCACGTCGTTGGTCGAGGCTTCCTGCGCGATCACCGGCACGAGGCCGTTCGCGTCCCACTTGACGTGGTCGAGCCAGCTGGCGTTGTCAGTCATGCTTCAGGTCCTCACCGCGATGCCCTGCCCGGCCATGAAGCGCTTCGCTTCGCCGACCGTGTGCTCGCCGTAGTGGAAGATGCTGGCCGCCAGCACGGCGTCCGCGTGACCTTGCACGACGCCGTCCGCGAGATGCTGAAGCGAACCCACGCCGCCCGACGCGATCACCGGCACCGGCACTGCGTCCGAGACGGCGCGCGTCAGGGCGAGATCGAAGCCGGACTTGGTGCCGTCGCGGTCCATGCTGGTCAGGAGAATTTCGCCCGCGCCGAACTCGGCCATCTTGCGCGCCCATTCGATCGCGTCGATGCCGGTCGCCTTGCGGCCGCCGTGCGTGAAGACTTCCCAGCGCGACGGCTCGCCGTCCGCCGACACGCGCTTGGCGTCGATGGCGACCACGATGCACTGCGAGCCGTGTTTGTCCGAAGCGTCGCGCACGAGCTGCGGGTTCGCGACCGCCGACGAGTTCATGCTGATCTTGTCCGCGCCGGCATTGAGCAGGCGCCGCACGTCTTCCACGGCGCGCACGCCGCCGCCGACGGTCAGCGGAATGAACACCTGGGACGCGACGGCCTCGATGATCGGCAGGATCAGGTCGCGCTGGTCCGAGGTGGCGGTGATGTCGAGAAAGGTGAGTTCGTCGGCGCCCTGGTCGTCATAGCGGCGCGCGATTTCGACGGGATCGCCGGCGTCGCGCAGCTCGACGAAGTTGACGCCCTTCACGACGCGGCCCGCGGTCACGTCGAGACAGGGAATGATGCGTTTAGCGAGAGCCATGTTCTGCCACTACTGGTTCGGTACGAAGTGAGGGCGGCTCGCGCCGCCCGATGCGCTTCTCAACATGTCCGCGCTGCAACGGCTTCAGGCGCCGTCGGCCTCGCGCAGCGCGTCGGCGCGCGTCTGGGCCGACTGGAAGTCGAGGTCGCCGGAGTAGATCGCGCGGCCGCAGATCACGCCTTCGATGCCTTCCGACTCGACCTCGCAGAGCGATTCGATGTCCGCCAGGTTCGACAGGCCGCCGCTCGCGATCACCGGAATCTTCACCGACTGCGCGAGCCGCACGGTGGCGTCGATGTTGATGCCCTGAAGCATGCCGTCACGGCCGATGTCGGTGTAGATGATCGACTCGCAGCCGTAGTCCTCGAACTTGCGCGCGAGATCGACGACTTCGTGACCGGTCAGCTTGCTCCAGCCGTCGGTGGCGACCTTGCCGTCCTTGGCGTCGAGCCCGACGATGATATGCCCGCCGAACGCGCTGCAGGCATCGCGCAGGAAACCCGGATTCTTCACCGCCGCCGTGCCGATGATCACATAGGCGAGGCCGTCGTCCAGATAGCGCTCGATGGTCTCGAGATCGCGGATGCCGCCGCCCAGCTGCACGGGGATCTGGCCGCCGACTTCATCGACGATGGCGCGGATCGCGTCGCCGTTACGCGGCTTGCCTGCGAATGCGCCGTTCAGATCGACGAGATGAAGCCGCCGTGCGCCGCGATCGACCCAATGTCGGGCCATGGCCGCTGGATCTTCTGAAAAAATGGTCGCCTGGTCCATATCGCCCTGCTTGAGGCGCACGCACTGACCGTCCTTGAGATCGATGGCCGGAATGAGCAGCATAGGTATCGCGTATCTTCTGGGTGGAGTTGATCAAAACGGCGCCGGGCCGGTGCCCTTGCGGAGGCCTGCCCCGCGCGCCGTCTCGCTAGTGTAGTACAAGTCTTGCAGCGGTCATGCGCCCGTAGCAATACGCGCAAACGCAAGCGTATGCACGGTTTTACGGGTTCCAGTGCACGAAGTTCCGATACACGCGCAAGCCCGCTTCCGCGCTCTTCTCGGGGTGAAACTGGGTGGCGAAGAGGTTGTCGCGCGCCACGGCCGACGTGAACGCAGCGCCGTAGACGGTTTCGCCCGACGTATGCGCCGGATTCGCTGGCACCACGTGGTAGCTGTGCACGAAGTAGAAGAACGCGCCGTCCGCGACGCCGTCCCACAGCGGATGCCGCTGCGTCTGGCGCACGCGGTTCCAGCCCATCTGCGGCACCTTGAAGCGCGAGCCGTCGTCCTGCAGCTGGCCGTCCAGCTGGAAGCGCACGACCTTGCCCGGCAGCAGGCCGAGGCCCTTCGTGTCGCCTTCCTCGCTCCAGTCGAACAGCATCTGCTCGCCGACGCACACGCCGAGCATCGGTTTTTCGCGCGCCGCCTGCAGCACCGCTTCCTGCAAGCCGGATTCGCCCAGATGCGCCATGCAGTCGCGCATCGCGCCCTGCCCCGGCAGCACCACGCGATCCGCCGTGCGAATGCCTTCCGGCTGGGCGACGATCGCCACCTCCGCTTCGGGAGCCGCCTTCTTCAGCGCCTGGTAGACCGAGCGCAGGTTGCCCATTCCGTAATCAACAATCGCAATCGAAGTTTTCATTTCAAAGATGGCATCAGAGCCTTCAGACCGTTGACGATGAACTCCACCGCCAGCGCGGACAACATCAAACCCATGAGACGCGTCCCGATATTGATTCCGGTGCGTCCGACCCAGCGCGCGATGGGCTCCGCGAGATTCAGCGCGCCGAAGCACAGCCCCGCGATGATCGCGCCCAGCAGGACCAGTCCGAAGCGGTCGTACCAGTGCTGCGCATTGGCAGCATAGACGATCACCGTGCTGATCGAACCGGGGCCGGTGAGCAGCGGAATGGCGAGCGGCACGACCGCGATGCTGTTGCGTTCCTCGGCTTCCATGCGTTCTTCCGGCGTGGAGCGCGCGTTGCCGACCTGCGCGTTCAACATGCTGATCGCCATGAGCAGCATGATGATGCCGCCGCCCACTTCGAACGAGCCCACCGAGATGCCGAAGAACGCGATGATCTGCTGGCCGAGCAGCGCCGTCACCCCGATCACGCAGAACACCGAAATGGACGCGACGCGGATGGTATTGCGCCGTTCGATATCGGATTGCTGCGACGTCAGGCTGAGAAAAAACGGGATCGCGCCGATCGGATTGATCAGCGCGAGCAACGAGATGAACGACTTGAACAGATCCATCGTGGTCGCGGCACGCGCGCTCCGGGACAGCGTGATCGCTTAGAGACTGCCCTTGGTCGACGGAATCTGCCCCGCCGCGCGTTCGTCCAGTTCCACGGCCATGCGCAGCGCGCGGCCGAAGGCCTTGAAGACGGTCTCGACCTGATGGTGCGTGTTGAGGCCGCGCAGGTTGTCGATATGCAGCGTGACGCCCGCGTGATTCACGAAGCCGCGGAAGAATTCGATGGTGAGATCGACGTCGAAGGTGCCGATGCGCGCACGCGTGAACGGCACGTGGAACTCGAGACCGGGCCGGCCGGAGAAGTCGATGACGACACGCGACAGCGCTTCGTCCAGCGGCACGTACGAATGACCGTAGCGGCGAATGCCCTTGCGGTCGCCGATGGCCTTCGCCACCGCCTGCCCGAGCGTGATGCCGGTGTCTTCCACCGTGTGATGGTCGTCGATATGGAGGTCGCCATGCGCTTCGATGTCGAGATCGATGAGCCCGTGACGGGCAATCTGGTCGAGCATGTGATCGAGGAACGGGACGCCGGTGGCGAGCTTCTGCTTGCCGGTGCCGTCCAGATCGAGCTTCACACGGATCTGCGTTTCGCTGGTGTTGCGAACGACTTCCGCAATGCGCATGGTGATTCCTTGAGACTGATCGAATGTGGGGGTTAGTTTGGGGCGAGCGGTGCGAGCTTTTTCAGCGCCGCGACCATGTGCGCGTTCTCTTCAGCCGTTCCGACCGTCAAACGCACGCAATTTGCCAGCAATGGGTGCATTTTACCCACGTTTTTGATCAAAACCCGCGAAGTCAAAAGGGTTTCGAAAGCCACCGCTGCATCCGGCACGCGCACCAGCAGGAAGTTGCCGGCGCTCGGAAAAACCGTCATGCCGGGCAAGGCGGCGACTTCCGCCGCGAGCTGCGCGCGCTGGCGGCGCAACTCGGCGGCCTGGGCGTCGAGCACATCGAGGTGATCGAGCAGGAAGGCGACGGTCGCCTGCGTCAGCACGTTGATGTTGTACGGCGGGCGCACCTTGTCGAACTGCATGATCCAGCCGGGACGCGCCGCCATGTAGCCCAGCCGGATGCCCGCGAGCCCCAGCTTCGACACGGTGCGCATCACGACCACGTTGTCGAACTCCGCCGCGCGCGGCATCCAGCTCTTTTCCGCGAACGGCTGGTAGGCCTCGTCGATCACGACCAGACTCCGGCTCGCCGCGGCGATCACGCGCTCGATGTCGGCGTCGTCGTAGAGCGTGCCGGTCGGATTGTTCGGGTACGCGAGGTACACCAGCGCGGGCGCGTGCGTTTCGATGGCGGCGATCAGCGCGTCGATGTCCAGCGTGAAGTCCGTCTTCAGCGGCACGCCGATGAAGTCGAGATGCGCGAACTTCGCCGACATCTCGTACATGACGAAGCCCGGCACCGGCGCGACGATCTTCGCGCCCGGCTTCGAGCACGCCACCGACATCATGCTGATGAGTTCATCCGAACCGTTGCCGAGCAGCACGTCGCAGGCATCGGGCACCTGCATCGTGCGCTTGATCTTCGCGAGCAGTTCGGCGGGACGCGGCGCCGGATAGCGGTTCAGCGCGACGCCGGCGAGATGCTCGCCCAGCGCCTTCGCGAGACTCTCCGGCAGCGTCCACGGATTCTCCATCGCGTCGAGCTTGATGAGGCCCGTGGCGTCGGGCACGGGATAGCTCGCCATCGCGAGGACGTCGGTACGAATGATGTCTTGTGCTGTGGTCATGTTGTTCCAGCGTCTCTCTCGCCGGTCAGACGGCAACTCTCAGGTTGCCTCGTTCAGTGGGCCGGCCTCGTTCAGCCGACGTTCTTCATCCGGTATTCCGCGCTGCGCGCATGCGCCTGCAAGCCTTCGCCGTAAGCCAGTTCCGCGGCGATCTCGCCGAGCGTCTGCGCCCCGTCCGCGCTCACTTCGATCACGCTCGAACGCTTCATGAAATCGTACACGCCGAGCGGCGACGAGAAGCGCGCCGTGCGCGAAGTGGGCAACACGTGATTCGGTCCGGCGCAGTAGTCGCCCAGGCTCTCGCTCGTGTAGCGGCCGAGGAACATCGCGCCCGCGTTGTGGATCTGCGCGGCCCATTGATGCGGGTCGAGCGCGGAAATCTCCAGGTGTTCCGGCGCGATGTCGTTCGCGATCGCGCACGCTTCGGCCATGTCCTTCACCTTGATGAGCGCGCCACGGTCTTCCAGCGAACGCTGGATGACGTCGCGGCGCGGCATCGCCGGCAGCAGTTCGATGATCGCTTCCTCGACGCGCCGGATGAACGCCTCGTCCGGGCACAGCAGGATGGATTGCGCAAGTTCGTCGTGCTCGGCTTGCGAGAACAGGTCCATCGCGACCCAGCGCGGGTCCGTGGTGGCGTCGCAGATCACGAGAATTTCCGACGGTCCCGCGATCATGTCGATGCCGACCGTGCCGAACACGCGCCGCTTCGCCGACGCCACGTAGGCATTGCCGGGGCCGCAGATCTTGTCGACCGCCGGCACGGTCTTGGTGCCATAGGCAAGCGCAGCCACGGCCTGCGCGCCGCCGATCGTGAACACGCGGTCCACGCCGCCCAGCAGCGCGGCCGCGAGCACGAGCGGATTCTTCACGCCGTCGGGCGTCGGCACGACCATGACGATTTCCTTCACGCCCGCGACGCGCGCCGGAATCGCATTCATCAGCACCGACGACGGATACGCCGCCTTGCCGCCCGGCACGTAGATGCCCGCGCGGTCGAGCGGCGTGACCTTCTGGCCGAGGACGGTGCCGTCGGCTTCCGTGTATTGCCAGCTATGGCTGCCGCACTCGATGCGCTGCTTCTCGTGATAGCCGCGCACGCGCGCCGCCGCCGCTTCGAGCGCCGCGCGGCGCTTCGGTTCGAGCCCTTCGAGCGCGGCTTCCATCTCGGCGAACGGCAGTTCGAGCGCGGCTACGCTGTCCGCCTTCAGGCGGTCGAACTTGTTGGTGTAGTCGAGCACGGCTGCGTCGCCGCGCGCTTTCACATCGGCGAGGATCTGCGCGACCGAGCGCTCGATCGCTTCGTCTTCACTGGCCTCGAAGGCGAGCACCGCGCGCAGCGCCTGCTGGAAGCCGTCGGTGCTGGAATCGAGTTTGCGAATCTTGATGGACATGCCGGTTTTCCGTTTTGCTGATGGCGCGCCGCGCGTGCGGCCCGTCTAATTGCCTGACCCGCCGGTGGCGCGCTCGAACGCGTCGAGGTACGGCTTCAGCGCCGCCCGCTTGAGCTTCAGCGCCGCCTGATTCACGACGAGGCGCGACGAAATCTGCATGATCTCCTCCACCTCGACCAGATTGTTCGCCTTGAGCGTGCCGCCCGAGCTGACCAGGTCGACGATCGCATCCGCGAGTCCGACCAGCGGCGCCAGTTCCATGGAGCCGTACAGCTTGATCAAATCCACGTGCACGCCCTTCGACGCGAAATGCTGCCGCGCCGTCTCGGTGTATTTGGTCGCAACCCGCAGGCGCGCGCCCTGGCGCACCGCGCTCGCGTAGTCGAAACCGGCCTTGACCGCCACCGACATCCGGCATCGCGCGATATCCAGATCCACCGGCTGATACAGGCCGCCGCCGCCATGCTCGATCAGCACGTCCTTGCCCGCCACGCCGAAGTCCGCCGCGCCGTATTCGACGTAGGTGGGGACATCGGTTGCGCGCACGATGATGACGCGCAGATTCGGGTTGGTGGTCGGCAGAATGAGCTTGCGCGAGCTTTCCGGATCCTCGGCCACCTGCACGCCGGCCGCCGCGAGCAGCGGCAGCGTTTCCTCGAAGATACGCCCTTTCGACAAGGCGAGCGTCAGCGGCGCGCTCGCCGCCAGCGACGACGACGTCTGCGGCAACGAACTCATTGTTCGCCTCCGCTGCCCGCGATACGGCGCACGTTGGCGCCGACCGCCGTCAGCTTCGCTTCCATGCGGTCGTAGCCGCGGTCGAGATGGTAAATGCGGTCGATCAAGGTTTCGCCGTCCGCGCACATCGCCGCGATCACGAGGCAGGCCGAGGCCCGCAGGTCCGTTGCCATGACCTTCGCGCCGGACAGCTTCTCGACGCCGGCGACCAGCGCCGTATTGCCGTCGATGGTGATGCTCGCGCCCAGACGGTTCAGCTCCTGCACGTGCATGAAGCGGTTCTCGAAGATCGTCTCGACCACTTGCGAGGTGCCGTTGGCAATGGTGTTGAGCGCCATGAACTGCGCCTGCATGTCGGTCGGGAACGCCGGGTATTCGGAGGTGCGGATGTTCACCGCTTCGGCGCGCTGCGCCATGCGCACGCGCATCCAGTCGTCGCCTTCCTCGATGCTCACGCCCGCCTCGCGCAGCTTGGCCGTCACGGCATCGAGCAGATGCGGCCTGACGTGACGCAGCGTGACGTCGCCGCCCGCCGCCGCGACCGCGCACAGGAACGTGCCCGCTTCGATCCGGTCCGGCACGACCGCATGCTGCGCGCGGTGCAGTTTCTCGACGCCCTGGATCACGAGCCGGTCCGTGCCGATGCCGTCGATCTTCGCGCCCATCTTCACGAGCAGTTGCGCGAGGTCGGTCACTTCCGGTTCGCGCGCGGCGTTCTCGATCACCGTCTCGCCATCGGCGAGGACCGCTGCCATCAGCAGGTTCTCGGTGCCGGTCACGGTGATCATGTCGGTGATGATGCGCGCGCCCTTCAGACGCTTCGCGCGCGCTTCGATGAAGCCGTGCTCGATGTTGATCTCGGCGCCCATCGCCTGCAGGCCCTTGATGTGCTGATCGACCGGACGCGCGCCGATCGCGCAGCCGCCCGGCAGCGACACCTTCGCCTCGCCGAAGCGCGCGACCAGCGGCCCGAGCACGAGGATCGACGCGCGCATCGTCTTCACGAGTTCGTACGGCGCGACGAGGTTGTCGACCTTCGATGCATTGAGCGTCACGCGGCCGTCCGCCGACACTTCCGACTGCACGCCCATCTGCTTGAGCAGCTTGAGCGTGGTGCGCACGTCCTGCAGGTTCGGCACGTTCGACAGATGAACGTCGTCCGCGGTGAGCAGGCAAGCGCAAAGAATCGGCAGCGCCGCGTTCTTGGCGCCCGAGACGGTGATTTCGCCGGAAAGCTGGGTGCCTCCCGTAATGACCAGTTTATCCATGATGACGTGTCCTTCGACCGAGCTTCCTGCTGCGGAGCCGCTTTCGACGCCGCGGTTGTCTTTGATGATTCGCACTGTCTACTGCCTATGTCTGCGTGATTCTCCCGGCGATGCCGGCATGGCCGGCCGGTTTCAGGCCGCTTGCCACTCCTCGGGCGTGAGCGTCTTCATGCTGAGCGCGTGAATTTCCTCGCGCATGCGCTCGCCGAGCGCGGCATAGACGAGTTGATGACGCGCGATCGGCCGCTTGCCGGCGAACGCGTCGCTCACGATGGTCGCGAAGAAGTGCTGGCCGTCGCCCTCCACTTCGAGATGCTGGCAGGCGAGACCGGCTGCGATATAGCCTTTCACCTGCTCCGGAGTCGGTTGCATGGAAGTCTCCTTGAATTTAATGACGCAGCTTGAAGCCGCTCGCGAGCATGCGCGCGGCGATCAACGCCAGCGCGGCCAGGAATGCGCCGACGATGCACAGGCTCACCAGCGGATTCACGTCCGAGACGCCGAAGAAGCCGTAGCGAAAGCCGTCGATCATGTAGAAGAACGGGTTCAGATGCGACACCGCGCGCCACAGCGGCGGCAGCGAATGTGTCGAGTAGAACACGCCGGAAAGAAACGTGAGCGGCATGATCAGGAAGTTCTGAAATGCGGACAGATGGTCGAACTTGTCGGCCCAGATGCCCGCGATCAGGCCCAGCGTGCCGAGGATGCCCGAGCCGAGGACCGCGAACGCAATGATGTAGAACGGCGCGGAAAAAGACATCGGGATGAACCATATCGTCACGATGAACACGCCCAGCCCGACGCACAGGCCGCGCGCCACCGACGCCAGCACATAGGCGAAGAACATTTCCCAGTGCGCGATGGGCGGCAGCAGCACGAACACCAGATTGCCGGTGATCTTCGACTGGATCAGCGACGACGAGCTGTTGGCGAACGCGTTCTGCAACACGCTCATCATGACGAGGCCGGGCACGAGGAAGCTCGTGTAGCCGACGCCCGGATAGACCTGTACGTGCCCCGACAACGCATGACCGAAGATGGTCAGGTACAGGAGCGCCGTCACCACCGGCGCGAGCACGGTCTGGAACGATACCTTCCAGAAGCGCAGCAGCTCCTTGTAGAACAACGTCTGGAAACCGCTCATGAAAGTCCCTCGACCACTTCGGGCCCGTTCATCACCTGCATGAACACGTCTTCGAGATCCGCCTTGCGCACTTCGATTTCGTCGAAGGTGCAGCCCGCTGCGCGGCATTTGGCGAGGATCGGCTCGACGTCGTCGTAGCTCGTGAGCCGCAGCAGATGCTGGGCGCCGGACACGGCCTGCGGATCCACTTCGAGCGCACGCAGTTCGGCGGGCAACGGGCCATTCGCCAGACGCAGGTAGAGCTGCATGCCGGCGAAGCGCTGCAACAGCGTGCTCGTGCGTTCCAGCGCGACGACTTCGCCGCGCCGCAGCATCGCGAGGCGGTCGCACAGGGATTCGGCTTCTTCGAGATAGTGCGTGGTCAGCACGATGGTGTGACCTTCGCGATTCAGGCGCGAGATGAATTTCCAGAGCGTCTGGCGCAATTCGACGTCGACGCCGGCAGTGGGCTCGTCGAGCACGATCACCGGCGGCCGGTGCACCAGCGCCTGCGCCACCAGCACGCGGCGCTTCATGCCGCCCGACAGCGCGCGCGTGTTGACGTCGGCTTTCTCGGTGAGATCGAGATTGGCCATCACTTCATCGATCCAGTCGTCGTTGCGGCGCAGGCCGAAGTAGCCCGACTGGATCCGCAGCGACTCGCGGACGGTGAAAAAAGGATCGAACACGAGTTCCTGCGGCACCACGCCCAGCGCGCGGCGCGCCGCGCGAAAGTCGCTGACGACGTCGTGTCCGCGCACGGAGATCGTGCCGCTATCGGCACGGGCAAGGCCGGCCAGGATGCTGATCAAGGTGGTTTTGCCCGCGCCGTTCGGGCCGAGCAGGCCGAAGAACTCGCCCTCTTCGACCGTGAGGCTCACGCCTTTGAGCGCCTGGAGCTCCTTGTAGCGCTTCCTGACGTTTCGGATTTCTATCGCTGACATGGACTGTGCGCGGGCCACGTTCGGCCGCGCCTCGATTTGTGCGGGGATGGCGCTTTCGGGCCCGCTCGAACCGGCTCGCATAAAGAGGGCCGGGGCAACGCCCGAAAAAACGTTTGATTATAGGGCAAAGCGGCCTGAGCCGACCTCGCGGCGATCCTGCTGGCGTGAACGCAGCGGCCACCTGGGCCGCTGCGAGTTCAGTGCAGGATCAATGTCGGAAGGAGAGAAGCGTATCGACGCCATAGGCTCGCGCAAGACTCTCGAGCCCGGAGGGAAGATTGAAGACGCCGAGCGCGGCGCCACGCGCCGACGCGGCGCGCTGCCATGCAAGCAGCACGGCGAGCGCGGAGGAATCGAACTGCGTGAGCGGTGCGCAATCCACCTCGCTCGCGCCTGCCGCGATGCGCGACAGGCCGGCTTCGAGCGCGGCCTTCGCGCTCTCATGCGTCAGCGACGCGGCCGTCTGGAAACGGCCGCCCGTGGCCGGCGTACTCACGATGCCTTGCCGCTCGCGAGTTGCTGATTGCGCTGCGTGAGGAACTGCAGGAGGCCGCTCACGCCATGCTGCTGGATCTGCTCGTTAAACTGCTGCTGATACGCCTGGATCAGCCACGCGCCGAGCACGTTGATGTCGTACACGCGCCAGCCTTGCGGCGTCTTGTACAGACGGTAGTCCAGCTCGACCGGCGAACCGTTGTTCATCACGACCGAGCGGACCACGACATCGTTATCTTCCGGCGACGCGCGGAACGGCTTGTACTGGATGGTCTGGTTGCGCACTTGCGCCAGGGCGCCCGCGTAGGTGCGGATCAGCAGCATCTTGAACTGCTCGACGATCTGCTTCTGCTGTTCCGGCGTAGCCGTGTTCCAGTTGCGGCCCATCACGAGACGCGTGGTGCGCGTGAAATCCGTATAAGGCAGGATCTTTTCGTTGACGAGCTTGGTGATCTCGTTGATGTTGCCCGACTGGATCTGCTTGTCGGACTTGAGTTGATCGAGCACTTGCGTGGTCACGGTCTTGATCAGCTGGTCCGGCGAATTCGCATCCACCGACTGCGCCGACGCCGAACCGCAGAAAGCCACCAACATGGCGAGAAGGGGAAGAAGGAATAGTTTTTTCATCGCAAACCCTGCAGAGATAGAGGCTTCAGTTTGAGCGTGCTGCCTGAATCGAGTTCAGGCGAGACACGCTCCAAATCGTAAGAAATGACGTCAGCTATGTTACCGCGCGTTAGCAAACCACCGCTCAACGCAGGCGGAACGAAGGGAACCCGGGCGGCGCGCGCGGCGGCACGTACTGGTTGCCGGGCACGGTACCGCTGACGTCGCTCGCCGGAGCAGGTGCAGCCGCCGTGCCTGATGCCGGCGCGGCGCCCTCCGCTGCCGCTGACGCCGACGCAGACTCGGCGGGTGCTGCGGTTTCCGATGCCCCGGTCGCGGCGGCCGCGCCTTCGCTGTCGGAATAGTTCGGCGGCGGCGTTTCGTAGTCGGACATGCTGCTGCCGCCACCGGTGATCAGGAACTGGCGGCGCTGCAGGTACGTGTTGCGCACGAACGTGTATTTGTCGAGGGCGGCGTCGGCCAGCAGGTCGGAGACGTCCAGCAGATTCGCCCGCGTGTTGATGAGGTTCACGCCGTACAGCGCCCAGCTCACCGAATCCGGGCTGACGTAGGTCAGCGGATTACCGAAATAGTCGACCACCAGGCCGGCGGAATCGCGCACGGTGCTCGGGCCGAGCAGCGGCAGCACGACATACGGACCGGGCGGCACGCCGTAATGGCCCATGGTCAGGCCGAAATCGCCCACGTGCTTCGGCAGCTTCGCGAGGGTCGCGACGTCGAACAGGCCGCCGACGCCGAACACCGTGTTGATCGCAACGCGCATGATGTCCGACACGCCGTCCGCGATCTTCAACTGCATCAGATTGTTCGCGGCGATGTACACGTCGCCGATGTTCGAGAAGAAGTTGGTCACGCTGTTGCGCACCGGCTCCGGCACCGCCCACACGTAGCCCTTCGCCACCGGCTTCAGCGCGTAGCGGTCCACCGTGTCGTTGATCGTGAACATCGTGCGGTTGTAGCTCTCGAACGGATCGCCCTTGCTGGGCGTCGTCACGGTGGCACACCCGCCGAGTGCCGCTGCGCACACGATCATCGCCGCGCACCGCATCCCCATGGCCTGCATGTTCTTCTCCTTATTGAGCCGCGCCCGATGCGGGCGACGCAGCCGATGCACCCATTGCGCTCGCCGCGCCCGGGAAGGCCGGTGCTGCGGGAGCCGGCGCCGGTGCAGCCGGCGCCTTCGATGCGCCGGAATCCGCCGCCTTGTTATAGAGGAACTGGCCGATCAGGTTTTCGAGCACCACGGCGGACTGCGTCATCGTGATGGTGTCGCCGTTCTTGAGCATCTGGTCGTCGCCGCCGGGATCGAGGCCGATGTACTGCTCGCCGAGCAGGCCCGAGGTCAGGATCTTCGCCGACGAGTCCTTCGGAAACTGATACTGCTTGTCAATGTCGATGGTGACCACGGCCTGGTACGTGTTCTGGTCGAAGCCGATGCTGCCGACCCGTCCCACGGTCACGCCCGCGCTCTTGACCGGCGCGCGCGGCTTCAGCCCGCCGATGTTGTCGAACTTGAGCTTCACCGCATAGGTTTGCTGGAACGACAGGGAACTCATGTTGCCCGCCTTCAGCGCGAGAAACAGCAGCGCCACGAAACCGAGCACCACGAACAGGCCGACCCAAAAGTCGAGAGCAGTCTTTTTCATCGTCTTCCCAAAGAGAATCTTTTCGCAGATGGCGCGTGACGGTCTGTGGCCTTCACAACGCCCGCGCCGGATCCGGCGCCTGGCACCGGGTTCTAGCTGAACATCAGCGCGGTCAGCAGGAAATCGAGCCCGAGCACGGCCAGCGACGCGTACACGACCGTTTTCGTCGTCGCGCGCGACACGCCTTCCGGCGTCGGCCTCGCTTCGTAGCCCTGGAACAGCGCGATGAACGTCACCGCGAAACCGAACACCACACTCTTGAGGACGCCGTTGCCGACGTCGCGCCAGACATCCACGCCGCTTTGCATCTGCGACCAGAATGCGCCCGGATCTACGCCGATCAACATCACTCCGACCACATAGCCGCCGAGGATGCCCACCGCGCTGAAGATTGCCGCGAGCACCGGCATGGCGATGATGCCCGCCCACAGGCGCGGCGCCACGACCACGCGAAGCGGGTCGACGGCCATCATTTCCATGGCCGTGAGCTGCTCGCCGGCCTTCATCAAGCCGATTTCAGCCGTCAGCGACGTGCCCGCGCGCCCGGCGAACAGCAGCGCGGTGACGACCGGGCCGAGTTCGCGCACCAGCGACAGCGCGACCAGCAGGCCGAGCGCCTGTTCGGAACCGTAGCGACTCAGTGTGTAATAGCCCTGCAAGCCGAGCACGAAGCCGACGAACAAGCCCGACACCGCGATGATGACGAGCGAATAATTGCCGACGAAGTGAATCTGTTTCGTGACGAGCCGCGGACGGCGCAGCAGCGGGAAGAATTCGAGCACGAGCCGCGCGAACATGCGCGTGGCGTAGCCCGCGGTGCCCAAGCCGTCCAGCACCCAGCGTCCGATTGCGCTGATCATGCGCGCCCTCCGATGCCGAAATCATCAGCCAGCGCAGTGCTCGCGTAATGGAACTTGAACGGGCCGTCCGGCGTGCCGTCGATGAACTGGCGGACGGTCGGGTCTTCCGACGCCCGCAGTTGCGCCGGCGTGCCTTCGGCGTGAATGCCGCCGTTCGCGATGAAGTACACGTAGTCGGCGATGGCGAACGATTCGGGCACGTCGTGCGTGACCAGAATGGACGTGGCGCCGAGGGCGTCGTTGAGCGTGCGGATGAGCTGCGCCGTGATGCCGAGCGAGATGGGATCGAGGCCGGCGAAGGGCTCGTCGTACATCATCAATTGCGGATCCAGTGCGATGGCGCGCGCCAGCGCCACGCGCCGCGCCATGCCGCCGGAGATCTCCGACGGCGCGAGGTCGCGCGCGCCGCGCAGGCCGACCGCGTTCAGCTTCATCAGCACGAGGTCGCGGATCAGATCTTCCGGAAGATCGGTGTGCTCGCGCAGCGCGAACGCGACGTTTTCGAACACGGTCTGGTCGGTAAACAGCGCGCCGAACTGGAACAGCATGCCCATCTTGCGACGCAGTGCGTAGAGGCCCTCGCGCGTCTGCGCGCCGACGTCCTGGCCGCCGAACATTACCTGACCGCGGCTCGCCTTCACGAGGCCGCCGATCAGACGCAGGGTGGTGGTCTTGCCACAGCCTGAGCCGCCCATGACGGCGACCACCTGCCCACGCGTGAAACGCATGTTCAGGTTGGATAGAACGAGCCGGTCGCCGTAGCCGAAATCGACGTCGCGCAGCTCCAGCAGAGTCTCGGAAGAAGCAGGCACTGGGTAAGAGATTCCGTTGACGCAAGAGGCCGAATTATAGGGCCTGCGCGCAATCGGTGCTTTGCCTAGGGCCGTGCCTCCGCCTTTTTGAGAGTTTTCATGGTTGACCAGCAAACATTTGTTGCAATGTCGAAACCGCTGCGACGGTATCCGGCGCCTCGGTGACGGCACGCACGACCGCGCCACTGCCGACGCCCGTCGCGAGCACGCCGGGCATCGCCCGGGCATCGATTCCGCCGATCGCCACCAGCGGCACGCGGCCCGACAGCAGCTGCACGTAGCGCGCGAGCCGCGCCAGGCCCTGCGGTTTGGTGGGCATGACCTTGGTCGTGGTCGGGAACACGGCGCCGAGCGCGAGATAGCTCGGCCGGAAATGCAGCGCGCGCAGCATCTCGTAGTAGCCGTGCGTAGACAGCCCGAGCCGCAAGCCGGCCCGCGCGATCGCGTTCAGATCCGCCGTCTGCACGTCTTCCTGGCCGAGATGCACGCCATAGGCGCCCGCCTCGATCGCCTCGCGCCAGTGATCGTTGATGAATAGCTGAGCGCCGTGCCGGCGCCCTGCTTCGACCGAAAGCGAGATTTGCTCGCGCAGAACGGCGGGCGTGTCGGATGCGGTCGACTTGCGGCGCAGCTGCGCCGTGCGCACGCCGAGATCGAGTACCCGTTCCACCCAGGCGGCATCCGGCAGCACCGGATACAGCCCGAGCCGGTCCGGACACGGCGCGAAGCCGCCTTCCGGCGCGGGCGGCAGCTCCGCGACGCGCGGGAACGTGGCGAAATCGACGGGCCATGCGTCGTCGCGCGCCTCGTCGCCGGCACGCCACGCGAGCGCGAGCACCAGCGCGTCGTGCGGCTCGAAGTTGCAATCGAGGAACGCCGCGAGCGCGGCGAGCCAGTCGTCGCTGCGCGCGCCTTCCAGCGCGAAACGCTCGCCGCCCCGGCGCAGCACCGTGTGCTCCCCGTGGGCGTCGAGCACGGCCGCGCCCTGCTTCGAGATGCGTTCGGCATCGGCGTCGCGCGCTTCGGTGAACACGATCAGGTCGTTCGCCTGCGGCGCTTCGGGCGCGGTCAGGCAAATGCGCCAACGCGTTTCCGCGGCGGGCCAGTCGCCCAGCCGGGCACGGATCTGTTCGGCGACCTCGATCAGCTCGTCCGCCGGCGGCCAGAAAACTTCACGGTTCAGGAGACTCATGCCGCGCCTCCTTCCTGATGCCAGAACGGCATGCCGACCACCGGCGTGCTCGCCTGCGCGCTGTCGCGCTCGGCCATCGGTCCGGCGAGAAACGCCGTGCGTCCCGCCTCGACGCCCAGCGCGAACGCCCGCGCCATCTGCGGCGGAAAGGTCGCCTGCGACACCGCCGTGTTGAGCAGCACGCCGTCGAAGCCCCATTCCATCACCTGACTGGCGTGCGACGGCACACCGAGCCCGGCATCGACGATCAGCGGCACGTCCGGCAAACGCTCGCGCAGCGTGCGCAGCCCGTACGGATTGGTCACGCCGCGACCGGTGCCGATCGGCGCGCCCCATGGCATCAGGGCCTCACAGCCCACGTCGAGCAGGCGCCGGCCGATCACGAGGTCTTCCGTGCAATAGGGCAGCACCTTGAAGCCATCGCGGATCAGCTTCGACGCCGCCTCGACCAGACCGATCGGATCGGGCTGCAAGGTGTAGTCATCGCCGATCAGTTCGAGCTTGATCCAGGGCGTCTCGAACACTTCACGGGCCATGTAGGCCGTGGTCAGCACCTCGTCGACGCTCTGGCAGCCCGCCGTGTTCGGCAGCAGCGCGACGCCGTGACGCTTGAGCACGTCGAAGAAGCCGGCCTCGCCGGTCTCCGACTGGCGCCGCAGCGCCACCGTCACCATGCCGGGACGTGCGGCGTCGATGGCGTCCGACAGCGATTGCAGCGACGGATAACGCGACGTGCCGAGCAAGAGCCGGCTCGGGAACGACTGGCCGTAGAGCGTGAGCACGTCGGCGGTCTGTGTGGTCATGATGGGATCCTTCGATTCTTCGGTGTGCGTCATGCGACTCAGCCGCCCGCGACGGGCGACACGACGTCGAGCCGGTCGCCGGCGGAAAGCGTACGGATGGCGTGCTCGCCGCGCGCGACGAACTGGCCGTTGAGCGCGACGGCGAACGGCGGTTTCGCGCCGAAGGCGGCGAGCGCCTCGCCGACAGTGGCGGCGTCGGGCAGATCGAAGGCGCGCTGATTGATGTGGATGTTCATGGCTTTATGTCTCTTGTCTAGTGCGACAGCGCCGGCGCCGCTGCCGGCCTGGCAACGGTGTCGGCCGCGCCATGCAGCAGTTCCGGCCAGCGGGCGGCGCGGCGATGTTCATCGAAGCTCGCGTGATTGGCCACGTCGCCGACGATGAGCGCTTCTGCCAGCCGGCACGCGGTGTCCGCGACTTCGGGCGCAATCATGAAGCCGTGCCGATACAGCCCATTCACGCGCACCGTCCGCGCCCCGTCCCAGACGATGGCCGGGCGGTGATCCGGCAAGGTCGGCCGGCAGTGGGCATTGAGTTCGAGAATGCGCGCCTCGCCGAAACCCGGATGCACGGCGAACGCGGCGCTCAGCAGTTCGAGCGCCGACCGCACGCTCACGGGCGACATGTCCTCGCCTTCGACTTCCGTCGCGCCGATCACGTAGAGATCGTCCTGCTTCGGCGCGATATAGAGCGGATAGCGCGGATGCAGCAGCCGCACCGGCCGCGACAGCCCGATGCCCGGCGCGTGCACCCGCGCCACCTCGCCGCGAATCCCGCGCAGCGCGGGCCAGGCGGGCTTGCCGCCGAGGCCGCGGCAATCGATGATCCAGCGCGCGTCGGGCATGGCCTCGACCGTCGTGTTCCAGTGCGTGCGCACGCCGCGCGCGGCGAGTCCCGCGGCCAATGCGGCGAGCGCCTGGCGGTTGTCGAGCTGGCCTTCGTTCGGCAGCAGCCAGCCTTGCGCGAAACGCGTGCCGAGCGCCGGTTCCGCCTGCGCGACCTGGTCGCCGGCGAGCTTGACGAAACCGCCGTCGAGCAGACCGGCGGGCGAATTGGCGCGCAGCCGGGGTTCGAGCAAGGGCGCCTCGGCGCGATCCGCGCCATGCCAGACGACGAGCGTGCCGTTGCGCTGGAAGAAGACCGGCTCGGGCAATTGCGCGATGAGCCCCGGCCAGCGTTCGAGCGACGCCGCGCCGAGCCCGACCACGAGTGGTTCCGCGCTGGCCGCTTCGGCGAGCGGCGCCAGCATCGCGGCCGCGACCCAGGCGGCCGATTGCGTGCCGGGCGCGTCGCCGCGCTCGAAAAGACTCACTCGATGCCCCGCGCCCGCCAGCTGCCAGGCCACGAGCCGGCCGACGAGCCCGCCGCCGATCACGGCAAAATCCGCCTGGGGGTCGGCGGTCTGATGGATTCTGTTCAATTCGATGTCTCCTAACGGCCGGCGCGGGCACGTGGAGCGTGCGCACGAGGCTCATGCCTGGCGCTGCATCGGAAAGGAGAAAGGCAGGAATGGCCTGATCCGTCCGTGCAGGCGCTGCGGCACATCACAAGGACGACATGGGCGGAGAGACCGGCCCGGCTGCGGATGCGCGCCGGACGGAAAGGACAAGGTGCGGAAGAAACTGGAGGAATGGCGCGGGTGGCGCGCGTTCTCCGGAAACTTCCCTCGCCGGTATTACCCGGATCGGGTGCAAAGGGTCTCTCTCAGCCTCGCTGCGTGAGGGCCGGTTCCGACCGTCGATGCATGCAAAGCACCCCTGTTTCGTCGAAGGTCATTAGAACATGAAAGGCGAAGGCGCTGCAAACCGGGATTGTGCCCTGCTTTTTTCCTGTGCGGCAGCACTCTGGCACAATGCCGCGAACATGGTTCAGCCGGCGAGCGCGCGAAATTAAGTGAGCGTTAAGGCAAACCCGGAACAATTTGCAGGCCCGAAACTGGCTGCCCGGAAGATAACGGCGGGCCGCAGCCGGCCGCACCGCGCAGCACGCCCGTCGCGCGACCACGCAACAATCCGCCGCCCGAAGGGCGCATCGGCAGGAAGCTCATGATCGACACCCGTACTGAAAACACGCAGCAGAAGGCCGACGAAGTCTCGGCGTGGAGCCTCATCAAGCCCTACTGGGTTTCCGAGGAACGCGGCTTCGCGTGGGGCCTGCTCGTGGCGATCATCGCGATCAACATGACGGTCGTGTGGATCAACGTCCGGCTCAACAGCTGGAACGCGGACTTCTACAACGCGCTGCAGAACAAGAACGTCAAGGATTTCCCGCACCTGCTGCTGATCTTCACCGGTCTGGCCTTCGCGTACATCCTGCTCGCGGTGTACGGACGGTATCTGCGGCAGATGCTGGCGTTCCGCTGGCGCCAATGGCTGACGAACAAGTATCTCGAACAGTGGTTCGGCGACAAGGCGTTCTACCGCATCGAACGCGACCGGCTCGCCGACAACCCCGACCAGCGTATCAGCGACGACCTGCAATCCTTCGCGACCACGACGCTTTCGCTCTCGCTCGATTTGCTCTCGACGCTCGTCACGCTGGTCACGTTCATCACGATCCTGTGGACCATCGCGGGCGCGCTGACCTTCTCGCTCGGCGGCACGCCGATCACGATTCCGGGCTACATGGTCTGGGCCGCCGCGCTGTACGCGATCCTGGGCTCGCTGATCATCCAGAAGGTCGGACATCCGCTGGTGTCGATCAACTACCAGCAGCAGAAGGTGGAGGCAGACTTCCGCTTCGGGCTGATCCGCGTGCGCGAGAACGCCGAACAGATCGCCTTCTATGACGGCATCACGACCGAAACGGCGAACGCCAAATCCATTTTCCAGCGCATTCGCGACAACTGGTGGCTGATCATGAAGTACACGAAGCGCATGACCTTCGTGCTGAGCTTCTATGGCCAGATCGCCATCATCTTCCCGATCATGGTCGCGGCGCCGCGCTACTTCGCGGGCGCGTTCTCGTTTGGCGTGCTGATGCAGATTTCATCGGCGTTCGGCACGGTCAGCGACTCGTTTTCCTGGTTCATCAATAGTTATTCGACCTTGGTCGAATGGCGCGCCACGGTGAATCGTCTGCGTGAATTCAAGCGCGTGATGCGTTCCACCCACATCCGCGAGGAAAACTCGCCGGCGACCGCGCGCGGCGGCATCAACCTGCACTACACGAGCACGCCGTCGCTCACGACCCAGGATCTCACGCTCGCGCTGCCGAACGGCACGCCGCTGTCGCGGGTGGCGAACGTGTCGGTGGAGCCGGGCTCGCGCTGGCTGGTGGTCGGGCCGTCGGGCTCGGGCAAGAGCACCCTGATGCGGGCGCTCGCGGGACTGTGGCCGTTCGGCGACGGCACCATCGACGCACCCGTCGACGCGAAGATGATGTTCATCCCGCAAGTAAGCTATCTGCCGATCGGCACGCTGCGCGCGGCGCTCGCGTATCCGTCGCCGGGCGGCACGTTCAGCGACGAAGAAACCCGCGAGGCGCTGCGTCTCTGCAATCTCGGGTCGTATGTGGATCGGCTGGAGGAAAGTGCGCATTGGGCGCGGAGTTTGTCGCCGGGTGAGCAGCAACGTCTGGCCGCGGCGCGCGTGCTGCTGCACAAGCCGGATTTCCTGTTCCTCGACGAGGCGACCAGCGCGCTCGACGCGGAGAACGAACTGCACATCTACAACACGGTGCTGGAGAAGCTGCCGAAGGCGGCGATTCTGAGCGTCGCGCATCGTGAGTCGGTGGCGATGTTCCATGACTACAAGATCGAGATCGAAAGGACGATGGCGGAGGCTTGAAGCGGGCTTGATGGTTCGGGCTGGTCGTGAGGACCGCATCGGTGAGGGATCGCTGGTGCGGTTTTGTCTTATTTGTTGGGTGGGTTGGTTGAGGCTGTGTCGCTGAATCTAGACTGTCTAGTCCTGTTCACATCACATTGAGACAACGGATGGACTTCCGGCTTTTAACCGACGACGACCTTAACGCCATGCGACTTGCACCGAAGCTGATTGTGAACCCGCGAGCAAGGTGGGTGATAAAAGGCACCCATCGGGAAAAGAATTTTGTGCTGCATGACGCCCGGGACGCCACGCAGGCATACCGGATCTTTCTGCGCGTTTCGTCCACGAATCCCTCGGTTTTCTCAGTCGGACTGACGCGGGTCTGGTCTGCCGAAATGACCCTGATCCTCGCCCGGTACAACGGTCCCTATCATTCACACAGGAACATCCTGGAACGCATCAAAGTCCCAGTGGGCCATCATCGACATCTGGCAACCCATCGTTACATCAATGCGGGCCTCGACGCGGACGGGTACGCCGAGTCGGTGTCCGACTACAACTCGGTCGGGAGCGCGTTCGAACGTCTATGCAGAGATTGCGGCATCGCCTGGTTCGAATCCAGCTCCTTCCAACCTGAATTAGCGGTCTGACATGTTGCCTAACACTCCAGACGCAGTGAAGCGACTGCTGTGCGAGTCGTGGTGTTCCGAACTCGACGTAGCGCAAGACGGCGAGGCGTTGCGGCTCTCCATGCCCTTGCTCGAACCGGACGGTGACTGCGTGACAGTCTGGCTCCGACAAACGATGGGCGGCTGGCGGCTCGAAGATGCTGGCGCAACGCTCATGCGCGTCTCATACGACTCCGACGTGTCCGCCCTCATGCGAGGTCCGCGTCGGGTCTTGCTCGACAGGATGCTCGCGGAGCACGGCGCGCGTCTCGCTGATGATGGCCAGATCGTGGCTGAGGCGGACGAACAATTACTCGGCGTTTCACTGCTGCGTTACGGCCAAGCCTTGTTGCGCATCAGTGACTTGAAGAGCTGGACTCGGACGCGCGTTGCATCAACATTTTTTGACGATCTTCGGCTAAACCTCACAGAGATCGTCGGCGTCGACCATGTGATCGAGAATTACCACGCGCCCGAAGTGCCCGATGCGTCCGATTATCCAATCGATTTCGCCATCACAGGCGCGAGTACGCCGCTTTTTGTCTTCGGTGTGACTGGTCAGGAGCGGGCACGGCTGGCGACAATCGTGCTTCAACACATCGAGCCATTCATCGAGCGCTACGACTCGATTGTCGTGTTCCAGGACGCAAGCGCCATCCCGAGCAGCGATCTGCGCCGCCTCATGAACGCGGCGAACGACATGGTCGACTCGATCGATGCCAAGGCTGCGCTGGCCAAAAAAATCCAGCACCGAATGCGCTCAGCCTGAAAACCAAAAAGGCGGACAGCCTTTCGACCATCCGCCTTCTCTCAACCCTTCCGGGACAAGCCCTTTACCGCGGCAACTCACTGCTCCCCATCAGGAACGCATCGACCGACCGCGCGCACTGGCGTCCTTCGCGAATCGCCCACACCACCAGCGACTGGCCGCGCCGCATATCGCCCGCCGTGAACACCTTGTCCACCGACGTGTAATACGCCTTGTCGCCTTCGGTCGAAGCACGCACGTTGCCGCGCGCATCCTTCTCGACGCCGAACGCTTCCAGCACCGGCGACACCGGCTGCGTGAAACCCATCGCGAGCAGCACGAGATCGGCCTTCATCTCGAACTCCGAACCCGGCACTTCCTGCATCTTGCCGCCCTTCCACTCGACGCGCACCGCAATCAGCTTCTCGACCTTGCCGTTCTTGCCTTCGAAGCGCTTCGTCGCCACCGACCAGTCACGCTCGCAGCCCTCTTCATGCGACGAGGACGTGCGCAGCTTGATCGGCCAGTACGGCCACACGAGCGGCTTGTTCTCTTCTTCAGGCGGTTGCGCCAGCAGTTCGAACTGCGTCACGCCCTTCGCGCCATGCCGGTTCGACGTGCCGACGCAATCCGAACCCGTATCGCCGCCGCCGATCACGACCACATGCTTGCCCTTGGCCAGCAGCTGGTCCGGGACCTTGTCGCCGGCATTGACCTTGTTCTGCTGCGGCAGAAATTCCATCGCGTAGTAGATGCCCTGCAGCTCGCGGCCGGGCACCGGCAGATCACGCGGCGTTTCCGAACCGCCGGCGATCACCACGGCGTCGAACTGTTCCTTCAGCTCGTCCGGCGTGATGGTTTCCTTCGCCGTGTTGGCGATGTAGTCCGGCATCGCTTCCTTGCCGATGAACACATTGGTGCGGAACGACACGCCTTCCGCTTCCATCTGGCGCATGCGGCGGTCGATCAGCCACTTCTCCAGCTTGAAGTCGGGAATGCCGTAGCGCAGCAGGCCGCCGATGCGGTCGTTCTTCTCGAACACGACGACGTCATGTCCCGCGCGCCCGAGTTGCTGCGCGGCGGCCAAGCCCGCCGGACCCGAACCCACCACGGCCACCTTCTTGCCCGTCTTGTGCTTCGGCGGCTGCGGCACGACCCAGCCTTCGGCGAAGGCCTTGTCGATGATCGCGTGCTCGATCGACTTGATGCCGACCGGATCGTCGTTGATGCCCAACGTACACGCCGATTCGCACGGCGCCGGGCAGATGCGGCCCGTGAACTCCGGGAAGTTGTTGGTGGAATGCAGCACGTTGATCGCGCTCTTCCAGTCCTGCTGGAACACCAGATCGTTGAAGTCCGGAATGATGTTGTTGACCGGACAGCCGTTGTTGCAGAACGGAATGCCGCAGTCCATGCAGCGCGCGCCCTGAACCTTCGCGTCTTCATCGGTCAGCGCTGCAACAAATTCCTTGTAGTGCTTGACGCGGGTCAGCGGTGCTTCGTACGCCTCGTGCTGGCGCTCGAACTCGAGAAAACCGGTTGCCTTGCCCATTTCTTTCTCTGTATTTGGTGAGGATCACGCGCTCTGACGTCTTTGCGGCAGAGCGCGCTTGTTTCTGTGTGAACGAGGCGTCAAGCCGCGATGGCGTCCTTCGACTTCTTCGCGCCAATTTCAGCCAGCGCGCGCTTGTACTCCGTCGGGAAGACCTTGACGAACTGGCGGCGCGACGCGTCCCAGTTTTCAAGCAAGGCCTTCGCGCGCGGCGAGCCGGTGAACTGGAAGTGACGCTCGATCAGCCCCTTGAGCAGCGCTTCGTCGGTCTTGCCGGCGTGCCACAGCGCGCGATCCACCGTGCGCTCCTGTTCGGCCTGCTGCAGCACCGGATCGAGTGCGACCATCGACTTGTTGCACTTGCCCGCGAAGCTGCCATCCGGGTCGTACACGAACGAGATGCCGCCCGACATGCCCGCCGCGAAGTTGCGGCCGGTCTCGCCGAGCACGACCACCGTGCCGCCGGTCATGTATTCGCAGCCGTGGTCGCCGGTGCCTTCGACGACCGCCGTCGCACCCGAGTTGCGCACGCAGAAGCGCTCGCCCGCGACGCCGCGGAAATACGCTTCGCCTTCGATCGCGCCGTACATCACCGTGTTGCCGCAGATGATGTTTTCCTCGGACTTGCCGCGGAAGTCGTTGGTCGGACGAATGATGATGCGCCCGCCCGAGAGACCCTTGCCGACGTAGTCGTTGCCGTCGCCGACCAGATCCAGCGTCACGCCCTTCGCGAGGAACGCGCCGAAGCTCTGACCCGCCGTACCCTTCAGCTGGATGTGGATGGAATCGTCGGGCAGGCCGTCGTGGCCGTGCTTCTTCGCGATCGTGCCGGACAGCATGGCGCCGACCGTACGGTTCACGTTGCGCACCGGCTGGATGAACGACACATGCTCGCCCTTCTCGATGGCGGCCTTCGACTTCTCGATCAGGATGTGATCGAGCGCCTTGTCCAGACCGTGGTCCTGCACGTCCACATGCTTGCGCGCGACTTCTGCTTCCACCGGCACCTGATAGAACACGCGCGAGAAATCGAGACCCTTCGCCTTCCAGTGCTCGACGCCCTTCTTCGTGTCGAGCAGCTCGGCGCGGCCGATCAGGTCGTCGAACTTGCGGATGCCGAACTGCGCCATGATTTCGCGCACTTCCTCGGCCACGAAGAAGAAGAAGTTGACGACGTGTTCCGGCTGGCCGGAGAACTTCGCGCGCAGCACCGGGTCCTGCGTCGCGACGCCGACCGGGCACGTGTTCAGATGGCACTTGCGCATCATGATGCAGCCTTCGACGACGAGCGGCGCCGTCGCGAAGCCGAACTCGTCCGCGCCGAGCAGCGCGCCGATCACGACGTCGCGGCCGGTCTTCATCTGGCCGTCGGCCTGCACGCGGATACGGCCGCGCAGACGGTTCAGCACCAGGGTCTGCTGGGTTTCGGCGAGGCCGAGTTCCCACGGCGTGCCCGCATGCTTGAGCGACGAGAGCGGCGAAGCGCCCGTGCCGCCGTCATGGCCCGCGATCACGACGTGATCCGCCTTCGCCTTCGCGACACCGGCCGCCACCGTGCCGACGCCCACTTCGGACACCAGCTTCACGGAAATGCTCGAACCGGAGTTCACGTTCTTCAGATCGTGGATCAGTTGCGCCAGGTCTTCGATCGAATAGATGTCGTGGTGCGGCGGCGGCGAAATGAGGCCGACGCCCGGCACCGAGTAACGCAGCTTGCCGATGTAATCCGACACCTTGTGGCCCGGCAACTGACCGCCTTCGCCGGGCTTCGCGCCCTGCGCCATCTTGATCTGGATCTGGTCCGCCGACGCGAGATACTCCGCCGTCACGCCGAAGCGGCCCGACGCCACTTGCTTGATCTTCGAGCGCAGCGAATCGCCTTCCTTCAGCGGGATGTCGGTGACGACTTCCTTGCCGATGATCGATTGCAGCGTGTCGCCGTTCTTGATCGGAATGCCGCGCAGTTCGTTGCGATAGCGCGTTTCATCCTCGCCGCCTTCGCCGGTGTTCGACTTGCCGCCGATACGGTTCATCGCGACCGCCAGCGTGGCGTGCGCTTCCGTGCTGATCGAGCCGAGCGACATGGCGCCGGTCGCGAAGCGCTTGACGATGTCCTTGGCCGATTCGACTTCTTCGAGCGGAATCGCCTTGGCCGGGTCGACCTTGAATTCGAACAGACCGCGGAACGTCATGTGACGCTTCGTCTGGTCGTTGATGATGTGCGCGTATTCCTTGTACGTCTGGTACGAGTTGCTGCGCGCCGAGTGCTGCAGCTTGGCGATGGCGTCGGGCGTCCACATGTGCTCTTCGCCGCGCACGCGGTACGCGTACTCGCCGCCTGCGTCGAGCATGTTGGCGAGCACCGGGTTGTCGCCGAACGCATCGCGATGCAGGCGAATCGCTTCCTCGGCCACTTCGAAGATGCCGATGCCGCCGACCTTCGACGCCGTGCCCTTGAAGTACTTCTCGACCAGATCCGCCGACAGGCCCACGCCTTCGAAAATCTGCGCGCCGGTGTAGGACATGTACGTCGAGATGCCCATCTTCGACATGACCTTGAGCAGGCCCTTGCCGACCGCCTTCGTGAAGTTGTAGATGACCTTCTCGGCCGAGAGATCGCCCTTCAGGCCCTCGGCCATGTTGGCGAGCGTCTCCAGCGCGAGGTACGGGTGCACGGCTTCCGCGCCGTAGCCCGCGAGCAGCGCGAAGTGATGCGTCTCGCGCGCCGAGCCGGTTTCGACGACCAGACCCGTGCTCGTGCGCAGACCATGCGCGACGAGATGCGAGTGAATGGCCGAGGTGGCGAGCAGCGCCGGGATCGCGACGTTGTCACGGTCCGCGCGGCGGTCCGACACGATCAGGATGTTGTAGCCCGACTTGACGGCGTCCACGGCTTCGGCGCACAGCGAGGCGATGCGCGCCTCGATGCCTTCCTTGCCCCAGGCAACCGGATAGCAGATGTTCAGTTCGTACGAGCTGAATTTGCCGCCGGTGTACTGGTCGATGGCGCGGATCTTCGCGATGTCCTTGAAGTCGAGCACGGGCTGCGACACTTCGAGGCGCATCGTCGGGTTGATGTTGGTCGTGTCGAGCAGGTTCGGCTTCGGGCCGATGAACGACACGAGCGACATCACCATGTTCTCGCGGATCGGGTCGATCGGCGGGTTCGTCACCTGCGCGAACAACTGCTTGAAGTAGTTGTACAGCGTCTTGTTCTTGTTGGACATGACCGCCAGCGGCGAGTCGTTGCCCATCGAGCCGATGGCTTCCTCGCCTGATTGCGCCATCGGCGCCATCAGGAACTTGAGGTCTTCCTGCGTGTAGCCGAACGCCTGCTGGCGGTCCAGCAGCACGGCGGCTTCGCGGCGCTGCGTCTCGACGTCTTCCGCCTTCGGCTCGATTTCGTCGAGCTTGATGCGCACGGCCTCGATCCAGCTCTTGTACGGCTTGGCGTTCGCGAGGTTGTCCTTGAGTTCCTTGTCCTGGATGATGCGGCCCTGCTCCATGTCGATCAGGAACATCTTGCCCGGCTGCAGGCGCCACTTCTGGACGATCTTCGACTCGGGAATAGGCAGCACGCCCGACTCCGACGCGAGGATCACGAGGTCGTCGTCGGTGACAAGATAGCGTGCCGGACGCAGGCCGTTACGGTCCAGCGTCGCGCCGATCTGACGGCCGTCGGTGAATGCGATCGCGGCGGGGCCGTCCCACGGTTCCATCATCGCGGCGTGATATTCGTAGAACGCGCGGCGGTTGTCGTCCATCAGCGTGTGCTGCTCCCACGCTTCCGGGATCATCATCATCATCGCGTGGACGAGCGGGTAGCCGGCCATCACGAGCAGTTCGAGACAGTTGTCGAACGAAGCCGTGTCCGACTGGCCCGGGTAGATCAGCGGCCAGAGCTTCGGCAGGTCGTCGCCGAGCACGTGCGAGGCGATCGCGCCGGTACGCGCGTTCAGCCAGTTGACGTTGCCCTTCACGGTGTTGATTTCACCGTTGTGCGCGATCATGCGGTACGGGTGCGCGAGCTCCCATGCCGGGAAGGTGTTGGTCGAGAAGCGCTGGTGCACGAGCGCCAGCGCCGAGACGACGCGCTCGTCCTGCAGGTCGCGGTAATACACGCCGACCTGGCCCGCGAGCAGCAGCCCCTTGTAGACGACAGTACGCGACGACACCGACGGCACGAAGTATTCCTTGCCGTGCTTGAGCTTGAGCGCCTGGATGCGGTGGCTGGCGGTCTTGCGGATGATGTACAGCTTGCGCTCGAGCGCGTCCGTCACAACGATGTCCTTGCCGCGCCCGATGAAGATCTGGCGGATCAGCGGCTCGGTGGCCTTGACGGTGGGCGAGATGGGCATGGTGGAGTCGACGGGGACGTCGCGCCAGCCGAGCACCACCTGGCCTTCTGCCTTCACGGTACGTTCGAGTTCCTGTTCGCACGCGAGACGCGAGGCGTGTTCCTTCGGCAGGAAGATCATGCCGACGCCATATTCGCCCGCCGGCGGCAACGTCACGCCCTGCTTGGCCATTTCCTCGCGATAGAAACCGTCCGGCACCTGGATCAGGATGCCGGCGCCGTCGCCCATCAGCGGATCGGCGCCCACTGCGCCACGGTGGTCCAGATTCTCGAGAATCTTGAGACCCTGCTGAATGATCTCGTGGCTCTTTTTCCCCTTGATGTGGGCGACGAAGCCGACGCCGCAGGCGTCATGCTCGTTGGCAGGGTCGTACATGCCCTGCGCGGCGGGAAGCGAACCGACTGCCGGTTGCTGATGATCGTTCATGGGGACACCGTCTCTACTGTGAGGGGCCGACTGACGCGGCCGTTGAACCATTTTCTTGTTGCTGCGCGACTGTTTTGTTTCAACGATCAGGTCGCACCGCACGGTCGTGCGCGGCACGCTGCACCGCGGCAATCGCCGGAAATCGAAATATACGCGACGAATCAAAAAGATGGCAAACAAAATGTGATGGTCTGGCACCTATTATCGTTATGGTGCAAACTTGCCCCGTTTATTTGGGGCCACATTGAAAATGCCCGATAAAAAACGGCGCTCCGTTGAAATCCGAGACGCCGTTTCGTTTTTTTCTTCAGCTTTGTATTGACGGGCCGTTATTGGGCCTGTGGAGTTTCGCGAACCTTGCGCGGCCGGCCGCGCGGCAGCGGCGACACCCGGCGATTGGCCGCCCGCGCGGCCCATTCCCGATAGGAATCGCTGCCGAGCACCCAGCCTTTGAGTGTCGCTTGCAGGAGACGCGTGGTTTCGCGTTCATCGAGCGGTTGTTCGCACAGTTCCTTGTAGGCGTGCTGGCGTTCGAAAGGCGTGTTGCCGAGCGACCAGAACAACGGATGGTCGGTGATCAGCCCATCGAGCGTGAGGCCGATGTGATGACGGAAGCTCGACCACTTGTAGTCTTGCGGCGCCGCGACGAGTTGCGCACGCACCGGCGCCATCTCGACGACGCGCGTAGCAAGAAGGAAGTAACGCTCGCCCTCGATGACGGTCGCCCGGTAGCGGCCTTCCCAGAGTGTGCCGCGTCGCATGTAACGTCGATTGAAGTGCGCTACGTAACGACGTCCGACTGCCTGCATCGCTTTGGGCAAGCTGGATTCGTCGCGCGGCGTGACCAGCAGATGCACCGCCTGCGGCATCAGTGCATAGGCGTGAATGGAGAGGTGATGATCACGCGAAGCCGTTCTCAGGCAGTCGATGAAGAGCTCATAGTCCTGGTCATCAACGAAGGCGGGCTGCTGGTCGAGACCACGCAGGATGACATGCTGCGGCTGTTCGGGAACGTAGAGTCGTGCAAGCCGTGCCATTCTGGATATTCCGTTGGTCGCGTTTGTGTTACCCCGGCAGGGGTCCTTGGGAGCCATTCCGGCAACATGTGCAAAAGCCATGCAAATGCCGTGCAACGAGGCTCCGAAGCCGCTCTGTGCCCTAGGGAAAATGCTCTACGGCACCGCTATGGTTACTTTGAAATGTTGTGTTCATAATGAGCGTGCTTTTTCGGAGGAGCACAAATTGAAAATAAAACAGGTCATCACGGGGATCGCGGCATTGGCGTGTGTGTCCACAGCGGCGCATGCGCAATCAGCCGGATCCTTCTATGTCACTGGAGGCTGGTTTCATTTTGCCCCGCAAGACAGCAGCGGTCCGCTCAAAGAAACAAGTGTAGGCGGATCTCCCGTCAATATCGATGTTCCCGGCACGGGCGCCGGCATTTCAAGCGCTGATACCGCCGGCTTCACGTTCGGTTACTTCGCAACAGATCACATCGCCGCGGAACTCGAGATGGGCATCCCGCCCACGTTCGACCTCGAAGGCACCGGCACGCTCTCGCGCTACGGCAAGCTTGGCAGCGCGAAGCAGTGGAGCCCGACGCTGCTCTTCAAATACTTCTTCAATGCTCCTCAAGCGAAGTTCCGTCCGTTCGTCGGCATTGGCGTAACGCGCACCTGGTTCACCGATGCCAAGATCACCAATGACCAGTTCGAAGGCTCGGTCCTGCATGGTCCGACCAGCGTCGACACGGATAGTTCTTGGGCACCGGTCTTTAACGTCGGCGCAACCTACAACTTCACCGAGCATTGGTTCGCCGGATTTTCGGTTTCGTTCATTCCGCTGAAGGCAACGGCCAAGCTCAACACCGCCGCGCAAACGCCGGTGGGTACGCTCAATGTTCAATCGCAGGCGAAAATCACGCTCAATCCGATCGTGACGTATTTGCGCGTAGGTTATCGCTTCTAAAAAGCGGGTTGCTGCGTATGCGAGATTGAAAGATCGAAGCGAAAGCGCATTAACAAAGATAACGCCGGCATGTTTTCATGCCGGCGTTTTTATTTGCACAATGCTTGTAAATGTGACCTTCTATGGATGGCATCGCTTGCACATCTTACGTGCCGTGTGCATGTACCATGTCTCTCCGGGCGCGCCCACGCGTCCCGTCATCGATTCATGAACCACCGGCACCGAACTTGCTCAGTCATGGGTTTTTCCCGCTGATTCAAGGGCGGGCTATCCACGACTCATCCATCGACGGAGCGATCTATGAACGCACTGCCCAACACGCGTGACGCCATCGGAGATTCATGGACCACGACCAGCCGCCGGGCTCGACGCATGGCGCGGCATGGCCGTGAAGCAGCCGAGGATATCGGCTCGGAACTGCGCTCCTTGCTGAGCGAACTGGAAAGTGCACTGTCCGAAGGCACGTCCGCCGACGCCGCCGCATTGCGCGCGCAGATCAGCGATCGGCTCGACAGCGCCCGCGCGCGCCTCAACGATACCCACGCCGTGCTGCGTCAGCGCGCGGGTGCCGCGCTCGAAGATGCCGACGCATTCATCCACGAAAAGCCCTGGCAGACCATCGCGCTGGTCGGCGGCCTTGCGCTCGTCGCCGGGATTCTGCTCGCCCGCGTGCGTTGATCGAGCGTTGACCTTCTAGTCCGACGCCGCTTCCAGAAAATCCGCGCCAATGATGTCGATGCGATCCGTACAGATCGCATCGACGCCCCATTGCGCGAGCAGGCGCGCACGCGCGGGATCGTTGACGGTATAGGCGAGGATGCGCAGTCCGGCATCCTTGATCTGTGCGACCAGCGTTTCATCCAGCGCGCGGTGGTTCGCATGCAGCGACACGCACGCCAGCGCCGACGTCTGCGCGTGCCAGTCCGCCGGCACGCGCTCGTAGAGCATGCCGCGCGGCAGGTCGGGTGCGGCATCGCGGGCCGCTTCAAGCGCCGCATAAGAGAACGACGACAACAGCGGCGCCGGATCGGCATCCGCCCACAGGCTCGCCGCTTCACGCGCCACGATCTCGCCGGTCCGGACGTCGCGTCCCGTGCTCGGCTTGATCTCGATATTCGCCGCCAGTCCATGACGCACGCAGCGCTCGCGCACCTGCGCGAGCGTCGGCATGCGCGCGTGCGCGAACGTCGCGCCAAACCACGCGCCCGCATCGAGCGCCTGCAATTGCGCCAGGCTCAGCGCCTGCGCCGCGCCCTGGCCATTCGACGTGCGATCGACATCGTCGTCATGCAACAGGAAGACGAGGTCGTCGGCGGAAAGCTTCGCGTCGAATTCGATCATCCGGTGTCCGTAACGCGCGCCGACGTCGATGGCTTCCAGCGTGTTCTCCGGCGCAAGCTTGCCGCCGCCGCGATGCGCGACGATGGCGGGATAAGGCCAGGTTCTCATCGTCGCTCCTTCAGTTGGCGCGCCTTCCGGTTGCTGCATCGAAGAAATGCAGATGGCGCGCCGGCAGCGACAGCGCCAGTTGCTCGCCCCGCCGCGGCCGATGCTCGTGCGGCAGCCGCGCCGCCACATCGTGCTTGCCCCACTTGCCGTGGGCCAGGTTGTCGGCGCCGAGCAGTTCCGCCGAATCGACCTCCAGCGTGGCAC
This sequence comes from Caballeronia sp. LZ034LL, assembly GCF_031451215.1. NCBI lineage: Bacteria > Pseudomonadati > Pseudomonadota > Betaproteobacteria > Burkholderiales > Burkholderiaceae > Caballeronia > Caballeronia sp. LZ034LL. The sequence goes on from NZ_JARUXR010000001.1 coordinate 2,707,337, forward strand.
TCGGCACGCCTTCGATGCCCGGCGTCATGTGCTCGGGACGAATGCCGAGCGTCCACTCGCGCCCGTGCATCTCGCGCGTGACGCCGTTCGCTCCCGACACGGGCAGTGCCGGCCCGTCGCCGGCCACATGAAACGTCGCGCCGTCGTCCGCAAGGCGCCCTTCGAGCAGATTCATCGCAGGCGAACCGATGAAGCTCGCGACGAACACCGTCGCCGGCCGCTCGTAGACTTCGGTCGGCGCGCCGATTTGCTCGGCATGGCCCTTGTTCATCACGATGACGCGTTGCGCGAGCGTCATCGCCTCGATCTGATCGTGCGTGACGTAGAGGCTCGTGGTCGCGAGACGCGCGTGCAGGCGCTGGATTTCGAGGCGCATCTGCACGCGCAGCTTGGCGTCGAGATTGGACAGGGGTTCGTCGAACAGGAACACCGCCGGTTCACGCACGATCGCGCGGCCCATCGCGACGCGCTGCCGCTGTCCGCCCGACAGTTCGCGCGGCTTGCGCGCGAGCAGATGCTCGAGTTCGAGGATGCGCGCGGCATTGGCCACGCGCGCGTCGATCGTCTTACGGTCCGCGCCGCCGATCTTCAGCGCATACGCCATGTTCTGCGCCACGCTCATGTGCGGATAGAGCGCGTAGTTCTGGAACACCATCGCGATGTCGCGATCCTTCGGCTCCAGCTTGTTCACGACCTTGCCGCCGATCTCGATCGCGCCTTCCGAGACGCTCTCCAGCCCCGCCACCATGCGCAGCAGCGTGGACTTGCCGCAGCCCGACGGGCCCACCATCACGACGAACTCGCCATCGCCGACTGCCACGTCGATGCCGTGCAGCACGTACTGCGAGCCGTCGTAGGTCTTCTTCACGCCCTTGAGATTCAGCGCAGCCATCTATCCAGAGTCTCCGATTATTTTTCCGCGTCGACGAGGCCGCGCACGAACCAGCGCTGCATCGTCAGCACGACGGCGAGCGGCGGCAGCATCGCGAGCAGCGTCGCGGTCATGACGAGATGCCACTCGGTCGCGGTGTCGCCGGACGCGATCATGCTCTTGATGCCGACCACCGCCGTCTGCAGCGATACCTCGTTGGTGATGAGAATCGGCCAGAGATACTGGTTCCAGCCGTAGATGAACGTGATGACGAAGAGCGCCGCGATGTTCGTCTTCGACAGCGGCAGCACGACGTCCCAGAAGAAGCGCAGCGGCCCGGCGCCGTCGATGCGCGCGGCCTCCATCAGCTCGTCGGGCAGCGTCATGAAGAACTGCCGGAACAGGAAGGTCGCGGTCGCCGATGCGATCAGCGGCAGCGTGAGGCCCGCATACGTGTTCGACAGATGCATCGACGACACGACCTGCACGGTCGGAAAGATGCGCACTTCGACCGGCAGCATCAGCGTGATGAAGATGAGCCAGAACGCGAGGTTCTTCAGCGGAAAACGGAAGAACACGATGGCATAGGCCGAGACGATCGACACCGCAATCTTGCCGATGGAAATCACGAGCGCCATCACGAGGCTGTTCAGCAGCATGAGCCCGAACGGCGCCGCCGCGTTGCCGCTGCCGTAGGTCCAGATGCGCGCGATGTTCTCGAAGAGATGCGTGCTCGGCACGAGCGAGAGCGGCACGCTGAAGACTTCTTTCGAGTTCATCGTGGCCGCGCAGAACGCGACGTACACCGGAAACACGATCAGCGCGACGCCTGCCAGCAGCACCGCGTGACAGAAGATATCGAAGCCGCGACGGTTCTCGATCATGAGTATTGCACCCTGCGTTCGACGAAACGGAACTGCACCACGGTCAGCACGATGACGATCACCATCAGCACGACCGACTGCGCACCCGAACTGCCGATGTCGAGTCCTTGGAAGCCTTCCGCGAAGATCTTGTAGATCAGCGTCTTGGTGGATTGCGCGGGTCCGCCGCCGGTGGCCGCGTCGATGACCGGGAAGGTATCGAAGAACGCATAGACGAGGTTCACGACCAGCAGGAAGAAGCTGGTCGGCGACAGCAGCGGCAGCGCGATGCCGAAGAAGCGTCGCACGGGTCCGGCGCCGTCGATGGCGGCCGCTTCGATCAGCGATTGCGGGATCGCCTGCAGGCCGGCATAGAAGAACAGGAAGTTATAGCTCACCTGCTTCCAGACCGAGGCGAGCACGACGAGGAACATGGCCTGCGTGCCGTTGAGCGCGTGATTCCACTGGATGCCCTGCTTCGCCAGCGCATACGTGACGAGCCCGATGCTCGGATTGAACAGGAACGACCAGAGCACGGCGGCGATGGCGGGCGCGACCGCATACGGCCAGATGAGCAGCGTCTGGTACGCCTTGGCACCGCGCGTCACGCGATCCGCGCACGCCGCGAGCAGCAGCGAGATCACGAGGCCCGACACGGTGACGAGCGCGCAGAAGATCATCGTCGTGTTGAACGAGGACAGATACAGCGGGTCCGCGAACAGCTGCCTGAAGTTCGCCAAGCCGACGAATTCACTCGACGTGCCGAACGCATCCTGGCTCTGCGTGGCCTGCCAGAGCGCCTCGCCGGCCGGCCACAGGAAGAACAGCGCGGTGATGGCGAGCTGAGGGGCGACGAGCAGATACGGCAACACGCTCGTATCGAAACGAGACCGTTTTTCCATGCGGTGTGTCCTGAACGAAGGCGCCCGCGCCGTGCGCGGGCGCACATGCTTGCACGTGCTTAGTTGCCGGCCTTCTCGAAACGGGTCAGCAGTTCGTCGCCGCGAGAGACTGCTGCGTCGAGCGCCTGTTGCGGCGTCTTCTTCTCCGCCCAGACCTGCTCCAGCTCTTCATCGACGATGGTGCGGATCTGCGGCATGTTGCCCAGACGCAGGCCCTTCGTGTACGGCAGCGGCGGCTTGTTCAACATCTGCTTGATCGCGATGTCGGCGCCCGGGTTCTTCGCGTAGAAGCCCTGCTTCTGCGTGAGTTCGTACGCGGCCTGCGTGACCGGCAGATAGCCCGTGTCCTGGTGCCACTTCGCGGCGACTTCCGGCGTCGAAAGATACGCGAGGAATTTCGCGACGCCCTTGTACACGGCCGGGTCCTTGCCCGACAGCACCCACAGGCTCGCGCCGCCGATGATCGCGTTCTGCGGCGCGCCCTTCACGTTCGCGTCGTAGGGCATCATGCCGACGCCGTAGTCGAACTTGGCGAACTTCGCGATGGTCGCCCGCGAGCCCGACGAATTCGTGATGATGCCGCAGTCGCCGCTATAGAACTTCGACACCGGCTCGTCCTTGCGGCCAACATACGTGAAGGTGCCTTCCTTCGCCATGTTCTGCAGGAACTGGATGTGCGCCACCTGCAAGGGCTTGTTGAATTCGAGCTTCGCGTCGAGGCCGTCGAAGCCGTTGTTCTTCGTCGCGAACGGCGCCGCATGCCACGCGCTGTAGTTTTCGAGCTGGATCCAGCTCTGCCAGCCGGACGAATAGCCGCACGAGTAGCCGGCCGCCTTCAGCTTCTTCGCGTCGGCTTCGACGTCGGCCCAGGTCTTGGGCGGCTGGTTCGGATCGAGACCGGCCTTCTTGAACGCGTCCTTGTTGTAGTACAGCACGGGCGTCGAGCTGTTGAAGGGCATCGAGAGCAGATGGCCGGTCTTCGCGTCGCTGTAGTAGCCGGAGATGGTCGGCACGAAGGCTTTCTCGTCCAGCGGCACGCCGGCCTGCTTGAAGACGTCGTACACCGGAATGACGGCCTTCTTCGCCTGCATCATCGTGGCGGTGCCGACTTCATAGACCTGCAGGATGGCCGGCGCGTTGCCGCTGCGATACGCCGCGATGCCTGCCGCCAGCGCCTGGTCGTAGGTGCCCTTGAACACGGGGACGATCTTGTAATCGCTCTGCGACTTGTTGAAATCGTTGGCGATGTCGTTGACGCGCTCGCCGAGCGCGGCTTCCATCGCGTGCCAGAACTGGATTTCCGTAGCGGCGTGCGCCGCGGTGCTGGCGCCAAAGGCCAGAACGGCCGCGGCGGAGATCGTGCGGAACAAGGGCTTGCAGCTCATCGATGAGTCTCCTTTGTGACAGGTTCGCGCTCTGAAACGCGCGATATTAATTGTTGTCGATGACAAACAGGCGTTGATACTCTTTCAAGGCGTAGCGGTCGGTCATCCCGGCGATGTAATGCGAGATGAGCCGCGCCTGGGCGCTGTCGCGGCTGACGGCAGGCGCGTCGTTCGCCGATTCCTCGGCCACCGGCTCGCGTGCCTGATAGGAAGGCGGCAGCAGGCGCGGGTCTTCTGTGAAGGCTTCGAAGAGACCCGTCACGACGCGCCGGGCCTTGTTGGCCATCCGCATCACGCGATAGTGCCGGTACAGGTTCTTGAACAGAAAGCGCTTGAGCTGCGCGGCCTGCGCGGCGACCTCGTCGCTGTGCGCGACGAGCGTCGGCGCCGCGCGCACGTCGTCGAGCGACTGCGGCATCACGCGCTGCAGATTGCGGCTCGTGGAATCGATCAGATCGACGATCAGCGTATTGATGATCCGGCGGATGGTTTCATGAATCAGCCTCCGCCCTTCGATGTCCGGATACTCGCTGCGCGCGGCGTCGAAATGCGTATGCCAGAGACTCACCTCGGACAGCTGTTCGAGCGTGATGAGACCGGAGCGCAGGCCGTCGTCGACATCGTGATTGTTGTAGGCGATTTCATCGGCGACATTGGCGATCTGCGCTTCCAGCGACGGCTGCTTGCCGGTCAGGAAGCGCTCGCCGAGATCGCCGAGCCTGCGGGCGTTGTCACGCGAACAATGCTTGAGAATGCCTTCGCGCGTTTCGAAGCAGAGGTTCAGTCCGTTGAACGCGCCATAGTGTTCTTCCAGCTGGTCGACGACCGCGAGGCTCTGCAGATTGTGTTCGAAGCCGCCGTGATCGCGCATGCATTCGTTCAGCGCGTCCTGTCCAGCATGGCCGAATGGCGTATGGCCGAGATCGTGCGCCAGCGAAATGGCTTCGACGAGATCTTCATTGAGCCGCAGATTGCGTGCGACCGACCGCGCGATCTGCGCCACTTCGAGACTGTGCGTGAGACGCGTGCGGAACAGGTCGCCTTCGTGGTTGACGAACACCTGCGTCTTGTATTCGAGCCGGCGGAACGCGGTGGAATGCACGATGCGGTCGCGGTCGCGCTGGAACTCGGTGCGCGCGGCGGGCGGCGTCTCGGCGAAGCGCCGTCCGCGCGACTGCGACGAATGCGCGGCGTACGGCGCGAGATGCGCTTCGAGTGCCAGCGACGAGGGCGCGCTCGCCGGAAGATTCAATTCTTGTTCGCTCACCGGCTGCTCCGCATCGTCTTGATTCTCGCCGCCGCTCGCGTGGATCAGACGCTGGCCGCGAGGGTTTCGCGCACGGTCCCGTCCGGCGCGCTGGTGATCTCGGTTGCGCCGAAGCGGGTCAGCAAGATGAACTTGATCTCGCCGGCCTCGGCTTTCTTGTCGACCTTCATCAGGTCGACGTAGCGGTCGGCGCCGAGCTTCGGCGCCTTGACGGGCAGTTTCGCCGCCTCGATCACGCGCACCAGACGCTGGCGCGCGGCTTCGTCGAGCCGGCCGAGCCGCACCGAAAGATCCGCCGCCATCACCATGCCGCAGCCGACGGCCTCGCCGTGCAGCCATTCACCGTAGCCCAGGCCGGCTTCGATGGCGTGGCCGAACGTATGGCCGAAGTTGAGAATGGCGCGTTGGCCGCCTTCGCGTTCGTCCGACGCGACGACCGATGCCTTGATCTCGCACGACCGCTTGACGGCGTGCGCGAGGGCGTCGAGGTCGCAACGGTTGAGCGCGTCGACGTTCGCTTCGATCCATTCGAAGAACGCGGCGTCCGCGATTGCCGCGGTCTTGATGACTTCCGCGATGCCCGCCGCCATCTCGCGTTCCGGCAGCGATTGCAGCGCGCCGATGTCGGCGATCACGGCCTGCGGCTGGTAGAACGCGCCGATCATGTTCTTGCCGAGCGGATGATTGATGCCGGTCTTGCCGCCCACGGACGAATCCACTTGCGAAAGCAGCGTGGTCGGCACCTGGATGAACGGCACGCCGCGCATGTAGCTGGCGGCGGCGAAGCCGGTCATGTCGCCCACGACGCCGCCGCCGAGCGCGATCAGCGTGGTCTTGCGGTCGGCGCGTTCGGTCAGCAGCGCGTCGAAGATCAGGTTGAGCGTTTCCCAGTTCTTGTGCGCCTCGCCGTCGGGCAGCACGACGGTGGTCACCTTCTTGCCGAGCGGCGCGAGGGCCGCGCGCAACTGCTCGCCGTACAGGGGATCCACGGTGGAGTTGGTGACGATGGCAACCGACGCGCCCTTGATGTGCGGCGCGAACAACTCCGTGCGGCCGATCAGGCCCGCACCGATGTGGATGGGATAGGCGCGCTCGCCCAGGTCGACGCTGACGGTAATGGTTGGGGAATTCATGGCGGACATTATGACTGAGCCGACTTGACGACGCCGGCCACCTCCAGTTGCATCAGGACCATGTTGACGAGCGCGTTGACGGTCGGCCGCCCGGTCTCGACGACGAAATGAGCGGTTTCATGATAGAGCGGATCACGCGACTGAAACAGCGCTTCGAGCTTGCCGCGCGGGTCTTCGGTCTGAAGCAGCGGACGGTTCTTGTCGCGCCGGGTGCGCTGCCAGAGATCGTGCGGATTGGCGCGCAGATAGATGACGATGCCGCGATTCCTCAGATGTTCGCGATTCTCGGGCCGCAGCACCGCGCCGCCGCCCGTGGCGAGGACGATGCCGCTGCGCTGCGACAGGTCGTCGATGACGTTCGCTTCGCGCTGCCGGAAGCCGGTTTCACCTTCCAGCTCCCAGATGACCGGAATGCGCGCGCCGGTACGTGCTTCGATCTCGTGATCCGAGTCGATGAACGAGCGCTGCAGACGGCGCGCAACCGCACGGCCCACGGTGGTTTTACCCGCTCCCATGAGTCCGACGAAAAAGATGTTCGCGTTCGCGTGCCCTTCCTGCAACTCGTTTTCCTTCCAGTCCGATGCAATTTGTTCGTGCGGCAGCTTAAGGGCAAACCGCCCGCTTTGTCGAGTCGCGCCAGCCGTGGCGCGGGTCCGGCGCGGGTCCGGCGTGTGTCGTGTGCTCATCCGGCGCTCATCCGCCGCTTGCGATGACATGCGGCGTGATCAGGATGACCAGCTCGCTTTTCGAGCGGCGCCGGGCCTCATGACGAAACAGCCAGCCGAGCAGCGGCAGTTTCGACAATCCCGGCACGCCGGTCGTGTCGTCGCGCTCGTCGTCGGAATAGATGCCGCCGATCGCCACCGTCCCGCCATTCTCCACTTCGACGCGCGTCTGGACGTGCTTCGTATGGATCGCCGGCCCGTTCGCGGTCTGCTCGCCCAGGCTGTCTTTCGTGATGTCGAGATCGAGAATGACGTGCCCGTGCGGCGTGATCTGCGGCTCGACCTCCAGTTTGAGCGTGGCGCGCCGGAACTGCACGCCCGACATGCCGTTGCCCACTTTCGCCTGGTACGGCACTTCCATGCCCTGCTCGACGATCGACTTGACCCGGTCCGCCGTGACCACGCGCGGCCGCGACACGATCTGCCCGCGCCCTTCCGCCTCGAGCGCGCTCAGTTCCAGATTGAGCAGCCGCGTGGCGTGCGCGACGAACAGCGTGAGCCCGGCCGTGGCGGCGTCGAAGCCGTTGAGCGGTCCCGCCGACAAATCGTATACCACACCGTCCTTGCCGCCCGCGAAACCGCTCGCCGGATCGTTCTGCGCCGCGAGGTTCAACTTGACGCCGAGATTGCGCGACAGCCCGGCCTCGCCTTCGACGATCTTCGCTTCGATCATCACTTGCGGCGTCGACCGGTCGATCAGCGCGAGCAGATCCGCGATCTGGCGCACGCGCGCATCGAGATCGGTGACGAACAGCAGGTTGGTGCGCGCGTCGGCCATGGCGGAGCCGCGCTTCGACAGCACGCGCTGGCTGCCGGAGCCGCTCAGCATCTTGCGCATGTCCTCGGCGCGGGCATAGCGCAGTACGAACGTACGGCTGGCGAGCGGTTCCAGGTCGGCGGCGCGGGCGTGCGCCTCGTAGCGCAGTTTTTCGCGCGCCGCGAGTTCGGCCAGCGGCGCGACCCAGATCACGTTGCCGTGCTGTTCCATCGCGAGGCCGTTCACTTCGAGCAGCGTGTCGAACGCGCGCCGCCACGGCACGCCGGCAAGATTCAGCGAAACCTGACCGCGCACCTTCTCGCTCACGACGATATTCAGGCCCGTGAACTGCGCGAACGTGTGCAGCGTGGCGCGCAGTTCCGCGTTCTTCAGGTCGAGCGTGATGGTCTTGCCGTCGCCGCCGGGCACCGGGTCGGCGTCGCTCAGCCGCTCGACGGGCCGCAACGGCACCGGCGGTCCTTCGAGCGGCGTGTCGGGCGCAGCGGCCGGAGGTTCGGCGACGGGCTTGGCGGCGGGCACTTCCGGAGCGGGTGGTTCGGACGGAAGATTCGCATCGGCTGTCGCTTGCTCCGTGGTCATTTCGTCGAACGCGGCCGGTAGCGGCGGCAGCGGTGCGACGGCCGCGTCGTCGCTTCCCACGGCAAGCGAGGCCTGGGCGAACAGACACACGACGGCAGCCGCGAACAGGACCGGCCTGGCGACGCCGCGAAGGAACTGCGCGCGCGGGCTCACTTGCGATCCTCCGCCATCGTCAGTTTCCGCGACGGGCCGCGGTCGGGCATGAGTTCCACGACACGCGGCACGACGCGCGCGAGCCGTTCAGCGCCAATCTTCTGCCCCGCCGCGTATCCGCCGACTTCGTTGCCGCTTTGCAGGAGCGCCATCGCCCGCCGGGTGCCGACCAGCGTGCCCACCAGCAGGATATCGCCGCCCTGGGCGAGCGCATCCCCGCTGCCAAAAGGATCGATGACGAACGAACTGGCGCGCGGCGCAGCGACGGTCAGCGGAATCCCGGGCTGATTCTCGAACACCCGGAGCGACGCCTCGACTGCGAGCGCATCCGCGAGGCCGCCGGATGGCTGTCTGATCTGCGCGCCTTCGGGCACCACGAGCCGCGGCAATCCGGCCAGCGCCTCCAGGAAACGGTGAATCTCGTTGAAAGAACCTTCCGCGCGAAGCTTGAGCGCCCGCCCGGACTCGACTTGCGACGGCGCTTCCGGACCGGCGCCCGCGCGCGCACCCGGCTCGATCGACACGTCGCGCAGCCCGCTCTGTGCCGCCAGCTCCACGATGGCACGCAGCGCATCCGCCGTGCTCCATTGCTCCGGCTGCAGGCGGGCCGAAAGCGCGCGCGCCTTCAGGCCAGGCAACTCCGCCCTGATGCGCCTGACTTCGTGCTCGCGGGTTTGCGCCGCCGTCAATTCGGCGCGTGCGAGTTCGAGTCCGCCCGGATCCGACATTCGCCACGCAGCCGCGCCCGCCGCACCCATGAGCAGAGTCAGCGCAAGCGCGCTTGCCGCAAGCCGGGTATGCGACCAGGCATCGAGCGGCCGCAGCAGCGCAGCCACGCGCATGTCCCGGCGTTTATCCCGGTGCAACAAGAGATTCATCGGCATCGCGTTCATGGCCGCCTCCCTTGCGCGCCCGGGCGGCCCGCCGTGAGTACCGGTCGGGCACGACGCGACGCGTCCTCATGGCCGAAGCGGTCCGACTCGTAACGCACGAGCGCGACGAACTCGTAGTGCCCTGCTCCTTCAGACGACGTCCCGCCACGCCCCCCTCGCGTAGCCACAGCGGTGCGCCGCTTCATCTCGACGACCTCCACCGCCTCCACCCCGCGCACCTGCTCCAGCCGCTTGAGCCAGCGCGCGGCCGCCTGCGAATCGGGTGCGCGCGCCGCGAGTTCGACTTCGCTCGGCCGCTGCGAGACGCGCTGCAGCGCCACCCCGGTTTGCGCCGGCACGTCGGCGAGCGCTTCCAGCAGCGCAAGAAAGCGTTCGCGCGGCGCAGCCAGCGGCTGGGCGCTTTCACGGGCGCGCCGCCGTTCCTCGGCGGCACGCACCAGCCGCGCGTGTTCGTCGACCGGTGCGCTCGATGCCAGCAGCGAGGCCTCCAGCGCCGCGCGACGCTCGGTCAGCCGCGCGTGCTCGAAGGCATCGCGGCCCGCGACCACGCCCACTGCGGCGCAGCCCGCGATGCTCGCGGCCGCCAGCAGCGCGAGCCGCCGCCGCCTCACCTCGCGACGCCGCCGCGCCCGATACGGCAGCAGATTGAATCCGTCCAGCATGGCGGCGCTCATTGCATCACCTCGCGCAGCGCCAGTCCGAACGCCGCCACGAAGCGCGGCGAATGCCGGTGCGAAGCGACGATCGCCGCCGTGCCGTTGCAATACGGCGCCGCCTCGAACGGCAGCGCGGGACAGCCCAGGGTCTTGCCCAGGACCGGCAGCGCCAGACCCGCATGCTCCAGCAGTTCGATCCGGCCGCCCGCATAAATGCTGTCGAGCGGCGCGCCGTCACTCGCCAGATCCTGCAGCGCCTCGGCCATGCTGCGATATTCGAGCGCGGGATAGCGCACCTCGTTCTCGACACCCCGCGCGCCGACGACCCAGCCATGCAGTCCGGTGTTCTCCAGCCAGCAGACCATATAGCGCGCGTCTTCATCGAGTTCGACCGAGCCCACGTGGCGCATGGCCCGCAAGGCGGCAGCCGGTTCGCCGTCGATGGCCGACAGCGCGACGCCCGCCTCCGCCGCCGCTTCGACACGCGCTTCGACGTGCCGCCGCGCCGTTGCCGCGATCGACACCTGCGCGTGGCCGTCCTCGCCGGTCTGCACCGACCAGTCCACGGCAAGGGCCGCGCGCTCGACGCCCGTCGCACGCTCGGCCTCTGCGAGCACGGCCGGTTCGAGCACGCCGTGCGGGTCGCTGCTGACGCCCGTGGGCAAGGGTTCACGGGCTTCCATCAGACGCGCCAGCGGCACCTGCGTGGTGACCGTGGCCACCGCGGGCAGACCCATCGCGCAACGCAGCGCCCGCCACGCGCCGCCGCTCGGCAAGCACGTGAAGGCCTCGCGCAAGGCCGAGACGATTGCCGCGCGGTCGATGAAATCCCCGTCGATCACCGCGCCCGAGGGCAGCGGCACGAACGCCAGCTGCTCCACGCACACCGCCGCATTCGCCCGCAACCGTTTGCTCATGACCACGAGACGCACGCCGTCCTCGCCTACGTCGATACCCGCCGCATAGCGCCGCGTCACCGTCAACATCGTGCCGCGCAGCGCACTTTCCTTGCCCATGTCCTGCTCCTTCCATTCACTTGCGCGCCCGAACCGTTCGAGCGCCTGAGGTGGAAGAATTGTCGCGAGCAGGGACGACGGCGAACATTCAGCCGAACGGCCAGCGTGCACGATAAGAAGGTGCTTCCGCGCGTGATCGCGCGTATTGTCGAAACAGCAGCGGGCGAGCGTCACGGCCGGCGGCGCTGTAAGCGTCCAGAAAAGTCCCGAATGCGGGCGGCTATAATCGCGTCACTGTTTCTGGTGGTGCCATGCAATCCTCTTCCCCGAACAACCCTTCATCCACGCCGCCCGAGGGGCACAAGAAAGCCAGGCGCCCATGGTGGGCGCGGCTGCTGCTGGGCTTCTGCGTCAGCATGTTCGCGCTCGTCGTCTGCGCGGGTCTGGTGCTCGGTTACGCGCTCGTCGTCGCGCTGCCGAACCTGCCCTCGCTCGAAGCCCTGACCGACTACAAGCCCAAGGTGCCGCTGCGCATCTATACGGCGGATCACGTGCTGATCGGCGAATTCGGCGAGGAGCGGCGCCGCGTCGTGCGCATCCAGGATGTGCCCGACTACATGAAGAAAGCCGTGCTCGCCATCGAGGACGCGCGCTTCTACGATCACGGCGGCGTCGATCTCACCGGCATCCTGCGCGCGGGCACGGTCGCGCTGACCAACGGCCATGCCTCGCAGGGCGCGAGCACGATCACCATGCAGGTCGCGCGCAATTTCTTCCTGTCGAGCGAAAAGACCTACACCCGCAAGATCTACGAGATGCTGCTCGCGTACAAGATCGAGCGCGCGCTGACGAAAGATCAGATTCTCGAGGTCTATATGAATCAGATCTATCTCGGGCAGCGCGCCTATGGTTTCGCCAGCGCGGCGCGGGTGTATTTCGGCAAGGACCTGAAGGACGTCTCGCTCGCCGAGGCCGCGATGCTCGCCGGTCTGCCGAAGGCGCCGTCGGCCTACAACCCGGTGGTGAATCCGAAGCGCGCCAAGGTGCGTCAGGAGTACATCCTGCAGCGCATGCTGGAGCTGGGCTTCATTACGCGCGACCAGTACGAGCAGGCCATCGCCCAGCCGCTCGTGGTCAAGGGGCAAGGCCGTGAATTCAGCGTGCATGCCGAATACGTCGCGGAAATGGTGCGTCAGATGATGTACGCGCAATACCGCGAGGAAGCCTATACGCGCGGCCTGAACGTCGTGACCACGATCGATTCCGCCGACCAGGACGCTGCCTATCGCGCGGTGCGCCGCGGCCTGATGGACTATGAACATCGGCACGGCTATCGCGGGCCGGAAGGCTATATCGACCTGCCGGCCAATCCGGACGATCGCGAGCAGGCCATCGACGACGCCCTCGCCGAGCATCCGGACAACGGCGAAATTGTCGCGGCGGTGGTGACGTCGGCGAGTCCGAAGGAAGTGAAGGCAAGCTTCCTCGACGGCAACACGGTGACCATCAGCGGCGCCGACCTGCGCTTCGTGCAGTTCGCGCTCAGCACGCGCGCGCAGCCGAACGCGCGCATCCGTCCAGGCGCGATCGTGCGCCTCATGAAGAACGACGACGGCGACTGGACCATCACGCAACTGCCGCAAGTGGAAGGCGCACTGATTTCAATGGTGCCGCAGGACGGCGCGATCCGCGCGCTGGTCGGCGGCTTCGACTTCAACAAGAACAAGTTCAATCACGTGACGCAGGCCTGGCGTCAGCCGGGTTCGAGCTTCAAGCCGTTCATCTATTCCGCCTCGCTCGAAAAGGGCCTGTCGCCCGCGACCATCATCAACGACGGTCCGCTCTTCTTCAGCGCCGCCGAAACCGGCGGGCAGGCGTGGGAGCCGAAGAACTACGGCGGCGGCTTCGACGGCCCGATGACCATGCGCTCGGCGTTGCAGCGCTCGAAGAACATGGTGTCGATCCGCATCCTCAATCACATCGGCACGAAGTACGCGCAGAACTACATCACGCGCTTCGGCTTCGACGCCGACCGCAATCCCGCCTATCTGCCGATGGCCCTCGGCGCGGGGCTCGTCACGCCCTTGCAGATGGCCGCCGGCTACGCGGTCTTCGCGAATGGCGGCTATCGCGTGAATCCGTATCTGATCGCGGACATCACGGACCCGTACGGCCGTGTCGTTTCGCACCCGCAGCCGCTCATTGCGCAGCAGAGCGCGCCGCTCGCCATCACGCCGCGCAATGCGTACGTGATGAACAGCCTGTTGCAGAGCGTCGCGCAGCGCGGCACCGGCGCGAAGACGAATCAGCTGAAGCGCACCGATCTTGCCGGCAAGACCGGCACGACCAACGATTCGCGCGACGCCTGGTTCGCCGGCTATCAACGCTCGCTGGTGGCAATCGCGTGGATCGGCTATGACAACCCGCGCAGCCTGGGCGACAAGGAAACCGGCGGCGGTCTCGCGCTGCCGGTCTGGATGGACTACATGGGCCGTGCGCTGAAGGGCGTGCCCGAGTACAAGCCGATGATGCCGCCCGATGTCACGTCGCTCGGCGGCGAGCTGTACTTCGACGACATGACGCCGGGCCACGGCTTTATCGCGACGGTCGGCGTGAGCCAGGCGCCGCCGCAGGACGGCGTGTCCGGCGTGACTGCACCCGCGCCCGAAGTGGGCGAGCAGGAGAAGCAGGACATCATGAACCTGTTCAAGGGGCAGTAGAGCCAGCAGGCGCGCCCTTGCAGTCTATGAAGCGAGCGGATCGCACGACCCGCTCGCTTTTTTTACGCCTTGAAGCGGACGGGTTCGCCGGCTTGCTCGGTCGAATACTTGCTCAAGGTCGCGAAGAATTCGCTGTTGTCGCGGGTGTCGCGCCACGCGCCATCGACGTATTTGTAGTGAAAGCCGCCCGCTTTCGCGGCCAGCCAGATCTCGTGTTTCGGCGGCTGCAAATTGACGATCACTTTCGTGCGGTTCTCGAATTCGAGCGTCAGCACATTGCCGCTGCGTTCGAATTCGATGTCGGCGTCGGCCTCGTCCACCGCGCGCTCGATGGCGCTCAGCGCGGCCTCCGCCAAGGTCAGGTATTCCTGGTCTGTCATGCTAAACTCCGGCGATTAATCGTATAGGGACGGTCATGCGAGTCGTATTCAGGATGAGCGCGATTGTAGCGGCTTTGAGCATGAGCGCCGCTGCCACATTGGCGCTCGGCGGGTGTGGTCAACGCGGTCCGCTGTATCTGCCAACCGTGCCGCCGCTGCCGCAACGTCCCGGCGATCTCCAGAATACCCCGCCTTCGGACACGACTCCGGACAGTGAAAGCGCAGCGCGTCGCGGCACCGTGCCGGACACGTCGGGCGAGCCGCTCTCGCTCTCGCCCGAAACGGATCTGAAGTCCGGCGGCAGCAACGCTGCCTCGGCGCCGAAAGCCGCATCGTCCGCTTACTGAACACCCGCCTGAAACACGCGCCATTCGGCTTCGGGCGCATTTTCGATTCCACGCATGAGTGATTCCGCATTCCATTACGTCGACGGCGTGTTGCACGCCGAAGGCGTCTCAGCCGCGTCGCTCGCGGAACAGTTCGGCACGCCGCTGTATGTCTATTCGCGCGACGCACTGACGCAAGCCTATCGCGCCTATGCCGATGCCTGCGCGGGACGCAACGCAACCGTCCACGTCGCCGTCAAGGCCAACAGCAATCTCGCCGTGTTGAACGTGTTCGCGCGCATGGGCGCGGGCTTCGACATCGTGTCGTCGGGCGAACTCGCGCGCGTGATCGCGGCAGGCGGCCGCGCGGAGAACGCCGTGTTCTCGGGCGTCGGCAAGTCGGCGGCGGAGATGCGCGAAGGACTGGAAGCCGGCGTGAAGTGCTTCAACGTCGAATCGATTCCCGAACTGCATGCGCTGAACGAAGTGGCGAAGTCGCTCGGCAAGAAGGCGCCGGTGTCGCTGCGCGTGAATCCGGATGTCGATGCGAAGACGCATCCGTACATCTCCACCGGCCTCAAGTCGAACAAGTTCGGCGTGGCCTTCAGCGACGCCCGCGCCACCTACGCGCAAGCGCAGGCGATGGATCATCTCGATGTCGTCGGCATCGACTGTCATATCGGCTCGCAGATCACCGAGATCAGCCCGTATCTCGACGCGCTCGACAAGCTGCTCGAACTCGTGAAGCAGATCGAAGCCGACGGCATGAGCATTCGCCATATCGACGTCGGCGGCGGCCTCGGCATCACCTACGACGACGAAACGCCGCCGGCCATCGGCGACTTCGTGACGACGCTGCTCGATCACATCGAGGAGCGCGGGCATGGCGCGCGCGAAGTGTATTTCGAACCGGGGCGCTCGCTCGTCGGCAATGCCGGCGTGCTGCTCACGCGGGTCGAGTATCTGAAGCCAGGCGAGGAAAAGAACTTCGCCATCGTCGACGCCGCCATGAACGATCTCGCGCGCCCTGCGATGTACGAGGCGTATCACCGCATCGTGCCGGTCGTGAAGCGCGACGCCGCCGCGCAGATTTACGACGTCGTCGGCCCGGTCTGCGAAAGCGGCGACTGGCTCGGACGCGACCGCGAACTGGCGCTGGTGCCGGGCGACCTGCTCGCGATTTGCTCGGCGGGTGCGTATGGCTTCGTGATGAGCTCGAACTACAACACGCGTCCGCGCGCTGCCGAAATCATGGTCGATGGCGAGCGCGCGCGTCTCGTCCGCGAGCGTGAGGACGTGAAGCAGTTGTTCGCCGGGGAGTCGATTCTTCCGGACTGAAGCGCTCCAAGACTCGATGAAAAAAAGCGATGCCTCGGCATCGCTTTTTTTATGCGCGCCGGCCGCGCGTCCGGAGCCACGCGATCACGCGCCAGCCGAGCAGCACGATCACGATCGCGCCGTAGATCTTCGGCAGTTCGAGGTCGTGCTTGCCCGCCTTCATCCACCAGAAATGCAGGATGGCGAGCGTGGCGACCAGATAGATGATCCGGTGCAGCGCCTGCCAGCGCCGTCCGAGCTTGCGCACCATCGCTTTCGGCGACGTGGCCGCGAGCGGGATCAACAGCACGAACGCCGCAAATCCCACCGTGATGAACGGCCGCTTGCCGATGTCCTTCAGCATCTCGGCGACATCGAACCATTTGTCGAACCAGATATACGTCGTGAAGTGCAGCATGGCGAAGAAGAATGCGTACAGGCCGATCATGCGCCGGAAACGCAGCAGCGCCGCGACGCCGGTGAGCCGCCGCAGCGGCGTGACCGCCAGCGTGATGCACAGATACACGAGCGTCCAGAGTCCGGTCGAACGCGTGATGAATTCGATCGGATTCGCGCCCAGTCCGCCGGTCACGCCGAGCAGGATCAGGCGCGCGAGCGGAAACAGCATCGCGACGAACACCACGACCTTGACCGGCACGATCCATCTCGGACCGGCCGCGGCGCGCGTGCTCTTGATCTGGGAAGCGGACGACATCGTTCAGAAGTTCTTCTTCAGGTCCATGCCCGTGTACAGCGAGGCGACCTGATCGCCGTAGCCGTTGAACATGAGCGTCTTGCGCTTGGGCGTGAAGAACCCGTCTTCGCCGATGCGCCGCTCGGTGGCCTGGCTCCAGCGCGGATGATCGACGTTCGGATTCACGTTCGAGTAGAAGCCATATTCGCTCGATGCGTAGAGATTCCAGCTCGTGGGCGGCTGCTTCTCGACAAAGCGGATCTTCACCAGCGACTTCGCACTCTTGAAGCCGTACTTCCACGGCACGACCACGCGCACCGGCGCGCCGTTCTGGTTCGGCAAGACCTGTCCATACAGGCCGACGGTCAGCAGCGTGAGCGGGTTCATCGCCTCGTCCATGCGCAGGCCCTCGGAGTACGGCCATTCGAGGATCGGCGTCGAGAGACCCGGCATCTGCGACGGATCCGCCAGCG
Source organism: Caballeronia sp. LZ034LL (assembly GCF_031451215.1). Lineage (NCBI taxonomy): Bacteria > Pseudomonadati > Pseudomonadota > Betaproteobacteria > Burkholderiales > Burkholderiaceae > Caballeronia > Caballeronia sp. LZ034LL. The sequence goes on from NZ_JARUXR010000001.1 coordinate 2,724,408, forward strand.
TGATGAACTGCACGTACTTCGCGTTGCCCGTCGGCTCGGCGCGCTTGATGAGTTCCGAGAGCGACACGCCGATCCACGGAATCACCATCGACCAGCCTTCGACGCACCGCAGCCGGTACACGCGCTCTTCGAGCGGCGCGAGCTTCAGCAGGTCGTCGATGTCGTACACCTTCGGGTTCTTGATCGCCCCTTCCACCGATACCTTCCACGGCCGCGGACGCAGCGTGCCCGCATGTTCGGCGGGATCGCCCTTGTCGGTGCCGAACTCGTAGAAGTTGTTGTAGCTCGTGATGTCCTTGAACGGCGTGGCCTTGTCCAGCGCGACGAACTTCGGATTGGTCGTCGCGGCGAGTTTCTGGCCGCGCGCATCGGGCGACGTGAGTGTCGCGTGCGCGGTGCTGCTCATGCCGCTCATGCCGGCGAGGCCCGTCGCAGCGAATGCGCCGATCGAGCGCAGCGCGCGCCGCCGGTTCTCGAACACCGCTTGCGGCGTGATTTCATGCCGCGCGATGTCGTCGCCATAAAGACTGCGGTTTCGTTTGATCCACATCCCGATTGCTCCTGAACGGCCGCGCAGACGCGCAGCCCATGCATTCATATACGGTGAAACAGCAGTTTGGATGCCCGTATTCCAGCGTCGCATAAAAAAACCGCCAGCGAAATGCATGGCGGTTTTCTTCTCGCTTCACGGCAAGACAAATCAGAGCTTGCCGTAGCTGTGCAGGCCGGACAGGAACATGTTGACGCCGAGGAACGCGAACGTCGTGACGACGAGCCCCGTCAGCGCCCACCATGCGGCGGCGGCGCCGCGCAGGCCCTTCATCAGACGCATGTGCAGCCAGGCCGCGTAGTTCAGCCAGACGATCAGCGCCCAGGTTTCCTTCGGGTCCCAGCTCCAGTAGCCGCCCCAGGCTTCCGCGGCCCACAGCGCGCCGAGAATCGTCGCGATGGTGAAGAACGCGAAGCCGACGGCGATCGACTTGTACATCACGTCGTCGAGCACTTCGAGCGGCGGCAGGCGGTCCGCCAGGAAGCCGCGCTGCTTGGCGAGATAGGCCACCGAGACCATCGCCGACAGTGCAAAGCTGCCGTAGCCGATGAAGTTCGCCGGCACGTGGATCTTCATCCACCAGCTTTGCAGCGCGGGCACGAGCGGCTGGATCTGCTGTGCGTCGCGGGCGATCGAATACCACATCAGGAAGCCCACCGCGGCGGTGATCACGAGCAGCACGAATGCGCCCATTTGCCGCGTCGAATAATGCTGCTCGTAGTAGAGATAGAACAGCGCCGTGATCAGGCAGAACAGCACGAACACTTCGTACAGGTTCGAGATGGGAATATGGCCGACATCCGTGCCGATCAGGTACGACTCGTACCAGCGCACCATCAGCCCGGTGAAGCCCATCAGCACCGCGAACCAGGTCATGCGCGAACCGATCGCGCCGCCCGTCTGCGAGCGCGTCACGAGGCCGATCCAGTAGAACACCGTCGCCAGCACGAACAGCGCGCTCATCCACAGGATCGCCGACTGGCTCGACAGGAAATACTTGAGGAAGAAGTTGGTGTCAGCGCGCGCGAGGTCGTGCTGGTAGAGCTGGATCGAGAACAACGCCAGCACGGCGATCATCGCGATCAGCAGGCGCACCGGTTTCCAGCGCCAGCCGAGCGTAACGAAGGTCGGCACGGCGGCGACCAGCACCGCCATGTCATACACGTCCATGTGCGCGTGATAGCGGTTCAGCGCGAAACCCGCGCCCGCGACCATGGCGAGTGCAAACAGCCAGTCGATGACGGTGAGCCTGCGGAGAAACGGGCGATCGTCGAAAGCGGCGACATCGGGAAGACCCGAAGCCGGACGATCGGTCTTGAGAGGAGCGTGGGAGGAAGACTGTGTGAGGTCCATGATCTTACCGTGTTGAAACTTCCGAGCTCGATGTCTCAGATTGCGAATGCCCGGACGCATCCGATGGCGGGGCCGCGTCAGTCGGCGCGGCGGGTTGGGCGTCGAGCGCTGCGGCAATCCGCGCACGGGTGCGCACGAATTCCTTCTCGAAGTCGAACGTGCGGCGCGCCGTGGACATCGCCATCAGCACGCTGGCGCCGCCCTGCCCCGAGTCCTTGAGCCAGAACCACAGGCGCCGTTCGCGCACGTAAAACATCGAGAAAATGCCGACTACCAGCAGAAGGCTGCCAAGATACACCAGATTTTTACCCGGCGCGCGCGTCAACTGGAATACCGAAGCCTGCACCTGCTTGAAGGTGTCCAGTTGCAGGAAGACCGGAGAACCGTACAGAAAGCTGTCGGAAAGCGCATTGATCGACGACTGTATGAATGCGCTGTTCTTCTCGTCCACCTTGGCGGCCGGCTGGCCGTTCTGCTCGCGGGCAATCTGCCAGACGTCCCACATCGCGCCTTCGAGCATGCGCATCAGCAGACCCGCGGCTTTCTCCTGTTCAGCCTTCGGCACCGATTTGTCGATGAAACCCGCGATGCTCTGGAAACCGCCAACCATCTGCGGATTCGGAGCAGCCTTGCCGGACTCATCCGCGCCCGCGAACAGGTTCAGCACGCGGATGGCGCTCTCCTCGAGATGCTTCTGCAGCTCGACATTTTCCTGCGGCACCGAACGCTGCGCGAAGCGCTGCGCCGCCTCGGTCCGCGTCGCCGGATTCGCGAGCGCCGCGCGCAAGTCCATCCATTGCTTGACGGTGCCCTGCTCGTCGGCGGGAATGCGCAGGTAGCGGAACGGATCGTTCGGGCTCAGGCGCATGCCGGCAAGGAACATCTGCTGGCCGCTGACATCGACCGGCAGCATGTAGTTGCTGTACTCGCGCGCCTGGCCATCCGTGCCGCGCACCTTGTATTGCACCGACGGACCGATGTTCCGCAGGTCGGTCGGCCGGGACGTCTTCGCGCCGGAGCCCAGGCGTTCGTCGAAGGCATCGCGCAGCGTTTCCTTCTTGCCGACGCCGCGCGCGTCCGGAGCACCGTTGCCGTCCGTCATGTTCTCGACGTTGATGGCGCGGAAATCCGTGAACTCGACCGTTTCACCCTGCGCGCCCTTGAACTGCGTGCCGATGGGCGCCGTGCCGCCGATCGTGCCCGTGAAAGGCTCGGTCTTCGCGCTGCTGCCGGTCATCGGCCACGCGGTCATGTCGAGCTTCGAGCCGCCGTCCTGGAAGCTCGACTGATAGATCGAGATGCCGTCGTAGGTGAAGGGCTTGTTCACCTCGACGCGCGCCGGGATGCGCTTGCCCGTCTTGTGATCGATCACGACGATATCGCTCGCGAACAGCTTCGGCATGCCGGTCGAGTAGTAATCGACGATGAACTTGTTCAGCTGGATGGAGAACGGCAGGTCCTGGATCACCGAGCCTTCCGGCTGGTTCAGGATGGCCGTGCCGACATACTGCCCTTCCGGCACCCACGCGTAGCCGCGGAAGGTCGGGTTGGACGTGGACAGGCGATGCTCGGGGGGAATGTCGTTGATGACCGCGTTGCTGTTGATCGGCGACTTGTTGAACATCCACATTTGCAGGCGGATGGGCAGGTTGCTGTCGAGCAGGCCGCCGAGACAGATCACCACGATCGCGAGGTGCGCTGAAATGTAGCCGATCTTCGTCATCGCGCCGCGCTTGCCGGCGATGAGCGTGGCGCCCGTGTCGGTCTGGCGCGTGACGGTGCGGTAGCCCATCTTCGCGGAGAGGCGTTCGAGCGTGGCCGCGGTGTGCGCGCGATCCGCCCGCACCGTGAATTCGCCCTTGTGATGGAACGCGCGCAGGCCGCCTTCGTGTACGCGGTCCTTCCAGCTCTTGATGTCCGCGATCATCTTCGGGCCGTTGCGGATCACGCACAGCGACACCGAGATCACGAGGAAGATCAGGATCAGCATGAACCACCATGCGCTGTACACGGTGTAGATGCTGAGGCCGCGGAAGATGTCCGCCCAGAACGGGCCGAACTGATTGACGTAGTTGGGATACGGGTCGTCCTGCGTGAGCACCGTGCCGATGATGCTCGCAATGGCCAGGATGACCAGCAAGGCGATGGCGAAGCGCATCGAACTCACGAGTTCGACGAAATGCCTGACGGCGCGGCGACTCGACTTCGACTGCATTCCCGATGTGGTGACGCTCATTCAAACTCCGGCTGGACAGCAAAAAAGGGTGGAGACGCTGACGGTCTGTCAGACCGACGTCCCACCCTTTTTCTTGTTTTCGCGCCGGTCTTCTCGGACGTGTCCGGGACCGGCTTCGTAGTATGGGCGATTCCCGTCTTGCGCGCTGGGAACCGCTGGACGCTGACTGCTGCGCGTTTAGTGGCGATCGCTTCTCGCGATCAATGCAACCCGGCGATGTAGTCCGCCACCGCCTTCATCTCCGCTTCATTCAGGCGGGAGGAGATCTGGTGCATGGGCTCGCTGTTGGCGCGTTGTCCCGATGCGAACGCGTTCAACTGCGCGACCGTGTAATCGCCCCACTGCCAGGACAGCCGCGGATACTGCACCGGAATGCCCATGCCCGTGGCGCCGTGACACGCGGCACAGGCCGGTACGCCCTTGTCCGCAATGCCGCCGCGATAGATCTTCTGACCCAGCGCGACGTCGTTCTTGTCGCGTGCGTAATTGGGCTTGGCCTTCTGTTGCGAGAAGTAGGCTGCGACGTTCAACATGTCCTGATCCGACAGCGCGCCTGCAATGCCTGCCATGATCGGGTTGTTACGCGCCGGCGCCTTCGCGCCCGGCTGCGTCTTGTAATCCTTCAACTGCTTGACGATGTACTCGGCGTGCTGCCCCGCGAGCTTCGGGAACGCCGCGCCGGCGCTGTTGCCGTCGGCCCCGTGACATGCCGCGCACACCTGCGTGGCGATGGCCTGCCCCCTCGTGACATCCGGCTTGGCCGGCTGCGCGGGCTCCGCCGCGTTCACTGACATCGATACCGCCAGACCACTCAAACCTGCACCGAAAGCCGCCGCTGCCCGAATCACCACCAGAGACCTGTACAGTCGGTTCATTCGCGTACCCTGTTTTTCGTCTTGTGAGAATGTGAGGTTCTGCAAAAAACGACGGCGATCAATGGTCGCCGCAAGAGTCCCGAACTCGCCGAACGATGAGGCGCCAGAACGCCTCCAGTGTGTCTCGCTCCGATCCCATAAAAGCTGTGGGTGCCGCTTGCGGCTTGGGTCTTGCGTGCCCGTGCTGATCTTCAAAAATCCGTCGTATTGTACAATAACCCGCTGCACGCAAAGACGCCAGTCGGGGCATGCCCAGTATTTGCCGGGTTCTCAAGGCTTTGGTTTTCGCAGCTTCTTCGATGGAACCCGCCCATGTCATTCCTGCTTCACCAATCCCGCTTCTTTACCACCGTCAATCATCTGCGCGATCTGCCGCCCACGCCGCAGCCCGAAATCGCATTCGGCGGACGCTCGAACGCCGGTAAATCGACGGCCATCAACATCCTGTGCAACCAGAAGCGGCTCGCCTTCGCGAGCAAGACACCCGGGCGCACGCAGCATATCAATTACTTCGCCATCGGGCCGCAGGCCGCGCCGGTGGCCTATCTGGTCGATCTCCCGGGCTACGGTTATGCCGAAGTGCCCGGCGCCGCGAAGGAACACTGGCAACGCCTGCTGTCTACCTATCTGCAAAGCCGCGCCCAGCTGCGCGGCATGATCCTGATGATGGACTCGCGCCGGCCGCTGACCGAGCTGGATCGCATTATGATCGACTGGTTTGCGCCCACCGGAAAGCCGATCCACGCCCTGCTCACGAAATGCGACAAATTGACGCGACAGGAGATGACCAATACGCTGCGCGCCACCAAGAAGGCGTTCGCGGAGTATCGGGATGCGGGCTATCGCGGCGAATTGAGCGTCCAGCTTTTCTCCGCGCTCAAGCGCACCGGCCTCGATGAAGCGCATGAACTGATCGAAAGCTGGCTGATGCCCGAGGAAGCGGGTGAGAACACGCAGGAAAGCACGCCGGAATGATGCAACGGGCGCACGCCCGAACATAAAAAAACCCGCCGCATGACGGCGGGTTAACAGCCTGATCGAATCTCGACAGGCGCCCGCTCAGGGAGGAGAAGCGGGGAGTCTAGCGACAAGCGCCTCGCTCGATCGGTATGATATACCATTGACCGGGAACGGTTTCAGACGTGCCCAAGTGCTTGTTTGACAAGGATTTACACGTTTTCGAAGCCGCTTTTTGGCATCCTCTGCAGATCACTCACTCGAGTCAAGACATGAGCTTCTATCCCCATCATCGCCCGCGCCGCATGCGCCGCGATGACTTCTCGCGTCGCATGATGCGCGAGAACATCCTCACCACGAACGACCTCATCTATCCCGTATTCATCGTCGAAGGCACGAACGAGCGTCAGGCCGTGCCGTCGATGCCCGGCGTCGAACGCACGTCCGTCGATCTGCTGATGATGGTCGCGGAGCAATGCGTCGAACTGGGCGTGCCGGTGCTGTCGCTGTTTCCGGCGATCGAGCCGTCGATCAAGACGCTCGACGGCCGCGAAGCCACCAATCCCGAAGGCCTGATCCCGCGCGCCGTCCGCGAGCTGAAGAAGAACTTCCCGATGCTCGGCGTGCTAACCGACGTCGCGCTGGACCCGTACACGAGCCACGGCCAAGACGGCGTGCTCGACGAAGAAGGCTATGTGAAGAACGACGAGACCAGCGAGATTCTCGTCGAGCAGGCGCGCACGCAGGCTGAGGCGGGCGTGGACATCGTGGCGCCGTCGGACATGATGGACGGCCGTATCGGCGCGATTCGCGAGATGCTCGAAAGCGACGGCCACATTCACACGCGCATCATGGCCTACGCCGCGAAGTACGCGTCGGCGTTCTATGGTCCGTTCCGCGACGCCGTGGGCTCCGCCGCGAATCTCGGCAAGAGCAACAAGATGACGTATCAGATGGATCCGGCCAACACCGACGAAGCCATGCGCGAAGTGCGCATGGACATCGAGGAAGGCGCGGACATGGTGATGGTCAAGCCAGGCATGCCGTATCTGGATATCGTGCGTCGCGTGAAGGACGAGTTCCGCTTCCCGACGTATGCGTATCAGGTCAGCGGCGAGTACGCGATGATCAAGGCGGCCGCGCAGAACGGCTGGATCGATCACGACAAGGTCATGATGGAAGCGCTGCTCGCGTTCAAGCGCGCCGGCGCCGATGGCGTGCTGACCTACTTCGCGCTCGATGCTGCGAGGATCCTGCGGGCGTCGAAGTAACGCTGTGCTGACGCGATGAAAGAAGGGCGATGCTTGATGGCATCGCCCTTCTTTTTTTTATCCGTTCGCCGGACCGAGCTTGTCGAGGCTCTTCAGGAACGTATCCGCCGATTCGTAGCCCACCACCCGCGCGACTTCGTTGCCTTGTGCGTCGAAGAAGATGATGCCCGGCGGCCCGAACAGACCGAAGCGCTTGAGCAAGGTCTGATCGTCGGCGTTGTTGGCGGTCACGTCGGCCCGCAGAAGATTGAGTTGTGCGAGGCGCGCTTGCACGCGGGCATCGGAGAAGGTCAGCTTCTCCATTTCCTTGCAGGACACGCACCAGTCGGCATAGAAATCGAGCATGGCGGGCCGCGCCGCCGCTTTCACCGCCGTATCCAGTTGCGCCGACGAACGCACGGGCGCGAAGATCGGTCCCGCCGTTTGCGCGCTCGTGGCAGCTGAAGCATCGCCGCGCGCGGCCAGTATGGCGAGCGGGCGCAGCGGATCGCTCGAGCCGGCGGCGAGGCCGACGATCAGCGTCGCTGCCCAGATCGCCAACGCCGCGCCCAGGCCGCGTCCGAGCCGCTTCCAGATGCCGGACGGGACGTTGCCGCCCGGTGAGAACAGTCCGAGCGCCGCCGCCGCGATCAATAGCCACAGCGCGGCCAGCAACATCTGCACGGCGCCGCCGAGCACCGGCCAGACGATCCACAGCGCAGCCGCCAGCAGCACGACGCCGAAGAACACCTTCACGCCGTCCATCCAGACGCCGGCGCGCGGCAGGATCGAACCCGCGCCGAGCCCGATCACGAGCAAGGGCACGCCGAGCCCGATGCCCATCGCGAACAGCGCCGCGCCGCCGAGCAGCGCGTTGCCCGTATGCGCAATGAAGGCGAGCACGGCAAACAACGGCGCCGTCATGCACGCGCCGACGACCAGCGCGGACAGCGCGCCCATCACGGCCACGGCGGCGAACTTGCCGCCGCCGCGCTTTTGCGACGCCTGGTTCACGCCGCTCTGCCAGCGTTCAGGCAGCGCGATGTCCATTCCGGAGATGAGCGCCAATGCGAACGCCGCGAGCAGCACGCCGAACGCGCCGAGGACCCACGGGTTCTGCAGCCACGCACCGAGGCTCTGACCGACCAGCGCGGCCGCGATGCCGAGCACGGTATAGACGAGCGCCATGCCGATCACATACGACACTGACAGCGCGAAGCCGCGTCCCCGCGTCACGCGCGCGCCCTCGCCGACGATGATGGCGGAGAGAATCGGGATCATCGGATACGAGCACGGCAGGAGGCTCAGGACCATGCCCGCCAGGAAGTACAAGCCGACGACCGTGAAGAAGCCGCCGCCCTCCAGCATGGACTGCGCATAGTCGGCGCTCGTCGCGCGTTCGAACCAGGAGGTGTGGGTGTCCGTGGACGGTGCGTTGGCGGTTGCGGCCGGCTGGAGCGCATCGCCTTTCACGCGATACGTTTTCTCCATCGGCGGATAGCAAATGCCCTGGTCCGCGCATCCCTGCGAGGTCACCGCGAGCTCGAACGGCCCTTTCGCCTGCGTGACGGGAACGCGGATCGACAGCTCGCCGCGATACGTCTCGACGTCCTTGTTGAACGTTTGATCGAAGTGGACTTTTCCCGGCGGGAGTTGCGCAGTGCCGATCGTCGCGTCGCCGCTCTTCACGGCAAACGCGAACCGCTCGCGGTACATGTAGTAGCCGTCCGCGATCTTGTAGCGCACGTCGACCTCACCAGGCTTCTCGGATGCGCTGAACTTGAAGGCGACGGAGGGATCGAGGAAGTCGTCAGCGGCGTGAGCGCCTCCCGACAGCAGCACGAACGCACTGAGAAGCATGAACGCGGCGAGGATCCGGCGCGCGACGAAACGAGGAAGCTCAAACATGAATAGGGCGCTGCGTTTCTGCGTTGACCCATTGGCCATAATCCGGCGATGCATCGACCTGCCAGACCAGGATTTCGGGGGTTTCATAAGGATGATGGGCGCTCACGAAGCGCTGCAGTTCGTCTGCCCGCGCGACGCTCGTCTTGAACAGCAACTGAACCTCGTGCGCGGTTTCCAGCGCATTCTTCCAGTGATAGTGCGAGACCACGACGCCCTGATTCGTCACGCACGCGGCGAGACGTGCGCCAAGTACTGCTTGCGCCAGCGTGTCCGCGGCGGCGGCATCGGGCAGCGTCGACAGCATCAGGACAACGGGAACATTCACTCGGTAACTCCAGGACGGCGACGCGGCATCTTGCGTATCGTAGCATCGGGAGGAAAGGCCCACCTCGAACGTCCGGCGCGCCGAAAAGCCGCAGCCGGGAGGGCGCAGGCAGCGGATCGCAGCCGAAAAGCAAAAAGGCCAAGCTGTGAGCCTGGCCTTTTCGTGTGACTACGTGCTGCAGCGAAGCTTATTCCGCTTCTTGCACGTCTTCAGCTTCTTCGACTTCCGGACGATCCATCAGCTGGACCAGTGCCATCGGTGCGTTGTCGCCGACGCGGAAACCGAACTTCAGGATGCTGAGGTAGCCGCCCGGACGGTTTGCGTAGCGCGGGCCGAGGACGTCGAACAGCTTCGTGACCGAATCGCGATCGCGCAGGCGGTTGAACGCCAGGCGACGGTTCGCGAGCGACGGCTTCTTGCCCAGCGTGATGAGGGGCTCGACGACCTTGCGCAGTTCCTTGGCCTTCGGGAGCGTCGTCTTGATGACTTCGTGCTCGATGAGCGAGTTCGACATATTGCGGAGCATTGCCAGACGATGGCTGCTCGTGCGGTTCAGTTTCCGCAGACCATGCTTATGACGCATTTGAGTTCCTTAACGAGTTTAGAGCCAGCTCTTCTATTGCGCCCCGGGACATCGGATGGGGAGCACGGGCCGGTCGGACAAAAAAGCAAGACGCGGATTTTAAAGGAAAATCCGCGTCCTTGCCAGTAACGCTTGAGACTTCGTGCTTACTTGTCGAGACCAGCCGGCGGCCAGTTTTCGAGCTTCATGCCGAGCGTCAGACCACGCGAAGCCAGAACTTCCTTGATTTCGTTCAGCGACTTGCGGCCCAGGTTCGGCGTCTTCAGCAGCTCGTTTTCCGTGCGCTGAATCAGGTCGCCGATGTAGTAGATGTTCTCGGCCTTCAGGCAGTTCGCCGAGCGAACCGTGAGTTCGAGGTCGTCCACCGGACGCAGCAGGATCGGATCGATCTGCGGTGCACGCGACGGCGCTTCCGCAGCCGCTTCCGTGCCTTCCAGCGCCGCGAACACCGACAGCTGATCGACCAGAATGCGCGCCGACTGGCGGATCGCTTCTTCCGGCGAGATCACGCCATTGGTTTCGATGTTCATGACGAGCTTGTCGAGGTCGGTACGCTGCTCGACACGCGCGCTTTCCACTGCGTAGCTCACGCGGCGAACCGGCGAGAACGAAGCGTCCAGCACGATACGGCCGATGATCTTGGCCGACTCTTCGCCGTAGCGGCGCACGTTGCCCGGCACATAGCCGCGGCCTTTCTCGATCTTGATCTGCACGTCGAGCTTGCCGCCCTTCGACAGGTGAGCGATCACGTGCTCGGGATTGATGACCTCGCAGTCGTGCGCGAGCTCGATGTCCCCGGCCGTAACAACGCCTTCGCCTTCCTTGCGCAGCGTCACCGTGACTTCGTCGCGGTTATGCAGCTTGAAGACCACACCCTTCAGGTTCAACAGCAGGTTGACCACATCCTCTTGCACACCGTCGAGCGTCGAGTATTCGTGCACGACGCCTGCGATCGTCACTTCGGTCGGCGCGTAGCCGATCATCGACGACAGCAGCACACGCCGAAGCGCATTACCCAAGGTGTGGCCATAGCCGCGTTCGAACGGCTCCATAACCACTTTCGCGTGGTTCTCACCAAGCGATTCAACTGCAATGATCTTGGGCTTCAACAAACTGGTTTGCATAGGTTTTCCTTTTCAATACCCTCGGCTCGTTACACCGATAAGGCTGACCGGTGACAACCTGAAAATAAACAGCCGAGGCCACCTCTTGCCACGAGCAATCAGGCTCCCCGGCTGTCCATCCGTTACCGCCGCGATTAACGCGAATACAATTCGACGATCAGGCTTTCGTTGATGTCACCGGCGATGTCGCTACGCTCGGGCATCGACTTGAACGTGCCTTCGAACTTCTTTGCATCGACCGAGACCCAGCTCGCCATTCCGCCTTGCTCTGCCAGCGACAGGGCTTCGACGATACGAGCCTGCTTGCGCGACTGTTCGCGCACGGACACGACGTCGCCCGACTTGACTTGCAGCGACGGGATGTTCGCGACCTGGCCGTTCACCATGATCGACTTGTGGCTGACGAGCTGACGTGCTTCTGCGCGCGTCGAGCCGAAGCCCATGCGATACACCACGTTGTCGAGACGCGACTCGAGCAACTGCAGCAGGTTTTCGCCCGTCGGGCCCTTGCGGCGGTCGGCTTCAGCGAAGTAGCGGCGGAACTGACGTTCCAGCACGCCGTAGATACGCTTCACTTTCTGCTTTTCGCGCAACTGGGTGCCGTAGTCGGACGTACGCGCGCCCGAGGTGCGGCCATGCTGGCCGGGCTTGCTGTCGAGCTTGCACTTGTCGGCGAGCGAACGGCGTGCGCTCTTCAGGAACAGATCGGTGCCTTCACGGCGGGAGAGCTTGGCTTTGGGACCGGTATAGCGTGCCACTTTGCATCCTTAAAAATTGATCACGCAGACGTCACTGCAACGTCCATCTGCGCTAGTCCGAACCCTTTGGGTCGAACGGTGGGCTTAGTCAAACTTCATAACGCACGAAACCCGCCGATACTCGCGCATCGACAGGAAACATGCGGTCGCGTCGTCGACTTAGATACGACGGCGCTTCGGCGGACGGCAACCGTTGTGCGGGACCGGCGTCACGTCGGAGATCGCGGTGATCTTGATGCCAAGACCATGCAACGCGCGCACCGCCGATTCACGGCCAGGACCAGGGCCCTTGATCCGCACTTCGAGGTTCTTCACGCCGTATTCCATTGCCACACGGCCTGCCGATTCGGCTGCGACCTGGGCTGCAAACGGGGTCGACTTGCGCGAACCCTTGAAGCCCTGACCACCGGAGGTTGCCCATGCAAGCGCATTACCTTGACGGTCGGTGATCGTGATAATGGTGTTGTTGAACGACGCGTGAACGTGAACCACGCCCTCGGCGACGTTCTTCTTGACCTTCTTGCGAACGCGTTGCGCCGCGGAGTTGTTCGAAGCCTTAGCCATTACGTTTTCCTGTAACTGTCAGTTCCGCTTACTTCTTCAGCGATTGCGCTGCACGACGCGGACCCTTGCGGGTACGGGCATTCGTGCGCGTACGCTGGCCACGCAGGGGCAGACCCTTGCGATGGCGCATGCCGCGGTAGCAACCCAAGTCCATCAGGCGCTTGATGTTCATCGTCACTTCACGGCGCAGATCGCCTTCGACGATGAACTTGCCCACTTCGTCACGCAGCTTTTCGAGGTCTGCGTCAGTGAGGTCCTTGACCTTCTTCGAAAATTCAACACCAGCGGCGGTGCAGATGCCGCGCGAACGCGTGCGACCGATGCCGAAGATTGCCGTCAGGCCGATCTCGGTATGCTGGTGATTCGGGATGTTAACCCCTGCGATACGAGCCATTGTTTTTCCTCAAACAAAAAGCGCAAGCAAAAGCGCGGCGTTCAGCCTTGACGCTGTTTGTGGCGCGGATCAGAGCTGCAAATCACGCGCACAACGCCCTTGCGCTTGATGATCTTGCAATTGCGGCAAATGCGCTTAACCGATGCCATCACTTTCATGATATTACCCTTTTTTCAAATCACTTCGCCCGGAACACGATCCGCGCACGAGACAGATCGTAAGGCGTCAATTCAACCGTAACCTTGTCGCCCGGCAGGATGCGGATGTAGTGCATCCGCATCTTTCCGGAAATATGACCCAGGACGACATGGCCATTTTCCAATTTCACCCGGAAAGTAGCGTTGGGAAGGTTTTCGATGACCTCACCCTGCATCTGGATAACATCGTCTTTGGCCATGGTCCTAATCAACGCATCGGGACGTTGCCACCCTTGAAGTTGGCCTTCTTGAGCAGCGATTCATATTGTTGCGACATAACGTACGACTGCACCTGAGCCATGAAGTCCATCGTGACGACGACAATGATCAGCAGCGACGTTCCACCAAAATAAAACGGCACGTTCCAGCGCAACACCAGAAACTCAGGCAGCAGGCACACGAATACGATGTAGATCGCCCCCGCCAGCGTCAGACGCGTGAGGATGCGGTCGATATATCGTGCAGTCTGATCGCCCGGACGGATACCCGGAACGAATGCACCGCTCTTCTTCAAGTTGTCGGCGGTCTCCCGGCTGTTGAACACCAGTGCGGTGTAGAAGAAGCAGAAGAAGACGATCGCCAACGCATACAGCAGCACGTACACAGGTTGACCAGGCTTCAGGGCCTCGGCCACGTTGTGCAGCGTGTTCGCGAACCAGTTGGTGCGCGAACCCGAACTGAACCAGTTCAGGATGGTTGCCGGGAAGAGGATGATCGACGACGCGAAGATCGGCGGAATCACACCCGACATGTTCAACTTCAGCGGCAGATGAGACGACTGTCCGCCGTAAATCTTGTTACCGACCTGGCGCTTCGCATAGTTCACGAGGATCTTGCGCTGACCGCGTTCAATGAACACGACCAGATACGTGACCGCCGCGATCAGCACGACGATGATGATCGCCGAGATGATGCTCATCGAACCGGTGCGAACCAGCTCGAACAAACCACCGATTGCGTTCGGGAAACCCGCCGCGATACCGCCGAAGATGATGATCGAAATGCCGTTGCCAAGACCGCGTTCCGTGATCTGCTCACCGAGCCACATCAGGAACATCGTGCCCGTCACCAGCGTGACGACCGTCGTCAGCCTGAACACCATGCCGGGGTCGAGTACCAGGCCGGGCTGATTTTCCAGCGCAACCGCGATACCGAACGCCTGGAAGGTCGCGAGCACCACGGTGAAGATCCGCGTGTACTGCGTGATCTTCCGTTGCCCCGCCTGCCCTTCCTTCTTCAGCGCCTCCATCTGCGGCGACACGATCGACAGCAACTGCATGATGATCGACGACGAGATGTAGGGCATGATGCCCAACGCAAAGATCGTGAACCGTGAAAGCGCGCCACCCGAGAACATGTTGAACATGCCGAGGATGCCGCCTGACTGGCTTTGGAACAGCTTCGCCAGTTGGTCCGGATCGATGCCGGGAACCGGAATATGCGCACCAATGCGGTAGACGATCAACGCCAGCAGCAGGAACACTGCCCGCCGGCGCAAATCGCCAAATTTCGCCGCGCTTCGACCGGTTTTTGCGAGACTCGGGCTGTTAGCCAAGAACCTTCTCCGATGCTAGTGCTAGTAACGGCGAAAGCGCGTTACTCGGCGAACGAGCCGCCAGCGGCTTCGATTGCAGCGCGGGCGCCCTTCGTTGCCGTCAGGCCCTTCACCGTAACCTTGCGGGTGATCTCGCCGGTCTTGATGATCTTCGCGCTCTTGATGAGCTCGCCGACCAGACCTGCTTGCTTCAGCGCCAGAAGATCGATTTCGTCGACCGGCAGCTTTTCGAGATCGGCCAGGCGCACTTCACCGACAAATTCCTTCGTCAGCGACGTGAAGCCGCGCTTCGGCAGACGGCGCTGCAGAGGCATCTGACCGCCTTCGAAGCCGACCTTGTGAAAGCCGCCCGAACGCGATTTCTGACCCTTGTGGCCGCGACCTGCAGTCTTGCCCAGGCCCGAACCGATGCCGCGACCGACGCGACGCTTTGCGTGCTTCGCGCCTTCTGCCGGCTTCAGGTTATTCAATTCCATGTTCAACTCCTTGGATCCGTAGGTCGCGCTCAGGCGATGACCTTAACGAGGTACGAGACCTTGTTGATCATCCCGCGCACTGCCGGCGTGTCCTGCAACTCGGAAACCGAGTTCAGACGACGCAGGCCGAGGCCACGCACCGTAGCGCGGTGCGTTTCGCGGGTCCCGATCAGGCTCTTCACGAGCTGAACCTTGACAGTTTTTTCAGACATGGTGACCACCTTAGCCCAGAATGTCTTCGACGGACTTACCACGCTTCGCCGCGATGTCAGCCGGCGTCGATTGCTTGCGCAGACCGTCCAGCGTGGCACGAACGAGGTTGTACGGGTTCGTCGAACCGTGGCTCTTGGCCACGACGTTTTGCACGCCCATCACGTCGAACACGGCGCGCATCGGGCCGCCGGCGATCACGCCAGTACCATCCTTCGCCGGAGCGAGGAGGACTGCCGAGGCGCCGTGCTTGCCGTGCACTTCGTGTTGCAGCGTGCCGTTCTTCAGGGGCACCTTGAACATGTTGCGGCGGGCTTGTTCCATTGCCTTCTGAACGGCAACCGGAACTTCCTTTGCCTTGCCCTTGCCCATGCCGACGCGGCCATCACCGTCGCCAACCACGGTCAGTGCGGCGAAGCCGAGAATCCGGCCACCCTTCACGACCTTGGTCACGCGGTTGACCGAAATCATCTTTTCGCGCAGGCCGTCGTCGCGTTCGTCAGCCTGAACTTTCGCTTGCATCTTTGCCATGACGAATTCTTCCCTTAGAACTTGAGCCCGGCTTCACGCGCCGCATCAGCCAGCGCCTTCACGCGGCCGTGGTAGCGGAAACCCGAGCGGTCAAAGGCGACGGATTCGATGCCGGCTGCCTTGGCCTTTTCGGCGATACGCTTGCCGATCAGGGTCGCAGCGTTGACGTTGCCGCCCTTGCCCGACTTGTCGGCCAGTTCGGCACGCACTTCAGCTTCCAGCGTCGAGGCGCTTGCCACGACCTTCGTGCCGCATGCCGAGAACACTTGCGCGTAGATATGCGTATTCGTGCGATGCACGGCCAGACGCGGAACCTGCAGCTCAGCGATCTTGATACGCGTCTGACGAGCGCGGCGCAGGCGAGATTGAGTCTTATCCATGATTGCGCACCCTTACTTCTTCTTCGTTTCTTTGAGGATCACAACCTCGTCGGAATAGCGCACACCCTTGCCCTTGTAAGGCTCCGGCGGGCGATAGCCGCGCACTTCCGCCGCGGTCTGTCCGACTTTCTGCTTGTCGATCCCCTTGATCACGATTTCGGTCTGCGACGGGGTTTCAGCCTTGATGCCTTCCGGCATCTGGTGCACCACGGGGTGCGAGAAACCCAGCGACAGGTTCAGCTTGTCGCCTTGCGCTTGCGCACGATAACCAACGCCAACCAGCGTCAGCTTGCGCTCGAAACCCTTGGTGACGCCCTGCACCATGTTCGCCACCAGGGCGCGCATCGTGCCGGACATCGCGTTTGCTTCGCGGCTTTCATCCGTCGGAGCGAGTTGCAGCGTGCCGTTCTCGTTCGTCAGGCTCACCAGCTTGTTGGCCGGCTGCGAGATCGTACCGAGCGGGCCCTTGACGGTGATGACGTCGCCCTTGACGGCCACTTCGGTGCCTTGCGGCAACGCGATCGGGCTCTTACCTACTCGAGACATGTTTCTTCTCCTTAGGCGTTAAGCGACGTAGCAGATAACTTCGCCGCCGACGCCGTTCTGGCGCGCCTTGCGGTCGGTCATCACACCCTTCGGCGTCGACACGATTGCAACGCCGAGGCCGTTCATGACCTGCGGAATGTCGTTGCGACCGCGGTACACGCGCAGGCCAGGCTTCGAAACGCGCTCGAGGCGTTCGATGACCGGGCGGCCGGCGTAGTACTTCAACGCGATATTCAACTCGATCTTCGCGCCTTCAGCCTTCACCGCGAAATCGTCGATATAACCTTCGTCCTTCAAAACCTGCGCAATCGCAACCTTGACTTTCGACGAGGGCATAGTCACCGAAACCTTCTCGACCATCTGCGCATTGCGGATGCGAGTCAGCATATCGGCGATAGGATCACTCATGCTCATTTATGTTTCTCCTATTACCAGCTCGCCTTGGTGAGGCCAGGGATTTCGCCGCGGAAAGCGATTTCACGAATCTTGCCGCGTGCGAGTCCGAACTTGCGGAACGTGCCACGCGGACGACCCGTGATCGCGCAGCGGTTACGCTTGCGAGTGGGGTTCGAGTTACGCGGCAGTTGTTGCAGCGCCAGACGCGCGAGGTAGCGCTCTTCGTCCGACTTGCTTGCGTCGTCGATCACAGCCTTCAGCTCAGCACGCTTCGGAGCGTACTTGGCTGCCAGGCGCGCGCGCTTCTTTTCACGTTCGATCAGTGCCAGTTTAGCCACGGTAACCTCAGTTTCTGAACGGGAACTTGAAGCCGGCGAGCAGCGCCTTTGCTTCATCGTCAGTCTTCGCGGTAGTCGTGATGCTGATGTTCAGCCCACGCAGCGCGTCGATCTTGTCGTAGTCGATTTCGGGGAAAATGATCTGCTCTTTCACACCGATGTTGTAGTTGCCACGACCGTCGAATGCACGGCCCGACACGCCACGGAAGTCGCGCACACGGGGGAGCGCAACAGTCACGAAACGGTCGAGGAATTCGTACATCGCTTGGCCGCGCAGCGTGACCATCGCGCCGATCGGGTAGCCCTGACGAATCTTGAAGCCTGCGATTGCCTTGCGCGCCTTCGTGATGACCGGCTTCTGGCCGGCGATCTTCGTCAGGTCGCCCACGGCGTTTTCGATGATCTTCTTGTCAGCGACGGCTTCGCCAAGGCCCATGTTCAGGGTGATCTTGGTGATACGCGGCACTTCCATGATGGACTTGTAGCCGAACTTTTCCACCAGTTGCGGCACAACCTTTTCTTTGTAAATCTCTTGCAGACGAGCCATTTTTTAACTCCGCGTCAGGCGTTGAGCGTGGCGCCGGTCGACTTCAAGAAGCGAACCTTCTTGCCGTCTTCGACCTTGATGCCTACGCGTGACGCCTTGCCATTCGCGTCGATCAAAGCGACGTTCGAAATATGCAGCGGCATCGACTTGGCTTCCACGCCGCCTGTCGTTCCCTTCATCGGGTTCGGCTTCACGTGCTTCTTGACGAGGTTGATGCCCTCGACAGTCACACGGTCTTCCGCAACGACGAGCACGGTACCGCGCTTGCCCTTGTCTTTGCCGGCTGTGACGATGACTTCGTCACCCTTGCGAATCTTGTTCATCGCGACTCCTTACAGCACTTCCGGCGCGAGCGAAACGATCTTCATGAATCGTTCGCTACGCAGTTCACGCGTAACCGGCCCGAAAATACGCGTGCCGATCGGCTCGAGCTTCGTGTTCAGCAGAACGGCGGCATTGCCGTCGAACTTGATGAGCGAGCCATCCTGGCGACGCACGCCCTTGGCCGTACGAACGACCACGGCGTTGTAGATTTCGCCCTTTTTCACGCGTCCGCGCGGCGTCGCTTCCTTGACGGTCACCTTGATGATGTCGCCAATGCTTGCGTAACGACGCTTCGAGCCGCCGAGCACCTTGATGCACATGACTTCACGCGCACCCGTGTTGTCGGCCACTTCAAGCCGAGTTTCGGTCTGGATCATGGTTTATCTTTCCCAACTTAATCCGATTGCACCACCATGGCGCAGCCGGTCAGTCTTGGTCCCGTCAGCCAAATGGCTGCTTGGGTTAGAACAGGCAGCAACGGCAGACGAAACCCGCCATCGCAATCCGGTGAATCTGTCGACTCAGGCTGGCGCCCAAGCCGGCTTCCCCCACCAATTTCGCCCGCGACGGGGCTCCCACAAAGAGGGAAGACCGAGATTATAACAAACAATCTCGGTCTTGCAAGCGAAACTTACTGCGATACAACTACTTACAGCATCGCCGAGAATCGGCTTCAGATCACGCGAGCCGCTTCAACCAGCTTCGACACAACCCAGGCCTTCGTCTTCGAAATCGGACGGGTTTCCTGGATTTCGACGAGATCGCCTTCGTTGTACGTGTTCGCGTCATCATGCGCGTGGTACTTCTTGGAGCGCACGACGTACTTGCCGTAGATCGGATGCTTCACGCGGTGCTCGACCAGCACGGTGACCGTCTTGTCCATCTTGTTGCTGACGACCTTGCCGACCAGAGTCCGCTTGAGCGAGGTTTTTACGCTTTCGTTCATTTCTGGTTCGCCTTCTCAGTCATGACGGTGCGCACACGCGCGATGTCGCGACGGACCTTCTTCAGCTGGCTCGTGTTGGTGAGCTGCTGGGTCGCGAGTTGCATGCGCAGGCCGAATTGCGCCTTCAGCAGGTCCGACAGCTCTTTGTTGAGCGCGGCCTGGTCTTTCTGGTGAAGTTCAGATGCCTTCATCATTTACTCCTTAGGCGCCGAGCTGACGCACGACGAAGTACGTCTTCAGCGGCAGCTTGGCTGCAGCCAGACGGAACGCTTCGCGCGCCAGTTCTTCGGTGACACCGTCCATTTCGTACAGCATCTTGCCCGGTTGAATTTCAGCGACGTAGTACTCCGGGTTACCCTTACCGTTACCCATACGCACTTCGGCCGGCTTTTGCGAAATCGGCTTGTCCGGGAAAATACGGATCCAGATCCGGCCACCACGCTTGATGTGACGCGTCATCGCACGACGCGCAGCTTCGATCTGACGGGCGGTCAAACGGCCGCGACCGATAGCCTTCAGGCCGAATTCACCAAACGACACTGCGTTGCCGCGCGTCGCCTTGCCGGTGTTACGACCCTTCTGCTCTTTGCGATACTTTCTGCGTTTCGGTTGCAGCATCGTTATTCTCCAGTCTTCGCGTCACCGCCAGCGCGACGGGGTGCACCGCGACGCGCGCCAGCCGGAGCGCCTTCACCGTCACGGCGCGGGCGGCGGTCGCCACCCGGACGTGCGTTGCGGCGCGGACGCTTTTCTTCCGCGACTTCTTCCACGACCGGCGCTTCGTTGCGGCCCAGGGTGTCGCCCTTGTAGACCCACACCTTCACGCCGATGATGCCGTACGTGGTCTTCGCTTCCGACGTTGCGTAGTCGATATCCGCACGCAGCGTATGGAGAGGCACGCGACCTTCGCGATACCACTCGGTACGAGCGATTTCAATACCGTTCAGACGACCCGCGCTCATGATCTTGATGCCCTGGGCACCGAGACGCATCGCGTTCTGCATCGCGCGCTTCATCGCGCGGCGGAACATAATCCGGCGCTCGAGCTGTTGCGTGATCGAATCAGCGATGAGCTGAGCATCCGTTTCCGGCTTGCGGATTTCTTCGATGTTGACGTGAACCGGAACGCCCATGCGCTTTTGCAGCTCGGACTTCAGCAGTTCGATGTCTTCACCCTTCTTGCCGATGACGACGCCCGGACGCGAGCTGTAAATCGTGATGCGCGCGTTCTTCGCCGGACGCTCGATGACGACGCGGCCGACCGAAGCGTTCTTCAGCTTCTTCTTCAGATATTCACGAACACCGATGTCTTCCTGCAACATCGCCGCGAAATTGTTGTTGTTCGCGTACCAGCGCGAAGCCCAATTGCGGCTGACGGCCAAACGGAAGCCAGTCGGATGAATTTTCTGTCCCATCGTATGGCTCCTTAATTCCCGACCGTCACAGTGATGTGACAGGATTGCTTCTCGATGCGGTTACCGCGACCCTTTGCGCGTGCGGTGAAACGCTTCAGCGAAGCAGCCTTGTCGACGTAGATGCTCGTGATCTTGAGCTCGTCGATATCGGCGCCTTCGTTGTGTTCCGCATTCGCGATCGCAGACAGCACGACCTTCTTGACGATACCCGCCGCCTTCTTCGGCGAGAACGTCAGAACGTTCAGCGCCTTGTCGACCGGCAGACCACGGATCTGGTCAGCCACAAGGCGCGTCTTCTGCGCCGAGATGCGGGCACCGCGATGAATTGCCTTCACTTCCATCTTGATAGCCCCTTATTTCTTGGCCTTCTTGTCGGCTGCGTGACCCTTGAACGTACGGGTCAGTGCGAACTCGCCAAGCTTGTGGCCGACCATGTTTTCCGTGACATACACCGGAACGTGTTGACGGCCGTTGTGAACAGCGATCGTCAGACCGATGAAGTCCGGCAGAATCGTCGAACGACGCGACCAGGTCTTGATCGGCTTCTTGTCACGCGTCGATGCAGCCGACTCAACCTTCTTCAGCAAATGAGCGTCGCAGAACGGACCTTTTTTAGCAGAACGTGTCATTGCCTACTCCTTAACGCTTGTGACGGCGCTGGACGATCATCGTCGTCGTGCGCTTGTTGCTACGGGTGCGATAGCCCTTCGTCGGCGTACCCCACGGGCTCACCGGATCGCGACCTGCAGCCGTCTTGCCTTCACCACCGCCGTGCGGGTGATCGACCGGGTTCATTGCAACGCCGCGCACCGTCGGACGGATACCGCGCCAGCGGTTCGCGCCTGCCTTGCCGATTTGACGGAGGCTGTGCTCTTCGTTGCCCACTTCACCGATCGTCGCGCGGCACTCGACGTGCACGCGGCGGATTTCGCCCGAGCGCAGACGCACTTGTGCGTACACGCCTTCACGAGCCAGCAGCATGGCCGACGTACCAGCCGAACGCGCCATTTGCGCGCCCTTGCCCGGCAGCATCTCGATGCAGTGGATCGTCGTACCGACCGGGATGTTGCGGATCGGCAGGGTGTTACCCGCGCGGATCGGCGCTTCCGAACCGGACATCAGCTGCGTGCCGACCGTCACGCCCTTCGGCGCGATGATGTAGCGACGCTCGCCGTCTGCGTACAGAACCAGCGCGATGTTCGCGCTACGGTTCGGGTCGTACTCGAGACGCTCGACCTTCGCTGCGATGCCGTCCTTGTTGCGACGGAAATCGACGATACGGTAATGCTGCTTGTGACCACCGCCCTGGTGACGCGTGGTGATACGGCCGTTGTTGTTACGGCCCGCCGACTTGGATTGCGTGTCGAGCAGCGCTGCGTGCGGCTTGCCCTTATGCAGATCCTTGTTGACGATCTTGACCATCGCGCGGCGACCCGGCGAGGTCGGCTTAACTTTCACGATTGCCATGATTACTTGGCCTCCGCTTCAAAGTTGATTTCCTGGCCGGGCTTCAGGCAGACGTACGCCTTCTTCACGTCCTTGCGCTTGCCGTTGAAGCGGCCAAAGCGCTTTGCCTTGCCCTTCGTGACGAGCACGTTGACGGAATTGACTTCGACCTTGAACAGCAGCTCGACAGCAGCCTTGACTTCCTGCTTCGTGGCGTCCGGTGCGACTTCGAACACGACTTGTTCGTTCTTGTCGGCAACCAGCGTCGCCTTTTCGGAGATCACCGGCGCGAGCAGAACTTGCATCAAACGATGATCGTTTTTGCGAACTTCGCTCATGACAGCAACTCCTCGATCTGAGCGACCGCAGCCTTCGTGATCAGGATCTTCTTGAAGTAGATCAGCGAGAGCGGGTCGGCGTAACGCGGCTCGACAACGGCCACATGGGCCAGGTTGCGCGACGCGAGGTACAGGTTCTCGTCGACCGTATCGGTGATGACCAACACGGAATCGAGACCCATGGCCTTGAATTTTTCGGCCAGCAGCTTGGTCTTCGGGGCTTCGAGCGTCAGCTCTTCAACCACCGAGATACGGCCTTCGCGAGCCAACTGCGAGAAGATCGAGCGCAGACCTGCGCGATGCATCTTCTTGTTGACCTTGTGCGAGAAGTTCTCTTCCGGCGAATTCGGGAAGATACGGCCACCGCCGCGCCACAACGGGCTCGACGACATACCGGCACGAGCGCGGCCCGTACCCTTCTGACGCCACGGCTTCTTGGTGGTGTGCTTGACCTGCTCGCGATCCTTCTGCGCGCGGTTGCCGCTGCGTGCGTTCGCCTGATAGGCGATCACGACCTGGTGAATCAGGGCTTCGTTGTAATCGCGACCGAACACGACGTCCGATGCGTTCACGCCAGCGCCTTCCTGACCATTGGCATTCAGGAGCTTAAGTTCCATTATTTCGCTCCTTTCACAGCACGCGTCTTGACGGCCGGGGTCACGAAGACCTTGCCGCCCTTCGCACCCGGAACAGCGCCGCGGACGAGCAGCAGGCTGCGCTCGGCGTCGATGCGGGCGATTTCGAGATTCTGGACCGTGACGGTCTCGTCACCGAGGTGACCCGTCATGCGCTTGCCCGGGAACACTCGACCCGGATCCTGCGCCATACCGATCGAACCCGGAACGTTGTGCGAACGCGAGTTACCGTGCGATGCACGGCCCGATGCGAAGTTGTAGCGCTTGATCGTGCCGGCGTAGCCCTTACCGATCGACGTGCCTTGCACATCAACCTTCTGGCCGACTTCGAAGATATCCGCTGCGATGACAGCGCCATTCGACAGTTCACCTGCCTTGGCTGCATCGACGGGGAATTCCTTGAGGATTTCACCGGCTTGAACGCCGGCTTTGGCGAGGTGACCCGCCAACGGCTTCGTCACGCGCGATGCGCGGCGAGTACCGAATGCAACCTGAACGGCGGTATAACCATCCGTTTCAACGGTCTTGATCTGCGTCACGCGGTTGTCCGACACGTCCAGCACGGTGACGGGGATCGAGTCCCCCTCAGGCGTGAAGATACGGGTCATACCAACCTTGCGACCTACGAGTCCAAGGCTCATCGTTTTCTCCATTCCCAACTGCGATTGGTCGGGGCTGATTTACAAGTGCCGCCTGCGTCACGGAAGACTGGAGCGGCTTTACAAACGCATTTTTCGTGCGGATAGGCGCGAAAAGTCTTGGAGTATAACAAGGCTTTTCGATTCCCGCAAGCAATTCAAAGACTTAGCTCCGTCTCGGCGGCTTTCGTCAGATCACAACGCGCCGCCGGAGCTTTTTGAGACTTACTGCAGCTTGATTTCGACGTCGACGCCAGCGGGCAGGTCGAGCTTCATCAGCGCGTCGACGGTCTTGTCCGTCGGATCGACGATGTCCATCAGGCGCTGGTGGGTACGGATTTCGAGCTGGTCGCGCGACGTCTTGTTGACGTGCGGCGAACGCAGGATGTCAAAACGCTGAATGCGCGTCGGCAGCGGCACCGGGCCACGGACGATTGCGCCAGTCCGCTTCGCCGTATCGACGATTTCGGCTGCCGATTGATCGATCAGACGATAGTCGAAAGCCTTCAGACGAATGCGGATTTTTTGGTTCTGCATGACAATTCCTTGGAAAGAGCGAGGCGGTCTTGCACCGCCGATTGGCAAAAGAGCGTGGAACCGGACACGCGTGGAGGACGCGCATCCGGTCCCGGTCTGTTACTGCATGACTGCTGCACTACGAGCGCAATCGAGCAAGCCCGATATATTACTCGATAATCTTCGCCACGACACCGGCGCCGACGGTACGACCGCCTTCACGGATAGCGAAGCGCAGACCTTCTTCCATGGCGATCGGGGCGATCAGCTTGACCGTGATCGACACGTTGTCGCCCGGCATCACCATTTCCTTGTCCTTCGGCAGCTCGATCGAGCCCGTCACGTCCGTCGTACGGAAGTAGAACTGCGGACGGTAGTTGTTGAAGAACGGCGTGTGACGGCCGCCTTCGTCCTTGCTCAGCACGTACACTTCAGCCGTGAAGTGCGTGTGCGGCGTGATCGAACCCGGCTTGGCCAGAACCTGGCCGCGCTCCACGTCTTCACGCTTCGTGCCGCGCAGCAGGATACCGACGTTGTCGCCTGCCTGACCTTGGTCGAGCAGCTTGCGGAACATTTCCACGCCCGTGCAGGTCGTCTTCACCGTCGTCTTGATACCGACGATTTCGATTTCCTCGCCAACCTTCACCACACCACGCTCGATACGGCCCGTCACCACCGTGCCGCGACCCGAGATCGAGAACACGTCTTCCACCGGCATCAGGAACGAACCGTCAACTGCGCGTTCCGGCGTCGGGATGTACGTGTCCAGCGCGTCGGCCAGGCTCATGATCGCCACTTCGCCCAGCTCGCCCGTGTCGCCTTCCAGCGCCAGCTTGGCCGAACCCTTCACGATCGGCGTGTCGTCGCCCGGGAAGTCGTACTTCGAGAGGAGCTCGCGCACTTCCATTTCGACCAGCTCGAGCAGCTCGGCGTCGTCGACCATGTCGCACTTGTTCAGGAACACGATGATGTACGGCACGCCGACCTGACGGGCCAGCAGGATGTGCTCACGCGTCTGCGGCATCGGGCCGTCAGCGGCCGAGCACACCAGGATTGCGCCGTCCATCTGCGCGGCGCCCGTGATCATGTTCTTCACGTAGTCGGCGTCGCCCGGGCAGTCGACGTGCGCGTAGTGGCGGTTAGCCGTTTCGTACTCGACGTGCGCGGTGTTGATCGTGATGCCGCGTGCCTTTTCTTCCGGTGCCGCGTCGATCTGGTCGTATGCCTTCGCTTCGCCGCCGAACTTCTTGGTCAGCACCGTGGTGATCGCTGCCGTCAGCGTGGTCTTGCCGTGGTCAACGTGACCGATCGTACCGACGTTCACGTGCGGCTTGGTCCGCTCGAATTTACCTTTTGCCATGATTACCTTCTTTCAGAGATTGTTTGTCGGTTAAAGCTTGTGGCTTGCGCCGAATGACTTGCGGGTATTACTTACCCTTGGCGTTGATGATCGCTTCGGCGACGTTACGCGGAGCTTCAGCATAGTGCTTGAACTCCATCGTGTACGTTGCACGGCCTTGCGTCAGCGAACGCAGCGAAGTGGAGTAGCCGAACATTTCCGACAGCGGCACTTCTGCGCGAACGATCTTGCCGCCGCCAATCATGTCTTCCATACCCTGGACGATACCGCGACGGCCCGACAGGTCGCCCATCACGTTGCCCATGTAGTCTTCCGGCGTTTCGACTTCGACGGCCATCATCGGTTCGAGGATGACCGGGCTTGCCTTGCGCATCGCTTCCTTGAAGGCCATCGAGCCGGCCATGCGGAACGCGTTTTCGTTCGAGTCCACGTCGTGGTACGAACCGAACGTCAGGTGCACCTTCACGTCCACGACCGGGAAGCCAGCCAGCACGCCCGACTTCAGCGTTTCCTGGATACCCTTGTCCACGGCCGGGATGTATTCGCGCGGAATCACGCCGCCCTTGATCTCGTCCAGGAACTCGTAGCCCTTGCCCTGCTCGTTCGGCTCGAGCGTGATGACCGCGTGACCGTACTGGCCGCGACCACCCGACTGCTTGACGAACTTGCCGTCGACGTCTTCGGCCTTGCTGCGGATCGTTTCGCGGTAAGCCACCTGCGGCTTGCCGACGGTTGCTTCCACGCCGAATTCACGACGCATACGGTCGACCAGAATTTCCAGGTGGAGCTCGCCCATGCCCGAAATGATGGTCTGGCCCGATTCCTCGTCCGTCTGGACGCGGAACGACGGATCTTCCTGTGCCAGACGGTTCAGCGCCAGACCCATTTTTTCCTGGTCGGGCTTCGTCTTCGGCTCGACGGCCTGGGAGATCACCGGCTCCGGGAAAATCATGCGTTCGAGCACGATGGGGTGCTGCGGATCGCACAGCGTGTCGCCCGTGGTCGCTTCCTTCAGGCCGACGGCCGCCGCGATGTCGCCCGCGCGCACTTCCTTGATTTCTTCGCGCTGGTTCGCGTGCATCTGCAGAATCCGGCCAAGGCGTTCCTTCTTGTCCTTGGTCGCGTTCAGCACGGTGTCACCCGAATTCACGATGCCCGAATACACGCGGAAGAAGATCAGCTGGCCGACGAACGGATCCGTCATGATCTTGAACGCGAGTGCCGAGAACTTCTCGTCGTCGGCTGCACGGCGCTCTGCCTTCTCGCCGCTTTCGAGTTCGCCCGTGACCGGGGGAATGTCCACCGGCGACGGCAGGAAGTCGATCACGGCGTCGAGCATGCGCTGCACGCCCTTGTTCTTGAACGCGGTGCCGCACAGCATCGGCTGGATTTCGCACGCGATGGTCCGGTCGCGGATCGCCTTGACGATTTCCGCCTCGCTCAGCTCTTCGCCGCCGAGATACTTTTCCATCAGCTCTTCGGTGGCTTCGGCAGCCGACTCGATCATCTTCTCGCGCCACTCGTTGCACGTGTCGACGAGTTCAGCCGGGATGTCGACGTAGTCGAACTTCGTACCTTGGGACGCTTCGTCCCAAATGATCGCCTTCATCTTGATCAGGTCGACCACGCCCGTGAACGTGTCTTCCGCGCCGATCGGCACGACGACGGGAACCGGATTGGCCTTCAGGCGGGTCTTCAGCTGGTCATAGACCTTGAAGAAGTTCGCGCCGGTACGGTCCATCTTGTTGACGAACGCGAGACGGGGAACCTTGTACTTGTTCGCCTGGCGCCACACGGTTTCCGACTGCGGCTGCACGCCGCCCACTGCGCAGTAGACCATGCACGCGCCGTCGAGGACGCGCATCGAGCGTTCCACTTCGATCGTGAAGTCGACGTGACCCGGGGTGTCGATGATGTTGATGCGGTGCTCGGGATAGTTGCCGCCCATGCCCTTCCAGAAGGCGGTGGTGGCAGCGGACGTGATCGTGATGCCGCGCTCCTGCTCCTGCTCCATCCAGTCCATCGTTGCAGCGCCGTCGTGAACTTCACCAATCTTGTGGTTCACGCCCGTGTAGAACAGGATGCGCTCGGTCGTCGTCGTTTTGCCGGCGTCGATGTGAGCGCTAATACCGATATTGCGGTAGCGCTCGATAGGTGTCTTGCGAGCCACTTTGGATCCTTTTTCGGGTCGACGCGACGGCCAATTGCCGACCGCGTCCTAAGACAAACGGGCGAGGCGCCTGGAATAGCGCACCCGCCCTGATTTTCCGTTATGCCCTGGAGCGGGAGCTTAGAAACGGAAGTGCGAGAATGCCTTGTTGGCCTCTGCCATGCGGTGAACTTCGTCGCGCTTCTTCATTGCGCCGCCGCGGCCTTCAGCCGCTTCCGAGAGTTCGCCTGCAAGACGCAGGGCCATCGACTTTTCGCTGCGCTTCTTCGCGGCTTCACGCAACCAACGCATCGCCAATGCCATACGACGCGAGGGACGCACTTCGACCGGAACCTGATAGTTGGCACCACCAACGCGACGGCTCTTCACTTCGACCACCGGCTTCACGTTGTTGAGCGCAACCGTGAACACTTCCAGCGGGTCCTTGCCACCCTTGGTCTGGATCTGTTCAAAAGCGCCGTACACGATACGCTCGGCAACCGACTTCTTGCCGGAGAGCATCAGCACGTTCATGAACTTGGCTACATCTACGTTACCGAACTTCGGATCCGGCAACACTTCCCGCTTGGGGACTTCGCGACGACGCGGCATGATTCTTCCTTTACTTTTTCAGTTGGAGCAGTTTCCCGCTCCGCGGCCACCAACAAACCCGATCCATCTCTTCGACTAAACCAGCTTGGCCGGGTGACCACTTACTCGACAGCACCGGCATTTCCGGCACCACCGCCTTAACCGCCTTGCGGCGACCTGATTGTCCTGCAGCAGACCAGCGACTTACTTGCCGGCCTTGGCACGCTTCGCGCCGTACTTCGAGCGAGCCTGCTTACGATCCTTGACGCCCTGGGTATCCAGCGAGCCGCGAACCATGTGGTAACGCACACCCGGCAAGTCCTTCACACGGCCGCCGCGAATCAGCACGACCGAGTGCTCTTGCAGGTTGTGGCCTTCACCGCCGATGTACGAGATGACTTCGAAACCGTTCGTCAGACGAACCTTGGCAACCTTACGAAGTGCCGAGTTCGGCTTCTTCGGCGTGGTGGTGTACACGCGGGTGCACACGCCACGACGTTGCGGGCAGTCCTGCAGGGCCGGCGACTTGCTCTTCGTCGTTTCCGACGCGCGGCCTTTGCGAACCAGTTGATTGATGGTTGGCATTGTTTAATCCTAAAAATGAACAGAATCAGCGCAACTCCGGTCGGGCAAAGCGAACAAAATTGCGCATTTTGTGCTCCCGCCGATGGTTTCCACTCCCAGCGCCCGTTCAGCAAGCGGCAGTCGAGAAATTCCAAAAACGAGAACCAAGCATGATATTCCGAAAATCCCAATCGGGTCAATACGTTGCACCGAAATCAGGGGGTTTTCAGAGAAGCGGACTCAGGCAGAGCCGACGACATCGAGCAGCTCGTCGCCAAAGCGCTCCAGCTTGCGCACGCCGATGCCCGGAATATGCCGAAGATCGTCGATCGTATCGGGATCGCTGCGAGCAATTTCCGCCAGCGTGGCGTCATGAAAAATGACATAGGCCGGCACGCCGTCGCTCTTGGCCGTCTCGGCGCGCCAGGCCCGCAGCCGCTCCCAGCGCGTCTTCTCGCGCGGCGACATGCCTGCGGTGGGGTCAGCGCGTTCGCCGGTCCGCGCTGAGCCTTGACGGCTGCGCGCAGGCTTCACGTACTTGCGCAGCGTGACGCTCTCCTCGCCCTTGAGCACCGGCTTGCTGGCATCGGTCAGCACGAGCGCGCCGAAACCATCGTGGTCCACGGCCAGATAGCCGAACGCCACCAGTTGCCGGAAAACTGCACGCCATTCAGCCTCGGCAAGCGCCTCGCCGACGCCGAAAGTAGACAGCTTCTCGTGCCCGCGCTGCAGCACCTTCTCGCTGCGTACGCCTCGCAGAATGTCGATCAGATGCCCCGCGCCGAAGTGAAAGCCGCTCGCCCTCTGTGCGCGATAGACGCACGACAGCGCCATCTGCGCCTCGCGCGTGGCATCGAAGGAGGCGGGCGGCTCGAGACAGGTATCGCAATTACCGCACGGCGTGCTGTGCTCGCCGAAATAGGCCAGCAGCCGCACGCGCCGGCAGGACGCGACTTCACAGAGGCCCAGCAACGCGTCGAGCTTGCCGGTCTGCACGCGCTTGTGAGCGTCGTCCGCCTCCGACTCGTCGATCATCTTGCGCTGCTGCACGACGTCGCCGAGACCGTACGCCATCCACGCATTCGCGGGCATGCCGTCGCGGCCCGCGCGGCCAGTTTCCTGATAGTAGCCTTCGACGCTCTTCGGCAGATCCAGATGCGCCACGAAGCGCACGTCCGGCTTGTCGATGCCCATGCCGAAGGCGATCGTCGCGCACATGACGACGCCCTCTTCGCGCTGGAACATTTCCTGATGACGCTGGCGCTTCTCGAACTCCATGCCCGCGTGATACGGCAACGCGTGGAGGCCCTGCCCCTTCAGCCATTCCGCCGTCTCTTCCACCTTGCGGCGCGACAGGCAATACACGACGCCCGCATCCGTGGTGCCGTCCTTGTTCGTGTGCTCGGCGCGGATGAAATCCAGCAGCTGCGAGCGGGCATTGTCCTTCTCGACGATCCGGTAGCGGATGTTCGGGCGGTCGAAACTCGACACGAAGATGCGCGCTTCATCCAGGGCGAGACGATGCACGATTTCGTCGCGCGTGATGGCGTCCGCCGTTGCGGTGAGCGCGATGCGCGGCACGTTCGGGAAGCGCTCGTGCAGCACGGACAACTGGATGTACTCGGGCCGGAAATCATGCCCCCACTGCGACACGCAGTGCGCTTCGTCGATGGCGAAAAGACCGACCGGCGCGCTGTCGAGCAGGTCAAGAAAGCGCGCCGTCATCAGCCGTTCCGGCGCCACGTACAGCAGGTCGATCTCGCCGTTGCGCAGCGCGCGCTCCGTAGCCGCGGCTTCGGCGCCCGACAAGGTGGAATTGAGATACGCGGCGCGCACGCCGAGTTCGGTCAGCGCAGCCACCTGATCCTGCATCAGCGCGATCAGCGGCGACACGACGATGCCCGCGCCGAAGCCCGCCTCGCGCCGCACCAGCGACGGAATCTGATAACAGAGCGATTTGCCGCCGCCCGTGGGCATCAGCACGAGTGAGTCGCCGCCGTTCGCGACATGCTCGACGATCTCCGCCTGTTGTCCGCGAAAAGCGGGATAGCCGAAGATTTCGTTGAGTATTTCGAGCGACCGGGACATGGAGAAAGCGCGCACGGCGAGACAGAGATAACGAATTCTACCAACGCAACACCGCGCATCGACGCCGTTCCAGCATCGCTGGCCGAATGGACGAGCGCAGCAGGAAGCGCAGGACGAAAAAAAAACCGCCCGGTAAACACCGGGCGGCTCGATGACGCCATGAAACTGACGCGCCAGAAGCTTACTCGTTGGTATGCGGCTGCTGTTCCGCCGCCGGGGTTTCCGGCGTGCCGAAGTCGAACGACTCTTCGGCTGCGATCTGGTCGAAACGCTCGCGATCCGACGACTCCTTCGCACGGCGCGCCTTGTGGAACGCGAGACCCGTACCGGCCGGAATCAGACGGCCGACGATCACGTTTTCCTTCAGGCCGCGCAGGTCATCACGCTTGCCCATGATCGCCGCTTCGGTCAGCACGCGGGTCGTTTCCTGGAACGACGCCGCCGAGATGAACGAATCGGTCGACAGAGAAGCCTTCGTGATACCGAGCAGCACGTTGTCGTACGTGGCCGGGCGCTTGTCGTCGGCGATCATGCTGTCGTTTTCGTCCAGCATGTCCGAACGCTCGACCTGCTCGCCCGGGATGAAGCGCGTATCGCCGTTGTCGACGATCTGCACACGACGCAGCATCTGACGCACGATCACTTCAATGTGCTTGTCGTTGATCTTCACGCCCTGCAGACGGTACACGTCCTGCACTTCGTCCACGATGTAGCGCGACAGCGCCTCGATACCCTGCAGACGCAAGATGTCGTGCGGATCGGCAGGACCGTCGACGATCATTTCGCCCTTGTTGACGACCTGACCATCGTGCACCAGCACCTGCTTTTCCTTCGCGATCAGGAACTCGTGCTGATTGCCCTCGAGGTCCGTGATGACGAGACGCTGCTTGCCCTTCGTGTCCTTGCCGAACGACGTCGTGCCCGTGACTTCCGCCAGAATGCCGGCGTCCTTCGGCGAGCGCGCTTCGAACAGTTCGGCCACGCGCGGCAGACCACCGGTAATGTCACGCGTCTTCTGCGCTTCAACCGGGATACGCGCCAGCACTTCACCGACCTGCACTTGCTGACCATCCTTCACGGTGATCAGTGCGCCGACCTGGAAGCCGATCTGCACCGAATGCTCGGTGTTCGGGATCTTCACTTCCTCGCCGTTCGCGTCGAGCAGCTTCACCTGCGGACGCACGCTCTTCGAAGCCTGCGAACCGCGACGCTTCACGTCGATCACGACCAGCGTCGAAAGACCGGTCACGTCGTCGATCTGCTTCGCCACGGTCACGCCTTCCTCGACGTTCTCGAACTTCACCGTACCGCCCCACTCGGTGATGATCGGACGCGTCAGCGGGTCCCATTGAGCCAGTTGCGCACCGGCCTTGATGGTTGCGCCGTCGAGTTGCAGCAGCGTTGCGCCGTACGGGATCTTGTGACGTTCACGCTCGCGACCGAGGTCGTCCGCGATGATCGCCTCACCCGAACGCGAAATGACGACCTGCTCGCCCTTCGCGTTGGTGACGTAACGCATGGTGGCCGTGAAGCGCACCGTACCGTTCGACTTCGCTTCCACCGTCGATGCAACCGCCGCACGCGATGCCGCACCACCGATGTGGAACGTACGCATGGTCAGCTGCGTGCCCGGCTCGCCGATCGACTGTGCCGCGATCACGCCGACAGCCTCGCCGACGTTCACGCGCGAACCGCGGCCGAGGTCGCGGCCGTAGCACGAAGCGCACAGGCCATAGCGCGTTTCGCAGGTCAGCGGCGTGCGCACGCGCACTTCGTCGATACCCAGGCGCTCGATTTCTTCCACTGCGTCTTCATCGAGCAGATCGCCCGATGCGTACAGTGTCTCTTGCGTTTCCGGATTGACGACGTCCGCCACCGCAACGCGGCCGAGAATCCGGTCACGCAGCGCTTCGACGACTTCACCGCCCTCGACCAGCGCCTTCATGGCCACGCCGTTCGAGGTGCCGCAATCGTCTTCGACCACGACCAGATCCTGCGTCACGTCGACCAGACGACGCGTCAGGTAACCCGAGTTCGCCGTCTTCAGTGCCGTATCAGCCAGACCCTTACGTGCACCGTGGGTCGAGATGAAGTACTGCAACACGTTCAAGCCTTCGCGGAAGTTCGCGGTAATCGGCGTCTCGATAATGGAGCCGTCCGGCTTCGCCATCAGGCCGCGCATACCGGCCAGCTGACGAATCTGCGTCGCCGAACCGCGCGCGCCCGAGTCGGCCATCATGTAGATCGAGTTGAACGATTCCTGACGCGTGTCCTTGCCGTCGCGATCGACCACCGGTTCCGTCGAGAGCTGCTCCATCATCGCCTTGCCGACCGCTTCCGACGTGTTCGACCAGATGTCGACCACGTTGTTGTAGCGTTCCTGCGCGGTGACGAGACCCGACATGTACTGACGGTCGTATTCCTTCACCTTCTTCGCGGCGTCGCCGACGATCGTCTCTTTCTGCGGCGGCACAAGCATGTCGTCCACGCAGATCGAGATACCGGCGCGCGTTGCCAGGCGGAAGCCCATCTGCATCAGCTGGTCGGCGAAGATCACCGTTTCGCGCAGACCGCACTTGCGGAACGCCGTGTTGATCAGCTGCGAAATCTGCTTCTTCTTCAGCGGCTTGTTCAGCACCGTGAACGGCAGGCCCGGCGGCAGGATTTCCGACAGGATCGAACGGCCGACCGTGGTCGCGTACAGCGAGATCTTCGGCACGAACTTCGGTGCGCCTTCGCTCGTGTCTTCGTTCGCCACCATTTCGGTGATACGCACGTTGACGCGCGAAGCCAGCTCGACTTCCTTGTTCTCGTACGCGCGGATAGCTTCCGACACGTCCGTGAACGTCAGGCCTTCGCCCTTGCCGTTGATCGCTTCACGCGACGCGTAGTACAGGCCGAGCACGATATCCTGCGACGGCACGATCGACGGATCGCCGTTGGCCGGGAACAGGACGTTGTTCGACGCCAGCATCAGCGTGCGCGCTTCCATCTGCGCTTCGAGCGACAGCGGCACGTGGACAGCCATCTGGTCACCGTCGAAGTCGGCGTTGAACGCCGCGCAGACGAGCGGGTGCAGCTGGATGGCCTTGCCTTCGATCAGCACCGGCTCGAACGCCTGGATGCCCAGACGGTGCAGCGTCGGCGCGCGGTTCAGCATGACCGGATGCTCGCGGATCACCTCTTCGAGGATGTCCCACACCACCGGCGTCTGGTTCTCGACTTCCTTCTTCGCAGCCTTGATGGTCGTCGCGACGCCCATCACTTCCAGCTTGTTGAAGATGAACGGCTTGAACAGTTCGAGCGCCATCAGCTTCGGCAGACCGCACTGATGCAGCTTGAGCGTCGGGCCGACCACGATCACCGAACGGCCCGAGTAGTCGACGCGCTTGCCCAACAGGTTCTGACGGAAACGGCCGCCCTTACCCTTGATCATGTCGGCGAGCGACTTCAGCGGACGCTTGTTCGCGCCGGTCATCGCCTTGCCGCGACGGCCGTTGTCGAGCAGCGAATCGACGGCTTCCTGCAGCATCCGCTTTTCGTTGCGGACGATGATTTCAGGCGCCTTCAGCTCGAGCAGACGCTTCAACCGGTTGTTACGGTTGATCACGCGGCGATACAGGTCGTTCAGGTCCGACGTCGCGAAACGGCCGCCGTCCAGCGGCACGAGCGGACGCAGTTCCGGCGGCAGCACCGGCAGCACTTCGAGGACCATCCAGTCCGGCTTGATGCCCGAACGCTGGAAAGCCTCGAGCACCTTCAGGCGCTTCGCGTACTTCTTGATCTTCGCTTCGGAACCGGTGTTCTTCAGTTCCGTGCGCAGCATCTCGACCTGTTCGTCGATGTTGATCGCGCGCAGCAACTCACGCACGCCTTCCGCGCCCATTTCGGCACGGAATTCGTCGCCGTATTCCTCGACCTTGTTGTAGTAATCCTCTTCCGTCATGATCTGCCGCGCTTTCAGCGGCGTCATGCCCGGATCGATCACCACATATGCTTCGAAGTACAGCACGCGTTCGATGTCGCGCAGCGTCATGTCGAGCACCATGCCCAGACGCGACGGCAACGACTTCAGGAACCAGATGTGCGCGACCGGCGAGGCCAGTTCGATGTGGCCCATGCGCTCGCGACGCACCTTCGCCAGCGTCACTTCGACGCCGCACTTCTCGCAGATCACGCCGCGATGCTTGAGGCGCTTGTACTTGCCGCACAGGCACTCGTAGTCCTTGATCGGACC
This sequence comes from Caballeronia sp. LZ034LL, assembly GCF_031451215.1. Taxonomy (NCBI): domain Bacteria; kingdom Pseudomonadati; phylum Pseudomonadota; class Betaproteobacteria; order Burkholderiales; family Burkholderiaceae; genus Caballeronia; species Caballeronia sp. LZ034LL. Next base: position 2,759,708 of record NZ_JARUXR010000001.1, read on the forward strand.
AAAGATCTTCGCGCAGAACAGGCCATCCCGTTCCGGCTTGAAGGTGCGGTAGTTGATGGTCTCCGGCTTCTTGACTTCGCCGAACGACCACGAGCGGATCTTGTCGGGCGACGCGAGGCCGATCTTGATCGCATCAAAAACTTCTTCCTGTTGGACTTGCTTGAATAGATCGAGCAGAGCTTTCATTGCTTTCTCTCCGTAGTCCGATTAGTTGCGGTCGAGATCGATGTCGATGCCGAGCGAGCGGATTTCCTTCACCAACACGTTGAAGGATTCCGGCATGCCCGCGTCGATCACGTGATCGCCCTTGACGAGGTTCTCATAAACCTTCGTCCGGCCCGTCACGTCGTCCGATTTGACCGTCAGCATTTCCTGCAGCACATACGACGCGCCATACGCCTCGAGTGCCCACACTTCCATTTCACCGAAGCGCTGGCCACCGAACTGCGCCTTACCACCCAGCGGCTGCTGCGTGACGAGCGAGTACGGTCCGGTCGAACGCGCGTGCATCTTGTCGTCGACCAAGTGGTGCAGCTTCAGGTAGTGCATGTAACCGACCGTGACCGTGCGCTCGAATGCTTCGCCCGTGCGGCCGTCGTACAGCGTGACCTGGTTCTTCGAAGGCGTCATGCCGAGATTCGTGGCGATGTCGTCCGGGTAAGCCAGATCCAGCGCACGCGACATTTCGTCTTCCGTGGCGCCGTCGAACACCGGCGTCGCGAACGGCACGCCTTCGCGCAGGTTCTTCGCCAGTTCGAGGATCTCGTCGTCGGAGAAGCTTTCCAGCTCTTCCTTGCGGCCCGACTCGTTGTAGATCTTCGTCAGGAACTGACGCATCTCTTCGATCTTCGCCTGACGCTGCATCATCTCGCCGATACGCCAGCCGAGACCCTTCGCGGCCCAGCCCAGATGCACCTCGAGAATCTGACCCACGTTCATCCGCGACGGCACGCCGAGCGGATTCAGCACCACGTCTGCCGGACGGCCATCGGCCATGTACGGCATGTCTTCGATCGGCACGATCTTCGACACGACACCCTTGTTGCCGTGACGGCCCGCCATCTTGTCGCCCGGCTGCAGGCGACGCTTCACGGCGAGATAGACCTTGACCATCTTCAGCACGCCCGGCGGCAGTTCGTCGCCTTGCGTGAGCTTCTTGCGCTTCTCTTCGAACGCGAGGTCGAACTGGTGACGCTTCTGCTCGATCGAGTCCTTGATCGCTTCCAGCTGTGCCGCCGCTTCTTCGTCCGCGAGGCGGATGTCGAACCAGTGGTAGTGGTCGAGATCTTCGAGGTACGCGAGGTCGATCTTCGTGCCCTTCGCGAGCTTCTTCGGACCGCCGTTCGCGACCTTGCCGTTCAGCATGCGGGCGAGACGCGAGAACGCGTCGCCTTCCACGATGCGCAGCTGGTCGTTCAGGTCGAGGCGATAACGCTTCAGTTCATCGTCGATGATCTGTTGCGCGCGCTTGTCACGCGTGATGCCTTCGCGCGTGAACACCTGCACGTCGATCACCGTGCCGCTCATGCCCGACGGCACGCGCAGCGACGTGTCCTTCACGTCCGAGGCCTTCTCGCCGAAGATCGCGCGCAGCAGCTTTTCTTCCGGCGTCAGCTGGGTTTCGCCCTTCGGCGTGACCTTGCCGACCAGCACGTCGCCCGCTTCGACTTCCGCGCCGATGTACACGATGCCCGACTCGTCGAGACGGCCAAGCTGCACTTCGGCCAGGTTCGAGATGTCGCGCGTGATTTCTTCCGGTCCGAGCTTCGTGTCGCGTGCAACCACATTCAGTTCTTCGATGTGGATCGACGTGTAACGGTCATCCGCCACGACCTTTTCCGAGATCAGGATCGAGTCTTCGAAGTTGTAGCCGTTCCACGGCATGAACGCGACCAGCATGTTCTGGCCGAGCGCGAGCTCGCCCAGATCGGTCGAGGCGCCGTCGGCCAGCACGTCGCCGCGCGCCACCTTGTCGCCGACCTTCGCGATCGGACGCTGGTTGATGTTCGTGTTCTGGTTCGAACGCGTGTACTTGATCAGGTTGTAGATGTCCACGCCGACGTCGCCGGCCACGGCTTCATCGTCGTTCACGCGGATCACGATACGGCCCGCGTCGACGTAATCCACCACACCGCCACGCAGTGCCTGGACCGTCGTACCCGAGTCGACCGCCACCGTGCGCTCGATGCCCGTACCGACGACCGGCTTTTCCGGACGCAGGCAAGGCACGGCCTGACGCTGCATGTTCGAACCCATCAATGCGCGGTTCGCGTCATCGTGCTCGAGGAACGGAATCAGCGATGCCGCCACCGACACGATCTGCGATGGCGCCACGTCCATGTACTGGATGCGGTCCGGCGTGACCATCAGCGTTTCGCCGGCTTCACGCGACGACACGAGTTCGTCGGTCAGCGTGCCGTCTTCGGCCACCGCGGCGTTCGCCTGGGCGATCACGTAACGGCCTTCTTCGATCGCCGACAGATAGTCGATCTGATCCGTCACCTTGCTGTCCGTGACCTTGCGATACGGCGTTTCGAGGAAGCCGTATTCGTTCAGGTGCGCGTACAGCGCGAGCGAGTTGATCAGGCCGATGTTCGGACCTTCCGGCGTTTCGATCGGGCACACGCGGCCATAGTGGGTCGGATGCACGTCGCGGACTTCGAAGCCTGCGCGCTCACGCGTCAAACCGCCCGGGCCCAGTGCGGAAACACGGCGCTTGTGCGTGATTTCCGAGAGCGGGTTGGTCTGGTCCATGAACTGCGACAGCTGCGACGAACCGAAGAACTCGCGAATCGCCGACGAAATCGGCTTTGAGTTGATCAGGTCGTGCGGCATCAGGTTTTCGCTTTCTGCCTGGCCGAGACGTTCCTTCACGGCGCGCTCGACACGCACGAGACCCGCGCGGAACTGGTTCTCCGCGAGTTCGCCGACGCAACGCACGCGACGATTGCCCAAGTGGTCGATATCGTCCACTTCGCCCTTGCCGTTGCGCAGCTCGACGAGGATCTTGATGGTCGCGAGGATGTCGTCGTCCTGCAGCGTCATCGGGCCGATGATTTCATCGCGGCCCACGCGGCGGTTGAACTTCATGCGGCCGACCTTCGACAGGTCGTACGCGTCTTCGCTGTAGAACAGACGGTTGAACAGCGCCTCGACCGCTTCTTCGGTCGGCGGCTCGCCCGGACGCATCATGCGGTAGATCGCGATGCGCGCGGCCATGCGGTCGGCGGTTTCGTCGATACGCAGCGTCGACGAGATGTACGGACCCTGGTCCAGGTCGTTCGTGTAGAGCGTCTGGATGTCCTTGACCTTCGCTTCGCGCAGCTTCTCGAGCACCGTCTCGGTGATTTCCTCGTTGGCGTTCGCGATCACTTCGCCCGTTTCCGGATCGATCACGTTCTTCGCCAGCACGCGGCCGAGCAGATAGTCCTCGGGCACCGAGATGAACTTCGTCTTGGCGTTTTCGAGGTCGCGAATGTGCTTCGCGTTGATCCGCTTGTCCTTCGTGACGATGACGCTGCCTTCGCGATCCTGGATGTCGAAGCGCGCGACTTCACCGCGCAGGCGCTCGGGAACGAATTCCATCTGCGCGCCTTCGCTCATCAACTGGAAGTTGTCGAACACGAAGAAGTTCGCGAGGATCTGTTCCGGCGACAGGCCGATGGCCTTCAGCAGGATCGTGACCGGCATCTTGCGGCGACGGTCGACGCGGAAGTACAGCACGTCCTTCGGGTCGAATTCGAAGTCGAGCCACGAACCACGGTAGGGGATGATCCGCGCCGAGAACAGCAGCTTGCCGGAGCTGTGCGTCTTGCCCTTGTCGTGCTCGAAGAACACGCCGGGCGAACGGTGGAGCTGCGACACGATCACGCGCTCGGTGCCGTTGATGACGAACGAGCCGGTCGGCGTCATGAGCGGAATTTCGCCCATGTAGACTTCCTGCTCCTTCACTTCCTTGACGACCGGCTTGCTCGGGGATTCCTTGTCGAGCAGGACCAGGCGCACTTTCGCGCGCAGGGCCGAGCAGTACGTCAGGCCGCGCTGCTGGCATTCCTTGATGTTGAATGCGGGCGGCGACAGCATGTAGCTGACGAACTCGAGCCGCGCAAAACCGTTGTGCGAAACGATCGGGAAAACAGAGCTGAACGCAGCCTGCAAGCCTTCTGCCTTGCGCTGCGACGAGGACGTATCCGCTTGCAGAAACGTCTGGAATGATTCAAGCTGGGTTGCCAGCAAGAAGGGAACTTGGTGAACGATGGGGCGCTTCGCGAAACTCTTGCGAATACGCTTCTTCTCGGTGAAGGAATATTGCATACGATCTCCGAATCACGGCGGGCGTTGCCGAGGCGGGATACCTCGGCGTCACCGCCCGGTGTTCACCGACTGAGACCCGCGCAGCTGTCCGGGGAGGACGCGCGAATCTAGAAGCTTGGTGGTTGGCCGCTACCAACCGCTGGCTGACGGCAGCGGATGCCTGTGTTTCCCGCTACCCGACCAAACTTGCCTTCTGCAGTCGCTTCAGAAGACAAAGAAAACTGCCGGAAAACTCTGCCGATCCGACCGTCATCTTTGGCCTCTATGAGGACTTTCGTACCTGCTGGCAAGCACGAAAACTGCGTCCCCACAAAGCACAAAAAGGCCGGCGGTGAAAAACCGCCAGCCTTCGCATAGCGCGCTGAAACTTACTTGATTTCAGCCTTCGCGCCAGCTTCTTCCAGCTTCTTCTTCGCTTCTTCAGCGGCAGCCTTCGGAACTGCTTCCTTGACAGGCTTCGGTGCGCCGTCGACCAGGTCCTTCGCTTCCTTCAGGCCGAGACCCGTCAGTTCGCGAACAGCCTTAATGACGGAAACCTTGTTCGCGCCCACTTCGACCAGGTTCACGGTGAACTCGGTTTGCTCTTCAGCAGCAGCAGCGCCGCCGCCAGCACCTGCGGGGCCTGCGACTGCAACAGCAGCTGCCGACACGCCAAACTTCTCTTCGAACGCCTTGACCAGCTCGTTCAGTTCCAGAACGGACATCGAGCCAACGGCTTCGAGGATGTCTTCTTTTGCGATTGCCATGTGAAATACTCCTAGATTGAATTCGGATCGAGCTAGCGATCTAGCTTTGCCTAACTTAAGCGACTAGCGCCCAAGCGTGATCGTTACGCAGCTTCGCTCTGCTTCTTTTCAGCCAGCGCGGCGAGAGCGCGCGCAAAGCCGGAAACAGGTGCCTGCATGACGAACAGCAGCTTGGAGAGCAGTTCTTCGCGGCTCGGGATGTTGGCCAGCGCTTGCACGCCTGCCTTGTCCATCACCTTGCCTTCGTAGGAACCAGCCTTGATGATCAACTTGTCATTGCTCTTGCCGAAGTCGTTGACGACCTTGGCAGCGGCAATGGCATCTTCCGAGATGCCGTAGATCAGAGGACCGGTCATCTGCTCAGCCAGCGGAGCGAACGGGGTACCTTCGACGGCGCGACGCGCCAGCGTGTTCTTCAACACGCGGAGATACACCTGTTGCTCGCGCGCTTTCGCGCGCAGCTTGGTCAGATCGCCAACCGTGATCCCACGATACTCAGCGAGCACCATCGTCTGAGCCTTCGCGACTTCCGCGGCGACTTCAGCGACGACTGCCTGCTTATCTTCTTTGTTCAGTGGCACGGTTAAACCTCCAGATTCGATGCATTCGGGCCACAAACCCTGGTGCACCACGTTCAAAACGGCGTCCGACTGTTAGGAGTATCTCGATCGATCGGTGACCATCCTGTTAGACGATCGACAACCGACTTCAACCACTGCAAAACTGTTTCGGGTTCGCCATCTGCGTTGGCTCGAATTAAGGCGATGCCTGCCTGCTGCATCACCGCCAACGGTCTTTGACAACCGGTCGCGTGATTCGGAACTGCAATCCTGCGACCGCCCAAAGCCCTTTATCAGCGCGATCGTCTGATCGCGCCCGACACTCTTACTGTTGCGCCAGCGTGCCTTGATCCACGCGAACGCCGACACCCATCGTGCTCGACACAGCGATCTTGCGCAGGTAGACACCCTTGCTCGTCGCCGGCTTTGCCTTTTGCAGCGCTTCGATCAACGCGGCGAGGTTTTGACGCAGCGACGCGGATTCGAACGATGCGCGACCGATCGTGCCATGGATGATACCGGCCTTGTCAACGCGGAACTGGACTTGACCAGCCTTTGCGTTCTTGACGGCTTGCGCCACGTCCGGCGTGACCGTACCGACCTTCGGGTTCGGCATCAGGCCGCGCGGGCCGAGAATCTGACCCAGCGTACCGACGACGCGCATCGTGTCCGGCGAAGCGATCACGATGTCGAAATTCAGGTTACCGGCCTTGACTTGCTCGGCCAGGTCTTCCATGCCGACGACGTCAGCGCCAGCAGCGCGAGCCTGTTCGGCCTTGTCGCCCTGTGCGAACACCGCGACGCGGACCGACTTGCCCGTACCGGCCGGCAGAACCACCGAACCGCGAACCACCTGGTCCGACTTCTTCGCGTCGATGCCGAGCTGCACGGCAACGTCGATCGACTCGTCGAACTTCGCGCTTGCGCACTCCTTCACGAGAGCCAGTGCGTCGTCGATCGCGTACAGCTTCTGACGATCGACCTTGCTTGCGAATGCCTGAAGGCGCTTAGAAAGCTTGGCCATTTACACGCCCTCCACAGTGATGCCCATCGAACGCGCGCTGCCGGCGATCGTGCGCACGGCTGCGTCCAGATCAGCTGCCGTAAGATCCGGCATCTTCGTCTTTGCGATTTCTTCCGCTTGAGCGCGGGTGATGTTACCGACCTTGTCGGTGTGCGGCTTGGCCGAGCCCTTCTGCACTGCCGCTGCCTTCTTGATCAGAACGGTAGCCGGCGGCGTCTTCATGATGAAGGTGAAGCTCTTGTCCGCGAATGCCGTGATGACGACCGGCACCGGCAGACCCGGCTCCATACCTTGAGTCTGCGCGTTGAACGCCTTGCAGAACTCCATGATGTTCAGGCCGCGCTGGCCCAGTGCCGGACCGACCGGCGGCGACGGATTGGCTTTACCTGCAGGAATCTGCAGCTTGATAAAGCCGATGATTTTTTTTGCCATGTTGGAAACCTCTGCTGAACGCGTGAACGTTCGGTGAGTGATAGCGCGCGTTCGGCTTGACGCCTACTGACGCTCCTCAACAGCCGTGACGCGGGCTGTAAGCGCGAATCGCGCGATGACCGTAAGGTCACGCGCGAGAATCAGATTCAAGTCTTCTCGACCTGGCCGAACTCGAGTTCGACTGGCGTCGATCGTCCAAAAATGGTCACTGAGACACGCACCTTGGACTTTTCGTAATTGACTTCCTCGACGTTGCCGTTGAAGTCGGTGAAAGGACCTTCCTTCACCCGAACCATTTCGCCTACTTCGAAGAGCGTCTTCGGCCGCGGCTTCTCGACACCTTCCTGCATCTGCGACATGATTTTTTCGACTTCGCGCGGGGAGATCGGGCTGGGCCGATTGCGCGCTCCGCCGACGAACCCTGTGACCTTCGCCGTGTTCTTGACGAGATGCCACGTTTCGTCCGTCATTTCCATCTCGACCAGGACGTAGCCCGGGAAGAAACGACGCTCGGTGACCGACTTGTGACCACCCTTGACTTCTACCACTTCCTCAGTCGGCACGAGAATCTGGCCGAACTGGTCCTGCATACCTGCCCGATCGATGCGCTCCTGAAGCGCACGTTGCACGCTCTTCTCCATACCGGAGTAGGCGTGCACCACGTACCAACGCTTTCCGCTCGGGGATGTCGGAGTATCGCTCATATCATTTCCAACCCAGAATCGCCGAGAAAATCACCCATTCGATTGACTTGTCGCTAAGCCAAAGGAATATGGCCATGATCAGTACAAACGCGAAGACCACCAAGGTCGTTTGCGTAGCCTCTTTGCGAGTAGGCCACACGACCTTGCGGACTTCCTTGTACGAGTCCTTGGCGAAGGCGATGAACCCCTTCCCCGGCGCAGAGAAAAGACCGACCGCGACACCCGCGATGACGCCGACAGCAAGGGCCGCTCCGCGGAAGTACCATTCTTGGCCAGAAAGCCAGAAGAAACCCACGAACCCGGCCAAGACCAACAATACGCCAGCCACCAACACCAACTTGTCGCCGGAAGTATTTACAGTTTCGACGGAAGGATTCGCCATAACACCTTAAACACAGCGCCACGAGGCGCAAGAATTTGGCAGGGGCAGAGGGAATCGAACCCCCAACCTTCGGTTTTGGAGACCGACGCTCTGCCAGTTGAGCTATACCCCTAAACCATTTGGAGTCGCCGAAAGCCGACGACTCCGAAACCACAAACTACCGAGAAGATTTCTGGCTCTTACTCGATAATCTTCGCCACGACACCGGCGCCGACGGTACGACCGCCTTCACGGATAGCGAAGCGCAGACCTTCTTCCATGGCGATCGGGGCGATCAGCTTGACCGTGATCGACACGTTGTCGCCCGGCATCACCATTTCCTTGTCCTTCGGCAGCTCGATCGAGCCCGTCACGTCCGTCGTACGGAAGTAGAACTGCGGACGGTAGTTGTTGAAGAACGGCGTGTGACGGCCGCCTTCGTCCTTGCTCAGCACGTACACTTCAGCCGTGAAGTGCGTGTGCGGCGTGATCGAACCCGGCTTGGCCAGAACCTGGCCGCGCTCCACGTCTTCACGCTTCGTGCCGCGCAGCAGGATACCGACGTTGTCGCCTGCCTGACCTTGGTCGAGCAGCTTGCGGAACATTTCCACGCCCGTGCAGGTCGTCTTCACCGTCGTCTTGATACCGACGATTTCGATTTCCTCGCCAACCTTCACCACACCACGCTCGATACGGCCCGTCACCACCGTGCCGCGACCCGAGATCGAGAACACGTCTTCCACCGGCATCAGGAACGAACCGTCAACTGCGCGTTCCGGCGTCGGGATGTACGTGTCCAGCGCGTCGGCCAGGCTCATGATCGCCACTTCGCCCAGCTCGCCCGTGTCGCCTTCCAGCGCCAGCTTGGCCGAACCCTTCACGATCGGCGTGTCGTCGCCCGGGAAGTCGTACTTCGAGAGGAGCTCGCGCACTTCCATTTCGACCAGCTCGAGCAGCTCGGCGTCGTCGACCATGTCGCACTTGTTCAGGAACACGATGATGTACGGCACGCCGACCTGACGGGCCAGCAGGATGTGCTCACGCGTCTGCGGCATCGGGCCGTCAGCGGCCGAGCACACCAGGATTGCGCCGTCCATCTGCGCGGCGCCCGTGATCATGTTCTTCACGTAGTCGGCGTCGCCCGGGCAGTCGACGTGCGCGTAGTGGCGGTTAGCCGTTTCGTACTCGACGTGCGCGGTGTTGATCGTGATGCCGCGTGCCTTTTCTTCCGGTGCCGCGTCGATCTGGTCGTATGCCTTCGCTTCGCCGCCGAACTTCTTGGTCAGCACCGTGGTGATCGCTGCCGTCAGCGTGGTCTTGCCGTGGTCAACGTGACCGATCGTACCGACGTTCACGTGCGGCTTGGTCCGCTCGAATTTACCTTTGGCCATTTTCGACTCCTAACAGGATTTTCGCACCTTGCGCCGCGCGCAACTTACTGGACAAATACTGCTGGTGCCCATGGGCAGGATCGAACTGCCGACCTCTCCCTTACCAAGGGAGTGCTCTACCACTGAGCCACATGGGCACTGCTAACCGACACTGGAGCGGGTGAAGGGAATCGAACCCTCGTCATAAGCTTGGAAGGCTTCTGCTCTACCATTGAGCTACACCCGCGAGGGTTGGATTCCCTTACCGCTTGAATTCTGGTGGAGGAGGTTGGATTCGAACCAACGTAGGCGTAAGCCAACAGATTTACAGTCTGCCCCCTTTAGCCACTCGGGCACCCCTCCGCAGAGAACTATCGATTATGGGGTAACAACACGCCCTTGTCAAGCGTTTCTTACGACCCAGAGCACGACGCTCTCACTAATAGGTAAGACGAAACGCAAAAACCCCACCTTTGCGGGGTGGGGTTTTTGTTTGGAGCATGAGGAGCCTGACGATTACCTACTTTCACACGGGTGATCCGCACTATCATCGGCGTGGAGTCGTTTCACGGTCCT
>NZ_JARUXR010000001.1:2769894-3131903 GCF_031451215.1 Caballeronia sp. LZ034LL
CCGTGCTGCCGTTCGACTTGCATGTGTAAGGCATGCCGCCAGCGTTCAATCTGAGCCAGGATCAAACTCTTCAGTTCAATGCCTGTTACTGTTTTCGGTTCCGTTAAGAACCGGTCGCTCACTCAACGTACTGACGATGATTAATCCGTCCTAAGACAGATAAACCTTCCTCTGATACTTCGTGTGAGACTCTTGATACTTTTGCTATTACCAGTTCAAAGAACCGGCCGCACCCGCATCAAGCGCCCACACTTATCGGCTGTTAGTTTTTAAAGAGCACATCGCAGAACAGAACCACTGCACTTCCGTCTTGCGTCGCTGCATCAGCAGCAGAGAAACGAGATTATGAGGAATCTTTTTCTCCTTGTCAACACTATTTTTTCGCTTTCGCTTCAAAATTTGCCGACTTGGAGGCCGCCCGTTTCGCAGCGGCCCAACGTCTTGCGACGAGGGGCTGAATATTAGGCCAAGCAAACGCCGATGACAAGGTGATGAAGCAACTTTTTTGCAAACGCTTCATTTCTGCACCGGCTTGGCCGTCCCCACGACGAACTCAGTCGGCACCGCAGCCGCCATCGCGGCATATCCCGCGTCGCTCGGATGAATGTGGTCGCCGCTGTCGTAGCGCTTCTGCAGCGCGGTCGGGTGCGCCGGGTCGCGCAGCGCCTGGTCGAAGTCGATCACGCCGTCGAACGCGCGGCTCGCCCGGATCGACTGGTTGACTGCCGCACGGATCGCCTCCCGCTCCGGCGGCAGCGAGGCCGGCGTCAGCGTCGCGCCATAAATCTTGACGCCGCGCTGGTGCGCCTGCGCGATCAGGCGCTGATAGCCGCGCACCAACGCATCGGCGTTGACTTCCGTATGGGGCGCGTCGCAATCCAGGCCGGCATGCGCGGGCATCGCCATGAAATTGATGTCATTGATGCCGATCAGCAGGATCACTGCGCGCACCCCCGGCTGACGCAAGGCATCGCGCTCGAAACGGGTCACCACGGCTTCCCCGTAGCAAGGCGAGTTGCTCAGCAGCCGATTCCCGCTGATGCCCGCGTTCACGACCGCCGTCTGCGCGCCATCCTTTCGCGCAATCTGTCTTGCTAGCGCGTCGGTCCAGCGGCGATTGGCATTGAGCGACGAGCGCATGCCGTCGGTGATCGAATCGCCGATCGCCACCACCGCGTGCGCCGACGCATTCTCCACCGCCACATTCGTCAGCCACGCGTACTGCGTGAACCGCGTGCGGAACGCGCCGGCGGAACTGTCGTCGGCATGGTTGCCGGGCGTCGAAATGTAATTCACCTGGCTCGCGATCCGATGCCACGCGACCAGCTTCTGGTCCTTCCCCACAAACAGGCTCACGGCCAACGGCTGCTGCGCATCGACGGCGAACTCCACCGGATCGCTCGTGATCTGCGCGCCCGGCGCCACGGTCACGCTTTTTTGCCCGCCAAACAGCACCGGCCGCGCGCTGCCCGGACGAAGCGCCGCGCCGCTGCCGCCCGCCGATCGCGCGACACTCATCGCGTCGACTACCAGCGGCTCCGTCCCGAAGGTATTGCTGATGCGCAGGCGCACCCGCTTGCCGTCGGCCTGGGGATAGACGATCTGCCGAACGGTCCGTCCGCCGACCTCCGGCGCGCGGTACAGCGGCGGCAAGTTCGCCAGTTGCGGAATGGCCTGCAGCGCGGTGCCCCACGCGCTGACCCAATGCTCGCCGGCGGACGGCTCGGCGGTGTCAGCGGCGAAGGCGTGCGATACGAAGAAGGATTGCGCGAGCAGCGCAGCCGCGCAGATCGCGGTGAGAACGGGGCGTTTCATTCGGCGAAGGCGTGCGGGGAAAAGGATCGATTGTGCCTGAAGCGCAAACTCCGCCGCGGCGCGATTCGTGCGAAACCTTCGCCGGCGGGAACGGAACGCCCGGTTTGGCCTCACAATGCAGCCAGTTCATTTTTCGCCGTCCGCTCCGGACGGCTCGCAGGCTCATCGATATGCAATCAAAAACCACTGTTCCTCAGCGACTCGACTGGGAAGAGGACGGCGAAAGCCGCTCGGCCCGCTGGCGATCGGAAAGCGGCAACTCGCCGCCGAAACGCGTGGTCATCGGCCATGACCAGATGACCGCCGATCACGCCTACCGGCTCGCCTGCGAAGGCACGGCAATCATCTGGCGCGGCGACTTCCAGAATGCGCGGCAGCTTTTGCAGGCGATGGCGCGCCGCATCGACAACAAGCCGCGCAAGGCCAAGAAAGCCGCGCTGGAGACGTCGCCGGTCGATACCTTCAATCTGCACCGCCTCGCCCAGTCGCAACGCGCCCGCACGCTGGCGATGCTCGTGCTGCCGCTCGACGAGCACTACGCCATTCCGCTGCGCCGCGCGCCCGACGTGCACGAGGCCTGCGAGGAAGCCTACGGTCCGGCATCCGGCGAGGCGTCGGTGGTGTCCTTGCGGGAAGTGCTCGGGCTGGTCGGGGCGCACGAGTGGCGCAAGAAGGGCGTCGAGATCGCGGCGCTCGGCGCGCGCATCCATCCGTGGTACGGCGTGTTTTCGCCGGTGCGTGGCGAGTACGTCGAGCTGGTCGCGAACCAGCCCTTGCCGTCGCGGGAACTGGCCTTCGACATCGGCACCGGCACGGGCGTGCTGGCCGCGCTGCTCGCCCGACGCGGCGTCGAGCGCGTGGTGGCGACGGAACTCGATGCCCGCGCCCTCGCCTGCGCCCGGGAGAACGTGTCGCGGCTCGGACTTGGCCGGCAGGTCGAGGTCACGGAAGCCAACCTGTTTCCCGCCGGCCGCGCGCCGCTGATCGTCTGCAATCCGCCCTGGCTGCCCGCGCGCCCGAGCGCCGCGATCGAGCACGCGATCTACGATCCCGACAGCCGCATGCTGCGCGGCTTCCTCGACGGCCTCGCCGCGCACCTGACACCCGGCGGCGAAGGCTGGCTGATCCTGTCCGACTTCGCCGAGCATCTGAGACTGCGCACACGCGCGCAATTGCAGGAATGGATCGATGCCGCCGGCCTGAAGGTGGACGGACGCATCGACGTGAAGCCGCATCATCCGCGCGCCGCCGACAAGACGGATCCGCTGCATGCCGCGCGGGCGGCGGAAGTGACGTCGCTCTGGCGTCTCGTGGCCGCCTAGTCTTGTCTCCTGGCGGCTTCGGCGCTCAGCCGCGCCCGGCCAGCCAGGCGAGCGCGCCCTCGCCGGCAACGAGGCCGCTCGCGAAGCACGCCGTCAGCAGATAGCCGCCCGTGGGCGCTTCCCAGTCGAGCATCTCGCCCGCGCAGAACACGCCGGGCAACGCGGTGAGCATCGAGCGCGCGTCGAGCGACTCGAACGCCACGCCGCCCGCGCTGCTGATCACTTCGGCGATCGGACGCGGGCGCAGCAGGCGCAGCGGCAGCGCCTTGATGCGCGCGGCGAGGATGTAAAGATCGGCGAATTCGTCTTTGGTCAGGCACTCGCGCAGCAGCCCCGCTTTGGCTCCGGTCAGGTGCAGCCGGCTGTGCAAATGGCTCGACATCGACCGCGCGCCGCGCGGATGCAGCACTTCGTCCCGCACCCGTTCGGCGGACAGCTGCGGCACGAGATCCAGCAGCACCGTCGCGCCCTCGCCTGCGCCGGCGGCAATGCGCTCGCGGATCGGCGCCGACAGCGCATAGATCAGACTGCCCTCGATGCCCTGCGCCGTGACCAGGCACTCGCCGACACGCCACGCCGTTTCGCCACCCGTGCCCGGCAGGCCGATCGCCACCGACTTGAGCGGCTCGCCCGCAAAGCGGCTGCTGAAGTGCTCGCTCCAGCCGACATCGAACCCGCAGTTCGACGGCAAAAACGGCCGCACCTCCACGCCGCGCGCCGCGAGCAGCGGCAAAGCGCCGCCGTCCGAACCCAGTTGCGGCCAGCTCGCGCCGCCGAGCGCGAGGATCAGCGCATCGTGACGCACCTGTTTCTCGCCAGTGGGCGTCGCAAACCGCGACGCCGACACGCCGTCTTCCGCCCAGCCGAGCCAGCGATGACGCATATGGAACGTCACACCCGCGCCGCGCAGCCGATGCAGCCAGGCCCGCAGCATCGGCGCGGCTTTCATGTCAGTGGGGAAAACGCGTCCGGAACTGCCGACGAAGGTCTCGACACCCAGTCCGTGCACCCACGTCCGCAGCGCGGCGGCGTCGAAACGCGCGAGCAGCGGCGCGATATCCGGCCGACGGGCGCCGTAGCGCGAGAGAAACGCCTCGGCGGGCTCGGAATGCGTGAGGTTCATGCCGCCCTTGCCCGCCATCAGGAACTTGCGGCCGACGGAGGGCATGGCGTCGTACACATCGACACGTGCGCCGCCCGCCGCGAGCGCCTCGGCAGCCATGAGCCCGGCCGGGCCGCCGCCCACGACCGCGACTGCGACCTCGGCGCCGCTCGATTCGATGTTGTCGGCTGAAGACATGCTGGATGGTCAAGAACGAATAGGAGCGACATTGTCGCACCCGGGCATCGGGACGCTTCGCGCTGCCCGCCGCCGCCCGCTCTTGCCGCTCGTAAGTCATTAAATAACAAAAAAGAATTTGGGCGCTCCCGCCCGGCCCAGTACGATCCCGCGATTCGTTGCATCAACAATCTTTTTCAGAATCAGACCGACCATGTCCGTATCCCTCGCGCCCGAGCCCGCCTCGGCCAGCGCCTCAGCCCGCGCCGCCGACCCGCGCCCCGTCATCGAAAGCGCCGCTGATGTCTCCCACCTCGTCAACCACGGCGCCGCCATCGGCAGCGATGCACGCGTGGTCGTCGCCATCGCGCTCGGCGGCATCTTTCTCGATGCGTACGATCTGGGCGCGCTCGCCTTCGGCATGAAGGACATCGCGCGGGAATTCTCGCTGACCCCGACCGGCGCCGGCTTCGTCGCGTCCGCGATCACTTTCGGCGCGATCATCGGCGCGTTCCTCGGCGGCTATCTCACCGACAAGATCGGCCGCTATCGCGTCTTCATGGCCGACATGTTCTTCTTCGTCGTCGCGGCCATCGCCTGCGCGCTCGCGCCCAATGCCTGGACGCTCGGCGGCGCGCGCTTCGTGATGGGGCTCGGCGTCGGCATCGACTTGCCGGTCGCCATGGCCTTCCTCGCCGAGTTCTCGCGGCTGCAGGGCCGCGGCAACAAGGCCGCCCGCGTCGCGATGTGGTGCCCGGTATGGTACGCGGCTATCAGCATCTCGTATCTGCTCGTGCTCGGCCTGTATGCCGTCCTGCCCGCGCACAACGCCGGCTGGCTCTGGCGCCTGATCCTCGGCTTTGGCGCCGTGCCCGCGATCGCGATCATCGTGATCCGCAGCCGCTACATGAGCGAATCGCCGGTCTGGGCGGCGAACCAGGGCGATCTCAAAAGCGCGGCGGCGATCCTCAAGCGTTCGTATGGCATCGATGCCCGCGTCGCCGACACACCCGTCGCCCCGCCCAAGGCGCGCCGCGCGACGTGGAGCAACTACGGCGCGCTGCTGCGCGGCGTCTATCTGCGCCGCACCGTACTCGCGACCGTCATCGCGATCGCCTCCTCGTTCGCGTACAACGCCGTCGCGTTCGGCCTGCCGGTGATCATCTCGAGCTTCCTTGCCCAGTCGATGCTCACGACGATCCTCGCCTCGCTCGCGCTCAATCTCTGTTTCGCGTTCGCCGGCGGCCTGTTCTCGGTGCGCACCGTGCCGAAATACGGCGCCTGGAAGCTGTCGGTGGTCGGCTACGCGTTTCAGCTGGCGGCGCTCGTCGGGCTCGCGATCGTCGGCAAGCCTTCGACCGGCGCCGAAGTCGTGCTCGCCATCGGCTTCCTGGCCGCGTTCCTGCTCGGACAAGGCGTCGGACCGGGCTCGCACAGCATGACTTTCGCGTCGCTGAGCTATCCGACCTCGCTGCGGGGCGTCGGCGTCGGGTTCAATCAGACCCTGATGCGCGCCAGCTCGACCGTTTCGCTGTTCCTGTTCCCGGTGCTGTCCGCGGCGCTCGGCACGAAAGTGTTCTGGATCATCGCGGTCGCACCGCTCGCCGGACTCGTCGCGCTGTTCGCGGTGCGCTGGGAACCGTCGGGCTATGACGTCGACGCCGAGGACTTCGCCGCGCAACAGGCGCGCTGAGTCGGCAACCTCTTCTCCTGCCTTTCGAGCGGCGGCAATCGCCGCCGCTCATTCGCTTCCGCTTTCCTCTCCTTCCGCCGTCCCCCTCCTTGCGTCCGCACCGACGCATCCGCCTCATCCCTTCCCCACGCATGCGGATTTACCCCAGCCCATTCGGAAAAATCATTCACCGACCGTCCGGTCGGTTTATAATCCCCCCACTGCGATTTCCCTGAGCGCGAGTGCCGCCATGTACACCCAATCCCTCGATATCCCCAGCCCCGCGCCGGATGCCTCGTCCGGCAAGCCGCCCGCCTCTGCCGATCAGAGCGCGGACCAGACCCGCTTCGACGCCGTGATGCAGGCCGACGGCAAGATCGAGGCGCAGGACTGGATGCCCGAGGCGTATCGCAAGACGCTGGTGCGGCAGATTTCCCAGCATGCGCATTCGGAGATCATCGGGATGCAGCCCGAGGGCAACTGGATCAGCCGCGCGCCGAGCCTGAAACGCAAGGCGATCCTGCTGGCCAAGGTCCAGGACGAGGCCGGCCACGGCCTCTATCTGTACAGCGCCGCTGAAACGCTGGGCGTCTCGCGCGATCAGCTGGTCGACGCGCTGCACGCCGGACGCGCCAAGTATTCGAGCATCTTCAATTTCCCGACGCCCACCTGGGCCGATGTCGGCGTGATCGGCTGGCTGGTCGACGGCGCCGCGATCATGAATCAGATCCCGCTCTGCCGCTGCACGTACGGTCCCTACGCCCGCGCGATGATCCGCATCTGCAAGGAAGAGTCGTTTCATCAGCGCCAGGGTTTCGACGCGCTGCTCGCCATGATGAAAGGCACGCAGGCGCAGAAGGATCTCGTGCAGCAGGCGGTGAACCGCTGGTGGTGGCCGGTGCTGATGATGTTCGGCCCGAGCGACAAGGATTCGATCCACAGCGGGCAGTCGTTCGCGTGGGGCATCAAGCGCATCTCGAACGATGACCTGCGCCAGAAGTTCGTCGATGCCACCGTCGAGCAGGCGCGCATCCTGGGCGTCACGCTGCCCGACCCCGACCTGAAATGGGACGAGGCGCGCGGCGCGCACGACTACGGCGCGATCGACTGGGACGAGTTCTGGCGCGTTGTCAACGGCGACGGTCCGTGCAACAAGGAGCGGCTCGCCACGCGCGTGAAGGCGCACCACGAGGGCGCGTGGGTGCGCGAAGCCGCGCTGGCCTATGCGGAGAAGCAGCGGGCGCGAACCCAAAAGCAAGCGGCCTGAGCGGGCCAACTGAGCCGGACGACGAGAAACAGGAGAAGGAAAGATGAACAAGGAATGGCCGATCTGGGAAGTGTTCGTGCGCAGCAAGCAGGGACTGGATCACAAGCACTGCGGCAGCTTGCACGCGCCGGACGCGGGCGCGGCGCTGCGCATGGCGCGCGACGTGTACACGCGCCGCCAGGAAGGCGTGAGCATCTGGGTGGTGCCGTCGGCGGCGATCACGGCGTCGGATCCGGCGGACAAGGGCGAGCTGTTCGAGCCGGCGGGCGACAAGATCTACCGCCATCCGACCTTCTTCGTGCTGCCCGAAGAAATCAACCACATGTAAGGGCGCGGGACATGACTCAGGAACATCTCGCCTACGTGCTGCGCCTCGCCGACAACGCGCTGATCCTCGGCCAGCGCAACGCCGAATGGTGCAGTCACGGCCCGGCGCTGGAGGAAGACATCGCGCTGGCGAACATCAGCCTCGATCTGATCGGCCAGGCGCGCCTGCTCTACTCGCACGCGGCGACGCTCGACGCCGCGCTCAACGGCGCCAGCAAGACCGAAGACGACTACGCCTACTTCCGCACGGAACGCGAGTTCGCCAACTACACGCTGGCGGAGTTGCCGCACTTCGGCCCGCTCGCCGGCACCGCGCGCGCCGAACGCGACTACGCGGTGACGATCGTGCGCAACTTCCTGTACTCGGCGCTGATGGCCGAGGTCTGGACGGCGTTGCAGACCTCGGGCGATACCCAGCTCGCGGCGATCGCGGCGAAGTCGCTGAAGGAAACGCGCTATCACCTGCACCACGCGCGCGACTGGCTCGTGCGCCTGGGCGACGGCACCGACGAATCGCATCGGCGCACGCAGGCGGCGCTCGACTACCTGATGCCGTACACGCGCGAGTTCTTCGCCACCGATGCCATCGAACAGGCCGTGGCCGATGCGGGCATCGCGCCGCTGGCCAGCGCTCTCGAAGCGTCGTGGCGTGCGCAACTTGCCTCGGCGCTGGAAGAGGCGACGCTCGACGCGCCCGCGGAAGTGCGTCATGTCTCCACCGGCAAGCAAGGCGAGCACTCGGAACACATGGGTTATCTGCTGGCGGAAATGCAGAGCCTGGCGCGGCAGCATCCCGGAGCAAGCTGGTGATGAGCGCCGCCAGCGTCCCCGCCCGCGCCGACATGAACGCGACGATCCAGCATGCGTGGTCGGTGCTGGAAGCGGTGCCCGATCCGGAGATTCCGGTCGTGTCGATCCGCGAACTGGGCATCCTGCGCGACGTGCGTCAGGGCGGCGACGGCGTGCTCGAAGTGGTGATCACGCCGACCTACTCCGGCTGTCCCGCGATGGGGCAGATCGCGGAAGACATCGCGCTGGCGATGGGCAATGCCGGGCTGGGCGCGCATCGCATCGAGACGGTGCTGGCGCCGGCCTGGACGACCGACTGGATCACCGAGGAAGCGCGCGACAAGCTGCGGCGTTACGGCATCGCGCCGCCGTCGGGGAGCTGCGCCGTGATGGAGAAGCCGATCCGCTTCGTGCCGCGCGCCATGCCGCACGCGAAGGAGAGGGTCGCCTGTCCGCGCTGCGGCTCCACGCATACGGAGCAGTTGTCGCAGTTCGGCTCGACGGCCTGCAAGGCGCTGTACCGCTGTGTGGATTGCCGCGAACCGTTCGACTATTTCAAGCCGTACTGAACCGCGGCCCTGATTCAATCCGATCTCATTGAAAGCGAGCCGATAACGATGGCGACTCCGCAATTCCACCCGCTGCGCATCCGCGACGTGCGCCCCGAAACCGCCGATGCGTTCACCGTTTCGTTCGACGTCCCGCCGGCCTTGCGCGACGCCTTCCGCTTCACGCAAGGGCAATTCGTGACGCTGAAGACCCATATCGACGGCGAGGAGACGCGCCGCTCGTACTCGATCTGCGTCGGCGTGACCGACTATGACCGCGACGGCGAACTGCGCATCGGCATCAAGCGGGTACGCGGCGGACGGTTCTCGAACTTCGCGTTCGAGACGCTCAAGCCCGGCCATGAGATCGACGTGATGACGCCCGACGGGCGCTTCTTCACGCACCTGAACGCCGATCACGCCAAACAGTACGTGGCGTTCTCGGGCGGCTCGGGCATCACGCCGGTGCTGGCGATCATCAAGACGACGCTCGACACGGAGCCGACCAGCCGCTTCACGCTCGTCTACGGCAACCGCAGCGTCGACGCCATCATGTTCGCCGAGGAACTTGAAGACCTGAAGAATCGCTACATGGAGCGGTTCGCGCTGTATCACGTGCTGTCGGACGACCTGCAGGACGTGGAGCTGTTCAACGGCGTGCTGGATCAGGCGAAGTGCAAGGCCTTCCTGGAATCCTTGCTCTCGCCTCAGGACATCGACGAGGCCTTCATCTGCGGCCCTGGCCCGATGATGGACGCGGCCGAAGCCGCGTTGAACGACGCCGGCGTGCCGCCGAAGCAGATTCATGTCGAACGGTTCGGCACACCGCTGCCGCAGGCGGGCGTGCCGCCGGTCGAGATCACGGAAAACACGCCGGCGGCGGACCTGGAACTGATCATCGACGGCAAGAAGCGCAAGCTGCGCCTGCCGTACGAAGGCGTGAGCGTGCTCGACGTCGGCCTGAAGGCAGGACTGGCGCTGCCGTACGCGTGCAAGGGCGGCGTGTGCTGCACGTGCCGCGCGAAAGTGCTGGAAGGCGAAGTGAAAATGGACAAGAACTACACGCTCGAACAGCACGAGATCGATGACGGTTTCGTGTTGACCTGCCAGTGTCATCCGCTGAGCGAGCGCGTGGTCGTGAGTTTCGACGAACGCTGATCCGGCTGAGTGCAGGCATGAGCGGTCTGTCGCGCACCGGAGCGGACATGCGGCCGCCGGACGGGAGTCGATTCGCGTAAACTAGGATCGCTCCCTTCGAGCGTTCCCTCAGTTTTCCGGCTTTCCGACACCCATGAACACGATTCACGTCGTCAATGGCGACAGCGCGGCGCAGTCTCTCACCGAAGCCTTGCTCCGCGCGGAACGCGCAGACCGCGTCGTGACGCTGCGCGACGACCTGGCGGTCGGCCCCATCCGCGACGTGGACGATTCCGCGCTCACGCGCGCCGCGTTCTGGCGCCAGGTCCTGAACAGCGCGATGGACTTCGAGGAGCAACTCGAGGAACAGCTCGGCGTGCTCGACCGCCTTACCCGCGGCGATGCGCAGGTCGTCGTCTGGCATGGCCAGAGCGCCGCCGATCAACTCACGCTGCGGCGCACCGCTTTCTATTTGCGCAACGTGCCCCAGCGCCTCAACGAGGCGAAGCTGTCGCACGACGATTTGCAGACTGGCGCGGAAGACGGTCCTTCCGGCTCTTCCGGATTTGCTGGACGCCCGGACCGCGCGACCGCCGTCGGCATGTTTTCGCCGAAGCAGCTGCTCGCGAAGCTGCCGACCGCCGCGCCGATTTCCGTGCTGCGCATCAGCCGCCTGGCGCTCGAATGGCAGGAAGCGAAATATGCCAGCGCCGAAACGCGCCGGCTGCGCGACAACATGCTGGTATCGGGCACCTGGCTGGACGTCGACGAAGCGCTGCTCGATCTCGCCAGCCCGGAGTGGCAGCCGTCACGGCGGATCGCGGGTGCGGCGATGGGCCAGCGTTTCGACTTCCTGCTCTCCGATTCCGTCGCGTTCTGGCGCCTGCGAGAACTCGTCGTCGCGGGGCGGCTGAAGATACGGGGCACGCCGTCCGACATCGCCCAGGCCGAATTGCGCCGCTGAAGCGCGACTGCAATCTGTTTATAAGCGGCATCGAATCCATAAGAACGCACCGTCACGACACATGGCCCGTACCAAAGCAGCCGATCACGAATCCCAACGCGAACAGATCCTCGAACTCGCCGCCGCGAAATTCGCCCAGACGAGTTACCCCAGCACGTCGATGGCCGATCTGGCCGCGGCAAGCGGCACGTCCAAGGCCCGTCTCTACCACTATTACGAGAGCAAGGAAGCCATCCTGTTCGATCTGCTCGACCGCTACACCAAGCGGCTGATGCTGATCATCGCGGAGGTGGAAGGCGCGAGCCAGCGACGCGGTCTTGGCGAGCGCGAAGCCTTCGCCGATCTGGTGCGGGCGTTCCTCGCCGAATACGAGACCTCGCATAGCCGCCACGTCGCGCTCCTCAACGACGTGAAATATCTGGAAGAAGCACAGCGCCAGATCGTCCTGGACCGTCAGCGCGATATCGTCGCGGCGTTCGCGCGCCAGCTGGCGCGGGCGTATCCGAAGCGCGCATCGCGAGACAACCAGACCGCGCTCACGATGATGGTCTTCGGCATGATCAACTGGACCTTCACCTGGCTCAAGCCGGGTGGCAAGCTCGGCTACCGCGAGTTTGCGGATCAGGTCGTGGACATGATCGAGCATGGACTGAGCGGCCAGTCAGACGTTTGATTGTTGCGAAGCACCATTTCGACCAAGGACATCGCGGTGTTCTGTCAACGTGATGTAACTCATTGATTTTCAAGAGATATTTCGAAGTTTAGCATCCGTTTAGAACGGCTCACCTAGTCCAACTTAGGGGTTTTCCCGTACTCGCCTCCGCGGAATCCGTTAAAATTTGTCTTGCTTTGCAGCATGCTGCATGACGAATGAAGGAGAAACGCCGTGGAACTGACCCTCAACCGCACCGCCGAGCAGATCGTGCCGAACGATCCCCCGCTGACCGACGCGCGTCCGCCGGTTCTCGTCCGCGAGCTTTCTTCCGCCGATCGCGAGCGCCTCCTCAGCCACTTCCTCGCCCTCGAAGAAGACGACCGCCTCCTGCGCTTCGGTCAGGTGGTTCCCGATCACGTGATCGAGAACTACGTGCGCAATATCAATTTCTCGAACGACAAGGTATTCGGCGTGTTCGGCGATGCGCTGGAACTGATCGGCGTCGGCCATCTGGCCTATCTGCCTGCCGAAGGCGACAAGCGCACCGCGGAATTCGGGGTGTCGGTGCTGGAAAGCGCGCGTGGGCGCGGTGTCGGTTCGAAGCTGTTCGAGCGCGCCGCCATGCGCAGCCGCAACACACACGTTTCGGTGCTCTACATGCACTGCCTGTCGCGCAATTCGACGATGATGCACATCGCCCGCAAGTCGGGCATGAAGATCGAATATGCGTATGGCGAAGCGGACGCCTATCTGTCGCTCGCGCCGGCCGACCAGAACAGCATCATGACCGAGATGCTGCAGGAGCAAGCCGCCGTGTTCGACTACGCCATCAAGCGTCAGGCGCATCGTGCGTCGCAGATGTTCCAGGCGTTCATGCCGGCGGCTGACGCGGCCTGATTTCCCGACCGCATCGCGTATCGCACGCAGCAAGGGCGGCTCCGGCCGCCCTTGTGCTTTTCGGCACGGCTCAACGCAGCGGCAATGCCGTCGTTTCCTTGATGCGCTCGAGTGAAAAGCTCGACCTGACATCGATGACCGACGGATGGTGCAGCAACTGCTCCTGCACGAAGCGGGAAAAGTCGTCCATGTCGCGCACCTGCACTCGCAGCAGAAAGTCCATCTCGCCTGTCATCGCGTCGCAGGCAACGACTTCCGGCCAGGAGCGCACTGCTTCGCGGAACAGGTCGCCGTGCGTCGGCGTCTTCGGGATACCCGCCGCGGCCTGCGTGCCGCCGCGCTTCTCGAGCCGCACGTTGATGTAGGCCAGCAGGCCGAGGCCGAGCTTCTTCGCATCGAGCAGCGCCACATAGCCGCGAATCACGCCGCTTTCCTCCAGCCGCCGGATGCGCCGCAAGCACGGGCTCGGCGAAAGATTGACGCGCTCCGCAATCTCCTGGTTGGACAGCCGTCCGTTTTCCTGGAGGATCGCCAGAATGCGCCGGTCTATCGTGTCGAGTTCGGAGTCCGCTTCTGGTTCGGCCATTTTCTGGCTCCTGTCTGTGTTTTGCTGGCATGAACTAGCGCAAGTCTATGAATTGACGATTTGTTTCGCAAGTTTTTGCTGCATCGTCATGACTAAACTGTCTTCACGTCGCGCATTCGCGCAGAACGAATTTCCGGAGACACCGCATGACCGCAACGACCTGGGAGAACCCCGTCGGCACCGACGGCTTCGAATTCATCGAGTACACCGCGCCCGACCCGGTCGCGCTCGGCAAGCTGTTCGAGCAAATGGGCTTCACGGCCATCGCGAAGCATCGCCACAAGGACGTCACGCTGTATCGCCAGGGCGACATCAACTTCATCGTGAACGCCGAGCCCGACTCGTTCGCGCAACGCTTCGCCCGCCTGCACGGGCCGTCCATCTGCGCGATCGCCTTCCGCGTCGCCGATGCCGCCAAGGCCTACCAGCGCGCGCTCGAACTCGGCGCCTGGGGCTTCGACAACAAGACCGGTCCGATGGAACTGAACATCCCGGCCATCAAGGGCATCGGCGATTCGCTGATCTATTTCGTGGACCGCTGGCGCGGCAAGAACGGCGCGCAGCCGGGCAGCATCGGCGATATCAGCATCTATGACGTCGATTTCGAACCGATTCCCGGCGCCGAGCAGAATCCGGCCGGCCATGGCCTGACCTACATCGATCACCTGACGCACAACGTGCATCGCGGCCGCATGGTTGAATGGGCCGAGTTCTATGAGCGGCTGTTCAACTTCCGCGAGGTGCGTTACTTCGACATCGAGGGCAAGGTGACCGCGGTGAAGTCGAAGGCGATGACTTCGCCGTGCGGCAAGATCCGCATTCCGATCAACGAGGAAGGCTCGGAAAACGCCGGACAGATCCAGGAATATCTGGACGCCTATCGCGGCGAAGGCATTCAGCACATCGCGCTCGGCACCAACGACATCTACGCGACCGTCGATGGCCTGCGCAGCGCCCGCATTGCGCTGCTCGACACCATCGACACCTATTACGAGCTGGTGGACCGGCGCGTGCCGGGACATGTGGAATCGGTCGCCGAGTTGAAGAAACGCAAGATCCTGATCGACGGGACCAAGGACGAAATCCTGCTGCAGATCTTCACCGAGAACCAGATCGGACCGATCTTCTTCGAGATCATCCAGCGCAAGGGCAATCAGGGCTTCGGCGAGGGCAACTTCAAGGCGCTGTTCGAATCAATCGAACTGGATCAGATGCGCCGCGGCGTCTTGAAGGACACGACAGGCGGCTAAGCTGCCGCGCAGTCGAGCAAACGGCAAAGCAAAAGTAGCGGTAAAAGAAAAGGGGCATGAACCTGAGTGGTTCATGCCCTTTCGTCATTTTCAGCGATCCGCCCCGGCGGACGAATCCCGCGAGCGGGTCAGCCCGCCGTCTCGTCGTCGCTGCTTTCCGATGCGCGGCGCTTCTCGGCGCCTGCCTGAACGGACTGAACGCGCGCCTGCGCGACCTGTGCAACCGACGACGCCCCGAATGGCGACGCACCCTGCGCCCGCGCGCCGACCGGCGCGCTGATCGCGAAAAAGGCGGTCGAGACCATCAAGAAATTCTGAATGTGGCGTTGTTTCATCGTTATCTCCTTCTAACTGCATGTGTACTGCTTGCTTCCGGGTGAAGATGCGCGCACAAGGAACGGCGCGAAAATACCGGAAGCGCCATTTTAGACACGATTGAACAGCAGGGTTCCAGGACAAGGTCGGTTTTACATGCTGTAACAAAACCTTCCCGTTTGCCGTCAAATCGTCAAGGATTTGACGCAAAGCACTGCTAGTTGAGTAATTTCAAACGGGTTTGCCCCAGTGCCGGAAAAACCGTCGCATCGGCACACTGGAAGTCGCGGCCGAGCGTTCACAAGACGCGGACGGCCCGAAACATGCTTTGGTGATCCCAAACCTCGGGTGGAGGAAGACACATAATGAACGCCCCGCTAGACGCAGAACAAAGAGCTTCGCTAGAAGCCGCGCT
This sequence comes from Caballeronia sp. LZ034LL, assembly GCF_031451215.1. Taxonomy (NCBI): domain Bacteria; kingdom Pseudomonadati; phylum Pseudomonadota; class Betaproteobacteria; order Burkholderiales; family Burkholderiaceae; genus Caballeronia; species Caballeronia sp. LZ034LL. The sequence continues at coordinate 2,785,133 of NZ_JARUXR010000001.1, forward strand.
GAAATCCGTCACGCTAGACGACAAATACACGCTCGAACGCGGCCGCGCGTACATGAGCGGCATCCAGGCGCTGGTGCGCCTGCCCATGCTCCAGCAGGAACGCGACAAGGCCGCCGGCCTCAACACGGCCGGATTCATCTCCGGCTATCGCGGTTCTCCCCTTGGCGGTCTCGACCAGTCTCTGTGGAAGGCGAAGAAGCATCTCGCCGGCCATCAGGTCGTGTTTCAGCCGGGCGTGAATGAAGACCTCGCCGCCACCGCCGTGTGGGGCTCGCAGCAGGTCAATCTCTACCCGAGCGCCAAGTACGACGGCGTGTTCTCGATGTGGTACGGCAAGGGCCCCGGCGTCGACCGTTCAGGCGATGTCTTCAAGCACGGCAATTCCGCGGGATCGGCGCGGCACGGCGGCGTTCTGGTGCTCGCCGGCGATGACCACGCCGCGAAGTCGTCGACTCTGGCGCATCAGTCCGAGCACATCTTCAAGGCGTGCGGCCTGCCGGTGCTGTTTCCGTCGAACGTGCAGGATTATCTCGACTTCGGCCTGCACGGCTGGGCCATGAGCCGCTACTCCGGCCTCTGGGTCGCGATGAAATGCGTGACCGACGTAGTGGAATCGTCCGCTTCCGTCGATATCGATCCGCATCGCACGCAAATCGTGCTTCCCACCGATTTCGCGATGCCCGAAGGCGGTCTCAATATTCGCTGGCCGGACCCGCCGCTCGTGCAGGAAGCGCGTCTGCTCGACTACAAGTGGTACGCCGCGCTCGCCTATGTGCGGGCGAACAAGCTGGACCGGGTGGAAATCGATTCGCCGCATGCGCGCTTCGGCATCATGACCGGCGGCAAGGCATATCTCGACGTGCGCCAGGCGCTCACCGATCTCGGTCTCGATGACGCCACCTGCGCGCAGATCGGCATCCGGCTGTACAAGGTCGGCTGCGTGTGGCCGCTCGAAGCGCAAGGCGCGCATGAATTCGCGCGCGGTCTCGAGGAAATTCTGGTCGTCGAGGAAAAGCGCCAGATTCTCGAATACGCGATCAAGGAAGAGCTCTACAACTGGCCGGACGCCCAGCGCCCGCGCGTCTACGGCAAGTTCGACGAAAAAGACGGCGCCGGCGGTGAATGGTCCGTGCCGATGGGCAACTGGCTGCTGCCCGCGCACTACGAACTGTCGCCGGCGATCATTGCGAAGGCCATCTCCACGCGTCTCGAGAAATTCGATCTGCCCGCCGACGTGCGCGCCCGCATCGCGACGCGGCTCGCGGTGATCGACGCGAAGGAAAAGGCGCTGGCAAGACCGCGCGTCGAGGCGGAGCGCAAGCCGTGGTTCTGTTCCGGCTGTCCGCACAACACGTCGACGAACGTGCCGGAAGGCTCGCGCGCGATGGCGGGCATCGGCTGCCACTACATGACGGTCTGGATGGACCGCAACACGAGCACCTTCAGCCAGATGGGCGGCGAAGGGGTCGCGTGGGTCGGGCAGGCGCCGTTCTCGAACGACAAGCACGTTTTCACCAATCTCGGCGACGGCACCTACTTCCATTCGGGCCTGCTCGCGATTCGCGCGGCGATCGCTGCAAAGGTGAACATCACCTACAAGATCCTCTACAACGATGCGGTCGCGATGACGGGCGGCCAGCCCGTCGACGGCGTCCTGACCGTGCCGCAGATCACGCATCAGCTGGCGGCGGAAGGCGCGGCGAAGATCGTCATCGTCACGGATCAGCCGGGGAAGTACACCGCGACGACCGGTCTCGCACCGGGCATCGACGTGCATCACCGCGACGTGCTCGACGACATCCAGCGGCAGTTGCGCGAGGTGCCGGGCACGTCGATCCTGATCTACGACCAGACCTGCGCGACCGAAAAGCGCCGCCGCAGGAAGCGCGGCGCGTTTCCGGATCCGGCGAAGCGCGTCGTCATCAACGAGGCGGTCTGCGAAGGCTGCGGCGATTGTTCCGTGAAGTCGAACTGCCTGTCGGTCGAACCGCTGGAAACCGAGTTCGGCACGAAGCGGCAGATCAACCAGTCGACCTGCAACAAGGACTATTCGTGTGTGAACGGCTTCTGCCCGAGCTTCGTCACCATCGAAGGCGGGCAGTTGAAGAAGCCGAAGGCGACGAGCGTCGGCGCCGATGCGATGCCCCCGGTGCCGACACCCGAATTGCCCGAGATCGCGCGGCCGTACGGCGTGCTGGTGACGGGCGTGGGCGGTACGGGCGTCGTGACGATCGGCGCGCTGCTCGGCATGGCGGCGCATTTGGAGCAAAAGGGCGTCACGGTGCTCGACGTCACCGGTCTCGCGCAGAAGGGCGGCGCAGTGATGAGCCACGTGCAGATCGCCAATCGTCCTGCCGACATTCATGCGACCCGCATCGCGATGGGCGAGGCGGATCTGGTGATCGGCTGCGATGCGATCGTGACGGCGAGCAACGAATGCGGCTCGCGGATGCAGCCCGACCATACGCGCGTGGTCGTGAACAGCGCGCAGACGCCGACCGCCGACTTCATCAAGAACCCGAACTGGAGTTTCCCGGGCGCGAGCGCGGAGGCGGATATCCGCGCGGCGGCGGGCCAGCATGTGGCGCTCGTCGATGCGAACCGTTTTGCCGTCGCGCTGATGGGCGACGCGATCTATACCAATCCGTTCGTGCTCGGCTTCGCGTGGCAGAAGGGCTGGGTGCCGTTGCGGCATGAATCGCTGATGCGCGCGATCGAGCTAAACGCGGTGCAGGTCGAGAAGAATCTCGCCGCGTTCGAATGGGGACGCCGCGCGGCGCACGATATCGACGCCGTGCAGCGGCTCACGCAGGGACAGCGCGGGTTGGACAGCGCAGCGGGCAAGGTCGTCGCGCTGCATACGCCGAAAGCGCTGGACAGCCTGATCGAAAAGCGTCTCGACTACCTCGTGAAGTACCAGAACAGCGCGTATGCGTCGCGGTATGGGCGGATCGTCGCGGAAGTGCGGACGGCCGAAGCCAGCCTCGGCATGGGCGATGGCCAGTATGCGCTGACGGAAGCCGTCGCGAAGAACCTGCACAAGCTGATGGCCTACAAGGACGAATACGAAGTCGCGCGGCTGTATGCGGACCCGGCGTTCATCGAAAAAGTGAAGAGCAGCTTCGAGGGCGACTGGAAGATCAAGATGCATCTCGCGCCGCCGAGCACGTCGAAGAAGGACGCGCACGGGCATCTGATCAAGAAACAGTACGGCCCGTGGATGATGTCCGCGATGCGGGTGCTCGCCCGGCTCAAGTTCCTGCGCGGCACAGGGCTCGATCCGTTTGGTCGTACCGAAGAACGGAAGATGGAGCGTGCGTTGATCGGCGAGTACGAGGCGCTGGTGCGGGAGATCATCGACGGGCTCACGGTCGAGAAGTTGCCGCTGGCGATCGAACTGGCGAGCCTGCCCGATTCGATGCGCGGTTACGGCCACATCAAGGAAAACAACGTGAAGGCCGCGAAGGTGAAGTGGGAGAAGTTGCTGGCGCGGTGGCGGAGTGGGGAAGGCGGGGAAACGCGGCAGGTGGCGTGAGGCCAGTCAAAGCGAGTTTAGGGAAGTTATCGAAAATCCCTAAACTCGCTAAACCCGCTATAAGTTCGTCCGCCTATTCGCAGCACCCAAAAAAAACGGCGATCCGGTCACCCGGATCGCCGTTCTTACATCACATCATCGTTACTTCGCCTTCGCGACGCTCGCATTCGCGCTCGCCACCGCGGTCATGTTGATGATCCGCCGCACGGTCGCCGCCGGCGTCAGGATATGCACCGGCTTGGCGGCGCCCAGCAGGAACGGACCCACCGTCACGCCCTCACCGCTCACCATCTTGAGCAGGTTGTAGGTGATGTTCGCCGCTTCGACGTTCGGCATGATCAGCAGGTTGGCTTCGCCCGTCAACGTCGTGCCCGGGAACGACGCCTTGCGCACCGCCTCCGACAGCGCGGCATCGCCGTGCATTTCGCCGTCCACTTCCAGCGTCGGCGCGCGCTCGGCAATCAGCTTGCGCGCCTCGGCCATGCGCTTGCTCGACGCGCTCGGCACGCTGCCGAAGTTCGAGTTCGACAGCAACGCCACCTTCGGCTGCACACCGAAGCGCTCGATCTCGCGCGCGGCGAGAATCGTCATGTCGGCGAGCTGCTCGGCGGTCGGCGATTCGTTGACGTAAGTGTCGCTGATGAACAGATTGCGTCCCTGCAGCATCAACAGGTTCATCGCCGCGAAGTTGTTCGCGCCTTCCGCCTTGCCGAGCACCTGATCGACGAACTTCAGATGGTCCTGATACGTATCGATCAGGCCGCAGATCATGCCGTCCGCGTCGCCCGTATGGATCAGGATCGCGCCGATCAGCGTGTTGAACTTGCGCAGCGCGGCCTTCGCGCCTTCAGGCGTCACGCCGTCGCGCGCGGCGATCTCGTGGTACGCCTGCCAGCTCTTCTGGTAGCGCGGATCGTCCTCCGGATTCACGATCTCAAAATCGGTGCCCGGCTTCAGCTTCGAGCCCATCTTCTGCAGACGCATTTCCACCACCGCCGGCCGGCCGACGATGATCGGCTTCGCAATCTTCTCCAGCAGCACGAACTGCGCGGCGCGCAGCACGCGCTCGTCCTCGCCTTCCGCGAACACGATGCGCGCCGGCGCGGCCTTCGCCGCCACGAACACCGGACGCATCACCATGCCCGTGCGATACACGGTTGCGCCGAGCGTCTCGCGATAGGCGTCCATGTCCTTGATCGGACGCGTCGCGACGCCCGAATCCATCGCGGCCTGCGCAACCGCCGGCGCGATCTTGATGATCAGGCGCGGATCGAACGGCTTCGGAATCAGATATTCCGGACCGAATTCGAGCGAGTGACCTTCATAGGCCTTCGCGACTTCATCGCCCTGATCGGTTTCTTCCGCGAGTTCGGCGATCGCATGCACGCACGCGAGCTTCATCTCTTCCGTGATGGTGGTCGCGCCGACATCCAGCGCGCCGCGGAAGATGAACGGGAAGCACAGCACGTTGTTGACCTGGTTCGGATAGTCCGAACGGCCCGTCGCGACGATACAGTCCGGACGCACCTTCTTCGCCTCTTCCGGACGGATTTCCGGTTCCGGATTGGCCAGCGCGAGAATCAGCGGCTTGTCCGCCATCGTCACGACCATCTCCGGCTTCAGCACGCCGGCGCTCGAACAGCCGAGGAAGACGTCGCAGCCGTGCATCGCATCGCCGAGCGTGCGCGCGTCGGTGCTCGCCTGATACCGTTCCTTCGATGCGTCCAGATTGCCGCGGCCTTCATAGATCACGCCCTTCGAGTCGATCACCAGCGTGTTCGACTTCTTCAGGCCGAGGTGCACCAGCAAGTCCAGGCACGCAATGGCCGCCGCACCGGCGCCCGAGCACACGAGCTTCACTTCGTCCAGCTTCTTGCCGACCACCTTCAGGCCGTTGAGAATCGCCGCCGACGCAATGATCGCCGTGCCGTGCTGATCGTCATGAAAGACGGGAATCTTCATGCGCTCGCGCAGCTTCTTCTCGATATAGAAGCATTCCGGCGCCTTGATGTCCTCGAGGTTGATGCCGCCGAGCGTCGGCTCGAGCATCGCGATGGCATCGACGAGCTTGTCCGGATCGGTTTCCGCCAGCTCGATGTCGAACACGTCGATGCCCGCGAACTTCTTGAACAGACAGCCCTTGCCTTCCATCACCGGCTTGGCCGCGAGCGGGCCGATGTTGCCGAGACCGAGCACCGCCGTGCCGTTCGTCACGACGCCGACGAGATTGGCGCGCGAGGTGTACTTCTGCGCGTCGAGCGGTTCGTCGTAGATCGCCATGCACGCGGCCGCCACGCCCGGCGAATACGCGAGCGAGAGGTCGAGCTGGTTGGACAGGGGTTTGGTCGGCGTGACCGAGATCTTGCCCGGACGCGGATTCTGGTGATACGCGAGGGCGCTTTGCTTCAGTTGTTCGTCCATGATTGACCTGAGACGTTGGAAATTATTTGAACAGGGTTCACACTGCCGTCGACCGCTACCGTGAGTGCGGGAATGTGAATCGATGGACCAGGTTCACAGGCCCGACGCGCCGGGTAGACGCAACATGCCGCTGGCCGGATGGGACGAGCAGACGGAGCCTTCGGAATTTTTTGGACGTCCAGTGTACACCCCGCTTTTGAAATGACGCGATGCAACGTTTCAGCGAATGTTCCGGCGCCTGCCGTGTCCGTTTCGTCGGATTTGAGCGGCCAGGCGCGCCTTGAGCGGAGTTGTGCGGAGTCATCCGGGAGGCCGTCCGTTCGGCCAGGGTCCTCGCCCCGGCACGCCGCCTCGGGTAAAATCTCGGGCTGGCTCCGCAAGGTTCGGGACTCGGGCGCCACAGCGCTTCGTCCCGCCGGCACGCGCGGCACACGTCAACAGCCCGTCGTCGAGCGGCTTGTTGCGCCGAACCCGCGCGAACCCGCGCCGAAGGCCCTCACGGCCGCCTCCACGCTCAGCAAGCGTCACATCAAGTCCAAGGATTCGCCCATGACAGGCTTCGATCGCCAGACGATCTCCGACACCACCGCCAAGATGCTCCTCGAAGTCCAGGCGGTGCACTTCAACGCGGAAAAACCGTACATCTTCACGTCCGGCTGGGCGAGCCCGGTGTATATCGATTGCCGCAAGCTGATTTCCTACCCGCGCGTGCGCCGCGGCCTGATGGAAATGGCCGAGTCGACCATCCTGCGCGACGTCGGCTACGAGCAGATCGACGCCGTCGCGGGCGGCGAAACGGCCGGCATTCCGTTCGCCGCGTGGATCGCCGACCGCCTGATGGTGCCGATGCAGTACGTGCGCAAGAAGCCGAAGGGCTTCGGACGCAATGCGCAGATCGAAGGTTTGCTGACGGAAGGCCAGCGCGTGCTGCTGGTCGAAGACCTGACGACCGACAGCCGCAGCAAGATCAACTTCATCAACGCGCTGCGCACCGCCGGCGCGACCGTGAATCACTGTTTCGTGCTGTTCCACTACAACATCTTCAAGGAAAGCGTGTCGGTCCTGAAGGATATCGACGTTGATCTGCACGCGCTCGCCACGTGGTGGGACGTCCTGCGTGTCGCGAAGGAGCAGGGTTACTTCGAAACGAAGACGCTGGATGAAGTCGAGAAATTCCTGCATTCGCCTGCCGAATGGTCGGCTGCTCACGGCGGCGCGACCGCTGCTCCGCAATAAGCGTTTTTGTTTGAAGGCTGCGTTAAAGCAAAAGCCAGGCTAAAGCGGTTGACAAAAAAACGCCGAAAAAAAGCCGCTGACTGAGTCAGCGGCTTTTTTATTTATTCCGCGATATAGCGCTTACAGCGTGTGCGAGCTTGAAATCGGAGAATCGTCGATACTGCCGTCGCCGGAATAGGCCGAGAGATTCATTAATCCGTTGCTCTGCGCATATTGAAACAATTCGGAATCCCGTTCGATGCCGAGTTTTCGCATGGCCGTATTCTTTTGCGTGCTGATGGTCTTGATACTGCGTCGTAACTGCGCAGCGATTTCCGTAATGGTCATGCCCGAGACAAACAGGCGCACGACCTCAAGTTCGCGTTTCGACAGAATCACGCCGCGCTGCTGTCCGTTCGTGGCGAGGCCCATGCTGTCGAGCGCCGCCTTGACGGACGGCCCGAGATATTCCTGGGCCCGCATCACGTGCTGGATGGCCCAGCCGATGTGGTTCATGTCGTCGGCCTTGTTGATGATGGACATGACGCCCACCTCGCGCAGACGCTTGAGCAGCGCCGGATTCTCGAGCATGGTCAGCACCACGAGCTTCACGCGCGGAAACTGCCGCCCGATATAGCCGAGCAGCGGCATGCCGTCGCCGTACGAGCCGCCGGGCATGGCGAGATCGGTCACGAGGACGTCGCAGGGCGTCTTCTGCAGGAGCTGAATGAGTTCGGTCGACTGGCGCGCCTGGCCCACAACATCGATTTCGGGAAACTTGCTGAGCGCCTGCGTGGCGCCGAACAAAATCACGGGATGATCGTCTGCAATGATGACGGTTATTCGCTGGCTCATTCAAATCTCCCGTAAATGGATGGTTTGCATGCCGCGCGAATTTGCATCGAATTATTCATTTTTTCATTCAAAATGTTCGGAAAAGACCGGCCTCGCCATCCCGCTCGCTTTCCGCCCAAAAGCAAAACAAACCCAGGCCACTGGCTAAGTCTCAAGCGATAAAGGCTTTAAACCTTTGTTGCAATGTTAAACTGCAACCTGTCAAGAAGCGCATCCATGAGACAAAAAACGTCGTTTCGGTCAGCGAATCGCAGATTAACCGCAACGATTTTGAAAGGAGTTCGCCCATGCGCCTTACTGGTCGAAGCGGGGAATCGAGTGGCCTGGTCGCATCTGTCCTTTTAATCCTCGGCGCCGCCGCGGCGCTGCCTTTTTCAGGCGAAGCGGCGGCCGACACCGCCTTCACCGTGAGCAGCACGGACCTTGCGCCGGGCAAGCCCATCGGCCGCGACCTGTTGTTCGACCAGGCCGGCTGCACGGGCGGCAACCGTTCGCCGCAGATCTCCTGGCGCGGCGCGCCGGCGAACACGCGCAGCTTCGCCGTCACCATCTTCGATCCGGACGCGCCCGGGCGCGGCTGGTGGCACTGGGCGGTCGCGGGCATTCCCGGCGGCACCGAGCGCCTGCCGAACAACGCGAGCGCCTCGGGCGTACTGCGCAAGATGGGCGCGATCGAGGCCCGCAACGACTGGGACACCGACGGCTACGGCGGCCCGTGCCCGCCGCCCGGCAAGGCGCACCGCTACGTGGTGACGGTGTACGCGCTCGACAGCGACGACCTGCGGCTGCGCCAGGGCACCCCGGCGCTGATGTTCGAGCACGAGATCCGCACGATGGCCATCGCCACAGCACAGCTGACGTTCAGTTACGGCCGCTAGCGGTAACGTCGCCGACCGTGCGGTCGCGCCGGTAAGCGGCCGGCCGACTTTGCTAGACTGGCCGGAACCCTTCCCCACCGTTCTCCACCGTCCGGCGGCGTCACATTCCGGCAAGGCGCGCTGGCGCCCTCCCATGCATGCTGACCGCCGGCTGCCCGACGTGGACAGACACAAGGCCATCATGCCGACTATTGCCATCGTCTATCACAGCGGCTACGGCCACACGAAGAAGGTCGCCGAAGCCGTACTCGCCGGCGCGACCGAAGCGGGCGCGAGCGTCACGCTGATCGCCGTCGCCGATCTCGACGACGCCGCGTGGGCCGACCTCGACGCCGCCGATGCCATCGTCTTCGGTGCGCCCACGTACATGGGCGGACCGTCCGCCGACTTCAAGAAATTCGCCGACGCCAGCTCCAAACCCTGGTTCGCGCAGAAATGGAAGGACAAGATCGCGGCGGGCTTCACCAATTCCGCGCACATGAACGGCGACAAGTTCCTGACCATCTCCTACTTCGTCACCCTGGCGATGCAGCACGGCATGGTCTGGGCCGGCACCGGCATGATGCCGTCGAACACGAAGGCGGCCACCCGCAACGACCTGAACTTCATCGGCGGCTTCACGGGCCTGCTGACGCAATCGCCCGCGGACGCGTCGCCCGACGAAGCGCCTCCGCCCGGCGATCTCGAAACCGCGAAGGCATTCGGCGCGCGCATCGCGGCCGTGACGGCGCGCTGGACGAGCAATGCGCCCGCATCGCCCGCCCCTGAAAACGGCGGACATGAGGCCGCCTCGGAATCGCCTTAAAATAGCGGTTTTGCGGCGAGCGGCCGCACGAACCAGCGAGATCGAGATGACCACGAAAGTATTTGTCGACGGACAGGAAGGCACCACCGGCCTGAAGATTTTTGAATATCTGTCGCAACGCCGTGACATCGAGGTGTTGCGCATCGAGGATGCGAAGCGCAAGGACGTCGAGGAGCGCCGCCGCCTCATCAACGCTTCCGACGTGACGTTCCTGTGTCTGCCGGATGTCGCGTCGCGCGAATCGGTTTCACTCGTCGATTCCGGCAACACGCGCACCGTGATGATCGACGCGAGCACCGCGTTCCGTACCCAGGACGACTGGGCCTACGGCCTGCCGGAACTTGCGCGCGCGCAGCGCGAGCGTCTGCGCACGGCCAAACGGATCGCCGTGCCGGGCTGCCATGCTTCGGCCTTCGTGCTGTCGGTGCAGCCGCTGGTTGCGAGCGGTCTCGTTCCCGCCGATTTCGACGCGCACGCCTACTCCATCACCGGCTACAGCGGCGGCGGCAAGAAAATGATCGCGGAGTATGAAGCGGGCGGCAATGAACTGCTGATGAGCCCGCGCGCCTACGCGCTCGGCCTGACGCACAAGCATTTGCCGGAGATGTCGGTGCGCACGGGACTGAAGCGCGCGCCGGTCTTCACGCCGATCGTCGGCCCGTTCCTCAAGGGCCTGGCCGTCACGACGTACTTCTCGCCCGATCAGCTCACGCGTCCCGCCACGCCGCAGGACGTGCGCGACGTGCTCGCCGAGTACTACAACAACGAGCCGTTCGTCCGCGTGATGCCGTTCGACGCCGACAGCAACCTCGACGCCGGTTTCTTCGACGTGCAGGCCTGCAACGACACCAATCGCGTCGATATCTTCGTGTTCGGCAACGCTGAGCGCTTCGTCACCGTGGCGCGGCTGGACAATCTGGGCAAGGGCGCATCGGGTGCGGCGATCCAGTGCATGAACCTGGCCATCGGCGCTGACGAAGAAGCGGGTCTCGCGCGCTGATTGCCGCGCTGGAATGACGAAAGGCCGGTGCGCATCGACGCGCACCGGCCTTTTTGTTGTCTCGACGCATCGCCGCATCAAAAGCTGCGGACGAAAAAAAGCCCGCCTGGTGGGCGGGCTGAATCCATATCAGTGGAGACATGGAGGAGACAGGAACGACTATACCGACGCTTATGATGCAACGCAACATAGGTTGTTGCGCCGGTTCCACAGTCCTGCCCTTTCACGGCTGTGTCATCGACAGGATAAATTGCAGCTGATCTGCAGCAATCGGCTTGACGAGATGCACGTCGAAACCGGCGTCGAGCGTCATCTCGCGATGCTGCGGCTGGCCCCAGCCGGTCAGCGCCACCAGCATCATCGAGTGGCCGTGCGGCAGAAGCCGCAGCTCGCGCGCCGCCGCCAGACCGTCGACCATCGGCATGCCCAGATCCAGGATCACCACATCCGGCGCGAACTGCGCGGCCACTTCCACCGCCTGCGCCCCGTTTCCCGCCAGCGCCACTTCGTATCCCATCGCGGTCAGCAAGTGGGCGAGGCCTGCGAGCGCATCGTCGTCGTCATCGGCTATGAGGATGCGCTTGCTCACGATGGCCTCAGCGTGATCCGGAGACTTCGAGTTTCAAGCGGTTCGAACCCGCCTGCGCCGCCGTGATCTCCGTGCGCGCACCGCGTGCACCGAGATAGAAATGCTGGCGGGCGGGCGAATTCTGATCGTGCGTCGCGTCCGGAAGACAGGCCGCGATGTCGGCCGCGACGCTCTGCAAGGCGTCGGCGCTCGCGCCGCCATGCGGCGTCCAGGTGCAGCGGTAGTTTGACTGCGATGCGGCGCACTGCGCGTCGTCGCCGTATGGCAGGGCGATAGGTCGGCCATCGAGCGGCGTAAGCGACGCGAAATTCGGCGCGGCGGCCACGATGCGCTTGAGCGCATTACAGGGACTGGGGGTGTCGTCGGCCCGGGCGGTCGAAGTGAGCGCGAGCGCGGCGCCACCCAATGCGAGCAGCGTGGCGCGAGTCACGCGTCGGACAGTCGAATGCATCAGGCGCCTCCTTTTTATCTGTTCTTGTTAGGTTCGCCGCCAACCGGTGGACGAGCGCCACTATCCGCCCGGCGGAAGCGAATGTCTGTTCGCAACCGAATGAAGCATGGCTAACGGAGCAAATCATGCACCCGTTCGAGCAGACGATTGGCTCAGTGGCATTCAGTGGCGCACCAGCGCCATCATCGCGCCGAAGCCGACGAACACGCCGCCCGTCAGACGGTTGAATGCCTGCGCGACGCTCGCGCTCCTGAGCCGGTCGCCAATGCGCGCACCCAGACCCGCATAGACCGCGTACCAGCTCACCTCGATGACCGCGAAAGTCGAAACGAGCACCGCGAATTGCGGCAAGACGGGACGGCTTGCATCGATGAACTGCGGCAGCAGCGCCGCCGCGAAGAGGATCGCCTTCGGATTGCTGCCGGCAACGAAGAAGCCATTGCGAAAGAGCACAAAGCGACGGGGCGAATGGACGGTCTGGCTGGAGCTGTCAGTCTCGTCGCGGATCTCGACCGCGCCGGTTTTCGCGCGCCAGCTTTTCACCCCGAGCCAGACGAGATAGGCCGCGCCGAGCATGCGCAAGGCATCGAAGAGACGTGGCCAGGCTTCGAGGAACACCCCCAGCCCCGCCGCCGATACCGACAGCATGGCGATCAGCGCGGCGAGACAGCCGGCCATCGTGGCCGTGGAGCGCCTGAGGCCGTGACGCGCGCCGTGCGTCATCACGAGCAGCATGTTGGGACCGGGAATCGCGGAGACGACGAATACAGTGGCGACGAACAGCCACCAGACATGCAGGTTCATTGCGGCGCGGCGGAGAGGTGAAAGGGATTCGCATTATGCCGTCCGCGAGAGGCGGCGCAAGCAAATCCCGAAGGCACGCTGTCCGAGTAAATAAGCCAGCCTTCAGCGTCCCGCCCGGCGCGCCGCCACCTGACCGAGCACGGCGAAATCCTTCTCCCCGTCGCCGTGCGCGAGGGCATCGATGAGGTTGTCGCGCACGACGCTCGCCACGGGCAGCGGCACATTGACGGCCTCCCCGGCGGCGATGGCCAGGCGTACGTCCTTCAGGCCGAGACGCGCCTTGAACAGCGCCGGTTCATAGCGCTGCTCGGCGATCATCTTGCCGTAGCCCGCGTACACCGGTCCCGGAAACAGCGAGTTCGTGATGACATCTAGCAAGGTATGGGACGCCACGCCGTGGCCCGTCACCAGCGCGGCCGCTTCGCCGAACGACTCGATCGCCGAGGCCAGCATGAAATTCGCCGCGAGCTTGAGCACGTTGGCGTGCTGCGGTTCATCGCCGACGCGCCAGGTCTTCTGGCCGAGCACGTCGAGCACCGGCTGCACGCGATCGATGGCGTCAGCCGCGCCCGCCGCAAGGATGTTGAGCTTGCCCGCCGCCGCGACGTCCGGCCGTCCGAGCACGGGCGCGGCGACGTACGCAATGCCGTGCTGCGCGTGCAACTCCGTCAGTTCGACGGCAAGCGCCGCTGAGATAGTGGCCATGTTCACGTGCACGAGCCCCTTCGGCGCGCGCCGCAGCAAGGCGCCCTCGACGAGCACGGAACGCAGCGCGTGATCGTCGGCCAGCATGGAGAATGCGGCGTCGCCGGCAAAAGCCTGTTCAGGCGTATCCACCACCGATGCACCCTGGTCCGCGAGCACGCGGGTCTTTTCGCGCGACCGGTTCCACACGCGCACCGTGTGCCCGGCCTTCAGCGCGTTGCTCGCCATCGCGCCGCCCATCTCGCCCAGTCCGATAAATCCGATATCCATGTCCCATGACTCCTTCGTGGCCCGTTTCGGTTCGAGCCTCAGTTAAGCACATCGACCGGCAGCGCGCCGGAGCGCCCGATGCGATACTGCCCGCATGGTCGAGGCGCGCTTTCACTTTCACGGCGAATTGAACGACTTCCTCGCGCGGCCGCAGCGCGGGCACACGTTCGCATGCCAGTTCGCGCCGACGTCCTCGGCCAAGCATGTGATCGAGGCGCTCGGTGTGCCGCACACGGAAGTCGGCGCGATCCTGAGGAACGGCGGGCCGGTGGGCTTCGACGCGCAGATCGAACCGGACGATCTCGTCGAGATCCATCCGGCGAGGCACGCGGCAACGGACATGGCCAGCGGCGAACTGCTATTGCGCCCGGCCCTGCGTGCCGCCGACCTGCGCTTCGTCGCCGATGCGCATCTCGGTGGTCTCGCGCAATTGCTGCGGCTCGCCGGCTTCGATACGTGCTACGACAACAACTTCCCCGACGAAGAGATCGAGCGGCTTGCACAGGCGGAGAACCGCATCGTGCTGACGCGCGACCGCGAATTGCTCAAGCGACGCATGGTGCTGCGCGGCTGCTATGTACGCACGTTGCAGGCCGACGATCAATGGCGCGAGCTGGCGGACAGGCTGACGCTCGCGCCGCACGCGCGGCCGTTCCGGCTGTGCCTGATGTGCAATGCGCCGTTGCGGCCAGCCGGCCCTGGCGACATTGACGGCCGTGTGCCCAATGGCGTGCGCGAACGACATACGCGCTTTGTCACCTGCGACGTATGCCACCGCGTGTTCTGGGAAGGCTCGCACTGGCGGCGCATGCGGGCGCGCATCGACGCACTGGCCGACGCGGACCGTTAACGGTCACAACGGTCACGAAGCATTTCGCGGCTGGCCACGGCGCGTTCCGTACAATACGAGACTTTGGCAACAAACCGCCCCGGAGCATCGCGTGAACAAATTCCAGCTGGAACAAACCAAGGCATTCAAACTTGCCAACGACCTCAAACAGGGCGGAAAGAACCGCATCGGCGCCGCCGACGAAGCAAAGCTGGATCGCCGTGAACAGCGCAAGCTCGATCAGGCCAAGGGACTCGTGCCGTTCGCCTGCAAGCTCGACGAGAAGCTCGTCAAGCAGTTGAAGGAGCGCGCGGAGGCCCACGGAGGCGACATGACCGAAGTGCTGGCGGAATTGCTGGTGAAGGCCGGGCTCGAACGATAAGGTCCGGCGCGGTTGCGGACGCTAGGTGTCTTCGTCTTCGCAGCGCCCGCGACAGCTGTAAATCAGAAGCTGCGCGTCCGTGACGTGATAGACGAAGCGATGCTTTCCGTCGATGCGGCGCGCCCACGCCTTCCTGTAGCGCAATGGTTCGGGCTTGCCCTGTCCTGCAAACGGGCTGCGGCAGCACTCGTTGATCAGCCCGGTCACTCTTTCGAAGATCTTCGCGTCCGACACGCGCCAGGCATGGTAGTGATGCCAGCTTGGCTTCGAGAACTGGATGCTGCGCGCCATCATCCGGCCTGCCCGGAGCGTCTGGCGAACAGCGTTTCGAGAAAACCGGCGAACGCGGTCTTCAATCCTTTTGCCCTGCCCACGCTGCGTGACTCATCAGCACGCTCCGTGGCGCGCGACTTCCGGGTTGAACCATCGCTCTCGAAATCTTCCGGGGCGAGGAACATCTCCTCCGTATAGCCGAGCGACTCGAACCACGCAAACGACTCCTCGATCAAGCGCTTGTCCAGCTGCCGCTCCGCTTCTTCCACGCGCCACGCCATGCGCGCCAGCGCCTGCACCGAGATCACGACGAGTTCTTCCGATTCGAGCAGCGGCAGGGTTCCCCACTCGCCCAGCCGATCAGCCGCACGCGCCGCTTCGTACTCGCGCTCGATCAACTCAACCGTTCTGACCATGCCCTGCCCTCGCTCGTGAATCGCACATCGACGGGCACAGTATCACCGGCGGCCGCGTCAGCGCGCCACCTGTCCGAACGGCCAGCGCTTTTTCAGACACTTCCCTCTTTTTCGATCACCAGAATGCGCGCCTCGCCGACCGGTTCGGCGCAGTGTTCGTCGCCGGCCTGCGCGTGGAAGATATCGCCGGCGCGCAACGTGAGCACGCGTTCGCCCTCGGGGCCGCGCACATGCATGCGCACTTCGCCCTGCATCACGGCGAACACTTCCTCGCCGTCGTTGACGTGCCACTTGTAGGGCGTGTCGGTCCAGTGCAACCGGCACGAGGTGCCGTTCATCACGCAGATGTCGAGCGCGCCCCACGCGCGCTCCGCCTTGAACTTGCCGCTTTCGATCACTTTCATTCGATGTCGCCTAGCGATTGAGATCGCGCGCTTCGTCGACATCCGCGTGGCGCGTCGCGGGAATGCACGCCACCGCGATCAACGAGAGCGCGAGTCCGCCCATCACATAGAAGGTGGGCGCGAGTTGAGAGTCCGTGACGCGGATCAGCCAGGTCACGATGAACTGCCCGAAGCCGCCGAAGATCATCACCGCGATGTTGTACGCGAGCGAGAGTCCGGTCGAGCGGATGTGCGCGGGAAACAGCTCGGCGATGAGCGCGCCGAACGGTCCATAGTAGCCCGAGAGCGCGATCGACAGCAGCGCCTGCACGATCACGAGCCGCAGCACGCTGGGCTCGGCCGCGAGCCACGCGAACAGCGGATAGATCACCACGAACGTGATGCCGAGCGACCACAGCGACAAACCCTTGCGCCCGATGCGGTCCGACCATGCGCCCGCGATCGGCGACAACACCGTCAGCAGCAGGTTGCCGACGATCAGCGCCGTGAAGGACTGTCCAAGCGGCAGCTTCAGTTGCTTGACGGCGAAGGTCGGCAGATAGGCGATCAGCACGTACACCGTCACCGTCAGCGCGACCACGGCGCCGAGCCCGCACAGCACTTCGCGGCCATGGCTGCCGAAGACCTCGCCGAGCGTCGCGCGCCGCGCGGTCTTGCGCGCATGCAGGAAGGCTTCGGTATCGGACATGCTGCGGCGGATGTAGAGGCCGATCGGACCGATGATCAGCCCGAAGATGAACGGCACGCGCCAGCCCCAGGCATCGAGCGCCTGCGGAGACAGCCCGCGCGTGATCGCCGCGCCGACGAGCGCGCCGAGCAGCAGCGACGCCGCCTGGCTCGCCATCTGGAAACTGCCGTAGAGACCGCGCTTGGAGAAGGGCGCCGCCTCGATCAGCAACGCGGTCGAGCTACCGAACTCCCCGCCCGCCGAGAACCCCTGCAACAGCCGCGCGAACACGATGACGAGCGGCGCGCCGATGCCGATTGCCGAGTACGGCGGCGCGATGGCCAGCAGGAAGATGCCCAGCGTCATCAGGCCGATGACCAGCGTCAGCGCCGCCTTGCGGCCGGCGCGATCCGCATAGAGGCCGAGCACGATGCCGCCCACCGGCCGCATGACGAACGCGACGCCGAACGTCGCGGTGGTAAGGAGAATCGACGAATAGTCGCTCGCGCTCGGAAAGAACAGCCGCGCGATGACGACCGTCATGAAGCCGAAGACCGTGAAGTCGTACCACTCCAGTGCGTTGCCGATGACAGCCGCCGTCACGGCGCGCGCGTTCAGTGGTCTGGCGGGCATGCGTTCCCCTGAGGTCGATGGTTGCGATGGTTGCGATGGATGCGGGCGTCATGCGTCATGCGTCGGGCTGCGGCTGCGGCTTCGACACACGGCCCCGCTGGTCTCGTGCCGTCCGCGTTTTGTTGCACCGATTCGCACGCGCGGCTGATTTTTCCTCGCGAGTGTAAAGACGCCTTAATCCGCGATCAAGCGAATCGCGCACACGAAAAAGCGCGCCCGGACTTCCGGCCGGGCGCGCTTCGGTTCGCTGCGCGGGGTGTCGCGGGGCGTGTTACGCCTTCTTCACATAGGCGCTGCACCAGCCCTTCGACGCAACCTGCTTGTTGCTGAACATCGGGCACGGCGCGTAGGCGTCGGTCGGCTTGCCCTGATAGAACTGGCAGTTGCCGCAGTCCTGCCCGGCGGCATATTTGGCGTACTTGGCCTTGTCCACCTTGCTCGCGTCTTCCTTGTAGCCGAGCGCCTGAGCGGTGGGATCGCTCTCCGTAACCTTCGCCGCATCCGCGGCGAACGCGGTGCGGGCGCCGAGCGCGAGCGTCGAGGCGACGCCCACGCTGGTCAGAATGAACGTGCGACGTGATGTCTTCATGGTGACTCACTCCATGGTGTATTGGGGGGTTGCGCCGTTCTTGGCGACGGCGACAACCGAGCATAACAACCTGGAAGCGGGTCGAGGACTTCAAATGCCGGAGATAAGAATCGACGGAAAGGCGTCTGTAATCTAGCGCGTCATGTCGGCGACGCGCTCGCCGATCGCAAGCGATGCCGTCAGGCCGGGCGACTCGATGCCGTACAGGTTCACGAGCCCCGGCACGCCATGCGCGGACTTGCCCTGGATCATGAAATCGGCGGCGGCCTGGCCCGGTCCCGAGAGCTTCGGCCGGATGCCGGCGTAGGCGGGTTGCAGCGCATCGTCGGGCAGACCCGGCCAGTACGCGCGGATCGCGGCATAGAACGAGTCGGCGCGGCGCGGATCGACGTCGTAGTTGAGCGTCGGCACCCATTCGACGTCCGGGCCGAATTTCGCCTGTCCGCCGAGATCGATCGTCAGATGAACGCCCAGGCCGGCTTCGTTGGGCATTGGATAGATGAGCCGCTCGAAGGGCGTGCGGGCACTCACGCTGAAGTAGTTGCCCTTCGCGAAGTAGAGCGGCGGCACGTGCCGGTCATCCAGACCGCGGATCGAACTCGCGATTTCGTTCGCGTGCAGGCCGGCGCTGTTGATCAGATACGACGCCCGAAAACGCGCCGGCGACGCGCCGCCCGTCTCGACGATGAAGCAGCCCTCGCGCGCATCGATGCTGGTGACCGGGGTATGAAACACGACGTTCGCACCGTGCTGCTCGGCCTCGCCTTGCAGCGCAAGCATGTACTGATGACTGTCCACGATGCCCGTGAGCGGCGAGAAGACTGCCTCGACGCACTCCAGCTGCGGCTCCATTTCCTTCGCCTGGGCGGCGCTGATGCGCACCAGACCCTTCACGCGGTTTTCGGTGCCCTTCTGTTCCAGCGCCGCGAGTTGCGGCACCTGGTTACGCGCCGTGGCGACCAGCAGCTTGCCGCATTGCCGGTGCGGCACGCCGTGCGCGCGACAGAAGTCGTACAGCATGTCGCGGCCGCGCACGCAGAGTTCGGCCTTCAGCGAGCCGCGCGGGTAGTAGATGCCTGCATGGATGACTTCGCTGTTGCGCGAACTCGTGCCGATGCCGATACCCTCCCCCGCCTCCAGCACGATGACCTCGCGCCCGCGCAACGCCAGCGCGCGGGCGATGGCCAGTCCCACTGCGCCCGCGCCGATGACCACACACTCGATCCGATCCATGTCTTGTCCGCCGCACATTCCGTCTTGGCTATTCTACGTGCGGGACTATTGCGCAATACACAACAAACGCACACGACTAGGATCGTTTTCCGGTGCAATTCGGAAAAAGGCAAGAATCTGGCCGCCAAAAGTCGAAATTGCCAGGTTTTTGGAGCGTTTTTGGCAATTTCGCCATTTTCGGCTTTTTAGAAACCCATGGCTTTCTTGTGCGAATGACGGTCGAGCTGGATGTCGCGCGCCTCGACATGATGCCGGCCATCGATACGCGCATTGCCGAATGCATTCAGCATCGCCCGCCGCATGCCGCGCGGCGACGCCCGCGTGAGCTCGTCGAGCGGCGCATCGCCGAGGGTTTCCGGGAAGCGCGCGCCCCATGCATGCGCCTCGCGGATCTCGGCGTAGATGGCCTGCGCAATGCGGCGCGCACCGTCCCGGTCGGGCGGCGGAATCTCGTACACGTTCATGCGGTTCAGCAGCGGCTCGGGGATCGCGCGTGCGTCGTTCGCGGTGGCGATCCACACCACATTGCCCGCGTTGACCGGCACTTCGGCGAATTCGTCGATGAAGCTCTGCGCCGTGTCGTGCTCCAGCAGCGCGTACAGCGCGCCGAGCGGATCGTATTGCGCGTCGCCGGTGGCCTTGTCGATTTCATCGACGGTCATCACGGGGTTCGCATAGCTGCCGTTCACGAGGGCATCGAAGACCTTGCCGGGCTTCGCATTGCGCCATTGCGACGACGCCCCCGACAGGATCCAGCCGGCCGTCAGCGAACTCATCGCCACATAGTGAGACGTCGTGCCGAGCAGCCGCGCCAGTTGTTTCGCGAAATGCGTCTTGCCGATGCCCGGTTCGCCGAGCAGCAACATGGGCATGAGTTCGAGCCGGTCATCGGTTTCGAGACACAGCGCGATCTGCTTGCGGATGTCGTCGAGCGGCTCCTCGAAGTTCGGCAGGCTGGCCGCGAGGTCGTCGATGGACGGCATGCGGTTCGGCTTCACGCAGAAGCGCAGATTGCCTACCTTGAGCATTTTTTCGTAGGTGGCGCGCAGGGCTTCGCTTGCGCCCTCGGACAACTCGTTGAGCGCGGTCTCCACGTCGTCGAGACTGTAGACCTTGCTGAACGATGCCACCGCGAGTTCCTGTTTCACCACGGCCGTCGTCATGTCGCACCCCGTCTTTGTTCTGGTCGGTGAGTCCAGTGTAGCGACGCCAAAAGGCCGTGCAAGCGAGCAGTCTCGCGCGTGTGCTGCCAATCCGAAGCACATGGCCTCACCGGCAAAGCCGTGTTTTGCGTGGGCTAGTATCATCGTCGGGATCGCGCGGCTGGCGGGTTCGAAACATGCTCTTTCAGGTGCCGGGGTTGAGCGATGTGCCGGCCGACCCCACGTGCGTGTTTCAGCGGCGCGCTGAACCGGCGCCGTGTCGCCGTGTCAGAAGAAGTTGCCGGGGAACGCCGATCCAGCCGCCGCCCGCCGGGCGCGCCGCTATCCGAACAGTCCGCGCGCAGGAGTCGCTTTCAATGCCTACAACGATACGAACCGCCTTTGTGAATCTCGCGCTTGCCACGGGAGCCGGCCTCGCCGCCTTCAGCGCCTGCGCGCAAAGCACGGCGCCGCAGCCGGTGCAGTGGGAACTGCAGGTCGTGCGCGACGGGCAGCAGATCGACAGCTTCTCGGGCACGACCAATGTCGGACAGGCCCGCACGGAAACGCATCACAACAAGGTGCAGAACCGCGTCGGCTGCGCGGATCAGCCCGCAGGCGAGATCGATCTGCAACGCACGCTCACCGTCTCCCCGACCCACGCCAGCGCCGATGACATCACGCTCGCCATCGACGCCCAGGAAACCCTGCAGGACGACAGCACACGCGCCTCGCCATCCGGCTGCAAGCTGCCGCCGGTGCCGCGCCAGGTGAGCGGCGCGCATCCGGGGCTCGTGCTCAAGCCGGGCGAATGGGGACAATGGCAGATCATCGACAGCAATCCGTCGCTTGCCTACCGGGTGCGCGCGACGCTGCCCGCTTCCACGGCGGCGCAATGACAACCGCGGCGACATGGCTTCCGGCGCGCCGCACGAGATACAGAACGCATGCGAAACCCAGAACATCTTCCGCCCGGCCCGTCCGCTGATCCGGCCACACCGGATTTCACGGCGGTCAGCTGGAACCTCCACAAGGGCCGCTCGCCGCTCGGCTTGCGCGCGTGGAACGCGATGCAGCGGTGGGTGCAGACCACCAATGCGGACGTCTATTTTCTCCAGGAAGCGATGGCGCGGCGCATGCCGCAGCCGATGCTCGCAACCGGCTTCGGCAATCCGCTGAACGCGCCGCTCGACGATGTCTGGCATTGCCAGGCCACCGAAATCGCCACCGCGCTCGAACTTCAGATTGCGTTAGGGCCGAACGTGTTCAAGCCGTCGTGGCGGCACGGCAATGCGATCCTGTCGCCGCACCCGCTCGATCTGTCGGGACGCTGGGATATCTCCGCGCATCGCTTCGAGCGGCGCGGTTTGCTGGTCGCACGCGCGACCTTCGCCGGACGCGCCATTACGCTGCTGTGCGCGCATCTCGCGCTGACGAGACAGGCGCGCTTGCGGCAGATGAACTGGATCGCGCACTGGATCGCGAAGGAAGCGCCCGAAGGACCGCTCGTGCTGGCGGGCGACTTCAACGACTGGCGCAACGACTCCACGCCGCTGTTCGCCGAACTGGGCATGCAGGAAGTGGCGAACATGCTGGGGGAATCGGGCCGGACGTTTCCGGCCTTCTCGCCGGCGCTCGCGCTCGACAAGATGTTCGTGCGCGGACTGAAACCCGTTGAATGGCTCGTGCCGACGCAGGATACCGCGTGGCTCTCCGATCACCTGCCGTATATGGCGCGGCTGCGCGTGGACTGAGCGCCTCGCCTCGATCCGAGGCTACTTCCGCTTGCCGGCGAGCGCGGCTTCGATCTCCGCAATGCCGACAGGCTTGGTCAGATGATGATCGAAGCCGGCGGCCAGCGCTTCCTGACGGTCGGCCTCGCCGCCCCAGCCCGTCAAGGCGAGCATCAGCACGTGCTTCGTCACGTCGCGCTTCCTCATCTCCCGCGCCACCTCGAGTCCGCTCATGCCGGGCAAGCCGATATCGAGCACGACCACATCCGGCGTGAAGTCGTTGATGGCGGCGAGCGCGCGCGGGCCGTCGTGCTCGGTGCGCACTTCGTGTCCGAGTGCTTCGAGCAGCATCGAGAGCGCGAGCGCCGCGTCGAGGCTGTCGTCGACGAGCAGGATGCGGCGGCCTTGCATCGCGCCGCCGTCCGCTTCGGCGATGGTGTTCATGCGAATTCCCGTGATTCGTCGTCGCGCCAGGCCCGTTCCGGTGCTCGCGCAACTATATTGAGATAGTGCGGGGACTGTAGCACAGCGCTTTCGCGCCGCAGAATGGCGCAGCAATCCGGCGTGCGCGGGCTCTGCTATCGTGACTGCTTCACGAGCCGCCGTTCTTGCGCATCCTGTCATGTTCGATCTCTTCGACGACATCCCCAAGCCCGATATCGCGTGGCATCCCGACTGGATCGAGGCCGACGCCGCCTCCGACCTGATGGGCGCCCTGCTCGACGAAGTCCGCTGGCAACAGGACACGATGACCACGCCCGGCGGGCGCGTGCCGCTGCCGCGCCTGACCGCGTGGCAAGGCGAGCCTGATGCGGTGTATGTGTACTCGGGCATCCGCAACGTGCCGCAGCCGTGGACGCCGGCGGTCACGCAGTTGCGCGAGCGCGCGGAGCAGGCCTGCGGCGCGCGCTTCAACAGCGTGCTGCTGAACCGTTATCGCGACGGGCTGGACAGCATGGGCTGGCACGCCGACAAGGAACGCGAACTCGGACCCGAACCGGTGATCGCGTCGGTGAGCCTGGGCGCGACACGCACCTTCGAATTCCGTCACGCGCGCACCCAGGCGACGCATGCGCTCGTGCTGTCGCACGGCAGCCTGCTGGTGATGCGCGGACGCACCCAGCTCGAATGGGTGCATCGCGTGCCGAAGGAACCGGGTGCGCGCGGCGAGCGCATCAATCTCACCTTCCGCTGGGTCGATGCGTCCAAGCGCAAGTCCACCCGCGCTTAAGGCCGCTTCAAGGCCGCTTCGCGACGAAGTCGATCTCCACGAGCGCGTCCCGCGCAAGCCCCGTCACGCCGATGCAAGTACGCGCCGGCAACGGCTTCGGCAGGAAGTACGCGCGGTACACGGCGTTCATCGCGTCGTAGTCGCGCTTGAACTCGGTCAGGAAGATGCGCACGCTCACGACGTTGTCGAGCGTCAGGCCGAGACCGCCGAGCACCAGAATCAGGTTGTCCATCACGCGCCGCGTCTGGGCCGCGACGCCTTCGGGCAGCGGGGCGGCGTCGTCGTCGGGGTCGGTCGGCATCTGGCCGGTCAGAAACACCCAGCCGTCCGCCTCCGCGGCATGCGAGAAAGGACCGACCGGCGTCGGCGCGGCATCGACCATCGTGAATTTGGGCAGTTGCGTCACTTCGTCTCCTGAACGTTGGTTTGAGTCACAGAGCCTCGAACGTTAGCGCGCCAAAAATGGGCATGAACGTCGTTGCCTCGCCGTCAAGCCCGCTTTGATGCGAAGATGACCCGGCCCCATCGCTCTTTCGAACGCTCCATGCTTCCCTATCCCATCCTCGCCGACGCCCTGATGCGCATGCTGACCGCCATGTTGATCGGCTGCATCATCGGCATCGACCGCGATCTGCACGGCAAGCCGACCGGCATGAAGACGCTCGGGCTCGTGTCGCTCGGCGCGTGCCTCGCGACCATGTGCGCACAAGGCTTCTCCATGACGCTCTCCGACGACGCCGACGTCTCCCGCGCGGTACAGGGCATCGTGACGGGCGTCGGCTTTCTCGGCGCCGGCGTGATCCTGCAGAATCCGCGCGAGAACCGCGTGCGCGGCCTCACGACGGCGGCATCGATCTGGGTGACCGCAGCGGTCGGCATCGTGTGCGGGCTCGGCGTGTGGAGCGTCGCGTTCCTCGCGATGCTGCTGATGATCTTGCTGATGGTGTTGGGACGCGTCGTCGAGAAGCGTCTGTTGCGGCGCTGGATGAACAAGCCGGAAAACGAACGCAAAAACTACGACGACGTCGGAGAAATCTGAGCCGCGCGCGGCAGGTCTTTCCTGACCCGCCGCACGCGTTGTCGCTTACCAGCCGTGACGTTCGTGCCAGCGATCTTCACGGCGCATTTCATGACGCCAGTGACGTTCGCGCCATTCGTGACGGCGCCATTCGCGTTCGCGCCAGCGCTCGTGCTCCCGATAGCCGGGACCATAACCGTAGTAGCCGACCGGTTCGGCCGGCTGCGCGTACACCGGTACGCCGACGCCAACCGCCACATCCACATGTGCATTCGCCGCCGCCGACATCGCGAGCGCCGCAAGCCCCGCCAGTCCGATTGCCGTACCCAGAAGTTTCTTTTTCATATCGCGTTCTCCTTGCACCTCGTGCCGGGTGAGTCAGGAGCAGTCTAAGAAGCGCCTCGCGATACAAGTGCTACGGGTCTGCCAGAAAGGTAACGTCAGGTAACGGTCAACCGATGGTCAGGTGATGCGATGGGTTTCAGTGTGACCTAGCGCACACGCTTGCCGGACGCATCGATGACGACTTCGCCGTCCTCTTTCGTGAACGGCCCCTTCTGCGGCTCGGGCAGGATATCGAGCACGAGCTCGGACGGACGGCAGAGCCGCGCGCCTTTGGGGGCATCGACGAAAGGACGATTGATGAGGATCGGATGCGCGAGCATCGCGTCGATGAGCTGGTCGTCGGTGAGGCCGGCGTCGTCGAGACCGAGCTCCGCGTATGGCGTGCCTTTCTCGCGCAGCGCCTCGCGCACCGACAAGCCCGCCCGCGCGATCAACGCGACCAGCGTCTCGCGCGCGGGCGGATGGGTCAGATACTCGATCACGGTCGGTTCGATGCCCGCGTTGCGGATCAGCGCCAGCGTGTTGCGCGAAGTGCCGCACTTCGGGTTGTGATAGATGGTGACGGTCATGGTCGAGAAATCCTTGCGTTCGTGAGAAGAGGTGACGCCTCGCATTCTAGAACCCTCGTGGGCGGATGACATGCGCGTCACGTCGGCGACAGGCCCCCGACACCCTTGTTGCGGCATGATCAATTGTCCTGTTCATTCGCCGTTGCGCGGCCTATAACAAATTGTGCAACGACGAAGCACGCCGCCTTTACCGGCGAGCATCGGCGCTCCGTCTGCATCGCACCCGCGACATGCCGCGCGCGAGGTGGATCGCATTCGAACCGCGCCCGAATCATCACGGCGCCACCTGCAGCCCGACCCGAAACGGCGCCGGGGCCCTTCAGCAACACGGGCGAAGCATGGCAGATCAGGACACGTGGCACGTTCTGTGCGTAGCATCGAACCGCAACAGTGAACAGCGCCGAGCAGCCAGCCTGCATCCCGCCAACGGGCGACAGGCCGGCGACAAGCGAGCGCGCCTTTTCCTCAAGGAGTCGACATGAAATCACGTATTGCCATGGCGGCGCTGGCCGTCTCGTTATTCGCCACTGCGGGCCTGGCGTCCGCCCAGCAGTCCTACTACCGTACGGCTCAAGTGCCGGGTCAGGCCACCGCCGATACCTGGAGCGATCCGAACGCGCCTCAGCAGAGCGCCATGCAAGGCCAGTCGGATAACATGTCGTATGGCGGCGCGCCGATGACACGCGGCGCAGCCGGCGCCACGACGATGGGCACGATGGACAGCGCTGCATCGAAGCCCTGCACGCGCGGACCGCAGTGCAATATCTTCTTTGGCAACTGAACCCGCACGATCGTCCGGTAACTGCGTTAGCATCAGGTGCATGAATCCGCGCCCGGCCTGAGCGACCGGGCGCGTCCCTTACTCTTCCAAGGGTCACCCACATGCACCGCGAAGAATTTCTCGCGCAACTTTCGGGCGCCGGCTATGACGAAGTCGTCACGGTAACGCGCGATCCGGACGGCGCACTGGCTCTCCACACGCATCCGTTCGAGGCACGCGCCCTGATTCTCTCGGGCGAGGTCACGATCCGCATCGGCGACGACGCGCACACCTACCGCGCGGGCGACATCTTCCATCTCGCGGCACACACCGAGCATTCGGAAACATACGGGCCCGAGGGCGTCAGCTATCTGGTCGGACGCAGGTGAGCGGAGCGAGACATTTCGATGGCGACACGCAAGCAGACCTCAAATTCAAAGAGCGGGCGTATATACGTCGGCATCGGCGGATGGACTTTCGAGCCGTGGCGCGGCACGTTTTATCCCGCCGATCTCGTGCAGAAACGCGAACTCGAATATGCAAGCCGCGCGCTGACCAGCATCGAGGTGAACGGCACGTTCTATGGTTCGCAAAAGCCCACGAGTTTCATCAAGTGGCGTGACGAGACACCCGACGATTTCGTCTTTTCCCTGAAAGCGCCTCGCTACGCGACCAATCGACGCGTTCTGGCCGAAGCCGGCGACACCATCGAGCGATTCTTCGGCAGCGGCGTGCTCGAACTGGGCGACAAGCTCGGCCCGATCAACTGGCAATTCGCGACAACCAAGCAATTCGACCCTGAAGACTTCGAGCGCTTTCTCGAACTGCTGCCCGCGAAGGTGGACGGACGCACGATCCGTCATGCGGTCGAAGTGCGACACGAGAGTTTCTGCGATCCGAAGTTCGTCGCGCTGGCGCGCAAGTATCGCGTCGCGGTCGTGGTGGCCGGCGATTCGAAGTATCCGCAGATCGCGGATGTCACCGCGCCTTTCGTCTATGCACGCATCATGGGCACCACGGAAAAGCAGACGAAGGGCTACGCGAAAGCGGCGCTCGACCGCTGGACCGCGCGTGCGCAGTCGTGGGCGGCGGGCGCGGCCCCGGACGACTTGCAGACCTTCGGCAAGGCGCCCCCCAAGGCCGCCGCGCGCGACGTGTTTCTCTACGTCATCAGCGGCCACAAGGTGCACAACCCGGCGGCCGCGATGGCGCTGATCGAACGCCTGAACAAATAGGCTCAGCGCACGAGAGACGGCTTCTTGTTGTCGAAGGTCCAGTTCGGGATCAGGAACTGCATCGCGACGCCGTCGTCGCGTGCGCCCAGGCCGTGCTCCCGGTACAGCGCATGCGCCTTCTCGACTTCGTCCATGTCCAGTTCGACGCCCAGCCCCGGCGCCTGCGGCACCTTCACCTTGCCGCCGACGATCTGCAGCGGATCGCGCGTCAGGCGCTGGCCGTCCTGCCAGATCCAGTGCGTGTCGATGGCCGTGATCTTGCCCGGCGCCGCCGCCGCGACGTGCGTGAACATCGCGAGCGACACGTCGAAGTGATTGTTCGAATGCGACCCCCACGTGAGGCCCCAGTCGTTGCACATCTGCGCGACGCGCACCGAACCCTGCATCGTCCAGAAGTGCGGATCGGCAAGCGGAATGTCCACGGACTGCAGCTGGATTGCGTGGCCCATCTGGCGCCAGTCGGTAGCGATCATGTTGGTGGCCGTCGGCAGGCCGGTCGCGCGGCGGAACTCCGCCATGACCTCGCGGCCTGAGTAGCCATTTTCCGCACCGCACGGGTCTTCCGCATAGGCGAGCACGTCATGCTGGTCGCGACACAATCGGATGGCTTCGGCCAGTGACCACGCGCCGTTCGGATCGAGCGTCACGCGGGCCTCCGGGAAACGTTCGGCCAGCGCCGTGACCGCTTCGATTTCCGCATCGCCGGCCAGCACGCCGCCCTTCAGCTTGAAATCGTTGAAGCCGTAGCGCGCCTGTGCCGCTTCGGCCAGACGCACGACCGCCTCCGGCGTCAACGCCACTTCGGTACGCAGGCGCTCCCAGTCGTCCTGGCCGTCGGCGCCCGATGCATACGGCAGATCCGTCTTGTTGCGATCGCCGATGTAGAACAGATAGCCCAGCATCTCCACTTCGTTGCGTTGCTGACCCTCGCCGAGCAGCGCGGCCACCGGCACGCCGAGATGCTTGCCGAGCAGGTCGAGCAGCGCGGCTTCGAGCGCGGTGACCGCGTGGATCGTCGTGCGCAGGTCGAAGGTTTGCAGGCCGCGTCCGCCCGCGTCGCGATCCGCGAACGCCGTGCGCACCGCGTTCAGCACCGCCTGCATGTTGCCGATCGACTGCCCGACGACGTGCGCGCGCGCATCGTCGATGGTCTTGCGGATGTTCTCGCCGCCCGGCACTTCGCCGACGCCCGTATTGCCCGCGCTGTCCTTCAGGATCACGAGATTGCGCGTGAAGAACGGGCCGTGCGCGCCCGAGAGATTCATGAGCATGCTGTCTCGGCCCGCGACCGGGATGACGCGCAATTCGGTGACGGTCGGCGTGGCGTTCGGCTTGACTGCTTGAGTGGACATGATCGTGATCCTGGAAAGAGAAGGGTTGCGCGTGCGGCGGATGGGTTCAGTGCGCGGCGCGGCGGGTCGCCGTTGCGCCGGGCGGATGATCCACACGGCGGTTGCGGGTGAGGAAGGCTGCCGCGGCCGCGATCAGCGACGCGACGCCGAGCGCATACAAGCCGCCCGATACCGAGCCCGTGTGCTGCTGGAGATAACCGAAGGTCGCCGGCGCGAAGAAACCGCCAAGATTGCCGACCGAGTTGATCAGCGCGATCACGCCCGCCGCGACGCGTGCGTCGAGATAGCCCTGCGGGATCGGCCAGAACAGCGACGAGGCGGCCTTGAAGCCGATCGCCGAGAAGCAGATGGCGACGAACGACAGCACCGCGTTGCCGGTCGTCGACGCGAACAGGCCGCAGGCCGCGATCACGAGCGCCGTCGCGAGCCACGCCTGCTGGAAACGCCAGCGTGCGGACAGCAGCGCGAAGCAGTACATCGCGATCATCGCGATGAGCCATGGCACCGCGTTGAACAGTCCCACCTGGAAGTCGCTCAGGCCACCCATCTTGCGGATGATCGTCGGCAGCCAGAAGGTCGCGGCGTAGATCGTCAGCTGGATCGCGAAGTACAGGAAGCAGAACAGCAGGATCTGCGGATCCTTCAGCAACTTGATGGCGGGCACGTGCGCGCCGGTCACGGCTTCGCGCGCGGCCTGCTCGGCGGTGAGGGTGCGTTGCAGCGCACGTTGCTCGTCGGCGCTGAGCCAGTGTGCGTCGCTGATGCGCGATTTCAGCAGCATCCAGCTCACACCGCACAGGAAGATGGAGAACGCGCCTTCGATCAGGAACATCCACTGCCAGCCGTGCAGGCCGAGACCGCGAATCGACAGCAGTCCGCCCGTCACCGGTCCCGACAGGATCGAGGCAAACGCCGAGCCGCCCAGGAAGATGGCGATGGCCTTGCCGCGTTCCTTCTGCGGCAGCCACTGCGTGAAGTAGTACACGACGCCCGGGAAGAAGCCGGCTTCCGCGATGCCCAGCAAGAAGCGCAGCACATAGAACGAAGTGTCGTTCCAGACGAAGGCCATCGCGCTCGCGACGAGTCCCCACGTGCCCATGATGCGGGTGAGCCAGGCGCGCGCGCCGTACCTCTGCATCAGGACGTTGGACGGCACCTCGAACAGCGCATAACCGATGAAGAACAGGCCGCTGCCGAGGCCGTAGGCGGCGGCGCCGATGCCCAGGTCGGTCTGCAGGTGCGAACTGACGAAGCCGACGTTCACGCGGTCGATGTAGTTCGCGATGAACATGATGAGGAACAGGGGCAGGACGTGGCGCTTGACCTTGGAGCTGGCCGATTCGAGGGCGGCGTTGGGACTGGCGAAGGCGGTGTTCAACGGAATGTCTCCTGATCGCACCGCGTGGTACGTTGTCTGATGACATTTTAGGATTTACACCGTCGCCACGCTAGCACGCGTTTACCCTCTACTCAATAAACCATTGTTTTGTATCGATTTTAAGCGTTCCTACAGCTTCGTTAGCGGCCGATTTGAGTGAGCAAGCTAAGACGTCCGATGACTTGTAAAATGACTTCGAAGGCGGCGCCGGAAACGACACTGCCGGCACAAGGCCGGCAGTGTCGGTGATGCGAAGAAAAAGACGAGGCTTACTTCTCGCCCTGCCCGATCTCATGGTTCGCCATGATTTCGAGCGCGCGCACCATGCCCGAGTGATCCCATGCCTTGCCGCCATGCGCCGCGCACGCGTTGAACAGCTGCAGGCACGTCGACGTATTCGGCAGCGCGACGCCCAGCGACTGCGCAGTGGAAAGCGCCAGGTTCAAATCCTTCTGATGCAGTTCGATCCGGAAGCCGGGATTGAACGTGCGCTTGGTCATGCGTTCGCCGTGGACTTCGAGAATGCGCGACGACGCGAAGCCGCCCATCAGCGCGGTGCGGACCTTCTCGGCATCGACGCCGGCCTTCGACGCCAGCAGCAGCGCTTCGCCCACCGCCTCGATGGTCGCCGCGACGATCACCTGGTTCGCGACCTTGCAGACCTGTCCCGCGCCGACCTCGCCGATCAGCGAGACGTTCTTGCCCATCATGTCGAACAGCGGCTTGACCTGGTCGAACGTGGCCTGCGCGCCACCGACCATGATCGTCAGCGACGCCGCCTTGGCGCCGACTTCGCCGCCGGAGACGGGCGCATCGAGGTAATCGGCGCCCTTCTCGCGCACCTTCGCCGCGAATTCGCGCGTGGCGATGGGCGAGATCGAGCTCATGTCGACGACGATCTGCCCCGCCTTCAGCTTTTCCGCCACGCCGTTCTCGCCGAACAGCACTTTTTCGACGTCAGGCGTGTCCGGCACCATGATGAAGATGACATCGGCCTGCGCGGCCACCGCAGCGGGCGAATCGCACGCGCTGGCGCCCGCCTGGGTCAGGTCGGCGGGCACGCCGCTGCGCGTGTAGGCCGCGAGCGCCACGCCGTTCTTGAGAAGGTTGGCCGCCATGGGATTGCCCATGATGCCCAGTCCGATAAAGCCTGCCTTTTGCATGTATCGCTCCTTGATGTCGATTCTTCGATGCCGGTTCGCCGAGCCTGCTGCTCAACCGTCTAACTCAGCTCAACCGGCTCATTCGGGAATGAAGTGCTTGCGCACGCCCTGCGCGGCGTTCCTGAGCAGACCCAGGTCGGCGCACACGGCGACGAGCGTGCTGCCCATCGCGAGGTAGCGCTCGGCTTCTTCGCGGACGGGCGTCAGGATGCCGCTCGGCTTGCCTGCGGCGCGCGCGCGTTCGAACACGTGTGCGATGGCCGCCTGCACGTCGGGATGATTCGGGTTGCCGAGATGACCGTAGGACGCCGCGAGATCCGACGGGCCGACGAACAGCGCATCCACGCCTTCGACCGCGGCGATCTCGTCGATCGCGGCCACCGCCGTGCGGCTCTCGATCTGCACCGCGACGCACATGTTGTCGTTCGCCTGCTCGAAGTAGTCCGGCACCGTGCCGTAGCGGTTGCCCCGATGCCCGACCGATACGCCGCGCACCCCTTGCGGAGGATAACGCGTTGCGGCTACGGCGCGCTGCGCGTCGGCGGCGCTGTCGACGAAGGGAATCAGGAAATTGACCACGCCGATGTCCAGCAGCTTCTTGATGGCGATGGCATCGTTGGCCTGGGGCCGCACCACGGGCGCGCTGACGCTGTCCTTCAGCGCCATGAGCTGCGGGATCAGCGTGAGCGGGTCGTTGGGGGTGTGTTCGGCGTCGAGCAGCATCCAGTCGAAACCCACCACGCCGATGAGTTCAGTGGCGATCGGACTGGCCAGCGACATCCAGCAGCCGATCAGCCGCTTGCGTTCGCGCACGGAGGTCCGGAAGGCGTTGGGCAGGGCCTGGTAGGGCGAGGATGACGACATTGATGCCTCCTGTGACGGCAGCGACACGATGGGAAAGCGATGCGTGCTGATGCCGAATGTCATCAGACGTCTTAACACAGAGTACCGTTGAATCATGGCATGGGGACAGGCACGTTAACCCTGATACTCTCGCTATATCAGTAGTTTGAGAGAATCAATGTGAAGATTTAATTGTACGATGTCTAATGACACTATCTATAAAAGACAGCCTCTGCCTCGGTTTGACCAACTCCCTGTCACGCGGGATGATGCG
This sequence comes from Caballeronia sp. LZ034LL, assembly GCF_031451215.1. Taxonomy (NCBI): domain Bacteria; kingdom Pseudomonadati; phylum Pseudomonadota; class Betaproteobacteria; order Burkholderiales; family Burkholderiaceae; genus Caballeronia; species Caballeronia sp. LZ034LL. The sequence goes on from NZ_JARUXR010000001.1 coordinate 2,817,130, forward strand.
TTGTCGGACATCTCCGGATGATGACTGCCGGGCGGCCTTGCCGTCGATAAGAATTGTCTTCCCCGCCAGCCGCTTGCAGACGTCCGACCACGCCACCCCTTCTCCTTCAGCCGCGGATCGTCATGCCCAGTCTCACCGATAAAGTCGTCTCCACTCTGTTCGAGGATATCGAGCGCGGCGTCCTGCGCCCTGGCGACAAGATTCCCACCGAAGTCGCGCTGATGAAACAACTGTCGGTGAGCCGCTCGGTCGTGCGCGAGGCGGTGTCGCGCTTGCAGGCGGCGAATGTCGTCGAGACGCGTCATGGCATCGGCACCTTCATTCGCGCGCCCGAAGAACGCGAGGCGATGCGCCTGAAGGATGCGGACCTGTCGAGCCTGCTCGACATCATGGCGATCATCGAATTCCGCATCGACCTGGAAGGCGCGGCGGCGGCACTCGCCGCAGGCCGGCGCACCGAAACCCATCTGAAGCAGATTTCAGCCGCGCTCGGGCAATTCGAGACGCAACTGGCGAGCGGCAGCACCGATGTCCTTCAGCACGACGTCGAGTTTCACTTGCAGATAGCGCGGGCGAGCGGCAACCGCTACTTCCACGACGTGTTGAGCCAGATGGGACGCGGCGTGAGTCCGCGCACGCGTCTGGGAAAGGCGGAGATTGCCGAACTGGATCAGATCGAACACTTGCGTCATGTGCTTGCCGAGCACAAGGCGATCTACCAGGCGATCGTGCGACAGGACGCCGAGGATGCGCGCGCCGCGATGCGCATGCATCTGAGCAACAGCCGTGAACGCCTGCGACAGGTGCACGGTGCGGCGTGAGTGCCGCGCCTGTTTTGAGCAGCGCCCCCTGCTTGTCTAAGTAAACAGAAGAACGTGTATGTATACGTGGTAGTAGTTAACAAGCCCTGCGCATTTCAGTGGACAACTCTCGCCGGCCGTTTCGCGTCAGTAACTTAGCGGGTAAACAACTTCGGTATATTGCGGCCGGTTTCGGCGCGAACCCGGAACAACTTTTGGCTCGCCCGCGTTTACGCCGAGTTGTTCAGAATCCGCAAACAGTCAGTGCCATGACGTTTCAACAAGTTTGTCCACAGGCACGGCATCCGGCGCGCGGCGGCGCCGGATGCCCGATGAAACCATCGATGCCGTCGATCAATCCACGGATGCGTCGCAGGTCTGTTTGAACGATGCCGCTTTTGCGGGACGCTCGAGCGAGGCCAGCCGTTGCAGGATGACGAGGCCCAGCACGGCAAGCCCGAGTCCTAGCGTGAAGTCGGCCTGCACGCCGGCGCGATCGACGAGCGCCCCGCCCACCGCCGAGCCCGCGGCGATGGCCACCTGAATGATGCTCACGAACATCGCCGAGCCGGCTTCGGGCAAGTCCGCGGTGCCGCGCTGGATCCAGACGCTGAAACACAGCGGCAGCGCGCCGAAGGCGACGCCCCACAGCAGCATCCCTGCCGTCTCGCCGATGAGCGAGTGTTCGAGCAGCAGCATCGACGACATGGCGCCGAGCAGCAGCAGGACCATCACGGCGACCGACTTCTTGAGGTGATTCGAGACTGCCATCGACATCAGCGCATTCGAGAAGAAGCCGATCAGCCCGAAGCCGAACAGCAGCAGCGTGATCGAGCTGAGCGAGAAGTCCTGTTCGAGCAGCGGTGCGATGTAGGTATAGGTCGAGAAATGCGCACCGAACACGAGCGCGACCATCAGCATGCTCAGACGCGTATGCGGGCGCGAGAGCAGCGTCCTGAAGTCGGCGACCCGCAGCGCCGATGCCGACGGCAGCGCAGGCACCAGCAGCGCCTGTGCGAGCAGCGCCACTGCAACCAGGCCGGCGGTCGCGGCAAACGACATGCGCCACGAGGCAAACGACGCGATGAAGGTTCCGAGCGGCACGCCGATGACCGTCGCGCAGGTCACGCCGGTCAGGATGATGGCCGTGGCCTTGGCGGCGTCCCGGCCTTGCACGAGTCGCGGCGCGGCGGCCGTCGCGAGCGTCCAGAAGCCGCCCAGCGCGGCGCCGAGCAGCGCGCGCCCGGCGAGCATCAGCGCGAAGTTCGTGGCCATCGCGCAGACGATGTTGGACAGCAGCAGCACTGCGGTGAGCAGCAGGAACACGTAGCGGCGGTCCATGCGGCCTGCGCTGACGATGAGCGTCGGCGCGAAGATCGCGGCCATCACGCCGGGTGTGGTGATCATCAGGCCCGCGACGCCGGGCGACACGCCGAGATCCTGTGCGATCTGCGGCAGCAGGCCCACCGGCAGGAATTCGCCGGTGACGAAGGCGAACGCGCTGACCGCGACGGCCAGCACGGCGAGCCATTGACGCAGCGTCGTCGAGCCCCCTTCGGAAGAGGTTGAAACAGCGGGAGTATCGATTTGCATGAGGACACCAATGCCAGATTGAAGTCGGACACTTTAGGCGCGGTGCGGCGCGGGAAAAAGCATCGAAGCTTGAACAGAGATACCGGCGCGGCTGAACAATGCCGGCGCGAGGGGAAGAAAGCGGGAATGCGGGCATGCGAGCCGCGGCATCGGCGGCTCGCCCGTTCCGTCAGTGCGGTGAGGTCAGGTCAGCTCAGGTCAGCTCAGGTCAGGATTGCACGAAGGCGAGCAGATCGGCGTTGAGGACGTCGGCGTTCACGGTCAGCATGCCGTGCGGATAACCGGGATACGTCTTCAGCGTGCCGTTTTTCAGGAGCTTGATGGACTTGAGCGCCGCATCGGCGTAGGGCACGATCTGGTCGTCTTCACCGTGCAGCACCAACGTGGGCACGCTGATCGACTTGAGGTCTTCCGTCTGGTCCGTCTCCGAGAAGGCCTTGATGCCCTCGTAGTGCGCCTTCGCGCTGCCCGTCATGCCCTGGCGCCACCAGTTCTGGATGACACCCTGATGAACCGTCGCATTCGGGCGGTTGAAACCGTAGAACGGGCCGGCCGGCACATCGAGGAAGAATTGCGCGCGGTTGTCGGCGAGCGCCTTGCGGAAGCCGTCGAATACGTCGAGCGGCAGGCCTTCCGGGTTCGCTTCGGTCTTCAGCATCAGCGGCGGCACTGCGCTGACGAGCACTGCCTTCGCGACGCGTCCCGCCGGTTCGCCGTGCTTCGCGACGTAGCGCGCCACTTCGCCGCCGCCGGTCGAGTGCCCGATATGCACCGCGTTCTTCAGGTCGAGCGCTTCGACGACCGCGAAGGCATCGGCGGCGTAGTGGTCCATGTCGTGACCTTCGGAGACTTGCGACGAACGTCCGTGCCCGCGCCGGTCATGCGCGATCACGCGATAACCCTTTTGCACGAAGAACAGCAGTTGCGCATCCCAGTCGTCCGAAGACAGGGGCCAGCCGTGATGGAAGACGATGGGTTGAGCGTCCTTCGGGCCCCAGTCCTTGTAGAAGATCTCGACGTTATCCTTGGTCGTGACGAACGGCATGATGAACCTCGCTGGTTGGAAGAAGGTGGAACACGACGTCGTGCCGATGCGCGACGGCGGCACAGGTCCGACGAGCATGCGAATGGATCAGGGGAGACAACCGGCGTTCAGCCGGACTTCACGGATTGAGCGCCGGCGATGAGCCGCCGGGGAATTGCATGAGGCGGGTATCGGCCGCGAAACGTCAACCTTTGCGTCCGGTTTCGTCGCCCGAGTAGAACAGTACACGTTTGCTGTGTCGACTGGATGGATCGCCCGTCGGTGAATGGGGTTGTCGATGCACGTCTGACGCATCACGCCGGTCTCTTCGTCACGACGACCGTGTTGGCGATGCGGTCATGCAACGCCTGTCTGCGTGGATTGAACCAGATCCAAAAAAAGCCCGCACCGAACATGGCAAAGGTCAGCAGATAGCCGACAGTGCGCAGGATGGACTGGCGCGGCGTCATCGGCTCACGGCTGTCGGCATCGACGATCCGCAGCCGCAGCACATGCTTGCCCGGCGTGGTTCTCCAGACGGTCCACAGCACGCCGGTAATCAGTATCGGAACGCATTGCGCCAGCATCAGCCAGAGAAACATGTCGGCGGCGAGCGCATCGGGTGACAGCGGCATCGTGTCGAGCGAGGGCCCGAGCGGGACGAACAGCGCAATGAGCGTCCACCACAGCGAGTCGATGAACAACGCGCGGCCGCGCTCGGACACCGTGGCGAGGCGCATGGGGATGGAATCGGGTTGGTCGGGCAACGGGCGTCCTGGGATAAAGTCACGCAATCATCCGATTTGAGCACACTCACGTGAAACGGAACCTGAAAGCGGGCATCAGGCGCGCGATGGCTGCGGCGATCATCGCGCTGGTCGGAAGCCAGGCGGCGGCGTCGGACTGGAGGCTGATCGCATCGAACCCGTCGTTCGATCTGTTCGCCGATGCATCGAGCTTCGTCGGCGGGCCGGTCAGCCGAGTGTGGGTGCGCTTCGAAGGCAAGCCGCCTTATAAGGAATTGAATGGCCACGTGCAGGTGAAAGGGATGGAGCGATGGTCGATCGATTGCGCGGGCAAGCGGATCGCGACGAGCGACTACACGGGGTATGGCGCCGACGGCGAGCCGGTGGTGAGCGAGCCGGGGGCGGCTGATGATTTCCGTGACATCCCGCCGGATTCGGTCTGGGACGTGGCAGCGGAGAAGATCTGCGGAGCCGAAGCAATGGAGTGAAGTCACGACGCCTCCGCAAACCTGGAACGCATAAACGAACGGCCGCACGATTAGTGACTTAGGACCAGCCGCCGCCAAGGGCCTGAATCAGGCCTACGGAAGCAGTCAACCGTCGGGTGCGCAGGTCCAGCGACGAGATCTGCGCATGGAGTGCGGTGGTCTGCGCCGTCACGACATTCAGATAACTCACTGCCCCGTCCCGATAACGGGACATCGCGAGCGCCAACGTCGATTGCGCCGAAGCGAGGGCCTCGTCCTCGTTTCTCGACGCGTCCCCAAGGTGGTGCAGCAAAGCCAGTTCGTCTTCGACTTGCTGGAATGCGGCAAGCACCGTTTCGCGATATTTGGCGCCGTTCTCCGCGAGCTTCGCGCGCGCAACGGCCACCGCCGCACGTCGTCTGCCGCCGTCAAACAGCGTGAACATGAGCTGCGGTCCAATGGACCAGATCTCGTCGGGTGCGGCGAGCCACGGCGAGAAGGTATCGCTCTGATAACCGCCGTCGAGTCCAAGCGTGACATCAGGGAAGAAAGCCGCCTTCGCCACGCCGATGTTCGCGTTGGCGGCGGCAACGCGTCGCTCGGCGGCGGCGATATCGGGGCGACGTTGCAGCAGCTGCGAAGGCACGCCGACCGGTATCTGTGGAACGACATAGTCGGGCGTCGCGGCCGCGAGCGAGAAGCTCGACGCCGGCGTACCCGTGAGCGTGGCGATGGCATGTTCGAGCAGGGCGCGGCTGGCCGCTGTGTCGTCGACGGCCGCCTGAGCTGAAGACAGCTGCGTCCGGGCGCGGGAAACGTCCATCCCCGACGCAATGCCGCCGGCGTGCCGGCTTTCCGTCAGCGCCAGGGCATGCTGGTACGTGACGATCGTGTCCTGAAGCAGCTTTGTGCGTTCATCGAGTCCGCGTAACTGGAAATAGTGATCCGCGAGACTGGCCTGCAGACTCAGCCGCAGCGATTGCAGATCGTCGGCGCTCGCCTGCGCATTCGCGCGCCCTGCTTTCACCTCATTGCGGACCTTGCCCCACAGGTCGAGGTCATAGCCAATGCCGACATCGGCGCTGGCCGAGTCATACACCGAAGGCTCGCCTGAGCCGCGCAAGGGCCGGTTGTCGGATTGGCGTTGGCGTGACACTGACGCCTCCGAACCGATGGTCGGAAACAAGCCGGCGCGCGCCTGCTGGACGAAGCCTTCCGCTTCATCGTGCCGCGCGACCGCCGCGGCGACATCCGGATTCGCCTGATCGACCCTGGCCTCCAGTTCGTCCAGCACCGGATCCTTGTACATCTTCCACCAGCCGTCCCGGACGATGCGGTCGGCCGGCGCCGCCGTCCGCCACGGTCCCGCTTCCTTGAAGCTCGCGGGGATGGCGGTCTCGGGCGCATGGTAGACCGGGGCGAACGAGCATGCGCTCACCATGCCCGCCGCCACGCATGCGGCGATGCTGCGCTTAAGCATGCTTGCCCTCCGACGCAGCCATTCTCACGACCGCCCGATGCACCCGGTCGCCTTCGGCCAGCGAATCCGGCGGGTTGTCGACCACGCGGTCATGCTGCTGGAGACCGGAACCGATGAGCACCGTGCTGCCGAGGTCGGTTGCAATCTTCACGTCGCGCAGGTGAACGCAGTTCTGCGCGTTCAGCACGGCGAGCTGGACGTGGTCGGTGCGGAATATCAGTGCGCTCGCCGGAACCAGCAACGCGTGGCCGTCGCTCGGCAGCGCGAAGCGAACCTGCGCGTACTCGCCCGGCATGAGCTGGCCGTCCGCATTGTCGACCGACAATTGCACCAGCATGGTTCCCGACTGAGGCGAGATGGCATCGTTGCTGTCGACCAGATGCGCCTGGAACGTCTGTCCCGGGCGCTCCGGGACGGTCAGCGTGGCGGTCAGGCCGCTCCTGATGGCTGCTGCGTCGCTCTGCGGCACGTTGACGTAGACGCGCAGCTTGTGCGCATCCGTGACGGCGAAGAGCTCGGGCCCGGTGCCGCCGCCCGCGTTGATGAGCGCGCCGACGTCGGTCTTGCGCGCGGTCACCACGCCGTCGAACGGCGCCGTGATGCGCTTGAACGACTCGAGCGCTTCGAGGCGAGCCACGTTGGCACGGCTTGCCGCCACGGTGGCCTGCTTCGCTGCGAGATCGCTCGTCTTCTCGTCGGTCGCCTGTTGCGAGACCGAATCCTGCGCGAGCATCTGGCTCCAGCGACGCGCGGTCGTCGCGGCAAGCTTCTCGTTGGCGATGGCATTCGCGAGATCGGCACGTGCTTGTTGAAGCTGCTGGTCGAGATCGGGCGTGTCGATCTGCCCCAGCAATTGCCCCGCTTTCACATGCGTTCCGATATCGGCGTACCAGGCATGCAGGTAACCCGACACGCGCGCGTAGATGGGCGCATTGACGTAGGCGTCGAGCCGGCCCGGCAGCTCCACGTCGTCGGTGCGCCTGGGCACTTGCGGCGTCACGACCCGGACGGTCGGAATGGCCTGCGCATCGGTCCAGCTCGTGAGCGCCCGGTTGGCATGCATGCGGCTGACGATGCCCTCCGTTGCTACGCCGGCCGCGACCAGCACGGCGAGGATGCAGATGAGCCTGAGGTGGCGCAGTTTCTTCAGCCCATGCTGCTGTGGCTGACCGCTGGTTTCAGTGGACATGCGTTGCCTCCGTGTCGGAAGGATGAGAGGGAAGAGATTCGTGGGAAGGCTTGTCGTGGCGATGGATGATGCTGAACACGACCGGCACGAAGAGCAGCGTCGCCACCGTCGCGCAAATCAGGCCGCCGATCACCGCCCGGCCGAGCGGTGCGTTCTGCTCGCCGCCATCGCCGAGGCCCAGCGCCATCGGCAGCATGCCGATGATCATCGCGAGCGCCGTCATCAGCACCGGGCGGAAGCGCGTGGCGCCGGCTTCCATCGCAGCAAGAACGGCGTCGCCGGCGTGTGCGAGACGCTCCCGCGCAAAGCTCACTACGAGAATCGCGTTCGCCGTCGCCACGCCCATGCAGAGGATCGCGCCTGTCAGTGCCGGAACCGATAGCGGCGTGTGCGTGATGAAGAGCATCCACACGATGCCGGCAAGTGCGGCGGGCAGCGCCGTCACGATCACGAAGGCATCGGCCCATGAGTGGAAGGTCACGACGATGAGCAGGTAGATCAGCAGGATCGCGCCGGCCAAGCCGAAGCCGAGTCCGCTGAATGCGGTGTTCATGGTCCGGACCTGACCGCGAACGGTGACCGTCGAGCCCTTCGGCAGCTGGCTCCGCATCTGCCGGACGATCGTATGGATCTTCGCGGCCACGGCGCCCAGGTCGCTGCCCTGCGGCGTGGCGTAGAGGTCGTAGAGCGGCTGAATGTTGTAGTGCGAGACCACCGCGTCGCCAATGCCGCGCTTCACTGTGGCGATGCCGCCGAGAATCTGCGCTCGTCCGTCCGACCCGGTGACCATCATGTTGTCGAGCGAGCCCAGCGAGTTCATGAGGTACTGCGGCGTCTGTGCGACGATCGGATAGCTCACGCCGTTCCTCGGGTTGAGCCAGTAAGCCGGTGCGACCTGGCTGGTCCCCGACAGGTTCGCCACCACCGCGTTGGTCACGTCCTGCTCGGTGATGCCGAGTTCGTCGGCTCGCGTTCTGTCGACCGCAATGGAGAACTGCGGATAGTTGGCCGGTTGCTGGATGCGCGCATCGGCGACACCCGGGACACGCGTGACCCGCTTGAGCAACTCGCGAGCGAAGGCCAGATTGCCCTGCCGGTCGGGGCCCGCCACCTGGATGTCGAGCGGAGCCGGCGCGCCGAAGTTCAGGATCTGCGAAATGATGTCCGCGGGCAGGAACGAGAACGTCACGCCGGGATAGGCGCGCGGGAGAAACTCGCGGAGCTTCTTCACATACTGCGCGGTCGGGCCATGGTTTTCGTCGAGCGAAATGAGGATGTCGCCATCCGCCGGTCCCAGCGTGCCGCTGTTGTTGTACGTCAGGTTGATGCCGCTGACAGGCAGGCCGATGTTGTCCACCATGCTCTTCAACTGGTCCGGAGGAATCGTCCGGCGGATGGTCCCCTCGACGTGATCGAACAGCGCGGCAGTCTGTTCGATGCGCAAGCCGGTGGGCCCGCGGACATGCAGCGCGATCGCGCCTGAATCGATATCGGGAAAGAAATTGCGGCCGAGGAATGGCGCCAGGCCGAAGGACAGCACGACCACGGCCAGGAAGCCGATGACGAACTGCTTCGGAGACGTCAGCGCTGCATGCAGCACGGCGCGATAGACGTCGCGGACCTTCTCGAAGCGACGATTGAAACCACGCTGGAAAGCAACCAGCGGATTGCGGGTCGGCCGATGTTGCTCACCGTGAACGTGCGGCTTGAGCAGGTACAGCGCCATCATCGGGACGAAGGTTCTCGACAGGATGAACGACGCGACCATCGCGAAGATCACGGCCTCCGCCATGGGGACGAACAGGAAGCGCGCGATGCCGTTCAGCATCAGCATCGGCACGAACACGATACAGATGCAGAGCAGCGAGACCAGCGCCGGCCCGACGATCTGGGCGGCGCCGTCGAGAATCGCTTGGCGGACCGGCTTGCCATGCTCGAGGTGCCAGTTGATGTTCTCGATGGTCACCGTCGCATCATCGACGAGAATGCCGACCGCGAGCGCCAGGCCGCCCAGCGTCATCACATTGAGCGTCTCGCCCATCGCGGACAGCCCCGCGATCGCGGCCAGCACGGCAAGCGGAATCGATGACGCGATGATGAGCGTCGAGCGCCAGCTGCCGAGGAACAGAAGAATCATCAGCGAAGTCAGCGCGGCGGCAATGATGCCCTCGCGCGCGACGCCGCTCACGGCCCCTTTCACGAACACGGACTGATCGCCGATCGTGATGAACTTCAGACCCGGCGGCAGCGTTTGCTCGATCAGCGGGAGCTTCGCCTTGACCCCGGCGACGATATCGAGCGTCGACGCCGAGCCGTTCTTCAGCACGCTCATCAGCACCGCGCGATGCCCGTCGAGCCGCACGACGTTGGTCTGCGGAGGAAAGCCGTCGCGGACGTGCGCCACATCGCTGATCCGGATGGTCGCGCCGCCGACCGTCCTGACAGGCAGGTTGTTCAGCGCGCGGATGGCGAGCGGGCTGTTGTTCAGCGTGACGTCGTACTCGTAGTCCCCTATCTTCTCCGTGCCCGCCGGGATCATCTGGTTCTGCTGCGCGAGGGCGTTCGCCACATCGACCGCCGACAGACCGTCGGCCTGCAGTGCCTGCGGATTCAGGTCGATCTGAACTTCGCGCACCTTGCCGCCATAGGGCGTCGGAATGGCGACGCCCGGAACGCTCAACAACGCGGGCCGAATGAAGTTGTTCGCGTAGTCGGCGATCTGCTGCTCGCTGAGCGAGTCGCTGGTCAGCGCGATCTGGATGACCGGGACCGTCGACGCGTTGTAGTTGAGGATCTGGGGCGGCGTGATGCCGGGAGGCATCTGCTTGAGCACGGTCTGCGAGAGCGAGGTGACTTGCGCCGTCGCGGTACGGATATCGACCGTCGGCTGGAAAAAGATCTTCACGATGCCGTAGCCGCGAAACGACTGGGACTCGATGTGCTGAATGTCGTTGACCGTCGTGCCGATCGAACGCTCGTAATACGTCACGATGCGGCCGGCCATATCGTCGGGCTGCAGGCCGGCATAACTCCACACCACGCTGATGACGGGAATGCGGATGTCAGGAAAGATATCCGTCGGCGTCCGCAGCAAGGACAGCGGACCGACGATGAGAATCAACAGCGCCAGCACGATGAACGTGTAGGGCCGGGTGAGGGCCAGCCGGACGATTTTCAGCACGGGAGACAGCTCCGAATTGAACGCTTGACAGCACTGATGAGGGAGTGTGTCGTCAGCGTGCTAACAGCCGATGCCAGGAACAGTGAAACATTCTTTAGATTTCACGCCTGCGCGGGTCCACCACGTTCAGCAGCCGTCGTCGAGCATGTAGCCCGCACCACGGATGGTCCTGAACATCGAGATGCCGCAACAGTCCTGGATCTTCTTGCGCAGTCGTCCGACGTGCACATCGATGAGGTTCGTGCCGGGGTCGAACCGGCAGCCCCACACGCCTTCGAAGATCATCGTCCGCGTCAGGATCAGTCCGGCGTGACGCATCATGAATTCCAGTACGCGGATTTCGGTCGGCTGGAGGACCAGTGCCTTGCCGTGGTAGCTCGCATGGCGGCGGACCAGGTCGAGCTCGATACCGTTCGCCCGCAGAATCGTCTGCCCTGCCCGCAGCGCGCCTCGGCGCAGCAAGGCATCGACGCGCGCCTGCACTTCGTCGCGAGTGAACGGCTTCGCCATGTAATCGTCGCCGCCGGCGCGCAGTCCGCGAACGCGTTCATCGGCTTCGTCCATTGAGCTGATGATCAGGACCGGCGTGTTCATCCCGATGCCGCGCATGGCCGTCAGGACCTGCAGACCGTCGAGGTCGGGCAACACCCGGTCGAGCGTGATGAGGTCGAATGGAAGGTCCATGGCCATCGCCATGCCCTCGCGGCCCGAGCGTGCGACCTGAAGGTGATAGCGCGGATCGGGCAATGCGCGCCGCAGTTCCTTCACCACGAGTTCGTCGTCCTCGATGGACAGGACCTTGTACATGGAGACGTTCTCTCAGGCGGCTTCCCGCATGACGGGCGGATGGTACGCGGGGCGATATTGATCGACGACAAAATCGATGAAGTGCCGCACTCGCGCGGAAAGGTAGGTTCGGCTCGTGTACAGGATGGAGACCTGACCGTGGCCGTCCGCAATCTCATACTGGCTGAGGATGGGCAGCAGATAACCCCTGGCGACTTCGTTCTCGACGAGCGGTGCGGGCAGAATGGCGATCCCCATATCGGCGAGCACGGCCGAATGCACGGTGGCGTGACTCGAGGCCTGCAGCGCCGCGCTGGTCGGGATACGCATGACCTCGCCTTCGACCGTGAAGCGCCACGCCTTGTCTGCGCTGTTGGAGGTGGTCAGAAGCTGATGCAGCGGCAGCTCCGCAGGCGTGGCCGGCATGCCGTGCTTCTGCAGGTACCTCGGCGACGCCACAACGATTCGTTTGAACGAGCGTAGCTGGCGGGAGACCAGCGTGGAATCGGGCATGTAAGGGGCGTCGGAGAAGCCGACGTCGAAGCCGCCTTCGATGAGGGACACTGCCGTGTCGGTGGTGGTGACATCGAAGCTCACCTTGGGATGAGCATTGCGATACGCGGCGAGCAGGCTGCATAGCCCCGACACGGCAAAGGTGCTCGGAGTGCAAACGCGCAAGGTGCCGTTGAGATCGCGTGTCGAGCGAACCAGACTGGCTTCCATCGAGTCCAGTTGTTCGATCACTTCCTTGCAGCCTTCCATGTAGAGCTGGCCGGCATCGGTCAGAGACAGGTGCCGGGTCGAACGATTGATCAGGCGCAGGTTCAAGTGCGCCTCCAGTGTCATCACACAGCGCGACACGGCGGCGCCCGAGATGCCCAGCTGGCGCGCGGCGGCGCCGAAGCTGGCGAGTTCCACCACCCGCATGAACACGCGCATTGCCTGTAGCTGATTCACGGCTTCTGTCCTCACATTGACTCATGCACGCCGACGTCTCGCAAAGGTGTCGGATCTGGCCATCAGTGATGGGCGTAGACAGTCCGGTTGAGGTGGTCCAGCTGACCATCCTGCTGTGCCTGGATCAGATCCTGATACACCTGAGCGCGCGTGATGTCCGGGCTGACGTCCGCCTGGCCGCCATCCGGGGCCGATCCTGCCGGTTGCGTTGCTGCAACCATCGTGTCTTGCGCCTGCGGCGTAGCGGTCTGGGCGAATGCGGGAATGACGGCGGATGCCATTGCGGTTGCAGCGATGACTTGCACGAGCTTTTTCATGAATCTCTCCAGAGAGGGGTTACCCGTTCAGACAGGCGTATTGCCTGCTGTCGGTATGGAGAGACTACGGATTCGCCACAGTGCGAATTGCCCGAAAAACATGAAGAGTTTTTTATCTTTCGCGTCAAGCACCCGTTGCTTTTCGCTGCACCGAATCCGATTCGCCGCGCACCACCGTTTTACGAAAATCAGTCTTCCCGGAATTCGAAACATTGATGTTTGAAGCTTCCTTAATCTGCCACCGCGCCTGGCAGACTGGTGGGTACGCGATTTCCGCGTGCCACACGCCGCGCACGAAACCAATCTCTTGCTCGGGGTGGAGAACGATGAAGAAAACGATGGTGGCGGCCACAGTGCCCGCTTTGATGATGATGTGCGGTATGGCCCATGCGCAGAGCAGCGTCACGCTGTACGGCCTGATTGACGAGGGTCTGGATTTCACGAGCAACGCCAACGGCCATCATGCTTACCAGATGGTGAGCGGCGACACGATGGGCAGCCGCTGGGGAATCCGCGGCAGCGAAGACCTCGGGGGCGGGCTCTCAGCGATCTTTCGCCTCGAGAACGGCTTCGATCTCAACGACGGTCAAGCGGGTCAAGGCGGCGCCGAATTCGGGCGTCAGGCCTATGTTGGCCTGTCGTCCAGACGGCTGGGGACGTTCACGATGGGAACGCAGTATGACCCGACCATCGATATGTGGAGCCCCTTCACGTCATCCGGCAACCTCATGGGCGACTTGTCCGCGCACCCGTTCGATAACGACAACGCCGACTGGGATTACCGTATCCACAACTCGGTCAAGTACGTGTCTCCGACCGTGGCCGGGTTCACCGGCGAGGCGATGTACGGCTTCAGCAACCAGGCGGGCGGATTCGCTGACGACCGGATGTATAGCGCGGCCGGCTCTTACAAGATGGGCCCGATTTCGGCAGCGCTTGCCTATATGAAGACGAACGGCGGCAGCGCAACGACGACAGGCGCGGTGTCGTCGGCGACGGGCGTCTTTACGGCGCAATCGCAGCAGAACATCGATGCCGGCCTTTCGTATGCGTTCGAGAGCAAGGCAGTCGTGTCGCTCGCCTACTCCCACGTCGATGTGTACAACCCTTCGGCCAATGCCTACTTCGGGACGCAGCCCAAAGCCGGTACACAGAACTCGTGGAAGTTCGACAACTACGAGATCAACGGCCAGTACTTCTTCAAGCCCGATTTCTGGATGGCCGCCGCCTACACCTTCACGACCGCGCAGATAGCGACCACGACCGGCCACACGACGCCGAAATGGAACCAGGTTTCCATGATGCTCGATTACGACCTCAGCAAGCGTACTTCTGTCTACGTGCAGGGCGCGTATCAGCATGCCGACGGCAACACGGGCCTGGCATTCGACGATGCCGACATCCTGGGTTCGGCGGAACCGTCGACGAGTGCAAACCAGATGGTTTATCGAGTGGCATTGCTGCATCGCTTCTGAACCCGATGCGGCTGTCACGATCATGAACGGACTTTCATCTTTTGATGCCGTTTCAACCAGGCCGGCTGAATATCCTGTTTCGACGGGCACACGCATGAAACCGCGTTGCCCGGTTCCCGTCCATTGAAATGGAGTTCGACATGAAGCGTATTCCCCTCGTCATCGCGCTCGCAGCCGGCGCGGCAAGCTTTTCGTGCTATGCGCAAACCACGCCGTCGCCGTCGCCGGCGCCTGCTCAAACGGTGCCTGCGGCGCAAGGCGGAGCCTGGGCTCCGCAGTATGGCGTAACGGTCCAGCCGAAGACCCGCGCGCAGGTGTATCAGGAGATGGTTCATGCGGAACAGAATGGTCAACTCCAGCATCTCGACCGCACGCTGTACTGGCATGGTTGAACGACATGGCAAGCCGAATTCGACGAGCGTGTTCGCTTGGCGCGCTGCTTCTTGTCGTCGGCATCCTCGCCGGATGCGCGACGACCCAGACAGACTCGAACGCCTGCGTGGGACCGCCTAGCTTTTGCGTGCCTTATTTCGGAAGCTGAGTTTGGCAGCCGAGTTGAGTAACCGAGAAAGCGGGGTCTGCCAGGAGGAGACTCACAACGCGCGCAGTTGGTAGCCGTAGCGATTGACGGTGTCCAGCTGCGCGGCAAAACCATGCTCTTCGAGCTTCTTTCGAAGGCGCACGACAATAAGGTTCACGCTCGCGGGATCGACCGACTCTTTCTCCGGCCATGCGTACCGGATGAGTTCGTCGCGAGGCACCGGAAGATTCGCTTGCCGCAACAGGCATTCGATCAGCAGGAATTCTCTCTTGCCGATGCAGATCCGCCGCTTGCCCTCTACAAGCTCACGCGTGGCGGGTTCCAGCCTGATGGTCTGATGGGCTTCTGAATCCGTGGGCGCAGCAACGGCGCCGCGTCGCAGCGCTCTCATCCTTTCCTGCAATTCCATGATTGAATACGGCGTGACGAAACACGCATCGGCTCCCGCGCGAAGCGCCTTGGCGCGTTCGCGTGCCGTGACAGCACTCATGATGACGATCACGGCAGGCGAACCAGGCAGCTTCGCGAACGACGGCAAGAGGCCATCGAGGCTTTTGAAGGCGTGCTCGTCGATTGCAACCACGAGCACGGTATCGAACGGCTCGAGGGAGCCGAGATAGAGTCCGTCGCGCAGGTCATCCGTCGCTTGAACGCTGTGTGCGCTTTCCCGAAGCGCCTTGCCAAGGAACGCGGATTCGGAGCGAGCGGGCGATATCAACAGGACGCGCATGAGCAATCCTTCAATCCAGGGCGTGGGGCCAGCATTCGACGGTCATGCTGGTTCCCGTCGATGCCGACAACTCGTTGGGACCGACCCGCAGCACGAAGTCATGGATGTGCATGACGGCGATGACGATACTGAGGCCGAGGCCCGAGCCGGGAACATGCCTCGACTTGTCCGCCCGATAGAAGCGAGTGAGGACCGCCTCCCGTTCCCACTCGGGAATGCCTGGACCCGTGTCGCTGATGACGAGCTTGGGGCCTTGCGAAACCATGCTCAACGAGACGTGAACCTGGCCGCCTTGCGGCGTGAACTTGATGGCGTTGTCGAGGATGTTGCCGAACGCTTCGAACATCAGGGCGCGGTCGCCGTGGACGTCGTCGGTTGGCGCGACATCGACGATCCAGCGCATGCCGCGTTCTTCCGCCAGCGGACCATAGAGTTCATCGAGTTCGGCGACCAGTGACCCGAGGTTGACCGAGGCAAACCCTCCTCGACGTTTCAACGACTCGATCTCGGAAATCCGCAACATCGCCCGAAACCGGTCGAGCAGTCGGTCCGTCTCGGCGCGAGCTGCGTCGATCAGGCCTTGAGCATCTTCATTCCCTTGCGCGTTCAGCGTCACGTTGCCCAGCAGCATCCGGATGCGCGACAGCGGCGTGCGCAAATCGTGGGCGATGCCGTCGCACGCACCCTTTACTTCGGTCATCAAGCGTTCGATGTCGTCGAGCATGTGATTGACCAGATGCGAAAGCATATCGAGTTCGTCGCGGCCGCCGATGGGCAAACGCTGATTCAGGTCGCCCTCGGCGATGCGTTGCGTGACTCGTCGGATGTCGCGGACACGCCGCATCTGTCGCACGCTCAACAAAAGACCCGTCGCGATGCTGACGAACAGAAAAAACAGACCGCCCGTCACCAGCGCGTTGATGGCGACCTCGCGGAGGTGCAGCAAGGAGGTCCAGTCGCGTGCAATGACGAGAATCGTGCCATCGGGACGGCGAATGCCCGCCGCCCGGACCACTGCTGGCGTAAGTTCCCCGCGTACCGTGAGCTGGTCGCGCAAGGTATGGCCGCCTTCGTCGAGCTTCAGCGCACGCGGAAGCGACTCGATGTCTCCTGCGATCCGGGTTCCATCGGCCGCGAACAGGCCGAAGTAGCTCACGTGCATGCGCTCGTTTTCGAGGCGCCGAAGAATGGCGAGCGGCATGTCCTCGTTCGGAATGGATTCGAAGTAGTACATCTGCCAGTGCAGGAGTCCGTCGCTGTCCGCTTGCATGCGATTCGTGACTGACCAGCCGAGGAAGCCAGCCAGCAACACGAAGGACAAGGAAAAGATGACTCCGTAGATGGAGAGCCACTTGAAGGTCGTCGTGTGCCAGCCTCTCCCGATCTGCGCGGGCATGGCAATCCTGATGGCGGGCGACGGCAATGCTTTTGAGTTGTTACGGGTCGATGAGAACATACCCGGAGCCACGTACGGTCTGAATGAGTTGCGGCATGCCTGGCGCATCGACCTTCTTGCGCAGGCGTCCCATGTGCACGTCGATGAGATTGGTTCCCGGGTCAAAGTGATAACCCCATACTGCTTCGAACAGCATGGTTCGCGTGATGGTCTGGCCGGCGTGCCGCATGAGGAATTCGAGAATCCGATACTCGGTGGGAAGCAGCGTTATCGCGATGCCGTTCCGGGTGACGGTCCGCGAGATCAGATTGAGCGCAAGTGGACCGACTTGCAGGCGGGTCGCTGCCTGTACCGGCGCTTCTTTCCGGCGACGCAGCAGGACTTCGAGCCGCGCGACCAGCTCGTCCGGGTCGAATGGCTTGGTGAGATAGTCGTCTCCGCCTGCGCGCAGCCCGCGAATACGTTCGTCGACATCGCCGAGCGCACTCAGCATCAGAACCGGCGTATCGATTCCGAGGGTGCGCAGCGTGGTCAGAAGCGTCAACCCGTCGACGCCGGGCAACATCCGGTCCAGCAAGACGAGGTGGACCCCGCCGCCGCTGGCGCGAGCGAGGCCCTCGGTACCGTTGTCGACCCACTCCACTTCGAACCCGGCCTTGCTGAGTTCACTCACGATTTCCTTGCCGGTCAGCGGATCGTCTTCAATGGTGAGTACGCGGGTTGCCATCGTTTCTTTTGGGAAAACGCCACTCGGAGACGAACTGGCGCGTCCGGGATCTTGTGGATTTTTCATCATGCCACAAGGCGGTATCAGTGGATCAGCAGGTTTCTCGCCAATCAATGGCATGGCTCTCTGGCTTCGACGCCGCTATTAAAAAACGCAGGGTTTTTTGAATTGGCGGCGTCGAATGTTTCATTAAAAGAAATTCAGCGTCCGCTTCAGCATTCAATTGGCACTCGGACTATCGGGTGCCGGTGCGGCGGCAACCGACGGGCCCATGCAATCGCGCTGGTATTCCTGGTGCAGTTTGCGCTCGGCGACGTGCAAGTTGTGCGGGTAGTTGTCGTCGTCGCTGGTGGGCTGATAGCCGACCGCTTCGAGTTCGCTCATCTCTTGCATGAGCTGCTGATGCGTCACTTCCTGCTTGAGCGGGGCGAACGGGTAGTCGTGGCATTCGGCCTGCGTGAGGTGGGGCGTGGCGGCCATCGCTGAGACGCTCGCAAACGCGAGGGTGAGGCCACCGAGGACTGCGGTAACATGTTTCATGGTTTCTTCTCCGGGGATTCACAGCGTTGCTGTGGGTGTCGGCACCTTTTTGCTTCAGGTGACGGGGGAAGATTAGCTAGGCCGGTTTGTGTGGATGGCTGATGTTCGATGAAAAGTTTTTTAAGGTGGGGGGCTTGGGTGCGAGGGTGTTTTCGAAGGGGCTACGTGGGTGATTAATGCTAGTAGAACGGCGCAAGCGCGAAATATGGGTGACCCAAACAGGATGGATAACATCCTTTGTGCATTTAAAACGCTGGAAGCACGCAATACGCGTCGAAAATTTGATTGATTCGAAAATAGAAGTCAATCGTAAGATTATTGCTGATTCGTTACATGCCAAGCCGGATAGTAACCATTGTCCGGATCGCTGAGGCTAGAGGGTTACCGCAGATTTTCACGTGAAGATCCGATCGCATCATATGAGTGATTGCAGTTCGCAGATAGGGGAGCATTTGAGTCGGTCGACGCCCCTGATCAGGGTAGGCCAGAATAAATCAGAATCCCGTAAGGGATTGTTGGCGCGACGCCGGCAACGCAGCGTCATTCCAAAGCTTCAGGGCAAGCGGATGGCGGGAAAGGTGGATAAGCCGATACAGTGGCCCTCTGTGCATGTTGACGAAAAGCGGCTTGGATTGCGCGACCTGCATCTTGGCTAGGTCTGTTACGAGCGACTCCCAATACTCCAGATAAACAATAACCTGTCTGCGCTTGGGAACCTCTTTCAACCGTAAGTTGTTGCGCCAGCCTGGGGCGGCCGCATCCAGTCTCGAGTTGGCCAGATTGAAGTCAACACCGATGTTTCGCTGAACGTCCATAACGCTGAAGTGAATCAAGATGTCAATATTCGGCCGCGCAGCAAGCTTGAGAATAATCTCAAAATCGAGGTGTTCGATGCTAAACGGATCGAGGAAGGCGAAGTGCAGTCCTCGCGGAAGCTTTGCGAGCACTAAGTCGACGGTCTTGCACGCGCTACCCACATACGCCTGAACCTTTGCGCCCGCTTCACGAAGTCTCGCAGAACAAGCTTCCACGCTTTCCGCGTTCGTATCAGCAATGAATATCTCGTTGAATGGCGCGCCGCCGCGTGCTGACATACGCCACGCAGACAGCACGCCGCCATCGGATATAACCCCCGACTCACGGTTCAGAACCCGCCCCGGTCCAGAAAAAAGGTCAATAAACGAGGCATAAGCCCACTTCGCCCGAGCCTTCCGAGCCGCATCGACATAACGTGAAAGTGCAACATGCTTCTCTTCTGACCAAGGACCAACCTGCATGACCGGCAGACCGTCAGCAGGGTCGAGGACAACTTCCTCATCATGTTTCATGGCGACGCTCTCCCGTATTGCGAAGACACAGTATGGGTGCCAATTAGTATGCCGTTGTTTCGAACAATGTACTAAAACCTTATAATCTTCAGTGAGACGAAAGGCCCCCCGGTACAACGAGAATGGCGAAGACAGAAGATAAATACTCTTGGCAGGTTGGGCATCCTCCGCCGATTCTCGACCAGCATAGTGCCGTCAAGCATTCAATTGTCGAACACTATGTGCAGCAATACATCGAAACCCTGATGAGTCTGCCGACCATGCCCAAGCTGACTTTGACGTTAGTGGACGGGTTTGCGGGTGGCGGTGAATACCTAAATGAAAAGCTCGAGTCCGTCGACGGCACGCCATTGCTTATGATGCGCGGCGCACATGTAGCACGTGCGAACCTGAACGTTGGCCGTCGCACACTGCGCGAGGTCGATGCTGAGTTCTTCTTCGTGGAGAAGAAGCGGGAATCGGCCGAGCATCTGCTTCAACATCTGGAAAAGCGGCGAGCCGAAGGCGCTATCGCGCGACAGGATTTCGAGCGCTTCAAAGTGCTGAACGCTGGCTTTCTTGACGAGCTGCCGAAAATAGTGGAGCGCATTAAAGCCCGAAGAGGCGGTGCCCGCGCGATTTTCCTGCTCGACCAGTACAGCTACAACGCCGTTCCGATGGACAGGCTTCGGTGGCTGATGACGGAACTGCCGAACGCAGAAGTCATCATGACCTTCAATGTCGACTCGCTCCTTACCTACATCAGCGATAGAGAAGCCAATCGGAAGGCCGTCCGGAACATCGGCATCGAACAGTACATTCCTTGGAACCAGCTAGGACAAATCAAGGCCGAGTCTGGACGGGCGGCGCTCCAGCGCTATGTTGCGCAGGGAATCAAAGCTGAGACGGGCGCGCCATTCATGACGCTGTTCTTTGTCCGGCCAGACTCTGCATCACCCTGGACCTATTGGCTTGTGCATTTATCGCGACAGTACAAAGCCCACGACGTGATGAAGTCTCTGCACTGGGAGCATTCAAGCGAGTTCGGGCATGAACTCGAGCCGGGACTTTTCATGCTCGGCTACGACCCGAAACGGGATGAGCAATATACCGGTCAGTCTATCCTCTTCGACGCAGGTGGCGCGGAGCTTTGCATCGAGACGTTGAAGGACGACCTTGGCCGGATATTGTCGGGCCGGCAGCAACCGCTCACCGTTCGACAATTATTGACCGAACACATATCGAATACCATCGCCGACGAAACACGGCTGCAAATGGTCATCCGGGGTTTGCACGCCGAAGGCAATATCCTGGTGTCGAACAAAGAAGACAGAAAGCGACGGCCGTCGATGCACTACAACGCATCCGACATCATCGAATACTCGCCCCAGCGGCGCTTCTTCAGGTAAGCACTACTCGGTCGGGCATGTCGTCCCAAGTCCGACCTTCGAGGAGCCGGCCATTCGCGCCCTTCGAGCGGCGTACGCCGTCACAGCCCCACGTGCCCCACTGCTTGAAGAAAAACTTTACGCCTTGCTCCTCACACTGGAGCTTGACGTTTTGCACCCACATCTCGAGCATCGGACGCGCCCTCGCACCTGATTCTCCACCGACAATGACCCAGTCGATGTTCTCAAGATTCAAGGTGCCAAGGTCCTCGAGCAGAGGCTCGACGGACAGGAAACGCACGCCACACTCCACGTGGCGCAACTCGTCAATTCGAGGAATTCCAAATTTGCGGTCTTCAACAGTGACGCCGAGCCATGCGTTCGCCGGAATTTGTCGGCGGCGGCAATAACTTGCCATGCGCTCTGCGCGCTTCGTGAGAATCTGGAACGTGTGCTGAGGGCATGCTCGGATCGAATCAAAGACCTTGGTGACGTAGGCATCCGGCACAGTGCGGTGAAACAGGTCGGACATCGAATTGACAAAGTACATTGTCGGGATCTTTCGCTTCGATGGTTCGTCTAGGCGATTGGGCAGCATCGTAAGCTTGAAGCCGTTCTCGTAGCCGGGGGTGCCCATTGCGTGCAGCCGCGCAGCCATGCCTTCGGCGTAACAGTTCTTGCAGCCTTTGGAGACCTTCGTACAGCCCACAGTCGGGTTCCACGTTCGCTCCGTCCACTCAATCTTGCTTTGCCCACCGCTCATTGTTCGACCTCACCATTTTGGTTGCGATTTTATCGGGCTTCTCCCGGTAGCTACGAAATGGCCATACCGCTGTCATGCGCACGCGTCTTTCGATGCACGTGTGCAACTGAATCAGGATGCGTCCTCGCATCTATTGCTTTTGCGATATAGAGAGGCAACTATATATCTAAAGAGCGATGTCCAAATCTGATTGCGCGCACATCAAAAATAAACATAATTTATGCCGCCTCTGTCGAGTTCGAGACAATGCTGTGATGTCTGAACAAGTGTGATCTGGTGCCCCCTCTTCTGTTTGATCGCCCGGTGTGAAGATTTCCGAACCATAGCGGAGCGGCGGAAGAGCGTTGCCATCCGCGTGGCGCTACAACCGCTCCGCCGTATTTCTTAGGGAGCCGACTTAGACGCTGTCGCCGTGACCGGCGCCGAAGTCGAGTTTTTTGCTGGTGGAAGCGTGAAACTCTCGAAGCCACCAACCATCTAAACCAGCCCCTCACTCCACCGTAACCGACTTCGCGAGATTCCTGGGCTTATCGACATCCGTCCCCCTCGCACAAGCCGTGTGATAAGCCAGCAACTGCAGCGGCACGACGTGCAGGATAGGCGACAGCGCCCCATAATGCTCCGGCATGCGGATCACATGAATCCCGTCCTGACTGACAATCCGCGTATCCGCATCCGCGAACACATACAGCTCGCCCCCCCGCGCCCGCACTTCCTGCATGTTCGACTTGAGCTTCTCCAGCAGCGCATCATTCGGCGCCACGGTCACCACCGGCATCGCCTCGGTCACCAGCGCAAGCGGTCCATGCTTCAACTCACCCGCCGGATACGCCTCGGCGTGGATATACGAAATCTCCTTGAGCTTCAACGCACCTTCGAGCGCAATCGGATAATGCAGTCCGCGCCCGAGGAACAACGCATTCTCCTTGCGCGCAAAGTCTTCCGACCACGCGATGATCTGCGGCTCCAGCGCCAGCACGCTGTTCAGCGCCGCCGGCAAGTGGCGCAGCTGCGCAAAATACGCCGCCTCCTGCTTCGCATCGACACGACCGCGCATCTTCGCCAGCGTCACCGCCAGCACGAACAGCGCGACGAGCTGCGTCGTGAACGCCTTCGTCGATGCCACGCCGATCTCCGTGCCCGCATGCGTCAGGAACGCGAGTTCGGTCTGACGCACCATCGCGCTCGTCGCCACGTTGCACACGGCGAGCGTGTGCTTGTGACCGAGCGACTGTGCATGCTTGAGCGCCGCGAGCGTATCCGCGGTTTCGCCCGATTGCGAGATCACCACGACCAGCGCCTTCGGATTCGGCACCGACTCCCGATAGCGATACTCACTGGCAATCTCGACCTGCGTCGGGATCTTCGCGATCGATTCGAGCCAGTACTTCGCCGTCAGGCCCGCGTAACTGCTCGTGCCGCACGCAAGAATAAGAATGCTGTCGATGCCCGCGAACACTTCGTGCGCGCCTTCGCCGAACAGCGCCGGATCGAAGTGATCGGCTTGCGGAATCGTGTCGGTAATCGCGCGCGGCTGTTCGAAGATTTCCTTCTGCATGAAATGCCGGTACGGCCCGAGTTCCACCGCGCCGCCATACGCCGTCACCGTGCGCACTTCACGCGCCGCCGGCAGGCCTTCGCGATCGACGATCTTCACGCCATCCAGCCCGATCTCCACCACATCGCCCTCTTCGAGGAACGCGAAACGGTCCGTGCTGCCCGCGAGCGCCAGCGCATCAGAAGCAAGGAAGTTCTCGCCCTGACCCACGCCGACCACGAGCGGCGAGCCCTGGCGCGCGCCCACGACCGTATGCGGCTGGTCCTTGTGAATCACGGCGATCGCATACGCGCCGTGCAGCATCTTCACCGCCTCGCGCACGGTCTGGAACAGGTCGCCGTGATACATGCTGTGGATCAGATGCGCGATGACTTCGGTGTCCGTCTGCGAGACGAACTCGTAGCCCTTGCCCTTGAGCATCTCGCGCAGCGTCTCGTAGTTCTCGATGATGCCGTTGTGCACCAGCGCGACCGTATCGCGCGAAAAGATCGGATGGGCGTTGTCCGTGATGGGCGCGCCATGCGTGGCCCAGCGCGTGTGCGCGATGCCGGTCATGCCGACGAGATTCGAATCGCGCACCTGGGCATCGAGGTCGGACACGCGCGCGACGCTGCGGGCGCGGCGCGGTTCGCCATGGCTCAGCACGGCCACGCCGCACGAGTCGTAACCGCGATACTCGAGACGGCGCAGCCCTTCGACCAGCACCGGGACGATGTTACGTTGCGCTACCGCGCCGACAATTCCGCACATGGGCGTTCATCCTTTGAAACCAGTATGTGAAAGCGCGGCCCACCGGGCCGCGCGCGTCTGACTGCGCCAAACCAACAGCCTTACGACTTGTTCTTGTTCTTGACCGGGCGCACGTAGCCCGTCTTGCTCACTTGCGTTTTCTCGTTGAGCACGAGCTCCTTCTCGCCGACGTCCTTCCACACCGTCGTACCCGCCGCGATCGTCACGCCGCTGCCCACGCGCACCGGCGCGACCAACTGGGTATCGGAGCCGACGAACACGTCGTCGCCGATCACCGTGCGATGCTTGTTCGCGCCATCGTAGTTGCAGGTGATCGTGCCCGCGCCAATGTTCACGCGCGCGCCAATGTCGGCATCCCCGATATAGGTCAGGTGGTTCGCCTTCGAGCCGCGCCCGAGCACCGCGTTCTTCACCTCGACGAAGTTGCCGACGTGCGCTTCATCGGCCAGTTGCGCGCCCGGCCGCAGCCGTGCATACGGCCCGAGCACCACGTTCGCGCCGGCCGTGGCGCCTTCGATATGCGTATACGCATCCACCCGCGCGCCCGCGCCGATATCGGCATCGCGGATCACGCAGTTCGGGCCGATCGTCACGTGGTCGCCGAGCGTCACGCGACCTTCGAACACGCAATTCACGTCGATGGACACATCCGCGCCGCATTCGAGCGTGCCGCGCACATCGATGCGCGCCGGGTCGAGCAGCGTCACGCCCGCATCGAGCAGCGCGTGCGCGACGTTGCGCTGATGAATCCGTTCGAGTTCGGCCAGCTGGACCTTGCTGTTCACGCCGAGCGTTTCCCATTCGGCGTCGGGCTGGGCGGTGACGACTTCCACGCCCGATTCGATCGCGCGTTCGACGACATCGGTCAGATAGAACTCGCCTTGCGCGTTGTCGTTCCTGAGTGATGCGAGCCAGCCTTCGAGCGCGCGCGTCGGCGTCACGACGATGCCCGTGTTGATTTCCGCGATACGGCGTTCTTCTTCCGACGCATCCTTCTGCTCGACGATCTTGCGGACCGAGCCGGCCGCATCGCGCACGATGCGTCCATAGCCGGTCGGATCGCTGACGTCCACGGTCAACACGCCATAACGGTTCTCGCCCGCCGCATCGATCAGGCGTTCGAGCGTGCTGGCGCGCGTGAGCGGCACATCGCCGTAGAGCACGAGCGTGGCCACCGAGGGATCGAGCAGCGGAAGCGCTTGCTGGACGGCGTGTCCGGTGCCGAGCTGCCGTTCCTGCAACGCGAACTGCACGTCCGGCGCGCCGACCGCCTCACGAACCTGGTCCGCGCCATGTCCGATGACGACCACGAGGCGCGTCGGCGAAAGCGTGCGCGCCGTGTCGATGACATGGGAGAGCAGCGGCTTGCCCGCCAGTGAATGAAGTACCTTCGGCAGGGCGGAGCGCATGCGCTTGCCCATGCCGGCAGCCAGAATCACGATGTTCATGCCGGGAAGCCTTGCTGGGTGTGACGAGCCGCCAATATAGCATCCGGCTCCTTGATGCAATGCGGCGAAAGCCACGCCGCATCCTGCTCCGACAACGGTTACAGGTCGTCGAACTGCACAATTGAAATGGTGCCCGCCGACGTTGACGGTTCGCTTGCGCACGGTTCTTCGTCGAACGCGATATCGCCCTGCGGATCCGCTTCGCCCGTCGCGCGCAATCCGGCGAACGGAAACAGCGCGCCGTCCATCAGATGCGACGGCACGACATTCGACAGCGCATTGAACATGTTCTCGACCCGCCCCGGGAAACGCTTGTCCCATTCGCGGATCAGCGCTTTCATTTCGGCGCGCTTCAGGTTCGGCTGGCTTCCGCACAGGTTGCACGGAATGATCGGAAATTCGCGCAACTCCGCGTATTTCTCCAGATCGGTTTCCTTCACGTAAGCAAGCGGACGGATCACGATGTTCTTGCCGTCATCCGATTGCAGCTTGGGCGGCATGCCCTTCAGCTTGCCGCCGTAGAACATGTTGAGCAGCAGCGTCTGCAGGATGTCGTCGCGATGATGGCCAAGCGCAATCTTGGTCGCGCCGAGTTCGCCCGCCACGCGGTACAGGATGCCGCGCCGCAGCCGCGAGCACAGCGAGCACGTGGTCTTGCCCTCCGGCACCAGCCGCTTGACGATGCTGTACGTGTCCTGGTTCTCGATGTGGAACGGAATGTCCAGCTTCGCCAGGTATTCGGGCAGCACGTGTTCCGGAAAGCCGGGCTGCTTCTGGTCGAGATTGACGGCGACGAGGTCGAAGTTGATCGGCGCGCGCTCGCGCAGGCGCATCAGGACGTCGAGCATCGCGTAACTGTCCTTGCCGCCGGACAGGCACACCATGACCTTGTCGCCTTCCTCGATCATGTTGAAGTCGCCGATCGCCTCGCCGACCTGCCGCACGATGCGCTTGTACAGCTTGTTGTTCTCGTACGCTTCCTTTTGCTGGCGCTTCGTCAGCGCCTCGCGGACCGGTTTGACCTCGTCCGGGGTGTCGAGCGTGTCGCGCGCGTTCATGCCTGTTCCTCCTTGATGCGGAAGACTTCGACGCCCACCGCGTCGCAATCGGGATAGACGTCGGGCTTTTCCGTCGATACGGCCACCGCACGCACGTCCGGATGCGCCAGCAAGGCGGCGGCGACGTCGTCGCACAGCGTTTCCTGCAGATGGATATGGCCGCGCTTCACGCGTTCCGCGATGGTCGAGCGCATGAAGTCGTAATCGACGACTTCGGCCAGCTTGTCGGCGACGGGCGTCGACAGCGCGAGCGGCACGTACAGCTCGACATTGATCACGACGCGTTGCTCGCCGCGCTTCTCGAAGTCATGCACACCGATGTTGATGCGCACTTCGTAGTTGCGCAGAAAGAGCCGCCGGCAATCGGTCAGCCGGGGGTGCGAGAGTGCGGCAAGCATGGTTTCATCCAAAAGTTGGGCGCGTCAGTGATTCTGCGCGCCGATCATGTACATCACGTCGCGCGGGCTCGGCACGAGGTGCTGGCCGCCATCGACGACGAGCGTCGTGCCGGTCACGCCGTGCGCGTTCGCGAGATAGCACGCGGCCTGCGCGACATCCTCCACCGTCGACGCGCGATTCAGCGGCGTCACGCGATGCGCCGCCGCGAACGTCGCCGGCGTCTGCCCGGCGGAAATCATCGTCAGACCCGGCGCCAGGCCCACGACGCGCAGCTTCGGCCCGAGCGCCTGGGCCAAGGCCACCGTCGCGTTGTCGAGCGCGGCCTTCGTCAGCGTGTACGACAGGTAATCCGGGTTCATGTTGTAAAGCTTCTGGTCGAGCACGTTGATGACCACGCCGCGCAGTTCGTCGCGATCGGACGCGGCGTCCGGCAGGATCTCGTGCAGCATGCGCGCGAGCAGCAGCGGCGCGGCGACGTTGATCGCGGTCATCTCCAGCAGCTTCGCGTAGTGGAAATCGCCGGCGGTGTCCTCGTCGAAACGCGATGCGCAGTTCACCACGCACTGCAGACCGCCGAACGCCTCGACGCACGCCGGCACCAGCCGCGCGACTTCGGCTTCGACGCCGAGATCCGCCTTCAGCGCCACCGCACGCCGTCCGAGTTCCTCGATCAGCGCCACGGTTTCGCGCGCTTCGTGCTCCGAGCCGCCGTAATGCACCGCCACGTCCCATCCCTGCCGCGCGAATTCCAGCGCGATGCCGCGTCCTACCCGCTTCGCCGCGCCGGTCACGAGGACGGCGCGGGAACGATGGGCGGCGCCGGAAGACGGCGAGTTAGCGGAAGAAAACGGCGTGGAAGCGCTCATTTACAATGCGGGGATGAACTCGAATGCTCGACAATCCGATAGTTTACCTGCTCCGGGCGCCGACGCGCTCGCGCAATCCGAAGCGCTGACCGGGCTGATCCGCGAACGCATCGCCGCTGCGGGCGGCTGGCTGCCGTTCGATCGCTACATGGATCTGGTGTTGTACGCCCCCGGCCTGGGCTATTACAGCGGCGGCGCCATGAAATTCGGCCGTCGCGGGGAAGACGGCAGCGACTTCGTCACCGCGCCCGAGTTGTCCCCGCTGTTCGCGACGACGCTCGCCCGTCCCGTCGCGCAGGCGTTGCAGCAGAGCGGCACGCGTCAGCTGATGGAGTTCGGCGCCGGCACCGGCAAGCTCGCCGCCGGCCTGATGAGCGCCCTCGCCGATCTCGACGTGCCCTTCGACCGCTACGCCATCGTCGATCTTTCCGGCGAACTGCGCGCGCGCCAGCGTGAAACCATCGAACGGGACGCGCCCGCGCTCGCCGCGAAGGTGCAATGGCTCGATTCACTGCCGGACAGCTTCGAGGGCGTGGTGATCGGCAACGAGGTGCTGGACGCGATGCCCGTGCGCCTGGTCGCGCGCAAGCTCGGCGCGTGGCACGAGCGCGGCGTGGTGTTGCTGGACGACCGCCTGGCCTTCGACGACCGGCCGATCACGCCCGACGCGCAAGTGGAACTGATCGATGCCGCCATCGACGAGGCCAACGACGAACCCTTCGCCGAATACGTGACGGAAACGCACGAGGCGGCGCTGGGCTTCACGAAGACCGTCTGCACGATGCTCGTGCGCGGCGCGGCGTTTTTCATCGACTATGGTTTTCCGCGCCGCGAGTTCTATCACGCGCAGCGCGCAGGCGGCACGCTGATGTGTCACTACCGGCATCGCGCGCATCCGGATCCGTTTCTCTATCCGGGCTTGCAGGACGTTACCGCGCACGTGGAATTCACGGGCATCGCGGAAGCCGGGGTCGAGACCGGCGCGGATCTGCTCGGCTTCACCTCGCAGGCCCGCTTCCTGTTGAACGCGGGCGTCACCGACGTGCTCGGCGAACTGGATCCCTCCGATGTGCGGCGGTTCGTGCCGGCCGCCAATGCCGTGCAGAAACTGCTCTCCGAGGCCGAGATGGGCGAGTTGTTCAAGGTGATAGCGTTTTCGCGCGGCATCCCCGGCACGCTCGACGCCTTCGCCACCGGCGACCGAACTCACACCCTGTGATTTTTATCCATCATGATCCGCTGGCTGCTGACCACCTTCATCGCGCTCGCGATCCTCTCCGGCTCGATGCCCTGGCTCAGGAAGTTCGGCATCGGGCGGTTGCCGGGTGATTTCACGCTGCGGCTGTTCGGCCGGGAATACTCGTTTCCCTTCATGTCGACGCTGCTGCTCTCCCTTCTGCTCTCGCTGATCGCGCGCGCACTCTGAGGTCGGATGGTCGGACAATCAGACGCCCAGCGCGTCCTTCACGGCGGCAACGCGCGCGTCGTGTACCGCATCCTTGATCTTCGACGGCTGGGCTGCATGCTGCTGAGCGACCGCGCCGGCATCGACGGAACGGGCCGCGACGAGCGCCTCGCGCAGCCGCTCCGCCTGCGGATACGGTTGCCGGTCGAGTCCCAGCCGGCCGCGCGCGTCGGCCACGCACGCCTGCAAGGCTTCGGCGAAACGCGCCGGTTTGCGCAGCGCATCGGCGCGTTCGAAGAGCCGCACCAGCGCGGCCGCGCCCATCTCCATCACGCGATGGATATTGCCGTGCTCGCGCGCGACCAGCACCGCCAGGTCGCGGCATTCGTTGGGCACGCGCAGGCGCTCGCACAAAGGACGCAGCAGATCCACGCTGCGGCCTTCGTGACCAAGATGGCGCGGCAGGATGTCTTCGGGCGTGGTCGCCTTGCCGAGATCGTGCGTCAGCGCCGCGAAACGCACCGGCAGCGCGAAGCCTTGCGACGCCGCGTAGTCGAGCACCATCATCACGTGCACGCCGGTGTCCACTTCCGGGTGATAGTCGGCGCGCTGCGGCACGCCCCACAGCGCATCGACTTCGGGCAGGATGCGCGCCAGCGCGCCGCAACTGCGCAGCACCTCGAACATGCGTGACGGCTTCTTCTCCATCAGCCCGCGCGACACTTCCTGCCACACGCGCTCGGGCACCAGCGCATCGACTTCGCCGGCCGCGACCATCTTCTGCATCAGCGCGGCCGTGTCGGGCGCGACGTCGAAATCGGCAAAGCGCGCCGCGAAACGCCCGACGCGCAGAATCCGCACCGGATCCTCGACGAACGCCTCGCCCACGTGCCGGAACAGCTTGTTCGCGAGATCGGTCCGGCCGTCGAAGGGATCGATGACGGGCCCCGTCAGCTCGCCCGCCGGCGTGACTTCGCGGGCCATGGCGTTGATCGTGAGATCGCGCCGCGCGAGATCCTCTTCGAGCGTCACGTCCGGCGAATAGTAGAACTGGAAGCCGTGATAGCCGGCGGCCGTCTTACGTTCGGTGCGCGCGAGCGCGTATTCCTCGTGCGTCTCGGGATGCAGGAACACCGGAAAATCCCGCCCGACCGGCCGATACCCCTGCGCGACCATCTGTTCGGGCGTCGCGCCCACCACGACGTAATCGCGATCCACCACCGGCACGCCGAGCAGTTCATCGCGTATCGCGCCGCCGACCGCATAGATGTTCATCGCGCTGCCTCGCGCGCGCCGTCGATCCACGCAGCCACCGCCGGCAACGCCGTGACGCGCCGCGCGTAGTCCAGCGAGGTCGGGCTCAGCTTGGGCGCATAGGAGTTGAAGCGCATGACGACCGGCGCGTACATCGCGTCCGCAATGCCGAACTCGCCGAACAGGAACGGTCCGCCCGACGCCGCGAGGCACTCGGCCCAGATCGCTTCGATACGCGCGATGTTCGCGAGCGCGCCAGGCGTCGCGCCCGTGCCCGGCGCGTGGACCGAGAGGTCCATCGGCATGTTCTGGCGCAGGTCCGCGAAACCCGCGTGCATCTCCGCGCTGATGCTGCGGGCGCGCGCCCGGGCGGCGCCGTCGCGCGGCCACATGGCGTGCTGCGGGTGCAGTTCGGCAATCGTCTCGGCAATCGCCAGCGATTCGCACACGGCGACGCCCGTATCGGTGATGAGGCACGGCACCTGGCCATTCGGCGAAAGCGCCAGGATTCGCGCCTTCGTGTCGGGCTGGCTCAGGCGGATCAGCGTCTCCTCGAACGGGATGCCGAAATGCGTGAGCAGCACCCACGGACGCATCGACCAGGAAGAATTGAGCTTGTCACCGATAACGAGTTTCATGCGATCAGAGTAAGGGTTCAGCGGTGCGCGGTGGCGCGGAAGGCGTCGAAGCGCGAGCGCGATGCATTGCCGGTCAGGTACAGCGGCGCGATGGCCTCGATGCTCGCCGGTTCGTCGATGCCGAGTTCAGGCGCAAGCGGCCCGCTCGCGATGTTCGGCGTTTTCATCGAGTCGAGATTGTCGCGCGAAATAAGCGGCTCGCCGGGCGCCATTTCCATGGTCATCGCCTGCAGACGGCCGAGCGTCTCCGGCAGCTTGATGATGCGCGAATGCTTGCCGATGGTCTTGCCCGCGAAACGCACCAGTTCCGCAAGCGTGTAGACGCCGGGACCCGCGAGTTCATAGACCTGATGGCCGGCGGCGTCGAGATCGAGCACGTTGACCATGGCCTTCGCCACGTCGCCGACGAAGACCGGCTGGAACTGCGCGTCGGCGCACGCGAGCGGAATCACCGGAAACATGCGTTCGAGAAACGCGAACTGGTTGAGCAAATTGTCTTCCGGGCCGAACACGACCGAACTGCGGAACACGGTCCAGTCGAGTCCGGACTCGCGCACGATCTTCTCGCCCTCGCCTTTCGAGCGCAGATACATGCTCGGGCCGTCGACATCGGCGCCGAGCGCGCTCATGTGCAGCAGCCGCCTCACGCCCTTCGCCGCGCACGCCGCCGCGATCTTGCGCGGCAACTCGACGTGCGCCTTCGCGAACTCCGGCCCGTACGGATCGCCGCGCCGCCCTTGCAGCACGCCGACGAGATTGATCACCGCGTCGCACTGGTCGATGAAGGCGGCGAGCTGCACGGGATCGTGGACATCGGTTTCGATCACGTCGATGGGCAGCAGCGTCAGATGCGCGGCGCTGGCGCGACGGCGCGTGGCCACGCGCACGTTCTTGCCGAGATCGACGAGTGCATTGACGAGATGGCTGCCGATGAATCCCGATCCGCCGATCAACGCTATGTGTTGGTGTCGCATGGCTCGCCTCTTGGGTCGTGGCTGGACGGACGCGTCTTGAAAACCGTCTTGAAAATCTCGGGCAGGAAAGACAACGCCCGCGAATCCTTTTTAGGACGCGCGGGCGTGAGGTTCGCTTGGGGACGCCGTCAGGGAGCGATGTAGCCCAGACGCGCCTTCAAGGACTGCGGACGGCCTTCGAACAGCGCGGCATAGTAGACGGTGTTCGACAGCACGTTCTTCACGTAATCGCGAGTCTCGGTGAACGGGATGGTTTCAGCAAAAACCGCGCCCTCCACGGGCGCCCGCAAGTCCTGCCGCCACTGCCGCGGCCTGCCCGGCCCGGCGTTGTAGCCGGCGGTGGCGAGCACAGGCGAGTTGTCGAATTGATTGTAGATCATCGACAGGTAATTCGTGCCGAGCAGGATATTGGTGTTGATCTCGTTCATCTGCGCGCGCGAGACCGGGCCCATGCCGATCTTCTTCGCGACGAGCTGCGCCGTGCCTGGCATCAGCTGCATCAGGCCGCCCGCGCCCACTTCCGAGCGCGCGTTGATGATGAAGCGCGATTCCTGGCGGATCAGCCCGTACGCCCACTCGACATCGAGGCCGGTGTTCTGCGCGTCACGCTCGACGATATCCCGGTACGGCGACAGGTAGCGCAGCGAGAAGTCGTGCTCGGCCTTGGTCTTGTCGGCGGTGTTGACGGTGCGGTCGAGCAGTTCGATGCGCTTGGCATATTGCGCGGCGGCGAGCAACTGGCGGTCCGTCATCGTGCGCAGCGGCCAGTTCCATTCGCGATTGCCTTCGAGCCGCATGTTCAGCGCGTAGAACCGTTGCGCCAGCGCGAAGCCCGGCACCGACTGCATCTGCGCGATTTCATCGTCGGTCACGGTGGTGCGCGGCGGCACGGTGATCTTCTGTCCCAGTTCTTCGAGCGCAAGCTGGCCATAGAAGTTGAACTGATCCGCGATGCTCTGGAATTCCTGGTTCGCCGTGGCTGCGTCGCCGGCCTGCTTGACCGCGCGTGCATGCCAGTAGACCCACGATGGCTGGCTGCGCAAGCCGGGCGGCATCTGCTCGATGGACCAGCGCACCATGTTCCAGTCGCCGGCGAGCAAGGCGCTGCGCACGCGCCATTCGTACGCGGGGTTCGACAACTGTGCGTTGGCCGAGAGCCGGTACCAGTCCGCTGCCGACGGCATGCGCTTGATCGCCGCCTGATAGCCGATCGTGCCCCAGCCGATGGCGCGCTCGGTCGGCGTCAGGCTCGGCGCGACGGAACTGAACGTGGCCGCAGCCATGGCCGGATCGTTGCGGGCCATACGCGTGATGGCGAGCAGCGTGAGCTGATGCGCCGGGGTGTTGGGCATCACGCCGCGCGCGAGATAGATGGGCGGCTTGCTGACGGCGTCGTCGAGCAGCGAGTCCTTCGGCTTTTCCTGACCCAGCGTCTCGACGATGTTGCCGCCGGTGTTGGTGTAGTTCTGTTCGTAGGCGAGACGGATCTGCTGCCAGATGTCATCGCTCGTGAACTGGCCCGACTCGGCCAGCGCGCCGATCAGGTCGACACAGCCGTCGCCGTACCATTTCGGGTCGACGAGCAACGCGCGCGCGGCATCCGCGACATTCTCACCGCGCGACAGGCGGGCCTCCAGCGCGTAGCACTTGACCTGCGTGTCGTCGTTGAGCACGAAGCGCGCGTACTGCTGCTCGAAGTTCTTCCAGTCGTGACGGCTGCCGAGCACCACCAGATAGTCGTTGCGCATGCGGTCCGCAATGGCCTGGCCGTCATAGCGCTGCAGGAACGACAGCACGGGCGCATCCGGCGCGTCGATGCGCGCGTGGCCCTGCGAATCGAACAATTGCGGCTTGAGCGTGAAGTATTCGAGATAGCTCGGCGCCGGATAGGACGGAATCTGCGCGGCGAGCGCGGCAGCTTTGCCGGCATCGTTCGCGCGGGCGGCGTCGCGCAACTGCAGGAAGATGCGGTCGTCGGAACCGGGGGTGAAGTCGGCGTCGGGACGGACGGCGGAGGCCGTGGCGCAAGCGACGAGGGAAACCGCGGCAAGAGCTGCGCAGACCGCGGGATATACTCGGTTGAGGCGTTTTGACATCTTTATTTCTGGAGCGCGAATGGTCTTGAAGCGAGTCCTGAGGTCGGAAGAAAGCATATCACGCAACGTTTGCGCGACATCGGAACATGCGCCTGAGAAATTGCTTAAGAGTGAGCCCAAGAGTGCGCTGCGCGCGACCCTGCTCGAACGTCGCGAAGCGCTGGCTGAACAGCCGGGTTACGCCGCCCTGCATGCCGCCCTCGCCGCGCGCCTGCATGAGGCCCTCGAACGCCATGCGGCGCAGTGCGTCGGCTTCTACTGGCCAGTGGCGGGAGAATTCGACGCGCGCGACGTCATCACACGCTGGCTCGCCGAAGACGCGTCGCGCGAGGCGGCGCTGCCGGTCGTCGTCGAGCCGCGTGCGCCGATGGTCTTTCACGCCTGGCGCGCCGATGCGCCCATGAAGGAAGGCCGCTACCGGATTCCGGTGCCTGCCGAAGAGCGCGTCGTGGTGCCGGATCTGCTGCTGATTCCGTGTGTCGGTTTCGACGCGGAGGGCTATCGGCTGGGATATGGCGGCGGCTATTACGACCGCACGCTGGCCGCGTGGCCGGATGCGCGGCGGCCGGTCACGCTGGGCGTCGCGTTCGAAGCATGCCGCTGCGGCGCGCTGCCGCGCGAAATCCACGACCTGCCGCTCGACGCGATCGTCACGGAAGCCTGAGCCGGGCGCTCCCTTGGTTCACAGCGATGCCGCCGCGCGCGCGGCGGTGTCATACAAACCGGAAGCATTGCGCATCAGCTGCGCCGCTTCGCCGATCTGCTCATTGGTGAGGCCGCTCTCGCGCAGCGTCTCGATCAGGCAGGCCTCGCGCACCTCGCGATACCGCCCGCACAGCTCGCGCCCTGCCGGCGTCGCGGAGAAGAACACTTCCTTGCCGGTTTTCTCGCTCTGCACATAGCCGCGCCCGACCAGTTTCTTGAGCGCATAGGTGGCGACGTGCGTGTCCTCGATGTTCAGCACGAAGCAGATGTCGGCGAGCTTCTTCTTCCGATCACGATGGCTCACGTGATGCAGCAGCGACACCTCCACCGCGGTCATGTCCTTGGCTCCCGCTGCCGACATGCAGCGCACCATCCAGCGATTGAACGCGTTTCCCGCCATGATGAGCCCGTACTCGAACTCCGACAGTTCCGCGCTGGTTTCGGACACGAGATGTTCGGAGGAGACGATCTTGGTGGGATGGCGCGGCATGGCATTTGCCCGTTATTAGTGTGCGTTGGAGTGTAGCGCAGGGACTTTTTACCAGCGTACCGCGCGCCTCGGCGAAAACCTGTATTGATAATTTCTTGATAATTTATTGACAATGTACCATTCTGCGACGATGCGATGAGCGCCCGACCGGCACTTTTTCTCGTCGCGAAACCGCGAATTCAAGGCATGACCCAACCCAGTATTCATCCGCTCGGCGATTCCGCACTGGTGCTCGACACCGCGCCCCCCGCCACGCTCGACTGCCAGCGCCGCATCTGGGCGCTGGCGGAACACGCCCGCCTGATGCCGCACGTCGTCGAAGTCGTGCCGGGCATGAACAACCTGACCCTCGTGTTCGACCCGCTGGAAGCGGACTACGAAACGCTCGCGGCGCAGCTGGAGAGCGGCTGGGACGCCGTTCAGGCCACTGACACCGAGGCGGCCGAGATCGAGATCCCGGTGCGCTACGGCGGCGCGGACGGCCCGGACCTCGTCGAACTGGCGCGGCATGTGGGCCTGTCCGTCGATGAAGTCGTGAAGCGGCACACGCAAGCCGAATACATCGTGTTCTTCCTGGGCTTCCAGCCGGGCTTCGCCTACCTGGGCGGCCTCGATCCCGCGCTGCACATGCCGCGCCGCGCCGAACCGCGCGTCGAGGTGCCGGCGGGATCGGTGGGGATCGGCGGGGCGCAGACGGGCATTTATCCGGCGGTGTCGCCGGGCGGCTGGCAACTGCTCGGCCGCACCGAACTCAAGCTGTTCGATCCGGCCAGGAACCCGCCGACGCTGATGCAGCCCGGCGACCGCGTGCGCTTCACGGCGCTGGAGGTCCGCGCATGATCGACGTGATTCGCGCGGGCGTGCTCAGCTCGGTACAGGATCTCGGCCGCCCCGGCTATCGCCATCTGGGCGTGAGCTCGGGCGGCGCGCTCGATGCGCTGTCGCTCGAAGTGGGCAACCGCATCGTCGGCAACCGGCCGGATGCGGCGGGCATCGAAGTCACCTTCGGGCCGACCGTCCTGCGCTTCAAGCATGCGACGCGCATTGCCATCGCCGGCACCGATTTCGGCGCCACGCTCGACGACAAGCCGGTCTATTCCTGGTGGAGCCTGCCGGTGCGCGCGGGCCAGGAACTCACGCTGCGCGCGGCCAAGCGCGGCATGCGCTGTTATGTGTGCATCGCGGGCGGCATCGACGTGCTGCCGATGCTCGGTTCGCGTTCCACCGATCTCGGCGCCTGCTTCGGCGGACTCGGCGGCCGCGCGCTGCGCGACGGCGACCGTTTGCCCGTCGGCGTGCCGCAGCCGCACAAGGGCATTGCGTTCTCACCGGAAGAGCCCGCGTTCGGCGTGAAGGCGCCGGCGTGGTGCAAGTTCGTGCTGGTCGACGAACCGGTGCGGCGCGGCCGTCACGCGCCCGGCCTCGCATGGGCGGTCCCGGTGCGCGTGCTGCGCGGCCCGGAATACGACAGCTTCGGCGATGCCGCCCAGCAGGCCTTCTGGAACGAGGAATGGACCATCACGCCGAACAGCAACCGCATGGGCTTCCGCCTCGCGGGCACGGCGCTCGAACGGACCCGCAAGGTGGAACTGCTGTCGCACGCGGTGTTGCCCGGCACGATCCAGGTGCCGCCGAACGGCCAGCCCATCATCCTGATGGGCGATGCCCAGACCACGGGCGGCTATCCGAAGATCGGCGCGGTCATCCGCGCGGATGTGTGGAAGCTCGCGCAGGTGCGGCTGAACGGCGGCGTGCGCTTCATCGAGACATCGGTGGAAGAGGCGCGCCATGCGCTCGCGGAGGAACGCCAGTACGTGAGCCAGGTGGAAACGGCCATCGCCATGCACGAGGAACGCATCGCGCGCGCAGGCGCATGACGGCCGCCCCGGACGCCGCGCGTCGTGCGTCGCGCTCAACATTCAACGTAAGGACTTGTACGAAACATCATGGAAATTGATCTCAATGCCGATCTCGGCGAAGGCTGCGGCACCGACGAAGCGCTGCTCGACCTCGTCAGCTCCGCCAACATCGCGTGCGGCTGGCACGCCGGCGGCGCCACCGCGATGCGCGACTGCGTGCGCTGGGCCGTCGAGAAAGGCGTGGCCATCGGCGCGCATCCGAGCTTCAACGACCCGGAGAACTTCGGCCGCAAGGAAATGGACCTGCCGCCCGAAGAGATCTACGCGGGCGTGCTGTATCAGCTGGGCGCGCTGTCGGCGATCGCGCAGGCGGAAGGCGGGCGCATCGCGCACGTGAAGCCGCACGGCGCGCTCTACAACCAGGCGGCTAGAAGCACGGACATCGCCGATGCGATCGTCTCCGCGGTGCGCGACTTCGACCCGTCACTGCTCGTGTTCGGACTCGCCAACAGCGGGCTGGTGGAAGCGGCCCGTCGCGCGGGACTGATCGCGATCGAGGAAGTGTTCGCGGACCGCGGCTACCGTGCGGACGGCTCGCTCGTGCCGCGCAAGGAACCGGGCGCGCTGCTCGACGATGAAAACCTGGTGCTCGACCGCACGCTCGCGATGGTCCGCGAACAGCGCGTGCAGGCCGTGTCGGGCGAATGGGTGCCGCTCAACGCGCAGACCATCTGCCTGCATGGCGACGGCGCGCACGCGCTGGCGTTCGCGCGCCGGATCCGCGGCGCGCTCGCCGATGCGGGCATCGAGGTCCGCGCGGCGCACGCCGAATGACGCCTTCTCATTGAGTCATCGCGCGCCCCGCGCAACTGGGGCGCGTCAGCAAGCGGCCGGCAGAGCCGCGCAGTCGCAAGCAGCAAACCCCAAGCAATAAAACCACGCGCCCGGTTCGAGGCGTGACGCTTGATCCGTTTGGAGAACTCATGGCAACCGCAGTCAACCTATGGCCGCTCATTGGCGTGGCCGTCATCATCGTGGGCTTTGTCCTGCGCTTCAATCCGATGCTGATCGTCGCCGCCGCCGCGATCATCACGGGGCTGGCGGCGCACTTCCCGATCGAGAAAATCCTGACCGCGATCGGCAGCGGCTTTCTCAAGACCCGCAACATTCCGCTCATCATTCTGTTGCCGCTCGCGGTGATCGGGCTGCTGGAGCGCCACGGCCTGCGCGAACGCGCGCAAATGTGGATTTCCAGCATCAAGGCGGCGACGGCTGGACGCCTGCTGATCGTCTATCTGTTCGTGCGCGAGATCACGGCGGCGGTCGGCCTGACCGGGCTCGGCGGTCATCCGCAGATGGTGCGTCCGCTGCTCGCGCCGATGGCTGAAGGCGCCACCGAAGCCCGCTACGGCAAGCTGTCCGATACGGTGCGCCACAAGCTGCGCGCCTATTCGGCGGCCACCGACAACGTCGGCCTGTTCTTCGGCGAGGACATCTTCGTGGCGTTCGGCGCGATCGTGCTGATGACCACCTTCCTGAAGGAGGCGGGCATCGTGGTCGAACCGATGCACGTCGCCGTGTGGGGCATTCCCACGGCGATCTGCGCCTTCCTGATCCATGGCTTCCGCCTGTGGCTGCTCGACCGCAGACTCGCGCGCGAACTCGGCGCCCTCACGCGCAACGTCGCCGGAGAGAAGGCATGACGCTCACGATCAACTATCTGTTCTATCTCGTCGGCATCGTGCTCGTGGTCGTCGCGGGCATGATCCTCACGGACAAGTCGCATCCGCGCCGGCTCACCGCGGGCGGCTTCTGGCTGATCTATGCGCTGATCTTCCTGATCGGCGACTGGATTCCGGTGACGGTCGTCGGCGTGCTGGTGGTCGCGATGGCGCTGATCGCCGGATTCGGCGGCGTCACCGGCGCGAAGCCGAAGATGCTCTCGGAGGAAACCCGCCGCCAGAGCGCCGTGCGTCTCGGCAACAATCTCTTCATTCCCGCGCTGACCATTCCCGTCGTGACCGTCGTCCTCACGCTCGGCGCGAAGTACCTGGTGTTCGGCGGCACGCCGCTGATCGAACTGAAGAACGTGACGCTGATCGGCTTCGGCGTCGGCTGCGTGATCGCGCTGGCGATTGCCTGCGTGATGACGCGCGATACCGTCGGCCAGTCGATGCGCGAGACGCGCCGCCTGATCGACGCGCTGTCGTAGGCCGCCGTGTTGCCGCAGATGCTCGGCATGCTCGGGCTGGTGTTCTCGGACGCGGGCGTGGGCAAGGCCGTCGCGCACGTGACGACGGCGTACGTCAACATGGACTACCGCTTCGTCGCGGTGGCGGTGTACGTGATCGGCATGGCGTTGTTCACGATGGTCATGGGCAACGGCTTCGCGGCGTTTCCGGTGATGACGGGCGGCGTCGGCGTGCCGATCCTGGTCGGCGTGTTCCACGGCAATCCCGCGACGATGGCCGCCATCGGCATGTTCTCGGGCTACTGCGGCACGCTGATGACGCCGATGGCCGCGAACTTCAACATCGTGCCTTCAGCGCTGCTCGAACTGCCCGACAAGAACGCGGTCATCAAGGTGCAGGTGCCGACCGCGCTGACGCTGTTGATCGCCAACATCTTCCTGCTGAACTGGCTGATGTTCATCTGAGCATCGGTCTGAGAGCACGCGGCTTCCGCGTGCTCTCGTGAATCTTCCCTCCTCCCCTTTCCCTTTCTTTCTTCAGCTTGTCAACCGCGCGCCGGCGTCGATGGCCGCGGCGGTTCGTCTCGTCCCCTTCCCTCGCGGCATCAAAACTTCGACGCAGGTCCGTCCGGGTTTTTTGATGCTCGTTATCAGCATTGCAACCCGTGAGCATTGCGCTCAGGCATTCGAATTCACCCGTGTGATCGCGATATTGGGAGCGGGAGTCAGACCCATCTGACGACTGCCCATTACAGGAATCGGACACCGTCCAGATTCGGAGCGCGCCTATGGTTGCATCCCGCGTCGATCAAGGAGACTGCGCACGTTTGGTTCGGCGCTCGCTCGACAAGTGAGGATGCAGAGTTGCTCCACAAGTGACTCGTTGGCGTACTGCGTGCGATGCCGATCGCGTGTTTCCCGAATGAACCGAGGCGTGCTTTTTCCGCCTTTCGCACATCGCGACTTTCGGGGAACTGATCTTTCGTCATCGATCCTGTCATGCGTTTGCCGACTTACAGCCATTTTCTGAATTTCCCGGCGGCCCCGGATTTGGTGTTTCGTTTGCTCGAGACGCTGCTCGTCATGGTCTGCTCGCTGGTCGCCCAAAGCCGCTTCGGTCACGCGGCCAACGCGGGTTACGACAGCGCCGTCACGGCCTTCGCGATCGTTTTCGCGTTGAGTCTGTCGTCCGGTTTCCGTCTCAAGCGTCCGGCCCGTCGGACATTGGCGCGGCACGTCCTGCTGCCGGCGCTGGGCTGGATCGTCTGCGAAGCGCTCGCGGTCGGGGTGGTCAACCGGATGCATCGCGGCTACGCGCCTTCGATGGACTGGTTCGTCTGCCTGAGCGGCCTGACGGCGGGTGGCGTGATCCTCTGCCGTCTTGGCGAACGCATGGCGGTCGCGCGACGCTTTTCAGTCGCGGTGGTCGGGCGCGGCGAGCGCTGCGCGGCATTCGTGCGGCGCGTGATGGCGATGCACGACGCGGGTTGCGGGATCGGCGCCGTATTCGACCTGGATCCTGAATCAGATGCGCATTACCCGGGCGCGCTGCGCTTCCGCGACATCGAGACATTCGCCGCACACGTGCGCGCGGGTCGCATCAACGAAGTGTGGCTCGTGCTGCCGCTCACCGACGAAGCGACGCTGCAGCGCTTTCTCGAGACCTTCCGCAACGACCTCGTCAACATCCGGTTCATTCCGGACGTCCGCGGCGTCGCGCGCTTTCACAGCGAGAGCGCCGATCTCGATACCACGCTCGCCATCAACCTTGTCGCCGCGCCGCTCACCGGTGATGCGGTCGCCGCCAAGACGCTGTTCGACCTGGTCTTCGCCACCTGCGCGATCGTGGGGTGCGCGCCGCTGCTGATCGCGATCGCGCTGGCCATCAAGGTGTCGTCGCGCGGCCCGGTGCTGTTCCAGCAGCGGCGCCACGGTGCGAACGGCCAACCCTTCCAGATCTACAAGTTCCGCACGATGCGCGCGCATCAGCGCGAAGACGGCGTGGTGGTGCAGGCGACACGTAACGATCGGCGCATCACGGGCGTCGGCGCATTCCTGCGCCGCACCAGCCTCGACGAGTTGCCGCAGTTCTTCAACGTGCTGCGCGGCGACATGTCCGTGGTCGGCCCCCGGCCGCATGCGATCGAGCACGACGCGCTGTATCAGAACATCGTCGACGACTACATCCACCGCTATCGCATCAAGCCCGGCATCACCGGCTGGGCCCAGGTCAACGGCCTGCGCGGCGAGACGAGCTCCGTGGAGATGATGCGGCAGCGCGTCGAACACGATCTCTTCTATCTCAGCAACTGGTCGTTCGCGTTCGACTTGCGCATCGTCGCGGCGACCGTCGTGCGCGGCCTCGTGCATCGCAACGCGTACTGACGCGCAGGAACCCGACATGAAGCACTCGATACCGTCCCACATCGTCGCCGCGCTCGCGCTGACGGGGCTGCTGGGCGCCTGCGCGTCGGCGCCGGGCTTTCACATGCCGGTCGGCCCGAACGGGGCGGCGGGTCAGGAGGACAGCCGCTATACGGAGCCCTCGGCGGCCGCGCCCGCGCTGCCGGTCACGGAACTCGACCTGAGTCTCGTCCAGCGGTTCGCCGCCGAGCGCAAGGGACAGCAGGACCAGCAGGCAAGGCGTCTGTTCGCTGCGCCGGAGACCTATACGGTCGGCGCAGGCGACGTGCTGCAGATCGTCGTCTGGGACCACCCGGAGTTCGCTGCGGCGCTCGGACCGGCGCAGGGCCCGGGATCGGCGAAGGCGAGCGATCCGGCGGCAGGCTTCGTCGTGGACCAGAACGGCACGCTCCAGTTTCCGTACGCGGGCACGCTCAAGGTCGCGGGCTTGCGCACCGAGCAGATCCAGCAGCGCCTGCGCGCCGCGCTCGCGGTCTATCTGGTCAAGCCGCAGGTCACCGTACGCATGGCGTCGTACCGCTCGCGCCAGGTCTATGTCGACGGTGAAGTGCGCAGCCCGGGCGCCCTGTCGTTGACCGATGTGCCGCTCAGCTTCTACGACGCCGTCGCCCGCGCGGGCGGCTTCAGCGAGAACGCGGATCAAAGCGATGTCGTCCTGGTGCGCGCGGGCGTCTCGCAGCGCATCGATGTGCCGCAGCTGCTTGCGCAGGGTCTCAGCCCGTCGCGGCTCTACCTGAAGGCCGGTGACATGTTGCGGGTCGCATCGCGCGATGAAAACGCGGTCTATGTGCTGGGCGAAGTCAACAAGCCGGGCTCCGCGCGGCCGCGCCGCGACGGCCGCCTGTCGCTCGCGGACGCGCTCGCTCAGGCGGGCAGCATCAATGCGAACACGGCCGACACGGCGCAGATGTTCGTGATCCGTTCACTCGACGGCACGCCACAAGTCTTCCATCTCGACAGCCGTTCGCCGGTGTCGATGCTCGTCGCGAAGGACTTCGAGCTGCAGCCGAACGACGTCGTCTATGTCGACGGCAACGGCCTCGTGCGCTTCAACCGCGTCCTGACCCTGCTGATGCCGCTGATCAGCTCGGGACTCACGGCGGGAGTGATCGCGAAATGATCCGCTCCGTGCTGATGGTCTGTGAGGGAAACATCTGCCGCAGCCCGTTGGCGGCGGCGCTGCTCGCTCAGGCGATGCCGGGGATCGAGGTGGGATCCGCCGGCACGCATGCGCTGACCGGCCAGCCGGCGGACCCGGAGGCCGTCGAACTGATGCAGGCGCGCGGCATCGACATGTCGGGTCACGTGGCGCGCCCGGCGAGTTCCGTATTGCTGCGTCGTCACGATCTCATCCTCGTCATGGCGCTTGGCCAGCGCGAGACGCTGCTCGCGCGCCACCCCTTTGCGCGCGGCCGCGTCTACCGGCTGTTGCACGCCGCCCAGCGCGATGTCCGCGATCCCTACCGGCAGGGCCGCGCGGCCTTCGAAGCGGCGCTCGCACACATCGAATCCGGCCTGCGCGAATGGCTCGGCCACCTGCGCCCTGCCTCGCATGCCACGCCCTGAACGCTGCCCCAGTGCGCCGCGCTCCACTCTCCAGATAGATCCATTCATGTCCTACCCCGATCGACACGGCCCGGCCGCCACCGCCGAACTCGATGTCATTACGCTCCTCGACACGCTTCTCACGAACGCGCGGCGCATCGTCCTGATCGTGTCCGTGGTCGGGCTGGCCGGCATCGGCTGGAGTTTTTTGTGGCCGCCGAAATATCAGGCGGACATCCTGATCCAGGTCGAGGACGGCGCCGCCGCAGGCTTGGCCGGCAATCTTCCCAGCCAGATGTCGACGTTTTTCGACGTCAAGTCCTCCGCTGCGGCGGAGGCTCAGATCATCACGTCGCGCCTCGTGGTCTCGCGCGCCGTCGAGAGGCAGCATCTGCACATCGAGGCGGCGCCGGAGCGTTTCCCGCTGATCGGCGATTTCGTTTCGCGCTTTCAGGATGGCCCGCTCGCCCCCGGCGTGTTCGGCTTCGGCGGCTACGCGTGGGGCCGCGAGCGCGCCGACGTGAGCCGCTTCGACGTGCCG
This sequence comes from Caballeronia sp. LZ034LL, assembly GCF_031451215.1. NCBI lineage: Bacteria > Pseudomonadati > Pseudomonadota > Betaproteobacteria > Burkholderiales > Burkholderiaceae > Caballeronia > Caballeronia sp. LZ034LL. The sequence goes on from NZ_JARUXR010000001.1 coordinate 2,860,738, forward strand.
GAGCCAGGGCAGGACGAGCCCTTCACGCTGAAGGTGGAGGCCGGAGGCCGATACACGCTCGCCGGCGCCTTGCTCGACGTCCCGCTGCACGGGCGCGTCGGCGTCGAGAGCCGCGTGACCACGCCGTCCGGGCCGCTGATCATCACCGTGGCGAGCCTCGACGCGCGTCCGGGCACCGCCTTTTCCGTGATCCGGCACGGCTTCGACGACACCGTCGTCAAGCTGCAGCAACGGCTCGACGTCCAGGAAAAGGTCAGGCAGTCGGGCGTGATCGTCGCGACCTTGCTCGGACGCGACGCCGAGCGCACCAGCCGCACGCTGCGCGAGATCGGCGAGCAGTACGTCCGCCAGAACGTGGAGCGCAAATATGCCGATGCGGCTCAATCGCTCGGCTTCCTGATGGCGCAACTGCCTGAGCTGAAACGGCAACTCGACGACGCGCAGGCGCGCTACACCCGCATGCGCGACGAGCGCGGCGTCATCGATGTGCCGACGCAGGTCGCGACCGGAATGCAGCAGCAGGCGGAAGCGCGTGCCCAGTTGATCGTCCTGCAGCAGAAGCGCGCGGAACTCGCGACCCGCTACGCGCCGCAGCACCCGGGCGTGGTGGCGGCGGACCGGCAGATCGCGCTGCTGCGTGCGCAGATCAGCGCCTTCGACTCCGCGCTGGGCCGTCTGCCCGATGTCGAACAGACGGCCGCCCGGCTCATGCTGGACGTGAAAGTCAGCACCGACCTCTATACCTCGACGCTCGCCAACGCGCAGCAGTTGCAACTGGTCAAGGCCGGCAGGGTCGGCAGCGTGCGGATGATCGACGCGCCGATCGTCGCGCAAGATCCCGCGTGGCCGAAGCGGCCGCTCGTGGCGGCCGCTTCGCTGCTGGGCGGCCTGCTCGTCGGCCTTGCCTATGCATTCGTGCGGGAGTTCCTGGCCGGCGCGGTCCATTCGGCCGATGAAATCGAACGCGGCACGGGCCTGCCGGTGCTGGCGACGGTGCCTTTTTCGGCCGCGCAGCGTTTGCTTCGAACCGCGCTCGCGGGCCCGGAAGCCACGCGTGCCGCGCTGCTCGCCGTCGAGGCGCCGCACGATCGAGCCATCGAAAGCCTGCGCAGCCTGCGCACCGCGTTGCGCATTTCCGGGCCGGACGCGCCGGGCAAGGTGGTCGTATTCACGGGCGCGGCGCCGAATGCCGGCAAGTCGTTCATCGCGCTCAATCTCGCCGCAGTGCTGGCCGCGACGGGCCTGCGTGTGCTGCTCATCGATGGCGATCTGCGCAGACCCTCCCTCAATGTCTGTCTGGGCGTGACGCGTGGTCCCGGCTGGGCGGACCTGATTGCGGGAAGCGCGAGCCCGGAGCGTGTCATTCACCGGATCGAATCGCCCCGTCTGGATTTCGTCGCAGCGGGCTCACCGTCCGACCGCCCCGCCGAATTGCTGCTGTCCGCGCGCGCCGGCGAGCTGATCGACGCCCTGCGCGGCGCGTACGACTTCGTACTCGTCGACACGCCGCCGGTTCTCGCGGTGGAGGACGCGGCGTCGTTCACGTCGCAGGCCAGCGCGGTGTTGCTGGTGGCGAGAGCCGGCGAGACCCGGCTCGGCGAACTGAACGAGACGGTCAAGCGCCTCGGACATGGCGGCACGAAGCCCGCAGGCCTGATCCTCAACGGGCTGTCGATGCGCTCCGTCCGGGCGTCGCTGGGCAGAACGGGCTACCGCAGTTACGACTACTACGGCGAGCCCGCCAGGGCGCGATGGCGAACCGCCCTTGCGTTGCTGCGCAGCCGGATGAAACGCACATGAAGCCGCCCATTTCCTTCAAGGGCAGCATGACGCCGGCCCACGGGCGGCAGGCGCGCGCAGCCGACATCGCAGCACAGCGCCGCCTGCGTGTCGCCATCGTGGTGGAAGCCGCGGCCGGCGGCATCGCCACCCATCTCGCCGATCTGCTTCCCGGTCTCGCGAAGCGCGGCGTCGAGGTGCACCTGATCGCGCGCCCCGATGGCGATCGCTTCGATGCTCACTGGCTGACCGCCGACTGCCTTGCATCATGCTCGACGGTCACGCGCCTGCCCATGCAGCGCGCCATCGGCGCACGCGATCTCGTGTCCTTCGCGCGGCTCTACAGGACGCTCGCCGCGCTGCGGCCGGACCTCGTGCACTCGCACAGCTCCAAGGCCGGTGTGCTCGCGCGCGCATGCCGCGGGCCCTGGCGTCACGTCTACACGCCGCACGCGGTCTTCACGCTGAATCCCACGCTCGGCGCCGTCGCGCGGCGGGCGATCGGCGCCGTCGAGGGCGGTTTCGGGCGCAGGCTGACCGATCGCATCATTGCTGTTTCGGATGACGAAGCGCGTCACCTGCACGAGGACCTGCACATCGGCCGCCCGCGTATCTCGACCATTCATAACGGCGTGCCCGAGTTCGAGCGCGTGAGCCGTGAAGCGGCGCGGCGCCGCCTGGGCCTGCGCGATGACGCGTTCGTCGTCGGCCTGGTGGGGCGCTTCGCGTTCCAGAAGGGTATCGATCGCTTCGTGTCGATCGCACGTCGGGTCGAGGAGCGGCTCGGCCGGCGCGTGCAGTTCGTCTGCATCGGCAGCGGCGACTTCCGCGCCGCGGCCGGCGTGGCGTTCGACGCGCTGCCGGCCAGTCTGCACGTCGTCGGCGCCGTGCCCAACGCCCGGCGCTACTTCGGCGCATTCGATCTCTGCGCGCTGCCGAGTCGCTACGAGGGCTTCCCCTACGTCTATGTCGAGTCGGTCGCCGCCGGCGTGCCGATCGTGTCCACGCGCGTCGCGGGCGCGGACGCGCTGGTCGCCGCACGCGACACCGGCGTCGTCGTGCCGAATCACGACGACCCGACGCCCTTCGCCGAAGCGGTGATCGCGCTGGCGACCGATGCGCAACGGCTCGCGCGGCTCAGAGCCAACTGCGCGAGCGCTGCCGCCCATTTCACCTCCGAGCGGATGGTGGACGAAACCCTCGCCGTCTATCGGCATTGCATCCACGCCTGAACCATGAAAACGATCGAAAACATCGTGCTGTTGCACGCCTATAGCCGTCGCAATTCCGGTGACGGGTTGCTGGTCGATCTGTCCGCCGCCCTGTTGCGCGAGGCCTTCGGCGCACGCCTTCGACTGACTGTCGTTGCCGCGGATCCGTCGTCGTTCCCGGAATACGACGACGTGCTGCCCGCGCCGGTCATCGCGCCGAGCGGTCTTGCGCGGGTGGCCGCCGCGGCGGCCACCGCCTGCCGCGTCGTCACGCCCGCGGCGGCGCGACTGCGAGAGCGTCTGTCGCAGTGCGATCTGATCGTCGGGGTCGGCGGCGGCTACTTGCGTGCGCGCAATGGCGTCGAGGCGGCCAAGCTGGCGCTCGGGCATCTCGTGCAGGCGGACGCCGCACGCGCCGCGCGCAAGCCAACGGTGTATCTGCCGCAAAGCATCGGTCCGGCGCTGAGCTGTTCGTCCGCCCTGTCGGATCGGGCCGCCGGCCGGCTGCGCGAAGCACTGGCGGGGTTCGCTACGGTGTGCGTGCGCGACGACCGCTCCGAGACCTTTCTTGCCGGCAATGCGAACGTCATGCGCATGCCGGATCTGGCCGTGCTCGAATTTGCCCGGTCGCGCGACGCCGTGCTGGCGCAGGCCGCAGCGCGACCGCACGGCGTGCGGCACGTCGCCCTGGTGCTGCGCGACGCGCCGAGCTGGAGCCGCCCGCAACGCGAACGCTATGCGCAGTCGACGCGCGAACTGATCGCCTTGCTGCGCAACGAGTGCCGGCTCAGTTTCGCGGTGCAGAGCACGGGGCGCGGCAACGACGACGCCGCCTACTACCGGCAGCTGGGCATCGGCGAGACGCTGCCGGGTCTGCGCCATCTGCTGGAGCACGACACGCCGGATGTGGTCGTGTCCGTGCGCCTGCACGGCGCACTCGAGTCCCTGTTGCATGGCGTGCCCGCGTTCCATCTCAGCTACGAGCGCAAGGGCTTCGGCGCGTACGGCGACCTCGCCATCCCCCGCTGGGTGGCGAATGCCGCGGATTTCGACGCCTCATCGGTCGTGCAGCGCCTGTTCGCACCGCACGCGCTGCCGGCGTTCTGGGACGCGACGGAGCGCGCGCTTGCGCGTATCGCCGGGCAGCGGACAGCGCTCATCGAGATACTGCGTCATGCCGCGGGCACGAAGACGATGCTCGGCCATCCGCGCCGCGACGCGCAGCGTCCGGTCGAAGCCTGAGGACCCGCGACGATGGTGTGGCGCCTCCTGTCGCGTGCGCTGTCCCTTGCAGCCAAGTTCGGACTGACGATCGTCCTCGCCCGCACCCTGGGCCTGGGTGCGGTCGCCGACTACGGGTTGGCCGTCGCCGCTTCGGTCATCGCGTCGAAATTGTGCGGACTCGGTTTCGGCGCCGAACTGAACCGCCGCTTGAGCGACGCGGATCCGCGTGCCGCGATCGCCACGGCGCGTGCTCTGCGGCGCGTCTATGGGATGCTCCATGCGAGCGCCCTGTGCGGCGCCGTGACGGCTTCGCTGTGCGGCTGGCTCCCGGGCGCCGCATCCGACCCGCGAACGCTGGGTCTGCTGCTGCTGGTCGCGGCCAGCGAACACTATGCGATGGAGGTCAACGCCTACGTGTTTTCGGTGCACCGCGCGCGCGCCGGCTCCGCGATGTTGTTCGTGCGTACCGGCGGCTGGGCCGTCTTCGCCATAGCGGGTCTGCTGACGGGCGCGCTCGACGACGTGCGTGCCGTCTTCGTGCTGTGGACGGTGACGAATCTCGCGGTCATCCTGTGGGGCTGGGCGCTGCTTTCACGGCAGGCATCGGACGGCCGCATGCAACAGGGCGCGGCGCGTCCGGCAGCAGCGCTGCGACCGGTCTGGCGCGCAGGCGTGCCGTTCCATGTCGGCGGCGTGCTGCTCGCCGGGTTGCAGTACGCGGAACGCCTTATCGCGTCGGCCTTGCTCCCGGCCGGGGAAGTCGGGCGCTACGTCTTCCTGTGGTCGGTCGCGAATGCGGTACAGACGATCGCGTTCGCGAGCGTCGGGGTGATCGCGGGGCCGCGTCTGGCGCGGGCGGCGGGCGGCTTGCAAGAGACCTGGCGCGCCACGCTGCGCGCGTCCCTGCGCAGTAACGCCGCCGTGAGCGTGGCGGTGGCGCTGGGCATCGGCTGTGCGGCTCCGCTCATCTTCTGGTTGGCGAAGGAGCGCGCCACGGGGTTCGCCTGCCTGACCATCGCTGTCCTTCTGGTTTCGTTCCTGCTGCGCTCCACGGGCGATGTGCTCTGGGCGGCCTGCATCGCGCGCAAAGGGGGGCGTCGGATCGTCGTTGCCCTGTGCTGCGCGGCGCTCGCTTCGCTGCCGCTTTCTTTCTGGCTCATTGCCGGTGACGGCGCGGGTCAGGGTACCGTACGGATCGCGCTGGCTCATCTGCTCGCCAGCACCACGGCGCTGATCGCGCTCGGATGGGCCCAGCGCGGCCAACCGGCGGGAGCGCGCGCCGATGCTTGAGCGGATCATGCTCACGGGCCCCCGTCTCAGCCGCAGCGTGACGGCCTGGCTGGCCGGGCTGGCGTCGTGCGCGTACCTGCTGCTGTTCGTGGCGGGCAGGTCGCTGCTGCCCGACTTCCTGTTTCGGGACGCCGACAAGATCCAGGCGCAGATGGACGGCGCGAGCACCTACGATGGTTCGTCCTTCGATGCGGTGGGCCAGTTCTTTGCGCTCTTCGGTCCGACGCTGCTCGATGTCCTCGTGCTCGCGATCGGCATCGGGTTCATCCAGTGCATGCTGGCCCGCGCCAGACATGCCGGGGCGCTCGGGGTGGCGCTTCTGCTCGGCGCGCCCTGTGTCTTCTTCAACTTGTTCGTTGCATCGAAAGATACGCTGGTGGTGGCGATCTCACTGCTGATCGTGGGGTCGCTCGTGCGACGGCGCGTGGCGTTCACGGTGGCGTTCGGCGTGGGCGCCTATCTCATCTACGCGCTGCTGGTGCGCCGCTATTTCCTGCTGATCGGCGCGGCTGCCGCGGCCGTGCTGCTGTTCCGGCGTGCCGGCCGGCGCGGACGGATTGTGCTGGCGGGCCTGCTCTTGTTCGCCCTGCTGCTGTTGCCGTCGGGCGCGTACACCGCGCTCCTGCTGCCCCGCGACATGGCGGTCGACTATCTCACGTATCAGTCGCCCTTCGGCGCGCGCACGAGCTTTCACAACCTGATGCCGCCGGATTCCTTCGCGGCGTTCTGTGTCGACTATCTCCATGCCGTGGTGAGACTGCATCTGCCGCTGCTGTTTTCGCCCGATCCGCGCGGCCTCGCCATGCAGGTGTTCGTCATCGTCGCCTGGCGCTCCGCGCGGCCCTTGCCGAACATCGCCGACGCGAACCCCGTCATGGACGCGCTCGCGTGTCTGGTCATGGGGCATATCGCCGTTTCAATGTTGTTCGAGCCCGATCTCGGCAGCTACGTGCGGCATCTGTCGAGCGTGTCGCTCTTCTGCATGACCCTGCTCGCTGCCCGGGCCGATGCCGCCCGGTCCCTGCATGCCGGGCATCAACGGCCGCCGGGCGCCTTGCCGATATAGTCGAGCACCGGTGCGAGCGCTGGCTTGGGCGCGCCGTCGGCGTCGACGAGACCGAAACTGCGTTCCCGCTCATTTCCCGCCCGCGCGGTGTCCTTCCACTCGTAAAGAGAAACGAGGGAGGCGCTCAGTGTGTCGAGCGCGGCAACGAACGCATCGACGCGGCTTGCCTGCCGTGCCGGGCTGCTCGTGACTGCGCCTCGGGACGGCGCGCCCCATTCGGTAATGGCCGCAGGCAGCCCGTAGCGGTCGCGCAGACTTCGGGCGGTGGCGTTGATCTGGGCGGAGGTCATTCCGTATGCGTGATACGACACGGTATCGATGCAGCCCGGCGACGCGGCGAGCACGGCGTCCAGCAGTGCTCCGGCCGTATTGTCGCGGCGCGGCGCGTGCGCAAAGCCGAAGCCCGCCACGGATACGTGAAGCGGCGCGCGCCGGAGTTCGTCGCAGACGCCGTGCATGAACGGCGCAAAGGTCTCGCGGACGTTTCCCGTGGGCCAGTAGCGGTCCAGATCCGGCTCGTTCCACAACTCGATGCCGATCAGTTCGGGCGCATGGGTGCGCGCCATGGCGCGCACCTGCATGCCGAAGCGCTTGCCGGCGAGGTTCAGAAGCCGGCCGTCCGTCTCACCCGATGCCGGCAGCGGGCGGGTCGAGCGCAGCGTCAGCAGGACGGGCAGCCTGGCGCGCGTGGCGAGGTCGAAAGCCGCCGCGACACGCTGCATGTAGGCGGCATCGTCCATGTGGTCCGTCCATACGCCAAGGCGGATGAAACGGAATCCGGCGCGCGCGATCGCTCTGGCGTCCTGCCCGGTGAAGGTCTCGACCTTGACCTGTACGCCGACGGGCGGAGGACCCGCACTTGCGGAGATCGGCGCAGCATCGCCGGAACGGGCCCGGGCCGGCGACAACGAGAAGATGAGTGAGAGGATGAGCGCGATAGCCCATGACATCGCGATGAAGCAGCGAATCAGCAATGGCGTGCGCACGGGCGGAGACGGGTGTGCGCGGTCGGCGCAGCGGATCGGAAGCAAAGACGCAGTGTAGAGTCTTTCCGTCACCGCGCATGTGAAGAAGTGTCGTCACGCAGGGAAGCATCGTGAATCGACGGGGATCAGCCTCACGCCGGATCCACCACGAAGCCCCGCTTCCTGAGAAGCTCCAGCACGCCGCGCGGTCCACCGAGATGCAGCGCGCCGATCGCCACGAACACGGGTTTATCCGGCGCCGCCATCTGCACCATGCGCTGCACGAAGCGCCGGTTGCGTTCATACACCACGCGATTGTCGACCTGCGCGGCCAGCGACCGGTTCCTGGCCAGCTTGCTCGACTTCGCATCGTCCCAGGCCTTGAGCGCGTCCGCATCGCCGATGCGCCACAGCCGGTGCAGTTCCTTCACATCCGCGATGTTCTCGGCCGGCGTCTGCACGAGATCCTGTCCGAGCATCTCGCGCTGCTGCGCCGACGTCAGCCGCGTGAAGGTGGAAATCTGTTCGTTCAACGACTCCAGTCCGACGATCTTCCCGCGCGCCCGCAGATAGACGTTCTGCAACTGCGCCTCGGTGCCGTACTCGCTTTCGAAACCGGCCTTGAGCGTGTCGTAGGTTTCGATCAGCATCGACGCCAGCCACGGCCGCGTGTGCCGCAACTGCTTCAGCGCCTCCGGATGCGAGCGCATGCGCGTCTCGACCTGCTGCCACATCGGGTCCGGCAGATAGTCGAGCAGGCACTCGCTGCGGCACATGCCGTAGCGGTTCACGTCTTCCTGGGACAGCAGGAGGTCGTCGGGGGAAATCTCGAGCGCCAGCGTAGGCGACGCTTCGAGCGCGGCGAGTATGCGTGCGCGAAACGGTTGCTCGGGCGGATAGTCGTTCGGGAAACCGACGTGCAGCGTGCCGAGTACGTAAATGGTCGTGGCGCCCTTGGTCGCAACGTAGAACGGCATGCGCGGCGGCTGCGCGCGGACCGGGCCGCTTGCCGTGGTGCCGTTCGAGCGGTCGGTGCGCGGCGGAGGTACTTGCCGGGAAGGCGCGGCGGCCGGTCCGGCGTCGCCGGCGGCCTGCGGAGTGCGTGAACCGCCGACGGCGAAACTGTCGGTAGCCACGCAAAGTCCGGCCGTAAACAGCACGAGCGACAGCGCAAGGGCTGTCGCATGGGCGAACGCCGCGCGGAAGAAGCGCGGCTTGACGTGTGAATCCGGCACGACCGACATCTTAAAACATTCGTGTGTCGGCCCGTCCATTCGTCTGCATGAAGCAACGCGAAGTCGCGCAGGGCCGACCGGGCAATCAGCCCTCGTCTTCGCCGACTTCCTCCGCGCGATGACACGACACCTGCCGTCCGTCCACCACGCGCAGCTTCGGCTCCTCGGCGCGGCAGCGTTCGATCGCATACGGGCAGCGCTGATGGAACGTGCAGCCCGAAGGCGGATTGAGCGGCGACGGCATTTCGCCCTGCAGCTTGATCTTGATGCGCCGGTCTTCCTCGAACAGCGCGGGCGTGGCGGACATCAGCGCGCGCGTGTACGGATGGCGCGGCCGGGCGTAGATGGTCTCCTTGTCGCCGAGTTCGGCGATGCCGCCGAAGTACATCACCATCACGTCGTCGGCAATGTGCTCGACCACCGAGAGATTGTGCGAGATGAACACATAGCTCGTGCCGAACTGCTCCTGCAGGTCCATGAACAGATTGAGGATCTGCGCCTGGATGGAGACATCGAGCGCGGAGACCGGCTCGTCCGCGACGACGATCTGCGGATCGAGGATCATCGCGCGCGCGATGGCCACGCGCTGGCGCTGGCCGCCGGAGAACATGTGCGGATAACGCGACGCATGCTCCGGACGCAGCCCCACCGTGCGCATCATGTGGGCGATGCGCTCGGCGCGCTCGGTGGCGCTGAGCTTGGTGTTGATGGCGAGCGGTTCGCCGAGCGTCTGCTCGACGGTCTTGCGCGGGTTCAGCGAAGCAAACGGATTCTGGAACACCATCTGGATGCGTTGCCGCAACTCGGCGATCTTCGCCTTGCTCGCGCCGGCGACATCGTCGCCTTCAATCAACAGGCGGCCCGACGTCGGCGTTTCGATCATCGTCAACTGGCGGGCGAGCGTCGACTTGCCGCAGCCCGATTCGCCGACGACCGCGAGCGTATGCCCGCGCTTCAGTTCGAACGACACGCCGTTCAGCGCTTTCACCGTGCCGTGCTGGAACGCGCTGCGCTTCACGTCGTAATGTTTCGCGAGCTGGTCCGCGGCCAGCACGATGTCCTGATTGAGCTGCTTGGGTACGGCGTTCATCGCGCGCCTCCTTCCACCACTACGTCGATGTTCAACGGCTTGATGCAGCGCGCGCGCACCGCCGGATCGTTGCTGTCGAGCGGGAACAGGTCCGGCCGGCCCTTCCAGCATGCCTCGACGACATACTTGCAGCGCGGCGCAAACAGACAGCCGCTCGGGCGGTCGTCCTTGCCCGGCACCATGCCCGGCAGCGCGGCCAGTCGTGCGGCACCGCGGCTATGCTCGGGAATCGCGGCGAGCAGCGCTTCGGTATAGGGATGATGCGGTTCGCTGAAGATCGTCGGCACGTGATTCGTTTCGATGATCTCGCCCGCGTACATCACCGCCACGCGCTGCGCCACTTCGGAGACCACGGCGAGATCGTGCGAGATCAGCACCAGCGCCATGCCGCGTTCCTTCTGCAGGCGCACGAGCAGTTCCATGATCTGCGCCTGGATGGTCACGTCGAGCGCGGTAGTGGGCTCGTCGGCGATCAGCAGCTTGGGGTTGCACGCCACCGCCATCGCGATCATCACGCGCTGGTTCATGCCGCCCGACATCTGGTGCGGGAACGACTCGATGCGGCTCTTCGCATCCGGAATGCCGACCTGGTCGAGCAGTTCGACCGCGCGCTTGTGCAGCGCGTCGCCGCGCAGGCCTTCGTGCAGCTTCAGCACTTCCTTGATCTGATAGCCGACGGTGTAGCTCGGGTTCAGGCTCGTGAGCGCGTCCTGGAACACCATCGCGATGTCCTTGCCGATGATCCTGCGACGCTCGCGCGCCGAGGCCTTCAACAAGTCCTTGCCGTCGAAGGTGACCTGGTCGGCGCTGACCTTGCCGGGCGCGTCGATGAGGCCCATCAGCGCCATCATCGTGACGCTTTTTCCCGAGCCCGATTCGCCGACCACGCCCACCACTTCGCCGGGCTTCACGGACAGGTCGATGCGATCGACGGCCTGCGTGCCGCCGAACGTCACCTGCAGATTGCGGATAGTCAAAAGATCGTTCATGTCGTCAGCCCATCCGCTTCAGTTTCGGATCGAGCGCGTCGCGCAGCCCGTCGCCGAGGAGATTGATGACGAGCACCGAGATCAGGATCGAGAGGCCCGGCATGGTGACGATCCACCAGGCGCTTTCGATATAGTCGCGCGCCGAGGCCAGCATCGCGCCCCACTCCGCCGCCGGCGGCTGCACGCCGAGGCCGAGGAAGCCGAGCGCGGCGGCATCGAGAATGGCGGACGAGAATCCGAGCGTGGCCTGCACGATCAGCGGCGCCGCGCAGTTGGGCAGCACTTGCGAAAACATCAGGCGCACGGTGCCCGCGCCGGCCACACGCGAAGCCGTCACGTATTCCTTCTGCAACTCGCCGAGCGCGGACGCGCGCGTGAGCCGCACATAGCCCGGCAGCGCGACGATGGCGATGGCAAGCATCGTGTTGACGAGTCCCGGTCCGATGATCGCCACGACCGCGACCGCCAGCAGCAGCGAGGGCAGCGCGAGCAGCACGTCCATGACGCGCATGATCGGCGTGTCGAGCCAGTGGAAGAACGCGGCCATGAGACCGAGCACGATGCCCGGAATCAGCGCGAGCACCACGGACACGAAGCCGATCCAGAACGACAGCCGTGCGCCGTACATGAGACGCGAGAGGATGTCGCGGCCGGCTTCGTCGGTGCCGAGCAGGAACATGCGGTTGCCGCCATCGAGCCAGGCGGGCGGGATCTTCACGTAGTCGCGATATTGCTCGATCGGGCTATGCGGCGCGATCAGCGGTGCGAACAGCGCGACCAGGATCAGCAGCAGCACGATCAGGCCCGCGACCACGGCGCCGCGATTGCGCGAGAAGTTGGCCCAGAATTCGCGGGCGGCGACCATGCGGCCGGAAGGCGGCGGCGTGATCGCTTGCGGGGGGAGATTGTTTTGGATGTCAGCCATATCAGTGCTTTTACCTCGTATGGCGAATGCGCGGATTCAGCACGCCGTAGAGCAGATCCACGACCAGATTCACGACGATCACGAGCGTCGCGATCATCAGAATGCCGCCTTGCACGACGGGATAGTCGCGCCGCGAGATGGCGTCGATGAGCCACTTGCCGACGCCCGGCCACGAGAACAGCGTCTCGGTCAGCACCGCGCCCGCGAGCAGCGTGCCGACCTGCAGGCCGATCACCGTGACGACGGGAATCAGCGCATTGCGCAGCGCATGCACGATGACCACGCGCAACGGCGAGAGCCCCTTGGCGCGCGCGGTGCGGATGTAATCCTCGCGCAGCACTTCGAGCATCGAGGAGCGCGTCATGCGCGCGACCACGGCCAGCGGAATCGTGCCGAGCACGATGGTCGGCAGGATCAGGTGGCTCACGGCCGAGGTGAACGCGCCTTCGTCGGTTGAGAAGAGCGCGTCGATCAGCATGAAGCCGGTGACGTGCGGAATGTCGTATTCCACCGCGATGCGGCCCGACACCGGCGTCCAGCCGAGCTTTGCCGAGAAGAACATGATGAGGATCAAGCCCCACCAGAAGATCGGCATCGAGTAGCCGGTAAGCGCGGTGCCCATCACGCCGTGATCGACGACCGTGCCGCGTTTCAGCGCCGCCGCGACGCCCGCCGGCAAGCCGACGACGAGCGCGAAGATCATCGCGCAGATCGAGAGCTCGACCGTGGCCGGAAAGCGTGCGAGGAACTCGCCCATCACGCTGGTGTTGGTGATGATCGAGGTGCCGAGATCGCCCTTGAGCGCATGCCCGACATAGGTGAGGTATTGAAGCGGAAGCGGCTGGTCGAGGCCGAGGCGCTTCATGGCTGCGGCGTGCATGGCCGGGTCCACGCCGCGCTCGCCCATCATCACTTCGATGGGATCGCCCGGAATCAGGTGGATCAGCGCGAACGCGAGAATCGTGATGCCGATGAACGTCGGTATCACCATGCCTATGCGTCGCAAAACGAATCGGAACATGATCGCCCTTTTCGGTCTTGGGGGGACAAAAACGTATCCGGCGGCTTGGATCTCGTGGACCCGCGCCGCCGGACCTTGTACTTGTTATTTAGTGCAAAAAGCGTTCCGCTGCAAAGACTTGCCGCAAAGCTTATTGCATGCCGACGCCATCGAAGCGCACGTAGCCAAGCGGCTCGATCTTCATGTTCGTCACCTTCTTGCTGACGGGCTGATAGACCGTCGAGTGCGCGATCGGCGAGAACGGCAGCTGCTGCGCGAAGATCTGCTGGGCGTCGGTGTAGGCCTTGGTGCGCGCGGCGACGTCGGTGGTCGAGCGGCCCTTCACGACGAGATCGTCGAACGGCTTGTAGCACCACTTCGAGAAGTTGCTGCCCTTGACCGCATCGCAGCCGAGCAGCGTGCCGAGCCAGTTGTCGGGATCGCCGTTGTCGCCGGTCCAGCCGATCAGCAGTGCATCATGCTCGCCCGCGTGCGCGCGCTTCAGATATTCGCCCCACTCGTACGACACGATGTTCGCCTTCACGCCGATCTTGGCCCAGTCGGCCTGGATCATTTCCGCCATCAGGCGCGCGTTCGGATTGTAGGCGCGCTGCACGGGCATCGCCCACAGCGTGATTTCCATGCCATTCGGGAAGCCTGCCTTCGCGAGCAGCGCCTTCGCCTTCGCGGTGTCGTAGGCCTGGCCCTTCAGGTTCTTGTCATAGGACCATTGCGTCGGCGGCATCGGTGCGGTGGCCGGCTGGCCCGCGCCCTGATACACGGAATCGATGATCGCCTTCTTGTTGATCGCCATGTCGAGTGCGCGGCGCACGTCGGTATTGTCGAGGCCCTTCTTGGTCACGTTGTACGCCACATAACCTTCGTTGAAGCCCGCCTGCGAAGGCGTATCGACGTTCGATGCCGACTTCAGCGCCGCGATATCGCCCGGACGCGGATAGCTCATCACCTGGCATTCGTTGCTCTTCAGCTTCTGCACGCGCACGGCGGCGTCCGGCGTGATCGAGAAGATCAGCTTGGAGATCTGTACCGCGTTCGGCTTCCAGTAGTCCGGGTTGCCGTCGAAGCGGATGGTCGCGTCCTTCGTGTAGCTGCGGAAGATGAACGGGCCCGTGCCGACCGGCTGCTGGTTGATGTCGGCGGCCTTGCCGTTCTTCAGCAGCTTGTCCGCGTATTCGGCGGACAGGATCGACGCGTATTCCATCGCCATGTTCTGGATGAACGGCGCGCTGACTTCCTTCAGCGTGAACTTCACGGTGTACGGATCCACTTTCTCGATCTTCGAGATCAGCTTGTCCATGCCGAGGTCGGTGAAGTACGGGAACTGGACGTTGTACGCCTTGCGGAACGGATTGTTCGGATCGAGCATGCGGTTGAACGTGAAGATCACGTCGTCCGCGTTGAATTCGCGCGTGGGCTTGAAGAACGACGTCGTCTGGAACTTCACGCCGTGACGCAGGTGGAACGTGTAGGTCAGGCCGTCCGGCGACACATCCCATTTTTCGGCGAGACCCGGCTCGACCTTCGTGCCGCCCCGCTCGAATTCAACCAGCCGGTTGTAGACGGTGAACGTGTTCGCGGTGAAGTCGGTGCCGGTGGTGTACTGGGCCGGATCGAAGCCGGCGGGGCTGCCTTCCGAGCAGTACACCAGCGTCTTGTTGGGGATCGCGGCGTGCGCGACGGTGGCCGCGAACAGCGTCGCCGTAGCGATGGCGCCTGCGAGCGCAGGTCCGCGGACCGCTCGCAACAGGCTGTTTTTGTTCATGTTTTCCTCCAGGTCGATGCCGGCTTTCATTCCGGCGTAGCGCGAGTGTATCGGATCGCGTCGGGTGCTTTTTCAAGCGTTTGCGCGAATGCGGGCGCTACCGTAGCACGAACAAAAGTGACTTGCGTAGTTGGTTTTCCCCACTAGAGTTTGTCGCCGATGGCGGGTCGATAAGAGCAGGTTATCGACCATACGCGCAAGTAATAGACCTTGGCGCGTCGATGCGCAAAGAGGAAATTCGTAAGGGAAGGGAAAGAACCGCGCGACGGACGCCGCGCGGTTAGAACAGGAGGTGAAACTCAGGCGCTCTTGAAGCCGAGCCGCTCGCACACGGTCTTCGCGGCCCACGCGCCGTTCAGCGTGTAGAAGTGCAGGCCGGGCGCACCGCCGTCGATGAGACGCTGGCACAACCCCGTCACCACATCCACGCCGAAGGCGCGGATCGACTCGCGGTCGTCGCCGAAGCTTTCGAGCCGGCGCGCGACCCACTTCGGCACTTCGGCGCCGCACATGTCGGAGAAGCGCATCAGTTGCGAGAAGTTGGTGATCGGCATGATGCCCGGCACGATGGGCACGTCTACGCCGAGCTTGCGCGCTTCCTCGACGAACCTGAAGTACGAGTCCGCGTTGAAGAAGTACTGCGTGATCGCGGAATTCGCGCCCGCCTTCACCTTGCGGGCGAAGTTCTCGAGATCGGCGCGCGGCGACTTCGACTGCGGATGAAACTCCGGATACGCGGCCACTTCGATGTTGAACCAGTCGCCGTGCTCCTGGCGGATGAACGCCACGAGTTCCGACGCATAGCGCAACTCGCCGACTTCGCCCATGCCCGAAGGCAGGTCGCCGCGCAGCGCGACGATATGGCGGATGCCGTGCCCGCGATAGTTCGAGAGGATCGCGCGCAGATTCTCCTTCGAGGAGCCGATGCACGACAGGTGCGGCGCGGCTTCGAAGCCTTCCGCGGCCATCTCGAGCACGGTATCGAGCGTGCCTTGCTGCGTGGAGCCGCCTGCACCGAAAGTCACGGAGACGAACTTGGGCGAGAGCGTCTTCAGTTCGGCGCGGGTGGCGCGCAGCTTGTCCACGCCCTCTTGCGTCTTCGGCGGGAAAAACTCGAATGAAAGTTCGATCGGTTTCATGTTGAGAAGGGATCGAGCGGCGGCGACGCAGGGGCGATCTGACTCAGCCGAAGTTGCGGTTGCCGAAAATCAGCGCCGACAACAGCCAGGACACGATGCTGTACAGGATCGAGCCGAAGAACGCGGACCAGAACCCCGAGACCTCGAACCCCTTCAGCAGCGACGAGCACAACCAGAAGCACAGCGCGTTCACCACGAGGATGAAGAGCCCGAGCGTCAGGATGGTAACCGGCAGCGTAAGGAGGATGAGGACCGGGCGCAGGATGGCGTTGATGAGCCCCAGCACCACAGCGATGATGAGCGCCGTGCCGAAACTGCGAATATGGATCGACGGCACGAGATAGGTGATGATCAACAGCGCGAGCGCGTTGATCAGCCATGTCAGCAGCACGGTCATCGATGATTCTCCGGTTGATGCGTCAGGTCGCCGGCGCCGCACGGATGCGCGGGCATCCGTGCGGACACGGGTCGCCGCCCGCGGTTAATAGCGGTAGTGGTTCGGCTTGAACGGACCGTTCTTGCCGACGCCGATATAGCCGGCCTGCTCGTCGGACAGCACGGTCAGTTCCGCGCCGATGCGGCCCAGATGCAGGCGCGCGACCTTCTCGTCGAGATGCTTCGGCAGCACGTAGACCTTGTTCTCGTACTTGTCGCCCTGGCAGAACAGTTCGATCTGCGCGAGCGTCTGGTTCGTGAACGAGTTCGACATCACGAACGACGGATGGCCCGTTGCGCAGCCGAGGTTCACGAGGCGGCCTTCAGCCAGGATGATGATCTTCTTGCCGTCCGGGAAGATGATGTGATCGACCTGCGGCTTGATGTTGTCCCAGGTGTACTGGCGCGTCGAGGCGATGTCGATTTCGGAGTCGAAGTGGCCGATGTTGCAGACGATCGCGTTGTTGCGCATGGCCTTCATGTGATCGTGGTTGATCACGTGATAGTTGCCGGTGGCGGTCACGAAGATGTCGGCCTTGTCGGCGGCGTATTCCATCGTCACGACGCGGTAGCCTTCCATCGCGGCCTGCAACGCGCAGATCGGATCGATTTCCGTGACCCAGACGGTGGCGCCGAGTCCGCGCAGCGACTGCGCGCAGCCCTTGCCCACGTCGCCGTAACCCGCAACCACGGCGACCTTGCCGGCGATCATCACGTCGGTGGCGCGCTTGATGCCGTCCACGAGCGATTCACGGCAGCCATACAGGTTGTCGAACTTCGACTTCGTGACCGAATCGTTGACGTTGATGGCGGGGAACGGCAGGCGGCCTTCCTTTTCCATCTGATACAGGCGATGCACGCCCGTGGTGGTTTCTTCCGTCACGCCCTGGATGTGCGACAGGCGCGTGGAATACCAGGTCGGATCGGCATCCAGATGCTTGCCGATGGACTTGTACAGCGCGACTTCTTCTTCGTTGGTCGGCTTGCTGATGACCGAGCGGTCCTTTTCAGCCTTCGCGCCGAGGATCAGCAGCAACGTGGCGTCGCCGCCGTCGTCGAGGATCATGTTGGCGAATTCGCCGTTCGGCCATTCGAAAATGCGGTGCGAGAATTCCCAGTACTCGTCGAGCGATTCGCCCTTGAACGCGAACACCGGCGTGCCGCCTGCGGCGATCGCGGCGGCGGCGTGATCCTGCGTCGAGAAGATGTTGCACGATGCCCAGCGCACGTCCGCGCCCAGCGCCGTGAGCGTTTCGATCAGCACGCCCGTCTGGATGGTCATATGCAGCGAACCGGCGACGCGCGCGCCCTTCAGCGGCTGCTGCGCCTTGTACTCTTCGCGCGTCTGGATGAGACCCGGCATTTCCGTTTCGGCAATGTCGAGTTCTTTCCGGCCCCATGCGGCCAGCGACATGTCGGCGACGACGTAATCCTTGGAATCCTTGGAATCGAGAACTGCGGCGTTCATCACGCCCTCCTTTTCTAAAAAGACTAGAAATGTTGACGTGAGCGCCGTTCGAATGCGGTGGCTCTGGGGGCATTGCACATGCCTTCGAACCGTCCGGATTGAATGCTCCGAGCCTGGCGGGCGTTTTGAAAGCCCGTCGCAACGCTCCTCGGAAGCGAACGCCGATTGTAGCAAAGACTCGTCGGACGAAGGCGCAACGGCCGCGCGCCGAAGCGGGTTTTTGGCGGGCCGGTGCGAGACTGCCGGGCGGCGTTTCGGGATCAGAAAGGAAGGATGGACAAGAGCGGCGCGAGCAGGACCATCGCGACGCCCGCGATCATCATCGTGAGGCTCGCGACGACGCCCTCCTCGCTGCCGAGCTCACGCGCCTTCGCCGTGCCGACGCCATGCGCCGCCGCGCCGAACAGCGCGCCGCGCGCGAGCCGCGTGCGCAGCGGCACGAGCGCCAGCACGATTTCGCCGAACAGCATGCCGCACACGCCCGTGGCGATCACGAACAGCGCGGTGAGGTCCTTCGGCGCGTGGATCTTGTCCGATACGGCGAGCGCGAACGGCGTGGAGACGGAGCGCGTCGCAAGGCTGCGCTGCAGTTCCGGCGACAGATGCAGCAGCTTGGCGAGCGCCAGCGAGCCGCCCACCGCGACCAGAATGCCGACCGTCACGCCGACGGTCAGCGAGATCCAGTGCCGCTTGATGAGCGTGCGGTATTCGTAGATCGGCACGGCGAAGGCGACGGTGGCCGGGCCGAGCAGCCACATGAGCCAGCGCGTGTCGGCGAAGTAGACCTGGTACGGAATGCGGGCCATCACGACGATGATCCCGAGCACCACCGGCACCGCCAGCAGCGGCGTGAGCCACGGACGCCGGAAGCGCGCATAGAGCTGCTTGGCCGCGAAATACAGCGCCACGGTCAGAACCAGGCAGCCCGCCGCGATCAGACGGGCGGAATCGTCGGCGAACAGGGATTCGTAGAAGTGGTTCATGGCGGCGCTCGGGCGTGTTCAGGCGCGGGCGGCGTGCCGCGTGACGAGCGCGCGGCGCAACGCGAGACGCCGTTCGAGGCGCGCGGCGCGATCCACGGCGAAGGCCACCGCGACCATCACCATCAGCGTTCCGCCGACCACCACCAGCGCGAGCCGCCAGCCGTCTTCCAGGAACAGGCCGCCGTACTGGACCGCCGCGACCGCCGCCGGAATGAAGAACAGCAGCATGTCCGCCAGCAGCCAGTCGGCGCCGGCCTTGACCCAGCGTGGCGCGACGCCGCCGCAGAACAGCAGCGCCAGCAGCGCGACCAGCCCCACGACGCCGCCCGGAACCGGCAGCGACAACCTGCGCGCGACGAAATCCGCGGCGGCCCAGATCGCGGCCAGCGCTGTCGATTGCAGCGCGACGCGCACGAAGCGGCCAAACGCGACACGGGCGCTGCGGGTTTGGGCGGAGCTGGCGAGGGCGACGGACATGGCAGTGTTCTCGGGGTCTTGGGCGGTGGACTAGGGTTAACCTGTAGACCGAGTATAGGGGCGCCCCAAACATAATAAAAATGACTTAACCTTATTCAAATCATTCCAATCCGGAATCCGGGAGCCGACGATGGAACTACGCGCTTTGCGGTACTTCATCGAGGTGGTGAAGCAAAAGAGCTTTACTGCTGCCGCCGAACACATGTTCGTGACCCAGCCGACCATCAGCAAGATGGTGAAGGCGCTGGAGGACGAGGTCGGCTCGCCGCTGCTGCTGCGCGAGGGCCGCCAGATGGTGCTCACCGATGTCGGGCAGATTGTCTGGCAACGGGGCGCCGAGGTGCTGGCCGCGCACGCGCGTCTGGAAGCCGAGCTGAACGATCTCGGCACCTTCGGTCGCGGGACGCTGACCATCGGCATTCCGCCGATGGGCGGATCGCTGTTCACGCCGGCCATCGCCGCTTTCCGGCAACGGTATCCGAAGGTCGAACTGAAGCTGTTCGAGCGCGGCTCGAAGGCGATCGAGGCGGCGCTGCTCGACGGCGAACTGGAACTGGGCGGCGTGCTGCAACCCGTCGATGCCGACCTGTTCGACGTGCTTCCCGTCAGCCGCCAGCTGCTGTGGCTGGTGGCGCAGAAGGGCTCGCGCTGGGACGACGCGCAGGAAGTCGCGCTCGCCGACCTCGCCGCCGAGCCCTTCGTGTTCTACGGCGAGAGCCTCGCGCTCAACGATGTCGTGCTCGCCGCGTGCCGCGACGCGGGTTTCGCGCCGACCATCGTCGGGCGCAGCGGGCACTGGGATTTCATTTCGGCGCTGGTGCAGGCCGGCATCGGCATCGCGCTGCTGCCCGCGCCGTATTGCCGGCGGCTGGACGCCGAAGCGTTCACGTGCCGGCCCGTGGTGAAGCCGGAGATCCACTGGGACATGGCGCTCGGCTGGCGGCGCAACGGCTATCTGTCGCATGCGGCGCGCGCGTGGATCGAGGTGGCGCGCGAGATGCTGCCCGCCAATCTCGACCAGGACTTCATGGCCGACGGCTTTTCCCGCGGGCGCCGCGGCAAGCCGGCCGAATAGCGGCGCGCGGTGAACCTGCACGGCCTATGATTTGTTGAGTATCCGTCGAGCGGAACCGCGCCTGCCCGCCGACAACCGGCGCGGCCCGCCCGGTGTGCGCCGCGCCAAGGAGACCGAAGATGTCCGCGACTTCGCCCGCCTCATCCGCTACATCTGATCACGCCGATCTGCCGTTCCAACAAACCCACGAAGTCACCAATCAGGTCGAGCCGCTCGTCGGCTATGACGCGTTCGCCTTCGATCACGCGCTCGTCGCGGCGCTCGGCCGCGAGGGCGCGCAATGGCACGCGGAAGCGCTCTCGCGCGACGGCATGGCGCTGACGCAGCCCGATGTCGTCGCGCTGGCGGAGCTGGCCAACCGGCACGAACCGGCGCTTTCGACGCACAGCCCGCGCGGTCAACGCATCGACGCGCTGGAGTTCCATCCGGCCTGGCACGAACTGCTGCGGCGTCTGCGCCGGGCGGGCGCTCACGCGATGCCCTTCGAGCCGTCCGCGCAGCCGGGATCGATGGCCGCGCGCTGCGCTGCGTATTTCCTGCACGGGCAGCTGGAATCGGGTTCGCTGTGCCCGATCACGATGACCTTCGCCAGCATTCCGGTCTTGCGCAACGAGCCCGACCTGTACGCGCGGCTTGCGCGGCCGTTGCTGTCGCGCGAGCACGATCCGCGCGACATTCCCCTGGAAGCCGGCAAGCACTCGATGATGATCGGCATGGGCATGACCGAGAAACAGGGCGGTTCGGACGTGCGCAGCAACCGCACGCGCGCATATGCTCTGGGCGCGCCGGGACGCGGCGGCGCCTATCGGCTGATCGGGCACAAATGGTTCTTCTCCGCGCCGCAATGCGACGCCCATCTCGTGCTCGCGCGCACCGAAGAACAGGGCGGGCTGTCGTGCTTCTACGTGCCGCGCTTCCAGCCGGATGGCCGCAAGAACGCGGTCGAGGTCCAGCGGCTGAAGGACAAGCTCGGCAACCGCTCGAACGCGAGCAGCGAAGTGGAGTTCCGCGATGCCTACGGCGTGATGATCGGCGAGGAAGGACGCGGCGTGCCGACCATCATCGAGATGGCGAACTTCACGCGCCTCGATTGCGTGATCGGCAGCGCGGCGCTGATGCGCGCGGCGCTCGTGCAGGCGATCCACCATGCGCGGCACCGCAGCGCGTTCGGCGCGCCGCTCGTCGATCAGCCGCTGATGCGCAACGTGCTCGCCGACCTCGCGCTCGAATCCGAGGCGGCCACGGTGTTGTTCATGCGTCTCGCGGGCGCGTTCGAGGACAGCGCGGCGCCGGGCGGATCGATGCAAGCGCGCGCGTGGCGGCGCATCGTGACGCCGGCCGCGAAGTTCTGGGTGTGCAAGCGGGCGCTCGAATTCACCGGCGAGGCGATGGAAGTCTGGGGCGGCAACGGCTACGTCGAAACCGGGCCGATGGCGCGCTTCTACCGCGAGGCGCCGGTCAACTCGATCTGGGAAGGCTCGGGCAACGTGATGTGCCTCGACGTGCTGCGCGCGTTCGAGCGCGAACAGGACGCCGCGCACGCGCTGCTCGCCGACTGGAACGCGACGGCCGGCGCGCATCCGGTGCTGGCGGGCGCACTGGCGTCGCTGATGAAGCTATTGACGGGCGATCCGGCGGCGCGCGAGGCATCGGCGCGGCGCATCGCGCAGCAGCTGGCGCTGTGCGCGCAGGGTGTCCTGCTGGCGCGGCATGCGCCGCAGGAAGTGGCGGATGCGTTCATCGAGACGCGTCTCGGCGACGCGCGGGGCGACACGGGGCGGGTCTACGGCACGCTGCCGGCGCGCTTCGATCACGCCGCGCTCGTGAACCGCGCCTTCGCGGCGTGAAAGCGTCAGCGGAGAAGCATCAACGCAGCGCGCGCCCTGCTTCGCGCAGCGGCTCTTCGTTTTCCAGCCGATACACCCACGACAGCAGCTCCGCGACTGCGTGATAGAGCGCGGGCGGGATGTGCGCGTCGAGATCGACCTGCATCAAGAGCGACACCATTTCCGGCGACTCGTGCACATACAGCCCCGCTTCCTTCGCGCGCTGCACGATCATCTCCGCGACCATGCCGTAACCCTTCGCGACCACGCGCGGCGTCGCGTCGCGATTGCCCGCCTCGTAGGCGAGCGCCGTGGCCTGCATGCGGGTGTACGGCGGCGGCCCGGACTGGTTCTGGTTCACGCCGCGCCTCCCTCGCCCGCCGCCGGACGCAACAGGTGCTCGAGCGGCGACCTGACCGGCTTCCTGTCGGGCGGTTCGCCGGAGATGGCGAGATCGGTGGAGCCGTCCATCGAACGGACCGACAGCGATGACAACGCCAGCCCCGCCGCCTCCAGTTGGCGCGCGAAGGCGGGACCGTCGGTAGCGAGCCGGCGCGCGCCCGCGTCGCCGGCCTTGATGCGCGCGACCAGCTTGTCGCCGGTCAGCACCAGCTCCGCGTCCACGGTGCCGAGCGCCGGCAGCGAAAGCGTGATGCGCGTGCGCCAGGCGCGCTCGTCGGCAGCGTCATCGAGCGAGCGATGATCGCGCGGTTCGCGGGCAATCTCCCACTCGAAGCGCGTGCCGGGCCACGCCTCGCCCTGCCAGCGGAACTGCTGGTTCGCGAGCACGTCGAGCTGCTGGCGCACGACATTGAGCGTGGCCGGATGAATGCCCGCATCCGCCGATGCCTGCAGCGCCGAATTGTGTTCGCTCGACCGCGCGGCCGGGGCGGACGCGGCGCTGGCGCCGTATGCATTGTTCGCGCCCTGCGAACTCGACAGCATCGCCGCGGGCGCATCGCGCACCGACGCGGCGAGCGCGGCTGCCTGCTGCGGCGTCTGCGGCGTCGCGACGCCGCGCGGGGGGAAATCGGGCAGATCGGGGAGATCGGGGGAATCCGCGGCGGCGGCTTGCGGCGTGCGGGCGTCGTCGAGGCCGGTATCGCCGGTGGTGGCGTTGCTCAAGTCATCGCTGACGAGGTCGAGCGGCAAGGCGCGCGTGCGGGCGTCGACGCGCGCCTGCGGCTCGTTGCCGAGCGATGCGCTGCTGCGCTGGCCCGCGAGCCATTGCACGAGGTGCGATTCGTAGAAGAGTCCGCTTTCGTCGACGGTCTTCGCCAGTTCGGTGGCCAGCACGCCCGCCGGCAGCGGCGGCAGGTTCTGCGTCGCGGCGCGCGCCGCAGCGACCGCGGCGGCATTGGAGGAGAAAGCGGTGTCGAAGAGTCCGGTCGAAAGCGCGGCGAACGCGCTGGCGGGACGAGGCGGCGTCGGCCAGAGCGGGGCATCGCCAGTGACGGGCGGCGTCGCGCCGCCGAAACGGGAAATCACGTCGAGCGTGCGCGCCACGCTGGAGAAAGCGGTTTGCGTGGACGGCGCCGGCGCCAGGCTGGCCTGCGGCGCGCCGCCGACGAGCGACGTATCGGCCGGCGTGCCCGTCTGTCCGACGCTCGCGCCGGTGACGCCGCTGCCGCTCACGCCGTTCGGCGCGCGAAGGGCGGACATCAGGAGCTCGGTTCGGTTGGCGAGCAAGCTTGCGATCGCAGTATCGAGTCCACTCATGCCCACATCCTCAAGTACGCTGTGACCGGCTTCCGGCCAGGCGCAGTTGCGCTCAGCGCAGTCCCATCATTTTTTTCAGTACGCGCGCCGGGCTGTTGACCGTGAACAGCGCGGACAGGCGCGCGAGGCTCGGCGACGTCAGGTCGCGGATCGCGGCGTCGTCGGCCAGGATCTTCTTGACGAGATCGAGCTTGCGCGCCCGGGCGCTCTCATCGAGCTCCGAGCCGGAATCCACGTCCTTCAGCTGCTCGATCAACTCGCGGTAGGTGCCTTGCAACGTCTTCAGTTCGCTCCATTCGCCGCCGCGCGCGGCCACGAGCATCTGGCCGGAAACCGCCGCAATGGCTTCGTAGTGGGCGAAATATTCTTGGGTCATCTTCATTCTTTCGAGGCAATCGACGCAGCCTTCCGTCAAACGGGCGCCGCGGTCATTTGAGCCACTTCCGGTGCGATGCCCACCCACGCCTCTTCGAGCGTCGCGAGCAAGTTGTCGACTTCCACGAGCATCGTCTCGTCCTGCTTCAGGTTCGCTTCGAGCAGCCGGCGCGACATATACGTATACAGTGCGTCCAGCCGTTCGGCGATCTCGCCGCCCGCGTCCTTGTTGAGCGCCTGCTGCAAGCCACTCTCGATGATGCTGATGGCCTTCCCGATCGCCATCCCGCGACCGCCGATGTTCTTCTGCTGGATGTGCATGCGCGCCTGCGCGATGGCCTGGCGCGCGCCCTGATACAGCATCGTGATCAGCCGGTGCGGGCTCGCTCCCATCACCCCTGTCTGGACGCCCACGCGCGCGTAGGCGTTGGCTCCGGCGTGTCCTGGGGAATACATCTCTTGCTTCTCCTTTTACGATGCCCTGCTGCAATCCGCTGTCCGTCCGGTTTCGGGCCTGCTGGAAACCGGTGGCGGCGCCCGGTTCGCTCGCCGGGGCGAGCGAACTGTCGTTCGCCGTGCTGTTATGGGGGTTATCGGAGGAACGCGGCAAAGCTTTAGGACACAAGGCTCAGGAGGCGGTGACAGGTTCGGAACAGAGACCGTGAACGGTTCGATTCCCGGCTTGACTGCGCGTCAGACCGAGATCTGCATGACGTCGTTATAGGCCGAGACGAGCTTGTTGCGCACCTGCAGGCCGAATTGCAACCCGACGTTCGCCTTCTGCATGTCCACCATCACGTCGTTCAGCGACACGTTCGGCGAGCCGATTTCAAACGCGTGCGCCTCGCCGAGCGCCTTGGTCTGGTTGTCACTGATCTTGTCGATCGAGGTTTTCAGCGCGTCGGCGAAGCTGCCCACGCTGGCCGCGCCCGACTGGCCGCCGGTGACGGCGCCCGTCGCCACGTTCGCGGCGCCCGCGGCAGAAGCTCCGCCGGCGGCCTGCGACGCCATCGACTGGATGGAGGAAAGCGCGGCCGAGAGCGGATTGATCGGAAAGTTCATGTTGACTCCGGAAATCAGTAATAAGCCGGCGGACCGCGTCCGAAGGCGGGACGGCCCGCGCCGCTCGGGAGCGGTGGCCTGGGTTCGGCGCCGCCGTGACGGAGGTTCACCGAGTACGAAAAAGCTTAGCAGCGGGTGTCGTTTCAAAGCGCGGGAAGAACGGGGAAAACCCCGCTCTATTCGCTGAATCGAGTTGCAATCTTCTGCGGATAATCCCCATCGTGAAAAGTCCACTGCCGCCGTTCAAGAAGCCCGGCGGCCGCGGTGGAAGCAAAAGATTCGGAGCCTCGACGCTAAATGGAAACGCCCAATAACTCACTCATCACGCCCGATGCCAGACTGGGCCTGGCGGGCGCACAACCCGGCGCAGCCGGAACGGCAGGCCCGGGCCTCGCAGGCGGCGCCGACTTCGGCGGTTTCGCGCAGCGCGTGCCGATGCTCAACCAGTTCCGCTCGAACCCGCGCGTGCCGCTGATCGTCGCCGTCGCCATTCTGGTGATGGTCGTCGCGGGCCTCGTCATGTGGTCGCGCCAGCCGGACTACCGCGTCCTCTTCTCCAATCTTTCGGACCGCGACGGCGGCGCAATCGTTGCCGCGCTCCAGCAGGGCAATATTCCCTACAAGCTCTCCGACGGCGGCGGCGCGATCCTCGTCCCGGCCGAGCAGGTTCACGAAACCCGCCTGCGCTTGGCAAGCCAGGGCCTGCCGAAGGCCGGTTCGGTCGGCTTCGAGCTGATGGACAACCAGAAGTTCGGCATCAGCCAGTTCGCCGAGCAGGTCAACTATCAGCGCGCGCTCGAAGGCGAGCTGGAGCGCACCATCGGTTCGATCTCGTCGGTGAAGTCGGCGCGCGTGCATCTGGCCATTCCGAAGCCCAGCGTGTTCGTGCGCGACAAGGAACTCCCGACCGCCTCCGTGATGGTCAACCTGTATCCGGGACGCGTGCTCGACGAAGGCCAGGTGCTGGCGATCGCGCACATGGTGGCGTCGGGCGTGGCGGACATGCCGGTCAAGAACGTCAATATCGTCGATCAGGACGGCAACCTGCTCACCAGCCAGAGCGTCGCCAACGGCCTCGACGCCTCGCAGCTGAAGTACGTGCAGCAGATCGAGCACAACACGCAGAAGCGCATCGACGCGATCCTCGCGCCGCTGTTCGGCGCCGGCAACGCCCGCTCGCAGGTCAGCGCGGACATCGATTTCTCGAAGCTCGAACAGACCGCCGAAAGCTACGGCCCGAACGGCAACGCGCAAAACACCGCGATCCGCAGCCAGCAGTCGAGCGAATCGAGCGAAACCTCGGGCAGCGGCGCATCCGGCGTGCCGGGCGCGCTCTCCAACCAGCCGCCGCAAGCCGCTTCCGCGCCGGTCGATGCCGCCGCGTCCGGCCCAGCCGGCGCCAGCGCCAAGTCCACGCCGCAGAACCAGCGCAAGGACACCACGACGAACTACGAAGTGGACCGCACCGTGCGCCATTTCGAGCAGGCGACCGGCGGCATCAAGCGCCTGTCGGTGGCGGTGGTCGTGAACTACGAGAAGAAGGTCGACGCCAAGGGCAACGTGACGATGACGCCGCTCGCCGCCGACAAGCTCGCGCAGGTGCAGCAGCTCGTGAAGGACGCGATGGGCTTCGACGACAAGCGTGGCGACTCGGTGAACGTGGTCAACAGCGCGTTCTCCGCCGACCTGAACGTGACGCCGGACGTGCCGTGGTGGAAGACGCCGGAGTCGATCGGCATGGGCATCCAGGCGGCGAAGTACCTGGGCATCGGCATCGTCGGGCTGTTCCTGTACTTCAGCATGGTGAAGCCGGCGATGCGCCGTGCGTTCCCGCCGCCGCCCGAAATGGCGCCGTCGCTGGCCGCGCCGGACGAACTCTCGCTGCTCGACGGCCCCGCGGCCGGCGGCGACAAGAAGGACGATGAAGACAAGGATGCCGAGGTGAGTCTCCTCGGTCACGAAAGCAAGAAAGCCAAATTCGATCGCAATCTCGACTACGCGCGCATGGTCGCGCGTCAGGACGCGAGAATCGTTGCGACGGTCGTCAAGAACTGGGTGTCCGATGAACGCTGAAGGCCTGAATAAAGCCGCGCTCCTGCTGATGTCGATCGGCGAGGAAGAAGCCGCCGAAGTTTTCAAGTACCTCGCGCCGCGCGAAGTGCAGAAGATCGGCGCGACCATGGCGGCATTGAAGAACGTGACGCGCGAGCAGCTCGACAACGTGCTGACCGAATTCGTCAGCGAGGCCGAGCAGCACACGGCGCTGTCGCTCGATTCGAGCGAGTACATCCGCTCGGTGCTGACCAAGGCGCTCGGCGAAACCAAGGCCGGCGCGCTGATCGACCGGATCCTGCAGGGCAGCGACACGAGCGGCATCGAAGGCCTCAAGTGGATGGACTCGGGCGCGGTCGCGGAACTGATCAAGAACGAGCATCCGCAGATCATCGCGACGATCCTCGTGCACCTGGACCGCGATCAGGCGTCGGAGATCGTCTCGCTGCTGACCGAGCGTCTGCGCAACGACGTGCTGCTGCGCATCGCGACGCTCGACGGCATCCAGCCCGCCGCGCTGCGCGAACTCGACGACGTGCTGACCACCCTCCTCTCCGGCAGCGACAATCTGAAGCGCGCGCCGATGGGCGGCATCCGGACGGCGGCCGAGATTCTCAACTTCATGTCGAGCAACCATGAGGAAGGCGTGATCTCGAACGTCCGCGAGTACGACGCGGAACTCGCGCAGAAGATCATCGACCAGATGTTCGTGTTCGAGAACCTGCTCGACCTCGAAGACCGCGCGATCCAGCTGCTGCTGAAGGAAGTGGAGTCCGAGACGCTGATCGTCTCGCTGAAGGGCGCGCAGCCGGCGCTGCGCCAGAAGTTCCTGTCGAACATGTCGCAGCGCGCCGCCGAACTGCTTGCGGAAGACCTCGATTCGCGCGGTCCGGTGCGCGTGTCGGAAGTGGAGCAGCAGCAGCGCAAGGTCCTGCAGATCGTCCGCAACCTCGCGGAAAACGGCCAGATCCAGCTGGGCGGCAAGGCGGAGGATGCGTATGTCTGACGCCCGCGCGCACAAGGGCCCGGACAAGGCTCCGCTCTCGGCGTACCAGCGCTGGGAGATGGCGTCCTTCGATCCCGTCAACGTCAAGGTCGACAACAGCGCGGCGGAACAGGCCGCGCTCGAGACGCACCTGCGCCGCGTCGAGGAAGACGCGCACGCACAGGGACTCGCCAAGGGTCACGTCGCGGGCCAGGCGCTTGGCTATCAGGCCGGCTACGAACAAGGCCAGGCGAAGGGCTTCGAAGACGGCCGCAAGGAAGCGCTGGCGCAGGCCGCGCGCCTTGCCGAGATCGCGGACTCCTTCAAGACCGCGTTGCAGGCGGCGGATGCGGCCATCGCGGAAGCGCTCGCCGAACTGGCGGTCGATATCGCGCAGCAGGTCGTGCGCCAGCATCTCGCGCTCGATCCGACCGCGCTGGTCGCGGTGGCGCGCGAGGTGATCGCGGCGGAGCCGGAACTGTCGGGCGCGCCGACGCTGATCGTCAATCCGGCCGACATGCCGGTCGTCGATGCTTATCTGAAGGACGAACTCGAAGGCGCCGGCTGGACCGTGCGTCCCGACCCGATCGTCGAGCGCGGCGGCTGCAAGGCGCATGCGGCGACGGGCGAAGTCGACTCGACCAACGTATCGCGCTGGGAGCGCGTCGTGGCTGCCCTCGGGAGACACAAGCCGTGGTAAATCAACCCGCATCGTCGGCCGTGCATCCGCACGCACATTCGCACGCCCACCCGAACGCGCACCGCATCACGCAGGACGGCCTGAGCGCGCTCGAACAGGAACTCGCGCGCGCGTCGTTCGGCCCGCTCGCCGCCGATGAAGCCGCCGACGAGCCCACGCCCGAGGAACTCGCCGCGCGCACCATCGCCGAACTCGCCGATATCGCCGGCAATCCGCACATCGACGCGTGGCGCGACAAGCTCGACGCCCTGCGCACGCGCAGCGCGCTCGCCAAGCCGCTGCGTCCGTGCGGCCGCCTGACGCGCGCCGCCGGCCTCGTGCTCGAAGCAGTCGGCCTGAAGATGGGCGTCGGCTCCGAATGCATGATCGAGCTGCCGCCCGGCAGCGCGATTCCGAGCGCCGAAGCCGAAGTCGTCGGCTTCTCGGGCGACAAGCTGTTCCTCATGCCGACCACCGAAGTGGCCGGCCTGCTGCCCGGCGCACGCGTCTATCCGCTCGAAAGCGCGCCGATCAACGACCCGATGGCGGGCGCCAAGCGCCTGCCGGTGGGCTGGGAAATGCTCGGCCGGGTCGTCGATGCATCGGGCCGTCCGCTCGACGGTCTCGGTCCGCTCAACGCGCGCGTCGACGCGCCGCTGTCCGCGCCGGTCATCAACCCGCTGAATCGAGAGCCGATCCACAAGGTGCTCGACGTCGGCGTGCGCGCGATCAATTCGCTGCTGACCGTCGGACGCGGACAGCGCATGGGCCTGTTCGCGGGTTCCGGCGTCGGCAAGTCCGTCCTGCTCGGCACGATGGCCCGCTATACGAGCGCGGAAGTGATCGTGATCGGGCTGATCGGCGAACGGGGCCGCGAAGTGAAGGAATTCATCGAGCAGATCCTGGGCGAAGACGGCCTCGCGCGCTCGGTGGTGGTGGCCGCGCCCGCCGACGTGTCGCCGGTGCTGCGCATGCAGGCCGCCGCCTATACGACCTCGCTCGCCGAATATTTCCGCGATCAGGGCAAGCACGTCCTGATGCTGATGGATTCGCTGACGCGTTACGCGATGGCGCAGCGCGAGATTGCGCTGGCGATCGGCGAGCCGCCTGCGACCAAGGGTTATCCGCCGTCGGTGTTCGCGAAGCTGCCGGCGCTCGTCGAGCGGACCGGCAACGGCCCGGAAGGCGGCGGCTCGATCACCGCGTTCTACACCGTGCTCACCGAAGGCGACGACCAGCAGGACCCGATCGCCGATTCGGCCCGCGCGATTCTCGACGGCCACATCGTGCTGAATCGTTCGCTGGCGGAAGCGGGCCACTATCCCGCGATCGACATCGAACAGTCGATCAGCCGCGCGATGACCTCGCTCATCGACGACCGGCATCTCGAGCGCGTGCGCCTGTTCAAGCAGATGTTGTCGCGTTACCAGCGCAACAAGGACCTGATCAACGTGGGCGCGTATTCGAGCGGCCGCGACCAGTTGCTCGACCGGGCGATCGCGCTGTATCCGCGCATGGAGTCGTTCCTGCAGCAGGGTTTCAGGGAGCAGGCGCCGTTCGAGCCGAGCATCGAAATGCTGAATCAACTCTTCGAATAGTTTTCGACTAGTATCCAGCTCATTAGTCAGACAAAACCAGAAGACCATACGGGATCGTCACGCCATGTCCAAGAATCTGCCGATCAACACCCTCATCGAACTCGCAGGCGAAGAACTCGACGCCGCGACGAAGAAACTCGGCAAGCTCCAGCAGGAACGAAACGACCTCGAGGCGCAGCTGAATTCGCTCATCACCTATCGGGACGAGTATCACGCGCGCTTCACCGCGTCGGCGCAACAGGGCACCACGGCGCAGACGCTGCGCAATTTCCAGGCGTTCGTCGACACGCTCGATTCGGCGATCGCGCAACAGCGCACGGCGTTGTTGATGGCCGATCAGCGCATCGAAGCCGCCAAGCCGGACTGGCGCATGAAGAAGCAGAAGCTCGGCAGTTACGAAGTGCTGGCCGCGCGCGGCGAGGCGATGCTTGCCAAAAAGGCGGCGCGCGTCGAACAGCGCGAGGCCGACGAACACGCAGCCAAGATCCTGCGCATGCGCGCCGAGCGCGCGTCGTCCTGACCGATCAAACACTCCCACCGATTTCCAGAGGCTACGCATGTCCTCCGTTTCCCTCCTTGGCGCGCTGTCGGGCGCCTCATCTTCGAGCAAGACCACGGCGCAGCGCGTGGCGAGCGCGGGGGCGTCGTTCGGACTGACGCTGCAAGGCATCACCGACCGCGCCAACGCCGACGCACAGGCCGCCCGCGCGCTGGCCGACTCGGCGCAGCAGTCGGGCGACACGTCGAGCGTGCATGACGCGCCCAAGCCGGACGACCGGTCCGACGCGGCATCGAAGAGCGCCGACGCCACCGATGCGCAGGGCGCGTCGCAAGCCAATCAAGCCGATGCGGGCGCGAAGACGAGCGCAGCGGCTCGTCCGGGCAAGTCCACGACGGCCGATGCATCGAAGCCGGCCGCGCAATCCGAAGGCTCCGCGCAGGATGCGGCAGCGGCCGCGCAGGCCAAAGCCAAGGCGCTCGCAGATGCAGCCAATGCCGACGACGACACTGACCCGACGCTCACGGACCTGACCGATGCGGCCGCCGCCGTTGCGACGAGCGCCACCGATGACCCGAAATCCACCGACGGCACGCAAAAGAGCGGCGATGCGAAATCGGCGCAGGATGCATTGCAGGCGGCGCTTGCTGCGCTGAACCAGCAGACGCCCGCCGCCTTGCCGGCGAACGTCGCGACGGGCGCGGCCGGTGCGGCGCGCGAAGTCGGCAAGGAGGGCGATGAACAGACCGGTCTGTTCGCCAAGGGCGGCAAGGGCGCGGGTCTCGTTGGACTGAACTCTGCGGCAAACGCAAGCGCCGACACCCACGCGGCCACCGCGCAGACCGATGTCGCGGCGCTCGCCGGCGGTCAGTCAGCGACGGCAATGCCCGCCGATGCCGCGACCGCCGCGTACAAACAGGCAGCGGACGCCGCGGCCCACGCGGTGGCGATGCAATCGGCGACGGGCAGTTCGGCCGTGTCCGGCACGCAGGGCTCGATGGCGGCTTCCACCAGCGCGGCGATCGCGCCGCATGTCGGCGCTTCCGGCTGGGACGATGCGTTCAGTCAGAAGGTCGTGTTCGTGTCGAAGTCCGATCAGCAAAGCGCGGAACTGACGCTCAATCCGAAGGACCTCGGGCCGCTGCAAGTCACGCTGCAGGTTTCCGAGAATCACGCGCACGCGTTGTTCGTGTCGCAGCATGCGCAGGTGCGGGAAGCGGTCGAAGCCGCGATGCCGAAGTTGCGCGAGGCAATGGAAGCGAACGGCATCAGCCTCGGCAGTGCGTCCGTTTCCGATGGCTCCGCGTTCGCGCGGCAGTCGCAGCAGCAAGGCGGCGACGGGCGTTCGGGCTCGGGCAGCGGGCGTGGTACGGGTGGGATCGGCGGTGTCGGCGGTATCGACGATGGCAGCACGGCCAGCGTGACCGTGCCGGTACGGCGCACGGTCGGGCTCGTCGATACGTTTGCCTGATTGATGCGGGTCGCGTCGCGTCAGTCTGGCGGCGCGACTTTACTTCCAGCCCTCTCGATTGCTGCTGAAGTCGATAAACATCCGGTGATCGGTGAAGAAGCCGATTCCGA
This sequence comes from Caballeronia sp. LZ034LL, assembly GCF_031451215.1. NCBI lineage: Bacteria > Pseudomonadati > Pseudomonadota > Betaproteobacteria > Burkholderiales > Burkholderiaceae > Caballeronia > Caballeronia sp. LZ034LL. The sequence continues at coordinate 2,893,248 of NZ_JARUXR010000001.1, forward strand.
TGATCGTTCTCGGCGACTTCGCGCGGTCAGACAATCGGGTGACAGAGGGCTGTGCCTCCTCCACCCGATAGCTGTAGCTGAACGGCGAGTCCGCCAGCGTCAAGGTTTCCGTGCTGCCGTCAGCCAGCGACTGCGGGAACGCCGCCCCGGGGGGCACCGAGAATCTCATGATCGGCGTGCCGGAATCGAAGATGACCTTGGTCTTGAAACTCGCGCCGGAATCGGAGTCGCGGATCGTGAAGCCGGCAACGTTGGGGACGCATGCCGTCACACCGTGGTCCGATCCAGTCATTCCGCGAGGCGGCGGACAGATCAACGGTATGGATGCATAAGCTTGCTCGTCCGTTTCGCTCAGTCCCACCGTCAACGCCGGGTGAAAACTGCATCCCGTCATTGTGGCGGTAATGGCGCAGTTCGGATCAAGCGCCGCATTGCCGAGCGAGAAGCCCGCATTCACGCCTGCAGCGTAATTCAGGTAGCGCAGCACGCTCACGAAGTCGCAGCCGTTCGCATTGATGGACTGCGGCGAGCATATGTTCAGGCTGCGAGATGGGGCGGCACCAGGTGCCAGGGCAGCGCTGGCAGCGGGGTCGATACCGAACGTGCCGTGCCACGCCAGGTGCAGCGGCCGGCCATTGCCGTCGAGCGTTTTATAGCTGAACAGGACTGGCATCAGGTTCGTGGTCAGTTCGCCATGCCCGCCGAACTTCACCGTGGCGAAACCGATATTGCCGTAGTCGGTGTGGGCGTTGCCAACGACACCGTAGGTCTTGCTTGCCTGCACCTTGGTTATGGTGATGCCGTGGTAAGTCAGCGTGTTCTGCCCGGGTGGAAACACGAAACCGTCGGTGCTGACCACGTCCGCGGGAAACACGTCCTGTGCGTCGATGACCATGCCGGACGAACCGGTGTCCAGCACCAGCGGGGAAGGGGTTGGCAGATTTTGCGAACCGAGTGCGACCACGGGGATGATCAGCTTGCTCACGGGATGGCCGAGCGTTCCGTAGATCGTCACCGCTGTCGGGGTCGTGACCGTGCTTCCGCCGCTCACACCCTGGACTGTTCCGGGCGCGTGTTGAACGGCGGGGACTGACTCAGCGAGAGCGGCCTGAGTCGACGTTTCCGTGCCGGCATTCGCGGTGCCGCTGCCTGCCCACGCCAACCCGAGCGAGAGGATCAAAGCGAGAAATGGCGTGCGTCCTGGGGTGGTTCTTTTCATGGTGGGTATTCGTTGAGCGCAATGTAGTAATTGGGATCGGACGCGCGTCGCGTCCGGATCGGTTCGGCGAATGCACCTGCGTCGGGCACACCGGGCTTGATGGCGCTTTCTGCACGCACAGCATCAGCGAGGCGGCGCGACCTTTCACTTCCAGCCCTCCCGATTGCTGCCGAGGTCAATGAACATCCGGTGATCAGTGAAGAAGCCGATTCCTATAATCGTTAGCCTCGACGTCGCGTAGTCGGAAAACAGGGTGACATAGGGCACCCCTTGGTCCACCGGATAGCTATAAGTGAACGGGGAGCCTGCCAGCGTCACCGTTTCCGTACTGGCGGGAGTTAACGACTGCGGAAATGTCGCCGTCGGGGGGAACCGAGAACTTCATGATTGGCGTGCCAGAATCGAACAGGATCGGCGTCTTGAAACTTTCGCCGGAGTCGGAGTCGCTGATCGTGAAGCCGCGAATGTTGGCATTGCATGCCGTCACGCCAAGGTCCGATGCGGTAGGCCCTTTCGAACAGCTCAAGGGCACAGAGGTATAAGTTTGCTCGTCGGCTACGCTCAGGCCCACCGTCAGCGCCGGTTGAAGAGTGCATCCCGTCATCGCGGAAGTGATCGCGCAGTTCGGATCAAGAGTCGCATTGCCAAGCGAGAAGCCCGCATTCACTCCGGCGGAGTAGTTCAGATAGCGCAGCACACTCACGAAGTCGCAGCCGTTCGCAGTGATGGACTGAAGCGAGCAAATGTTCAGGCTGGTGGATGAGGTGGCGCCGGCTGCCAGCGCGGGGTTGGAGCTCGAGTTGATGCCAAACACGCCTTGATACGGGAATTGAAGCGGCTGGCCATTGCCGTCGAGCGACTTATAAACGAACAGGACTGGCATCACATTCGTGGTCAGCTCGCCGCGTCCACCGAATTTCACCGTGGCGAATCCGATATTGCCGTAGTCGGTCTCTGCGCTGCCGTCATAGCCCTTCGTTGCTTGCACATTAGTCACGACGATGCCGTGATAACTCAGCGTGTTCTGGCCAGGCGGGAACACGAATCCGTTGGTGCCGACCATGTCCGGGGGAAACACGTCCTGTGCGTCGATGATCATACCGGCCGACCCGGTATCCAGGTCCAGTTGGGAGGGCGTCGGCAAGGTCAGCGAACCGAGTGCGACCACCGGGATGATCAGCTTGTTCACAGGATTGGCCAACGATCCGTAGATCGTCACGGCTGTCGGGCTCGCGACCGTGCTCCCGCCTGTCACACCCTGAACGGTTCCGGGCGCATTCTGAACGGCTGGCGTGGAGGCAGGCGTTGGCGCGGACGCTGGCGTGGATGAAGATGCTGGCGCAGGCGCCGTTACGGAAGCTGGCGTCGCTGTTGGTGTAGAGGCTGCTGGCGGCGCGGATGCAGACGCAGGCGCAGACGCAGCGGACCCGCTCGGGGTCGATGATCCTGTGCTGGCTTGCGGCGAGTTGCTGCCCCCTCCGCATCCGGCCAAGGCCAGGCCGAGCAAAAGGATCAAAGCGAAACATGGCATGCGTCCTGGCTTGATTCGTTTCATCGTGGTTATTCGATTAGCGCAATAAGTGAATCGGGATCGGGCGAGCGTTACGTCCGGCTCGATTCCACGAATGTGGCCGCGTCGGGTACACACGGCCCGATAGCGGCTTCTCCCCGCGGCGGTGATCGAGCAGACGCGGCGACGTTCGGTATCTGCGATGGCGGCACGGCCAGGGTGACCGTGCCCGCGCGGCGTACGGTCGACGACCGGCCCGGGTCGCGTCCGCTTTGCAGTGCAACGCTCATTTCCAGCCCTCGAGGTTGCTGCCGAAGTCGATGAACATCTCGTGATTGGTGAAGAAGCCGATTCCGATGATTGTTCTGTCCGACTTCGCGTAATCCCCAAATTTGGTGATAAAGGGCAAATCCGCGTCCACCTGATAGCTGTAGGTGAACGGTGAGGCCGCCAGCACCAAGGTTTCCGTGCTCAGAGGGGTCAACGACCGCGGAAATGTCGCTGTCGGGGCTACCAAGAATTGCATGTCCGCGGTGCCGGAATCGAAGATGATCTTTGTCTTGAAACTCTCGCCGGAGCCCGAGTCGCTGATCGTGAAGCCGGGAATGTCGGGATCGCATGCCGTTACTCCATGATCCGATCCGGCAGGTCCGCCAGAAGGCGGACAGGTCAGGGTCATGGATGCATAAGCTTGCTCATCGGCGGCGCTCAGTCCCACCGTCAGCGGGGCCTGAAGGGTACAACCCGTCATCGTGGCGGTGATGGCGCAGTTCGGATCAAGAGTCGCATTGCCAAGCGAGAAGCCCGCATTGACGCCCGGAGCGTAATTCAGGTAGCGCAGCACGCTCACGGTATCGCAGCCGTTCGAGTTGATGGACTGCAGCGAGCAGAGGTTCAGGCTACCGGATGAGGCGGCACCGGATGCCACGGCGGAGTAATTGCCCGCGTGGACACCGAACGTGCCGTGCCACGGCAGGTTAAGCGGCTGGCCATTGCCGTCGAGGGTTTTATAGCTGAACAAGACGGGCATCAGATTCGTGGTCAACTCGCCGTGGCCGCCAAATCTGACCGTGGCGAAACCGATATTGCCGTAGTCGATATGGCCGCCGCCGCCGAAGCTCTTGGAGACCTGTACATTGGTTACGGTGATGCCGTGATAAGTCATTGTGTTCTGCCCGGGCGGAAACACGAACCCACTGGTGCTAACCATGGTCGCGGGGAACACATCCTGTGCATTGATGACCATGCCGGCTGATCCAGTGTCCAGCACCAGTGGAGAAGGCGTTGGCAGCGTTAGAGAGCCGAGTGCGACCACCGGGATGATCAGCTTGTTATCAGGATTCGCTAAAGATCCGTAGACCGTCACCGCTGTCGGGCTCGTGACCGTGTTCCCGCCTGTCACACCCTGAACGGTTCCGGGCGCGTTCTGAACGGCTGGTGTGGAGGCTGGTGTTGGTGCGGACGCCGGGGCTGGCGTGGTCGCCGAGGCTGGCGTCGGAGCTGAAGCAGGCGTTGGTGCCGGTGTCGGTTCAGACGCGGGCGTCGGCGCCGAGGCAGGCGCGGTTGGAGCATTCGGGTTCGATGGTCCCGTGCTGGCTTGCGGCGAGTTGCTGCCCCCTCCGCATCCGGCCAAGGCCAGGCCGAGCAAAAGGATCAAAGCGAAAAATGGCATGCGTCCTGGCTTGATTCGTTTCATGGTGGTTATGCGATTAGCGCAATAGGTGAATCGGGATCAGGCGCGCGTGGCGTCCGGATCGGTTCGGCGAATGCGGCCGTCTTGGGCACGGAGGGCCCAATAACGACGTCAATCTGCGCGGTGATTGAGCGAAGACGGCAACGCGCGGTATCGGCGAAATCTGCTGGGCGCGGTCAGCGTGACCGCGCTCCCGAGGCGCACGGTCGAGCCGACCTATTCAGGTCACGTCAGTTCGGCGGCGCGACGCTCACTTCCAGCCATCCCGGTTGCTGCCAAGATCGATGAACATCCGGTGATCAATGAAGAAGCCGATCCCGATAACCGTTCTCTGCAACTTTGCGTAATCAGTAAATATGGTGAGAGAGGGCAGATCCTCGTTCGCCTGATAGCTGAAGGTGAGCGGTGAGCCTGGCAGCGTGAAGGTTTCCGTACTGCCGGCAGCCAACGACTGCGGAAAAGTCGCCGTTGGGGGTACCGATAAATTCATGGTCGGAGTGCCGGAATCAAGCAAGAGCTCCGTCACCGAAAAACTTTCGCCGGAATCGGAGTCGCTGATCGTTCCGCCGAAAATATCGGGATCGCATGCCATTACCCCATGGTCCGATCCGGTGGGGCCTTTGGAAGGCGGACAGGTCAAGGGCGTGGATGCATATGTTTGCTCGTCGGCGGCGCTCAGTCCCACCGTCAGCGTCGACTGGAGGGTGCATCCCGTCATCGTGGGGGTGACGAAGCAGTTCGGATCAAGCGTCGCATTGCCGAGCGAGAAACCCGCGTTGACTCCCGGAGCGTAATTGAGATAGCGCAGCACGCTCACGACGTGGCAACCGCTCGCACTGATGGTCTGCGGCGAGCAAATGTTCAGGTCACCGGATAATGTGCCGGATGCTGAGACGGCGTTGGCCCCCGAGTTGATGCCAAAGATGCCGTGCTCCGGCGGTTGAAGCAGTTGGCCATTGCGGTTCAGCATCTTGTAGCTGAACAAAACAGGCATGAGACTCGTGGTCAGCTCGCCCTGTCCGCCGAACTTCACCGTGGCGAAACCGATATTCCCGTACTCGGCGTGGCTGCCGTCACCATAAACCTTCTTCGCCTGCACGTTGGTCACAGTGATGCCGTGATAAGTCAACGTGTTCTGCCCGGGCGGAAAGACGAATCCGTTAGTGCTGACCATGTCCGCGGGAAACACGTCCTGCGCGTTGATGGTCATGCCGGCTGACCCGGTGTCCAGTACCAGCGGGGATGGCGTTGGCAGGGTTTCCGAGCCGAGTGCAACCACCGGGATGATCAACCTGCTCACAGCATCATTCGGCGATCCGCCAAATAAGGATCCGTAGATCGTCACCGCTGTCGGGTTCGTGACAGTGGTGCCGCCTGTAACACCCTGATACGTACCGGGCGCATTTTGAACGCCTGGCGTGGAGGCAGGTGTTGGCGCGGACGCTGGCGCGGGTGAAGAGGCTGGCGCAGGCGTCGGTACGGAGACTGGCGTCGCTGCTGGTGTGGAGGCTGCTGTCGGCGCGGATGCAGGCTCCGGCGCAGCGGGGCTGCTCGGAGTCGATGGTCCCGTGCTGGCTTGCGGCGGGTTGCTGCTCCCTCCGCATCCGGCCAAGGCCAGTCCGAGCATGAGGATCAAGGCGAAAAATGGCGTGCGTCCAAGAGTGAGTCGTTTCATGGTGGGCAAGCGTTAAGCGTAGTGAGTTGTTCGGGATCGGACGGGCGAATGCAGCCGATCGGGCGCGCGGAACTTCATGGCGGTTCCTGCGCGCGCGATGATCGAGCAGCAAGGTGGCGATGCGTGGTATCAGCGATATCCACGCTGGCGGCGCGGCCAGTGTGACCGTGTCAGTGGAGCGCACGGTCGAACTGACTCGTCCGGGTCGCGTCAGTTGGGCGGAGCGGCTTTCACTTCCAGCCCTCCTGATTGCTGCTGAGGTCGATAAACATCTGGTGATCGGTGAAGAAGCCGATTCCGATAATCGTTCTCGGCAACTTTGCGTAATCACCAAACGCGGTGATAGAGGGCAAATCCACGTTCGCCTGATAGCTGAAGGTAAGCGGTGAGCCCGGCAGCGTGAAGGTTTCGGTACTGCCGCCAGCCAACGACTGCGGAAAAGTCGCTGTTGGGGGTACCGATAATTTCATGGTCGGCGTGCCGGAATCGAGGATGATCTCCGCCGCAAAACTTTCGCCGGAACCGGAGTCGCTGATCGTACCGCCGAAAATGTCGGGATCGCATGCCGTCACACCATGGTCCGATCCGGTGAACCCGGGATCAGGACAGGTCAAGGGCGTGGATGAATAGGCTTGCTCGTCGGCGGCGCTCAGTCCCACTGTCAGCGCGGATTGAAGGGTGCATCCCGTCATCGAGGCGGTGATGAGGCAGTTCGGATCAAGAGTCGTATTGCCGAGCGAGAAACCTGCATTGACTCCCGGAGCGTAGTTCAGGTAGCGCAGCACGCTCACGAAATCGCAACCGTTCGCAGTGATGGACTGCGGCGAACAAATGTTCAGACTACCGGATGATTTGGCACCGGCGGCCAGGACGGCGCCGGCCGCAGAGTTGATACCAAAGATGCCGTGCTCCGGCTGTTGAAGCAGTTGGCCATTGCTGTCGACCATCTTGTAGCTGAACAAGACCGGCATGAGATTCGTGGTCAGCTCACCCTGCCCGCCAAACCTCACCGTGGCAAAACCGATATTGCCGTACTCGGCATGGCTGCCATCGCCATAAACCTTCTTCGCCTGGACGTTGGTCACGATGATGCCGTGATAAGTCAGCATGCTCTGCCCGGGCGGAAACACGAAGCCGTTGGTGCTGACCATGTCCGCGGGAAACACGTCCTGTGCGTTGATGGCCATGCCAGCCGACCCGGTGTCCAGTATCAGCGGAGATGGCGTTGGCAGCGTTTCCGAACCGAGTGCGACCACCGGGATGATCAGTCTGCTCCCGGGAGCGCCTATCGATCCGCCGAACAAGGATCCGTAGATCGTCACCGCTGTCGGGCTCGTGATCGTGCTCCCGCCTGTCACTCCCTGATAAGTACCGGGCGCATTCTGAACGGCTGGCGTGGAGGCAGGCGCTGGCGCGGACGCTGGCGCGGGTGAAGAGGCTGGCGCAGGCGTCGGTACGGAGACTGGCGTCGCTGTAGGTGTGGAGGCTGCTGTCGGCGCGGATGCAGGCTCAGGCGCAGCGGGGCTGCTCGGAGTCGATGGTCCCGTGCTGGCTTGCGGCGGGTTGCTGCTTCCGCCGCACCCGGCCAAGGCCAGTCCGAGCATGAGGATCAAGGCGAAAAATGGCGTGCGTCCAAGCGTGATTCTTTTCATGGTGGGCATTAAATAAGCGCAACAGGTTATTCAAGCCGGACGCGCGTCACGCCCAGACCGATTGCTTTCACGTTGCGGCCTATCTAAATCCGTCGCTCGTCTCAAATTAAAATGTTTCGAAAAATTTCAAGGTTGTATCGGCGGGAAATTTTCGAACTTTCAATTCTATTTTTTCATACAAGATAGAACAGAAGCTCGCCGATTTAAAGAGGCGATTCGGCTGATCGACTAGTCCGCTCGCTTGATCCGGTATTGGCGAACCGCCTTGTCACGCTCGTGCAATGGGCTTTTCCCGATACTCATTGCTGGCGAAGGCGCTGCTCCGTCAATGCTCGCAGGCGCGATTGTTTTTAAATTCGCATCGCCCGATGCATTCGTTTCTGTGCAGCGAATATTGAGCAGCTTTTAGAAAACCCATCCGATCCAAGGCGGTCCCAGAAAAACCTGACATTCTGAAAGTGGAAGGCGCGCTTAAAATCGCGCTCGATTTGCCTCAACTAAATACTCATTTACTCATGTTGAAATCCAGGCTCAAAGTATTCTCAGTCATTGCATCCACGTTATTTTCCGGATTGACGCACGCAGCCGCGACCGATTACGCAGGCGCTTATGTCAAGGTCCATATCAACAATAGTTACTCATGCGCGGGCGCGCTCGTCAGCGGTGATGTCGTGATAACCGCGGAGCACTGTCTGGTCGAACCAGGCCCGCTGACATCGGTCAGCGTGTCGTACGGCAGCGCGTTCTCGTCCTCCCAGGAAGCTGCGTCGACTGTAGAAAATACAGGTTGGATCAGGATCCCGGGCATCGACATGGCGCTCATCAAACTGCAGCGACCGGTCTCTTCGAGCGGGACACAGACTCTGAGACTGCCCAAAAAGTGCACGTCGCCGGCTATCTCGGACTTCGCGAACAATCCTGTGGTGGTTTATCGCCAGACTCCGAATCCCCTGATCGTGGCTGCTGCCTTGGGGCTTATCGGAGGCGGAATGTTGCCGGAGAGCGAATACCTTACGGCACCAATCACCTTCCAGAGCGTCGGCCCCATTTCATCACGTGCGGGAACCTACTGGGGGGTGCAGATGGCCTGGTCGTTTGGTGACTCCGGCGCCCCGCTGGTCGACAGCAACGGCGTCGTCATGGGGACAGTCAGCAACGGCGGCCTGTCGGTGGAATACGCCGCCGCGACCTGTACGGTTTCAGACTCCATCCAGGCCGGCATCACCGCGTTCGACGGAAACCCCTCGACGAACCCAGCGACCACGTCGACCCGTGCTGTGTCAGGCAGCACGACCCAGTCGCCCTTCGGATCCGCATCGCAAACCACGTCCGGCACGACGCAAAGCTCGTCATCGGCGCTCGCCAGTATCATCCAGGCGCTTGCCAACGCCTTCTCCAGCCGGTGGAGCGGTTCGTGACGTCTGGCCGACCTGACCAGGCCTGAAGCACGGGGCGGCCCCGCGCCGCCCCGCCCCCTCCCGCCCCCAAATAGCCAAAAGTTTTCCGCCAAATCCCCGTTAACCCTTCAGACCACGCCCGACCCAAGGGCTCCATCAATCAGATGGAATAGCCCCTAATCCCCCCTCTGTTCGACCCATCGCTTTACACCGCGATAGCCAACAATTCACCCTATCGAAAGAGGCACGCATTCATGGCTACCACGACCGCAAACCAGCAACCCATCGTTCCCGCCAAGGGCGGCAAGTTCAAGAAGATCCTGATCATCGCCATCGGCGCGATGGTTCTGCTCGGCGCGGGCGCCGGCGGCGCGTACTTCTTCCTCGGCAAGAACCATGGCCCGGCCAAGCCCGCTCCGGAGCCGCCGCCCGTGTTCTTCCCGCTCGATTCGCTCACCGTCAACCTCCAGTCCGACGACGGCACCATGCACTACCTGCGCGCGGGCCTCACGCTCAAGCTGCACGACGAGAAGGTGCAATTGCTGGTCACCGAGCACATGCCCGAAGTCCGCAGCCGCGTGCTGCTTCTGCTTTCGGGCAAGCGTCCCGACGACCTCGCCACCGTCGACGGCAAGAAACAGCTCGCCAACGAACTGCGCGCCGCCGTCGAAACGGCCGCGAGCACGGCAGAAAAGCCGGTGCGCGTCGAGGAAGTGCTGTTCACCGAGTTTGTCGTCCAGTAACGCCGCATCAGCGAGTAAAAGTTCATGGGCCACGAAGAGTTCATGTCGCAAGAGGAGGTCGATGCCCTCCTCAAGGGCGTCACCGGCGAAATCGACCAGGTCTCCGACGAGACCAAGCCCGTCGGCGTCCGTCCCTACAACATCGCGACGCAGGAACGCATCGTCCGCGGCCGGATGCCCGGCCTCGAAATCATCAACGACCGCTTCGCGCGCCTGATGCGTGTGGGCATCTTCAACTTCATGCGGCGTTCGGCGGAAATCTCCGTCGGTCCGGTGAAGGTGCAGAAGTACAGCGAATTCACCCGCAACCTGCCGATCCCGACCAATCTCAACCTGGTCCACGTGAAGCCCTTGCGCGGCACGTCGCTGTTCGTGTTCGACCCGAACCTCGTGTTCTTCGTGGTCGACAACCTGTTCGGCGGCGACGGGCGCTTCCATACGCGCGTCGAGGGACGCGAGTTCACGCAGACCGAGCAGCGCATCATCAGCAAGCTGCTCAACCTGGTGTTCGAGCACTACGCGACCTCCTGGCGCAGCGTGAAGCCGCTCCAGTTCGAATACATGCGTTCGGAGATGCACACGCAGTTCGCCAACGTCGCGACGCCGAACGAGATTGTCATCGTGACGCAGTTCACGATCGAATTCGGCTCGACGGGCGGCACGCTGCACATCTGCATGCCCTACTCGATGATCGAGCCGATCCGCGACGTGCTGTCCTCGCCCATCCAGGGCGAAGCGCTCGAAGTGGACCGCCGCTGGGTGCGCGTGTTGTCGCAGCAGGTGCAGTCGGCGGAAGTGGAAGTGACGGTGGATCTCGCGGAAATCCGCTCGTCGTTCGAACAGCTGCTGAACATGCGCGCCGGCGACGTGCTGCCGATCGACATCCCCGAGCATGTGACGGCGAAGGTGGACGGCGTGCCGGTGATGGAATGCGGCTACGGAATTTTCAATGGGCAATACGCGCTGCGCGTGCAAAAAATGGTCAGCGCGAGCGATACGATGAAGGAAGGTGGATATGAGTGACCTGATGCAGGAAGGCACGTTGCCCGGCGCGGACGCCAAGGCCGACGACGCCATCATGGAAGACTGGGCCAGCGCCCTCGCCGAACAGAACGGCAACGAAACGCCGGCGGTGGCTACGGCCGGCGTGTTCCAGCCCTTGTCGAAGGCCGCGGCGCCGTCCACGCGCAACGACATCGACATGATTCTCGACATCCCCGTGCAGATGACGGTGGAACTCGGGCGCACGAAGATTGCCATCCGCAACCTGCTGCAACTCGCACAAGGTTCGGTCGTGGAACTCGACGGCCTCGCCGGCGAGCCGATGGACGTGCTGGTCAACGGCTGCCTGATCGCACAGGGCGAAGTGGTGGTCGTCAACGACAAGTTCGGCATCCGCCTGACTGACATCATCACGCCGTCTGAACGCATCCGGAAGCTGAATCGATGAAACGCGTGGCCGCCGCGCTGCTTTTCGCCGCGCCTCTTCTCGTGCCCGTGCTTGCCCAAGCCGCCGACATGAACGCGGTGAATCACGCCGCGCAGATCGCCTCGGGCGTCGGCGCGGGCACCGCGGTGCCGTCGCTCGGTTTCGGCGCGGTGTTGCAGACGCTCGTCGGGCTCGCGGTCGTGATCGGCTTCGCGTTCGGCTGCGCATGGCTCGCGCGCAAGTTCGGCTATCAGGGAGGCAAGCGCAGCGGGCTCGTGAAGGTAGTCGGCGGCGCGTCGCTCGGCAACAAGGAACGCGTCGCGGTGATCGAAGTGGGCGATACCTGGCTCGTGCTCGGCGCCGGTCCCGGCAACGTGCGCCTGCTGCACACGATGCCCGCCGGATCAGCAGACGCGGACGGCATCGGCGTTCCTGTTCCGGGCGCGGCGCAAACCGTGTCCGGCGGCTTCGGCCAGCGGTTCCGCGACGCCCTCGCCGGCGAAGCGAACAAGCGCCTGCAGAAGTTCGTCAAGTAACACGATGGTCATCGGCATCGGGCGTGCTCCGCGAGGACCACGCCCGATGTGCGTTTACATCCCGTCTGACAGCTCGCCGCAATAGAACGAGTTAGCGCGGGTTTTCCCCTCTGTTCGCGTCATCGTCGCGCTCCCGGATAGTCAACAATTCAGCCTATCGAAAGAGGCAGGATTTCATGGCTATCACCTTCATCGTTTTCCACGGTCAGCGTTTCGTCGATGTCCTTGCGGGCATCGCGGGCAAGCGTCTCAAGCAGTTCGTCGGCGGGAGCAAGTAATGCGGGTCAGTCGCAACATCGTGCGCGGCGTCAAGCTCGCGCTTCCGGTCGTGATCGGTCTGATGCCGTATCTCGCCTTCGCACAAAGCACCGCGGGCCTGCCCGCGTTCAACACCAGCCCCGGCCCGAACGGCGGCACGACCTATTCGCTCAGCGTGCAGACAATGCTGCTGCTGACGATGCTCTCGTTCCTCCCCGCGATGGTCCTGATGATGACGAGCTTCACACGCATCATCATCGTGCTGTCGCTGCTGCGCCAGGCGCTCGGCACGACGAGCACGCCGCCGAACCAGGTGCTCGTCGGCCTCGCGCTGTTCCTCTCGTTCTTCGTGATGTCGCCGGTGCTCGACAAGGCCTACAACGACGCCTACAAGCCCTTCTCCGAAGGCCAGATCGCGATGGATCAGGCGATGACGCGCGGCGTCGCGCCGTTCAAGCAGTTCATGCTGAAGCAGACCCGCGAGGCCGATCTCGCGCTGTTCGCCCGCATTTCGCACGCCGCGCCGATGAACGGCCCCGAGGACGTGCCGCTGTCGCTGCTGGTGCCCTCGTTCGTCACGAGCGAGCTGAAGACCGGCTTCCAGATCGGTTTCACGATCTTCATTCCGTTCCTGATCATCGACATGGTGGTGGCGAGCGTGCTGATGTCGATGGGCATGATGATGGTGTCGCCCACCACGATCGCGCTGCCGTTCAAGCTGATGTTGTTCGTGCTGGTCGACGGCTGGCAGTTGCTGATCGGCTCGCTCGCGCAGAGCTTCGTTTCCTGAGGATCGACAGATGACGCCCGAATCCGTCATGACGATGGCCCATCAGGCGATGTACGTCGCCTTGTTGCTGGCCGCGCCGCTGCTGCTCGTCGCGCTGGTCGTGGGTCTGGTGGTGAGCCTGTTCCAGGCCGCCACGCAGATCAACGAATCGACGCTCTCGTTCATTCCGAAGCTGATCGCGGTGGCGGTCACGCTGGTGATCGCCGGGCCCTGGATGCTCTCGACGCTGCTCGACTACATGCGTCACGTCTTCACCATCACGCCCGCGATCACGGGCTGAGCGCCTCGATGTTCTCCGTCACCTATGCGCAACTGAACGGCTGGCTCACGGCGTTCCTGTGGCCGTTCGTGCGCATTCTTGCGCTGATCGGCACGGCGCCGGTGCTGAGCCACATGGCGATCCCGATGCGCGTGAAGATCGCGCTGGCCGCGTTCATCGCGCTGATCGTCGCGCCGACGCTCGGCGCCATGCCGCAGGTGACGGTGTTCTCGTCGGCGGGCATCTGGATCATCGTCAACCAGTTCCTGATTGGTGCGGCCATCGGCATGACGATGCAGGTTGCGTTCGCCGCTGTGGATGCGGCGGGCGAGTTCATCGGCCAGCAGATGGGGCTCGGCTTCGCGATGCTGTACGATCCGCGCGCCGGCGGCAATGCCGTGGTCGTGTCGCGCTATCTCAACACGCTGGCGATGCTCGCCTTCCTCGTGTTCGACGGCCATCTGCAACTGATCAGCGCGCTGGTCTCGACGTTCCAGAGCGTGCCGGTGGACGTGAACGTCGTGGCGTCGGCCGCGCATGCGCAAGGCTGGCGCGTGCTGGTGGGTTATGGCGCCAGCGTCTTTTCCACGGGCTTGCTGCTTGCGCTGCCGATCGTCGCTGCGCTGCTCACCGCCAACCTCGCGCTCGGCATCCTGAACCGGGCCGCGCCGCAGATCGGCATCTTTCAGGTCGGTTTTCCGGTGACCATGCTCGTCGGCTTGTTGCTGCTGGAGCTCATGGTGCCGAACCTGATGCCGTTCTTCCAGCGCATCTTCGACGTGGGGCTCGGGCAAATCGGGCGCATCGCCGGCGCGATGCATTGACGCGCATTGAAATGTTCCGGCTCATGCCGTCAGGCAACGATATCTCGGAATTCCCGTAACGCCTTCGACGTTGTATCGCTGTAGTCTGCCGCCTGACGAAATTTTCATCGTCCCATTCTTATAAGGAAGCAGTCATGCACCAACGTCAGTCAGTCACGATGCAGAAGATCGATCGAAGCCAGCTTCACTATTCGCTGGTGTCGGGAGGCGCGGCGAAGACCACCAACGCTGTCAATCAGAGCAACATCGACGGGAACAACGTCATCGTGCTGCAGGGCGAAGTCTCTCACGGCAATCCGAAAAACCTCGTCTGATCGCTCCCTGGTCCGGCAGGCGGGGTCAAGAGCGCACCCGCCTGTCGCGCGCCATTAAAAAAGGAGCATCGCGTCTCCGCGATGCTCCTCAAGATCAAGGTCCGGCAAAACCGCCCCAATCAACTCCCGATGTAATCGAACAACGACATCTTCTGGATCTGCGAGAACGCCATCTGGGCTGCTTGCAGCGAGGTCTGCGTCAGCTCGTACTGGCTGATCGCCGACACCAGGTCGATGCTCGTGAGATTGGCGATGTCGCTCGCCGTCTGCGTCTGGCTGGTCTGCATCGACGTCTGCGTCGACTGCACTTCCTGTTCACGCCCGCCCACCACCGTCTGCGCCGCCAGCACGTTGTTGAACGTGTTGTTGACCTTGGTCCCGGCCGTGCTCAATGCGTTCGTCAGCGCGGCCTGCGCGCCCGGCGTGCCGGTCGGCTGCTTGAGCGCCGCCACGATGTTGTCGAGCGTCGCGAAGATATCGTTGTTGTCGGTGGCCGCCGGCTGCACGCTGAACGTGTCGCCGTTGCCCGGCGTGCCGTCGATCGTCACGCTCTGGCCGCCCAGCTTGATGTCCGTCTTGCCGGTATAAGCCACGTTGGTCGGCAGCGTGTTGTCGGGCGGCGTGGATTCGACTGAATAGGTCGTCGTGCCGTCCGTTGCCGACACGGCGAACGTGATCTTGTACTGGCTCGCATTGCCGGCGTTGCTGGCGTCGGTGACGCTCACCGCGCTGACCGTGCCGGTGCCGGTGTTCTGGCTGCCGGCGCTGGAGACGGGATCGCTTTCCGTCGGCGAGACGCTCTGGAAAATCGACACGCCCGTGTCGCCCACCGAAATCGAACGTCCTTCGCTGATCTGCACCGAGCGCTGGCCGAAGTCGCCCGAATAGGTCGTGCCGACGCCCGACGAATTGTTGGTGAACGGCGCCGTGCTGCCCTTCAGGCCGGAGAAGATGTAGTTGCCGTTGCTGTCCGTGGTGTTCGCGAGACCGAACAGCTGGTCGCGCAAGCCCTGGATCGCGGTTGCGACCGACGTGCGGTCCGCATCGGTGAGCGAGCCGTCGCCGGCCTGCACGATCTTCGTCTGGATGCTTTGCAGCACCGTGCTCACGGTGCCGAGCGTGGAGTCTTCCTGTTGCAGCGAGGACAGCGCGGTCGTCTGGTTCGTGCTGTATTGCGCGAGCGCGCCGCTCTTCAAGGTCAGCTGCACGGCCTGCGCGGCGCCGAGCGGATCGTCGGACGCAGTGAGGATGCGCTTGCCCGACGAGATCTGCTGATACATCGACGCGAGCGTGCTTTGCTGGTCGCTCATCGAAGCGACGTTCATGTTGAAGTACTGGGAACTGGAAATACGCATCGCGTTTGCCTCAGTTGAACATGCCGAGCAGCGACTGGAACAGCGTCGCGGCGGTCTGGATCACCTTGCTGTTCGCTTGATAGAGCTGCTGATACTGAATCAGGTTGGCCGCTTCCTCGTTCAGGTTCACGCCCTGCACCGATTGCTGCGCCGTCGTGGCTTGCGAGAGCAGCGCGGTCTGCGCCGTGCTCGTCGCCTTGAGCTGGTTGGTCTGGTTGCCGATCGTGTTCACGTAGTTCGCGTACGAGCTCGTGAGCGTGTCGGTGCCCCCGTTGAACGACTTGGTCGAGACCAGGTTGGACATCGCGAGCGCGTTGCTGCCGTCGCTCGTGCCGCCCTTGTTCTGCGCGATCGTGAACGCGTCGTTGTCCTTCGGCGTGCCGCTGATGGTCGCGGAAATGCCGTTCGCCGTGACCGTCATGCCGTTCGACGTGTTGTACGGGATGGTCGTGCCCGCCGTGTAGCTGGTGCCGCCGACCGTCACATCGACGCTCGACGTGAAGCCGCCCGCCGACGCGCTGTACGTGAGCTTGATGTCCGACGGCATCGAGTAGCCGGTCGTGACCGTCGCCGACGAAATCGTCGCCGTGCCGGTGTTCGAGCTGCCCGCCGAGGTCACTGCAGGCGAAGCCGCGGCCACTGCGGCGCCGTTGGTCGTCGTGAGCTTGAACGCGTCGAGTGCGGCGCGCGTCGGCTGGATCGTGAACGAGTCGCCCTGCTTCACGTCGGCGGCGGCCGGCACGGTGATCTTCAGGCCGTTGATGGTCTTGTCGGTGCCGGGATCGATCGTGCCGAGCGAATTGCCGGTCGCCGGATCGGTCACGTTGAAGGTGGTGCCGTTGTAGGTGACGGCGAAGTCGTTGGTCGGCGGCTGCGTGCCGTCGACGATCGATGCGCTCAAGGTGCCCGTGCCCTGGTTGCGCGCATTGGTCACGATGTTCGGGCTGCCGGCCGCGAACAGGTCCGTGCCCTGGACGCCGTTGAGGTCGAGGCCGAGCTTGTTCTGGCTGTTCAGCTGGCTGCTGAAGCTCGTGGCGATGGCGCCGAGCTGCGCTTCGGCCGGGTCGAGCGTCTGCGAGCGGAACGAGATGAGACCGCCGACCACGCCGCCCGTGAGCGCCGAGTTGTCGATGTACTGGGTATTCGCGGGCGTCTGCGGCGAGCCGTCGCGGCTCTGGAAGGCGACGGTCAGCTCGCTCGGATCCGACGGCGAATTCACCGTCTGCAAGCCGTATTGCGTATTGCCGACGACGAGCGGCTGCCCGTTGCCGATGAACACGTTGTAGCTGTTGCCTTGCGACACGACCTGCACGCCGATCATCGAACTGAGGTTCGAGACGAGCTGATCGCGCTGGTCGAGCAACTGGTTCGGCTGCTGGCCGCCTGCGGTGGCGACCTCGATCTGCTTGTTGAGATCGGCGATCTGCTGCGAGTAGCTGTTGATCTGCGAGACCGCGCTCGTCAGCTGCGTGTTGACGCTCTGGCGCAGCTGGTCGTATTGCTCGCCGGCCGAATTGATCTGGTCGGCGAGCGTCTGTGCGCTGCTCATCAGCGACTGGCGCACGGCGGTGCTGCTCGCCGAGTTCGCGACGGACTGCAGGCCGGAGAAGTAATTGGTGATGCCCGTCGCGATGCCCTTGGTCGGATCGCCGACGAGGTTGTTGAGCTGCGAGATCAGCGAGTAGTAGGTGCTCGCCGCGCTGCTCGATGCCTGCGTGTTGTTGACCTGGGTCGTCAGGTACTGGCTGTATTGACGCGTGACGGTGGTCGCCTGCACGCCATTGCCGAGATAGCCGGAACCGGTGTATTGGCCGGCCGCTTCCTGATACTGGACCTTTTCGAGCGTATAGCCGGGCGTCGCGGCATTGCTGATGTTCTGACCCGTCGTCGTCAGGCCCCACTGGGCCGCATTCAGACCGGAAAGACCAATGCTGAAAATATTGTTGGACATGCGTGAATCCTGTTGAGGCGGCGTGGAATCGAGCGCTGCCGCATGATTGCCTTGTATATCGGCCGGACGCCGGGGAAATTGAGCTTCACGCGTGGCTCGCATCGGGTAATCGGAGCGATCGTCAGTTCGATGCAAACGCTGGACGCTTGTCGCGATGGGAAATTATCGACGGCCGATGTCAATTGCCATTGAGCGAAGAGCGCGGGATTTTCCGGTCAATTCTGCTGATTCGTTGCGCGCTCGCTCAGGCGGCCCATGAAAGACGATGCCCCTGGGCAAGACGGCAGTTGCCTGCCGCCCCGCACAGGGGCATGGAGCTGATTGACTCAGCCAGTTACGCCGCAAACGCGTTACTTCGCCAGCGAGCGCCGCTTCATCTCGAGCTGCGTGATCAGCCGTTGCAGCGTGTTTTCCGCCGATCCCGGCATCGACGTGAACTTGAAGCCGATCGTATAGCGGCGATCACCCTTGGGCGTCGTCGATTCGCGATGCGACACCAGCATCATGTCCAGCGTGACCTTGCCGTTCGCGCTGAAATGCAGTTCGGCATCTTCCAGCACGATGCCCATCTCCAGTGCCGCGACACGCTCGTCCGTCGTGCGTAGCGCGACGCCGCCCAGCGAAAGGTCGTGCACCTCGAAGCGGAAGCGCTCGCCGTCCGGAAGCACGCCCGTGCAGATGTAAGGATCGAGCACCGGCGCTTCGACGCGGAAGTACTCGCGCCGCTGCATGTAGTAGAGCACCGTCGGGAACTCGACTTCGAACGCGGGCCGGCCGTCGAACACGGTTTCGCGGGGCCGCGCCGTGGTGAACTCGACGCGCACGCCCTCGGGCGCCGCATGAAAAACGAGCTTCTGTGCGGCCAGCACGCCGCGGTTCTGTTCCGCGACGCCGCCCCAGTCGAAGGTGAAGCGATGCGCTGTCACATCGACGTCAAGCAGGCGGGTGACGATCTGGCCGTCGCCGTATTGCGCGGTGAGGAAGTCACCACGATTGGCGAGATTGCGCAACGCAACGCCGATTTCGAGCGGATTGCGTCGCCCGAAATCAACGATCGGTGCAACGTCATCGTCGGCAACGTCATGTTTCTGATTGGTGTTCATGGTGCTGGCCGTATTCTCTGTGCTCGCGCATTGCCCTTATCCCCGAACGCCGCGCGTCGCTCCAGGCCCCTATTGGTCCGGAACTTCGATTATTCAGGTTAGCGGCTTGCGGTTTTAAAAGTTTAGGGTTTGCCGGCGCAAAAAGTATGTGGTGCGCCGTCCCTTCGAACGTAAAACGTTTGCCGTCATCCCAAGTCCGAACAATTGCATTTCGACAGGCCGTATACGGCAAACGCCGCCTTCGCAGCAAGAAGGCGGCCGCAACCATCGGGTGATTGGACGAGACGTTGCGCCCGGCTGTGTCAGACGATCTGACGCATGATCGAAATGAGCTTCTTCGCGTACTGCGGATCGGTCGCGTAACCCGCCTTCTGCATGCCGTGCGCGAAGCCGGCCACGTCGCGCGAAGCCTGGATCACCGGCGCGTAGCGCGGGTTGGTGCTGATGACGCTGGCGTAGTCGGTCAGCGCGTGCTCGTACGAATCGTAGGCGCGGAACTTCTCCACGACCTTTTGCGGCCGGCCGTTCACGTATTCGGTCGTGACGGCATTGACCGTCTTGCCGGTCCAGTCCTTCGTCGCCTTGATGCCGAAGATGTTGTGGCTCGTCGAGCCGTCGGCGGCCTTGATCTCGCGCTTGCCCCAGCCGGACTCCAGCGCTGCCTGGCCGATGATGAAGCGCGCCGGAATGCCCGTCGCCGCGCTCGCGGCCTGCGCCGGCGCGGCCAGACGGTCGACGAACGCATTGACCTTGTCCGAACCGTTGCCGCGCGCGGGCGGCTCGAGCGAATCCGCCGCCGAGTAGCCGCGGCCGGCGAGCGTGCTGTTCTTGTTGGCTTGCGCTGCCGCATAGGCCTTCGCCATGGCGTTCATGGCCGCGAGATTGCCCGCGTTGGCATCGAGATCGCCGCTGCCGCCGCCCGACATGCCGCCGAGCGCCTGCATCGCGTTCATGGAGCCTGCCGCACCGGCGCCGCCCGCGGCGTTGCCGCCGCTCTGCGCGCCGGAATTGCGCATGAGCTGCTTGAGCATCATGTCCGCCACGCCAATGCCCTTCGACGACATCTGCTGCGAAAGCTGCTGATCGAGCATCGACGTGAACGACTTCGTATCGTTCGATTCGAACGGGCTGTCGGAAGGCGTTGCATCGCGCATGCTCTTCAGCATCATCTGCGTGAAGACGGCGTCGAACTGCTTCGCCGCTTCCTTGAGTCCCTGCTGCGGGTTCGCGCCGGCCTGCGCGCGCAATGCGTCGAAACCTTGGGTATCGAGCGCGAAACGGTTCGAGAGATTCGAGAGTCCGCCGCTCGTATCGGTCGATGCCAGCGCGCTGCTGGCGATTCCGTTCGTGTTCGCGTTCATGGGTTCTTATACGTTTTTAGATGATTTCGAGGTCGGCGCGCAGGGCGCCGGCGGCCTTCATCGATTGAAGGATCGAGATGAGATCGGCCGGCGTGGCGCCGAGCGCGTTGAGTGCCTTGACGACTTCGGCGAGATTCGCGCCTGCGTTCAGCATCTTGAGCGCACCGCTGTCCTGCTTGAGCTGGATCGACGACTCCTTCGCCGCCACCGTCTGGCCGTTCGAGAAGGCGTTCGGCTGGCTCACCGCCGTCTTCGTGTTGATGACGACCGACAGATTGCCGTGCGCCACGGCGCAGTTCTGCAGCGTGACCATCTGGTTCATCACGATGGAGCCGGTGCGCGCGTTCAGGATCACCTTCGCGGCGGCCTGCGCCGGATGCACGTCGATGTTCTGCAGCTGCGCCATGAAGGACACTTGCTGGCTCGGGTCCTGCGGCGCGCGCAACTGGATGGTGCGGCCGTCGAGCGCGAGCGCCGTGCCCGCGCCGAACAGGTTGTTGACCGCCGCGACGATGCGCTGCGTCGTGTCGAAGTCCATGTCGCGCAGTTCCATCTGCATGACGCCGCCCTGCTGCTGCAACGCCGACGGCACCGCGCGCTCGACGATCGCGCCCGCCGAGATGCGGCCCACCGCCAGCTGGTTCACCTGGACCTTGCTGCCGTTCGCGCTGGCGCCTGCACCGCCGACGACGAGGTTGCCCTGCGCCATCGCATACACTTGGCCGTCGGCGCCCTTCAGCGGCGACATCAGCAGGGTGCCGCCGCGCAGGCTCTTGGCATTGCCGAGCGAGGACACCGTGACGTCGATCGCTTCGCCGGGGCGCGCGAACGGCGGCAGCGTCGCCGTGACCATCACGGCGGCGACGTTCTTCAGCTGCATGTTCTGCGTGGTGGCCGAGTTCACCGTGATGCCCAGGTTGCCGAGCATGTTGGTGAGCGACTGCGTCGTGAACGGCGTCTGCATCGTCTGGTCGCCGGTGCCGTCGAGGCCGACCACAAGACCATAGCCGATCAGCGGATTGTCACGCACGCCCTGGAACGAGACGAGGTCCTTGAGACGCTCGGCATGCGCATGCGGCACGGCGCCCAGCGCGACGACGGCTGCGGCGAGCGAGAACGAGATGAAACGAAGAAGCGAATTCATGATCAGAACGGCGCGACGTTGAGGAAGAAGCGTTGGAGCCAGCCCATGTTCTCCGCTTCGTCGATGTAACCCTTCGCCGAGTATTCGATCTTCGCGTCGGCGACTTGCGTGGAGTAGACGGTGTTGCTGCCCGAGATGGTCGTCGGGTTGACGACGCCCGAGAAACGCACGAATTCGTTGCCCTGGTTGATGAGCATCTGCTTCTCGCCGCTCACCATCAGGTTGCCGTTGGGCAGGACTTCCGTGACGGTCACGGTCAGCGTGCCGCTGAACGTGTTGGCCGCGCTGGCGCCGCCGGCCGCGGTGAACTTGTTGGCGCCCGTGGCCGAGAGCGTCGTGTTGTTGAACAGGCCGCCGAAGATGCCCGGCGTGGTCGGCACGGCGAATGACGCGTTGCTGCCGCGGTTGGTGTTCGCCGCCGAGGACTTGGTCGCGTTGACGTTTTCCGAGATCACGATGGTCAGGATGTCGCCCATGTTGCGCGGCCGCTGGTCTTCGAACAGCGGGCGGCCCGCATAGCCGGCGTTGTAGATCGCGCCGGGCGAGCGCGTGCCGGTGGGCGGCTGCGGCGGACGCGCGGTCATCGGCTGCTGGATGATCGGCTCTTTCGGCACGAGGCCGCACGCGCCGAGCGCCGCGCCCAGGGCGGCAACCGTGGCAAGGCGCGAGGCATGCAGTGAGGCATGCAGTGAAGCGCGCGCGATGAGGTGAAGTGACGACATCGTGATAACTCGTATGAAGCGAAAGATGCGTCAGTGTGACGTCATCTTTCCGATTCTCATCCGTCGAATAAAGGGGTTAAACCTGCATTTGCGAGAGCGTCTGCAACATCTGGTCGGACGTGGTCACGGCCTTGCTGTTGATTTCGTACGCGCGCTGGGTCTGGATCATGTTCACCAGTTCCTGCACCACGTTGACGTTCGACGCTTCCACATAGCCTTGCTGCAGCGAGCCCGCGCCGTTCAGGCCCGGTTGCGACACGTTCGGTGCGCCCGAGCTGCCCGTCTCCGAGAACAGGTTTTCGCCGCGCGCTTCGAGGCCGGCCGGATTGATGAAGGTCGCGAGCTGGATCGCGCCGACCGTCGTGTTCGCCGAGGAGCCCGACTGCGTGATCGACACCGTGCCGTCCGAACCGATCGTGATCGACGTCGCGTTCTGCGGAATCGTGATCGCCGGATTCACCTGATAGCCGCTCGACGTGACCAGCTGACCTTGCGCGTTGGTCTGGAACGAGCCGTCGCGGGTGTAGGCGGTCGTGCCGTCGGGCATCGTCACCTGGAAGAAGCCCTGGCCGTTGATCGCGACATCCTTCGAGTTGCCGGTCTGCTGCAGGTTGCCCTGCGTGTACAGCCGTTCCGTCGCGATCTGCTGCACGCCGGTGCCGAGCTGCACGCCCGAGGCGAGCTCGGTCTGCTGCGTCGAATTCGCGCCCGGCTGGCGGGTGGTTTGATAAAGCAGGTCCTCGAACACCGCGCGCGAACCCTTGAAGCCGTTCGTGCTCACGTTGGCGAGGTTGTTAGAGATGGTGTCCATCTGCGCCTGCTGCGCATTCATGCCGGTCGCGGCGATGTAGAGAGAGCGATTCATGTTCTTTCGTGTCCTGTGGTGCTGGCGTGCGCCGCTTAGCTGAAGTTGAGCAGCTTGTTGGCCGACTGTTCGTTCTGGTCGGCCGATTCCATCAGCTTCGTCTGCATCTGGAATTGCCGGGCGTTGGTGATCATCGAGACCATCGCGGAGACCGGGTTCACATTGCTGCCCTCGAGCGCGCCGCCGGCCACGACGACATTCGGGTCTGCGTCGGCAGGGTCGCCGGTCGCGGTGCGGAAGAGCCCGTCGTCGCCGCGCGTGAGCGTCGCCGGATCGGGATTGACGAGCTTCAGCTGATCCACGACCGCGATCGCCGTCGGCGGGTCGCCCGGAATCAGCGCCGAGATCGTGCCGTCATGGCCGATCGTCACTTCGGCGCCCGGCGGGATCGACAGCGGACCGCTGTTGCCGATCACCGGCAGGTTGCTCGCGTTGACGAGCTGGCCGTTCTGATCCACGTGCAGGTTGCCCGCGCGCGTGTAGGCCTCGCTGCCGTCCGCCGCCTGCACGGACAGCCAGCCCTGGCCCTGGATCGCGACATCGAGCGGATTGCCGGTCTGCTGCACCGGCCCCGCCGAGTAGTCCGCGGTGGGCGTCGACGACAGCACGAAGGTGCGCGTCGAGCCGTCGGCGGACTGGTTCTCGAACGACATCGGCACCTGGCGGAACGCGGCGAGCTGCGCCTTGAAACCTGTGGTCGACGTGTTCGCGAGGTTGTTCGCCACGACGGCCTGTTGTTCGAGCGCCTGGCTGGCGCCGGTCATCGCGGTGTAGATCAGACGGTCCATGAATCGCTTCCTTCGAGCCTATGCGTGCGCTGCTTACAGGTTGATCAGCGTCTGGTCGACGGTCTGCTGCGTCTTGATCGTCTGCGCGTTCGCCTGATAGTTGCGCTGCGCGGTGATCAGGTTCACGAGCTCGCTCGTCAGGTCGACGTTGGAGTTCTCCACCGCGCCGCCCTGCAGCGTGCCGTGGTTGGTCGAGCCGGGCACGGCGATCTGCGCCGCGCCCGACGCGGCCGTCTGCGCGTACACGTTGCCGCCCAGGTTCTGCAGGCCGTTCTGGTTGTTGAAGTTGGCGATGGCGATCTGGCCGAGGGCCTTGGTTTCGCCGTTCGAATAGTTGCCCGTCAGCATGCCGTCGGTGCCGACCGTGAAGCCCGTCAGTTCGCCCGTGCTGTTGCCGTCCTGGTGCAGGTTCGTGATGCCGCTCTTGGCGCCGTACTGGGTCGTGCCGGTCAGGTCGAGCGTCAGGGTCTGCGTGCTGTTGCCGGTCGGATCCGCGCCGTTGGGGATCGTGAAGGTGAACTGCCCCTTGTTGGCCGAGGTCACGCCGCCTGCCGCGTTCGCAGCCGTGCCGGTCAAGGTGCCGGTGGAATCGAACGACACCGCGCCGAGATCCGTCGTCTGCGAGACAGGGTCGCCGTAGCCCGCGTAGGCTTCCCACGTGCCGGTCTGCGTCTTCGTGAAGTACACGGACACTTTCTGCGTGCCGCCCAGCGTGTCGTACACATCCACCGAAGTCGATTCGTTGTAGGTGTTGCCGTTGGTCGGATCGAAGTTGAGCGTCTGGTTCGTGTCCTGCGAGTTCAGGTTGAACGCGGCCGTGATGCTCTTCGTCGCCGTCGGCTGGATGTTCGCCGTCGGCACCGAAAGGGGCACCGTGCTCGCGCTGTTGACCACGCCGGACGAATCCGCCGCATAGCCCATCAGTTGCAGGCCCGCCGAGTTGACGATCTTGCCGCTGTCGTCGAGGTGGAACACGCCGTTGCGCGAGTACACCACCGAGCCGTTGTTCGACAGCTGATAGAAACCGTTGCCGTTGATGGCGACGTCGAGTGCCTGGTTGGTCGTCGTGATCGTGCCTTGCGAGAACTGCTGCTGCACTTCCGCCAGACGCGTGCCGATACCGATCTGGTTGCTGACGGCCGTGGCCATCGAGTTGGCGTACATGTCGGCGAACTGCGCCGAGCCCTGCTTGAAGCCGACCGTGTTCGAGTTGGCGATGTTGTTGCCGATGACGTCGAGGTCGCTCGATGCGGCGCCCAGACCGCTCAGTGCCTGTTGATAGCTCATGTGTTTCTCCGTGACGAGTCCGCGCTCGTCCTGAAAATTGGATTTAAAGAATCGAGGCGACGCTCGAGAGCGCCACGGTGGAACCGTTCGAGAGCTTGAGGCCCGGCGCACCGCCGGACATCTGCACGACGCTCTGGACCTGCGCGGCCGACAGCGTCGTCGCCGTGGCCTGCTGGCCGTTGATCGTGCCTTGCGCGGTGATCGTGTAGCTGCCGTCGGCGAGCGTGGCGCCCTTCGAATCGACCGGCGTCCAGCCCGTCACCGGCACGACGCCCGCGCCTTGCGCGCCGAGGTCGAGCGTGTTGACGATCTGGCCCGAGGCGTTCTTCACGACGATCTGCAGGTCGCTCACATCGTTCGCCAGCTGCACGCCGAAGCTCGACGACTTGCCGCTCGACACGGTCACGTCGTTGCCGCTGGACAGCACGTTGGAACCGATCAGCAGCGCGGCCTGCGTCTGCTGGCCGGCCGAGAGCTGCGCGGCAAGCGACGACAGCGACGTATTCAACTGGCCGATGCCCGTCACCGTATTGATCTGCGCGAGCTGCGAGGTCATCTGCGAGCTGTCGGCGGGATTGGTGGGGTCCTGGTTCTTCAGCTGCGTCACGAGCAGCGTGAGGAAGGTGTTCTGCAGGTCCGACGCCGACTGCGCGCCGGTCGCCGAGGTCGACGACGACGTCGACGAACTCGACGACGCGCCGTTCATGGTGTCGAGCAGCGTCTGCGACACCGTGGTGCCGTTGCTGCCGATGGTTGTGCTGGTCGTCACGTTGCGTTCCTTGGATGTCTGTATCAGGTTCCGATGGTCAGGGTCTTGAGCATCAATTGTTTGGCGGTGTTGAGCGTTTCGACGTTCGCCTGGTAGGAACGCGACGCGGAAATCATGTTGACCATTTCCTGCACGGGGTCGACGTTGGGCAGCGTCACATAGCCGTCCGCGTTGGCCGCGGGGTTGCTCGGGTCGTAGCTGGTCTTCATCGGGCTCGGATCGTCGATCACGCCGGTCACCTGCACGCCGCCGACCTGCTGGCCCGACGCGGTGCGCGCGCCGCCGAGCGGATCGACCGCGAACACGACCTGCTTGGCCTTGTACGGCTGGCCGTCCGGGCCGGTCGTGCTGTCCGCGTTGGCGAGGTTCGACGCGGTGACGTTCAGGCGCTGCGCCTGGGCAGACATCGCCGAGCCGGCGACGTTGAAGATGTTCATCAAAGAGGGCATGGTCTTTCTCCTGTCGTGCTCAGCTGTTCGACGTGATCGCCGACAGCATCGACTTGATCTGCGACGACAGCACCGTCATGCCGGCTTCGAAGTGCAGCGCGTTGTCCGCGAACTGCACGCGCTCGGCGTCGAGGTCCACGGTGTTGCCGTCCAGCGAAGGCTGGCTCGGCACGCGGTAGGCGAGCTTGCCGTAGTCGTCCGTCGAGCCGCCGGATGCGGCGAGCGTCGACGTGCCGCTCATGTGGCCTTGCGAAGTCACGGCCAGCGACGAGCTCGTGCTGAGGCTGACGGGTTGCGCCATCTTGAGCGTCGAGCTGTTCGACGCCGTGCCGTTCTGCTTCAGCGCGCCCGCGAGCGCGCTCGAGAATTCGACGTCGCGCGCCTTGTAGCCGGGGGTGTCGGCGTTGGCAATGTTCGACGACAGCAATTCCTGCCGGTACGCGCGAACGTCGAGCGCTTCACGGCCAAAGGCGAATTCCTTGTCGAGTCTGTCTAGCATTCCGGTTTCTCCTGTCGGCAGCGCCGAGGCCTTTTTGCATGACACGCATCTTAGGAGCGGCGCACAAGAACTAATCCGACGAATAACCGGGAAACGCGGCCTCTATTCGACGCTTGCACGCGCCCGCCGATATCTAGAATGCGTTTCGTGGCCGATGGCGGGCGTGCTGTGCTTCCCGCCCGGTTCCAGGCAGTTGCCGTGCAGTGCGCGGCTCGATCGATTCAGGTAATGCCGCGCCCGGATGCGCGGCGTCAGGGAGAGAAGTGATGAGCAGGTCCGCCAAGCGTGCATCGAACCCTACGGCTCGCGCCGCAGCGACGTTCACGCGCCGCACGCTGTGCGGGCTGGCAGGCGTCTCGCTGCTGATGGCTGTCGCGGCGGGCGCGTCCGCGCAGCAAAGCGACGGCATGATCGTCATTCCCGGCAATGCCGAAACCAATCCCGCCGCGGCCGCCGACATGGCGAAGAACCTGGCCGCGCCTGTTGCGCGCGCCGCGGCACCGGTGTCCGCCGCGCCCGCGGCGGTGAACCCCAGCGGTTATCGCGCGGCGACGCGGGCCGCCGACGCCGCGATGCGCAACGCGGCACTCGAACTGGAAGCCCACGCCGACGCCGCCGACGATTCCATGAACGACGCCGGCATGATCGTGATTCCCGGACCGGGCGAAGCGAAGCCGGCCGCCGCCGCCGCTCCAGTTGCGACGCGCGTTGCGGCTCCGGCGCTCGTCAAGGCGCCCGCTGCCGCCGCCTCGCGCGACGTGATGCCGGTAGTCATCACCCGCGATGACGCCGCCGCTGGCCGCGCCGTCAATCCGCGACCGGTTGCGGCCGGCGTGGCGACGCCCGTCGCAGGCGCAGCCGCTTCGCCGATGCAGCGCGTCAGCTTCAAGCCTGCCGCCGCAGCCGCGCCGGCAGCCGCGACGCTTCCGCCCGCGCCCGGCGCGCCCGCCACGATGCAGGACGGCGAGTCGATTCGCGTGGCCGCGCTGAACTTCCTCCAGCAACAGGCGGCCGGCTTGCCCGGCAAGGTCGACATCACGATCACGCCCGTGTTTCCGCGCGGCCTCGCCGCGTGCTCGTCGCTCGATCCGTTCATGCCGACCGGCGCGCGCCTCTGGGGCCGCATGACGGTCGGCGTGCGCTGCGTCGGCGAGCGGCCGTGGACGCTGTATGTCCAGGCGCGCGTGTCGATCAACGCCACTTACTATCTGGCCGCGCGCGCGATCGCGCCTGGCGAGGTGCTGACCAACGCCGATCTGATTGCCCGCGACGGCGACCTGACCGCGATGCCGCAGGCCATCGTCACCGATCCGGCGCAGGCCGTCGGCGCAGTGGCGCTGTCGCGCGTGCCGGCAGGCTTGCCGCTGCGCACCGACATGCTGCGCGCCGCGAGTTCGGTGTCGATCGGACAGACCGTGCATGTGGTCACGGGCGGCGCCGGCTTCTCCATTTCCGCCGACGGCACCGCGATGAACAACGCAGCGCCCGGCCAGCAAGTACGTGTAAAAACCGCCGGTGGCCAGATCATTACCGGCGTCGTGAAGGACAGCCAGACGGTGGAAGTGTCCCTCTGAAGAGGGCGGTTTGCGTGATGTGTTCGGTCCCCCACGTATGTTTCATTTTGTTGCAATTCGTGTCGATGCCCGCTGCATAAGGGTTTCCGGGCGATAAGCACGGCGAACGCCAGTTGGCGCTCCTGAGGCAGGGTCAAGTTTTCGGGCACCCTGACCGATAAAGGACTCAACACGTTCGGGAATAGACATCGTGAAAATCGAATCGAATAGCAACACCACTCTGGCAGGCCTTCAAGACACCCTGCAGCGCGCGTCGCAGAACGACGCCAAAGGTGCCACGAGCACCGTGCAACAAGCGGGCGCAAACCCGGCAACGAATTCGAAAGTGAGCTTGTCGTCCTTGTCGACGGACCTGCGCGCATCGAACGGCTCGGACATCGACACGGCGAAAGTCGAGTCGATCAAGGCCGCGATCCGCGACGGCAGCCTGACGATGGACCCGGCCAAGATCGCCGACGGCATTCTGAGCACGGCTCGCGATCTGCTGCAAACGAGAACCCCGCCGACCGGCGGCTGAACGCAGTGAGCTCGACTCGCCTGTCATGGATGGACAGGCGCGTCATGGCGGCGGCGTTCGCGGACCGGGCGGCTTTTTAAACCCGCTTTTCAGCGTATCCAGCGAGCCGCAATGAGAGACGCCCTGCTTGCCACCCTCACCGAAGAAGTCGCTGCTGTTCAGGCCTTCGAATCCCTCCTCGCCGATGAGGAAAAAGCGCTGATCGCCGCGCAGCCGCTTCCGGCGCTGCCCGGCATCATCGAGAACAAGACCGCGCTCACCGAGCGCATCTCCAGTCTCGAAAAGACGCGCGACGAGCATCTGAATGCACTGGGCTTTCCGGCCGGTTTCATCGGCATGGAAGCTGCCGCCGCCGGCGACGCCGCGATCGCCGAGCAATGGGCGCTGCTTACCGCCGCCGCCCGTCGCGCGAGACAAGGCAACAACAATAACGGCGTGCTGATCCGCACCCGCATGGAATACAACCGCAAGGCGCTCGCCGCGATGCAGGTTGCGCCGTCGCGTGCCGGTTTCTACGGCCCGGACGGCCGCGTGCCGGGCGCCTGATCCGGCCAGTGCTTGCCTTCAGAACGGCGCGTGTCTCATGCGGGACACGCGCCGCTTTCGTTTCCGCGCTTTCATCTAGCGAATAACCCCCTTTTCTCCGGCCTTATCCTCCGATGGCCGCTCGACGCCTTCCGCAATAATCCCTGTCATCGAAAAGCGGCTTCGTGCCGCTCGCACGGATTGGACACGGAACGGAGCAAGGCCCGGTGGCAGAAGAAAGCGATCTCGAAAAAACCGAATCAGCCACTCCCAAGCGCCTGGAAAAGGCGCGGGAGGAAGGCCAGGTTGCGCGTTCGCGGGAACTCGCGTCCTTTGCGCTGCTGGCGGCGGGCTTTTTCGGCGTCTGGGGCTTGTCCGGCCCGATCAGCGGGCATTTGCAGTCGGTGTTGCGAGGCGCGTTCACGTTCGATCACGCTACGGTGCTCGACACGCGCCAGATGATGATCGGGGCCGCGAACGCCGGCAAGGAAGGCATGCTGGCCGTGCTGCCCGTCCTGTTGCTCACCTGCTTCGCCGCGCTCGCCGCGCCGATGGCGCTCGGCGGCTGGCTGCTCACCACCAAGCCGCTCGCGCCGAATTTCGGCCGCCTTAATCCGGTAAGCGGACTCGGCAAGATCTTCTCTTCGCAGGGCCCGGTGCAGCTCGGCATGGCGATCCTGAAGACAGTCGTGGTCGGCGGCATGGCGGGCTCGGCAATCTGGAGCCGCCGCGCCGAAGTGCTCGACCTTCTGACCAAGCCGCTCAGCCTCGCGCTCGCCGATGCCATGCACCTCATCTTCGTGTGCTGCGGCATGGCGATCGGCGGATTGTTTCTGGTCGCGGCCGTGGACGTTCCGTACCAGCTCTACTCGCACGCCAAGAAGCTGCGCATGAGCAAGGAAGAAGTGAAGCGCGAGCACAAGGAGAACGAAGGCGACCCGCACATCAAGGGCAAGATTCGTCAGCAGCAGCGTGCGGCCGCGCGTCGCCGGATGATGCAGGCGATTCCCACCGCCGATGTGATCGTCACCAACCCGACTCACTTCGCGGTCGCGCTGAAGTACACGGACGGCGAGATGCGCGCGCCGAAGGTCGTCGCAAAGGGCGTGAACCTCGTGGCCGCGCGCATCCGCGAGCTGGGCCGCGAAAACAACGTGCCGCTGCTCGAAGCGCCGCCGCTGGCGCGCGCGCTGTATCACAACGTCGAGATCAATCGCGAGATTCCGGGCGCGCTCTATGGCGCGGTGGCGCAGGTGCTGGCGTGGGTCTACCAGCTGAAGCGCTACAAGGAAGACGGCGGTATCAAGCCGGACCAGCCGTCCGATCTCGACGTACCGAAGGAACTCGACAAAGGCGGCGTTTCCGACGCCGACGCCGATCAGGAAGCTGAAGAAGCACTGACCGGCGACAACCCTGACAATGGAGCCGCCGCATGAACGCGCGCGCTGGATTTTTCGCCAAACGGCCTGACGCGCTGGGCACGCAGAACCTTCGAGCCCTCGCCGGCCCGATCCTGATCTGCATGATCCTGGGCATGATGATCCTGCCCTTGCCGGCCTTTCTGCTGGATCTGCTGTTCACCTTCAATATCGCGCTCGCGGTGATGGTGCTGCTCGTCAGCATGTACACGCAAAAGCCGCTCGACTTCGCGGCATTCCCGAGCGTGCTGCTGTTCTCCACCTTGCTGCGCCTGTCGCTGAATGTCGCGTCGACGCGTATCGTGCTGCTGGAAGGCCACACCGGTCCGGACGCGGCCGGCCAGGTGATCGAGTCGTTCGGTCACTTCCTGGTGGGCGGCAACTTCGCGGTGGGTATCGTCGTCTTCGTGATTCTGATGATCATCAACTTCATGGTCATCACGAAGGGCGCGGGCCGGATCGCCGAAGTGGGCGCGCGCTTCACGCTCGATGCGATGCCCGGCAAGCAGATGGCCATCGACGCCGACCTCAACGCCG
The DNA here is from genome assembly GCF_031451215.1 of Caballeronia sp. LZ034LL. Taxonomy (NCBI): domain Bacteria; kingdom Pseudomonadati; phylum Pseudomonadota; class Betaproteobacteria; order Burkholderiales; family Burkholderiaceae; genus Caballeronia; species Caballeronia sp. LZ034LL. Next base: position 2,924,411 of record NZ_JARUXR010000001.1, read on the forward strand.
GCCTCATCAACGAGGAAACCGCGAAGAAACGCCGTCAGGCCGTGGCGCAGGAAGCCGAGTTCTACGGTTCCATGGACGGCGCGAGCAAGTTCGTGCGCGGCGACGCCATCGCGGGCCTGTTGATCATGGTGATCAACATCGTCGGCGGACTGATTGTCGGCATGCTCCAGCACGACATGGATTTCGGCCACGCGGCAACCAACTACACGCTGCTGACCATCGGCGACGGTCTCGTCGCGCAGATTCCTTCGCTCATCATCTCGACGGCGGCCGGCGTGATCGTGTCGCGCGTTGCGACCGAGGAAGACATCGGCACCCAGCTGACGGGACAGTTGTTCCAGAATCCCCGCGTGCTGATGATTACGGGTGTGATCATCGGCATCATGGGCTTGATCCCCGGCATGCCGCACTTCGCGTTCATGCTGCTCGGCGGCGGCCTGATCTATGCCGCGCGCTCGATGAACAAGCGCGCCGAAGCGAAGAAGAAAAGCGCCGTCACCGATGTCACGCCGCTCGCGGCAAGCGCGGCGGCCGCGTCGGCCGAGAATGCCGAAGCCAGTTGGGAAGATGTCGCGCTCATCGATCCGCTCGGCCTGGAAGTGGGCTACCGCCTGATCCCGCTCGTCGACAAGAACGCCGATGGCGAACTGCTCAAGCGCATCAAGGGCATCCGCAAGAAGTTCGCGCAGGAAATCGGCTTCCTGCCGCCGGTCATTCATATTCGCGACAACCTCGAACTGCGCCCGAACGGCTACCGCATTGCGCTGAAGGGCGTGGAAGTGGGCGTGGGCGAGGCGTTCCCGGGACAATGGCTCGCGATCAACCCAGGCCAGGTTTCAGCCGCACTGCCGGGCGCGCAGACGCAAGATCCGGCGTTCGGCCTGCCGGCGGTGTGGATCGACACCAATCTGCGCGAGCAGGCTCAGGTGTACGGCTACACCGTGGTGGACGCAAGCACGGTGGTCGCGACGCACCTGAATCATCTGGTGGTGACGCACGCGGCCGAACTGCTCGGACGCCAGGAAGTGCAGGCGCTGCTGGAGCGCATCGGCAAGGACACGCCGTCGCTCACGGAAGACCTCGTGCCGAAGGTGATCTCGCTGACGACGCTGCAAAAGGTGCTGCAGAACCTGCTCGACGAAAGCGTGCCGATCCGCGACATGCGCACCATTCTCGACGCGCTGCAGGAACACGCGCCGAAGCTGTCCGACGCTCACGACCTGACGGCCGCAGTGCGCCTCGCACTGGGCCGCGCGATCTCGCAGCAGTGGTATCCCGGCAACGACGACCTCCAGGTGATGGGCCTCGACCCGACGCTGGAGCGCGTGTTGTCGCAGGCGTTGTCCACCGGCACGAATCCGGGACTGGAACCCGGACTCGCGCAGACGCTGATGAACTCGACGCAGAACGCGATGATGCGTCAGCAGAACCTTGGACTGCCGCCGGTGCTGCTGGTGCAGCATTCGCTGCGCGCGATGCTTGCGCGCTTCCTGCGCCGCAGCCTGCCGCAGTTGAAGGTGCTGTCCTATGCCGAAGTGCCCGATACGCGCAACGTGAAGGTCGTCAACCTGATCGGCGCGTAATCAGACGACGGTGAATCTGCGCTCCTGCACCGACGTGTCCGAGATGTACAGCCTGAGTGGATGGCCCTCGTCATCCAGATCCGCTTTCGCGAGGAAGCAGATGGAATGATTGGAGGCCATGGCCTCGACGTAGCGGTTCCTCGGGCGGTTGAACGCGGGATCGATCACGATGGCGGGAATCCGCGCGTGACCTCCTTCGAGCGTCACCCGGCATGCGCCGGTGGTCATGTCGAACTGCGAAATCACGCCGACATAGTTCTCGAGATGCTCCGAGAGCTTGCGTCCCGCGTGTGCGAAAGACCGCTTGTGAATGCGATTCAGGCTCATGAAACACGCGCCCTCCAGATGAAGGTCGATGCGCTCGCATGAGCGCTCGATGGGACTCAGCGCCTGACGCGCGGCGGGTTGCAGGATGTCGGTGAGCTTGTCGATGGAGGCCATCATCTTGTCGACCGTCGCGGCCAGTCTGGTCATGTTAAGTTCGTTGCTCTGCATCGACCGTTGCAATGCTTCATTCAGGTATTTCATATTGCCTTGATCGCGTCGGGATAGAACGTACTGAATCACGGCGGCAAGCACAGCGCCAAACGCACCAGACCACAGTTCCTTGCTCGTTGCCATGCTTTTCACCATTGCCAGGACTTCGAAACAATGATGCTCGTCTACCGGGAGCGAGACGACGCTGACATCGAGTGCATCGAAGTGAAAGGGCAGTCTACCCGTCGCGAGCACGCTCGCACATAGCGAAATGACGCGCGCGAAGCCTTGAATGGATTCTCCCAGCTGATTCAGATCTATCTCATGCGAGATAGCGTCATAGCCCTGATAACGAACGCTGAGAATGCACAGTTTGTTTTCGATGTTGCCACGTGTGACGTCAAGCATTGTTTGCTCCGCATGCCAGTTATGACGTCATGCTAAGCAACTGAGGCGGATTCGAACATCCGCCGAACGGCCAGCTTGCGCCAGCCCTCAACACTCGACAATATTCACCGCGAGCCCGCCGCGCGACGTTTCCTTGTACTTGGTCTTCATGTCGGCGCCGGTTTCGCGCATGGTCTTGATCACGGAGTCGAGCGAGACATAGTGCGAACCGTCGCCGCGCATCGCCATGCGCGCCGCGTTGACGGCCTTTACCGAACCCATGGCATTGCGTTCGATGCAGGGGATCTGCACCATCCCGCCCACCGGATCGCAGGTGAGCCCAAGGTTGTGCTCCATGCCGATTTCCGCCGCGTTCTCCACCTGCGCGGGCGTGCCGCCGAGCACGGCCGCCAAGCCGCCGGCCGCCATCGAACACGCCACGCCCACTTCGCCCTGGCAGCCCACTTCCGCTCCCGAGATTGACGCGTTCATCTTGTACAGGATGCCGATCGCGCCGGCCGTCAGCAGGAAGTCGATGATGCCCTGCGGATTCGAGCCCGGCACGAAGCGATCGTAGTAGTGCAGCACGGCTGGAATGATGCCGGCCGCGCCATTGGTCGGCGCGGTCACAACACGCCCGCCTATCGCGTTTTCCTCGTTCACCGCGATCGCGTAGAGATTGATCCAGTCGATCATCGACAACGGATCGCGCAGCGCCAGCTCCGGTTTGCCCGCCAGCGCCTTGTACAACTGCGGCGCGCGGCGCTTCACCTGGAATGGTCCGGGCAGATGCCCCTCGGCCTCCGGATTGCCGATGCCGCAGCCCCGCGCGACGCAATCCTGCATCACGTCCCAGATGCGCAGCAGGCCCGCGCGGATCTCGTCCTCGCTGCGCCAGACGCGTTCGTTCTCCCACATCAGCCGGGCGATGGAGTGCCCCGACTCCGCGCACATCTTCATCAGTTCGTCGCCGGTCTGGAACGGAAACGGCAATTGCTCGTGCGCCGTCAGCACCGCGGTATTCGCCGCGCCCGCCGTCACCACGAAACCGCCGCCCACCGACAGATAGGTTGCCTCGCGCAGCAATGCGCCGCTTGCGTCGAACGCGTACAGCTTCATGCCGTTCGGATGCTCGGGCAGTGCCTGCCGGTAGAACGCGATGTTCTCCCTGATCGTGAAGGGCAGCTCGTGATGGCCGAGCAGCGCCAGTGTCTTCGACGCGCGCACCTGTTCGAGACGCGCCGAGATCGTGCCGGCATCGACGGTATCGGGCGCATCGCCCATCAGGCCCAGCATCACGCCGCGATCGGTGCCATGGCCCTTGCCGGTCGCGCCGAGCGAGCCATACAACTCGCATTTCACCGACGCCACCGCGTCCAGCAGCGCGTCGCGCTCGAGCCCCTGGGCGAACAACAAGGCCGCGCGCATCGGACCGACCGTGTGCGAGCTCGACGGTCCGATGCCGATCTTGAAGAGGTCGAATACGCTGACTGCCATGACTGCTCCTGCGTGAGAGTTAGCGCGCCGGCAGCGGCAGACACACCGCGAGCCAGGCGGGCGGCGTCGGCGCGAGCCGCAGCGCCACCGGCGCGTAGCGGCCGTCGAGACGCGCCGCCAGATGAAAGAGTTCCGCCGCGTTCTTCGGATCCCATGGACCCGAGAAGCCCGGCAAACCGGCCTCGCGGCGCTTGGCGTCGAAAGGGAAAGTCGAACGCACGAATTCCTCGTGCGTCTTCGTGCCGAGCGCATACGGCGTGAGCCAGTTGAGCGCCACAGCGAGCGTCGCGCCCGACTGCGCGCGTTCCGGCAGCCAGTTGCGGTTGTGGCGCCGCGCGGCCAGCGCCGCCGTGACGAGCGGCTGAAGGTCGTAGGTCACGTAGTGAAGCGCATCGCGTTCGGCGAAATCGACCGTCGAGCCATCCGGCGCGATGTTGTCGCCGATATGCTCGACAAACAGCCGCTGCGCCGCGTTGATGAGCTTGCGGTCGTCGATGGTGAACGCGCCCATCGCCACCAGTTTCACGCGATGACTCTGCCAGTTGTTGCGATACGTGCCGGTGAGCGGACGCGGCTGCTTGTCGATGTCGTTGACGTAACCGGTCACGAGCTTCGTGATGAAAGCGTTCGCGGCATTGCGTGTCTTGACCGGCAGCGCGCTCGCCGTCAGGTCGTAGGCGAGAATCAGCGACTCGAAGTTGGTCTCGTCGATCGGATTGAAGCTCGGCTGATACGTGGTGGTCCACGCGAACAGGAAACGGTCCACCAGACGCAGGTAGCGCTCGTCGCCGGTGGCGCGCCAGGCGAGCGCCGCGTCGCGCATCAAGCCCAGATCTTTCTCGGCCTCGATGCTCTCGTCGCGAATGCCTTCGTGCGGCAGCGTGCCCTCGGTGTGCAGCTTCGCGCGCGCCTTCGGCTGGTCGTTGACGTGAGACTGAACCATCTTCACGAGCGCCCGCACGCCGGGATCGGCATTGGTGCGCTCGCTCGTCTGCATCGCGGGCGCAGCGCAGAAGTTCATCGCCGCATGCGCAGCCGGCGCGGCCAGCGTCAGCGCGCACAGCACGGCCAGCCGTCCGCGTGGCCTGAAACGGCCTTCGTTCACCTCTCGCACCTTCGGCGCCATGCGTACTCCTTGATTGGCTTGGGTCCGGGGTGTGATGTTAGCCGTTCTGACGCGCACCGCAAAACCGCCCGACAATGCTTGACCAATTCGGACGGCCCGCCGGCTCTACGCCGTACTCATTCAGCGTATTCCGAAATCGGCACGCATGAACACATCAGGTTGCGGTCGCCGTATGCGTTGTCCGCACGGCCCACCGGCGACCAATACTTGCGCGTCACCAGCGACTTGAGCGGATAAGCTGCCGCCTCGCGCGTGTACTTGTGATCCCACGCGTCTGCCGTGACGACTGCGGCGGTGTGCGGCGCATGTTTCAGCACGTTGTCGTCGCGATCGGCGCGGCCTTCTTCGACCGCGCGAATCTCTTCGCGAATCGCGATCATTGCGTCGATGAAGCGGTCGAGCTCTTCCTTCGATTCGGATTCGGTCGGCTCCACCATCAGCGTGCCCGGGACCGGAAAGCTCATGGTCGGCGCATGGAAACCGTAGTCAATCAGCCGCTTGGCCACGTCTTCCACCGAGATGCCGCTGGATTCCTTGATCGGACGCACGTCGAGAATGCACTCGTGCGCGACCAGCCCGCCCGCGCCGCTGTACAGCACCGGATAGTGCGGCGCGAGACGTTTCGCGACATAGTTGGCCGCGAGGATCGCGCTTTCGGTGGCGGCCGTCAGGCCTTGCGCGCCCATCATCGCGATATACATCCAGGAGATCGGCAGGATGGCAGCCGAGCCATACGGCGCCGACGACACCGCGCCGATGCCCGCTTCGTCGCGCTGGTAGCCGGTCGAGACCTGGTTCGGCAGGAACTTCGCCAGATGCGCGCCGACCGCGACCGGACCCACGCCCGGTCCGCCGCCGCCGTGCGGAATGCAGAAGGTCTTGTGCAGGTTCAGGTGCGAGACGTCGCCGCCGAACTGGCCGGGCGCACACAGGCCGACCATCGCGTTCATGTTGGCGCCGTCCACGTACACCTGGCCGCCGTGCGCATGCACGATCTCGCAGATCTCCCGCACATTGCGCTCGAACACGCCGTGGGTCGACGGATACGTGATCATGATCGCCGCGAGATTCGCCGAATGCTTTTCGGCCTTTGCCTTCAGATCGTCGATATCGACGTTGCCGTTCGCATCGCACGCCACCACGACGACCTGCATGCCGGCCATTTGCGCCGACGCCGGATTCGTGCCGTGCGCCGATGCCGGGATCAGGCACACGTTGCGATGACCTTCGCCGCGCGACTCGTGATACGCGTGAATGATCAACAGGCCGGCGTACTCGCCCTGCGAACCGGCGTTCGGCTGCAAGGACACCGCCGCGTAGCCCGTGCATGCGACCAGCATCTGTTCCAGCTGATCGATCATCGTGCGATAGCCGACCGTCTGTTCGGCAGGCGCGAACGGATGAATCTGCGCGAACTCGGGCCACGTGACCGGCAGCATTTCCGACGTGGCGTTGAGCTTCATCGTGCAGGAGCCGAGCGGGATCATCGTGCGGTCGAGCGCGAGATCCTTGTCTGCGAGGCTGCGCAGATAGCGCAGCATTTCATGCTCGGAATGGTGTCGATTGAAGACCGGATGCGTCAGGTAGTCGCTCGTGCGCTGCAGGTCGGCCGGCAGCGAAACGGACGCGGCTTCGTCGAGCGCGTCGATGTCGAACGTTTCGGTCTTGCCCGCCACTTCCGCAAACAGCGCGAACAGCTTCAGCAGATCGTCGCGCGTCGTGGTTTCGTCGAGCGACACGCCCACGCGCGTCGCGCTCACGCGGCGCAGATTGACGTGCGCGGCGTAAGCGGCCTGATGCAGCGCGGTCGTGCTGGCGCCGCTTTCGATCGTCAGCGTGTCGAAGAAGGATTCATTGGCCAGCGTGTAGCCCAGCTTGCGCAGACCGCCCGCGAGGATGGACGCGACCCGGTTCACCCGTTGCGCGATCGTCCGCAGACCCTGCGGGCCGTGATAGACCGCGTACATGCTCGCCATGATCGCGAGCAGCGCCTGCGCCGTGCACACGTTCGAGGTCGCTTTCTCGCGGCGGATATGCTGTTCGCGCGTCTGCAGCGCGAGACGCAGCGCGGAATTGCCCTGCGCGTCGACGGTCACGCCGACGAGACGGCCCGGCATCTGGCGCTTGAATTCGTCGCGCACCGCCATGAAGGCCGCATGCGGGCCGCCGAAGCCGACCGGCACGCCGAAGCGCTGCGTATTGCCGATGGCCACGTCCGCGCCCCACTCGCCCGGCGGCGTAATGAGCGTCAGCGCGAGCAGGTCGGCCGCGGCGATCGCATGACCGCCCGCGGCGTGAATCGCTTCGGCAAGCGCGCGGTAGTCGTGCACGTCGCCGTTTGCGCCCGGATACTGGAGCAGCACGCCGAAGGCATTCGCGCTCGCGGCGTCCGCAGCGGGACCGACCTTCACTTCGATGCCCGCCGGCTTCGCACGCGTCTTTACCACTTCGATGGTCTGCGGCAGGACGTCGTCGGCGACATAGAACACGTTCGACTTCGGCTTGCCCACGCGTTGCAGCAGCGTCATGGCTTCGGCGGCGGCGGTGGCTTCGTCGAGCAGCGATGCGTTCGCCATCGCGAGGCCGGTCAGGTCCATCACCATCTGCTGGAAGTTGAGCAGCGCCTCGAGACGGCCTTGCGAGATTTCCGGCTGATACGGCGTATAGGCCGTGTACCACGCCGGATTCTCGAGCACGTTGCGCAGGATCACGCCCGGCGTGTGCGTGCCGTAGTAACCCTGGCCGATGTAAGTCCGGAACACCAGATTCTCGTCCGCCAGCTTGCGCAGCGACGCGAGCGCTTCCGCCTCGCTCTTCGGCTGCGTGAACGCGCCGAGCGGCAACGTTTCCTTGCGGCGGATCGATTCAGGAATCACCGCGTCGATGAAAGCCGCGCGCGAGGCGAAGCCAAGCGCGTCGAGCATCGCACGCTGATCTGCTTCATCGGGGCCGATGTGCCGTTCCGCGAACGCGTCGTGGCGTTCGAGCGCGGCGAGTGACAGGGAGGTGCGGTTCATCAGGCGATCCGGGTGTTCGAGCTTCATGAGAATTCCTGCGAGAAGCGGCTTTCCTCGGGGAAAACCGCCTTCGTCCAAGTAAGAAAGTTATTCGCCGATCGACTGGCCGTAGCCTGCGGCGTCGAGCAGCTTGTCGAGACCGTCATTGCTCGACGGTTTGATCTTGAAGAGCCAGCTTTCGTACGGCGCGCCGTTGACCTGGTCCGGCGCGGCAGCCAGCGCGTCGTTCGAGGCGACGATCTCGCCCGACACTGGCGCGTAGATGTCGGAGGCGGCCTTCACCGATTCGATGACCGCAATGGCATCGCCCGCCGCGACGCTCTTGCCGGCGGCCGGCAGTTCGACGAACACGATGTCGCCGAGCGCTTCCTGCGCGTGATCGGTGATGCCGACGGTCAAGGTGCCGTCGGACTCGGTGCGGACCCATTCGTGCGATTCGGTGTATTTCAGATCGGCCGGGATGCTCATTGGATGCTCCTTGCGTGATGCGTTCGTGAGGTTCTTGATCGGAGGAAACGGGCGCAGCGGCTTGATGCCTTGTCTGATGCACTTGCCTCAGGACAGATCCACGAGGACCTTGCCGTTGCGCACGAACGGAAGTTTTACCACGCGCGCCGGGACTTGCTTGTCACGAATCACGACCTGCACCATGTCGCCGGCGGCAACGGCGACGGGCACGCGCGCGAACGCGATCGACTCCTGCATCGACGGCGAAAACGTGCCACTCGTGATCTCGCCTTCGCCGTGCTGCGACAGCACTTTCTGATGGGCGCGCAGCACGCCGGCCGCGCGGCCGTTTTCCTTCATCAGCACGAGTCCGACGAAGTTCGCCTGCGCGCCGTTTGCTTCGAGCGCGCTGCGGCCGACGAAGTCGCGTTCGCTTTTCAGATCGACCGTCCATGCGAGGCCGGCGTCGAGCGGCGAGACGGTGTCGTCCATGTCCTGGCCGTAGAGATTCATGCCGGCTTCGAGGCGCAGCGTGTCGCGCGCGCCGAGCCCGGCGGGCTTTACGCCGGCTTCGCGCAGCGCATTCCACAGCACTTCGACGTGCGTCGCGGGCACGACGATCTCGAAACCGTCTTCACCGGTATAGCCGGTGCGCGCGAGCATGACTTCGCCGAATGCCGTCGACGGAAAGCGGACCGCGTTGAACGGCTTGATCGATTCGGTTTGCGTGCGGGTATCGGGCAGCACGTGCCAGACTTTTTCGCGGGCGTTCGGACCTTGCACGGCGATGATCGCCAGATCGCGGCGCGGCGTGATGGAGAGGTTGAACTCGCCCGCGGCGTTCAATTGCCCGAACCAGGCGATGTCCTTCTCGGCGGTGCTCGCATTCACGACGACGCGAAAGCTCGTCTCGGAGAAGTAATAGACGATCAGGTCGTCGATGACGCCGCCGTCGCCGTTGAGCAGGCACGAATAGAGTGCGCGGCCGGGTGTCGTGAGTTTGTCGACGTTGTTGGCGAGGGCGTACTTGAAGAAGTCGCGGACGGCTTCGCCTTCGAAATCGACGACGCGCATGTGGGAGACGTCGAACATGCCGGCATCGGTGCGGATGGCGCGATGCTCGTCGATCTGCGAACCGTAGTTGACGGGCATGTCCCAGCCGCCGAAGTCGACCATGCGCGCGTTCAGCGCGAGATGGGCGGCGTGCAGGGGCGTGTGTTGAAGGTCGGTCATCGGGGCCTCGGTTCGCGAAACAAAAAAGGCCACGCAGCGCACTGTTCGCCTGCCGGATGAGCCTTTCGTGCTGTCGAACAGCGCGCAAGGCTTATGCCGCGACGATTGCGATGCGTGACCCCTCTGTCCTCGGTACCTGAGAGATTGCGCGAACCGTGCACGGTCGTGCTGCGGTTCATCGCGCGCCCCTTCGGTGGGCAACTGGCTTCGCTACGGAAGCCGCTGCCGCTCTCCAGAGTGCGAGGAAATGATTCCTCGACGCCGTCGGTCCTTTTGCCTGAGAGTTTGCGGGTATGCCCCTTCGGCGGCGCGGCGACACTGACTGAGCAGCGGCCACGCGCTCTCCCGACGCGTGCGGCAGAATTTACGCGACCGAATTGGGGTTGTCAAACTGATCCGGGGGCGGAATGGGCGGGGGCGGACAGTTGGGGGCGCATCAGCATTCCGCTCGGCCGGTGGAACGACGCAGGCGCCGCTGCCGATCAGAAAAAAGCGGCGTGGTCGCGTTCGACGTGCGCCCGAAAAGCGTCTGCCCGAGGGACAAACGCAAGGCAATTTGCCAGGAGATCCGTGGCTTGAATTAGATCATCGACTTCGATACTCACCGTTCAAGCTCGAAGGACAAACCTGCCGGTATATAGGACGTAAATGGACGGCACGCAAAGGTGATGGCTTCAGGATGAGCGTTCTCGAAGCGTTCGGTCAACGTGTCCGCTATCGCGAAATTCACGCAGGCGCAACGGCTCGCGGATTGATCGACGAAGAGCTCGTATCGCATGGAGTGGTCCGGACAAACCACGACGGTGGTTTGCCGGATGAGACAGTCTTCCTCGCGAATGGCCGCGATGGCCGATTCCAACAGAGCCAGGCGTAGCTCGATGTCGACATTGTTCAATAGCGAGGCCGCATTGCCCGGAATCATCACATCGTGTTTCGCGAGTGCCTGAGCGGCTTCGATACACCGTATGTTTGGAAGATTCAAGGACGACTGCTCCGGATTTCCGATTTACGATTGCGCTGATACTAGCAGCGCAATCGAAGCAAACCGCCATCTCGAAAAAATTCAGAAATAACGCCTGCCGGAATACACGAAAGGCGTGAAACAGGCAGCAATGCCGCCCGTTTCACGCCTTTCGATTAACCCCCGCTCTTACGCCCTCTCAAACCCCACACTCCGCCCTTCCCGATCGCTCTGCATCGCCAGCTCGATGATCGTCATCGTATCCACCGCGTCCTGCGGCGAAACGGGGAACGGCTTGCCATCCTGGATCGATGCCGCCAACGCCCGGTAGAACTCGATGTACGCGCCATCCTTCGTCGCGAATTCATGGCGCAGATCGTGATCGCCGTCCACTTCGCGCAGCAGGCCCGCCGGATTCTTGCCGAACTCCGGATTGCCCGGCCGCATGCCGGCCCGCAACTGATCTTCCTGCGTGTCGAGCCCGTTCTTCACGTAGCTGCCGCGCGTGCCGTGAACCGCAAAACGCGGCGGCTCCAGCGCCGCGAGCGCGCTTGCGTGCAGGATCACTTGCTTGTCGTCGTAGCCGAGCACGAGATGCACGTAATCCGGTGCATGCGCGTGATCGCGATGCGTCTTGACGAACGCCGTCACCGTTTCCGGTGCGCCGAACAAGGTCAGCGCCTGGTCGATCAAATGCGGCCCCAGATCGAACAGCAGACCGCCGCCGCGCGCCGCTTCCTCGCGCCAGCGTTGCGGAACCTTGGGGCGGAAGCGGTCGAAGTGCGATTCATAGTGCGCGATGCGCCCGAGCCGCCCGCTTTCGATCAAGCCGCGCAACGTCATGAAATCGCCGTCCCAGCGACGATTGTGGAACGGGGCGAACAGCAGCCCCTTCTGGCGGGCGAGATCGGCGAGCGTGCGGGCATCGGCGGCGCTGAGCGTGACGGGTTTGTCGACGACCACATGCTTGCCCGCCGACAACGCCCGGTGCGCGAGGTCGAAGTGCGTGTCGTTCGGCGTCGCGATGACGACGCACTGTAGCCCCGGCACGGCCAGCAGCGCGTCGAGGTTCGTCACGATTTGCGCGTCGGGATAATCGGCCTGCGCGCGCTCGGCCTGGCTGGTCGCGATGGCGGTCACTTCGGCGCGGCCGCAATGCTCGATGACGGGCGCGTGGAACGTCGCGCCGGCAAGGCCATAGCCCATTACGCCGACTTTCAGTGCTGAACTCATGCGGGCATCCTGTCGTGGAAAGCGGTCCGATATTGTGGCACGCCCGCAGCCCGTGCTTCACGCCCGTCGACGGTAAGCAGGGCCGGAACCGGGCGCTTGGCATCGTGTTAACATCGCGCACTCCTCCATGCGCCGGCTGCATGCCGCGCGCCTCAGAATCCAAAGCCCAGAACGATGTCCGCAGGTCTGAACGCCGCGCAAAACGAAGCCGTGCGCTATCTCGATGGTCCCTGTCTCGTGCTCGCCGGCGCAGGCAGCGGCAAGACACGCGTGATCACGCAGAAGATCGCGCATCTGATCGAGGGACGCGGCTTCGAACCGAGGCACATCGCCGCGCTGACGTTCACGAACAAGGCCGCGCTCGAAATGCGCGAGCGCACCGCCAAGCTGCTCGAAGGCAAGACGCTAACGGCGCCGGGCAAGGAAGGCCGTCGGATTCCTGTCAATCAGTTGACCATCTGCACGTTTCACTCGCTCGGCGTGCAGATCATGCGGCAGGAGGCGGAGCACGTCGGCCTGAAGCCGCAGTTCTCGATCATGGATTCCGACGATTGCTTCGGCATGGTCCAGGAGCAGCTCGGTACCACGGACAAGGGGCTGATCCGCAAGATCCAGTCGATCATCTCGCTGTGGAAGAACGCGATGGTGTCGCCCGATCAGGCGTCGGTGCTCGCCAGCAATGAGGACGAACATCAGGCAGCGATCGTCTATCGCAGCTACGCGGCCACGCTGCATGCCTATCAGGCGCTCGATTTCGACGATCTGATCCTGCGCCCCGCCCAACTGTTCGCGCAGAACGAGCAGGTGCGCGACAAGTGGCAGAACCGTCTGCGCTACCTGCTGATCGACGAGTACCAGGACACCAACACCTGCCAGTACGAACTGGTGAAGCTGCTGGCCGGGCCGCGCGCCGCGTTCACGGCCGTGGGCGACGACGATCAGGCCATCTACGGCTGGCGCGGCGCGACGATCGAGAATCTCGCGCAGCTCGGCAAGGACTTTCCGAAGCTGCACGTTATCAAGCTGGAGCAGAACTATCGCTCGACGGTGCGCATTCTGACCGCGGCGAACAACGTCATTGCGAACAATCCGAAACTGTTCGAGAAGAAGTTGTGGTCCGAGCACGGCATGGGCGACACGATCACCGTCACCGGCTGCAACGACGAAGAGCACGAGGCGGAATCCGTCGTGTTCCGGCTCTCGGCGCACAAGTTCGAGCGACGCACGCAGTTCCGCGATTATGCGATTCTCTATCGCGGCAACTTTCAGGCGCGCATCTTCGAACAGGTGCTGCGTCGTGAACGCATTCCGTATGTGCTGTCGGGCGGCCAATCGTTCTTCGACAAGGCCGAGATCAAGGATCTGATCGCGTATCTGCGGCTGATCGCGAATCCCGACGACGATCCCGCGTTCATCCGCGCGATCACGACGCCACGCCGCGGTGTCGGCAACACGACGCTCGAAGCGCTGGGGGCGTTCGCGGGCGCGGCGAAGGTGTCGCTGTTCGAGGCGGTGTTCATGGGCGGCATCGAGGCGCGTCTGTCGGCGCGGCAGGTCGAGCCGCTGCGCACGTTCTGCGAGTGGATTCGCCGGCTGTCCGACCGCGCCGCGCGCGATCCGGCCACCGAAGTCCTCGATGACATGATGGAGGCCATTCACTACGAGTCGTATCTCTACGATGCCTACGATGAACGGCAGGCGCAGTCGAAGTGGCAGAACGTGCTCGAGTTCCTCGAATGGCTGAAGCGCAAGGGCACGAAGCCCGAAGCCGCGCTGGGCACGGAGCAGACCGGCTTCGACACCGCCGACGGTCTCGCCGACGAAGGCAAGAACCTGCTCGGACTGATCCAGACCGTCGCGCTGATGTCGATGCTCGAAGGCAAGGAAGAGGATCCGGATGCGGTGCGCCTGTCGACGGTGCATGCGTCGAAGGGACTGGAGTATCCGCACGTGTTTTTGGTGGGCGTCGAGGAAGGCATCATGCCGCATCGCGGCGGCTCGGACGACGATACGCCCGTCGACGATGCGCGCATCGAAGAAGAACGCCGGCTGATGTATGTCGCGATCACGCGGGCGCAGCGCAGTCTGCATCTGAACTGGTGCAAGAAGCGCAAGCGGGCGCGTGAGACGGTGGTGTGCGAACCGTCGCGCTTCATTCCCGAGATGCTGCTCGACGACGCGCCGCCGCCGACTGCCGAAGAAGCGCCGCTGTCGCCGAAGGACCGGATGGCGATGCTCAAGGCGATGCTGCAGAAGAGCTGATCCCCGCGCCGGGGTTCATTCGGTGCAGTCAAAAAAAGAACCCTGCGACTCTCGCGTGCGCAGGGTTCCTTGCTTTGCGGCCTGGCCTCTTACTTCGACGCGTTCACCATGTAGTCGACGGCGGCCTTGACATCGGCGTCCGGCGCGTTCGATCCGCCCTTGGGCGGCATCGCGCCCTTGCCGTGCAGCGCATAGTTGTAGACGGTGTCCATCGGCTCTTTCAGACGCGGCGCCCAGGCGGCCTTGTCGCCGAACTTCGGAGCGCCGAGCACGCCTGCTGCGTGACACGCCTGGCAGACCTGCTCGTAGAGCGCCTTGCCGGCTTGCGCGGCGTCGGCGCTTTGGGCGCCGGCAGCCGGGGCCGGTGCGGCCTGCGGCACCGATGCCAGCGCGGCGACGGCAGCTGCGGCCTGTGCGTTGTCGTTGGAACTCGCAGCCGCCGGTGCGGAAGCAGCGCCCGCTGCGCTTGCCGCGGCGCCCGGCGCCGGTTGCGCGGGTTCCGCGAACTTGGCGCCGCCGTTGTTCGCCATGTAGACGACAGCGCGCGCGATTTCGAAGTCGCTGTAGTCGTCGGGATTCGTGCCGCCGCGGGCGGGCATCGCGCCCTTGCCGTTGAGCGCGTTGTGCAACAGCGTGTCGTAGCCTTCGCTGATGCGCGGCGCCCACGCACCGGCATCGCCGAACTTGGGCGCGCCGGCGGTGCCGGCGGCGTGACAGGCGGAGCAGACGGCCTTGAAGACGTCCTCGCCGGTTTTGTAGACGCGCGGGGCATTGGCGTCGCGGACATCGACCTGGGCGGCGGGCGCGATGCGCTCCTTCACGGAGGCTTCGATATCGGTGCCTGCGCCGGTGCGCGTCGAGTTGTTCACATAGACGGCGAGCAGAATGATGATGGCGACTGGAATGCCGAATCCCGCAATGATCGCGACGATGAGTTGACCGGGCGTCTTGATCGGGGCTCCGTGGGGTGCTTCGCTCATGCTTGTCTCGTCTCCCGTTTTTTGGTGTGAGTCGGTTCAGTGACAGCGTGACAGCTACCGCATGCATTGCCTTGGCGCTCAGACCGTGCGCCGAGACAAGCCGTGGGGAAAGGCTCGGTCGATTATAGACGGAACGTTTGGACGGCGGCACAGGGCGACAGCACGACCGGACGGGCGTTTACCCGAATCGTGTGATGCTTGAGGCGCAAGCGGGCATCGAGATTGCAGCGCCGCGCGATGGACGGAGTCATGGAAAACAGGTATCCTCTCGGATTCGCGTGGGCCTTGCAGCTGGCTTTCTTCGAGCCGCTTGCCTTGTTACCTTGTAAATAAGCAGCCCACCGCCGATGCGCCCGTAGCTCAATGGATAGAGTACTGCCCTCCGAAGGCAGGGGTTGCTGGTTCGATCCCAGCCGGGCGCGCCAATCTCAATGAGGTAATGAAAACGACTGGCCCGCTCTACTCGGCGGGCTTTTTTGTGCGTCGACTTTTTGCGGACTTATTCAGTCCGTTCTGCGAGATGCTTAATGTTTGCGGTTTTCACAGTTCCTGATGACGCTGCAGAGATCACCGAGCAAATTGGGACGAAGTACAAGTTTTGGTTCGAGGATGAGCATCTAGGCCGAGCTCTCTTCAAGGAGGGACGTCCGAACACCGGCGAGAACTGGGCTGAAAGGCTAGCTGCGGAGCTCGCCCTTGTGGTGGGTTTGCCCCACGCGTACTATGAGCTTGCAAACTTTCGGCAAAGAACGGGCGTCATCAGCAAGAGCTTCGTCCCGGATGGCGGTCGCTTGATCCACGGCAACGAATTGCTTGGCGGGGTTGAAGCGGCGGCCGACGACGCCGATACAAAGTTTTACCGGGACCGAAGCCACACAGTGAGCCGTGTCTTCTCGTACTTTCGTGCAGTGTCAGAGGTGCGCCCGCCGGTGGATTTTTTGGCTTGCCCCGGAATTGAGACAGCAATTGACGTGTTCGTCGGATACCTTATGTTCGACGCTTGGATTGCGAATCAGGACCGGCACAATCAGAACTGGGGATTGGTGCGTGGATTCGGCAAGGACGTTCATCTTGCCCCTTCCTATGATCACGGGTCGAGCATGGGTCGAAACGAAACAGACGAACGCCGAATACAGATCTTGACGACGCGCGATTCGCGTCAGCAGATGTCGGCATATGTTGCTCGCGCTACTTCCGGCCTGTATCCGCCAATGGCGACGGAGAAGGCAAAACCACTGTCGACCATTGACGCTTTCGGATATGCCATGAAGCAGCGCCCAGCCGCCGGGGCAGCATGGCTCAACAAACTACGTGCGGTAACACCCGACGTCATTGCGTCGCTTGTTGATCTAATTCCGGGAACACACGCCACGGAAGTTACCAAAGAATTCACCAGGCAGCTTTTGCAGCACAACTGCGCAAGGCTGCTGGCCCTTTAGGGGAAGAAGATGGACACACTGTTTGTCGCTTGGCAAGATGCCGAATCAAGGGAATGGATTCCTGTGGGTCAGCTAACCCGTGTGGACGGCATCTACAAGTTTGCGTACACACGAGGCGTGTTGCGCGCGCCCAATTTTCATCCGTTCGGGCGTCTCAGCGATGTACATGCGACGTATGAGTCGAGCACCCTGTTCCCGGTGTTCGCAAATCGTGTGATTCCGAAGTCCCGCCCCGAGTACCGGGATTACCTTCGGTGGATCGGTTTGACTAACTTGGATTCTGACCCATTGAATGTGTTGGCCATGACCGGAGGCGTGAGAGGAACAGATTCAGTCGAATTGTTTCCTCAGCCCAAGCGGACTGCCGACGGACGTTACCAGATCTCATTTTTCGCCCGCGCGCTGCGGCACATTCCGAAGAGTTCGCTAGATGCTATTGCGAGCCTCAAGCAAGGCGATACGCTTCGGCTCTTGCGCGACTGCCAAAACGGACATGATGAATTCGCATTGTGCCTGTCTACGCTTCCGCCATCGCATCTCGTCGGCTATTGCCCCAAATACTACGCGCGAGACATCACAAAATTTTTGACGGAGGATCCTGGAGCCGTTTCCGTCACAGTCCGGTGCGTGAACGTCGATGCGCCGCTGGACATGCGACTGCTTTGTACAGTAACAGCGCCGTGGGGCAACGGATATGCTCCGTTTGTGAATCATGCGGACTTCGAGTTGCTTGGACGGGAGACCGCCGCCGCGTAACGGTGTGCGCCTGACCATGACGCCTGATTTTGGCCGTGTTCTCGAACAGAAGATGACCGTCGTCGTTTGAGCGGTACCAATTATCTTTTTCTGCGTGAATTTGCCGGCGATCTTTAAGGTTGTAATTTCTAGGTCGAATATTCGACTGAACGGTCCGGTCCGCATCCATCGGCTGAAGTATGACCGGCCCGTTCTGACGGGCGGGCAACTGGCCATCGATCAAGCCCCCCGGCATACCTTGCGCTGTCACAGCGTAATGCACTTGCGCCGACTACCGATCGGTCATTCCGTGCTTCCAACTTTCCTCGTTGATTACGTTTGATCTTCTTCATAGACGTAGCCATTGATGCGCTTTGACCCGGCGCACTCGCGCCGTACACGATCGGCAACGCGTCACCCGATCAACACGCCGAGGATCGTATGGAAGAGTCAATGAGGCTCACAAATACTAGTGACCTTACGACTCTGAAGGAAATATCTAGGACGTGACTGGACGGAAGCGGTTTGTAATAAATCGACTCCGAAGGCAGGGGTTGCTGGTTCGATCCCAGCCGGGCGCGCCAATCTCAAGACTCCCGCTACGCCCCACCCGTCGTCCCCCACCCGAACTCCCGTTCCGCCAGCCATCTCCGGTAAGCCACCGACATCCGGTCGCACCTCTGATGCAGCTCCGCATCGAGTTCCAGCGGCAAGCACCTCGGCCATTGCGATTCGACTATCGGCGTGTCCTGCATCAGGATCTCCATATTGAAGTCATAAAGCTCCCGATCGCTGTGCGTCGAGTCGTCTTCATGAATGGAGACGAGCCACGCCCGCGTTTCCGTCTCCGACACCGGCGACGCCACCAGCATGATGTGCAGCGCGCCCTGCCCGCCGGCGGCCATCTTCGTGAGGCTCGCAATCAACGGCCGCCTGACGCGATACACATAGTCGATCATCGCGCCGTCGTCCTGCCCCGGCATGCCGGCCGGTTGCCAGTAACGGCACTGCCGCGCTTCGAGTCCGCCATCCACAGGAACGACTTCGTAATCAGGCACCTCGGTATGCGCCTGCTCGCCCAGAATCCCCGCGTGCACGAAGGAGAAATGGGCCATGTCGAGAAAGTTCTCGACCACTCTCGGTGCCGATGACCTCACCGTCTGCGGCGCAAGATTGATACGGCGCCCGCCGGGCACATCGGCTTCCGGATAGAAGTCGAGTGCATACGCGGGCTCGCCGAAACACATCCAGACCACGCCGTACTTCTCCTCGCTGACGAAGGTCGTCGCGCAGGCGCGTTTCGGCGGACGCAGTGCGGGATTCGACGGGATATGCAGACATTGCCCCTCGATGTCATACCGCCAGCCGTGATAAGGACAGGTGATCCAGTCGCGCGATACCGTTCCGAGCGACAGCTGCGCCCCGCGATGCGGACAGTAGTCGCGCCACACATGCGCTGCACCGAGACTGTCCCGCCACACGACGATGCGCTCATCCGCGACGACGAATCCTCGCGCCCCGCCCTCCGGCACGTCCTCACTGTTGCAGACCGCCAGCCATTCGCCTTGCAGGGAAGAAGCGTTGTTGTTCATTGTCATGAGCCGTAAGCAGGAAGCGGAAAGCGGGAGGATTCAAGACACCGCATTCTCCCCAACCGATCCTGCAGCGAAATCGCAAAAAGTAGCAGAATAGCGGGTCGCGCGACGGTGCAACCCGATGCAACACCTTCGCACCGCTTCCCGCGACGGGGCCGCAAAAAAAGAGACAGCAGCACACCATAACAGCAAGAAATCACCATCCAGGGGTTCATATGGAGCAGGCGCATCAACCGGCACGCCGGATCCAGGCTTTCATCGGGTCCGGGCACCGGAGTCCCGAACGGGAGCAGGCCACGCTTCGTGTCTGGATGGGGACAGCAGTGCTGCTCGCGTATGGCCTCTTCGAGTGGTGGCGCCCGTCACACGATGCCTCGATGGTCGTGCGGCTCGTCGCCCTCTATGTGTCCTACGGCGCCCTGACGCTGTTCGTCGTGAGCCGCGCGAGCGCCACGTCCCTGACGCGCCTCACGCTCACGACCATCGCCGATCAAGCCTTGCTCGGACTTGCGCTCGCGGCCGGCGGCGCCAGCGCGCTGCCGCTCATCTGGGTGATGTTCTGGTTCCTGATCGGCTCGGGATGCCGCTATGGCAAGCGCACGCTCGCGGTGTCCTGTGCGACGGCGCTCATCGTGGTGATCGCGCTCGGCCTCGGACAACCGTGGTGGCATGCCAATCTGCCGGCCGCGATCGGCCTGGGATTGAGCGTGCTGGGGGCATCGGTGTATCTGAGCGTGCTCGTCGACCGTCTCGGCAAGCTCAATCTGGATCTCGCGCGCCAGGCGTCCACCGATCCGCTCACCGGACTGTCGAATCGCTATGCGCTGGAGAAGATCGTCAACCGGGCGATGGCCGCGCCGCCCACCAGCCACGACGCCGATGACGCCACGGCCCTGCTGCTGATCGACCTCGACGGTTTCAAGGAAGTGAACGACACCTACGGGCACGCCGTCGGCGATGTGCTGCTGCAATCGTTCGCCCATCAGCTCGAGGCGCGACTGCGCCGGACCGACACCATCGCCCGGCTCGGCGGCGACGAATTCGTCGTGCTCGCGCATCAGGTGCGGGACCGCTCGGCGGTGCTCGCCGTGGCCGACAGCATCCATTCGGCGCTCGCCGCCATCACGTCAGTGCAGGAGCGGGCGGTATCGGTGTCGGCGAGCATCGGCGCCTGCCTGCTGTCCGGCGCGACGATCGCGCGCCCGTCCGACATGAACACGGTGCTGCGCGCCGCCGACCGCGCGATGTATCGCGCGAAAAGTCTGGGCGCCGGCAAGACCGTGTTCGCCGAAACCCACGACTTCGAAACCAGCTAAAAAAATGGCCCGCATCGCTGCGGGCCATCCGTGTCATGCGTCACCGTTCAAGCGTCGGGTTTCACGCTTCGGCGCCGGTCCAGGCCTGTTCGCGCAGCTTCGTGCGCAGACGCGCCACCGCCTGGCTGTGCAGCTGGCACACGCGCGACTCGCTTACTTCCATCACCGCACCGATCTCGCGCAGGTTCAGGCCGCGCTCGTAGTACAGGCTCATCAGCAGCTTCTCGCGTTCCGGCAACCGGTCGATGGCTTCGATCAGCGCGCCGCGCAGGCTGTCGTCCATCAGCGCGGACAGCGGATCCGAACGATCGACGCAATAGCGGTCGAGGAACGGCTCGTCATCGGCGGAACGGTCGAAGTCTTCGTAATAGATCAGCTGCGCGCCGTGCAGGTCCTGCAGCATCGACTGATACTCGTCGAGCGGCATGTTCATGTGCTCGGCAATTTCCGTCTCGCTGGCGGAGCGGCCGAGGTTCTGCTCGACCTTGTGCACCGCCGATTCCACCTCGCGCGACGTCTTGCGCATGCTGCGCGGCAGCCAGTCGTTGGCACGCAGTTCGTCGAGCATCGCGCCGCGGATCCGCTGGCTCGCATACGTTTCGAACTGCGCGCCCTGGTCTTCCTTGTAGCGGCCGGCCGCGTCCAGCAAGCCGATCATGCCGGCCTGGATGAGATCGTCGAGATCGACGCTCGCCGGCATCTTGGCGACGAGCTGAAGCCCCAGCCGGCGAACGAGCGGTGCATATTTCGTCAGCGTTTCGGACTGTGAGAGTTTGCCTTGGGCGTTATACATCTTGGTCACCTATCTTGATCACATCGACGCCGTGCTGCTCATGGCCAGTTCGTGAAGCGCGGCTGCACGATGCGCCGTCTCCCGTCCGCCCTGCTCAGAGTCGCCAACCGGAATTCGCGCGTCCGCCTGGCCGTTCGCCGCACGCGCATACGGCGCGGGGCGCATCGGCCAGTGCAGGAGCTCCGCCGCAATCGCGCGGTAGTCGCGTGCCGCGGCCGTGGCCGGGAACGCTTCGACTGCGCAGCGTGAGAGTTCCTTAGCCCGAGCGACGCGCGCATCCTCGGACACATATCCCGCCTGCACCAGCGACACAGCCAGATACCGGCTTGCGACGCCCGACAGGTTGTCGAACGCGACCGCCGCATCGGCCGGGTTCTGCACGTGATTGATCAGCACGCGGAACTGGCCGATCGCATGGGCGTAGTGCAGACGCTTCATGCACGCATACGCCTCGGTGATCGCCGACGCGGCTACCCGCGTCACAACGAGAAAGTCATGCGCCTGCGCCGCGAGCGACGAGAGCGCGCCATACCGGTCCAGCTGCGCGTCGATCAGCACGATGTCCGCCGGACCATCCAGCAGCGCGCGGCATTGCGCGGCGTCATGGCTGATGCGTTCATCGCGCGGCGCCGCGAGCAGCGAGAAACCGAACGGCGTGCGCCCGGCGGCGTCCGCGAGCGTGCTGCGGCCCGTCATAACCGCGGCGGCGGCGCCGGCATCCTCGATACCGACGAGCCGGCTGGCCGAAGCCGCGTTGCGATGCTCGTCGATCACGAGCACATCCTTGCCATGCACCGACAGCGCCGCGCCGAGATTCACCACCGTCGACGTACAGCCGATTCCCGCCGGGCCGCCCACAACCGCCACCACACGCGAGCCAGCTCGCGTGAGGAGCCGTCGCAGACCTTCTGCCTGATCGAGCACGAACTTATCCAAAGTGCACCCCATGCATGTCGGTCGAGGCACGCGCGGACAGCGCGGAAAGCAGCGCGGGGACTTCTTCGTCGTTCGGCACGAACGGCGAGCCGTCGCGCGGAATGCAGAACGCGCTCTTGATGAGGAAACGCTTGGTCGCGACGTACAGGTTCTCCGGCACCTTCTGTCCGGTCGAGACGTAATGCACCGGCAGCTTGTAGCGGATCACCGTGTCGAGCACGCCGCCGAGATTGGTGGCTTCATCGAGCTTGGTCAGGATGCAGCCCGCGAGCGGCGGCTGGTCCGGCGCGCTCTTGTAGGCCTGCACGACTTCGTTCAGCGTGTCGCCGTGGCTCGTCGCGTTGAGCAGCAGGATGCGCTGCACCGGATGGCCCGCGCCGCACAGCATCGCGATCTGGTCGGAGACCATGCGGTCGCGCTGGCTCATGCCGATCGTGTCGATCAGCACGATATGTTTGTTACGCAATTCGGACAGCGCCAGTTGCAGGTCGGCGGCGTCCTTCACCGCGTGCACTGACACGCCCAGGATCTTGCCGAAGATGCGCAGTTGCTCGTGCGCGCCGATCCGGTAGCTGTCGGTGGTAAGCAGCGCAACCTTGCTGGCGCCGAAGCGCATCACGCAGCGCGCCGCGAGCTTCGCCGTGGTGGTCGTCTTGCCGACGCCCGTCGGGCCCATCAGCGCGAACACGCCGCCGCGCTCCATCAGCGCGTCTTCGCTGTCCATCACCGGAATGTTGCTTTCGAGGACTTGCTGCACCCATTCGAGCGCGCCTTCGACACTCTCCATCTCCGGCATGTTGTCCATCACCATGCGCACGAGCTGCGCCGAGAAACCGGCCGAGAACAGGCGCTTGGTCAGCGCGCCGCCCGTCGGGTTGCGGCGCTGGCGCTCGCTCCACATCAGGCCGGCGAAGTGCTCTTCCATCATCTCGCGCATCGACGAGAGTTCGTTCATCACCGTGTCGTTGACGACCTGCTGCATGCGCGCGCGGATCGCCTCGGTCACGACCGCCGCCGCATTCGCGGGCAGGCCTTCGAAGACGCTTTCCGGCGTGGCGGGCGCGGCGGCCGGCGCCGGCGTTTCAGCGTGCGGCGCGCTCGTGTTGATCTTGTGCGCGGCGCGGCGGGCAGCGACCTGCGCGGCTTCGCGCGCCCAGTCCGGCGTTTCGACCTTCTGCTGCACGGCCGGCTGCGGCGCCGCTTCGGCGCGGGCCGGCTGCTGCTGACGCAGCGCAAATTTGCCGGCTTCCAATTCGGTCGACCGGGCGGTCGACTGGACCGGCGCCTGCGACAGCGTCGTCACCGGCACGCCCATGCCGCGCGCAATCGCTGCCGACGGCGTGAGCGGGCGGTTCGACGGCATCGACGCCTGTTGCGCCAGACGCTTCGCGTGTTCGATCAGCCACGGGTTGGTGTCGGCCATCGTGGGGGACGTGTCGTCGGCGGAAGAAGCGAAGTCGTCTTCGTCGTCGGCCGTTGCGCCGAACACGGAGGAAAACACGTCGCCGTTCACGTAGGGGTTCGTGGCTGCCTGCTGTTTCACCGGGATCGCTGCCGCCGCTGCGGCCAGCGCCGCGCGCGACGCGCCGCCCGAACGCACCGCCTGCTCCTGCGCGGCGGGCGAGATCGAAGCGATGTCGCTGTCCGCCACCGCGACGATTTCGACCGAGCCGTCGTCCAGCGTGCGATTCGACAACACCACGGCATCGGGACCGAGCGTTTCACGAACCTGGCGCAGTGCGTCACGGCTGTTCGCGCCGATGAATCTACGAATGTTCAAACTTGCCCCCGATGAGGTGTGATACGGCGATCGTTGCGAGCGAACCGGCCTGCCTGCCTGCCGGTCCCGCTTTTCAGTGAAGCCATTATTGCGAAGTTCCCCTTAAGCCCATCGCTGGATAAAGGGTGGGAAAAAGGGGTATTTCGGCTGATGGACGGCTGATCGACACCTCAGGGCCGGAACATGGCGCGCCCGCCGCCGGCAAATGTTCCCGGACCGCGTGTGGCCGAACGCGTGCCCGAACGCGTAAGCTGGAGGGCACGTCGCTCACCGTCCGGCACCTCTCCGGCATCGAACCGAGGCGTTTCCGGACATTTCAAGGAGACTTCATCGCATGATGTCCGCTGCTTCTCACGCCTCTTCCGAAAGCCAGACCACCGGCGCCCGTCTCGTCGTCGATGCGCTCGTTCATCACGGCGTCGAGCGCGTGTTCTGCGTGCCCGGCGAGAGCTTCCTCGCCGTGCTCGACGCGCTGCACGACGAAACCGCGCACATCCAGACCATCGTCTGCCGCCACGAGGCCGGCGCGGCGAACATGGCGGAGGCAGTCGGCAAGCTGACCGGACGTCCGGGCGTGGCGATCGTCACGCGCGGGCCCGGCGCGACGCATGCGTCGATCGGCGTGCACACCGCATTTCAGGATTCGACGCCGATGCTGCTGCTCATCGGCCAGTGCGCACGCGATCACATGGACCGCGAGGCGTTCCAGGAGATCGATTACCGGCGCATGTTCGGCCAGATGGCGAAGTGGGTCGCGCAGATCGACGACCCGCGCCGCGTGCCGGAATACCTGAGTCACGCGTTTCACGTCGCGACGGCCGGGCGTCCCGGACCGGTCGTGCTCGCGCTGCCGGAAGACATGCTGACCGAGACGCTCGCCGCCATCCCGCCGCTGCCGCGCTACCAGCGCGTGGCGGCCGCGCCCGCGCCGGCGCAGATGGAACGCCTGCGCGAGCTGCTCGGCAATGCACGGAAGCCGTTCGTGATCGCGGGCGGCAGCGGCTGGACGGAAGAAGCCACGCAGGACTTCGCGCGCTTCGTCGAGCAATGGCAGTTGCCGGCGGGCTGCGCATTCCGCTATCAGGACACGCTGTCGAACGAGCATCCGAACTACGCCGGCGATGTCGGGCTGGGCATCAATCCGGCGCTCGCCGCGCGCGTGCGCGACGCCGACGTGCTCTTCGTGCTCGGCCCGCGCATGGGCGAATCGACGACGGGCGGCTACGCGCTGCTCGACATCCCGAAGCCGAGGCAGACGCTGATCCACGTCCACCAGGGGGCGGAGGAACTCGGGCGCGTCTATCACGCGGATTTGCCGATCGTCTCGGGCATGCCCGAAATCGCGGCGATGCTGGCCGCGCTGCCGCCGCCGCGTTCCATCGCGTGGGCCGGCGAGGCGGAAGCGGCACACGCTGCGTATCTCGACTGGCGCGAGCCGCGCCCGATGCTCGGCGATGTCCAGCTCGGCGAGATCATGCGCCAGCTCGCCCAGACCCTTCCCGCCGACGCCATTCTCACCAACGGCGCCGGCAACTATGCGACGTGGCTGCATCGGCATTACTCGTACCGGCAGTTTCGCTCGCAGGTCGCACCCACCAGCGGCGCGATGGGCTACGGCGTGCCTGCCGCGATCGCGGCGAAGTCGCTGTACCCGGAGCGCACGGTGATCGCGTTCGCGGGCGACGGCTGCTTCATGATGTCGAGCCACGAGCTGGCGACGGCCATGCAATATGAATTGCCGGTGATCTTCATCGTCGTGAACAACGGCCAGTACGGGACGATCCGCATGCATCAGGAACGCCACTATCCGAACCGCGTGCATGGAACCGGACTGACCAACCCCGACTTCGCCGCCTACGCGCGGGCGTTCGGCGCGCACGGCGAACTC
This sequence comes from Caballeronia sp. LZ034LL, assembly GCF_031451215.1. NCBI lineage: Bacteria > Pseudomonadati > Pseudomonadota > Betaproteobacteria > Burkholderiales > Burkholderiaceae > Caballeronia > Caballeronia sp. LZ034LL. Next base: position 2,950,096 of record NZ_JARUXR010000001.1, read on the forward strand.
GTCGAGACAACGGGCCAGTTCATGCCCGCGTTCGAGCGCGCACAGCGTTCCGGCCTGCCTGCCGTGATCGAAGTCCGCATTCCGGCGGAACAGAGCACGCCCGGCGCGACGCTCGAACACATTCGCCAGCAAGGCAGGCGTTAGCGGACAAACTTTCAGTCTGCTTGCAGTGCGCTCCCGGTGGCGCTAGAGTAGCCCGTCCAAAACCACCGGGAGTAAGTCATGCTGAAGATTTTGGCGTTGTCGTTGGCGATGGGAATGTCGGGTGCGGCGTTCGCGAAGGCGGATTGCACGGCGCATCCGAAAAGCGAATGGATGAAGGAGTCCGACGCGAAGGCCAAGCTCGAGGCCGAGGGCTACAAGATCCGCAAGTTCAAGGTCGATGGCAACTGCTACGAGATCTACGGCCACGACAAGAACGGCAAGAAGGTCGAGATCTATTACGACACGAAGACGCTCGCGGTCGTGAAGTCGGAAGTGGAATAAGCGTCATGTCTCCGCCCGTGACCCGGCCCACGAAAGTCTGGGACATCTGGGTTCGGCTCACGCACTGGGCCGTCGCGGGCATCGTCCTCTGGAACCTGTTCGGTCCGACCGATTTCACTCACCGGCTGCTCGGGTATGGCGCGGCGGGTCTGGTCGCCGCGCGCATCGTGTGGGGCTTCATTGGGTCGCGATACGCGCGCTTTTCCGCGTGGTGGCCCAAGCGCATGCATCTCGTCGGCTATCTGCGTTCGCTGGCCGCCAGGCAGCCGATGCACCATCTTTCGCACAATCCGCTCGGTGCGTTGATGGCCCTCACGCTCTGGTGCCTGATTCTCGCGCTCGCGCTATCCGGCTGGATCATGCGGCTCGACGCCTTCTGGGGCGAAGACTGGCCGCAGGAGATCCACAGCTGGCTCGCGGTCGCGGTGGAAGTGTGCGTCTGCGTGCATGTCCTCGCGGCCGTGCTGATGAGTGTGTGGACACAGGAAAATCTCATCAAAGCGATGCTGACGGGCAACAAGCGCGATCCCGAAAAAGAAAAAGCCCCGTAACCGGAGTCACGGGGCCTTCACCCGAAACATCAACCGCAAAAGCTGGCGTGCTTACTTGCCGCCCACGCTCTGCAGCGTCGTCCACTTGCCGCCGACGACCTTGTACAGCGTGATGCCGCCGTTCTTCAGATCGCCCTTCGTGTCGTATTCCAGATGCTTCGCCGTCACGCCCTGCATGTCGGTCTTCGCGAGGAACGGCAGGTACTTGGCCGGATCCGTCGAGTTGGCCGCCTTCATCGCGGTGAACATGGCCATGGCGCCGTCGTAGGCGTACGGCGAGTAGGTCTGCACGTCTTCGTTGAAGCGCTTCTTGTACTTCGCTTCGTAGGCCGGGCCGCCCGGCATTTCGTTCATCGGCAGGCCGGCGAGCGAGGCCACCGTGCCGTCGGCCGAGTTGCCCGCGATCTTCAGGAACGTGTCCGTCTTGACCATTTCGCCCGCCATCAGCGGCGCGCGCAGGCCGAGCGTCTTCATCTGCTTGACCATCGGAGCGGCTTGCGAATCGGCGCCGCCGTAGTACACGAGGTCCGGATTCATCGACTTGATCTTGGTCAGGATCGCCTTGAAGTCCACGGCCTTGTCGTTCGTGAATTCACGGTCGACGATCGTGCCGCCTGCTGCCTTCGCCGCCTTCTCGAACTGGTCGGCGAGACCCTGGCCATAGGCCGTGCGGTCATCGACGATCGCAATTTTCTTGACCTTCAGGTTCTTCACCGCGAACTCACCCGCGACCGAGCCCTGCTGCGTGTCCGAGGTCATCATGCGGAACGCCGTCTTGAAACCCTGCGTCGTGTATTCCGGCGCCGTGGCCATGGCGATCTCGGGAATGCCCGCGTTCGCGTAGATGCGCGAAGCCGGGATCGTCGTGCCCGAGTTGAAGTGCCCCAGCATGCCCTTGATGCCGCCATCCACGAGCTGCTGCGCGACGGTCGTGCCGGTGCGCGGGTCGGCCTGGTCATCGGCCGATTCCAGCACGATCCGAACCGGCTTGCCGCCGATCACCGGCTTCGTCGCGTTGAAGTCTTCCACCGCGAGCGTGATGCCGTTCTGCATGTCCTTGCCGTAGTGCGCCTGCGCGCCCGTCAGCGGGCCGGCGTAACCGACCTTCACGTCTTCCGACGTCTGCGCGACTGCCGTCCCCGCGAACAGGCCGGCGAGCGTCATGGCTGCTGCCAGCTTGGTCATCGTGTGCTTCATAGCTTCTCCTGGTTCCAGTGTGGATGGCAGCGCGTGCCGGGATCGCCGTGCCTGCTGCCGCTTGTTTGAATGTTCCTGATCCGACCGTCCGAGGGGTAACTCAGCCGATCGTCATCAAATTGGCATTGCCGCCTGCCGCCGCCGTGTTCACGCTCACCGAGCGTTCCGTCAGCAGACGTTCGAGCGCATAGTCTTCGCCGTCGTGGCCTGCGTCGGCGAACGCTCCCGCAGCCACGCCCTGCACCGATACGATCGGTCCCGGACGCTTCGCGACTTCCTTCACCAGCGACAGCAGTTCATCGCTGTCGCCTTCGAACAGCACGGCGTCGAAATCTTCCGCCGCTCGGCGAACCTGTGCATACGGCTTGAGCGCCGCCGGCAGCGACGCCGCCAGTTGCTCACCCGCCGATCCACTGAACAACGCGCGGTTGCCCGTCGCGAGCACTGCCGCGAACTGCGCGCGCGCGCCGCTTTGCGTCGCCGCCACGCACAGCACCGTGCCGCGCGCGCCGAGCGTATAGGTGTTGCGTTCGCCCGTCGGGCCGGTCAGCACCGCCGTCGCGCCCGCCATCACATGCTGCAGATAGCCGTCGCAACGCGCGGCCGTGTGCGGATCGCGCTCGCCGATCGCCCAGTCGCGCAACGCGGTGAGCGCCGCGGCCGGCGTGTCCTTCGTCGCGGCCGGATCGACGGTCAGCGCGGTTTCCAGCGACTTCGGCAAACCGCTCGGGCGCTTGGCCAGGAGGCGTTGCAGATACAGCGCGCCACCCGCCTTCGGACCCGTTCCCGACAGACCTTCGCCGCCGAACGGCTGCACGCCGACCACGGCGCCGATCACATTGCGGTTCACGTAGATGTTGCCCACGTGCGCCCGCGAAATGACATGCGCGATGGTTTCGTCGATGCGCGTATGGATGCCGAGCGTCAGGCCATAGCCGGTCGCGCGAATTTGGTCGAGGAGTTTATCAAGGTTCGATCGGCGGTAGCGAACCACATGGAGCACCGGGCCGAACACTTCGCGCTTCAGTTCGTCGATGTTCTCCAGTTCGATCAGCGTCGGCGGCACGAAGGTGCCTTGCGCGCAGTGGTCCGGCATCGGCAGCTGCACGACGTTGCGGCCTTTCTCGCGCATCGCGTCGACGTGCGCATCGATGCCGCGCTTCGCGTCCGTATCGATGACCGGGCCCACGTCCGCCGAGAGCCGGTCCGGATTGCCCACCGCCAGTTGATTCATTGCGCCGGTGAGCATCTCGAGCGTGCGGTCGGCGACGTCGTCCTGCAGGCACAGCACGCGCAGTGCCGAACAGCGCTGGCCGGCCGAGTCGAACGACGATTGCAGCACGTCGGCCACCACCTGCTCCGCGAGCGCGGACGAATCGACGATCATCGCGTTCTGGCCGCCGGTCTCGGCGATCAGCGGAATCGGGCGGCCGTCCGGATCGAGGCGCTCGGAGAGTTTCTTGTTGATGAGGCGCGCGACCTCGGTCGAGCCGGTGAACATCACGGCGCGGGTGCGCGGATCGGCGACCAGCGCCGCGCCCACCGTTTCGCCATTGCCCGGCAGCAGTTGCACCGCGCCCGCCGGCACGCCGGCCTCGCGCAGGATGCGCACGGCTTGCGCGGCGATCAGCGGCGTCTGTTCCGCCGGCTTCGCGAGCACCGGATTGCCGGCTGCGAGCGCGGCGGCGACCTGGCCCATGAAGATCGCGAGCGGGAAGTTCCACGGGCTGATACACACGACCGGACCCAGCGGACGGTGCGTATCGTTCGAGAACTCGCCGCGGATCTGCGCGGCGTAGTAGCGCAGGAAATCGACGGCTTCGCGAATCTCGGCAATCGCATTCGGCAGCGACTTGCCCGCCTCGCGGATGATGAGGCCCATCAGCGTGTGCATCTGCGCTTCGAGCAGATCGGCGGCGCGGGTCAGGCAGTCCGCGCGGTCTTCGACCGGCGTCGCCTGCCAGATCGGCGCGGCGGCGACGGCATTGGCGATAGCCGCGCTCACCTGTTCAGGCGTTGCCTCGACCACCGTGCCGACGAGATCGCGCAGATCCGACGGATTGCGCACGTCGCGGGCGACGCCGTTGCTCGCGGCATCGTCGGCCGACGCGCCTTCGAGCATCGGCTGCGCGCGCCACGGATGATTGGCGCTCGCCAGCAGCGCCGACGACAGCGACGCCAGGCGATGCTCGTTCGACAGATCGAGGCCCATCGAATTGGGCCGCTCGTCGCCGTAGAGATGGCGCGGCAGCGGAATCTTCGCGTGCGGCGCGCCGAGCGGCACTAGCTTCTGCGCTTCGTCGATCGGATCCTGGACGAGGTCCTTCACCGGAATCGATTCGTCGGCGATGCGGTTCACGAACGACGTGTTCGCGCCGTTTTCGAGCAGACGGCGCACGAGATACGCGAGCAGCGTTTCATGGGTGCCGACCGGCGCATACACGCGGCACGGACGGTTGAGCTTGTCGCGGCCGGTGACTTCCTCATAGAGCGGCTCGCCCATGCCGTGCAGGCACTGGAATTCGTACTGGCCGGGATAGTAGTTCTGGCCCGCGAGGTGATAGATCGCCGACAGCGTGAATGCGTTGTGCGTCGCGAACTGCGGATAGACCGCGTCGGGCGCGGCCAGCAGCTTCTTCGCGCACGCGAGATACGAGATGTCCGTGTAGATCTAGCGCGTGTAGACCGGATAGCCTTCGAGGCCGTCCACCTGGGCGCGCTTGATTTCCGTGTCCCAGTAGGCGCCCTTCACGAGGCGGATCATCAGGCGATGGCGGCTGCGGCGGGCGAGATCGACCAGATAGTCGATCACGAACGGGCAGCGCTTCTGATAACCCTGCACCACGAAGCCGATGCCGTTCCAGCCGGCGAGTTCCGGATCGAAACAGAGCGCTTCGAGCAGATCCAGCGAGAGTTCGAGGCGGTCGGCTTCTTCCGCGTCGATGTTCAGGCCGATGTCATAGCGGCGCGCGAGTTGCGCCAGCGAACGCACGCGCGGCAGCAACTCGTTCATCGTGCGTTCCTGCTGGGCGCGCGAGTAGCGCGGATGCAGCGCGGAGAGCTTGATCGAGATGCCCGGGCCTTCGTAGATGCCGCGCCCGCCGGCCGCCTTGCCGATCGCATGAATGGCCTGCTCGTAGGACGCGTAGTAGCGCAGCGCGTCTTCCTCGGTCGTCGCGGCTTCGCCGAGCATGTCGTACGAGTAGCGGAAGCCGCGCGCCTCGAACTTGCGGCTGTTCGCCAGCGCCTCGGAAATGGTCTCGCCGGTGACGAACTGCTCGCCCATCAGGCGCATCGCCATGTCGACGCCCTTGCGGATCAGCGGCTCGCCGCCCCGTCCGATCAGGCGCGTCAACGCGGACGACAGGCCCGCTTCGCTGTTGGTCGTCACCAGCTTGCCGGTGATCATGAGGCCCCACGTGGCGGCGTTCACGAACAGCGACGGCGCCTGGCCCATGTGCGATTTCCAGTCGCCCTTGCTGATCTTGTCGCGGATCAGCGCGTCGCGCGTGGCGCGGTCGGGAATGCGCAGCAGCGCTTCCGCGAGGCACATCAGCGCCACGCCTTCCTGGCTCGACAACGAAAACTCGTGGATCAGGCCTTCGACGCCGCCGCCCGAACTCTTCGCGCGCAAGGCTTCGACGAGTTTGGTCGCGAGTTTTTCGGTATCGGCGGAGACGTTCGCGGGCAGGCGCGCCTGGCCGATCAGGAACGGCACGCATTCCGGCTCGGGCCGGCGATACGCGGCGGTGATCGCCGCGCGCAGCACCGATTGCGGCTGCACGTTCTGGGCAAAGTCGAGGAAGGGATGCGGCGCGCCGTCTTCGTCGCTGTCGACGGGCGCGGCGTCAGCCAGTTCCGAGCCGCCGTTCGCGCCCGACAGCTCGGGCGGCAACTGGCCGTGCTCGATGCGCTCGAGGTAGGCGAAGATCGCCTGCTTGATCAGCCAGTGAGGGGTGCGCTCGAGACGCGTCGCGGCATCCTTCAGCCGGGAACGCAGCAGATCATCGACTTTGACGCCTAAGGTTGTGCTCGCCATGATTCCTTCGTTTGCCGGTGGTGGGGCCCGGCGAAAGACTAAAAAGTGGGCGAATCGTACTCCGCTGATATAAAAGGTGCAACCATTTCAGAAATGGGTTGCACCCTTTGGATAACCCTTGTGGGTCAAGGGGTTGCGGGGAATGACCTCAGACTGATGGCAACTGTTTTGGCTCGGTACTTTCCCTGAAGCAAATAAATTTTGGGACAAACCCTAAGCAATGGGTCCGGCAGCGCCGATATAGACACAATGCGCCGCCCACGGCGCGGCATACGCGGTCAATGATCCGCGACCTCGGGGAGAGTTACGAGCATGAGCACTTGGATGGTGGTAGCCAGCGTTTGGGCGATGTTCGCAGTCTGTGTCGTGCTGTTCGTGCGGGGCGCATCGCCACAGGTATTCCGGTCGGAAGACGCTCAAGAAGAAGGCCGACCCGCCCGCAACGACGTTTCCCGCGCAAAGTCCTGAGTTTTCGAAGCGGCATGACGTTGCCCGCCGCTCTCACGTCAGCATCAGACGTCCTGTGGATCGACTTCCACATTCCAGCGCAACACACCCTTCAACGAACGCAGCACCGGCTGCCATGCGTGCAGCGCGGATTGCAGCGCCGCGCGTGAATTGCTTTCCAGCAGCAATTGCGCGCGATGCACGTTGAACACTTTCACGATGGTCAGCGGCACGGCGTCGTACACGGTCACGCGCTCGGCGCCCGGCAGCGGCGCGAAGCCGGCGGCTGCCTGCTCCAGAAAAGCCAGCGCCGCGTCGAGCGTGCGTCCCTCGGCACGCAGCATCGCCTGATAGACGAATGGCGGAAGGTGCGCGTCGCGCCGTTCGGCCAGCGTCGAGTTGGCGAATCCCGCATAGTCTTGGCGCGTCAACGCCTGATAGAGCGCATGCCGCGCATAGCGCGTCTGGATCATCACTTCGCCGGGCAGACCGGCGCGTCCGGCCCGGCCGCTCACCTGCGTAAGCTGGGCAAAGAGGCGTTCGCTGGCGCGGAAGTCGTGTGAGAACAGCGCCAGGTCGGCATTGAGCACGCCGACGAGCGTCACGCGACGGAAGTCGTGCCCCTTCGCGATCATCTGCGTGCCGACCAGAATGTCGACTTCCCCGGCATGGACATCGGAGAACAGCGCCTGTGCGCTGCCCTTGCGGCGCGTGCTGTCGGCATCGATGCGCAGCACGCGCGCGCCCGGCACCACGCTCGCGAGCGTCTCCTCGACGCGCTGCGTGCCGCGGCCCATCGGCGCGATGTCGATGTTGCCGCAATCCGGACACGACTTCGGAATGCGCGACTCCCAGCCGCAGTGGTGACAGCGCAGCGCCCGCTCCGGCTTGTGGAGCACGGCATAGGCGCTGCAGCGCGGGCAGCCGGCGACCCAGCCGCAGGCGTCGCATGACAGGATCGGCGCATAGCCACGCCGGTTCAGGAACACGAGACTCTGCTCGCCGCGCCCGACACGCGTCTTCAACGCGGCGATCAACGGCCCCGACAGTCCGTCGACCGACGCGCGGCCGCGGCGCCGCTCCTCTTCCAGATCGATGAGCCTGACGCCCGGCAGCGCGGCCTCGGCGACGGCCCGCCGTGTCAGCGTGAGGCGCGTGTAGCGGCCCTGCTCCGTCTGCCACCAGGTTTCGAGCGACGGCGTCGCGGAGCCCAGCACGACGGCGATGTCGAGTTGCTTGGCGCGATAGATGGCGAGATCGCGCGCCGAATAGCGCAAGCCTTCCTGCTGCTTGTAGGCGGGGTCGTGCTCTTCGTCGACGACGATCATCGCCAGATTCGGCATCGATGCCAGGATGGCGAGACGCGTGCCCAGCACGATGCGCGCGTGCCCCCTGTGCGCGGCCAGCCAGTTGCGGGCACGCTCGCCTTCGGCGAGACCGCTGTGCATCGTGACGATTGCCCCGTCCGCCAAGCCCGCGAAACGCGTGCGGAACGCGGCCTCGAACTGCGGCGTCAGGTTGATTTCGGGCACCAGGACGAGCGCCTGCGCGTCGGGGCACGCGGCGAACAACTGCGCCAGCGCCTGCAGATACACCTCGGTCTTGCCGCTTCCCGTTACGCCGTGCAGCAGGAACGGGGCGAAACCTCGTGCGGCGGAAATGGCGTCGACGGCTGTGCGTTGTTCGTCGGTCAGCACCGGAATGGGGGCGTTGCCGGTCGGCGTGGCTTGAGTCGGCGACGCCGGGGCGCGGTCATTCACTAGCTCGATCCAGCCGCGTGCCAGCCATTCTTCCAGTGTCGCGCCTGCCTTGGGGTGCAGGGCGCGGGCATCGCCGAGGCCGAGAACAGGCTGTTCTGCGAGCGTCTGCGCCAGACGACGCAGCGCGCTGGCGCGGGCGGGCAAGGCATCGGGCAAGGCGTCGCGGCCCTCGGCCAGCAAGCGGTAACGCGCTTCGACGGCGAACAGGCGATTCCACCGCGACGCATCGCGCAGTGCCTGTGGCAACGCCGGCAGCGCGACTTCTCCGAGACCGCGCTGATAGTAGTCCGCGGCAAACTCCGTCAGCGCGATCCACGACTCCGACAGCGGCGGGCAGGCGTCACAGATCGCGCTGACGCTGCGCAGCTTGCCGGCGGGAACATCGGTCGTGGACGCGATCTTGCAAATCAGTCCCACCACTTCGCGCCGGCCGAACGGCACGAGCACCAGCGATCCTTCGGCCGGAGCCTCAGCCAGCGCGTAGCGATAGTCGAACAGCACCGGCAGGGGCTGATCCACGGCGACGCGCACAAAGAGGTCGGCCATTATCCACAGCTCCGGCCAGACAGGCGTGGAACTGGAGCATGGATCGCCCGGCTGAAGTTAAAGTAAAACATCAGAATCGTTGGTAAACCGCAGATTAGTTTTGGATTTCCGATGCTTTCCACAGCCTTGTGGATAACTTTGTTGAGAAGTGCCGGCGGGCATGCCGCAAAGCCCGTCACGAAACCCTTATGTGCGCTAGCCCACATTTCGGGCAAAGCAGCTTGAAACCCTTATATTTCATGGACTTAAAGCACATATAGAGATGCCGCATCAGCTCTTTCAGACCATAGGTCTGATGGCGCGCCGCAGCGAACGAAATGTGTATAAGTTCAGTCTTGACATCGCCGGACCCCGCCTGAGACGGGCGATTGCGACAAAAAGCTACACCCGCTGACGATTCCAGGTGCGAACGTGACATTGCAGCGCAACATGCGTTCGTAACTTGGGCTTTCGGACGGGGCGGCTGCGTGACTGCAAACTAGCGCGAGCCTTGTCCAGCCCGAATGGCGCGGCTATGCCGATGCACTTCGTCAACCAGCTCCGAAACGTGTTCCGGCGGCGTGAATTGCGAAATGCCATGGCCCAGATTGAAAACGTGGCCCGGATGGTTGCCGAAACTGTCGAGCACGGCGCGTGCTTCCATGCGGATCGCGGCGGGCGGCGCAAACAGCACGTTCGGATCGATGTTTCCCTGCAGCGCGACGCGCGCCCCCACCTTCTCCCGCGCACGGCCGAGGTTCACGGTCCAGTCGAGTCCGACGGCATCGACGCCGGTTGCCGCGATCTCCTCCAGCCACAGGCCACCGCCCTTCGTGAAGGTGATGACCGGGACCCGCGCGCCATCGTGCTCGCGCTTCAGCCCCGCGACGATCTTCGCGATGTAATCGAGCGAGAAGCGCTGATAGGCGCCGTCCGCGAGCGCTCCGCCCCAGGTGTCGAAGATCATCACGGCTTGCGCGCCCGCTTCGATCTGCGCATTCAGGTATGCGACCACCGCCTGCGCGTTGATGTCGAGGATGCGGTGCATCAGGTCCGGCCTGGCATACGCCAGCGACTTGACCGTACGGTGGTCGTCCGAACCGCCGCCTTCCACCATGTAGCAGGCTAGGGTCCACGGACTGCCCGAAAAACCGATCAGCGGCACTTTCTGGCGGCCTTGCGAATCAGTGAGCGCGCGCCGGATCTGGCTGACGGCGTCGGTGACGTAGCGCAAGGTGCTGTCGATGTCCGGCACCGCGAGGCGCTTCACGTCGTCTTCCGTGCGCACGGTCCGCTCGAAGCGCGGACCCTCGCCCTGCACGAAGTTCAGCCCGAGGCCCATGGCGTCCGGCACGGTCAGGATGTCGGAAAACAGGATGGCGGCGTCCAGCGGAAAGCGTTCGAGCGGCTGGAGCGTGACTTCGGTTGCGTAATCCGGGTTCTTCGCGAGCCCCAGGAAGCTGCCGGCGCGCGTCCGCGTGGCGTTGTACTCGGGCAGGTAGCGGCCTGCCTGACGCATCAGCCAGATCGGCGTGTAGTCGGTGGGCTGGCGCAACAGCGCGCGCAGGAAGGTGTCGTTCAGGAGTGTGTGTGCCACGTCGCTCGGTGCTCAGTGCTGAAGGCGAAGAATCGTTCATTCTACCGGACCGCCCGAGCGTTGCCGTTGACGGATCCGGACGATTCGGAGAGTCGCACACGGCGCCGGCCTATGCCGTTTGGCCGACTGTCGGGCCGTCGAAAGGCTCGCTATGATCGCTGGACGGTCTCACCCATCACAACTCACCAGAACCAAAGACAACCGGGAGAATCGATGAAACGCACGTCTGTCCGTCTTGCCGCCGCCTTTTGCAGCGTCGTGCTGTCGTCCGCATTCGTGGGCGCCGCGCATGCCCAGACCGTTCAGGCGGGCGCCGTCTCGGGCGCACCGCCCGCGCCGGCGTCCGCGCCCGTCGCCAGCGCGCCGGCCTCACGCCTCGACAGTATTCTTGCGCGCCATACGCTGCGCGTCTGCACCACCGGGGACTACAAGCCGTATTCGTTCCTGCGGCCGGACGGGCAGTTTGAAGGCATCGACATCGACCTGGCGGAGAGCCTCGCGAAGTCGCTCGGCGCGAAAGTGGAATACGTGAAGACGTCGTGGTCGAACCTGATGAACGACTTCATCGCGCAGTGCGACATCGCCGTGGGCGGCGTCTCTACCACGCTCGAACGGCAGAAGCGCGCGTTCTTCACCGCGCCTTACATGGAAGACGGCAAGACGCCCATCGTCCGCTGCGACGATGTGGACAAGTACCAGACGGTCGCGCAGATCGACCAGCCAGGCGTGCGCACCATTGTCAATCCGGGCGGCACGAACGAACGCTTTGCCAAGCAGTATTTCCCGCACTCGCAGTTGATCGAATATCCGGACAACGTGACCATCTTCAAGCAGATCCTCGACGGCAAGGCGGACGTCATGGTCACGGACGCCTCGGAGACGCTGCTCCAGCAGAAGCTCAACCCCGGCTTGTGCTCGGTGCATCCGGACAAGCCGTTCCAGTTCGGCGAGAAGGCGTATCTGCTGCCGCGCGGCGACGTGGTGTTCCAGCAGTACGTCGACCAGTGGCTGCATCTCGCCCGCGCGTCGGGCGAGTATCAGGCGGTGTATGACAAGTGGCTGAAGTAAGGGCTCAGCGCCCCGCCCGCAGCAGCTCGCCGGTGCGCACGCCGATCTTGCGCAGCCAGGCGAGCGCCGCCTCGGAATGCGCGTGCAGGCGGGCGAAGCCGTGCGTCATGTCGTGAGCGTCGATCATTTCGGCGCGGCCGCCATTGGCTTCCAGAAAGCTTTTGAGGGCGTAGGCGTCGTCGTAGAGCGGGTCGTAGGCCGCGGCGACAATCAGCGCGGGAGCCGGCGCGCGCTCGTACGGTTCGGCGAGCGGGAAGGCGCGTGCGTCGTCGGAATCCGGCGTGCCGGCCGCGAAGAACCGGGCCCAGTACCACTTCATCTCTTCGTTGGTGAGGCCTGGACCGTTCGCGTTGGCCACGCAGCTCGAGCTGTCGAACTGCTGTCGCATGACCGGATAGAGCAGCAGCTGCAAGTCGACGATGCCGGCCACCTGGTGGTTCGCGCCGCGCGCCGCGACCACCGCCAGATGGGCGCCGGCGCTGTCGCCGCCCACGGCCAGGCGGTCAGTTGCGAAGCCGAGCCGCGATCGGTGCTCGGCGAGCCAGATCAGCGCGTCGAGTGCGTCGGCACACGGCGCAGGGAAGGGAAACTCGGGCGCCAGCCGGTAGTCGACGCTCGCCACGGCGCATTGGGCATCCCGCGCAAGCCGGGCGACGAGGCCGTGGTGCGTCTCCAGATCGCCGACCACCCAGCCGCCGCCGTGGAAATACACGAGCAGCGGCAAGGGGCCGGTGATGCCGGCGGGTTTGTAAATGCGCGCATTGATGGTGCGGCCTTCGAGCGGGATCTCGATGCCCTCCGTCGTGACAGCGGCATCGTCCGGACCGGCATAGGCGCGCGCGATTTGGCTGAACCGGTCTCGCACTGCTCGCGCGTCGTCGTCCAGTGCGGGAAGCGGAAAAGCCTGGGCGACGTCCTGGTAGTAACGGAGCAGGGCTGCATCGATGGTCATGCTTGTCTCCATAGCGAGTTTTTTGGAAAGGACGCCGGCATACGGTTTGCGCTCCGTTTACATGCGTCCGCGCGTTCTATTTTCTCGGAGGATTAGAATAATCGCACTAGCCCTTAAGTCGGCATTTTTTCGTTCGAACAATTCGATGAAGTGAGCGTTTCGAAGTTCAGGCAATATATCCACGCGAAACCCACAGTTTGCGCGAGAAAATTTCCTGAAAGCCTTACGGGACGGGGGTTACAACCTGAAACACTTTGTTACGGCGACGCGGATTCAATTCGCCCACAATCTGTTCAAACGGTTTCAACACGGATGTATTGGGGCGTGCGAGTTAAAAGCTGCGCGTTTCCGGTGGTCGGCAAGCGCCGAAGCTCACTTTTGGGGCATCTTTGCTGGGATCGTTCTTCGAGTCTTGTGCTCGAAACATCTCACCTTTGGTCTCCTCGCGCTAACCCCGTAGCGTGTGGTTTTTAGCGGGCTCCAGGCCCGCTTTTTTTTTGCCTGATTAAACGTTTGCGCCGTTCGGGAGCTTCGAGAGCTTCCACAACGCCAACGTTTCGTCCCATGACAGAAGGGAGCGCACTGCGCTCCCTTCTTCGTTTCGGCGGAATGATGCGCGTCGTCAGGCGGTCCGGCTCTCCGAAAGCTTCAGTTCATCGACCATGCGGGCGCGCATGACGAACTTCTGCACCTTGCCGGTTACCGTCATCGGCAGGTCATCGACGAAACGAATGTAACGCGGCACCTTGAAATGCGCGATCTGGCCCGCGCAAAACTCCCGCACCTCCTCCTCGCTCAATTGCTCGCCCGGGCGTATGACGATCCACGCGCACACTTCCTCGCCATACTTCGGATCGGGGACGCCGAACACCTGGACCGACTGCACCTTCGGATGGCGGAACAGGAATTCCTCGATCTCGCGCGGATAGATGTTCTCGCCGCCGCGGATCAACATGTCCTTCAGCCGGCCGACGATGTTGCAATAGCCCTCGGCGTCGAGCGTGGCGAGGTCGCCGGTGTGCATCCAGCCGTCGACCACGGTTTCGCGCGTCTTCGCCTCGTCGCCCCAGTAACCTTTCATGACCGAGTAGCCGCGCGTGCAGAGTTCACCCGTCTCGCCGACCGGCACGATCTCGCCCAGCGGATCGACGATCTTCACTTCGAGATGCGGCTGGACCCGTCCGACGGTCGTCGTGCGCTTGTCGAGCGGATCGGTGGTCGAGCTCTGGAACGACACCGGGCTTGTCTCCGTCATGCCGTAAGCGATCGTGATCTCGCTCAAATGCATCTTCGACACGACCCGCTTCATGGTCTCGATCGGGCACGGCGAGCCGGCCATGATTCCGGTGCGCAGGCGGCTCAGATCGAATGTGCTGAAATCCGGGTGATCCAGTTCAGCGATGAACATGGTCGGCACGCCGTGCAGCGCCGTGCATTGCTCTTCGTGGACCGCGGCGAGCGTCGCGCCGGGGTCGAAGGCCTCGCCGGGGAACACCATCGCGCAACCGGTCGATACGCACGCGAGCACCGCCAGCACCATGCCGAAGCAGTGGTACAGCGGCACGGGAATGCACAGTGAGTCCTGCTCGGTGAGACGCATCGCCATGGCGATGTAGCGCGCGTTGTTGACGATGTTGCGATGCGTGAGCGTCGCCCCCTTCGGGTTGCCGGTCGTGCCGCTCGTGAACTGGATATTGATCGGTTCGTCCGAATTGAACGCCGCTTCCAGTGCGTCCAGCTGTGCACCGTCGCGTTGTTCGCGGCCCTGGCGCATCACGTCGGCGAAGTTGAGCATGCCGGGACTGCTCGCCTCGCCCATGCGAATGACCGCACGCAACTCGGGCAGCTTTTGGGCGCGCAGCGCGTTGGGCTCGGCGTGGGCAAGTTCAGGTGCAAGAGATTCGAGCATCTCCAGGTACTTCGACGTCTTGAACTGCTCGGCGGCGATGATGGCCTTGCAGCTGACCTTGTTCAGCGCATATTCGAGCTCGGCCAGCCGATACGCCGGATTGATGTTCACCAGCACGGCGCCCATGCGGGCCGTGGCGAACTGCGTCAGCAGCCATTCGGCCCGGTTCGGCGACCAGATTCCCACGCGATCGCCCGCTTCGATGCCCAGCGCCAGCAGGCCGCTTGCCAGTGCGTCGACCTCGTCGGCGAACTGACGCCACGTCCAGCGGATGCCCTGCTCGCGAAACACCACCGCGGGGCGATCCGGAAAACGGCGCACGGTGTCGAGAAGGAAGCGCGATACGGTTGCTTCGCTCAAGGGGATATCGGTTGCACCGCGCACGTAGGACACGCCGTCGCGCGGTTCGACCTGTGCACCCGCCTGCGTCTGTTCAATCGCCATCGATCACTCTCCGCCTGGATTTCGCCGCCCTGTGCCGGGCGTGGTGTAGCTGGCCGCTGTAAGGGCCGATGAAAGCCATTGTGCATGGCGATCTTGCCGGCGGGCATTGAGTGTTTCCCCGCAATGCGGCGCGAACCTGCCGCGCGCCTTGAACGAGAACGTCGATGAATCAAAGGTCTACGGAGCGACGCGTCAGAGGCTGCACATCCGATATGCAGAAAAGGCCCAATGCACAGGCTGAATCGAGCATAAAAAAAGCAGCCCGAAGGCTGCTTTCTCAACGCTGAACACGCGTGCAAGCGTGCTGCGTGTCAGTGCTTTGCGTGAACCTTGCGCAGACGCTGAATCGCTGCGAGCTGCGCCGTCGCGTAGGCCAGTTCGGCTTGCGCCGTGGCGTATTCGAGTTCGGACTTGTTGTCCTGCATCGCCTCTTCGGCACGCTTCTTCGCCTGCTCTGCCTTCGCTTCGTCGAGATCGGCGCCGCGAATGGCGGTATCGGCGAGCACGGTCACGATGCCCGGCTGGATTTCGAGAATCCCGCCTGCAACGAACACGAACTCTTCCGAACCGTCTTCCGCCTCGATGCGCACCGCGCCCGGACGAATGCGCGTGATGAGCGGCGTGTGGCCCGGCAGAATGCCGAGTTCACCTGCTTCGCCCGGCAGCGCGACGAACTTCGCCTGGCCCGAGAAGATTTGCTCTTCCGCGCTGACGACGTCTACCTTGATGGTTGCCATATGTGTCGACTCCTGTCGGTCTGTGTATTTCGTGGACGCCGCTGCAAGGCAGTGGCGTCCGCCTGAAATAACCCGACCTTTACTGGATCTTCTTGGCCTTTTCGAAGGCTTCGTCGATCGTGCCGACCATGTAGAACGCCTGCTCCGGCAGGTGATCGCATTCGCCTTCCACGATCATCTTGAAGCCGCGGATGGTTTCCTTCAGCGGCACGTACTTGCCCGGCGAGCCCGTGAACACTTCAGCAACGTGGAACGGCTGCGACAGGAAACGCTGGATCTTGCGCGCGCGCGCGACCGACAGCTTGTCTTCCGGCGACAGTTCGTCCATGCCCAGAATCGCGATGATGTCGCGCAGTTCCTTGTAGCGCTGCAGCGTCTGCTGCACGCCGCGCGTGATCGTGTAGTGCTCTTCGCCGATCACGTTCGGGTCGATCTGACGCGAGGTCGAATCGAGCGGGTCCACGGCCGGGTAGATACCCAGCGAAGCGATGTCACGCGACAACACGACGGTTGCGTCCAGGTGGCCGAAGGTCGTAGCCGGCGACGGGTCGGTCAAGTCATCCGCAGGGACGTACACGGCCTGAACCGACGTAATCGAACCGGTCTTGGTCGACGTAATACGCTCTTGCAGCTTGCCCATTTCTTCGGCCAGCGTCGGCTGATAGCCCACTGCCGACGGCATACGGCCGAGCAGTGCCGACACTTCCGTGCCTGCCAGCGTGAAACGGTAGATGTTGTCGACGAAGAACAGCACGTCGAGACCTTCGTCACGGAAGTGCTCGGCCATCGTCAGACCGGTCAGCGCGACGCGCAGACGGTTGCCCGGCGGCTCGTTCATCTGGCCGTACACCAGCGCGACCTTGTCGAGAACGTTCGAGTCCTTCATTTCGTGATAGAAGTCGTTCCCTTCACGGGTACGCTCACCCACACCGGCGAACACGGAATAACCGCCGTGTTCCTTCGCGATGTTGTTGATGAGTTCCATCATGTTCACGGTCTTGCCCACGCCTGCACCGCCGAACAGACCCACCTTGCCGCCCTTCGCGAACGGGCAGATCAGGTCGATAACCTTGATGCCGGTTTCGAGCAGTTCCGTGGACGGCGACAGTTCGTCGAACGCCGGAGCCTTCTGGTGGATCGAACGCGTGGTTTCCGCGGTGATCGGACCGGCTTCGTCGATCGGACGGCCGAGCACGTCCATGATGCGGCCCAGCGTCGGCTTGCCGACCGGCACGCTGATCGGGTTGCCCGTGTTCTTGACCATCGTGCCGCGACGCAGACCGTCGGAGGCACCCAGACAGATGGTGCGAACCACGCCGTCGCCCAGCTGTTGCTGGACTTCGAGCGTCAGTTCGGTGCCTTCCAGAATGAGCGCGTCGTAGATCTTCGGCATTTGATCACGCGGAAACTCCACGTCGATAACGGCGCCGATGCACTGTACGATCTTGCCTTCTACCAAAGCAGTGGTACTCATCGCATTTCCTTTAGATACTGTGTTCTTTCACGCGGCCGTCAGACCGCTGCGGCGCCGCCGACGATTTCCGACAATTCTTTCGTAATCGCGGCCTGGCGGCTCTTGTTGTAGACGAGCTGCAGTTCGTTGATCACGGTCTTCGCGTTGTCGGACGCGGCCTTCATCGCGACCATGCGCGCGGATTGCTCCGACGCCATGTTTTCCGCGACAGCCTGATAAACCAGCGCCTCGACGTAGCGCACGAGCAGCTCGTCCACCACGGTCTGCGCGTCCGGTTCGTAGATGTAGTCCCACGAAGTCTTCGGCGTTTCGCCGTCTTCATCCTTCGCGTGGAGGTCATCCACCGACAACGGCAGCAGCTGCTCGATCACCGCTTCCTGCTTCATCGTGTTGACGAAGCGCGTGTACGCCAGGTACACCGCGTTGATCTTGCCTTCCGAATACAAGTCGAGCTGCACCTTGATCGCGCCGATCAGCTTTTCCAGATGCGGCGTGTCGCCCAGTTGCGTGACTTGCGACACGACCTGCGCCTTCAGCCGGTTCAGGAAGCCCAGACCCTTGCCGCCGATCGCCGACGCTTCGATCTTCACACCGCTCTGATCGAGTTCCTTGATCTTGTTCAGCGACGCACGCAGCACGTTCGTATTCATGCCGCCGCACAGACCCTTGTCGGTGGTGACGAGGATCAGGCCGGCGGTCTTCGCGCCCTTGTTCTCCACCATGAACGGGTGGCGATACTCGGGGTTGGCTCGGCTCATGTGCGAGGCGATTGCGCGGACCTTGTCGGCATACGGACGGGCGGAACGCATGCGCTCCTGGGCGCGGCGCATCTTCGATGCGGCGACCATTTCCATCGCTTTGGTGATCTTGCGCGTGTTCTGCACGCTCTTGATCTTGCCGCGAATTTCCTTCATTCCAGCCATTGCTTACTCCTTGTCGGCCCGAGTTGGCGCTTTAGCGCTTACTCGGGCCCCATGCAACGCGGATCGAAGCCGCGCGATGTTGTTGAACATCGCGCGTTGCCTCTCTATCCCGATCAATAAGCGCCCGACTTCTTGAAGTCCTTCAGCGCGGCATGCAGTGCGCCTTCGTCGTCCTTCGCCAAGTCCTTGTTGTCTTCGATGCGCTTGATCAGATCGCCGTGGCTGGTCTTCAGGAATTCGCGCATGCCCTTTTCAAACGGCAGCACTTGCGAAACTTCCAGGTCGTCCAGGTAGCCATTGTTCGCCGCGAACAGCGACACAGCCAGTTCCCACACTTGCAGCGGCTGATACTGCGGCTGCTTCAGCAGTTCCGTCACGCGGCGGCCGCGCTCCAGCTGCTTGCGGGTGGCTTCGTCGAGGTCCGACGCGAACTGCGCGAACGCAGCCAGTTCACGATACTGCGCCAGGTCGGTACGGATACCGCCCGACAGCTTCTTCACGACCTTCGTCTGCGCTGCACCACCGACGCGCGACACCGACACGCCCGCGTTGATGGCGGGGCGGATACCGGCGTTGAACAGGTCGGTTTCCAGGAAGATCTGGCCGTCGGTAATCGAGATCACGTTCGTCGGAACGAACGCGGTCACGTCGCCGGCTTGCGTTTCGATGACCGGCAGCGCCGTCAGCGAACCGCTCTTGCCCTTCACTTCGCCGTTGGTGAACTTCTCGACGTACTCTTCCGAGACGCGAGCCGCACGCTCGAGCAGACGCGAGTGCAGATAGAACACGTCACCCGGATATGCTTCGCGGCCCGGCGGGCGGCGCAGCAGCAGCGAGATCTGGCGATACGCCCAGGCTTGCTTGGTCAAGTCGTCATAGACGATCAGCGCGTCCTGGCCGCGGTCGCGGAAGTATTCGCCCATCGTGCAGCCGGCGTACGGCGCGAGGTATTGCATCGCGGCCGATTCCGAAGCCGAAGCCGCCACGACGATGGTGTATTCCATCGCGCCGGTTTCTTCGAGCTTGCGCACCACGTTCATGATCGACGAAGCCTTCTGGCCGATCGCGACGTAGATACAGAACAGGTCCTTGCCCTTCTGGTTGATGATCGCGTCGACGGCCACCGCGGTCTTGCCGCACTGACGGTCGCCGATGATCAGCTCACGCTGGCCGCGGCCGATCGGCACCATGGCGTCGATCGACTTCAGGCCCGTCTGCACCGGCTGCGACACCGACTTACGCCAGATCACGCCCGGCGCGATCTTTTCGATGGCGTCGGTCTTCTTTGCGTTGATCGGACCCTTGCCGTCGATGGGGTTGCCCAGCGCATCGACCACGCGGCCGATTAGTTCCGGACCGACCGGCACTTCGAGAATGCGGCCCGTCGTCTTGACGATGTCGCCTTCCGAGATGTGCTCGTACTCGCCGAGAATAACGGCGCCGACCGAGTCACGTTCGAGGTTCAGCGCGAGGCCGAAGGTGTTGCCCGGGAATTCGAGCATTTCGCCCTGCATCACGTCCGACAGGCCGTGGATGCGCACGATACCGTCGGTCACGGAGATCACGGTGCCCTGGTTGCGAACATCCGCGCTCGCTTCAAGGCCCTGGATCCGGCTCTTGATCAGCTCGCTGATCTCAGAGGGATTGAGTTGCATTATTCGCTCCTGATAGTCAATTCTGTTGCGTGCCCGCTAGAGACACGGTTGGCCGCATTAATTCGCAAATTAAGCGGTCAGAGCCGTCTGCATGCGGGCGAGGCGCGCGCGGACCGAGGTATCGAGCACTTCGTCGCCGACCGTCACGCGAACGCCGCCGATCAGCGACTGATCCACCGTGACAACCGGCTTCAGCTTGCGCTGAAACTTGCGTTCGAGACTGGCGACGAGGTCGTTCAATTGTTCGCCTTCGAGGGGGAACGCGCTCACGATCAGCGCGTCGGCCGCACCTTCGCGGGCGTTCTTCAGCTCGTCGAACTGGACGGCGATTTCCGGCAGCAGCGGCAGGCGATGATTCTCGACCAGCATGCCGACGAAATTCTTCGCTTGAGCGTTGCCTTGAGCGAGCGGCGACTTCACCGCGGCGAGCAGCAGATCGATGATTTGCTGACGGTTCACCTTCGGGCTCGACGCGACCGATTCCACTTCGGGCAGACGCGCAACCTGTGCCAGCTCCTCGACGAAGGTGGACCAGCCCGCGAGATCGCCGGTTTCGGCCACGCGGAACAGCGCTTCTGCGTAAGGACGAGCGATGGTTGCAAGTTCGGCCATGATCAGAGCTCGGTTTTGAGTTGATTCAGCAGAGCGGCGTGTGCGTTCTGGTCGACTTCGCGCTTCAGGATCTGCTCGGCGCCCTTGACGGCCAGCGCAGCCACTTCCGCACGCAGCGTCTCGCGTGCCTTCACGATCTGCTGGTCGGCGTCAGCCTTGGCTTGAGCGACGATGCGCGCGGCTTCGGCCTGGGCATTCGCCTTGATTTCTTCTGCGACGGCGGCAGCACGCTTCTCGGCGTCAGCAATGCGCTGCTGGCCGTCGTTGCGTGCTTGCGCGAGTTCCTGGTCGACGCGCTTGTGCGCTGCTTCGAGTTCCGCTTTGCCCTTGTCGGCGGCGGCGAGGCCGTCGGCAATCTTCTTCGAGCGCTCGTCGAGGGCGTTGATCAACGGCGGCCACACGAACTTCATCGTGAACCACGCGAGGATCAGAAACACGACCATTTGCGCAAACAGGGTTGCGTTGAGATTCACGGTGTTTCCTTAAACGTTGCTTGATCGGAGGGAATACGGTTAAAAGGCGCTCATCGGCTT
Source organism: Caballeronia sp. LZ034LL (assembly GCF_031451215.1). NCBI lineage: Bacteria > Pseudomonadati > Pseudomonadota > Betaproteobacteria > Burkholderiales > Burkholderiaceae > Caballeronia > Caballeronia sp. LZ034LL. Next base: position 2,971,005 of record NZ_JARUXR010000001.1, read on the forward strand.
GTTGAGCTCGATCAGCGCCTCACCCGTTCCGTTCTGGCGTCTTGAAAGAGTCAGACGCACACTTCCGAGGAACCTCAGCCTGCGAGCTTCGAGAGCAGCGGGTTCGCGAACGCAAACAGCATTGCCACACCAACGCCGATCAGGAACGCCGCGTCGATCAGACCAGCCAGCAGGAACATCTTGGTCTGCAGCGGGTTCATCAGTTCCGGCTGGCGGGCGCACGCTTCAATGTACTTGCCGCCCATCAGGCCGATACCGATACAGGCGCCGATTGCACCCAGGCCGATGATGATGCCGATACCGATGGCGGTCAGACCCTGGATGTTGGCGATGAAAGCTTGCATGATCACTCCTTTGATTAAAGACTTTGGAACTGGATTTATAAAAATTGAAACTTGTGAAACCTAAACCTGAAAGCTTCCGGAACGTGCGGCTGCTTTAGTGCGAGTCATGCGCCTGGCCGATATACACCAGCGTCAGCATCATGAAAATGAACGCCTGCAACAGCACGATCAGAATGTGGAAGATCGCCCAGACGGTGCCCGCGACCACGTGGCCGATGAAGCCGAGCAACGACAGATCCGCGCCGAACGACCACATGCTGCCCAGAAGGGCGATCAGCAGGAACAGCAGTTCGCCGGCGTACATGTTGCCGAACAGCCGCATGCCGAGCGAAACCGTCTTGGCGACGAACTCGATGATGTTCAGCGCGAGGTTCGGAATCCACAGCAGCGGATGCGCGCCGAACGGAGCCGACAGCAGTTCGTGAACGAAGCCGCCTGCGCCCTTGATCTTGAAGTTGTAGTAGATCATCAGCACGAACACGCCGAGCGCGATGCCGAGGGTGCCGTTGAGGTCGGCCGTCGGCACGATGCGATGGTGCGGCAGGACATGCTCGAGACCGAGCCAGCCGATCAGACGGCCCGGCAGGTCAACGGGGATGAAGTCGAGGGAGTTCATCAGGGCGACCCAGACGAACACGGTCAGCGCGAGCGGAGCGATGAAGCGGCGGCTGCCGTGGATCATCGACTTCGACTGGTCTTCGACCATCTCGACCAGCATCTCGATGGCGCACTGGAAGCGGCCCGGCACGCCGGAGGTCGCCTTGCGTGCCGCGAGGCCGAGAATGACGATGGTGAGGAGACCGCATACGATCGACCAGAACAGCGTGTCGAGATTCCAGACGTGGATGTCGAAGATCGACGTCTGCGTATGCGTGGAAAGATTCTGCAAGTGGTGCGCAATGTACTCGGACGGATCCAGAGCGTGCGTTCCTTCGCTAGCTGCCATATCGTTAAAGCCACCCAAATTGTCAAAAATCTTTCGCCGCCTGCCGCTGTCGAAACGCCGCTTCGCGTCGCGTCTCCGGGCGGGAGGCCCGAGTGCGGAAACTGTTCCGCACCTGTTCATTCATGATGCTACTTGCAATCGGTGCTGCGGGCGCTTACCTGGGACGTCATGGAATGTCACCGCAGCGCCATTGCAACCCAGTAAGTCTTCAGAGCGATGATGTAAGTCACGAGCAGCGGCAGCCACAACGCGCTCTTGTACCAGAACGCGATCGCCACGAACATAGCAATCGTCGCTCCCATCTTGAGCGCCTCGCCGATCATCCAGCTCGCGATCGTCTCCGCGCCGCTCTTTGCTTTCAGGCGCGCGGCGAACAAGGCACTCGGCGCCCAGCAGATCGCTCCACCCAGGAAGGCTGACAGCGCAGCATCGCCCGGCGGCTTGTAGAACAGCCACCACAGCAGCGTCGCACCCAGGGACAAAACCATTTGCGCCGCCACGACCCGAAACGGCGTGACACGCGATGGACGACTCACTTCCGGGCCAAACAGCTTCTCTGCCTGATCCCGCGTGAGCGGAACGATATTGTTATCTTGCGCTTCGGCGTCCCACGACTCGCTCGACGTACTGTGCAGCTGATTTCCGGGGACGTGCGCAGCGTCGGTTGCATGCGCGTCCGGCGCTCGATTTTTCTCTCGCACCGTCTTCAAACCTTCAACCAAAAGTCCGGGGAAATCACCCTGCGCTTTCGCGGCGCTTTCGAGGTGGCCTAGCTGATAAATCCGGGCGATTGTAAGCGATTGTTGTCACGGATTCAATAGTTTAGGTGTGTCAAAAGGCAGTGAAAAAGCATGCCGAAAACGTTCTCGAAAACGAGACTTTCCTTGCAATTGCAAGCAGATTCTCATGTGCTGGCAGAGGTGTCTCCGAGCCTCAAACAAGCACCCATCCGATGACCATCGCCACGATCCAGAACGGGATCGATACGATATGAAACGGCATCCACATGCCCTTCTCATTAGACAGTCTGACCGCGATCAGATTGGCCAGTGAACCGATCGCGATGCCGAATCCACCCACGCTCACGCCGAAGGTCAGTGCACGCCAGTCCTTCGAGAATTCCGCGAGCACGATCGCAGCCGGCACGTTGCTGATGCCCTGCGAGAGCACGGCGCCCGCCGCGTACGCCCTCACCGGCGTGTCGATGCCGAGATGCGCGATGGCCTGATGAATCACGGGCAATGCAGCGGCACTGCGCAACACGATGAACATCAGCACGAAGATGAGCAGCAGCAGCCAGTCGATCTTGAAGACTGCCTCACGCCGCCAGATCAGGAATCCGGCAGCGAGGGCGGCGAGCGCCGGTCCGACATGATGGGCATCGGCGAGATAGACGAATGCGGCGAACGCCACGGCACTGACCACGCACAGCACGCGATCCACCCGATGCTCTTCGACGTCGCTGGACAGATCGAGCGGAGCGCCGCGGAACATCGCGAACGTCACGATGGCCAGCAACACCATCAACGCCGCGCACAGCGGCAGCATCGTCCAGACGAAGGCGCCGAACGCGGCGCCGCTCGTCTGCCAGAGGAAGAGATTTTGCGGATTGCCGAGCGGCGTGAGAATCGATCCCGCATTCACCGCGAGCGCGATCACGATGACCAGCCGTTTGATCGACAAGGGCGCGAGCTTGTGCAGCGACAGCGCGAGCGGCACGACTGCGAAGAGCGCGACGTCGTTGGTGAGCACGGTGGACAGGCCCGCCGCGAGCGCAACCAGCAGCAATGCAAGCGTGCGCTCGCCGTGGATGTGATGCACGAGCCGATGCGCCGCCCACATCAGGAATCCTGATAATTCGATGGCCTTCGTCAGGATCAGAAGACCCGCGAGCGTCAGGACCGTTTGCCAGTCGACGAGGCCAGGCAAGGACGGCCACGGCCGCGGCTGCACGACCTGCAGCACGACCAGCGCGATTACCAGAATGGCGAGGACCGGCTCCTTCGAGACAGTCCTCCAGATGCGTCCGATCCAGTCCGGCCGCGTACGCTTGACGTTGACGTGGGACACGATGCGCGGTCGTCAGGCAGTCGGTGTGGTCGATTCGATGCTGCCGCGCAGCTTGCTCAGGATGCCTTCGAGTGAATCGAGCGTGCCGAAGTCGATCGTGACCTTGCCGCGCCCTCTTCCACCGACCTTGATCTTCACGTTCGCGGACAACAAATCAGACAGTTCTTCTTCCAGACGGCGCGTATCTCGGCCACCATCGTTAGCTACACGCGCTTTGGTCGCCGGCGCTTCCTTGGTCGTCGCCGCGACGAGACGTTCGGTTTCACGCACCGACAGCCGGCGGTTGACCACATGATTAGCCAACTGGATCTGCGTGGCGGCGTCCACGGCCAGCAGCGCGCGGGCATGGCCCATGTCGAGATCGCCGGCGAGGAGCATCGTCTGGACGGGCGTCGCCAGGTTGAGCAGGCGCAGCAGGTTGGAAACCGCGCTGCGCGAACGGCCGACCGACTCCGCTGCCTGTTCGTGCGTGAAACGGAATTCATCGAGCAGACGCTGGATGCCCTGCGCCTCTTCCAGCGGATTCAGGTCCTCGCGCTGGATGTTCTCGATCAGCGCCATCGCAGCTGCGGCCTGATCTGGCACGTTTTTCACGAGCACCGGCACTTCGTCGAGCCCGGCCAGCCGTGCGGCCCGAAACCGCCGTTCGCCCGCAATGATTTCGTAGCGGTTGTCGCCTACCGAGCGCACGAGAATGGGTTGCATCAGCCCTTGGGCACGGATGCTCGCGGCCAGCTCCTGGAGCGCGCCCTCGTCCATGCGCGTTCGCGGCTGGTATTTGCCGGCCTGCAGCTTGTCCAGCGCCAGCACCGAGGGCGTGCCCTCGCCGCGCACGGCTTCGGTGATGTCGACACTGCCGCCGAGCAATGCATCCAGGCCCCGGCCCAACCCCTTCTTCTTCATCACAGCGCTCATTTCGGTTCCTCCGTCGGCGTTCGCTGCCGCATCGAATGGGTGTTGCTCAGTTCAAGTTCAGCGCGCGCACGCGCTCGATCATTTCCGTGCCGAACTGGATATACGCCTGGGCGCCGCGCGACGACTTGTCGAACACGACGCCCGGCAGCCCGTAGCTAGGCGCCTCGGCAAGACGCACGTTACGCGGGATGACGACATCGAACAGCTTGCTGCCGAAGTGCTCCTTCAGCTGGTCCGACACCTGTTGCTGCAGCGTGATCCGCGGATCGAACATCACGCGCAGCAGGCCGATGACCGTCAGCTCGCGGTTGAGATTGGCATGGACCTGCTTGATCGTGTTCACGAGGTCGGACAGCCCTTCCAGCGCGAAATACTCGCACTGCATCGGAATGACGACGCCGTGCGCCGCGCACAACGCGTTGAGCGTCAGCAGCGACAGCGCCGGGGGGCAATCGATCAGGACAAAGTCATAGTCATCGACTACCTCGGCAATCGCGGTGCGCAGGATGCGCTCACGATTTTCCATCTCGACCAGTTCGACTTCCGCGCCCGCCAGCTCGCGATTGGCCGGCACCACGTCGTAGTTCACTGCACCGGGACGCACGCGGGCGTCCCGCACGGCCACGCCATCGACGAGCACTTCATACACGGTGTTCTCGCAGGTTGCCTTGTCGATGCCGCTGCCCATGGTCGCGTTGCCCTGCGGATCAAGGTCGATCAGCAGTACGCGTTGTCCGAGCCCGCCGAGGCTCGCCGCGAGGTTGACCGCTGTCGTGGTCTTTCCAACGCCGCCCTTCTGATTTGCGACGCAGAAGATTTTTGCCATCGTTTAGTGTCCTCGTTATTCGGCTGTCAGAAGATCAGCGTGCCTGGAATGCCGGATCGAACGGCGCGGCGAACCGTCATTCTGCTGCGACGGCTATTTCGATCAGATGTCGCTCGGCGTCGAGCATCGGCACTTTCAGACGCTCCACGCCGAGCACCGTTGCGCCCGCCGGGAGACGTGCGACTTCGGCATCGGGCTTGATGCCTTTCATCGCGAGAATGCGCCCATCGACTTCGACCAGATGACGCGAAAGTGTAACGAAATCGGAGAGCTCTGCGAATGCGCGAGACACGATTACATCGAATTTTTCTGGTACTTCGATTCCCGGACGCAGCGCTTCGACGCGTCCCGTCACGACGGACAGATTGCCGAGACTCAACTGAGCCTTGACTTGGGACTGAAAGGCGGTCTTTTTATGGACGATGTCGTTCAATGTCACACGAATGTCCGGCAAGGTGATCGCCAGCACGACGCCCGGCAGTCCTCCACCCGAGCCGACATCGAGCACCGTCGACGGATGGCGGGCAGACACCATCGGCACGATGGCGAGCGAATCCAGAATATGCTGAATCATCATCTGCTCAGGATCGCGGATGGCCGTCAGGTTGTAGACGGCGTTCCACTTGGTGAGCAACGCGACATAGTCGAGCAGCTGCTGTTTTTGCTCAGGAGAAAGCGAGAGAGGGAGTTCGGCGGCGCCCTTGTCCAGGGTCGTCGCGAGCGAGGATGGGCGTTCCGTCATTGAGCCGCCGTCGCGTTGCCTGCCGAGGATGAGTCTTCCGCCGAATTCCGACCCCGACGGCCAGCGCCGCGCTTGAGGTGAACCATCAGCAAGGAGATCGCGGCCGGCGTGATTCCCGAAATGCGCGAAGCCTGTCCGATAGTCTCCGGCCGATGCTGCATGAGCTTCTGGCGCGCTTCGAACGACAGGCCGCGGACTTCGTTGTAGTCGAGCGCCTCCGGCAAACGAGTATTTTCCTGCGCGCCGTTGCGCATGATTTCGTCGGCCTGGCGCTCGATGTAGCCCTGATACTTCACGCCAATCTCGATTTGTTCCTTGATCTGCGCCAGTAGCACGGGATCGTCCGAGAGTTCGGTTTCCGGTCCGCATTCGCCGTTGCGCAGGCCGCAAATGGCGTCGTAGGACACTTCCGGCCTACGCAACAGGTCTGCCAGACTATATTCGTGGTCGATCGGCTTGCCGAGCAGGGCTGTCGCTTCTTCAGCCGGCAGCGTTTTAGGATTAACCCACGTCACACGCAGACGCTGTGTTTCACGTGAAACAGCATCACGCTTCCGGCTGAACGCGTCCCAGCGCGCATCATCGATGACGCCCAACTCCCGACCGGCTTCCGTCAAGCGCATGTCTGCATTGTCTTCACGCAGCGAAAGACGATATTCCGCACGGCTGGTGAACATCCGATACGGCTCCGAGACGCCGCGTGTCACCAGATCGTCGACCAAAACACCAAGATAGGCCTGATCGCGGCGCGGCGACCACGCATCCTTTCCTTGGACTTGCAGCCCGGCATTGATCCCAGCCAGAAGTCCTTGAGCTGCCGCCTCTTCATAACCCGTGGTGCCGTTGATCTGCCCGGCGAAAAACAGCCCATTGATCGCCTTGGTTTCGAGCGATGCCTTCAACGCGCGCGGATCGAAATAGTCATATTCGATCGCATAGCCGGGGCGGAGAATATGCGCGTGCTCGAGGCCACGCATCGAGCGAACGAGCTCCAGCTGGATGTCGAATGGCAGGCTGGTAGAGATTCCGTTCGGATAAAACTCATTGGTCGTGAGCCCTTCCGGCTCAAGAAAGATCTGATGCGCGTCCTTCGATGCAAACCGATGGATCTTGTCTTCGATCGACGGACAATAGCGCGGCCCTACCCCCTCGATGACGCCGGTGTACATCGGCGAACGATCCAGGCCCGACCGGATGATGTCATGCGTCTGTGCGTTCGTATGGGTCACCCAGCACGGCACTTGGCGGGGATGCTGCTCTACACGGCCAAGGAACGAGAACACCGGAATGGGATCGAGATCGCCCGGTTGTTCCTCAAGCTGCGAGAAATCGATCGTCCGGCCGTCGATTCGCGGCGGCGTACCGGTTTTGAGCCGGCCCTGCGGGAGCTTCAGCTCCTTGAGACGCGCAGAAAGCGAGACGGCAGCGGGATCGCCTGCGCGGCCGCCGACGTAATTGTTCAACCCGACATGGATCTTTCCGTCGAGGAAAGTGCCAGCCGTCAGGACGACCGCCCGCGAGCGGAAACGCAGTCCCACCTGCGTCACTGCCCCGACCACGCGATCGCCCTCCACCATCAGATCTTCCACTGCCTGCTGAAACAGCCACAGATTCGGCTGATTCTCCAGCCGATGACGTATCGCCTGCTTGTAGAGCAGCCGATCGGCCTGCGCCCGCGTGGCGCGGACCGCCGGGCCCTTCGAGGAATTGAGGATGCGGAACTGGATGCCCGACTCGTCCGTCGCGGCTGCCATGGCGCCGCCGAGCGCATCGACTTCCTTCACCAGGTGACCCTTGCCGATCCCGCCAATCGACGGATTGCAGCTCATCTGGCCAAGCGTCTCGATATTGTGCGTCAGGAGGAGAGTCTTGCAGCCCATGCGTGCGGAGGCGAGTGCCGCCTCAGTGCCCGCATGACCGCCGCCAACGACGATCACGTCATATTCAGTGGGATAAAGCATTGGGATCTCGTGTGCGAACGACACGATCCTGAAGAGAGAACAGCCTTGAATTATAACGGTTTCTTCTTCGCGCCGACTTCGCCTCGGATTCGATGAACGAAAAAAAGGCGTGTTTCACGTGAAACACACCTTTTTGATGCCACAAAGAACGAGAGAAACTAGGCCATTTTCTTGGAGAGACCTAGATAGGTTTCGATTACCTGCGGATCATGCTGCAGGTCATCCGCCTTCCCTTCCAGTGCAAACTCTCCCGTTTCCAGTACGTAGCCATAATCCGAAATCTGCAGAGCCGCGCGGGCATTTTGTTCGATCAGCAGCGTGGCAACGCCACTCTGTCGCAATGCGCTGATGATGTGGAAAATCTCTTTAACGATCAGCGGAGCGAGACCGAGGCTGGGTTCGTCAAGCATCAGCAACTGCGGCTTGCCCATCAGCGCCCGCCCTACTGCCAGCATCTGGCGCTCGCCGCCCGACAATGTTCCTGCCGCCTGCTTTCGCCGTTCCTTGAGACGCGGAAACAAGCGGTATACCTCATCGATCTGATCCAGAAAGTTTCGCTCGCCAGCACGCTTGCGCCGGTACGCACCGAGAATCAAATTGTCTTCCACGGCCATCGTGGCAAACAGCTCGCGTTTTTCCGGCACGAGACACATGCCTCGCGATACCCGTCGTTCGATTGCCAGCGCCGACACCTCTTCGCCGAGATATCGCACCGAGCCCTTGGCATGCCCCGACGACGGCAACGCGCCCATGATGGCATTCAGCAGAGTCGACTTGCCGGCGCCGTTCGGGCCGATCACCGACACGATCTGACCGGCGCCGACCGTGAGCTTGCCGTCGTGCAATGCTTCGACCTTGCCGTATCTCACCGACAAGCCATCCACCAGCAGAATCGGATTCGTAACCTGCGACATCATTCCACCCCACCCAAATACGCTTCCAGCACCGCAGGATCCTTCTGTACGTCGAATGGCAATCCTTCCGCGATCTTCGTACCGAATTCCATCACGACGAGTCGATCCGTCAGATTCATCACGAAATCCATGTCGTGTTCGACCAGAAGAATGCTCATGCCTTCCGCCCGCAGCTTGCGAAGCAGCTCGGCCAGTTGTTGCTTCTCCTGATAGCGCAAACCAGCGGCGGGTTCATCGAGCAATAGCAAAGTCGGATCACAGCAAAGCGCCCGCGCGATTTCCAGAATCCGCTGCTGGCCAAGCGCCAGACTTCCTGCCTCGCTATAAATATGCTTCTCGAGCCCGACACGCCGGATCTGCCTGGCCGCTTCCGCCATCAATCGGGCTTCCTCGGCCGCGTTAAGGCGAACGATGCTGCGCCACACGCCGGTAGTGCCGCGGAGATGCGCGCCGATCGCCACGTTTTCCAGCACGGTCATGCCAGGCAGCATCTTGACGTGCTGGAACGTCCGCCCGATGCCTCGCTTGACGATCTCGCGCGACGTGAGCTTCTCGATGCGTTCGCCGTGAAAACTGATTGCGCCGCTGGTTGCCTGCAATACACCGGTGACGAGATTGAACGTCGTCGATTTGCCCGCGCCATTCGGACCGATCAGACCGATGATCTCGCCTGCCTTGACTTCGAAGCTCACATCGTTGACGGCGACGAGTCCGCCGAACTGCTTGCGCGCCTTTTCGACGACCAGCAGCCGTTCGCCCGTCGCCGGTTTGCTGCGCTGCGGCAAAGCTTCTCCGTGCTCTGGAACATGCGCGCTAGGCCCGCGCGGAAAAAGTCGCGCGACGAACGGCCATACGCCCTGGCGCGCGTATTGAAGCAGCAGCACCATCACGACGCCGAACACGATGATCTCGAAGTTCCCGTTCGCGCCGATCAGCTTGGGCAGCCAGGTTTGCAAATAGTCCTGCAGAACGGTGAGGATCGTGGCGCCGAGAATCGCACCCCAGACATGCGATACCCCGCCCACCACCGCCATGAACAGGAATTCGATGCCGTGATTCAGGCCGAACGGCGTCGGATTGACGGCGCGCTGCAAATGCGCGTACAGGAAGCCGGAAATCGCCGCCAGGACCGCCGCATAGATGAAGATGGTGACCCGCATCCACGCGGTGTTCACGCCCATTGCTTCGGCCATGGTGCCGCCCCCGCGCAGCGCGCGAATGGCGCGTCCCGGCCGGCTGTTCAGAAGGTTCTGAACCGAGATCACCGCCAGCAGCACGACCACCCAGATCAGGTAGTAAATGCTCCTGCCCGATTCGAGCTGCCATCCGAAGACGCTCAACACCGGGATGCCGTTGATGCCGTCGTACTTGCCGAGCAACTCCATGTTGCCGAACAGATAGAACAGCGACAGGCCCCAGGCAATCGTGCCAAGCGGCAGGAAGTGGCCCGAGAGACGCATGGTGATCAGCCCGAGCAACAGCGCGATGAAGGCGGTCAGCACGACGCCTGCAATCAGCGCGAGCCACGGCGAGACGCCGTACTGCGTCGTCAGGAAAGCCGTTGCATAGGCCCCGACGCCCACGAACGCGGCCTGCCCGAAGCTCGTCATGCCGCCGATCCCCGTCAGCAGCACGAGCCCGATCGCAACGATCGAATAGAGCCCGATGTAGTTCAGCAGCGTGATCCAGTATTCCGGCACGGCGACCGGTCCCGGCAGCACCGGCAGCGCGAAGACCACCAGCAGGAACACCCAGAAGAATCGATATCGTTTCAGGAATTTCATCCGCTTACTCCTCGTCCTCATCCGTATGCGGCGTTGCCAGGCTCCGCCACAGCAACACCGGAATGATCAGGGTGAAGACGATCACTTCCTTATAGGCACTCGCCCAGAACGACGAATACGATTCGAGCAGCCCCACGAGCAGCGACCCCGCCGCCGCGAGCGGATAACTCACCAGACCGCCGACAATCGCCCCCACGAAGCCCTTCAGGCCGATCAGGAAGCCCGAGTCGTAGTAGATCGTCGTGATGGGCGCGACCAGCACGCCGCACAGCGCGCCGAGGCCCGCGGCGAGCGTGAAGGCGAGCCGCCCCGCCTGCGTCGTGCCGATGCCGACCAGCCGCGCGCCCAGACGATTCACCGACGTCGCACGGAGCGCCTTGCCGGAAATCGAGCGGTCGAAATAGAAGTACAGCGCGACGATCAGCACGACCGCCGTGCCGACCACCCACAGGCTTTGCCCGGAGATCGACACGCTGCCGAGATTGAAGTTGGCATCGGAGAAGGCTGTCGTGCGCGAACCTTCCGCGCCGAACATGACGAGCCCGAGCCCCACCATCGCGAAATGCACGGCTACGGCAACGATCAGCAGCAGCAGCGTGCTCGCCTCGGCGATCGGCTCATAGGCGAGGCGATAGACGAACGGCCCCATCGGCACGACGATCAGAAGCGTCAGCGCGATCTGCGCGATCATCGGCAATGTCTGAGAGGCGACCGCCTGGGTCAGCGCCCACACGGCCACCGGAAACAGCAGATACTTGCCCGCCAGCACGGCCAGCAAGCGGCCGATCTGGTGATATCGCGTGGGATGACGCACGATGCCGGCACTTTCGGCGAGGAAGCAGCCCACGCCCATTGCAATGAGCAGATAGCAGGTCGCTGGCAGCTTCTGTGTCTGCAGGGCCGCGAGCGTCAGCGCGCCGTACGCGACGAACTCGCCCTGCGGTATGAAAATGACCCGTGTCACCGAGAACACGAGCACCAGCGCCAACGCCAGCAACGCGTAGATCGCGCCTGTGGTGATCCCGTCCTGCGCGAGAATCGCCGCAATCGATAAGTCCATACTTCCTCTTCAAAGCTTCTCGTGAGACAGGCGCACCGGAATCGGCGGCCTTGCATGCTCGAAGCGGCGCGCCGTTGCCGGTGCGCCGCCCCGTCATCTCGAAATTAAGACGCGCGACGCGCGGCTTAGTCGTTCAGCAACTTCCACTTCCCGTCGACGATCTGCACCATCACGCGCGCGCGATCGTCGAAGCCGTTGTGATCGGTCGGGGTCGTGTTCATGATGCCGTGCGCGACCGGCAGGTCCTTCAGGTTTTCCAGCGCAGCGCGCAGCGCCTCGCGGAATTCCGGCGTGCCCGGCTGGCCTTTCTTGAGCGCCTCGGGAATGGCCCGCTGAAGCATCTGGCCAGCATCCCATGCATGGCCGCCGAAGGTCGACAGCGACCCCGCGCCATAGGCCTTCTCATACGCGTCCTTGTACGCCGCCGAGGACTTCTTCACCGGATTGCTCGCCGGCAACTGCTCGGTCACCAGCACCGGGCCCGCGGGCAGGATCTCGCCCTCGCAATCCTTGCCGCACACGCGCAGGAAGTCGTTGTTGGCCACGCCGTGCGTCTGATAGACCTTGCCCTTGTAGCCGCGCTCCTTGAGCGCCTTGGCCGGCAGCGCCGAAGGTGTGCCCGCCCCGGCGATCAGCACCGCGTCCGGATTGGCGCCCATCGTCTTCAATACCTGTCCGGTCACCGACGTGTCCGTGCGGTTATACCGTTCGTTCGTGACGATCTTCAGCTTGTGCGCCGCCGCGGCCGTGTTGAAGACGTTGTACCAGCCGTCGCCGTAGGCATCCGCGAAGCCGATGAAACCCACCGTCTTCACGCCGTGCTTCTCCATGTAGCTGGCGATCGCATCGGCCATCAAGGCATCGTTCTGCGGCGTCTTGAAGACCCACGCTTTCTTGGCGTCCATCGGCGCGATGATCGCGGCCGATGCGGCCATCGAGATCATCGGCGTCTTGCCGGACGCGGCGGGGTCGATCATCGCGAGCGAATTCGGCGTCACGGTCGAGCCGACGATCGCATCCACATGATCCTCGTCGATCAGCTTGCGCGTGTTCTGCACGGCGCGGCTCGTGTCCGAGCCGTCGTCGAGCACGATCCACTCGACCGACTTGCCGGCGATTTCCTTCGGCAACAGCGCGACGGTATTTTTCTCGGGAATCCCAAGCGATGCCGCCGGGCCCGTCGCCGAGAGCGTCACGCCGATCTTCACCTGGGCATATGCCGCACCCGTGCCGAGCAGCGCGCCGCCCGCAAGCGCGAGCGCCATGCTCGTCCTGATCCATGCCTTCTTCGTTTTCATTGCTGTCTCCAAACGCGACGTGCTCGTTTTGCCAACACGCACCCCAGCGGTGCGCTGCTGCGAGTTGTTATCGATGCCGCCTCTTGTGGGCCAATCGAGCCAGGCCATGCAAAGGGCCGCCCCAATCTATTTACCGCGATACTGCGTGCCAAGGGTGGTTTTCCCTGACCGTTGCACGACGCGTTGCCGGACTGCTCGTGAGCAGCCTGCGAGGCTCTCCGCCCTCTTCTTCTCGTCGCTTCCCGCCAACTGCACCACACAGAAAAAAGGCGCGTTCTGCTTCGACGCGCCTTGGTTTCCGAATCAGTTCACATACGATTCCGTCAGTTGCCCGAGAGCTTCCACTTGCCGCCGACGATCTCGACCATCACGCGAGCGCGCTGGTCGAGTCCGGAGTGATCGTTCGCGCTCATGTTGAAGATGCCGTGCGAGGCCGGCAGATTCTTCGTCTCTTCGATAGCGGCGCGCAGCGCTTCTCGGAACGCCGGCGTGCCCGGCTGCCCCTTCTTCAGCGCAAGCGGAATGGCGCGCTGGAGAATGAGGCCTGCGTCCCACGCGTGACCGCCGAAAGTCGAAACCGAACCCGCGCCATACGCGCCTTCATAGGCCTTCTTGTAGGTCAGCGCGGCCTGCTTCACCGGGTTGCTGTCCGGCAGTTGCTCTGCAACCAGGAGCGGACCCGCCGGCAGGAAGGTGCCTTCGCAATCCTTGCCGCACACGCGCAGGAAGTCGTTGTTCGCGACGCCGTGCGTCTGATAGAGCTTGCCCTTGTAGCCCCGCTCCTTGAGCGTCTTCTGCGGCAGCGCGGCCGGCGTGCCCGCACCCGCGATCAGCACGGCATCCGGGTTCTGCGACATCATCTTGAGCACCTGGCCCGTGACCGATGCATCGTTGCGCGCGAAGCGCTCGTTCGCGACGACCTTGATCTTCGCGAGGTCGGCGGCCTTCGAGAATTCCTTGAACCAGCTTTCGCCATAGGCGTCGCTGAAGCCGATGAACGCCACCGTCTTCACGCCATGATTCGACATGTGCTGCGCGATGGCGGTGGCCATCAGGATGTCGTTCTGCGGCGTCTTGAAGACCCACGCCTTTTTCGCATCCATCGGTTCGACGATGCTCGCGGCGGCGGCCATCGAGATCATCGGCGTTTGCGTTTCGGCGGCGATGTCGATCATTGCAAGCGAGTTGGGCACCACAGTGGAGCCAACCAGTGCATCGACATGATCTTCGCTCGTCAGCTTGCGCGCGTTCTTCACGGCCTGGGTGGAGTCCGTGGCGTCATCGAGCACGATGTACTGGATCTTCTGACCAGCGACTTCCTTCGGCAGCAAGGCAATGGTGTTCTTTTCCGGAATGCCGAGCGACGCGGCCGGACCGGTCGCCGAGACCGTCACGCCGACTTTCACGTCCGCCCAAACCTGAGTGCTGAATACCGCCGAAAACCCGACAACGGCCATTGCGACCGCGTTGATGCGTGAAGCCAACTTCATTGATATGCGCCCCGTAATTCGTGTTTCTTCGTGATGAACTGCTCGCGAAAATGCCCCTGAATTGCGCTCGCCGCGAATTCCCGACCAGCGGGTCGGGAAATGCAGTTTAGCGAGGCATGCGCTGCGCAGCAAGCGTTTTGAAGGCTCTCCCGTGCGGCTTTTCGCATTGTTTTTCAAGGCCTTGCGCAATTACCTCGCGCAAGCTGGGAAGCCTCAGGGAAAACCCCGTTCAAAATCGCCCGCCGAATTTAATCACATAATCAGCGGGCAATAAAAAAAGCGCTGTTGGACTCATCCAACAGCGCTTTTCGGTCGGGCACTTCGTGCCTCATGTCTCCTCGTTCTCCACCTCAAAAATCTGGGTGCAACAGAACTAGACCGAATGTTAAAGAACGCAACAGTGCACGACAACCTAGCATTTACCCTAGTGGTGCATGAAAGCACCCGGAAGGGGCGTATTTCTTGCAATAAAAACACCTCGGTGCGTGAATCCGCGTGTTTCAGCCTTGCAGCGGACGAACCCGCGCGACGATCTCCCCGACAATGCCGCGCCGGAACGCCAGCACGCAGGCAATGAAGATGACGCCGGTCACGATGGTCACGGATTCGCCGAGCGAGTTGAACCACGTCATGCCGGTCAGCCGCGCGAGACCGCCGCCGATGTCGCCGAGCCGGTCCTCCAGCGCGACGATGATCGCGGCGCCGAGCAGCGGCCCGAACATCGTGCTCATGCCGCCGACAAGCGTCATCAGCACGACCAGGCCGGACATGGTCCAGTAGGCGTCGCCGAGCGTCTCGAAACCGAGCACGAGCGTCTTGGTGGCGCCCGCCAGCCCCGCGAGTCCCGCCGACAGCACGAAGGCCAGCAGCTTGTAGCGCGACGTATCGTAGCCCAGCGACACCGCGCGCGGCTCGTTCTCCTTGATCGCGATCAGCACTTCGCCGAACGGCGAATGCACGATGCGCACGATCAGCGCGAACGCGAGCAGCATCACGACCAGCACGACGTAATAGAGCGTGATGTCGCTGCCGAGATCGATCATGTTGAACAGCTTGCCGCGCGGCACGCCCTGCAAGCCGTCTTCGCCGTGCGTGAAGGGCGCCTGCAGGAACACGAAGTACACCATCTGCGCGAGCGCGAGCGTGACCATCGCGAAGTAGATGCCCTGGCGGCGGATCGCCAGCAGGCCGGCGACCAGCCCGAGCAGCGTCGCCGCCGCCGTGCCCGCGATCACGCCGAGTTCCGGCGTCAGGCCGATGGTCTGGATCGAATAGCCGGCGACGTAACCGGCGGTCGCGAGAAACATCGCGTGGCCGAACGAGAGCAAGCCGGTATAGCCGATCAGCAGGTTGAAGGCCGCGGCGAACAGCGCGAAACACAGCACCTTCATCATGAACAGCGGATACACGCCGACGAACGGCGCCACGATCAGGCCGATCAGCAACAGGCCGTAGAGCGCTTTTCTCTGCATCATTTTTCCTTGCCGAAGAGTCCTGCCGGGCGAATCATCAACACGATCGCCATGATGACGAAGACGACCGTCGCGGACGCTTCCGGATAGAACACGCGCGTGAAGCCCTCGATCACGCCGAGCAGCAGACCCGTGAGGATCGAGCCCATGATCGAGCCCATGCCGCCGATCACGACGACCGCGAACACGGTGATGATCATCGACTGCCCCATCAGCGGCGACACCTGGATCACGGGCGCGGCCAGCACGCCGGCAAAGGCCGCGAGCGCCACGCCGAAACCGTAGGTCAGCGTGATCATCAGCGGCACGTTGACGCCGAACGCCTCGACCAGCTTGGGGTTTTCCGTGCCCGCGCGCAAATAGGCGCCCAGGCGCGTCTTCTCGATCACGAACCACGTCGCGAAGCACACCGCCAGCGACGCCACCACGACCCACGCACGATAGTTCGGCAGGAACATGAAGCCGAGGTTGGTCGCGCCGGACAGCAGCGAGGGCACGTCGTAAGGCTGGCCCGACGAGCCATAGATGGAGCGGAACACGCCCTCGACCACGAGCGTCAGGCCGAAGGTGAGCAACAGCCCGTAGAGATGGTCGAGCTTGTAGAGCCAGCGCAGCATCGAGCGCTCGATGACCATGCCGAACAGCCCGACGATGACCGGCGCGAGCACGAGCATCGCCCAGTAGGGAATGTTGAAGTACGCGTAGCCCATCCACGCGAGCATCGCGCCCAGCATGAACAGCGCGCCGTGCGCGAAGTTGATGACGTTGAGCAAGCCGAAGATCACCGCGAGACCCAGGCTCAGGATCGCGTAGAACGAGCCGTTCACCAGCCCCAGCAACAGCTGGCTCAGCATTGCGGCGAGTGGAATGCCGAAAATTTCCATTGAACCTGCCGTCAGAAACGTGTTGACGCGGTTGCAGCGGCGGAGGTCCTCACCGGACGCCCGCCGCGCGAACGCGCTGAATCACTGCCGAATGCTTACTTCCAGAGCTTGCAGCGCGATTCCGCCTTCGTGCCGAATGCCTGGTCGCCCGGAATCGTGGCGGTGATCTTGTAGTAATCCCACGGTTCCTTCGACTCCGACGGCTTCTTCACTTCCATCAGATACATGTCGTGGATCATCGCGCCGTCTTCGCGAACGTAGCCCTTCGCGTAGAAGTCGTCGATCTTCATCTTCTTCAGCTGTTCCATGACCTTGTCGCTGTCGGTCGTGCCCGCCGCCTGCACGGCCTTCAGATAGCTCGTGGTCGCCGAATAGTCCGCCGCCTGCAGGCTGCCCGGCATCTTCTTCATCTTGTCGAAATAGCGCTTGGCCCAGGCGCGCGTCTTGTCGTCCTTGTTCCAGTACCAGCTGTCCGTCGCCACCAGACCCTGCGTGGTTTCCAGGCCCAGCGAGTGGATGTCGGACAGGAAGATCAGCAGCGCGGCGATCTTCATCGACTTGGTGACGCCGAATTCCTTCGCCGCCTTGATGGAATTGACCGTGTCGCCGCCCGCGTTGGCGAGGCCGAGCACCTGCGCCTTCGAACCCTGCGCCTGCAGCAGGAACGACGAGAAGTCCGACGCCGACAGCGGATGGCGCACTTCGCCCAGCACCTGGCCGCCGCTCGCCTTCACGACGTCCGCGGTGTTCTTCTCGAGCGCCTTGCCGAATGCATAGTCCGCCGTCAGGAAGTACCACGTCTTGCCGCCCTGCTTGGTCACCGCGGAACCGGTGCCTTTGGCGAGCGCCATCGTGTCGTAGGCGTAGTGAACCGTGTAGGGCGAGCACTGCTCGTTGGTCAGGTTGTCCGCACCCGCGCCGATGTTGATGTACGGAATCTTCTTTTCGGCCGTGACCTGTGCGCTGGAGAGCGCCGTGGCCGAATTCGTGCCGCCGATGATCGCATTCACGCCGTCGCGGTCGATCCACTCACGCACGCGCGATGCAGCGATATCCGCCTTGTTCTGATGGTCCGCATACACCAGTTCGATCGGCTTGCCGTTCACCTTGCCGCCGAAATCCGCGATGGCCATGCGGATCGCTTCGAGGCCGCCTTGTCCGTCGATGTCCGCATAGAGGCCCGACATGTCGGTGACGAAGCCGATCTTCACGGTGTTGCCGTCGGCGGCGTAGGCGCTGCTGCTCATCACCGCCACACTCGCCGCCGCAGCCGCAAAGCACAACGTAGAGAGGCGCGCGAGGGTCTTCTTTTTCATTCCAGTCTCCATGAGTTTTTGATTTGATGCGGTGTTACTGGTGATGCCCTTTCCATTCCGGTGCGGCACGCCGGCGCCTGATTACACGCCGAGCAGTTCGTGCAGCACCGGCATCTTCGCTTCGAGTTCCCCCGCGCCGAAATGCTCGACGATATTGCCGTGCTCCATCACGTAGAAGCGGTCCGCGAGCGGCGCCGCGAAACGAAAATTCTGTTCGACCATGACGATGGTGTAGCCGCGCGACTTGAGCATGAGGATCATGCGCGCGAGTGTCTGCACGATGACCGGCGCGAGGCCTTCCGAGATTTCATCGAGCAGCAGCAGGTTCGCGCCGGTGCGCAGGATGCGCGCGACGGCCAGCATCTGCTGCTCGCCGCCCGAAAGACGCGTGCCCTGGCTGGCGCGGCGCTCCTTCAGGTTGGGGAACATCGAATAGAGTTCGTCGAGCGACATCGCGTCCTTCGGGTCGCCGATCAGCGGCGGCAACAGCAGGTTCTCTTCGCAGGACAAACTCGAGAATATGCCGCGCTCCTCCGGACAATAGCCGACCCCGTAATGCGCGATCTTGTGTGTAGGCAGGCCGATGGTCTCGTGTCCGCTCACGCGGATCGAACCCGTGCGCCGCCCGGTCAAACCCATGATGGCCCGGAACGTGGTGGTGCGGCCCGCGCCGTTGCGACCGAGGAGCGTGACCACTTCGCCGCGGTTCACCTTGAGGTCCACGCCGTGCAGGATGTGCGACTCGCCATACCACGCCTGCAAGCCCGCGATTTCCAGCGCCGGCACGTTGCTGGCCCCGCCGTTCGCGTTGAGCGAGCGGCGTTCTTCCACGATCGTACTCATGCATGCGCTCCGGTGAGCGCCGCATCGGCGCTGCCCATGTAGGCTTCCATCACGAGCGGATTCTTCGACACTTCCGCGTAGCTGCCTTCGGCGAGCACTTCGCCCTGCTTGAGCACGGTGATGGTGTCGGAGATGCCGGCGATCACGTTCATGTTGTGCTCGACCATCAGGATGGTGCGGCCCGCCGACACCTTCTTGATCAGCGCCGTCACGCGGTCGACATCTTCGTGGCCCATGCCTTGCGTCGGTTCGTCGAGCAGCATGAGCTCTGGCTCCATCGACAGCGTGGTCGCGATCTCCAGCGCGCGCTTGCGGCCATAGGACAGCTCGACGGTCTTCGTGTCGGCGAAATCGGTGAGGCCGACTTGCGTGAGCAGGTCCATGGCGCGGTCATTGAGCTGGTCGAGCGAACGTTCGCTGCGCCAGAAATGAAACGACGTGCCCAGCTGCCGCTGCAAGCCGATGCGCACGTTCTGCAGCACCGAGAGATGCGGGAACACCGCCGAGATCTGGAACGAGCGGATGACGCCGCGCCGTGCAATATGCGCGGGACGCTCGCGCGTGATGTCGACGCCGTTGAAAACGATCTGGCCCGCAGTGGGATCGAGAAATTTGGTGAGGAGATTGAAGCAGGTGGTCTTGCCCGCGCCGTTCGGTCCGATCAGCGCGTGGATCGAACCCCGGCGCACGCGCAGGTTCACGTCATTCACGGCCGTGAAGCCTTTGAACTCCTTGGTGAGCCCTCGCGTTTCCAGAATGGTGTCGCCGAGAATCATGTCCCCTTCCATGCGAAGTGAAGCGCTAGACAGCGGGTGGGTCTGCGCCTTGTTTTTTTGATCCGCGCGCACCGGACGGTGTCTCCATTCCGGTACTGCTTCGCTTCGTACAGCGCTGTTGCGTCCGCACAAAGTGCGCACGAGTGGCCCCGAGCATCACTTGATCCGGGGCCATTGTCGCGCCAATGATGCAGCGCAATCATTGGGATTTGCACTAACTAACGAATGGCTTGGAAGGCGCGCTGCATGCACGCTTCAGGGGCATGAGAAACAGGCTTTTCGCGCTGGGTGCAGGCGCGCCGGATGCATCGCGTGCGATGTCATCCGTGCGCCATGCCGCTGTCATCTCAACATGTGAAGTGCGCTCGTTCGCATCGTCATGCGAGGGCGGTCGCGATCGCTTCTTCCGTGGCAACACCGCGACGATCCTCGCGGATCATCTCGCTCGCGCGCTCGGCGATCATCAGCGTCGGCGAGTTCGTGTTGCCCGAGGTGATGGTGGGCATCACCGAAGCATCGACCACCCGCAGGCCGCGCACGCCGATCACGCGCAGGCGGCTATCCACGACCGCGGCGGGATCGTTGTCGGTGCCCATGCGGCATGTGCCGACCGGATGGAAGATCGTGGTCCCGACCTGCCCCGCTGCTTCGACGAGTTCTTCCTGGGTCTGGAACTGGATGCCCGGAAGAATCTCCTGCGGTGCATATTGCGCGAGCGCGGGCGCGGCGGCGATGCGCCGCGTGAGCCGCAAGGCATTGGCGGCGACTTCGCGATCACGGTCCGTCGACAGATAGTTCGGCGCGATCAACGGCGCCGCATGCGCATCCGGCGACTCGATATGCACGCTGCCGCGCGAGGTCGGGCGCAGATTGCACACGGACGCGGTGAAAGCGTTGAACGCATGCAGCGGTTCGCCGAAACGTTCGAGCGACAGCGGCTGCACGTGATATTCGAGGTCGGGCCGCTTGATCGATGCATCGTCGGGATTGGACTTGGCGAACGCGCCGAGCTGCGAGGGCGCCATCGACATCGGGCCGCTGCGCATGAACGCATACTGCATGCCGATGAACAGCTTGCCCCACCAGTGCGCGGACAAGGTGTTGAGCGTGCGCACGCCGGTCACCTTGTACGCCATGCGCAATTGCAGATGATCCTGCAGGTTTTCACCCACGCCGCGCAGATCCTTCACCACATCGATGCCGAGCCGCTGCAGACGCGCGCCATTGCCGATGCCCGACAGTTCGAGAATCTGCGGCGAGTTCACTGCGCCCGCGCTCAGCACGACTTCGCAGCGCGCACGCGCAAGGTAATCGACATCGCCGCCGCGATACTCGACGCCGACACAACGCGCCCCTTCGAACACGAGCCGTTGCGTGTGCGCGCCGGTGATCGTCGTCAGGTTGGGGCGCTTCATGGCTTCGCGCAGGAACGCCTTCGCCGCATTCCAGCGGATGCCGCCACGCTGGTTCACATCGAAGTAGCCGACGCCCGTGTTGTCGCCGCGATTGAAATCTTCCGTAGCGGGAATGCCGGTCTGCTGCGCGGCCTGCGAAAAGGTTTCGAGGATCTTCCACTTGAGACGCTGCTTCTCGACGCGCCACTCGCCGCCCGCGCCATGCCATTGATTTGCGCCGCCATGATGATCCTCGCTGCGCATGAAGATCGGCAGCACGGAGTCCCATGACCAGTTCGGATCGCCGCTGATGTGCGCCCAGTCGTCATAGTCCTCGCGCTGGCCGCGCATGTAGATCATGCCGTTGATCGACGAGCAGCCGCCGAGCACCCGGCCGCGCGGATACGACAGCGCACGTCCGTTGAGCCCGGGTTCGGCCTGAGTCTTGTAGAGCCAGTCCGTGCGCGGATTGCCGATGCAATACAGATAACCGACCGGGATGTGGATCCAGTGGTAATCGTCCTTGCCGCCGGCTTCGAGCAGCAGCACCTTGACGTCCGGATCTTCGGTGAGGCGATTCGCCAGCACGCACCCGGCCGTGCCCGCACCCACGATGATGTAGTCGAATTCGCCTTCGAGCCTGCGCGCGTCCTGTTTCATTGCCGTCTCCGATATCGTCTTTCGTTGTTCGTTGTTCGTTGTTTCGTTGCGCAATGCGTGTGACTCCGAGCGTACTGCCGGTCGCGTGTCCTAATCCAATCAGATATGTTCAACTGCGATATAAGAAGCGTTAATATCAGGCGATGGAATACACCCTGCTGCGCGCCTTTCTCACCGTCGCTCGCGAAGGCAACCTGACGCGCGCCGCGGCGCAACTGCATGTCACGCAGCCGGCCGTCAGCCTGCAGATCAAGAATCTGCAGGAGATGCTCGGCGTCGTGCTGTTCTCGCGCACGTCGCACGGCCTGCTGCTGACACGCGATGGTGAAGCGCTGCTACCGCATGCCGAGCGCGCGCTCGCGGCCGCCGCCGATGTACGCCGCGCCGCCGCCGCCCTGCGCCACGAAGTCAGCGGCACCTTGCGTATCGGTTCGATCCTGGATCCCGAGTTCCTGCGCCTGGGCGGCTTCCTGCGCCAGCTGGTGGAGACGCATCCGCGCATCGAGACCTCGCTGCGGCATGGCATGTCGGGCTGGGTGCTGGAACGCGTGCGGGCGCGCGATCTCGATGTCGGCTACTACATCGGCGATCCGGCCAGCGACGGCACACGCGACAGCGACCGCTTCCACGTCGTGCGGCTCACGCCGTTCGTGTATCGCGTGCTGGCGCCGGCAGGCTGGCACAACCGCGTGAACAAGGGCAAGCGCAGCTGGGCCGCGCTCGCGAAGCTGCCGTGGATCTGGACGCCGGGCGAATCCGCGCATAACCGCCTCTTGTCGCGCCTGTTCCGCGAAGCGGGCGCAATGCCGACGGTGGTCGCCGAAGTGGATCAGGAGCCGTCGATGCTCGATCTCGTCAAGTCGGGCATCGGGCTTTCGCTGGTGCGCGATTCGATCGCGCTCGGCGAGGCGCATGCGCACGCGCTGACGATCGTCGAAGGCGTGTCGGTGCCGACCCAGCTGTCGTTCATCGTGCTCGCCGAGCGGCACGATGAGCCGGCCATCGCGGCGGCGCTGCGGCTGATCGACGCGCAATGGGCCGTGTAACGACCGGCCCGGCCGCCATGCCCGAAAATTGCCCAGGATTTCACGCGGGCTTCAAGCGGGCTTCATCGAAACTTTGCTAGTCTGAGTCCTCGCTTAACCCAACCTTTTGTGTTCGAGGAGTCTTCATGGCACGCAACATCGAAATCAAGGCGCGCGCGCATCAGTTCGAGCAATTGCGCGAGCGCGCGGCCGCGCTCGCCACCGACGCGCCGCTCGTGTTTCGCCAGCAGGACTTCTTCTACGACGTGCCCACCGGCCGTCTCAAGCTGCGCCAGTTCGACGACGGCACGCCTTCGGAACTGATCTTCTATCAACGCGACGACCGCGACGGCCCGAAGGTGTCGTATTACTCGCGCAGCCCCGTCACGAACCCCGAAGCCATGCACGCACTGCTGGCCCAGGCGCTGACGACGCGCGGCATCGTTTCAAAGGAGCGCCACGTGTATCTCGTCGGGCGCACGCGGATTCATCTGGACCGCGTGGACGGCCTGGGCGATTTCATCGAGCTGGAAGTGGTGCTGGGCCAGGACGACGACGAAGCCGGCGGCGAACAGGAAGCGCACGCGATGTTCGCGCAACTCGGCGTAGGCGAAACGGATCTGGTGCCGCTCGCGTATGTGGATCTGCTGAATCCGGCTCAGGTTCCGGCTCAAGAGGCGTCGGCGGCCAGGTGAGCAAGCGGCAACGGACCGTTGCGCTTGAAGGTCGTCAGCACGATGTTCGAGCGCACGCTGTCCACGCCCGGCACCCGCATCAGCTTCTTCATCACGAAACCTGACAGCGCGTTCAGGTCCGGCGCGACGATGCGCAGCAGGTAATCGGCGTCGCCCACCGTGGCATGGCATTCGAGCACTTCGGGCAGCAGGTCGATCTGCTGCTGGAACTGCTCGATGACCGAGTCGCCATGATGCTTGAGCTTCAGGCTCGTGAAGGCCGTCACACCGAGTCCCAGCTTCTCGGGCCGCAGCATGACCCGATAGCCCTCGATCACCCCCACCGCTTCCAGTCTCTGCAAACGCCGTCCGATCTGCGACGGCGAAAGCGGCACCTGTTCGCCCAGTTGTTGATGCGTGGCCCGTCCGAAGCGTTGCAGGACGTCCAGCAGGGCGAGGTCGAAATGGTCGAGATCGAGCATGAGGCGAATGTGCGCGTAAGCGAGAGCGAATGCGACTTTATCGCATTAAGGCGGCCCGGCTCTCTTAACCCTTGCGGCAGAGGGCCGTTCCATGCGCAGAAATCCGACCCTTACAGTAAAAACAAGGTAACGTGCATGTTACGAACGATGACAGCGCCGAAAGGCGGAAAAATGCGGCAAATCGCGTGATTTTTCGGCCGCTGGAAGCTTAAATGAAGAAAGCCGAAAGCGAAGACGCGCCCAAGCTTTCAGTCGCGCATGCAATTGTTGAAGCGCACGTAAGCTTCCCACGCGGCGCGGGCGTCTTCGTCCAGCTGTTCGGAAGGCAGACTTGACCGACGCTGTACAATCAGCAGCGCATAAGGCTTGGACAGTGCGCTCGCCTCCTTGCAGAGAGCGAGTTCGTCGCCGCTCGACGGCGAGCGGCCGCGCCAGTAGTTGATCGCGGCTTCGAGTTCGTTGATCGGGATGAGCGCCATGTCCGGGAAGAAAGACATTCGATGTACGGCCGCTCGCGGCTCAAAGTATCGTCGCGCAACGCCGCATGAGATGTGAGTTTTAACTGGCTCGAGCCTGCCGCCGCGTCATGCATGACAGAACATGCCACCGATCGCCCCCGCCGGCCTGAGCTCAACCCATTGTACTTGAGCGACTCCATGCGAATCCTTCTGATCGAAGACGACCGCCCCATCGCGCGCGGCATCCAAAGCAGCCTCGAACAATCCGGCTTCACGGTCGACATGGTGCACGACGGCATCTTCGCCGAACAGGCCCTCGCGCAAAACCGCCACGAACTCGTCATTCTCGATCTGGGCCTGCCCGGCATCGACGGCATGACGCTGCTCGCGCGTTTTCGCCAGAGCAACCGCCACACGCCGGTCATCATCCTCACCGCGCGCGACGAACTGCATGACCGCGTGCAAGGCCTCAACAGCGGCGCCGACGACTACATGCTGAAGCCCTTCGAGCCGCAGGAACTCGAAGCGCGCATCCGTGCCGTGATGCGCCGCAGCGGCCCGCACGGCGACGTGCCGCGTCCCGAGGTCTCGCTGGGCGGCCTGCGCCTGTCGGGCGTCGATCGCCGCATCTTCAACGACGAGCGTCCGCTCGAACTGTCGCCGCGCGAATTCGCCGTGCTGGAAATGCTGTTGCTGCGCCATGGCCGCGTGGTCAGCAAGGCGCAGTTGCAGGATCACCTGACGCACTTCGGCGGCGATCTCGGCGATACGGCCATCGAAGTCTATGTGCATCGCGTGCGCAAGAAGCTGGAGAACACCCGCGTCGAGATCGTGACGGTGCGCGGCTTCGGCTATCTGCTCCAGGAAATCCGTCAGGCAGCCTGACGCTCCGCGTCGGCTGCCGCGAAGCAGACTGCCTTGCGATTTCCCACCCGGCGCGCGGGCGACCAGCGTTTCGCCCGCGAAGACTGGCTCGATCTGGCGCGATCGAAAGCCCCCGAGACCCCGACGCCGCCGAGCCTGCGGCGCACGTTGCTGCGCCGCCTTGCCGCGCCGCTGTCGCTGCTCGCGCTGATGAGCGGCCTGATGGCGTACTGGCTCGCCTGGCAATACACTCAGCACGTGGTGGACCGCTCGCTCGCGGATCTGGCCACCGCCATCTCCAAGCAGATCCAGCTCGCGGGCGTCGATGCGCCCGTCACCGTGCCGCCGCTCGCGCAGGCGATGTTCTCCGACCCGGTCGAGCAGCTCATCTACCGCATCAGTACGGGCGACGAGGAAATCGCCGGCGAGCGCGACCTGCCGCTCACCGGCAGCAACGTCCGGCGCATTCATTACGCGTATGTCTTCGAGACGCACTTCCAGGGCGTGAGCGTGCGCGCGGCGCAAGTGCGCGTGCCGCAGCCGACCGGCAATCCGATCGTCGTGGAAGTGGCGCAGCGCGTGGGGTCGCGATATCGCATCGCCGTGGAATTCCTGATCGCGATCATGATGCCGCTCGCGCTGCTGCTGCTCGCCGGCTGGGTGATCGTGTGGCGCGTCGTGAACCAGCAACTGAACCCGCTGACCGACCTCGCCGACGCGCTCAACCAGCAGACCCACATCTCGCTCGAACCCGTCGACGAAACCTACGTGCCGGGCGAGATCCGTCCGCTCACCAGCGCGATGAACGCGTTGCTCGTGCGCCTGCAGACGGCGCTCGATGCGCAGCGCAAGTTCATCGCCGATGCCGCGCATCAGCTGCGCACGCCGCTGACGGCGGTGAAGCTGCATGCGGAACAGGCGCTCAGTTCACGCGATCCCGCCAAGGCCGTGGAAGCGGTCAAGGAACTGCGCGCATCGGCTGACCGGGCGGTGCGGCTGTCGAATCAATTGCTGTCGCTGGCGCGGGCAGAACCGGGCGAACAGGCCGCGCGCTTCACCGATTTCGACTTTGCCGCGCTCGCCTTCGAGACGGGTGCCGAATGGGTGCCGCGGGCGCTGGCATCGAACGTCGATCTCGGCTTCCAGCGCCTCGACGATCCCGAGAACGAACATGCGCTGATCGTGCGCGGCAATATCGTGCTGACGCGCGAGGTGATTGCGAATCTGATCGACAACGCGCTCAAGTACATTCCGCCGTTCCGCGCGGAAGGCGCGCGCATCACGCTGACAGTCACCGAATGGCATGACGGTGACCGGCGTGCTTTCGCCGAAGTCGTGGTGGAAGACAATGGACCGGGCGTACCGCCCGACCAGCAAGCCGACCTCTTCAAGCGCTTCTTCCGTGGCGATGGCCAGAACGTCGAAGGCGGCGCCGGCCTGGGTCTGGCGATCGTGCATGACATCGTCGTGCTGCACGGCGGCTCGGTGCATTACGAGGATGCGCCCGAAGGCGGCGCGCGCTTCATCGTGCGCATTCCGCTCAAGCAGGAACCCGTAGCGCAGTCGTGAAAAGAGCCACGGTAAGATCACCGTGGCTCTTCTCGAAGACGACCGTCGTTGCCAGACCGGCTACTTCTTTTTCTTTTCCTTCTTCACGGCCAGCATCGTGCCGCGGCATTTCTTCGCGCCGCACCGGCACTCGTATTCCTTCTTGAGCTTCTTCGTGATGCGGCCTTCGATGACGAGGCCGTAGTCGTAATTCAGCTCTTCTTCCGCCTCGATATCGCGCAGCGCGTGAATGAAGACACGCCCTTCGATTTCCTCGGCTTCGCAGTTCGGCGCGCACGAATGGTTGATGTACTTCGCGCTGTTGCCTTCGATCTTGCCGTCGATCACGCGGCCGTCGTCGAGTGCGAAATAAAAGGTGTGATTGGGCTCGTCGGGATTGTGCGGATGGCGTCGCAGCGCTTCCTTCCACGAGATGCGCTCGCCCTTGTATTCCATCACCTTCTCGCCGGCGGCGATCGGCTTGACAGCAAACACGCCCTTGCCGTGCACGCCTGAGCGGCGAACGGTGACCCTGCGTGAACTCATCGACTGAATCCTTGAATGACGCTTCGCTCCCGCGCGCTCGGGATGAACATCGGGGATAAAAAAAACGCGGTGGCCTTCGAGGCGCCGCGTTAGCTTGGTTGAACGCTCACAGGTCCAACACACCGGTATCCTACACTCCCGGCGCGCGAATGCTCAACCGTCTCGACGATGCTCGATACTTTTCAACGTTGTCCGATCGTGATCTCGCCGAACAGGTTCTTCTGGTCGCGCGGCTGCGAGCGCCAGTATTGCGGCGGCGCCGTGACGGCCGCGCCGAGCTCGGCGGCGGCGTGCCATGGCCAGCGCGGATCATAGAGCATGCCGCGCGCGATCGCGACGAAGTCCGCCTGGCCGCCGGCCACGATCTTCTCCGCGTCCTTTGCTTCGGTGATGAGGCCGACCGCGATGGTCGTCACGCCCGTCGCTTCCTTCACGGCCTGCGCGAACGGCACCTGATAACCGGTGGCAAGCGGGATCTTCTGCAAGGGCGACACCCCGCCCGACGAGACATCGATCCAGTCGACGCCGCGCTTCTGCAACTCGGATGCGAACGCAATCGTGTCCTCGATGCCCCAGCCGCCGTCGACCCAGTCGGTCGCGGACACGCGCACGCCGACCGGCTTGTCGGCGGGAAACGCGGCGCGCACCGCGTCGAAGATTTCGAGCGGATAACGCATGCGGTTCTCGCGCGAGCCGCCGTATTCGTCGGTGCGGTGGTTGGCGAGCGGCGAGAGAAACTGATGCAGCAGATAACCGTGCGCGCAATGCAGCTCAATCCCGTCGATGCCGAGCCGCGCCGCCCGTCGCGCCGATGCTGCGAAGGCTTCCTTCACGCGCATGAGTCCCGCGGTGTCGAGCGCGAGCGGCGGCGTTTCCTCGGGCTTGTGCGGCACCGCCGACGGCGCGTAGGTCATCCAGCCGCCCTCCGCGACCGGGATCAGCTGGCCGCCGTCCCAGGGCGCGTGACTCGATGCCTTGCGGCCCGCATGCGCGAGCTGCATCGTCACGGCGATGTCCGAATACTGGCGGATCGCGGCGAGCACCGGACGCAAGGCGGCTTCGGTGACGTCGTCCCACAGGCCGAGATCGCCAGGCGTGATACGGCCGTCAGGCTCGACCGCCGTGGCCTCGATGAACAGCATCCCTGCGCCGGACAGCGCGAGCTGCCCCAGGTGGATCATGTGCCACGCCGTGGCCTCGCCGCGCTCGGCCGAGTACTGGCACATCGGCGAAACCATGATGCGATTGGGAAGCTGCAGGCTGCGCAGGGTCGCGGGTGTGAACAACGCGCTCATGTCGTGGGCTCGGGGAAGGAAGGATGCGGTCGAGAATAGCATCGCGTTTTGTTCGATGCAGAACGTGCCGCGAATGCTTGCGCCACGCTCAGGCGTGCGGGTCCTTGCGGGCAAAACGGTCGAGCCATTCGCCGAACATCGCACGCGCGGCGCGTTCGAGAGCGGGTCCGTGCCGCGCGGTGTCCTCGCGCAACGCAGTGACGGTCGTGCCGCTGCGCGCGACATCGCCCGGATAGGCAACCAGCCAGCTTTCGAAGCGGCTGGCCAGGACTTCGGGATGGCACTGTAGCGCCAGCACATGCTCGCCCCAGGCGAAGGCCTGATGCGCGCACTGCGCAGTCGATGCGAGCAGTGTGGCGCCGGCGGGAAGATCGAAGGTATCGCCGTGCCAGTGGAACACGGGAACGGGCGCGCCGTCGGCTTCGAGATGGCGCAGCGCGGACGCACGTCCCGCGTCGGTCAGCGTGAGCGGCGACCAGCCCAGTTCGGGCGAGCCGGATGGATAGACCCGTGCGCCGAGCGCGCGGGCAATCAGTTGCGAACCGAGACAGATGCCGATGGTCGGCAAGCCCGCCGCAATGCGCTTTTCGAGCATCGCGAGCAAGGGAGAAAGATGGGGATACGCGGCGTCCTCATAGGCGCCGATCGGCCCGCCGAGCACGACGAGCAGTGAAGGATCGAGCGGATTGGGCGCATCGATGCGACCGCGTCCGACATCCAGATAGCGCACGAGATGGCCGCGATCGCCCAGCACGAGTTCGAGGCTGCCCAGATCTTCGAAATAGACGTGGCGAATCGCCAGGACTTCATCTTTCATCGGCGGCTTCCGTGAGCGGGCTGTGCGTGTCGGGCAAGTGATGACGAGCCGCGCCTCGCGGGGAGGCGCGACGGGCACAGTCTAACCGACTCGCCGCGGCCTCACAGCGTTGCTGCCGCCGGATGAATCACTCTCCTTGCCCGATGTCAGGCAAGCTGAGCGAAGACCTTCCAGCTCTTCTTCTGCGTCGCGGGATCGGCTTCTTCGTAGACCGAGCAGTCGAGACGCAGATCGGTATCCGCCATGTCGATCTGCAACAGCGCGCAATGATGCGGCGCCTTCTTCGGATTCTTGCTGGCCTGGAAGTGCGAGCAGGACAGGCACATGCGGTGCGCCGGCATCTGCTGCTGCGATTCGAGATGGCGGATGGTCTTCAGCAGCGTGCGATAGAACGCCACCTGCTCTTCCTCGCGCAGCGTGCCGACCGCCTTCGCCAGGAAGTCCGGCCATTGCACCGCCTTCTTCGCCGCCGTGCGGCCACGTGCGGTCAGGCGCACGGCCAGCGCGCGGCCGTCGTCGAGCGCGCGGCGCTTCTCGACCAGCCCCTTGCCTTCGAGCGTGCTCACCGCATCGCTCGTCGTGGCCGCCGTCAATGCCGTTTCACGTGCGATCTCGCCAAGGCGCATCGGCCCCCTGCGCTGCATCAGCAAAACGAGAATTTCACCCTGGGTCGGCGTCAGCCCCGCGCCTTCTGCCCATTCCCAAGCCTGGCTGCGCATCGCCGTGCTCAGCCGCAGCAGACCGTGGGTCACCCGCCCCGTCGCCTGCTCTCCGTAAACGCCTTCATTCATAGTCTTTCGCTTGTTGTTCCGCTTATGTGTTTTGACGGCACGTTCGCGTGACCACGCGAACACCGTTCCCGAAACGCTTCCGCAGAAAACGACTTGCAACCCCTTGCGGAACACGCTCGTTCCCGGTCCCCGCCGTCTCAAAATTCAGGCGTGCCAAGCCTCACGGCGACACCTGAATGGGGACACTGCTACCCTCTTGTTTATGCGCCCTCTTATGGTCTGCTTTGCGGCGCTACGTATTTGCCGACTATAACGCCCCGCCAGCAAAGTCGCCATTCTAAGCGACATGGAACAAACGTACACCTTAATTGTCCGTGCGAGACTGTGGATAACTCTCGAAATCGCCTCACTCGCTGATTGCCGACTCGTTTTGATTAACTCTATACGAGTCGTAAGTCGTCTTCACGTCACTGAAAGTTCCGCCAGAGGTTGCTTGCGTAGCCCAAGGCACGCCCATGAAGTGCGTGCAACCATTACGCCCGTATCCGGTTTGTTTGAGGCAAACCTTAGAAGCGGAAGTTTGAACCTGCTTCAAACGATGGCATGAGACAGTTATTCCCGATTCACGCTCACGTCCTTGTTTCATAAAGCGCAAAAGAAAAAGGCTGCATGCATATTCAAGCAGCAGCCTTTCCTGTTCATTGAATGCCGATTACCAAGGCAAGCCTTACGGTAAGCAACATGCTACGCGTCGCGTCATTGGCGCCATTGCAAGCATTGCTGCCTGACGGCTTCGTGCAGCGATTTTTCCTTGTCGAATACGCTGCGCAGCCAGGTGGCGTCGTTCATGCCGCGCGCGATGTCGGCGACCTGCGCCAGCGCCGCCTGCGAGCCGAGCGCTTCGGCGTGCGGTGCGAGCACGTCGAGCGTCGCCAGGATGTCTTCGCCGATGGTCCTGCGTTCGCCCGTCTGCGGATGGATGCAGGTTCCCTCCAGTCCGAAGCGGCACGCCTCGAAGCGATTGAACGTGTAGACGAGGTAGTCGTCCTCGTGGGGCGTGAGCGGCTTGTCCAGCAACAGGTAGCGCGACAGCGTCTGGATATAGCACGCGATCGCGGCCGCCCGATCCACCGACAGCGGCGTATCCATCACGCGGACTTCGATCGTGCCGAAACCCGGCTTCGGCCGGATGTCCCAGTAGAAGTCCTTCATGCTGTTGACGACGCCGGTATGCACCATCTTCGAGAAATACTCCTCGAAGCTGTCCCAGGTCAGCACGAACGGCGCGCGGCCCGACAGCGGGAACGCAAACACCGAGTTCAGGCGTGCCGAATGAAAGCCGGTATCCACGCCCTGAATGTACGGCGACGAAGCCGACAGCGCGATGAAATGCGGAATGTAGCGCGACATCGAATGCAGCAGGAACAGCGCGCTGTTCGGATCGGGGCAGCCGATATGCACGTGCTGGCCGAACACCGTGAACTGCTTGGCGAGATAGCCGTACAGCTCGGAGATGTACTGGAAACGCGGCGCATCGTAGATCTGCCGGTCGCTCCATTGCTGGAATGCATGCGTGCCGCCGCCCGCCAGGCCCACGTTCAGCTGGTCTGCCGCAGCGACCAACGTGTCGCGGATGGTGCGCAGATCGGTGACGGCCTGTTCGTGCGTCGTGCAGATGCCGGTCGACAGCTCGATCATGCTTTCGGTGATTTCGGGCGTGATGTTGCCCGGAATCTTCTCGTCCTTGATGAGACGCATGAGGTCCGACGCCGCGCGGGTCAGATCGTAGTCGTGCGTATTGACGACCTGGATCTCAAGCTCGACGCCGAACGTAAAGGGTTCGGAGTTGATGAAGGGTTCGAGTGCCATGGCGCCTCTGGAAAAATCGATTACTCGCGCCGCTCGCCGACCGCCGACAGGCTGCGGTACACCACGAACGGCGACACGATCTGCAGCACCACGATGGAGCACATGACGATCGCGCGCAAGGTGGGATCGTAGTTGGGATAGAGCACGTACATGTCGTCGACCAGCAAGTACGCGAGCGCGGACATCGGCGACAGCGCGACGCCCAGCGCCGCACCCTGCTTCCAGTTCAGGCCGCTCGGCTTCGCGAAGATCAGCACGCCGGCAAGCTTGCCGATGAAGCGCGCGACAATCAGTCCCAGTGCCGCGATGCCGCCCAGCGCGATGTCGCGCCAGTGAAACGACGTCAGCGTGAGCGCGAACAGGATGACGGTAAGCAGCCACCCGGCGGAGCCGAAGTGCGACGGCCATAGCTGCGGACGTTCGTCGGCGTTCTTCACGATGATGCCGGCCGCGAGCAGCGCGAGGATGGTCGACAGCTTGAAGATGTGGGCAATGGCGATCGCCAGCAGCACGAGACCGAACAGCGCGACGAACGAATGCTCGTCGTTGGCGGGCAGGCGCCGGACCAGCAGGTTGCAGGCGCGCGCGAGCAGGAACGCCAGCACCAGCGAGCCGATCAGCAGATACAGCGGCTGCAGGATGGTGGCGAGCGTATTGCCGTAGATCTCCTGATGCAGCACGCCGGCCGCGAGCTTCTCGACGATCACCGCATACATGCTGTTGAGCGCGGTCAGCGTGAGCAGCCGCTGCGTGACCTGGCCTTCCGAACGCAGCTCCATCTTGAGCTGGATGACCATCGCGGGCGAAGTGGCCATGGCGATGGCGGCGACGACGACCGAAGGCATGGTCGGTACGTTGAGCAGGGTCAGCGCGATCAGCACGAGGCCAAAGGTCAGCGTGGCTTCCGCGATGCTCGACAGGATCAGATACGGATTGCGGCGGATCCAGCGCAGATCGAGCCGGCCGCCGAGTTCGAACAGCAGCAGGCCGAGCGCGACATCCAGCAGCGGCCGCGACAGGCCGGCTGCGCTCGAGTCGATCACGCCGAGCCCCGCATTCCCCGCGATCAGCCCGATCACCGCGTAGCCGGTGATGCGCGGCAGGCGCCAGGCGCGCCACAGCAGTTCACCGGCCAGGCCCGCCGTGACGAGCGCGAGACCTGCCCAGAGAATGGCGTCGGGTTCGAGCGGCCACGCGGGCAGAAATGAAAACGCCGAGTTCATCGTATTGGCTTCTCCTTCGTTGCTGCTATCTGTTCTTGCTATCCGGGCACGCGCGTCCGTAGCGTGACCTCGCCTGAGGGCGCCGCGCTCGCAGGCGGCGCGCGTCCCTCACGTGAGCGGACGTCAGTTCATTCAGGCGAAACGAAATACGAACGAACACGGTGTCACGGTCTGGCCGTGCACGAGTTAGTCGACGTGTCCGGTGTGAGGCTGCATGCCGCGGCGGTTCAGCGAAACACCGAGCCTACATGCGGCACTCATTCGATGGCCGGCCGGACACAGAAAACGACGACGCGGCTTCGTTGATCAGATTCTTGGCGCGCGGCCATCGTTCCGTTGAAAGCGCTCGCCGCATGCACGGCGCGACGCAGGAAGAAGCGCGATTGTGCCATACCTGGATGTCCCTGACAGAAAGACCAAGCTCATGATTCCTTTGAGGTAAAAGCGACTGCCATGCATTGGAGCGGATTGGCAATGCTGACCGGCTGCATGCAGCGGCAGGGTGAAATGGTCCGGCTGGCTGCCGCCTGACGCCTCCGCCTTCAGGTGTTTACAGGTTTACTGTATATACAAGTAGTAGTAGTTAACAAGCGCTGCCGCGCACTGTGGATAACCGCGATTTTGTCTTTCCAAACAACGAATTGAGAGAAGCACAAAGGCACGGTAAACATGTTCGTCCGCGGCGGTTAACCTGGAACAACTTTGGGCGGGTAAACCGGAGTCCGCGGGTTGTCCCGTTTACATGCACAACGAGTTCACACGCGTTTCACCGGCAATCGGCCGCGTTATCCACAGACCGGTGGGGACAACTCATCAGGGCCGATCTCGCCATGGCGCAGCTGCCGCAACAGGAAGCGAGCGGGATCGACGGCCTCGGCGAGGTCGCGCTCGATGGGCCAGGGCTCGCCTTCGATCTGCGCCGCCACGAGTTCAGCGGCGAGGCTCGCCCAGATCAGTCCGCGCGATCCGAACGCGAACGCGCCGTACAGACCCGGCATGCGCGGCAGGTCCAGCGGCCACGCGCCGGACAGCCGTCGCGCATCGCGGCGGGCGGCGGCTTCATCGGCGAGCTGGCCAATCATCGGCATGCGGTCGC
This sequence comes from Caballeronia sp. LZ034LL, assembly GCF_031451215.1. Lineage (NCBI taxonomy): Bacteria > Pseudomonadati > Pseudomonadota > Betaproteobacteria > Burkholderiales > Burkholderiaceae > Caballeronia > Caballeronia sp. LZ034LL. The sequence goes on from NZ_JARUXR010000001.1 coordinate 3,005,328, forward strand.
TGGTCACGCAACGGAACGCGACGCGCCCGCCGCGAACCGTGTCTTCGGTGAACGCCATGCCGGGCAACATGCCGGCGACGCGCTCGCGGTTCTCGACATCTCCTTCGGCACGCATCTCGGGATCGGGATCGTCGATGTCGTAGGTCGCGCCGATCAGCGTGCTGCCCGCGCCCAGCGGCACCGCGTAGCCTTCCCCGATTACCGGCACACGCAGCGCATCGAAGCCGGGTGACTCGAGCATGCTGAGCTGGCCGCGCACGATGCGCGTCGGCTGCCCGTAGAGACCGGCCAGGCGCGCGGCATCGCGCGCATTGGCGAGGATCATTGCCGGCGCGCGGGCGATCTCGTTGCCGCTGCTATCGAAGGCTCGCCACAGCCCGTCTTCACGAGCGATGCTCGCCACTTCGGTATTCATGCGCATCGCGGTTCGTGTGGCAGAGCCGGCCAGTTGCGCGGCGCATAACGCAGCGGGCGAAATCGCGCCGCCTTGCGGGAAGAACCAGCCGCCGCGCGCAACCTCGACGCCTGCTACGCGCGAAGCGTCGCTTCGCGTCATCGGCTGCACATACTCGGATGGATACGCAAAGCGCGCGATGGCAGCCGCGAGGGCATCGGCGTCTTCGGGCGTATCGGCGATCTGGAGCAGGCCGGCGTTGCTTCGACGCAAGTCGTGACCGGCCTGTTCGAGCGGGCGCCATCGCTGCAGCGCGCTGAGAAAGCCGGCGCGGGTGAGGCGAGCGGCGACGCTGTCGTCGCGCCAGACGATCGGATGGAACACGCCTGCCGGATTGCCCGATGCATCGCGCGCCGGCTGTTCGTGGCGGTCGATGAGCGTCACGCGGAAGCCGCGCGCGGTCAGCCGCGATGTCACCGCACAGCCGGCCAGTCCCGCGCCGATGACGATGGCGTCGCGCGTGCCGTCGCCGTCGGGCCGCGGCGGTTCATGCCGACGCACGCGCCAGCGCGGCGCGAAACGTCCCGTGACTTGCTTGCTGGCACCCGACGAGTGGCATGTGAAACCGGCGGCTTCTAGCGCGCCTTGGAACGTTGCATGGGTGTCGGCGGGTGCGTTGATGCAGGCGGTCGCATCGTCGCCGGCAAGACGCGCGAGCGACTTGCACAGCGTGCGTGGATCGCCTGGATCCGCTTTGGTCACATCGACGTTGAAGGCATCCGCGCGCAGCCATAGCTTCGACAGCATCTCCTGGCGATCGCCGACCGCGAGCGTCAACACGACCCGTCCGTCCGCGAACTCCAGGCGATGCAGGCCCGTTACGCGCATCGGCCACGCGCGCTGCAGCTCGGCTTCGAGCGGCGAGCCCGTGTTCGCCGGGGGATGATCGAGTGCGGCGAGCGGTGCGACGGCAACGACATGGAGCCGCTCGCAACGCGCGTCGTCGTCCAGCCAGCCTTGCCACGCGGCAAGAAAGCTTTCGGCAGGCGTGAAGGTCAGATCGACGATCGTAAAGACGCGCCGGTTGCGCCAGCGTGCGGGCAGATCGTGCGACGCGAGAAGCAAAGGCTCAGTCATGGGGATGGAGGAAGGCCCGTTGGCGAACCAGGGATTCGACGAAGATCAAGTGCGGCATGGGTTGTGCGGCTCGCCCTGGGCTTGCGACGCGCTTGCACCTTCCCGAAGACTGGGACCGACCGACGGCCGGGCTCATGGCCTTGGTGAAAGTGCTTGCAAGAGCACTGCATGGACCCGGGCCACAGCCGTCAAACCCAATGTGGGCAAGGCTGAGAGCGGGAGCAGGGGCAGTGGGCGGGAACGTTGGCAAAAACCAACGGCACCTTGTGATGAGGGATTCGTCCTTGCCACAAGCATCGAAAGTCGATGTCCCACGCTGAAAAACCCCGCCGGAAGCCCGAAAAATATAAGGGTAAATCTTTGAAACCCTTATCCTGATTGGGTTTGCGCTGCGCTATCATACCAAGCGCTGCCTACAGAGGCGGCGTGAAGGCGACGAAGTGGAGCAACGTCCGTGAAGTGGCGCCGGAGAACGTCAAATCGTCGGGCGGGCCTGTCAGAAGGCCGTCCCTACTCGACGGCACGGCTTGCGCACGTATAATCGGCGCGTTCGCGCTGTTCGTGTCAACCTAAACTGATAAAGGAACCTTAATGAACAAACAGGAATTGATCGACGCCGTAGCCGCTCAGACCGGCGCCAGCAAGGCTCAAACCGGCGAAACGCTGGACACGTTGCTCGAAGTGATCAAGAAGGCTGTCTCGAAAGGTGACGCAGTGCAGTTGATCGGCTTCGGCAGCTTCGGTTCGGGAAAGCGCGCAGCGCGCACCGGCCGCAACCCGAAGACTGGCGAGTCCATCAAGATTCCGGCCGCAAAGACGGTCAAGTTCACGGCTGGCAAGGCATTCAAGGATGCAGTGAACAAGCGGTAAGTTTCTTGCCGATTGTCCGGCTACCCGCGGTAGCCAGTGATACATGACCCGCCTTCGGCGGGTTTTTTTTCGTCTTTGTATGGGTTTGCCGGTCGCCGGCACGCTGCGCAGGCGTGCCGTCTTGCCGGTCAATGCCGATGATCTTCGCAACCGCAGTCGGGACCATGTTCATGGTCATCGTGTTCATGATCGTGGTCTTCGATATCCCACGCAGGGAACGGATCGGCCAGATGCTTCCAGCCATCCGCGCCGAGCGCCCATTCATCGTCGGTGAGGAGACACGCGTCGAAGGTGTCCTGCCAGTACGCCCGATCGAGATCCAGGCCGATGAGCACCAGTTCCTGCCGACGGTCGCCGATGCTGTTGTCATCCGGATCGCCAACCCATTCCGCGACGATCTCCGCTTCGAGCTCGGGGTCATCGGTCGGCCATTCGCTGCGATCCTGCGCCGCCCACCACACGCCCGCCGGGCCATGCCGGCACGTGCCGCCCGCCTGCGACAGCGAACCGCCGACCTCACTGCGCGTCGCGAGCCAGAAGAAGCCCTTGGCGCGCAGCACGCCGGTCCATTCGCGATGCAGCAGGTTCCATAGACGCTCGGGATGGAACGGCCGGCGCGCCCGATATACGACATGACCCACGACATGACCGACCTCAGTGACGTCCGCTTCATCGTCCGTCGTCGATGGCGCTTCGTTGAGAATGGCAAGCCAGCCCGGCGCGCTTGCAGTGGCATCGAGATCGAAACGTCCCGTGTCGAGAATTTCTCCCGGCGAAACGATGCCGGATTGCGTCGTGATCTGAAGCGCGCGCGGATTCAACGCGTGGAGGATTCGCGCGATCTTCTCCGTCTCCGCGGCATCGACGAGATCGGTCTTGTTGATCACGATCACGTCGCAGAACTCGATCTGCGCGATCAGCGTTTCCACGACCGTCCGGTCTTCTTCATCGTGCGCGCCCGTCTGCAGTCCGCGTTCGGCCAGCGAATCCGGAGAGGTGTAGTCACGCAGGAAATTCGCGGCATCGATCACGGTGACGAAGGTATCCAGTGCCGCGTGGCCGGCGAGCGTGGCGTCATCGTCGTCGCCGAATGCGAGGTTCTCGGCGATCGTCATCGGATCCACGGCATGCGATGTCTCGACGAGGATCGCATCGAAACGCTGCTGTTCGGCAAGCCAGGTGATGGCGCCTTCCAGCGCGGACATCGATTGATCGCTCAAGGTGAGCAGCAGTCCGCCGTTGGGAAGCTCGGTCGTTTCCTGGTCGGCGGCCGGCGGGGCCTTGCCGCACGTGATCGCGCCGATGCGTACGGCTTCGGTATTGGCGAGCAGTGCATCGACGAGCATGGTTTTACCCGCGCCTGTGAATCCCGATAGCACGGTGATCGGAAGGGGGGATGGGTTCATTGCAGTGGACCGGACGGGGAAGAAGGCGCGCGAGCGCGGGTCCGCTGCGCTGCGCGCGGCGCGGACGATCGAAGAGGGGATTTTGCATCAATTGCGCGGGACGCGGATGCGGGCGCGGGTGACGTCAGCGATGAAAGACCGCGCGGCCGCTCAGCGCTTGGCTTCGACCAGCTTCCAGCGGCGCAGGATCTCGATGATCTGGGCCGAGTACTTGTCGCGCAGCGCAGGCGTTTCGGAATGGTAAGCGCCGACCGCCTGCCACGAATTGCCGTACTTGTTCATCTTCTGGCGCAGATGCCACGCAGCGACGTAGACGCTCTTGCACGGCTGCATCAGCGTGCCGCTGGAGATGCCGTATTGAGCCAGTGTGTCGAGGTGGATGGAGTTGATCTGCATCAGGCCGTAATCGGTGGACCCGTTTGCGTTCTTGTTGATCGCGTCCGGCTTGTTGTGCGATTCCTGCCAGGCGATGGCGCGCAGGATGAGCGGATTGACCTTCTGATATTTGGCGGCTTCGTCGAAGCAGTCCGCGTGTGCGGAAGCAGCCGCCAGCAGCGAGCCGCATAACGCGACGCATGACACAAGTCTGCGCGTGATTCTCTTCATCTTCTTCTGCTCCATCCGCCGATGCGAAACGTCATGCCGCCGTTGCGGCGCCTTGGCGCCAACGCCAACCAACACACGTCCGCGGCCGGGTTCGTGTTCTCGGAGGGAATCATTGTTTCGGGAAAACCCACCCTTTTCGAGACAGCCCGTAAAGCGGAACCGACCGTATCATACCGGCTGATGTTTCTGGTCATAAGTTGGCTATCAGACATACGCCAATGCGCACGCAAGACGGCTGTTCGCGTGCAAGTGTGCCAGACCTGCTGGCGAGTGTGCTCTAAATGTATGAATATTAAGAGTTCCGGACGCGCTACAATTCGGCTCCCGCGCGCATCGACCCGTCCTCGGAACCTGTTACGAGCATGGTCTATCGGCAAGTTCCTTGAAAGCTTGAGCGCTGGAACGTATCGCGCGACGCAGCTTCAGACAGATTTCGATCTGGTACGAATTGGCATAATTTCGTTACATAAAGCTGTTATCGTCATATTTTTTTACCCGACTGCAGACCGTGCGCCCTCGCGCCCGATCGTGGTCGGCGGCGCTTCCCGCAGACGGGGAGCGCTGCCTTGGCCGGCTTCCCGGTGATCCGGCTCTGATATCACATCCATGAGAAGACAACCTATGGCACTGCGTCGCATCGCGACGGCACTGCTGGCGGCGGGACTCATCGTCGCCCAAGCCGCGCACGCGCAAGTGACGTTGAATTTCGTCAACGCGGATATCGACCAGGTCGCCAAGGCGATCGGCGCCGCCACCGGCAAAACCATCATCGTCGATCCCCGCGTCAAGGGGCAACTGAACCTTGTTTCGGAAAATCCGGTTCCCGAAGATCAGGCGCTGAAGACGCTTCAGTCGTCGCTGCGCATGCAGGGCTTCGCGCTCGTGCAGGATCACGGCGTCCTGAAGGTCGTGCCCGAAGCCGATGCCAAGCTGCAGGGCGTGCCGACCTACGTCGGCAACACGCCCGGCGCGCGCGGCGACCAGGTGATCACGCAAGTCTTTCAGTTGCGCAACGAATCGGCGAACAACCTGCTGCCGGTGCTGCGCCCGCTGATCTCGCCGAACAACACCATCGCGGCCTATCCGGCCAACAACACGCTGGTGGTCACCGATTACGCCGACAACATTCGCCGCATCGCGGGCATCATCGCGGGCGTGGATACGGCGGCGGGCCGCGAGGTCGATGTCGTCACGCTGAAGAACGCGAACGCCATCGATGTCGCCGAGCAGATGAACAAGCTGCTCGATCCAGGCACGATCGGCAGCACCGACGCGACGCTCAAGGTCACGGTCACGCCGGATGCGCGCACCAACTCGCTGATGTTCCGCGCGTCGAGCAGCGCGCGGCTCGAGGCCGCCAAGGCGCTCGCGAAGAAGCTGGATGCCCCGACCGGTCAGCCCGGCAACATGCACGTCGTCTCGCTGCGCAACGCCGACGCGGTGCGCCTCGCCAAGACGCTGCGCGGCATGCTCGGCAAGGGCAGCGGCTCCAGCGACAATTCCAGCTCGTCGAGCTCGAACTCGAATAATGGCTACGGCAACAGCGGCGGCGGCCTCGGCAGCAGTTCGTCGATGTCCACTGGCCAGTCCGGCGTGCCTCCGCTGCCGGGCGGCCTCGGCTCGTCCAGCTCGGGCAGCGGCAACAATCCCTTGACGGGTGGCAGCGGCAACCGCGACTCGAACTTCTCGTCGAACAAGGACAGCGACAACGGCAACGATCAGGGCGGCGGCATGATCCAGGCGGATTCGGCGACGAACTCGCTCATCATCACCGCGCCCGATCCGATGTACCGCAACCTGCGCGCCGTGATCGACCAGCTCGACGTGCGCCGGCCGCAGGTCTATATCGAGGCGCTGATCGTCGAGCTGAACGCAACCTCCAATGCAAGCCTCGGCATCCAGTGGCAGGGCGCGCTGCTGTCCAACAGCGGCAATAACGCGCTCTATGGCAGCACGGGCTTTCCGACCGTCTCGGGTACGAGCAACAACATCGTCGATCTGACGCTGGCGGGCGGCGCTGCCGCGCAGAATACGTCCGCGCTCACGGCGGCGACCGGCTTGCTCGCACCGGGCCTCAACATCGGCTTGCTGCACCGCTTCGGCAACCTGTTCGGACTGGGCGGCCTGCTGCAGGCGCTGTCGACGTCCTCGGACGCCAACGTTCTCTCGACGCCTAACCTCATCACGCTGGACAACGAAGAAGCGAAGATCATCGTGGGCCAGAACGTGCCGGTGGCGTCGGGCTCCTACTCCACGCCGACCGCGAATACGACGGCCGGGATCAGCGCCTTCAACACGTACGATCGTCGCGACGTCGGCGTGGTGCTGCACGTCAAGCCGCAGATCACCGACGGCGGCGTGCTGAAGCTCCAGGTCTACCAGGAAGACTCGAGCGTCGACGCCACGACGGTGAACAACGTGTCCGGGCCGACCATCAACACGCGTTCCGTGCAGTCCACCATCATGGCGGACGACGGCGAGATCGTCGTGCTGGGCGGCCTCATGAAGGACGAGTACGACAGCAGCACCAGCAAGATTCCGCTGCTCGGCGACATTCCGTTCATCGGCAGCCTGTTCCGCAGCGAAAGCAAGGTGCGCTCGAAAACCAACCTGATGGTGTTCCTGCGGCCGGTGATCGTGCGCGACCAGGCAACGTCTTCGCAGATCGCGAACACGCGCTACGACTACATGCGTCAGCAGCAATACGGCGCGACCTCCGACAACCGCCTCATCAAGGACACCAACATCCCGGTGATTCCGCCGAAGCCGCTCGGCCCGAGTGAAGGCGGCGGCGCGCCCGCGGACAACCTGCTTGACTGGAGCAGCATGACGCGCGGTCCGGGACCGAGCACGACGTTGCCGCAGAACCCCGATGCCGGACAGGCGCCGCAACCGGTGCAGATCGCGCCGCAGTCCACCTTGCCGTCGCAGAACAACTATCCGGCGCCCACCGGCGCGGGCAACGGCCAGACCGGAGTACGGCCGTGAGCACCGTGAACGGCGCGGAAGGCGCGCACGACCACGCGAGCACGGCGGCATCGCCGCTGGCGGCGCGGCTCGTGCCCTACGGCTTCGCGCGCAGCGGACAGATCCTGCTGGCGCACCAGCATCCGGACGGCATCGAGGTCTGGATCAGCGAGCGCACCAGCGACGCCGCGCTCGCCGAGGTCGCGCGCAACTTCGGCGCGCTGTCCATCGTGCGCAAGTCGTCCGACGAACTCGCCGCGGCCATCAACGCCGCCTACGCGCGCAATGACGGCAGCGCGGCGCAGGTGGTGGGCGAGGTGGAAGGCGAGGTCGATCTGTCGCGCCTGATGCAGGACATTCCGGAAGTCGAGGACCTGCTGGAGTCGGAAGACGACGCGCCGATCATCCGCATGATCAACGCGCTGCTCACGCAGGCGGCGCGCGAGCAGGCGTCGGACATTCACATCGAGCCGTTCGAGAATGCCTCGGTCGTGCGTTTCCGGGTGGACGGCACGCTGCGCGATGTCGTGCGCCCGAAAAAGGCGCTGCACGGCGCGCTGATCTCGCGGATCAAGATCATGGCGCAGCTCGACATCGCGGAGAAACGTTTGCCGCAGGACGGGCGCATCACGCTGCGCGTCGGCGGACGTCCGGTGGACGTGCGCGTCTCCACGCTGCCCACCGGCCATGGCGAGCGCGCAGTGCTGCGTCTGCTCGAAAAGGACGCACAGCGCCTGAATCTCGAAACCCTCGGCATGGCGCGCGACACGCTGGTCCACTTCGACAAGCTGATTGGCCGGCCGCACGGCATCGTGCTCGTGACGGGGCCGACCGGCTCCGGCAAGACCACCACGCTGTATGCGTCGATGTCGCGACTGGAGACCACCACCACCAACATCATGACGGTGGAGGATCCGATCGAGTACGACCTGTCGGGCATCGGCCAGACGCAGGTGAACGAGCGCATCGGCATGACCTTCGCGCGGGCGCTGCGCTCCATCCTGCGTCAGGATCCGGACATCATCATGATCGGCGAAATCCGCGACCTCGAAACCGCGCAGATCGCCGTGCAGGCGTCGCTGACCGGCCACCTGGTGCTCGCGACGCTGCACACGAACGATGCCGCCTCCGCCGTCACGCGTCTCACCGACATGGGCGTGGAGCCGTACCTGCTGGCGTCGTCGCTGCTGGGCGTGCTGGCGCAGCGGCTCGTGCGGCAGCTGTGTCCGGTGTGCAAGGAAGAGCGCGTCGAAGAAGACGGCGTGCGCCACTGGCATCCGGTGGGCTGCGAGCGCTGCGGCCAGTCGGGCTATGTGGGCCGCCGCGGGGTCTATGAATTGCTGCTGATCGACGACACGATCCGGCCGCTCATCCACCGCAACGCCGCCGATGCCGAGATTCTCGAAGCCGGCCGCAAGCAGGGCATGCGCACGCTGCGCGAGGACGGCGACCGCTGGCTGGCCGCAGGCGTTTCGTCGCTCGAAGAAGTGCTGCGCGTGACCGGCGGCGATTAAGAGCGAACCAGCGCGGAGAACCCACGTATGCCGGCTTTTCGTTTTGAAGCCATTGATTCAGCGGGCAGGACCCAGAAAGGCGTGCTCGACGCCGACAGTGCCCGCGCCGCGCGCAGCCAGTTGCGCACGCAAGGGCTGACGCCGCTCATCGTCGAAGCGGCGGGTTCGCGCACGCGCGGCGAACGGCAGCAGCGGCTGTCGCTCGGGCGCCGTCTGTCGCAGCGCGAGCAGGCCATCCTGACGCGCCAGCTGGCGAGCCTGCTGATCGCCGGCCTGCCGCTCGGCGAGACGCTCGCCGTGCTGACGGACCAGTCCGAGCGCGATTACATCCGCGAACTGATGGCCGCGATCCGCGCCGAAGTGCTCGGCGGCCATTCGTTCGCCAATGCGCTCGCGCAGCATCCGAAGGACTTTCCGGAGATCTATCGCGCGCTAGTGGCGGCGGGCGAGCATACCGGCAAGCTCGGCCTGGTGCTGTCGCGTCTGGCGGACTACATCGAACAGCGCAACGCGCTCAAGCAGAAGATCGTCCTGGCGTTCACCTATCCGGGCATCGTGACGATCATCGCGTTCGGCATCGTGACCTTCCTGCTGAGCTATGTCGTGCCGCAGGTCGTGAACGTGTTCGCGAGCACGAAGCAACAGCTGCCATTCCTCACCATCATGATGATGGCGCTGTCCGCCTTCGTGCGCAGTTACTGGTGGGCGATGCTGATCGGCGTGGCGCTGTTCGCCTGGATCGTGAAGAGCATCCTGGCGCGGCCCGGGCCGCGCATGTCGTTCGACCGCTGGCTGCTCGGCGCGCCGCTGGTCGGCAAGCTGGTGCGCGGCTACAACACGGTGCGCTTCTCCAGCACGCTCGCCATCCTCACCGCCGCCGGCGTGCCGATCCTGCGTGCGCTGCAGGCCGCCGGCGAAACGCTCAGCAACACGGCGATGCGCGACAACGTCGAAGACGCCATCGTGCGCGTGCGCGAAGGTTCGTCGCTGTCGCGGGCGCTCGGCAACACGAAGACCTTTCCGCCGGTGCTGGTCCACCTGATCCGCTCGGGCGAGGCGACCGGCGACGTCACCACGATGCTCGACCGCGCCTCCGAAGGCGAAGCGCGCGAGCTCGAACGCCGCACGATGTTCCTGACGAGCCTGCTCGAACCGCTGCTGATCCTCGCGATGGGCGGCGTGGTGCTGGTGATCGTGCTCGCGGTGATGCTGCCGATCATCGAACTGAATAATCTGGTGCAGTAAATGAACGCCCTGCAAACCCGACTGTTATCGCTGGCCGCCCTTGCGCTCTTCTGCGTGACGATCACCTACTGGGTCGTCACGCTGACCGCGCGCCAGACCACGCCGCTGCCCGGCGCGGCCGCGACGCGCACGCCTTCGGTCGAGCAGGCCGCGACCATCTTCGGCGGACGGCTCGAGCGTCAGGCCAACTCCGACGTCCACCTGTTCGGCATCCTGGCGCTGCAGGGCGGCGCCGCGGCCATCGTGAGCTACGGCGGCGAGCCGGCCAAGGCGGTGTCGCTCGGCGGGCCGCTCACGCAGGGCGTGAAGCTGTCGGAAGTGCGCGCGCGCTCGATCATCATCGAGCGCAACGGCGTGAAATCGGAGATCTTCCTGCCGCAGAATCCGCCCGGGCCGACCATCTGGGTGCGCTGAACGCGGCGCGGTCCGGCTCGCTGCGACGCGATGCCCGCATGCGGCGGCAACGCATGATGAAAGCGGATCGATAGAATGAGCGGCGGCGGCGTCCCACGCACGGCCGCGCGATTGTTTCGAAACACCGGACGCGGACGTCCGGAACGTTATTTTCAATTGAAGAGGGTGGTGTTATGCATATGTTGACCCAATGCCGCATGCGGCTTCAGCAAGCCCAGGCGCAAGGTCGTCGCCAGCGCGGCTTCACGCTGATCGAAATCATGGTCGTGATCGCGATTCTCGGCATTCTCGCCGCGCTGATCGTGCCGAAAATCATGAGCCGTCCGGATGAAGCGCGCCGCGTCGCCGCGAAGCAGGACATCGGCACGATCATGCAGGCGATGAAACTCTATCGCCTCGACAACGGCCGTTATCCGACCCAGGAGCAGGGCCTGCGCGCGCTGATCGAGAAGCCCTCCACCGAACCCGTCCCGAACAACTGGAAGGACGGCGGCTATCTGGAGCGCCTGCCTGCCGATCCGTGGGGCGGCCAGTATCAGTATCTGAATCCCGGCGTGCACGGCGAGATCGACGTCTTCAGCTACGGCGCGGACAACAAGGCGGGCGGCGAGGGCAACGATGCCGACGTCGGCTCGTGGCAATGACCGTCCGGCGGTAGGAAGGAACGCAGCGTGAACAGGCACGGCAGGCACATCGACGCACGGCGCAACGCCGGCTTCACGCTGCTCGAGATGCTCGTCGTGCTGGTCATCGCGGGTTTGCTGGTGTCGCTCGCGTCGCTGCAGCTGACGCGCAATCCGCGCACCGATCTCAACGAGGAAGCGCAGCGGCTCGCGCTGCTGTTCGAAGCCGCGGGCGACGAAGCCCAGGTGCGCGCCCGGCCCATTTCCTGGCAGCCGCAGGACGGCGGCTTTCGCTTCGACATCCGCACCGAAGACGGCTGGCGCCCGTTGCGCGACGATCTGCTGCGCGCGCGCCGCTGGGAAGGCGGCGTGACCGGCGTGAACATCCAGTTTCTCGACTCGGACAAGTCGGTGAGCCGGCTCGTGTTCGGCACCGAGGCGATCGACACGCCGATGGAAATCACGCTGTTCTCGGCCGTGGGCCGCGCGACCATCGTGGGCAGCGGCAACGGCCGCTTTCAGGTGCGATGATGCGGCGCCTTGATCGAAGAAAGCATCAACGCGGCTTCACGATGATCGAAGTGCTCGTCGCGCTGGCGATCATCGGCGTGGCGCTGGCGGCGTCGATCCGCGCGGTGGGCGCGCTCGCGACCGGCGAGGCGGACCTGCACCGGCGTCTGCTGGCGGGCTGGAGCGCGGACAACGAACTCGCGCAGCTGAGGCTCTCGCATCAGTTTCCGCCGCTCGGCTCGCGCACCTTCGACTGTTCGCAGGGCAATCTCAAGCTCACCTGCACGCAGCGCGTGAGCCAGACGCCGAACCCGATTTTCCGGCGCGTCGAAATGTTCGTCTCGACGCCGGGCCGCTCCGGCAATCTCGCGCAAATGGTCACGGTGGTGGCGAATGAAACGAATCGCTCGCTCTGACCGCCGGCCACTGACCGGCAAACGCGGGCAGCGCGGTTTCACGCTGCTCGAGATGCTGATCGCGATCGCGGTTCTCGCGGTGATCGCGGTGCTGTCGTGGCGCGGACTGGACTCCGTGATCCGCGCCCGCGCCACCATCGAGAATGCGATGGAAGACGAGCGCATCGTGGCGCAATTGTTCGACCAGATGCGTATCGACGCCCGCCAGGCCGCCACCGACGACGAAGCCGGCCAGCCCGCCGTGCAGATCGGCAACGGCGCGCTGCAGATCGTGCGCGGCGTGTTCGCGGCGAATGTGCCGCCGCGCCTGCAAGTGGTTCGCTACCGGCTGTCGAACGGGCGTATCGTGCGCTATGCGTCGCCGCCGCTGGCGAACGTCGGCGAAGTGCGGCGCGCGTTGTCCGGCGACACCGGCGGCTGGAGCTCGATTCCGCTGATGGGCGGCGTGGGGTCGCTCGCGACGCGCGTGTTCATCCCGGAGAAAGGCTGGACGACGCGCATGAGCGACGTGCTCGCGCAGATCAACCAGAACGACAACAACCTGAAGGTGCCGCAACTGGGCAACGCGCCGCTGCCGCGCGCGGTGTCGGGCATTCAGGTGGCGGTCGCCGCGCAGACGCTGAAAGCGCCGCTCACACGCGTGTTCCTGGTCGGAGAATGACAATGCGCCATCGTTCGAACCGTCGGCTGGAAAGGAAGCAACGCGGCGTCGCCATCATCACCGCGCTGCTGGTCGTGTCGCTCACGGCCATCCTCGTGTCGGGGCTGCTGTGGCGCCAGCAGGTGCAGATCCGGCGCATCGAGAACCAGCGGCTGCTCGCGCAGGCGCAATGGATTTCGCGCAGCGCGCTCGACTGGACGCGCCTCATCCTGCGTTCGGAGGCGGATACCTCGCCCACCGTCACCTATCTCGGCGGTGTGTGGGGCGTGCCGATTGCGCGGACCAAGCTGTCGGACTTCCTCGGGCAGATCGGCGAGGTGCGCGCGCAGCAGGGCGCATCGACTTACCTGTCCGGCTCGATCGAGGATGCACAGGCGAAGTTCAACCTGCGCAATCTGGTGTCCACGCCGACGCCCGGCGTGCTCACCGTCAACGTCGAGCAGATCCAGGCGTTCCAGCGGCTCCTGACGATGCTCGGCATCAACGGCTCGCTCGCGAAGACCGTCGCGCTGCAGATCCGCGCGGGCCTGCAGCCTTCGGCGACGCGCTTCCAGACGCAGACCGGCACCACCGCGGGCACCACGAGCGGCACGACGGCGGAAGCGCAGATCGCCGCGCTCGCGCAGGGCGGCGGCACGGGCGGCGGCAACTTCACGGACGATCCGGGCCTCAAGGACTCGGATGACAACTCGCCGGTCGCACCGCTGCAGATGATCACGGTCGATTCGCTGCTCGACGTGCCGGGCTTCTCGCCGGAGGCGGTCGCGAAGCTGCGGCCGTTCGTGACGGTGTTGCCCACCACGACGGCCGTCAACATGAACACCGCGCCGGCGGAAGTGGTGGCGGCGATGGTGCCGGGCATGAGCCTGTCGCAGGCGCAGGCGTTCGTCGCGCGCCGCGAGACGGTGTTCTTCCACGACGTGGGCAACGTGCAGCTCGCGCTGTCCGGCGCGGGCATGAAGACGACATCGATCGACCCGAACGAACTCGATGTCACGACGAAGTACTTTGTGATTCACGGACGCGTCGATCATGAACGCGCGCAGCTCGAGCGCACGACGCTCGTCTATCGCGATCCGACGACGCATGCGACGCGCATCGTCTATACGCGCGACTCGACCTGATGGTCGTGTCGCAGTCATTGTTGAGGGGAAGTGTCGCTTGAGCACACTGATCGTTTCATTACCGCCGCGCGATCCCGCGGTGCGCTCGGAAGAGTGGCACCTGCCGGATCTGCCTTTTCTGCTGCTCGACAAGCGCGGCGAGCCGCAACGCATTGGCCGCGCGGCGCTCGGGCTTCTGCCGCGCGCGAGCGCGACGGTGCTGATCGTCGCCGCGCGCGACACGCTGCTGCTCGCCGCCGCCATGCCGCCGCTCAAGGGTCCGCGTTTGCGGCAGGCGCTGCCGAACGTGGTCGAAGACCAGCTCATCCAGGATCCGCAGACATGTCATATCGCCGTCGATCCCGTCGCGCTGGCGGATGGACGGCGCGTCGTGGCCGTGATCGACCGCGGCTGGTTCCGCTTCGTTGTCGGCGCCTTCTCGGGCGCGGGGCATCGCAACGTGAAGGCGGTGCCCGCGATGCGTTGCCTGCCGGTGCCGGCGGCCGCGGCTGCGCCTGTTGAGCCTGATGCCGCGCTCGATGCCGACGTCGATGAGGCCGCCGTGCCCTCGACGCCGTTCATCGCCGGCCTGCTGGGCCCGGTGATCTCGACCGCGCCCGCGCTCATCGGCGAGATGGCCGCGCCCACGCCGGCGTCGCTCGGCGCGCCGCGCATCGAGATCGCGATCGCGCGCGGCGAACGCGCGGCGCTCGGCGAAGGCCTCGCGCTGTCCGCCGAGTCGATCGTGCCGACGCTGACGGCGCTCGCGGGCGATCATCCGGCGACGCTCTATTCGCTCGTTGACCTGCCCGGCGACGAGCCGCGTCTCGCCAGCGTTCGCCCCGTCGCGGGCCATGTGGACATCCCGGGCGCGCAGCCCATCGCCTTCGAAACGCTCGCACGCAACGCGCTCGCCAGCCGGTTCGACCTGTGCCAGTTCGAGTTCGCCGCGCAGCCGTGGAAGCTCGATCGCGCGACCGTGCGGCGGCTGCGCGTGCCGATCGCGCTCGTGGCGCTGTCCGTGCTGGTGTCGATCATCGGCATCAACGTGCAATGGCTGCAACTCGCCCGCCAGCGCGACGCGATCAACGCGCAGATGACCGAGCTGCTGCTCAACGCGTTCCCGAAGACGACCGTCGTGCTCGATGCGCCCGATCAGATGACGCGCAACCTCGACCGCCTGCGCACGGCGTCGGGGGAACTGTCGCCGGCGGATTTCCTGTCGCTGGCCGACGGGCTCGCGCGGTCGCTCGGTCCTGTGCCGGTGAACGGCATCGCGGGGCTCGACTATCGCGACCGTCATCTGGAAGTGACCTTCAAGCCCGACACCAAGGTCGATCCCGATCTCACCAAGCGCCTCGCCGCCAACGGCCTGAGCGGTTCGATCGACAGCAATACCGGCAAATGGACCATCGGGAGCGGCCAATGAAAGCGGAACTCCTCCGTTCCCTGGCGGAATTCTGGGAAGCGCGCACGCCGCGCGAAAAAACCATGCTGATGTGGGGCGGCCTCGCGCTCGGCATCCTGCTCGTGTATCTGGTGCTGTGGGCGCCGGCGTTCGAAGGCCGCGCGCGGCTGCGCGACTCGCTGCCCGGGATGCAGCGCCAGCTCGCGACCATGAACGCGCAGGCCAATGAAGCGCGCTCGCTCGCGCCGGCCGCGGAAGGCATGACGCCGACCGGCGGCGCGCTGCGCGACGCGTTGCAGAAATCGCTCGCCGACAACGGCATGCAGCCGACGCAGGTGCAGGTGATCGGCGCGGCGGTGCAGATCCAGTTGAAGAACGCGTCGTTCCCGAACTGGACGATGTGGCTCGACGACGCGCGCAAGCAGTTCAAGGTGCAGGTGTCGGAGGCGCACATCACCGCGCTGAAGCCGGATGGCCAGG
This sequence comes from Caballeronia sp. LZ034LL, assembly GCF_031451215.1. Taxonomy (NCBI): domain Bacteria; kingdom Pseudomonadati; phylum Pseudomonadota; class Betaproteobacteria; order Burkholderiales; family Burkholderiaceae; genus Caballeronia; species Caballeronia sp. LZ034LL. The sequence goes on from NZ_JARUXR010000001.1 coordinate 3,021,082, forward strand.
TGGACCTGACGGCGTCGCTGCAACCGGCCGGCGTGAAATGAGCTACTGGACCCGACGCATCCGGCTGGCGGTGCCGGCGCTGCTCGTGATGATCGTATCGATCGGCGGGACGCTGCTCGTGATGATGCCGGCCGCGTGGATCGTGCCGCAGTTTTCGAAGGCCACCGATGGACACGTGAACCTGGTCGATCCGTCCGGCTCGCTGTGGCGCGGTTCCGCGACGCTGATGCTCGCCGCCGGCAGCGATGGTTCGGGCGCGACGCTGCTGCCGGGGCGCATCGAGTGGAGCACGGCGTTCTGGCCGCTGTTCACCGGCCGCGTGCACATGACGATGCGCCAGACGCAGGCGATGCCCGATGCCGTGATCGTCGACGCCAGTCCGCGCGGCGCGACGCTCAGCGCGAGCGAGATTGCCGTGCCGGCCACGCTGCTGTCGGGCCTGGGCGCGCCGTTCAATACGCTGAATTTCGACGGCAACGTGCGGCTCGCCTGGACTGAACTGCGCCTGTTGAACCGCAATGCCTACGGGCAGGTGGTGGTGACGCTCGACGACATGGCATCGAGCGTCTCGCGGGTGAAGCCGCTCGGTTCATATCGCGTGGCGTTGCAGGCGCAGGGCGGGCAGGCGAGCATCGATCTGTCGACGAGCAAGGGCCCGCTGATCCTCAAGGGCAATGGCTCGATCTCGCAGGAATCGACGTCGTTCCAGGGCACCGCGACGTCCACGCCCGAACAGCGAGAGAATCTGGCCGGGCTGCTGAATCTGCTCGGCCGTCACACGGATCCGGATACCGTCGCGCTCGTGTTCGTGCGCTGAGGCTGAAGCTGAAGTTGTGGCGTTCAGCGCGCGACGGTGCGGCTTGCGTCCGCCGCTTTCGCCACGGGAGCCGATGCAGCCGCGGGCGCTTGCGCGTCGCCGGTTTCGTGGTCCATCTGCGCGACGTCCCAGCCGCCGCCCAGCGCCTTCACGAGTCCCACCGACGACACCATCCGCTGCCCCGCAATATTCGCGAGCTTCTGCTGCGCGGTGAAGGCGGTGGTCTGCGCGGTCAGCACGTTGATGTACGCGACCGTTCCCGCCTTGTACTGGTTGTTGATGATGGCCAGCGCCTGCTGCGCCGATTCGACCGCCTGTTGCTGCACGACGATTTCCTTCTCCAGGATGCGCAGCGACGCGAGGTTGTCTTCGACATCCTGGAACGCCGTGAGCACCGTCTGGCGATAGGTCGCGACGTTCTGGTCGTAGGCGGCGCGCGCAGCGTCGGTGCGGGCGGAGCGCAGGCCGCCGTCGAACAGCGTGGCCGCGATATCCGGCCCGAGCGTCCAGAAGCGCGACGGCGCGCGCAGCAGTTGCGACAACACCGAACTCTCGAAACCGCCTTGCGCCGACAGCGTCAGGGTCGGGAAATACGCGGCCATTTCCACGCCGATCTGCTCGTTCGCCGCGGCGGCCTTGCGTTCCGCGGATGCAATGTCCGGACGCCGCTCGAGAATGGCCGACGGCATCTGCACCGGGACGGTCGGCGGGGTGGCGTCGAGCGGAATGGGCGGGATGGAGAAGGTCGAGGCCGGCTCGCCGACCAGCACGGCGATCGCGTGCTCGTACTGGGCGCGCGCGACGCCGTTGTCGATCGCCGATGCCTGCGCCGATTGCAACTGCGTCTGCGCCTGGATCACGTCCGAGCGCGCGACGATGCCCTGTCCGTACTGGTTCTGCGTGAGCTTGAGTGATTGCTCGTAGGCGGCGACGGTGTCGTCGAGCAGCTTTTGCTGGGCGTCGAGCGAGCGCAGCTGGAAGTAGGTCTGCGCGAGCGTGGCCTGCGCGGAGAGCCGGGCGTTGGCGAGATCGGCGGCTGCGCCCTGTTGTCCCGCTTTCTGCGATGCCACCGTGCGCGACACGCTGCCCCACAGGTCCGGCTCCCACGAGGCATCGAGCGAAGCGCTGAACTGGTTGTTCACGGAGCCTTGCTGGCCGAAGCTGGAACTGCTGGTCGAGCGGTTGCCGGCGCCGGTACCCGATCGCGAGCCCGACGCGGACGCGCCGATGGTCGGGAAATAGGCCGCGCGCGCTTCACCGACGAGCGCGCGCGCCTGCCGATAGGCGGCGGCATATTGCGCGACGGTCTGGTTCGATTGATTCAGCTGAGCTTCGAGCGCGTCGAGGCGCGGGTCGGTGTAGACGGTCCACCAGGTGCCGCGGTCCGACTGATCCGCCGGTTGCGCGACCTTCCAGCCTTCGGGCGCTTCCTTGTAGCTTGCCGGGAGCGTCACGGACGGACGCTGATAGTCGGGCCCGACCGCGCATCCGGCGATCAGCATCGCGAGCGTGGCGGCGAGCGCCGTGGCAGTGAGCCGGCGCGGGCTGAGGGAAGCGGAGAGGGCGGTGCGGTGCGGCATCTGCGGGTCGGAAGTCCTGTCGGCGCCGCGCCGTTCAAAACGACGGACGCGGCAAGCCGGGATGATAGTGGAGCACTCGTGGAACGCCAACGCCATGCACTCGGCGCGTGGTCAAGGCGCTTTCTGCGCCTGAACAGACCTGGCGGGCGTATCGGGCAGACGTTAGCGTACCGGGTTCGCCGTAAGCCGGGTGTTACGCGACTGAGGAAATCGGTTACGACGCGTTACTGGCTGGAGTCACGCCTTGAACTCAGGCGCCGGTGGCGCCGCCGTTTCCGGGGCAGGGCGAGCAGGGCGGCTGGAGCAGCGGCCGCGAGGCCACGGAAGACGCTGCAGGAGTTTTCGCGGGCGCGGCTTCCTTGCGCCGATGCCGGTTCTCGTACCAGCCCAAGCCCAGCACGATGAACGATCCGCCCGGCAGCAGGAAAACGATCAGATACAGCGCAAATTTCCACGAATTCAACTTCGGCGGGACGAAGTGACGGGAAGCGTGGGCGATCGTGCTGCTGACAGTGCCGAAACGTCGGCGGGCGGTGCGTACGAAGCGGGTCATGGGAGGGATCCTGGGGGCGTCGGCGGCCGACGCTGCGGGCGATCAGAACATGGTCTCGGGTGGCGCGGGAAGCGCGTAACTCGTTGCATGAAATAATATTGACTGTGCAAGTATTTTTCAAGATACTTCCGACGGCTTTTTCGTGAGTGTGGCCCCTTTGTAACGCGGTGCAGCATCGCGGGCTTCGCATTATCAGCAAGACATGAGCCGCGTGCTCGAGGCCACCATGAACAGCGACCCGCTCTACGATCCATCGACCATCCGGCTCGAAACGAGCCTCGGCTATCTGCTCGCCAAAGCGCGTAACGTGCTCGTCGCGCGGACGGATCAAGCGCTCAAGCCGCTCGATCTCACCGCCCAGCAGATCGGCGTGATGCTCGCGCTGGCTTCGGGTCGCGCGCGGTCGCCGCTGGAGCTGTCGCGCGAGATGTCCTATGACAGCGGCTCGATGACACGCATGATCGACCGGCTCGAAAAGAAGGGCTTCGTCAGCCGGTCGAGAAGCGAGGCGGACCGCCGCATCGTCGAACTTGCGCTGACCGAGCGCGGGCGCACTGCGGCGGGGCAGCTTCCGGCGATCGGCGCCGCCGTGCTCAATGAGCAGCTCGACGGCTTCAGCCGTGCGGAACTGGATCAGTTGACCGGACTGCTGGCGCGCTTCATCGGCAATGCGCCGGCTGGCGACTGTCCGGCCTGTTCCGTCGACGACGAATAGCACTCAGTCCAAATCAGGGTGTTTGAATGCTCTAATTACTGTCTGGGCAGAGAATGTCGCGACAAGAGAAAGATTGCATGCGATGCGAGCCTTCACCCTCACCACGCTGCTGGAGCTAAAAAACGATGTCAACAACGGCAACCTCCGCACCACCCGCGCCCATGCCGCTCAAGGGCGGCATCCTGGCCCTGCTGACACTGGGCCTCGCGCTCGGCACCTTCATGGAGGTGCTCGACACGTCCATCGCGAATGTCGCGGTGCCCACGCTTTCCGGCAGTCTCGGCGTGGCGACGAGCGAAGGCACCTGGGTCATTTCCTCGTACTCCGTGGCGTCGGCGATCGCGGTGCCGCTGACCGGCTGGCTCGCCCGGCGCGTCGGCGAAGTGAAGCTGTTCACGATCTCCGTACTGCTGTTCTCCGTCGCCTCGGCGCTGTGCGGCCTCGCGCACAACTTCGAATCGCTGATCGCCTTCCGGCTGCTGCAAGGGCTCGTGTCCGGGCCCATGGTGCCGCTCTCGCAAACCATCCTGATGCGCAGCTATCCGCCCGACAAGCGCGGCCTCGCGCTCGGACTCTGGGCCATGACGGTGATCGTCGCGCCCATCTTCGGCCCGATGATGGGCGGCTACATCACCGACAATTTCACCTGGCCGTGGATCTTCTACATCAACGTGCCGATTGGTGTGCTGTCGGCGGCGCTCGCGTGGTTCCTGCTGCGCGGTCATGAAACGAAAACGACGGCGCAGCGCATCGACGGCGTCGGGCTCACGCTGCTCGTGATCGGCGTCGCGAGCCTGCAGATGATGCTGGACCTCGGCAAGGACCGCGACTGGTTCAGCTCGCATCTGATCACCACACTGGCGATCGTCTCGGCCATCTCGCTCGCGTTCATGTTCGCGTGGGAGCTGACCGAGAAGGAACCGGTGATCGACCTCTCGCTGTTCCGCGACCGCAATTTCGCGATGGGCGTGCTCATCACGTCGCTGGGCTTTCTGGCGTTCTTCGGTTCGGTCGTCGTGCTGCCGCTGTGGCTCCAGACCGTGCTCGGCTACACGCCGTGGCTCGCGGGTCTCGCCACCGCGCCGGTCGGCTTGCTCGCGCTCGTGCTGTCGCCGCTCATCGGGCAGAACATGCAGCGCCTGAACCTGCGAGTCGTGGCGAGCTTCGCGTTCCTGACCTTCGCGTTCGTGTCGCACTGGAATTCGACCTTCACGCTCGATACGCCCTTTCATCAGATCATCATGCCGCGTCTGATCCAGGGCATCGGCGTCGCCTGCTTCTTCGTGCCGATGACGACCATCACGCTCTCCAGCGTCTCCGACGACCGGCTCGCGGGCGCGGCGGGATTGTCGAACTTCCTGCGGACGCTGTCGGGGGCCATCGGCACGGCGGTCAGCACGACCTTCTGGGAGAACGACATGATCCGTCATCACGCGCGGCTCACCGAGTCCGTCACGCCGTATGCGAGCGGCACGACGGCCTATTCGGACCTGCTGTCGGGGCTCGGGCTGGGCGGCCAGGCGCTCACCGCGCAGCTGGATCGCGTGGTGTCGGCGCAGGCGTACATGATGTCGACCAACGACTTCTTCCGCATTTCGTACTATGCGTTTCTCGTGCTGGCCGCGATGGTCTGGCTGACGCGGCCGAAGAAGGGCGCGTCAGCCTCGATGGGGCATTGAAGGGCGTTACTGCGGCGTGAGCGGGGTCGCGGATTGACCCGGCTGGCTCTCGAGATTGAGCGGCGGCGGCGTGTCGAGCGGACTGACCTGCACGCCGCCCGGCACGGGAGCCGGCACCGGTGCGGGCAGTGTTGCGCCCGACTGCACGGCTTGCGGCGTGGCGGACTTGCGCAATCCTGGACCATTGCGGATGAACTGCTTGAAATCCGCGCCCGCCTGCCACGGATTCGGCTCGCAGCCGAGCGGGTTGTCGCAATGCGCAGCAAAGCCGATGGTCGCGGTGCCCTCGTTGGTCGGCGTCTTGGTGACCTGGTAGGCAAGCGCGCGTTTGCCGCTCGACGGACCGGCCGTCATGATGATCGAGTCGGTCACGGTCTGGATGCGGTACTCCGAATGATTCGTGACCCAGACCTGTGCGCGGGCCCACCAGGCGTCGCATTCCGGCTTGCTCATGCAGGTGAGCGGCTGGGTGGCCTGCTCCATCGTCGTGCTGCTGACCTGATCCTGCACCGCGCAGCCGCCCAGTAACGCGAGCGACGCAGCCCCCAGCGCGGCCGCGCCGAAGAACTTCTTGTTCATTGCTCCCCCGATCGTCGAAAAATGAGCCACATTTTGACCCGCCAGACCGGCCGATGTTGCGCTGCGTTGCGCACTGTTGCACACGCCGGTAAGCGTTGCCGTCGGCGACTGACACCGGCGTGGCAATTCTGCCAGTGAACGGCCAGCGGCCCGTTCAGACGCTTTCGGTGTCCGGCTTGTAGGCCTGATAGGCGGCGACGAAGGCCTCGAACGATTCGCTGTCGCGGCTTTCGAGCTCGACCTGTTCCACCAGCGACTTCGCCGCGAGCTCTTCCATCCTGCGTTCCTCGTCCGCATCAAGCGGCCGTTCGCGGAACGCCGCTGCGTGGCGCGCGCTGAGTTCGAGCGCGAATGCGTCGAAGGATTGCTGCTTGTCGTGCATGGTGCGCAGCACGCGCGCCGACGGCGTGAGCGACGCATCCGCCAGCCGCGGCCGCAACGCCGCGAGTGCGCGCGCGTGATCGCCACGGCCCGCGAGGGCGTCGAGCGTCTTCGCCACGGGCTCGATGGCATCGAACAGTTCTTCGGCCCATTGCCGCATCGGCACGCTGGCGCCGTCGCGTTGCAAGGCCAGACCCGGCTTGCGGCCTTCCTTCGCCACCGCGCTGAAGTTGGCGTTGGCTTCGAGATTCGCGTCGGGCGGCAGCAGCGGACTGTCTTCCAGTGCGCAGTAGAGCAGATAGGCATCGAGGAAACGCGCGGTTTCGAGCGCGATGCCGGTCGGCTCGAACGGATCGATGTCCAGGCAACGCACCTCGATGTACTGCACGCCCCGCTCGCACAAGGCGTGCAGCGGACGTTCGCCGGAATGCGTGACGCGCTTGGGACGGATCGTCGAGTAGAACTCGTTTTCGATCTGCAGCACGTTGGTGTTGATCTGCACCCATTCGCCGTCGCGTTGCGTGCCGATCTCCTCGTACGGCGCATACGGCTGGCTGACCGCGCGGGAGAGCACGCGCAGATAGGCGCCGAGATTGTCGTAGCTCGGCAGCAGGTCGGCCTGTGCGGGATTGTTGGTGTAGCCGAGATCGCTCATGCGCAGGCTGGTGGCGTGCGGCAGGAAGAACGTGTCGGCGTCGAAGGATTCGAGATGATGCGCGCGGCCCTCGACGAAACGCCGGTTCAACGCCGGCGATGCGCCGAACAGGTACATCAGCAGCCAGCTCGTGCGGCGGAAGTTGCGGATCAGCGCGAAATAGCGCTCGGACTGGAAATCCTTCGCCGACAACGTGCTGGCCGGATCGAGCGCCTGCCAGGCGCGCCAGACGTTTTCGTTCAGCGAATAGTTGTAGTGGATGCCGGCGATGCATTGCATCGTGCGGCCATAGCGCAACGCGAGGCCGCGCCGGTACACGTGCTTCAGCTTGCCGATGTTCGACGTGCCATACGTGCCGAGCGGAATGTCGTCTTCCGGCGGCAACGTGTTGGGCATCGAGTTGTTCCACAGCAGCTCGTCGCCCATGCGCGAATACACGAAGCGATGCAGCTCATCGAGCCGATCGAGCGTGATCGACACATCGGTTTCGGCGGGCGTGATCAGCTCGACGAGCGCTTCCGAGTAATCGGTCGTGAGCAGCGGATGCGTCAGCGCGGATCCGAACGCGCGCGGATGCGGCGTCATGGCGAGTTCGCCCAGCGGCGTCACGCGCAAGCTTTCTTTCTCGATGCCGCGCAGGCCTTGACGCAAGGCGTCGGCATGCGTGCCGGACGCGAGCGCGGCGAGCCTGCGCTGATAGGCGCCGGCTTGGGGATCAGCGGGATTCTGGTTTGCCATGAAACGATCTGCGAGGAGCGCGAGCGATGAAGCCCGGGTCGTATTTTTAGGGTAGCGGGCACTTTAACATCTCGGTGTAAGGCGTGCTTGAGCGCAAGACCAGCAAGGGTTTGCGGCTTTTTCGGGATGTTCGCGGCAGGGTGCGCGGAGAGTGTCGGAGCCGTCTTGCGCGGCTCGCGAGGAGAACGAAGCGCCGCCGGGCGCTTCGTTTGCAACGATGACGAGCGTGTCCGGAACGATCAGGCGATTTCGTCGGCGGCGTGCTGCGTGCGCTCGGTGTGGAGCAGCGTTTCCTTGCGCGACGCGCCCCAGCGATAGCCCGCAATCGCACCGTCCTTGCCGATCACGCGATGACACGGAATCGCAAGCGCCACCGGATTCGAGGCGCACGCGTTCGCGACAGCCCGCACCGCGCGCGGCGAGCCGAGCGTTTCCGCGATGTCGGTATAGCTGCGCGTCTGCCCGTACGGAATGTGGCGCAGCGCATCCCAGACGCGCCGCTGGAACGCGGTCGCGCCGATGTCGAGCGGCAGGTCGAAGCGCTCGCGCGTGCCTTGCAGATAGGCGCGGATCTGCGCGACGAACGGCTCCATTCGCGCGGCGTCCTCGAGGCGCTCGGCCTGGGAGAAATCGGCGGCGAGCTGATCGACGAGCGTGGTGGCGTCGTCGCCGAATGCGATCTTGCACACGCCCTTGTCCGTGGCCGCGACGATCACGATGCCGAGCGGCGTGGCGGCGGTCGTATAGCGCACGGTCAGGCCCGCGCCCTGGCGCTTGTAGGCGGAAGGCGTCATGCCCAGTTCGGCGGGCACGGCGTCATACATCCGCGACGGCGAGGCGAATCCGGCGTCGTGCGTGGCGCGCGTGACGTCGCGGCCGCGCTGCAACGCGTCGCGCAGCACGCCCGCGCGCTGTGCCGCCTGATACTGGCGCGGCGAAATGCCGACGATCCGCGAAAACAGCCGTTGCAGATGGAACGGGCTGACGTGCACTTCATCGCTCAGTTGGGCGAGCGTCATGCGCTGCTGCAGGTTGGCGTCAAGCACCTTGCACGCACGTTCGACGATTGCCAGATCGCGCGGCAGACGGGTCGGCTGACAGCGCTTGCAGGCGCGATAGCCGGCGGTTTCCGCGGCGTCGGTGGTCGCGAAGAATTCGACGTTCTCGCGGCGCGGCGCCCGCGATGCACACGACGGCCGGCAGAACACGCCTGTCGTGCGCACGGCGAAGAAGAAGACGCCGTCGGCGTGGGCGTCGCGCTGGACGACGGCTTGCCAGCGGCTGTCGTCAGAGGAAAAAACGGGGGCGGTTTCGGTTTTCATCACAAACCTCGGTGGCGCAGTGGGTATGGGACCACTGTAGAGCCGTGCCGATGAGGTTACGCGCCGATTCTTGCGCTGTCATCGAATGGCCGGGCGCGAAATCTCAGGGGCAGATACCACATAGTGACGCCATAGGGGTTTTTACTAAAATTTCTATTGCGTCGCATCAAGGGGCTGTGTATTATTGGAACTGTCTCCTCCATGTCTCCTCCTGATATGGATTCAGCCCGCCAACCTAGGCGGGCTTTTTTTCGTCCGTACGTTCCTGCTGCTTTCTTGCCGGGTTCGTGCCGGGCACCAATGACAAAGCCGGGCACACCGGCCCGGCTTTGCTGGATCACCTTCCTGAAAGTCCGCTCAATCCCTTACAGCACGTAACGCGACAGGTCTTCGTCCTGCGCCACGTTGCCGAGCGCGCGATCCACATACGCCGCATCGATCCGCACCGGCTGGCCCGCGTGATTGCCGGCCGCGAACGACACTTCTTCCAGCAGCTTCTCGATCACCGTGTACAGCCGTCGCGCGCCGATATTCTCCGTTTTCTCATTAACCGAGAACGCGATCTCGGCGAGACGCCGGATACCTTCCTCGGTGAAATCGAGTTCGACGCCTTCGGTCGCGAGCAACGCCTTGTATTGCTTGACGAGGCTGGCGTCGGTGGAATTCAGGATCGATTCGAAATCGCCCACCGACAGCGAATCCAGCTCGACGCGAATCGGGAAACGGCCCTGCAATTCGGGAATCAGGTCGCTCGGCTTGGCCAGATGGAACGCGCCGCTCGCGATGAACAGAATGTGATCCGTCTTGATCATCCCGTACTTGGTGTTGATGGTCGTGCCTTCGACGAGCGGCAGCAAATCGCGCTGCACGCCCGCCCGCGACACCTCGGCCCCGCCGGCCTCGCTGCGCGACGCGATCTTGTCGATCTCATCCAGGAACACGATGCCGTTCTGCTCGACGTTCTGCACGGCGCGGCTCTTGACCTCTTCGTCGTTGAGCATCTTGCCGGCTTCTTCGTCGGTCAGCAGCTTGAGCGCTTCCTTCACCTTCACCTTGCGCCGCGTCTTCTTGCCGCCGCCCATGTTCGCGAACATCGAACGGATCTGCTCGGTCATGTCCTCCATGCCCGGCGGCCCCATGATGTCCATGCCCGTCTGCGGCATCTCGATGTCGAGCTCGATCTCCTTGTCGTCCAGCGCGCCTTCGCGCAGACGCTTGCGGAAGGTCTGCCGCGTGGCATTGTCGCCTTCGCCCGACGACGCGCCGGCCGACGCATCCGCCGTGCCGAAGCCCACCGGACGAGCGCCCGGCAGCAGGATGTCGAGAATGCGGTCTTCGGCGCGATCTTCGGCCTTGGTGCGCACCTTCTTCATCTCCGACTCACGCGTCTGCTTGACCGAGATTTCGATCAGGTCGCGCACGATGCTGTCCACGTCGCGGCCCACGTAGCCGACTTCGGTGAACTTGGTCGCTTCGATCTTGATGAACGGCGCGTCCGCGAGCTTGGCGAGACGCCGCGCGATTTCGGTCTTGCCGACGCCGGTCGGTCCGATCATCAGGATGTTCTTCGGCGTGATTTCCTGACGCAGCGGCTCGGCCACCTGCTGACGGCGCCAGCGGTTGCGCAGCGCGACGGCGACGGCCTTCTTCGCGCGGCCCTGGCCGATGATGTGTTTGTCGAGTTCCGAGACGATTTCGGCGGGAGTCATGGTGGTCATCGTCATAGTCCTTTATTCGATCGTCTCGATGACGCGATTGTGATTGGTATAGATGCACATGTCGCCGGCGATGGTCAGCGCCTTCTCGACGATCTCGCGCGGCGAGAGGTCGGTGTTCTCCATCAGCGCCTGCGCGGCGGCCTGGGCGTAGGCGCCGCCCGAGCCGATTGCGGCGATGCCGTGTTCGGGATCGAGCACGTCGCCGTTGCCGGTGATGACGAGGGTGGCATTCGCGTCGGCGGTGATGAGCATGGCTTCCAGGCGGCGCAGCATGCGGTCGGTGCGCCAGTCCTTCGCGAGCTCGACGGCGGCGCGCGTCAGGTTGCCCTGATGTTTCTCGAGCTTCGCCTCGAAGCGGTCGAGCAGCGAGAACGCGTCGGCGGTGCCGCCGGCGAACCCGACGAGGACCTTGCCGCCATAGATGCGGCGCACCTTCTTCGCGCCCCCTTTCATGACGATGTTGCCGAGCGTCACCTGACCATCGCCGCCCAGCGCGACCTTGCCGTCGCGGCGCACGGAGACGATGGTCGTGCCGTGAAATTGTTCCATGTGCGTTCCTTAAGAAAACCGGATGAACGCGGGGCGGTTTCGTGTCGTCGAAGGCCGCCACGCAGTCGAGAATTCGATGGAGTGCACGGCGCGGGGTTCCGTCTGCGAGTGGTCACGGACGAACGGCGCCGCGCACGCGCCCGGCCGCACGGATGCGTACCGTGCGTTTGCGAGGCGCGTCGGATTGATTTTAGGGCGAGGGAGGAATAATCAAGACGTGCGGAAACGATGCATCCGCTTTTTACTGGCAAAAAGCAAAAAAGGCACACGTTCGACGTGTGCCTTTTTCGTTGTGCGCGTGGCCGCGGCCCGGTTTTTCGCGGCGGCGTGTTCCCCGCTGCGGGCGGTCCCGCAACGAGCGCCCGGTTGCGGCGGGATCAGTCGCCGAAGAGCTTCTGGCGCAGTTCGCGGCGTTCCTGGGCTTCGAGCGAGAGCGTAGCGGTCGGACGCGCGAGCAGGCGCGGAATGCCGATCGGTTCGCCCGTTTCCTCGCACCAGCCGTAGTCGCCGGATTCGATGCGCGCGAGCGATTGCTGCACTTTCTTCAGGAGCTTGCGTTCGCGGTCACGCGTGCGCAGTTCCAGTGCATGCTCTTCCTCGATGGTCGCGCGATCCGCCGGGTCCGGCACGATCACCGTTTCCCGGAGATTTTCGGTCGTCTGGCCGGCATTCTTCAGAATGTCCGCTTGCAACTGTTCGAGCCGGTTCTTGAAGAAGGCGAGTTGATCCTCGTTCATGTAGTCCTTCTCGCTCATCTTCAGGATTTCGGCTTCGGTCAAGAGTTTCGTTGTCATCTGCTTGCTTCTTCAATGTGAGGCGCTGTCTTCGCAACGCCCGCAACTGCGTTACCCGCATGCAGCGCACCGGTACGCGCGAGCATCAGGCGACACGCCCATGCGGGGCCGAACTCCTCTGGAAACCGATCTTGGATGATGCTCCGGACTGACTGGCGCGTGCTGCAAGGCCCGACATGACCGGCCCCGGTGCTTTGACTTGATTCGCCTTCCCCCGGCGAATCGAGGCATCGTCCCGACGGGACATCCTTTCTCCTGGTCCGCTGGCCGAACATCCGAAGATGTACGCCTGGCGAAACTGCCCTTCTCCAGTGGGGCTGTATTGTAACTGAACCGCAATTTCCGACGACAACCGAGGAAAACCCTGTCGATTAGTGCCGGAATCCCAAAAATATAACGCCTGGTCGTTCAAAAAGCGATGCCGAAGCGTGCCCGCGACTACATATCCGTGCCGAAAGCCGATGTCGAAAAAAACGCCGCGCGCGAATGCCCGCGGCGGCGTCTGGTCTTTCGAGGCTGCTTGCGCCGCGCGGGACACGCGCAGGTCAAGCGAGATGCATGCCGGTTTATTTGACGAGGCAGGCGTCGAGACCGTCGGTGATCAGATCCTTCGGCAATTCAATGCCGATGAACACCATCTTGCTGTTCTTCTTCTCGATCGGCAGCCACTTGCTCGCGAGGTCGCTGCCCATCATCTGGTGCACGCCCTGGAAGACGACCTTGCGATCGACACCCTTCATGTAGAGCACGCCCTTGTAGCGCAGCAGGCGTTCGCCATAGATCTGCAGAATGCCGCCCAGGAAGTCTTCGAGGCGGTTCGGGTCGAAAGGCTTGTCGCTGCGATACACGAACGACTTGATCTTGTCGTCGTGATGCGCGTGATGATGGTTGTGGTGATGATGCCCGTGCTCGTGATCATGGCTGTGATCGTGACCGCAGGTTGCGTGGTCATGGTCGTGATCGTGATCATGCGCGTGATCGTGCTCGTCTTCGGCGAGGAAATCCGGGTCGATCTCGAGCTTCGCGTTCAGGTTGAAGCCGCGCAGGTCGAAGATTTCCTTGATGTCCGCTTCGCCGAAATTGACGACCTTGATCGCCGCGCGCGGATTCATGTGCAGCAGGCGATGCTTGAGCGCGTCGAGCGCGGCGGCATCGACGAGATCGGACTTCGTGATGAACAGGCGGTCCGCGAAACCGACCTGGCGCTGCACCACTTCCTGCTGGTCGAGCTGCTGGTTCGCGTGCTTGGCGTCCACCAGCGTGATGATGGCGTCGAGCAGGAATTCGTCGGCGACGGTGTTGTCCATGAAGAACGTCTGCGCCACCGGACCCGGGTTCGCGAGACCGGTGGTTTCGATCACGACGCGGTCGAAATCCAGCGTGCCCGCCTTCTTGCGGTTGGCCAGGTCTTCCAGCGCGCGCGCCAGGTCGCCACGGATCGTGCAGCAGATGCAGCCGTTGCTCATCTGGATGATCTGCTCGTTCGTTTCCTGCACGAGAATTTCGTTGTCGATGTTCTCTTCGCCGAACTCGTTCTCGATCACGGCGATCTTCATGCCGTGCTGCTCGTTCAGGATGCGCTTGAGCAGCGTGGTTTTGCCGCTGCCCAGAAAGCCGGTCAGGATGGTTACGGGAATCATGGAGTCGCCTGTGTCCTTGTCTGTGTTCGGAGATGCGCGGCGGCGCGTCGAACTGTTTATTGAAACATATTTGTCAAGCGCACGCCGCAGCGGTCCGCGCGGCCGTCAATTGCGCGTAGGTGGAGACGCTCACGCGATTTGCAACATCAGGCCCTTCAGGTATTCGCCTTCCGGAAACGCCGTCAGCAGCGGATGATCGACGCCGGCGCCCAGCCGCTTCAGGATCCGGGCATCGACGCGGGCGTCCGCCGCCGCGCCCGCGACGATCTTCTGGAACAGGTCCGAGTCGATCGCGCCGGAGCACGAATACGTGAACAGCAGGCCGCCCGGACGCAGCAACTTGAAGCCGCTCAGATTGATGTCCTTGTACGCGCGCGCGGCGCGATCCACGGTTTCCTTCGACGGCGCGAACTTCGGCGGATCGAGCACGATCAGGTCGAAGCGCCGGCCTTCGTCATGGAGGCGGCGCAGGGTCTTGAACGCATCGGCGTCGAGCCATTCGGCCTTGTCGGCGTCGAAGCCGTTCGCCTTGACGTTGTCCTTCGCGAGCGCGAGCGCATCGCCGGACGAATCCACCGAGGTCACGTGCGTCGCGCCGCCCTTGAGCGCCGCGAGCGAGAAGCCGCCCGTGTAGCAGAAGCAGTTCAGCACCTCACGGCCCGCCGCGCTCTGGGCGACGAGCACGCGGTTGTCGCGCTGATCGACGTAGAAGCCGGTCTTGTGGCCATGGCGCACGTCCACGTGATGACGCACGCCGCACTCATTGGTGATGAGCGTCTCGGGCGGCGCGGCGCCGGCGAGGACGCCGGTGATCTGTTCGAGTCCTTCCTTCTGGCGGATCGAGACGTCTGAGCGCTCATAGACGTTCGGGCATCCGGTCGCGCCGGTCAGCGCCTGCACGATCGCGTCCTTCCAGGCTTCGACGCCCGTCGCCATGAACTGGCAGACGAGCTGCGCGTGCGCGCCGTCATCGGCGATGTAGCAATCGACGATCAGGCCCGGCAATCCGTCCGCCTCACCGAAGACGAGCCGGGTCGCGCCGGTGTCCTTCACCAGCGTGCGCCGATGCTCGACCGCGCGCTGCACGCGGCGCTTGAAGAACGCGTGATCGACGGGTTCGTTCTCGTCGAAGGTCCAGACGCGCGCCCGGATCTGCGACTGCGGACTGTACGAAGCGCGCGCGAGAAAGCGGCCGTCGGCGGCGCGCACGGTCACGGTGGCGCCCGGCGCCGGATCGCCGTCGATGCGCGCGATGGCGTTGGCGTAGATCCAGGGATGTCGGCGGGCGAGCGATCGGTCCTTCGCCGGTTTGAGGGTGATGGTGTTCATGGCCATGCGGATGAGCCGCGCTTCAACGCGGCTGGATTAATCGTGCAATCGTGCGCTCAGTCGCGTTTCTTGGCGCGCGGATGCGCCGAGTCATACACGCGGGCGAGATGCTGGAAGTCGAGCGAGGTGTAGACCTGCGTCGCGGTGATGCTCGCGTGGCCGAGCAGTTCCTGTACGGCGCGCAGATCGCCGCTCGATTGCAGCACGTGCGTGGCGAACGAATGGCGCAGCACGTGCGGATGCACGTTCGACGGAATGCCCGCCAGCAACGCCAGCCGCTTCACGCGCGTGCGCACGACGCCCGGCGCCATGCGGTTGCCGCGCACGGAGAGAAACAGCGCGTGCGGATCGAGCTTGACGAATTCGCCACGCACGGCGATCCACGCGCGCAGTGCCTCGATCGCCTTGCGTCCGACCGGCACCGAGCGCCGCCGGCTGCCCTTGCCGAGCACGGTCACTTCCTCGTGCTCGAGATCGAGCCAGCCCGCCGAGCGGTAGCCGTCCTGTTCGACGAAGCGCACGTCGAGGCCGACCAGTTCCGCGAGCCGCAAGCCCGACGAGTAGAACAGTTCGAGGATCGCGTGATCGCGCAGCGCTTCGGTCGTGCCGGCTTGCGGCGCGTCCATGAGCGCCATGGCGTCGTCGACGGAAAGCGCCTTCGGCAAGGTCTTTTCGCCCTTCGGCGCGCGCACGGTCGACACCGGATTGGCCGGCATCTCGACCCGCTCGGCGAGCCAGCGATAGAACGCGCGCCAGGCCGACAGCCGGTGCGCGATGGAGCGCGGCGACAGTCCGCCCGAATGCGCCCGCACGACGGCGCCGCGGATATCGGCGGCCGTGAGCGTTTGCAGAGGACGTTCCTTGGCCAGCGCGCGCAGTTCGCCTAGCTCGTAAGCGTAGGCGCGCAGCGTGTGCTCGGACAGCCGCCGCTCGTGTTCGAGCATCGCGAGATAGGTGGCGATGGCCTCGGCGGTGTCCATGGCTCAGTGCGGCAGCAGGCGGGACACGGCTGCGCTCGCGAGCGCGCCGATCTGCATCAGGAAGTCGGTCGCCATGCCGTCATGGAAGCGGCGCGGGTCGGGCGAACCCATGACCAGCAAGCCGATGCTCGGCGCATCCGGACCGGCCTGCGGGTCGCGCAGCGTGACCAGCGCGACCGATTCCACCTTGCGTTCGATGTCGGACGGACCGTCACCGGGCGCGACCGTTGCCGAGGCCGAGTTCTCGACGCCGAGCCATTGGGCCGCCGCGAAATCCGTGTTCGCGCCGCAGTACGGCGCGGTCAGGCTGTTCGCGAAGATGCGCACTTCCTCGCCCACCTGCCGCGCGAAGTCCGCCTGGCGATACGCTTCGTCGATGTCCCACAGACGCAGCGCCGCATGCGGCACGTCGAAGACTTCGCACAGGCCCGCGCTGATCGTCTTGGGCAGCGCATACGGATCGCGCTGCGAGATCACGCGCACGGTCCAGCGGTTGAACTTGGTCGAGATGCTGTCGTTCTCGTGGCCGTAGCGCAGCAGTTCGGCGAGGCGCCGTTCGAGCTGCTTGTTCTTGTCGCGGAGCATTTCCATCTGGCGCTCCTGCAGCGACACGGCGGCCTTGCCATGCGGATTCGAGAGCCGGATGCTGCCGAGCAGTTCCGCGTGCTCGGCGAAGAAATCGGGATTGTCGAGCAGGTAGTCGGCGACTTCGCGTGGATTCATGATCGATAGGGTTGCGTTAGACGATGCGATCGAGCTCGATTTCGCCTTCGAAGACCGTCGTGGCCGGGCCCGCCATGAACAGCGCGGCGGAGGCGTCGCGCGCGCCGTCCCAGCTGATCGTGAGCGTGCCGCCGTGGGTCTCGACGCGCACCGGCGAGTCCAGCACGCCGCGGCGAATGCCTGCCGCCACGGCGGCGCAGGCGCCCGTGCCGCACGCGAGGGTTTCGCCCGCGCCGCGCTCGAAGACGCGCAGCTTGACCGAATGGCGGTCGATGACCTGCATGAAGCCCGCGTTCACGCGCTTCGGAAAGCGCGTGTGGCGTTCGATCAGCGGTCCTTCAGTCAGCACCGGATACGCCTCGACGTCCGCGACGATCTGCACCGCGTGCGGATTGCCCATCGAGACGGTGGAGATCCAGCGCGTTTCACCGGCGACGTCGAGCGGCCAGAGCGTGTCGTTGCCTTCGCGGCGGCCGTCGAGCCCGTGGGCGTCGAACGGCACCTGCGGCGGATCGAACACGGGCGTGCTCATGTCGACGACGACCTCGCCGTTGTCCTGCATCGTCAGCGTGATGACGCCGTTCTGCACCTGCACGCGCACGCTCGACGCATCCGTCAGCCGCCGCTCGCGCACGAACTTCACGAAGCAGCGGGCGCCGTTGCCGCAATGCTCGACTTCGCCGCCATCGCAATTGAAGATGCGGTACTTGAAATCCACGCCGCCGATGGTCGGCTTCTCCACGAGCAGCAGTTGGTCCGCGCCGATGCCGAAATGACGGTTGGCGAGCGCGCGCACCTGCGCAGCGCTCAGGTCGAGCGCCTGCGTATAGCCGTCGAGCACGACGAAGTCGTTGCCCGCGCCCTGCATCTTGGTGAATTTGAGTCTCATGGCCGCTATTGTATGTGAGGCGTCGCGCGGCGTTTCCTGCCGCGCCCGCTTCAGTGCCGCTCTTCAGTAGAAGCCGGGCTCGCCCGGCGGCCGCGTCTTGAAGCGCTTGTGTACCCAATAGTATTGCTCGGGCATGTCGGGAATGTGCTCTTCGAGGAACGCGTTCATGCGCCGGGCATCGGCTTCGTCGTCGCCGGTCGGATAGTTGTCCCACGGTGCGAAGATCTTGAGCCGGTAGCCCTTGTAGTCGGGCAGCACTTCGCCGATGAACGGCACCACCTGCGCGCGCCCCGTCTTGGCGAGCCGGCCGACCGCCGTCAGCGTACACGTCGGAATGCCGAAGAACGGCACGAACGCCGAGTTGCGCATGCCATAGTCCATGTCCGCGCCGAGCATCACCGGCTTGCGGTCGCGCAGCCAGCGCAGCACGATGCGCGCGCTGTCGGCGCGGCTGGCCATGTCGGCGCCGAAGCGGCCGCGCTGCTTCTTCGCCATCTCCTCGACCTGCGGGTTCGAGAACGGCTGGTAGAGCGAGCCGCATTGCCGGTGCAGCGAATAGTTGAGAAAAATGGAGCCCGCCTCGATGCCGACGAAATGCAGTCCGCGCAACAGCGTGGGCGGCAGGTTGGGGTCGGTGAGGTCGACGGCGCTGTCGACCTGGATCAGCTTTTCGAGCTTCTTCGCCGAGCCGAACCACTGCACGCTGCGCTCAACGTAGCTGCGGATCGCGTGGCGGAAGTGCTTCTGCGCGATGTCCTCGCGCTTCTCCTCGGACCACTCGGGAAAGCACAGCTTGAGGTTGGTGTGGACGATGCGCTTGCGGCGGCTCGGAATCTGATAGAGCAGCCAGCCGAGACCATCGCCGAAACGCGCGGTGATGCCGTATGGAATGATCGCGAGGAACTTGAGAAAGCCAATCGCAAGGGCGACCCCGATGCGCCCTAGCATGATGTGCTCCAGCGAACATACGGGTGGCCGCGAGGTGCGGAGGATTGATGCGGGGCGATTGGCGTCAAGCGGTCGGCTCTGAAAAAATAAGGGAAACCGGTATAATAAAACCTTCGCCGAGTTAATGGACAACTTGCGGGGCGAAGCGGGCGCGGGGCTTCATGCAGTCATGAAGTTGCCAGCCTGGTAAGGATATCCGCTAAAGCGTCGCCGCTTCAGACTCCAAACGAAGTCGGCTACGTGAATACCAACCGTACTCAAACTGGAGTCTGAAGCGTGTCGAACGACTATCTCTTTACTTCCGAATCTGTTTCCGAAGGCCACCCGGACAAGGTCGCCGACCAAATCTCCGACGCCATCCTCGACGCCATCCTGGCTCAGGACAAGTACTCGCGCGTCGCAGCGGAAACCCTCTGCAACACCGGCCTCGTCGTGCTCGCCGGTGAAATCACCACCACGGCCAATGTCGACTACATCCAGGTCGCGCGCGAAACCATCAAGCGCATTGGCTACGACAACACGGATTACGGCATCGATTATCGCGGTTGCGCGGTGCTCGTCGCTTATGACAAGCAGTCGCCCGATATCGCGCAAGGCGTGAACAAGGCGCACGACGACAACCTCGATCAAGGCGCGGGCGACCAGGGCCTGATGTTCGGCTACGCATGCGACGAAACGCCCGAACTCATGCCGCTGCCCATCCATCTCTCGCACCGACTGGTCGAGCGTCAGGCGAACCTCCGCCGTGACGGCCGCCTGCCCTGGCTGCGTCCGGATGCGAAGTCGCAAGTCACCGTGCGCTACGTGGACGGCAAGCCGCATTCCATCGACACCGTGGTGCTCTCCACGCAGCACGCACCGGACATCGACCTGCCGCAACTGCGCGAAGCCGTGATCGAAGAAGTGATCAAGCCGACGCTGCCGAAGGAACTCATCAAGGGCGACATCAAGTTCCTGGTGAATCCTACTGGACGCTTCGTGATCGGCGGTCCGCAGGGCGATTGCGGTCTGACGGGCCGCAAGATCATCGTCGATACGTACGGCGGCGCGGCTCCGCACGGCGGCGGCGCGTTCTCGGGCAAGGATCCGTCGAAGGTGGACCGTTCGGCCGCGTATGCGGGCCGCTATGTGGCGAAGAACATCGTCGCGGCGGGCCTCGCGTCGCGCGCGCTGATCCAGGTGTCCTACGCGATCGGCGTGGCGCGTCCGACCTCGATCATGGTCAACACGTTCGGCACGGGCCGCATCTCGGACGCCGAGATCACCAGGCTCGTGCAGGAACACTTCGATCTGCGTCCGAAGGGCATCATCCAGATGCTCGACCTGCTGCGTCCGATCTACGAGAAGACCGCCGCCTACGGCCACTTCGGCCGCGAAGAGCCGGAGTTCTCGTGGGAAGCCGCCGACAAGGCGCTCGTGCTCGCCGAAGCGGCAGGCACCGAGCCGGTCGCGAGCGTCGCGTAACGGCGTTCATCGCACCGTCGTACAAGTAGCAAGACAACCGGCAGGCAACGCGCCTGCCGGTTTTTTTTGCGCACGTTTCTTGCGCCTTCATGCGCGGATGATCTGATCTTCCGGAGCCGCCATGTCGCATGAAACGCTCTTCTCGCCACTTGGCCTCGGCCGTCTCGAACTGCCGAACCGCATCGTCATGGGACCGTTCGCGCGGCATCGCGCCGCGCAGCCCGGCGACGTTCCCGTCGAGATGAATGCCCGATATTACGCGCAGCGAGCAAGCGCCGGCCTGATCATCACGGAACCCACGCAGACTTCACCCGCCGGATGCAGCGGCTTCGCCACGCCCGGCATGTTTTCGGATGCGCAAGAAGCGGGATGGAAAGCCGTCGCGGGCGCGGTGCATGCCCGGCATGGGCGCATTGCGCTGCAACTGGCGCACGCCGGGCGTCTGTCGCATCGGCGCCTGCAGGAAGATGGCGCGCCGCCCGTCGCGCCCTCGGCGATCCGGGCGCGCGACGCGAAGATCCTCGTGCGCGAGGACGACGGCGCGTTCGCCTTCGTCGATGCCGACGACCCCCGCCCGCTGGAAACGAACGAAATCGCGAGCGTCGTGCTGCAGTACGTCGATGCCGCGCACCGCGCCGATCGGGCGGGCTTCGACCTGCTCGAGATCGACGCGTCGGACGGCGCGCTGCTGCATCAGTTTCTTGCGACCGGCACGAACCGCCGCAGCGACGAATACGGCGGCAGCGTCGAGCGCCGGGCGCGGCTGGTTGTGGACGTGCTCGAGGCGGTGTCGGGCGTGCTCGGCGCGGATCGCATCGGCGTGCGGCTGTCGCCGCTCTTCGCAGGCGCGGATATCGAGGATGCCGAAGCACGCGAATCGGCGGCTTACCTCGCGCATGCGCTCGAACGGATCGGCATTGCGTATCTGCAACTGGCCGATTTCGACGACGCCCTGCTTCACAGCGTGCGCGATGCGTATAGCGGCGCGCTCATCGCGGCCGGCGACTGGCGCATCGACGAAGCGAATGCGCTGATCGGACGCGGCGCCGCCGATGCCGTGGCATTCGGCCGCGCCTTCGTCGCGAATCCGGATCTGGTGGAGCGGGTGAGGGAGAACGCGCCGCTGGCAGAGCCCGATTTCGCGACCCTTCGAGGCGGCGGCGAGGCCGGCTACACCGACTATGCGGCGCTGAACGAAAAGAACGCCTAGCGCGCGGCGAATGCGTACCAGCCGGCGCTGCTCGTCGACAGGCGGCGCGGACGGCGGCTCGTCAATGCAGCCGGTTTCGGTTTGGGCGTCGGCGCGCGCAACGACACAGGGCGTCGCAACAAGGCTCGCAACGACACGCGGCGTGATGCCGCACGTACCCGAAGATTGAAGAAAAGTCCGCGGAACCAGGAGCGGATGCCATCGACCGGATGGACCTGCTTCAACTGCTCGGCCAGCAGGCGAGTGCGGGTGGAATGGTGGCGCAGCGCGCGGATCATGCCGCGGCGGGCAGGACGCGCCGCGCGTGATGCTGCACGGGAAAGGCCCATGGCGATTCGGGATTTCATGTCGGCGGGAGGTCGGTTTGCTGGAAGGCAAACCTGACGGTAGTCGTCTCAAAAATAACGTTCAAGCCTTCGATCCAACTCTATTCATCAAGTTGCACCGAATTGATGCGGCCAATGTACAAGAGCTTGATGACCCGGGTAAGTCCGCGTTTTCCCTGCAATTTTCTGAAGCGTTCGCTGACAAGAATCAGGTAAAGCCCGACCGCATGGGCCTTGGCGCCACGACGGAATTACAATTGATGAATTCGAACCAATTCCGGATATAGCGTCATTGGCATGAATGATCGAGCCAAGGCACGCGGAACTGAAATGTCTGATCAAAACTGGCTGAAATCCAAAAAAGAACAGGTGCGCGAGCTGCGCGAAACGGGCTTCGTCATCGTCAAGGGACTTGTTTCCCAGGAACGTTGCGACGCCATGCGCGACGTCGCGCGTCAACAGCTCGCGGAGGCCGCGGCGCCCGTCGAGTTTGAAGCGGACCTCAAGTATCCGGGCGCGCCGGATTCGAAGGAAGCGCCCGGCGGCCATACGGTGCGCCGTCTGCTGGACGCTTATGCGCGGCATCCGCTGTTCGCGGAGTTCGCGACATCGCCGGAAGTGCGCGGCTGGATGGAGCTGTACTTCGGAGAAACGCCGTATCTTTCGCGCGCGCATCACAACTGCATGATGACCAAGCATCCGGCGTACGGCAGCCTGACCGGATGGCATCGGGACGTGCGCTACTGGGCGTTCGAACGGGACGATCTGGTGTCGGCGTGGGTGGCGATCGGTCGCGAGACGGTGGATAACGGCGGGCTGTGGTTCGTGCCGGGATCGCACAAGCTGCCGTTCACGTCGGATCGGTTCGACGACGCCAAATTCTTCCGCTCCGACGTCCCCGAAAACGCCGCGCTGATTCGCACGGCGGTGTCGCCGGAACTCGCACCGGGCGACGTCGTGTTCTTCCACTGCAATACGTTGCATTCGGCCGGCAAGAACCTGACCGACCAGGTGAAGTTCTCGCTCGTCTACACCTATCGCGGGGCGAGCAACGCGCCGTTGCCAGGCACGCGTTCGGCATCGACGCCGGAAGTGGCGCTCGCCTGAGCGGGCGGGGCGGGCTCAGCGCCGCGAAGGAATGGCCAGCCCGATCAGCCCGGCCAGACAGGCGACCACGCCGCCGGCGATCAGCCAGATGGTCTTGTTCGTCGGCGAGCCCGTGAAGAAGCGCGCCACGTCGTTGGACAGCGAGTGGAACGACTGGCCACCGAAGTAAAGCAGCACAATGCCGCCGACAAGCAGCGCAACGGAAATCGCTCGGGTCATGGTCTGGTCTCGTGACTGAAAGGCGCGTCAGGTTAATCGGTTCGCAAGCCGGCGTCCACCCGACGGTTGGCCAGCCGATTCAGACGGCCTGCGCTTCCTCGCGCGTGAGCGGCTGGATCTTGCGCAGCAGGTCGGCCATCACGTTGGCGTGATCGCTCCGGCTCGTCCACGCGCCGAGGTTGTACTTGACGCCGGTATCGGTGTAATCCGTCACCGCGATCCACGGCGCCGACGGCCCCTCCTGCACGATGCGCGCATCCTCGCCGACCAGCCGGCGCAGTTCGCCGAGCACGTGATCCACTTTCAGCCCGTGCTGCGCCTGGAAGTTGATGACGACGCGCCGACGGTCGTTCGCGCTGTAGTTGGTGATGGCGTTCGCCCAGATGAGGCTGTTCGGCACGTACATGACGATGCCGTCGGCTTTCGTCAGACGCGTGGTGAACAGTCCGATTTCGTTGACGGTGCCCGCCGTGGTGCCGACGCCTTCGATGTAATCGCCGACGCGGAACGGCCGCAGCAGCAACAGCATCAGCCCCGCCGCGATGTTCTGCAGCGTGCCCTGCAAGGCCAGCCCGATGGCCAGGCCCGCGGCGCCGAGCACGGTGAGGATGCTGGCCGCCGCGATGCCGAACTTGCCGAGCGCCGCGACGATGGCAACCACGCGAATCGCCCATAGCGCGATGCTGGCGAGCACCGGCGTGAGCGTCGCGTCGACATTAGTGCGGGCCAGCGCACGGCGCAGCGCGTTGGCGACGACATTGGAGATCCACCATCCGGCCAGCAGGATCAACAGGGCCAGCAAGATGTCGATGCCGTACGTCACGGCGATGGCGGTGAAGGAGTCGTAGGCAGGGCGCAGTCGGTCGATGGAATCCATGAGAAGCTCCAGAAACGGGATGAGCATTGGTCCGGCTGGACCGGCGAACGTTCACTGTGGCTGGCAGCGTCCCGGCGCGAGGCGGTGCCAAATAACGGGACGGCGGGAAGGACGCTGCACGCCCGACGTCGATCGGCTTACCATGGACGCCCTTGGCAGGGCGCGTGCCCGCGCGGCGTACGCTGCCATGCCGGTCGCAAGTCCGTTCAACATGCAAATCCGCAGAGGAAATCCGTCATGGCTTACCACGCATCATCCGAGCGCTATACGCAGATGCAGTACCGCACCTGCGGCAGAAGCGGGTTGAAGCTGCCGGCGCTTTCGCTGGGCCTGTGGCATAACTTCGGCGACACCACGCCCATTTCCACCCAGCGCGAAATCCTGCGCACCGCGTTCGACCTGGGCGTCACGCACTTCGATCTCGCCAACAACTACGGCCCGCCCTACGGCAGCGCCGAAACCAACTTCGGACGCCTCTTCAAGGACGATTTCCGGCCGTACCGCGACGAACTGCTGATTTCGTCGAAGGCCGGATGGGACATGTGGCCGGGACCGTACGGCCAGGGCGGCGGCTCGCGCAAGTACGTGCTCGCGAGCCTGGACCAGAGCCTGAAGCGCATGGGCCTTGATTACGTCGATATCTTCTATTCGCATCGTTTCGACGCCGACACGCCGCTCGAGGAAACCGCCGGCGCGCTCGCCACCGCGGTGCATTCGGGCAAGGCGCTGTACGTGGGCATTTCGTCGTATTCGGCGACGAAGACGCGTGAAATGGCGAAGCTGCTCGCCGAACACAAGGTGCCGCTGCTGATCCATCAGCCGTCCTACAACATGCTGAACCGCTGGATCGAGAAGGAACTGCTCGACACGCTCGACGACATCGGCGCCGGCAGCATTGCGTTCACGCCGCTCGCGCAGGGTCTGCTGACGAACAAGTATCTCAACGGCGTGCCGCAGGACGCCCGCGTCAACAAGCCGGGCGGCGGGTCGCTCAAGCAGGAGCATCTGAGCGACGCCAATCTCGCGCACGTGCGCAAGCTCGACGAACTGGCGCAGAAGCGCGGCCAGAGCCTCGCGCAAATGGCGCTGGCGTGGGCGTTGCGCGGTTCGCGCGTGACGTCGGTGCTGATCGGCGCGAGCCGTGCGGAGCAGGTCACGGAGAACGTCGCCGCGCTGAAGAACCTGGAGTTCACCGCCGAGGAACTCGCCGAAATCGACCGGCATGCGCAGGAAGGCGGCATCAATCTGTGGGAGAAGCCTTCCACCGACCAGCGCATCTGATCGGCGCATTCGCGTCCAAGCCTTTCTGCGGAAAGGGGTTTTTCCAGCCGGCGACGGTTCCGTTGCTATCATGCGGGCTCGGCGGCTTCCGGCGATCCGATCATTGCCAGGAAGCCCGCTGAAGCCCGCCGCCCGCCAGCCACACGCCAGCCAGCGAGATTCGTACAGCGCGCTTTTTCGTCCGCGGGTTACGTCTGGAGACAGACGTGCGCGACCGTGCCGCAGCGGCGTCCCGCGCGGCCCCGGACGACGCGGATTCGCTATCGGGTTAAAATGCACGACTCCGCCGGGCTGTCGCGCTGCCTGGGTTGTAGCCTGAGTCGTACCGAAGCGCCTGGGTCGTACCGATCCGCGGCCGTCACCACTCGATCGTCCTTTCGCGCAGCGCAGCGCCTTCGTCGTGCGCGCGTTTGCAGCGCGGCCCCGGCGTGGCGATGGTTGCCGCAAGCCGGCCGCGATCGTCGGAGCGCCACCGTTTTCGCACAGTTCAAGAAGCCATGAGCAACCTTAACTCTCAAACCGTCCTGAGCGTCCATCACTGGACCGACACGCTTTTCAGTTTCACCTGCACCCGCGACAGCTCGTTCCGCTTCGAGAACGGCCAGTTCACGATGGTGGGCCTCGAAGTCGAAGGCAAGCCGCTGCTGCGCGCCTACAGCCTCGCGAGCGCCAACTACGAAGAGCATCTCGAATTTCTGAGCATCAAGGTGCCGGACGGTCCGCTGACCTCGCGCCTGCAGCACTTGAAGGTGGGTGATTCCGTGCTGATCGGCAAGAAGCCGACGGGCACGCTCATGGCCGACAACCTGCTGCCCGGCAAGACGCTGTGGCTGCTGTCGACCGGCACGGGGCTCGCGCCGTTCATGTCCATCATCAAGGATCCGGACGTGTACGACCGCTACGAGAAGATCGTGCTCACGCACACCTGCCGTTTCGTCGATGAGCTCGCGTACAAGGATTTCATCACCGAGCATCTGCCGGCGCACGAGCACATTGGCGAGATCGTGTCGGAGAAGCTGGTCTACTACCCGACCGTCACGCGCGAGGAATTCGCCAACCGCGGCCGCATCACGGATCTCATCGAAACGAAGAAGCTGTTCGCGGATCTGGCGGTGGAGCCGTTCTCCGTCGAAAACGACCGCGTCATGCTCTGCGGCAGCCCGCACATGCTCCGCGACACGCGCGAACTGCTCGACGCCATGGGCTTCAAGGAAGGCAGCAACAATCATCCTGGCCACTATGTCGTCGAAAAGGCGTTCGTCGGCTGATCGTTACGCCGCAGTCGCCCTGCAAGAACCGGAGCCACGCGCTCCGGTTTTTTTTTGCCTTGACTCACCGCTGCGCAGTTACAAATTAGCCATCGGCGCCAGCGTGTCGTAGGTGTTTTTCCTACGTATTGTGTGCGCCGGACTTGGCAAACGACATGAAGTTCACCGTTCCAGGCCTTGTCGGACATGGATTTATCATATTTTTGAGATATGATCCGTTTACGCCTGAGATGGCGCGCGCGCCGCGCGCCCCGTCTTCGATGTTACAGAGTGTAAATTCAGTTACGCCGCTCGCGGGTCAGCAGAGGACGTAGCTCCAGTTGCGCTCAAAGCGAGGAATGTGAATGAACCCGCCGGCCACGATCTCGCTTGACGAGACTCCGATTCGCCGCGCCCAGTTGCGCGGGGTATCGTCACCGCCGCCGGAATGTCCCGGCGCGTCTTTTAGCCTTCCGTCTTCGTCTCCCTGGTCCGCGCTGATCGACGCCAAGCTCAAGGGCGACCGGCAGATCCAGCGTCTCACTGCGCGCGTACAGGAACTGGCCGCGCTGCTCGCTGCCACCGAAGAACGCGCGCGCCAGGCGCTTGCCCAGGATCTCCACGACGAAACCGGCGCGGCGCTCACCGTCGCCAATCTGGCGCTCGCGCGCGCCGGACACTGGCTTCCCGCCGACGCCCCCGCCGCACTCGACGACGCGCTGCACCAGGCGCGCGCCGCGCTGGCCGAGGTCAGCGAAACGAGTCATCGGATTGTCGAGGGTCTGCATGTGCCGACCTTCGCAGCTGGTCTCGGCGCCGAACTGGTCAGCTGGATCGAAAGCTTCCGCGTCCGCACGACGCTCTCCGTGACCTTTGCCTGCGCGCAAGACGCGCATCTCGACCGCCTGTCCGATGACATGTCGCTCGCGCTGTTTCGCGTGGCGCAGGAAGCGCTCGGCAATGTCGCGCGCCACGCCGGCGCGACGCGCGCGAACGTCACCCTCGACGCCGACAACGACGCCGTCACGCTGACCGTCGAGGACGACGGCATCGGCATCAGCGCGGCGGCGCGCCGCAAGAGCGGGCGCTTCGGCCTTTCCGGAATGCGGGCGCGCTGCGAGTCGCTGTGCGGCAGCCTGCGCGTCGTGGCGGCGAAACCGACGGGAACCATCGTGCGCGCGCGTCTGCCGTGGGCCGCGGCGCGACCGGCGCTGTTCGCGGTCGGCGTCATGAGCGCCTGAGGCCGCCGATGCTCAAGGTCCTGCTCGCTGACGACCACGCCATCGTGCGCCGCGGCGTCGCGCAATTGCTGGTGGAGCGCGGTGTCGCCGCTGAAGTGTCGGAGGCGGAAACGGGCATGCAGGCGCTCGCGCTCGTCGCGCGCCGGCCATTCGATGTCGCGATGCTCGACATCTCGCTGCCCGACGTCAACGGTATCGACCTGCTGAAGCGCATCAAGCGCGACGCGCCGCGCTTGCCGGTGCTGATGTTCTCGATGTACCGGGAGGATCAGTACGCGGTGCGGGCGCTGAAGGCGGGCGCGGCGGGCTACCTGTCGAAGACGGCCGACCCCGCGCTGATGCTCGGCGCGATTCGCCAGGTGGCGGAGGGCCGGAAATACGTGAGCCCGGAGATGGCCGAAGCGCTCGCCACCTACGTTTCTCTCGATACCGAACGGCTGCCGCACGAAAAGCTGTCGGACCGCGAGTTCCAGACGCTGTGCATGCTGGCTTCCGGTAAGCGCCTGACGGATATCGCAAATGCCTTATCGCTTTCGGTTAAAACCGTGAGTGTTTATCGCGCGCGGTTGCTGGAGAAGATGAAGCTCGCCAACAACGCCGAGCTTACCTTTTATGTGATGAGCAACCGTCTCGTCGACATGAATCCAGGCATTGCCGGCTGATGATTTATCTTGCTCAAGATAAATTCGTAAAATTTCGCCGCAGCATGCGTGACGTGCCCCATCTCAGGGCAATCTCTGAGTCTCCGATAAAATGCCGGGTTTTCCCGCAGCAGGGCGCCCGCGCGCCAGAAGGAGATTCATCGCAATGTCGTTGTTCCGCAGGAAGAATGTCGAGCACATGCTGGCCGGTGCGTCCGGCACGTCGCTCAAGAAAACACTCGGCGCCCTCGATCTGACCTTTCTCGGCATCGGGGCCATCATCGGCACCGGGATTTTCGTGCTGACCGGCACGGGCGCCGTGCAAGCGGGCCCGGCCCTGATGATCTCGTTCATCGTCGCGGCCGTCGCCTGCGGTTTCGCGGCGCTGGCCTACGCCGAATTCTCATCGACGATTCCCGTCGCCGGCTCCATCTACACTTATTCCTACGCGACACTCGGCGAACTGGCCGCGTGGGTCATTGGCTGGGATCTGATGCTCGAGTACGGGCTCGCGTCGTCGGCCGTGTCCGTGGGCTGGTCCGGCTACCTGCAATCGCTGCTGTCCGGCTTCGGCGTCGCCTTGCCCACCGTCCTGACCGCCGCGCCTGGTGCGCTGCCCGGCCAGGTCACCTGGTTCAACCTGCCCGCGTTCCTGGTGATGATGGCCATCACCACGCTGCTTTCGGTCGGCATCAAGGAGTCCACCCGCGTCAACAACCTCATGGTCGCGATCAAGGTGACGGTCGTGTTGCTGGTTATCGCCGTGGGCGTGTTCCACGTCAAGCCCGCGAACTGGCATCCGTTCATGCCGCGCGGCTGGTCCGGCGTGTTCGGCGCGGCCGCCGTGATGTTCTTCGCTTTCATCGGCTTCGACGCGGTGTCGTCGGCGGCGGAAGAAGTCAAGAATCCGAAGCGCGATCTGCCCATCGGCATCATCTCGTCGCTGGTCGTGTGCGCCGTGTTGTACGTGGCGGTGGCAGGTGTCGTGACGGGGATCGTGCCGTCGGCGCAGTTCGCGAACAATCCGCACCCGGTGTCGTTCGCGCTGCAGGTGGCGGGGCAGAACTGGGTGGCCGGCTTCATCGACCTCGGCGCGGTGCTCGGCATGCTCACCGTGATTCTCGTGATGAGCTACGGCCAGACCCGCATCATCTACGCGATGTCGCGCGACGGTCTCCTGCCCGCGCGCCTGTCGAAGGTGCATCCGCGCTTTTCGACGCCTTTCTTCACCACCTGGCTCGTCGGCATCGTCTTCGGGCTGATCGGCGCGCTTGTGCCGCTCAACGTGCTGGCGGAACTCATCAATATCGGCACGCTGGCTGCGTTCTCGCTGATGTCCGTCGCGGTGCTGATCCTGCGCCGTACGCACCCCGACCTGCCGCGTGCGTTCCGCTGCCCGGGCGTGCCGGTGGTGCCGGTACTGGCCGTCGCCTCGTGCCTCTTCCTCATGGCCAACCTCCAGGCGACCACCTGGATTGCCTTTCTCGTGTGGCTGGTGGCCGGCCTGGCGATCTATTTCGCCTATTCGCGCCGTCACGCACTGCTGGGCCGCGCCCCGTCCGAAGCACCGGGCGCGTCTGCCCACCCGAAAGAGCGCGAAACCGCCACGCACTGAACGCCCTGCACAAGCATCCGAACGCCGCCTCCGGGCGGCGTTCTGCATTGCGGCGGGCTGAACCGGACGTGCGTTCGCGCGGATGGCGACGCCCGTCGATTTGTGTTTTACTCGACGTCACAAACACAACACCCAACCCAGCTGAACGCTCACGGCGGCAGTAAGGCAGGTGCAACGGCGTGAAGCTGGTCCGTCCTCACATGGAGACAGTGAAATGGCGCTCAGCATCAGCCTGACGGTCAACGGCAAGCCCGTGACCGCCACCGTCGAACCGCATCTTCTGCTGGTCCAGTTTCTCCGCGATCAACTCCGCCTCACCGGCACCCACATCGGCTGCGACACCGCCCAGTGCGGCGCGTGCACCGTGCACCTCGAAGGCCGCGCGGTGAAGTCGTGCAACATGCTCGCCGTGCAGGCGGACGGCATGGAGGTGACGACCATCGAAGGCATGGCGCAGGACGGTCAGCTTCATCCGATGCAGGCGGCATTCAAGGACTGTCACGGCTTGCAGTGCGGCTTCTGCACACCGGGCATGGTGATGAGTGCGAGCGCGCTGGCCGCGCAGTCGGCCGACCTGTCCGAGGAAGAAGTCCGAGAGCAGCTCGACGGCAACCTGTGCCGCTGTACGGGCTATCACAACATCGTCAAAGCGGTTCTCCAGGGCGCGCAGGACATGAAAGCGGGCGCCTGACCCCGGCTCCGATCCCCCTCCGAAACGATGAATCGCGCCTGAACAGGAGACCGCGATGAATGCCCCTGAGCAACAGAAATTGATCGGCGCCGGCGTCAAGCGCAAGGAAGACTATCGCTTCCTGACCGGCGCGGGCCAGTACACGGACGACGTGGTCCTGCCGCAGCAAAGCCATGGCGTGTTCCTGCGCTCGCCGCATGCGCACGCGCGGATCACGCGCATCGATATCGAGGCGGCGAAGGCGTCGCCGGGCGTGATCGGCATCTTCACGGGCCGGGATCTGGCGGGCGAGAACGTCGGCGGCCTGCCGTGCGGCTGGCTGATCCACAGCACCGACGGCTCGCAGATGCACGAACCGCCGCATCCGGTCATCGCCCACGACAAGGTGCTGCACGTGGGCGATCAGGTGGCGCTGGTGATCGCGGAATCAGTGAAGGAGGCGAAGGACGCGCTCGAACTGATCGAGGTGGACTACGACGAGTTGCCCGCCACCGTCGATACCGGCAGCGCGTCGGACGCCGGCCAGCCGCTGGTACACGACAGCGTGCCGAACAACATCTGCTACAACTGGGGCCACGGCGACAAGGCCCGGACCGACGCCGCCTTCGCGCAGGCTGCGCACGTGACAACGCTCGATATCGTCAACCAGCGGCTCGTGCCGAATGCCATCGAACCGCGCGCCGTCAACGCGAGCTACTCGAAGCACGACGAAAGCTACACGGTCTACGTCGCGAACCAGAACCCGCACGTGGAACGTCTGTTGATGGCGGCGTTCGTGTTGCAACTGCCGGAGTCGAAACTGCGCGTGATCGCGCCGGATGTGGGCGGCGGCTTCGGCTCGAAGATCTTCCTGTATCCCGAAGATGTCGCGCTGACGTGGGCCTCCCGGAAAGTCGGGCGGCCGGTCAAGTGGACGGCGGAACGTTCCGAAGCCTTCCTCTCCGACGCGCACGGCCGCGACCACGTGACGAAGGCGGAACTCGCCATCGACAAGGACGGCAAGTTCATCGGCATGCGCGTGCATACGACGGCGAACATGGGCGCGTATCTGTCGACCTTCGCCTCGTCGATCCCGACCGTGCTCTATGCGACGCTGCTCGCCGGCCAGTACACGACGCCCGCCATCTACGCCGAAGTCAAAGCCGTGTTCACGAACACCGTGCCGGTGGATGCGTATCGCGGGGCGGGGCGCCCGGAAGCCACTTACGTGGTCGAGCGGCTGGTGGAAACGGCGGCGCGCGAGCTGAACATCGACCCGGTGGAACTGCGGCGCCGCAACTTCATCCGCGAGTTTCCGTATGCGACGCCGGTCGGCCTGACCTACGACACCGGCGATTACGACGCCTGCCTCGATCGCGCGCTGGAACTCGCCGACGTGAAGGGTTTCGCGGCGCGGCGCGAGGAATCGAAGCAAAACGGCAAGCTGCGCGGCATCGGCTATTCGTGTTACATCGAGGCCTGCGGACTGGCGCCGTCGAACGTGGCGGGCGCACTCGGCGCGCGCGCCGGCCTCTTCGAAGCAGGCGAGGTGCGCGTGCATCCCACGGGCTCGGTCACCGTCTTCACCGGCTCGCACAGTCACGGCCAGGGCCACGAAACCACTTTCGCGCAAGTGGTCGCGGACCGGCTCGGCATCGCGATCGAAAACGTCGAGGTCATTCACGGCGACACCGGACGCATTCCCTTCGGCATGGGCACATACGGTTCACGTTCGATCTCGGTCGGCGGCTCGGCGATCATGAAGGCGCTCGACAAGGTCGAGTCGAAGGCGAAGAAGATCGCCGCGCATCTGCTGGAAGCGGCGGTGGAGGACATCGAGTTCCAGAACGGCGTGTTCCGGGTCGCGGGCACGGACCGCACCAAGACCTTCGTCGATGTCTCACTCGCCGCCTACGTGCCGCACAACTTCCCGCTCGACCAGATGGAGCCGGGCCTCAACGAGAACGCGTTCTACGATCCGACCAACTTCACCTATCCGTCCGGCGCCTACGTGTGCGAAGTGGAAGTGGATCAGGACACGGGCGAGACGCGCATCCAGAAGTTCACCGCCGTCGACGACTTCGGCAACGTGATCAATCCGATGATCGTCGAAGGCCAGGTGCACGGCGGGCTGGGACAGGGCATCGGGCAGGCGATGCTCGAACGCTGCGTGTATGACGACAGCACCGGCCAGTTGCTGTCCGGCTCGTTCATGGACTACGCGATGCCGCACGCCGTGGATCTGCCGAACTTTACCGTGGAAACCGCGAAGGGCACGCCGTGCACGCACAATCCGCTCGGCGTGAAGGGCTGCGGCGAAGCGGGGGCGATCGGCTCGCCGCCCGCCGTCATCAACGCGATTCTCGACGCGCTCGCGCCGCTCGGCGTGAAGGACCTGCAGATGCCCGCGACGCCGCACCGCGTCTGGACCGCGATGCACACCGCCCAAACCGCATAAGGAGACCGGCCATGTACTCATTCGACTATCAACGGCCGGGCGAAGCGCAGGCGGCGGTCGCGGCGCTTTCCTCGAACGACGAGGCCAAGTTCCTCGCCGGCGGCCAGAGCCTGTTGCCGACCATGCGCCTGCGTCTCGCGCAGCCGTCGGCGTTGATCGACGTGACGCGCATCGCGTCGATGAAAGCCGTCACGCTGAATGGCGGCACGCTCACCATCGGCGGGGCCGTGTGCCATGCCGCGGTGGCGGCGAACCCCGACGTGCAGCAGGCCTTGCCGGGCCTCGCGGATCTCGCGGGCCGCATCGGCGACCGCCAGGTGCGCGAGCGCGGGACCATCGGCGGCTCGCTCGCCAACGACGATCCCGCCGCGTGCTATCCGTCCGCCGTGCTCGCGCTGAATGCAACCGTCGTGACGGATCGCCGGCGCATCGCCGCTGACGACTTTTTCATCGACATGTATCAGACCGCGCTCGAACCCGATGAACTCATCACCGCGGTCGAGTTTCCGCTGGCCGAGCGCGCGGCGTACGAGAAGTTTCGCAATCCCGCGTCGCACTTCGCGCTGGTCGGCGTGTTCGTCGCGAAGTTCAAGGATGGCGTGCGCGTCGGCGTGACCGGCGCGGCGCCTTCGGTGTTCCGGCCCGCCGAGCTGGAGGCGGCGTTGTCGAAGGACTTTTCGGTGGCGTCGGCGCGCGGCGTGACCATCGCGCCGGATCAACTCAACGCCGACATGCACGCCAGCGCCGCCTACCGCGCGCACCTGATACCGGTGCTCGCGGGCCGCGCGGTGGAACGTGCGCTGTCCTTCTAGCCGCGATGCAGGACGACCCCGCTTCCATCGACGAAACGCTCGCGCGCCTGCGCGAGCAGCAGTACTTCGCGACTCGCGAACTCGCGACGGCGCTCTTTCTCGCGCTGAAGCTGCAGCGCCCGCTGTTTCTCGAAGGCGAGCCGGGCGTCGGCAAGACCGAGCTCGCGAAGGCGGCGGCCGGCGTGTGCGGCACGACGCTGCTGCGGCTGCAATGCTACGAAGGACTCGACACCGCGAGCGCGCTGTACGAGTGGGACTATCCGCGGCAGATCATGGCGCTGCGGCTGGCGGAAGCGGCGGGCGAGACGCCGTCGAACGAATCGCTGTATCGCGGCGAGTTCCTGCTCAAGCGTCCGCTCTTGCAAGCCTTGCTGCCCGATGCCGCGCATCCGGAAGCGCGCCGCGTGCTGCTGATCGATGAAATCGACCGCGCCGATGAACCGTTCGAGGCCTTTTTGCTGGAACTGCTGTCGGACTTCCAGGTGTCGATTCCCGAGTACGGCACCGTACGCGCCGCGCGCCCGCCGCTCGTCGTGATGACGTCGAACCGCACGCGCGAAGTCCACGATGCGTTGAAGCGCCGCTGCCTGTATCAGTGGATCGGCTATCCGGCGCGCGACGTGGAACTGGCGATCGTCGCGGCGCGCGCGCCTGAAGCCGGGCAAGACTTGCAGGCGCGCGCGGTTGCCTTCGTCCATGCGCTGCGCACACTGGACCTGTTCAAGGCGCCGGGCGTGGCGGAGACGATCGACTGGTGCCGTGCGCTGGCGGCGTTGTCGGTGTCGGAGCTCGATCCGCAATCGGTGCAGGACACGCTGGGCGTGCTGCTCAAGTACCAGGACGATCTCGCGCGCATGGACGCCGATACCCTCGCGCGCTGTCTCGCGGCGGCGCCATGACGCTGGGACCGTTCGCGCGCAATGTCGTGCATTTCGTGAGGCTGCTGCGTGGCGCGGGGCTCGGCATGTCGCCTGCGCAGGCCGTCGATGCAATCGACGCATTGCGCCACGTGGATCTCGGCCGGCGCGACGATGTCCGCGCGACGCTCGCCTGTCTGCTGGTGCATGCGAGCGACGAGCGCGAGATCTTCGATGCCGCCTTCGATCTGTTCTGGCGCGATCCCGACTGGGAAGGCAAGCTGCGCGCGCTGCTGTTGCCGAAGGTGACGAACGGCATGCCGCCGCCGAAGCGCAACAACCGTCTCGCCGATGCGCTCGCGGCGCGCGCTGCGCCGGCGCAGACCCCGCAGCCGCCGGCTTCGGACGCGCAGACGGAGCAGGCGCATGCGCGCATCACGTTCAGTGCGCAGGAGCGCCTGAGTCACCGCGACTTCGACACGCTCAGCGCCGACGAATGGCGCACGCTGCGACATCAGATTCGCGCGCACCGTATTCCGCTCGCGACCGAGCCGACCCGCAGGCTCAAGGCAGCGTCGCGCGGCACGCATGCCGACCTGAAAGCGAGCGCGCGGCATGCCGTGCGTTCAGGCGGCGACTGGACCGTGTGGAAGTATCGCGCGGTCGTCGAACGCCGGCCGCCGCTGGTGTTGCTGCTCGATATCTCGGGCTCGATGAGCGCCTATTCGCGCGCGGTGCTGTATTTCTGCCACGCGCTCGTGCAGTCGCGTGAACGGCTACAGGTCTTCCTGTTCGGCACGCGCCTGACTCACGCCACGCGCGCGCTGCGCGAACGCGATCCCGATATCGCGATCGCGGCGCTCGGCCAGAGCGTCGCGGACTGGTCGGGCGGTACGCGCATCGGCGCGGCGCTCGCGGAGTTCAACCGGCGCTGGGCGCGCCGCGTGCTGGCGGGACGCGCAACCGTACTGCTCGTGACCGATGGCCTGGATCATGAAGCCATCGACGTGCTCGATGCCGAGATGCACCGGCTCAGGCGCTT
Organism: Caballeronia sp. LZ034LL; assembly: GCF_031451215.1. Classification (NCBI taxonomy): domain Bacteria; kingdom Pseudomonadati; phylum Pseudomonadota; class Betaproteobacteria; order Burkholderiales; family Burkholderiaceae; genus Caballeronia; species Caballeronia sp. LZ034LL. The sequence continues at coordinate 3,056,738 of NZ_JARUXR010000001.1, forward strand.
CGCACACCGGCTCGTGTGGCTCAATCCGCTGCTGCGCTACGCCGGTTTCACGCCGCGCGCGCGGGGTGCGCGCGCGATCCTGCCGCACGTCGATGCGATGCTCGCGGCGCATAACCTCGACAGTCTCGCGGCCGTCGGACGCGAGCTTGCTGCCTTGTCGCAACATCCGCCCTCCGGAGGCCCGCGATGGAACTGACCGAAACGCACATCCTGCCCGTCACGCAGGAACGCGCGTGGGAAGCGCTGAACGACACGTCGATCCTGAAAGCCTGCATTCCGGGCTGCGACAGCATCGAAGCCGACGGCGAAAACGCCTACGCCGTCGCGATGACGGCGGCGGTGGGTCCGGTGAAGGCGCGTTTCAAGGGCAGAATGGAGCTGACGAACATCGACGCCCCCCGAACCTATACGATCGTGTTCGAAGGGCAGGGCGGCGCGGCGGGTTTCAGCAAGGGCAGCGCGACCGTGCATCTCGAACCCGGCGACGAAGCGGACTCGACCAGGCTCAGCTATACCGCCAACGCGCAGGTGGGCGGCAAGCTGGCGCAGATCGGTTCGCGTCTCGTCGACGGCGCGGCGCGCAAGATTGCGGCAGAATTTTTCAAGCGCTTCGGCGCGCAGCTTCAGGGCGATCAGGCGCCGCAGGATGCCACAGCCGAGGGCAGCGGCGACGCGCCGGATGCACCCGAAGAACAGGACGTGCAGCAAAAGGGAAAGAAATCATGGACAGCGTGGATCTCGAAGTCCTGAAGAACAGCGCGCGATGGCTCGAAGAAGGCCATCGCGCACTGCTCGTCACGGTCGTCAAAACATGGGGCTCGTCGCCGCGGCCCGAGGGCGCGATGCTCGCCGTGCGCGGCGATGGACACGTGGTCGGATCGGTATCGGGCGGGTGTATCGAGGATGATCTGATCGAGCGGGTGCGGCAGCGGGGCATCGAGCAGACCGCGCCCGAGGCGGTGAAATACGGCATCAGCGCCGAGGAGGCGCATCGCTTCGGCTTGCCGTGTGGCGGCACCATCCAGCTCGTGCTGGAGCCGCTCACGCGCGCAAGCGGCATCGCGGAACTGTGCGCGGCGGTGGAAAGCGGCAGGCTGGTGGCGCGCACGCTCGACATGGCGACCGGCGCCGCGCGCCTCGAACCGGCCCAGGCCACCGACGGCGTGCTCTTCGACGACCAGCAACTGCTGACGATCCACGGCCCGCGTTACCGGATGCTGGTGATCGGCGCGGGGCAGTTGTCGCGTTATCTGTGCAGCATTGCGGTCGGGCTGGATTATCAGGTGACCGTGTGCGATCCGCGCGAGGAATACACGGAAGAGTGGAACGTGCCGGGCACGACGATCGTCCGCACCATGCCCGACGACACCGTGATGGAGATGCAACTCGACGAACGCTGCGCGGTGATCGCGCTGACGCACGATCCGAAGCTCGACGACCTCGCGCTCATGGAAGCGCTGAAGACGCCGGCGTTCTATGTCGGCGCGCTGGGATCGCGGCGCAATAACGCGGCGCGGCGCGAACGTCTCAAGGAGTTCGATCTCAGCGAAGCCGAACTGGCCCGGCTGCACGGGCCGGTGGGCATCTATATCGGCAGCAGGACGCCGCCGGAGATCGCGGTATCGATACTCGCCGAAGTCACCGCCGCCAAGAACGGCGTCTCGCTGCCGGAGCTGCTGCAGGTGGAAGGCGCGAAGGCGGCGCGTGAAGTGGCGGGCAAAGGCGAGGTGTGCGGCGTGTGAGCGTCGTGAGAACGCTCATCGCGTGACCGAGCGTTCAGATCAACCCGCAGACGATCGCCGCAATCAGCGAAGCCGCCACGATCACCGCGCCTGCCGTGCGCTTCTTGTTGAGTTCGGTCCAGAGCAGCACGCCCGTCAGCGACAGCAGCACGATGCTGCCCGCGAACGTATCGATGAGCAGGATCCAGCCCACGCTCAGGCCCACGCCCTTGTGCAGGTTGGTCATCATCGCGAGGAAGGTGTTGTCGGTGCGCTTCACCGAAACGAAGTTGTTGCCCACCCAGTATTCGGCCATCACGTTGCCGCCCGGCGAAGCCACCATCACCGACCACTGTTCCGGCTGCATCGTGCTCTTGTCGCCCCAGCCCACGGGATGCGACGGTTCGCGGCGCGTGCGGCCGAGGTTGCCGTCGAGCTTCAGTTCGCGCTTGAGCCAGGCGCCCATGTCGCGCGGCGTCTTGAAGCCTTCCGCCGGCAGCGGCATCTGCAATTGCGACACCTGCGGCTCACCCGTGGAGATGCGCAGCGGCGGCGCGCGATGATTCAGCAGAAAGCCCGTCACGCCGAACAAGAGACCGAGCAGCGCACCCCACAGACCGATCCAGCCATGCACCTTGCGCAGCCATTTGAGAAAGGTCGAGCGGCGCGAGCGGTTTTTGCGCACGAACTGCTCGGCGTCGTCGATCAGACGGCCATGCGGACGATAGTGGGCCGGGCCGCTCGCTGCAGGCGGCTGCGGATTGAGGGTGTCGGGCGCGTTCAAGCGTCTCTCCAGGATTTCGAAAACGGGATGCACAAGGCCGCCCCCGATCGCACAAGCGGCGATCGAAACGAGGCGGGAAGATGAGAATCGTTATCGTTACACGCGTCAAAAGGCTTTGCAATCTTTTGTGATTGCTTAAAACGCGTGGGGTGTCACGAAAGATGTCAGACGGGCCAGAGCGGCCCTTCCTGCATGGCGCCGACTTGCTCCCGTAATTCGAGGATGCGTTCCTCCCAATAACGCTGCGTGTTGAACCACGGAAATGCGGCGGGGAAGGCCGGATCGTTCCAGCGGCGCGCGAGCCACGCCGAATAGTGGATCAGGCGCAGCGTGCGCAAGGCTTCGATCAGATGCAGCTCGCGCGGATTGAACTCGCAGAAGTCCTCGTAGCCGGCGAGCAGGTCGGTCAGCGCCCGCGAGGCGTCCGCGCGGCCCGCCGGCAGCAGCAGCCACAGGTCCTGGATGGCCGGGCCCATGCGGCTGTCGTCGAAATCGACGAAATGCGGGCCGCTGTCGGTCCACAGCACATTGCTCGGATGGCAGTCGCCGTGCAGGCGCAGATGCTGCACGTCGCCCGCCCGCTCGAAGCAGTGCGCGACGCCTTCCAGTGCCATTGCAACGACCGTTTCCCATGCCTCGCGCACGTCGGCGGGCACGAAGTCGTGCGCGAGCAGATAGTCGCGCGGTTCATAGCCGAAGGTGGCGATGTCGAGCGTCGGACGCTCGCGATACGGCTCGATTGCGCCCACCGCGTGAATCCGCCCGATGAAGCGCCCGAGCCACTCGAGCGTGTCGGTGCGATCGAGATCGGGCGCGCGTCCGCCGCGCCGCTCGAACACGGAAAAGCGGAAGCCGCCGAACGCCTGCAGCGTGGCGCCTTCGAGCACGCGCGCGGGCACGGCCGGAATCTCGCGTGCGACGAGGCTCGCGACGAACGCGTGCTCTTCCAGGATCGCGCCGTCCGACCAGCGTTCCGGCCGATAAAACTTCGCGACGACCGGCGGGCCGTCCTCCACGCCCACTTGATAGACGCGGTTCTCGTAGCTGTTCAGGGGCAGCAGGCGGCCGTCGGTGCGCGTGCCTGCAGGAATCAGGACGCTGTCGAGCGCATCGAGCACGCGCTCGGGCGTGAGGCCGGCGAAGGGGGGCGCGTCGCCATCGCGGGGAACGGGCGCGCCGTGGGAGTCGGGATCGATCGGGTTCATCCCGGCATTGTGCCGCGCCGGCGCGCGGACGGCATCGGCACGGCGGTTTTTTCAGTGAGCCTCAGTGAACGACCGTGTTCGCCGGCCGCACGATGTCGCCGGTGTCGATCAGGTCTTCAAGGAAGAACGGTTCCGTGTTGAGGAGCTGGGTGACGCCGGGCTCGCCTGCGTACCAGGCGACCATGGCCATGTCGCCGAGAATGCGCATGACGATGCCGCGCGCGCCCTGAGGCACGGCGATATGCACTGAGCGGACAATCGAACCGATTTGCATGATGAATCCCCGTTTCAACGCCGGCTGAGGATGACGCGCCGGTCAAAAAATATCGCAACAAGCACAGGCTTTTGACGGCCCGTGCACCACACTTTCGCTGCGTCAGCCTTGCGCGAAGGGGCTCGGCGCGCGGCGATCATGAACGATTGTGCGCTTACTTTAGCGCATCGCGGCGCGCCGACGCGACGCCAATTGCCGTCTTATGTTGTCGAGCGCAGACGGTTGGAAGTAATTACTCGCTGATCATCATTTAAAACGTCCAGCGCATTAGGCAAAACCCTTGGGGCGGCGTATCGTTGAAGGTTTGTCAGAGAATACTTAAAAAATGAGCGTTGCTTCGGCGGGGCAAACTCCGCAAGGCGATGGGGAAGAGCCCCCGTATCTCGAACGCGGCTCGCGGGCCTATTGGCGGGCGTCGCTCGCGCTGCTGTTCGCCGGCTACGCCACCTTCTCGCTGCTGTATTGCGTGCAGCCGCTGCTTCCGGAGTTCACGAGAGCGTTTGGCGTCAGTCCGGCGGTCAGCGCGCTGGCGGTTTCCGTCAGTACGGCCGCCCTGGCGATCGCGATCTTCATCGCGGGATTCGTCTCCGAAAGCTGGAGCCGTCATCGGCTGATGACGCTTTCGCTGCTGGCGTCGTCGGTGCTGACGGTGCTCGCGGCCGTGCTGCCGGACTGGCACGCGCTGCTCATCGTGCGCGCATTGGCCGGTTTCGCGCTCGGCGGCGTGCCCGCCGTCGCGATGGCCTATCTCGCCGAGGAAGTGCACCCGAAAGGACTCGGTCTCGCGATGGGACTGTATGTCGGCGGAACGGCCGTCGGCGGCATGGCCGGGCGCGTGATCAGCGGCGTGCTGGCGGACCTGTTCGGCTGGCGCGTGGCGATCGGCGGAATCGGCGTGCTCGGACTGCTCGCCATGCTGATCTTTCGCGCGCTGCTGCCGCCGTCGCAACGCTTTCAGCCCCGGCGCGGCGTCGGTTTCACGCAGCATCGACGCTCGCTGGCCGGACACGTGCGTCATCGCGGCCTGCCGTTCCTGTTCCTGCTCGGCTTCGTCATGATGGGCAGCTTCGTCACGCTGTATAACTACGTCGGCTATCGCCTGCTCGGGGCGCCGTTCCGCTTGAACCAGACCCAGATCGGCGCGATCTTCACCGTCTATCTGACAGGCGTCATCGCTTCGCCCAGTTCCGGCAAGCTGGCCGATGCCTTCGGGCGCGGCCGTGTGCTGATCGCCAGTCTTCTGCTGATGATGCTCGGCATCGCGCTGACGCTGTGGATGTCGCTGTCGGTGATCATCGCGGGCATCGCTTGCCTCACGTTCGGCTTCTTCGCGGGCCATTCGGTGGCGAGCGGCTGGGTCGGACGGCTCGCCGCACAGGCGAAAGGCCAGGCGGCAGCGCTCTATCTGCTCGCGTATTACCTTGGTTCGAGCGTGATCGGCTCGTATGGCGGGCACTTCTGGACCGCGTTCGGCTGGCCGGGCGTGGCCGGTCTCATTGGCGTGCTGCTGCTGGTTGGCTTGGCCGCTGCGGTGTATCTCGATCGCAGGGAGCGGGTCGGAACCGCACCCGCGCGATAGGCCACGCGTCGATCAGAAAGCCAGTTGAAATACGAAGAAAGTAAGGGTTTTTACGCGGGCGCTTAAAAAGGTCGCCCGCAAGCCCTTGTCGCGCAAGGGTTTTACGATCTCGCTCGTTTCCCGCCGAACGAAGAAGGCCCGACGCCCTTCGAGGCGCCGCCTATACTCGAAATGTCGACGCACAGAACAGAACTTCAGCGCGCGACAACCAGGTACAGACTGGACGAAGGGAGACGCACCATGACGTATTTCACGATCGGCGACTTCATCTTGATCATTCCGATGGCGCTCGCCGGCGCCCTGTTTCTCGGGGCCATTCCCTGCGCGACGCATTTCAAGAACAACACCTTGCGCGTGTGCGGCGCGCTGCTAGGCGTGCTCGCCGCGTTCCTGCTGGTCGAGGGACTGCCCGCGCTGATCTAGCGCCGGCCCGGCAGTCCCGCAGGCTGTTCCACGCCTGACCGGCGCGCGCTTGCGTGCGCGCGCCGTCGGGGTCTTACAGGTGTTCGCCGAGGAAGGTCAGCGTGCGTCCGTGCGCGAGCGCTGATGCCTTCGCGTTGTACGAAGCGCGATCGCCGCAATTGAAGCCGTGATCGGCTTGCGGATACACATACAATTCCGAATCCTTGCGTCCGGCAAACTTCTGGCGCACGGCATCCACGGCGTCGGCCGGGATGTGGGCGTCGAGTTCGCCGTAATGGAACTGCATCGGCACCTTGACCTGGTCGGCCTGGTCGAGCGCGTTCTGAATGCCGCCGCCGTAGTAGGCGACGCCCAGGTCCAGCGATCCCAGCGCCGCCGCCAGATACGCGAGCCGGCCGCCGAAGCAGTAACCGATTGCCGCCACCTTGCCCGTCACTTCCGGCAGTGCGCGCAGCGCCTTGGCCGCCGCGCCGACGTCGGCGACCGCGGCTTCCACCTTGGTCTTCTGCAGCAGTTCCATCGCCTTTTCGCGATCCGCGCCTTCGTAGCCCAGCTCGACGCGCGGCTGCGTGCGCCAGAAGACGTCCGGTGCGAGTGCGACATAGCCATCGGCCGCATATTGATCCGCGACGCTGCGGATGTGGCCATTCACCCCGAAGATCTCTTGCAGGATGATGACGGCCGGTCCGCTGCCGGTCTTGGGCAGCGCGAGATAGCCCTGAAAGCTGCCGCCATCGGCGGGAATGTCGATCCAGCGGGATGTCACGGGTACGGTCACGTCGAAGCTCCTTGTGTGTGAGATGCCGAGGCGGGTGAGTGTGCCAGCTTTCCCTTTCAGCCGCCCTGTGCCGGTTCGGTGCTGCCTGGCACGATGCTTGACCACGTGCAGCATTTTTAGAGCGGCGAGCCTAATCGCCGGCTAAAAGCTTCGGTTAAAAACCGGGCTAATGATCTGACGGCCGGAGATTATCGGCGTCGTGTGATGAAACTTGAATGACGCTCAAAAGACTGTAAGCCGATGTCGCGGAAACCCGCATGAACAGGGCGTCTTCGCGCAAGCGCCAGCACAAACCGACGGCGCTCACAACTGGCCGTTAATCGGTAGTGACACCAGTATCCTAAAAAACTTCCCTAAATTAATTTGACAACCCTACACTTGCGCGCAGTGCGGATGGCGGCCGCCACGAACGGCCCGCCGGAAGGACTTGCCAAGTGCATGACGATGCATCCGGCGTGGTCGTCCACGGGACTGAGCGGTCGAGATGAAAGACGGGGCACAGGGCGATTACGTTGTTTTTGGGACCGAAACTGGAGACTTACATGAACACCAAGCTTCACAAACTGTTGCCGATCAGCGCCGCGGCTGTTTTGTTCGCCACGCTGGCAACGACCGCAGCAGCCGACCAGGTCGTCAAGATCGGTCACGTCGCTCCGCTGACCGGCGGCATTGCTCACCTGGGCAAGGACAACGAAAACGGCGCGCGGCTGGCAGTCGAAGAAATCAACGCAAAGGGTCTCACGATCGGCGGCGAAAAGATCACGCTGCAACTGGACCCGCAAGACGATGCCGCTGACCCGCGTACCGCTACGCAGGTTGCGCAGAAGCTCGTCGATGACAAGGTCGTGGCCGTCGTCGGCCACCTGAACTCCGGCACCTCGATCCCGGCGTCGAAGATCTACAGTGATGCGGGCATCGTGCAGATTTCCCCGTCGGCAACGAACCCGGCCTACACGCAGCAAGGCTTCAAGACGACGTACCGCGTCGTCGCGACCGATGCGCAACAGGGCCCGGCGCTCGCCAACTACGCGGCGAAGAACCTGAAGGTGAAGACGGTTGCCGTCGTCGACGACTCGACCGCTTATGGCCAGGGTCTCGCGAACGAGTTCGAGAAGACGGCCAAGTCGCTCGGCCTGAAGGTGATCTCGCATGACGCGACGAACGACAAGGCGGTCGACTTCCGCGCGATTCTGACGAAGATCAAGGGCGAAAACCCCGACGCCGTGATGTACGGCGGCATGGACGCAACCGGCGGCCCGTTCGCCAAGCAAGCCAAGCAGCTCGGCCTGCGCGCGAAGGTTCTGGCCGGCGACGGCGTCTGTACCGAGAAGCTGGCTGACCTCGCCGGCGACGCAACCGACAACGTCGTGTGCTCGGAAGCCGGCATGGCGCTCGAGAAGATGGAAGGCGGCCAGGCGTTCGCGGCCAAGTTCCAGAAGCGTTTCGGCCAGCCGATCCAGATCTACGCGCCGTTCACGTATGACGCGGTGTACATCATCGTCGACGCGATGAAGCGCGCGAACTCGACCGATCCGGCGAAGATCCTCGCTGCGATGCCGAACACGGACTACAAGGGCGTGATCGGTCAGACGAGCTTCGATTCGAAGGGCGACCTGAAGCACGGCGTGATCTCGCTGTACGACTACAAGAAGGGCAAGAAGACCCTGCTCGACGTCGTCAAGATGTAAGTCACACGGGACTTCGGTCCTGAGAAGCGCGCGGCGCCGCAAGGGCCGCGCGTTTTTTTATATCTTCAGCCGCCTGAGGATCTTCGGTCCGATCAGCGTGATGATCGCGCAGCAGGCGGCGACCACGCACAGGCCGATGGGCAGACTCGTGACCTGTGCAACGCCGCCGATCAGCACCGGCCCGAGCAACAGCCCGAAGTAAGCGAGACCCGCGACCTGCGCGAGTCCTTCGGCGGGCGTCACGCCTTCCACACGCGCCGCCGCCGCGAACAGCACCGGCATCATGTTCGCGAGACCGAGTCCCATCAGCGTGAAGCCGGTCATCGTGAAGACCGTGTTGGGCAGCACGAGCGCCATCACCATGCCGACGAACGCGAGCCCCGCGCTGCCGAAGATCAACTGCGGCGCGCCAAAGCGCGCGCGCACCGCGTCGCCGCCGAAGCGGCCCGCCGCCATGCCGCCAGAGAAGGCGGCGTAGGCGGCGCTCGATACCGAGGGCGTCGCCTCCACCACGTCGCGCATGTAGACGGTGGCCCAGTCGTACATCGCGCCTTCGGCGATCAACGCGATCAGCGCCAGGCCGCCGAGCGCCCACAACGCGCCCGAGCGCCAGCGTCTCGACGACGACGCCTTCGCGTGTTCATCGTGATGCGGCACGTGCGGCAGCGTGGCGGGGATCGAGACGAGCAGGACCAGCAGGCTCACGCCCGAGGCCAGCGCGAAATGCGCCGCCGGCGCGAGTCCGTGGGCGAGCAGCGCGCCACCCGCCGCCGCGCCCGCCATCCCGCCGATGCTGAACATGCCGTGCAGCGACGACATGATCGGCCGGTCCAGAGCCTCTTCGACCGCGCTGGCCTCGGCGTTCATGGCGACGTCGAGCGTGGCCATGCCGAAGCCGAACAGGGCGAGCACTAGCAGCAGCAGCCAGAACCACGGCGTCACGAGCACCAGCGCGCCGCAGATCATCATCAGGACGCCGCCCGTCATGCACGCGGTCCGCGTGCCGGCGCGCGCGATCCACGAGCCGGCGGTGAGCATCGCGAAGATCGAGCCGCCCGCCACCGCGAACAGCGCGAGGGACAGCATGCCGGGACTGAGCGAGAACTTGTCGCGCACCGTCGGCACGTGGACGCCCCACGAGGCGTACATCATGCCGGCGATGAAGAAGATGGCCATCGTCGCGTAGCGGGCGCGCACGCGCGTGGCGTAGGGAAGGCTGCGATGCAGCGCGAGCGCCGGACTGGTTTCGCGGACGGCGGAAGAGGCGGTGGTCGAATCTGACACGGGAGGGATTCTGGAGTGGGGCGCAACGCAGGGCAACCTGACAGCTTGCCTGAGCTTGCCTGTTTGCGCGAAGGCTTTCGATTCTATCGAACGGCCAGGAGACACGCTTGAGGGCGCTGCATTACCATCGCGTGGACATATCGCAGCCGTACGAGGATTCAATGCATATTCCGTCGCAGGCCCCGCTCCATTTGCTGCATCACGTCGCGGAAGGCACGCTCGCCACGCATTCGCGCGAACCCGAGGGCTTTCCGTATCCGACCGCCCTGCCGTTCGCACTGACCGCGAAGCACCTGCCGATGCTGCTGATCAGCCGTCTCGCCGAACACACGCGCAACCTGCAAGCCAATGCGCAGGCAGGCTTTCTGGTCACGCACGCGGGACACGGCAACGTGCTGGAGGGACAGCGCCTGACGATGCTCGGCGCTTTCTCGCCTGCGGCGCCGGAAGAGAGCGACCGGCTCGCGCGACGCTATCTGCGCTATCACCCACAAGCGGCGCGTTATCTGGAATTGGGCGACTTCTCTTTCTGGGTGATGAAACTGGCGCGGATGCGTTATATCGGCGGCTTTGGCGCGATGGGCTGGCTCGGCGAAGACCAGCTGGATCCGCTCGAGCCGCTTTCATACGATGACGAATCATCGTTGTGTGAATATCTCGACACTTATCCCGGCCGGCCTGCCGGAACCCGATTAATGGGGATTGACCGTTACGGATGCGATTTGCAGCATGAAGAGTGTCGCAATCGTTTTACATTCGATAAGCCCATGGAAACAAAGGATGAACTGAAGCTGGCGCTTATCGATTGTTTTGAGCGAAACGTCTGAATTCCCACTGAATGGTAAAAGAGACGGACACCTCTCATGGACATTACAAAATCTGGCGAATGGGCCGGCAAGCTGTCATTCCATGAAACGTTGGGGGGGTGTCGGGTTGATTGTTCTCATGCGATGCCAGTGCGGCATGCTTATTTCAATTGCTCCGTATCTTTTTAAGCCTAATGGACGATGCTGCGGAGATCGGAATTATCGGCAAATCTTACGAAGAAAGTCGCAAAAGTTTATTAAGCGGCAAACCGCATGTGCCGCGTTAATCAGAACTGTGTTAATCTGCGTGCCAGTCCGAGGCTATACCGAAAACTGCAAGCGAGCGAGTCGATTCGTAAATCAGCAAACCACTTAGGGAATTGCCATGCCTTCATACAAGGAACTGCTCGCACAGCGCGAGTCTCTCGAACGCCAGATTGAAGAAGCGAAGTCGCGCGAATACGCCGAAGTACTTAATGAGATCAAGCAGAAAATGGCGGATTACGGCATCACGCTTCAGGAGCTCGCTGGCGGCCGGGGCGCAAAGGTGTCAAAGGCATCGCGCAGCCGTTCGGGCGTCGCACCGAAGTATCGCGACCCGGAAAGCGGCAGCACGTGGTCTGGCCGCGGCAAGCCGCCGAAATGGATTGCCGGACAGGACCGCGACAGCTTCCTGATCAGCAAGTAATTTTTTGCGTCAAGATTGCCGGTAAAGGCCGCGTCCGCAGGGGCGCGGCCTTTCTGTTTTGTTGCACAGGTTTTCTGCGGCGATGAATGCCGCAGTAGCGTTGTCCGAAATTCTTGCAGACCGGCTTCAAACATACGATGCAAACCCGGCATTATTTGCGCGCCGCGCGTTAAAGTGACCGTCTGAGCAAGCCAGGACGCAATCACATGTCACTTTCGAGTTCGATTATTGCTGAAAAGCAGGCAGTTGCACGCAGGACGACCTGGGCGAGCATTGGGCTGAATAGCGGACTCGTGATTGCGCAACTCGTCGTCGGTTTTCTTGCTCACTCCCAGGCCTTGATTGCGGACGGCATTCACTCGCTGGCCGATATCGTGTCCGATTTCATTGTTCTGATCGCCAATCGGCATGCAGCCGCCGCGCCGGACCTCGATCATAACTACGGGCATAGCCGCTATGAGACCGTCGCGTCATTATTCCTCGGCGGATTGTTGATCGCGGTCGGAGTCGGCATGTTATGGCGCGCCGGAACGCGACTCGTGAACCTTCAGGATATTCCGCCAGTTCACGCGATCGCCCTGCCGGTGGCAATCGTTGTATTGATTTCGAAAGAAGCATTGTTTCGGTTCATGCTCCGCGCCGCCGAAAAGGTTCGTTCAGCCATGCTGGTCGCAAATGCGTGGCATGCGCGCTCTGATGCGGCTTCTTCGCTGGTGGTGGCATTGGGGATTGTCGGCAGTCTGGCGGGTTTTCGTATTCTCGATCCCATCGCCGCGGCGCTTGTGGGCTTTCTGATTGGGAAAATGGGATGGACGTTCGCGTGGGACGCGTTGCAGGATTTGTCCGACCGCGCGCTCGATCAAACCACCACGAATGATTTGCGTGTGATTTTGCTGAACACGCCCGGCGTGCGGGAAGTGCATGAACTACGCACGAGAAAGATGGGCGATCTCGCCATGGTCGACGCTCATATTCTCGTGGATCCGCTGATATCGGTTTCGGAAGGTCATTTCATCGCGGAGTCGGCGCGCGCCCATGTCCGTGCCGACCCGCGCGTGCTCGATGCGCTCATTCACGTCGATCCGGAAAGCGACGAGCTCAATCCGTTGCCGGGCCACTTCCCCTTGCGTTCGGTGGTCAGCGAAGCCGTGCGCAGTGCCTTTGCTCAGCATGGCTTAGCGGTTCAGTCGCTGGGCCTGCATTATCTGAGCGGCGGCTTTGCCGTCGAGATCGTCCTGCCGGCCCCGGCCGTGAAAGACACGGAAGCAAGGCTCGGTGCGATTGACTTCGACGCACTCGCCCGACGAATAGGCGCGCGTGAAATTCGCCTGACACAGGCGCTTGAACTTTCCCGCGCTCCGCATCACGACCGTGCAACCTGAAGCGTCAGGCCGTAGCGCCGGTGCTTCGGCTCAAAGCGGCAACTGCGTATCGAACTTGATCTCGCGCAGCACGACGCTGGTGCGAACCTGCGCGACGGCCGGGATCTTGAAGATGCGGTCGTGCAGGAATGCGTCGTATGCCTTGATGTCCGGCGCGACGATCTTGAGGATGTAGTCCGATTCGCCGGTGGTGCTGTAGCACTCGGTCACTTCGGGGCAGGTCGCGATCTCGCGCTCGAATTGCTCGACGCCGCCTTCCGTGTGCCGCGTGAGATGGATATGCGCGAGTGCGCAGACGTGCAGGCCGAGCTTTTCGCGGTCGAGCAGCGCGGTGTAGCGCTGGATCACGCCGGACTGCTCCATGTCCTTGATGCGACGCCAGCACGGCGTACTCGACAGCCCGACCTGATCCGAAATTTCCTGAACGGAGCGTCGTGCATCCAGTTGCAGAAGACGCAGGATTTTTTGTGAGAATGTATCGAGAGTCAACTGCGCCTCCGTTCGGTCGCGATCTGACTCTTATGGTAGAGGCCTCGGAAAAGAAACGCAATGCAATGCGGCTGCACTGAGGGAGTTTCCCTAACTCGCTGGCCTCACTGCGCGGTTTTACCTTCCGTGTCTTCGGGTGTCCCGGCCGTGGCGTCAGCCGCCTTTTGCGTGGCGCGCAACTCCGCCAGCATGTTGCAGAAGAGCGCGCCTTGCTCGATGGCGTCGTCGAGTGCGACGTGGGTATGCGGCAACTCGTCGAACCAGTGCTTGGGCAGACGCGGCTTGATGGCCTTGCGGTACGGCAGGCCGGTCATCGCGAAGGCGAGCGTCTTGATGTCGAGCGCCGACCAAGAGAACGGGCAGCGCTCGGCGAAGCGCATCATGTACCAGAAGATATAGGTAAAGTCGAAGCCCGCCGGATACGCGACGAACACTGGCTTGCCCGGTAAGGCTTCCACCCATTCGACATAGGCCCGCAGTGCCGGCTCGGGTTTTTGCAGGTCCTTGCGGCAGGCCGCCCACGCGTCGGGCTGAGTCTTCCACCAGGCGGCCTGCACCGGATGCGGCGCGGCGCCTTCGAGCGTTTCGAGATTCGCGGAGAACGTGGCGATGAGCTGCTTGTCGGCAGTGAACGCGGCCGACGCGAAACTCAGCATCGAATGCGGACCGGGAATGGGGCCGTCGGCTTCGACGTCGGTGCTGACATAGATTTCGGGAATGGCATTCACGCGGGGACTCCATCGCCGACGTAGGGATTGCTGCGACGCTCCTCGCCGAATGTCGAGGCTGGCCCGTGGCCCGGCACGAAGGTGACGTCGTCGCCGAGCGGCCACAGCTTTTCGCGGATCGAGCGCACGAGATCGGCGTGATTGCCGCGCGGGAAGTCCGTGCGGCCGATGGATCCGGCGAACAGCACATCGCCGACGAATGCCACCTCATGCGCCCGGCTGAAGAAGATCACATGACCCGGCGTATGGCCGGGACAGAAATACACCTCCATGGTTTCGTCGCCGAACTGCACGGTGTCACCGTTATCGAGCCAGCGGGCGGGCGTGAAGGCTTCTGCATTCGAGAAGCCGAAGCGGTGCGTCTGCTCCGGCAACTGGTCGATCCAGAACGCGTCTTCCCGATGCGGGCCCTCTATCTGTATACCGTAGTGGTCGGCGAGCGCTTTCGCTCCGCCGCAATGGTCGAGATGGCCGTGCGTCAGCAGGATCTTCTCGACCGTTACGCCTTGCTGCTCGACCGCAGCAATGATGCGTTCGATGTCGCCGCCCGGATCGACGACGGCCGCGCGCCGGGCCGTCTCACAGATGACGATGGAGCAGTTCTGCTGGAACGGCGTCACGGGAACGAGAATGACTTTCATATGACTGTCGTGGGTACAAGTGAGGCTGTAAAAACGTCCATTGTACCGAGCCGCATTGGGGAGCGATGGGCCGCGTTTTGTGACTGAAAACGAGGAGGGAACCGGCAATTCTTACGGTCATAGTGAAAATCAATGACGGCTTGCACAGTCCGGCGAGCTCAACCCCGGTTTTTTTGTATAATGGCACTACTTGTGCATGGGAGTCACCATGCTGTCATCAGGTGAATGTTCAGACGCTAGCGCGTTTTTACAATTGCCTTCAGTACGCAGTTGGGGGCCAAAAGCCTCGCAATCGCAATTCAAGCACCTTCCGTAGGTGCACACGTCTTGTCCGGCCAGACGCTGCGCGTCTGTCAGATGGCCTTGCTGCCGTCACGCCGGATGGGGCCTACGCCGCCGTTCCTGCGCTTTTACTGGTTTGTCCAGCGCACGAGCGTGATGCCATGTTCGATGGCGGCATGTGGGGTCTGGTCAGGCTGCCGGGGACAGGTTGCGCCAGACGTGAACAATAACCGGGCTTTGCGGCACGAGTACGCCGCATCCGTGCAGGGCCGGCCGTTCGCTTGACCGAGCGGCTTTGTGCTTTGGCGCGGCCATGCCTCGTGCAGCCTTGCGCGCGCCGACCAGCGCAGCGCGGCTGCACTTTTATCATTGGTACACGTCTATGAATGCTCGATTTATTCGACATGTCGGGAGCCTGCTAGCCGTTGGTGTGCTGGCTGGTTGCGCCGCGCCGGGTTCGGGCGATGTCGCATCCAATCCTCAGACTACTAAGTCTCTTAGCACGAGCAGTGCCCGCCCGGTCGGGCCGCTCGCTTTCGATTCGCACCTTTCCGCGCTTCCGGCGGACAAGCCGGCGCAGCCGTCACAGTCGCTGTCTGACGCCGAGCCGATCACCACCGGTCCGGACGTCGGCAGCTTCGAACAGAAGGGCAAGGCGTCGTGGTACGGCCGCATGTTCCATGGCCGCAAGACCGCGAGCGGCGAGAAGTTCAACATGAACGCGATGACCGCCGCGCACCGCACGTTGCCGCTGGCTTCGTGGGTTCGCGTGACGAACGAGGCGAATCACAAGACGGTCGTCGTGAAGATCAACGACCGTGGCCCGTACGTGCGCGGACGCGTGATCGACCTGTCCTATGCCGCCGCGGCTGTGCTCGGCATGCGCGGCACGGGTACGCAGAAGGTGAAGATCGAAGGGCTCACGCAGCAGGAAGCGCGCGAGGCTCGCGAAGAACAGGCGCAGTCGCTGGCTGACGACAGCGTGAACTGATCGCCTGAACGAGTTTTCGTCGTTCCAGAACCATGACGGGCCGTCTTGCGACGGCCCGTTTTTATTCGTCGTTGTCTTCGTGGTTCTCGTGCCCTGCGCGCTTCGCGAGCATGAGTGCGCGCTCGTACAGCACATTGCGCGACGCGCCGGTCAAGGTCGCGGCAATGCGCGCCGCGCTCTTCACCGATAACTCCTCCAGCAAGGTTCCGAGCAGGCCGTCGTGGGCGTCATCCGCGTCCTCGGCATCGGGCGCGCCTTCCACCACCAGCACGAACTCGCCGCGTTGACGGTTCGCATCGGCTTCGAGCCATGCTGGCCCTTCGGCCAGGGTGCAGCGATGCAGACTCTCATGTAACTTCGTCAACTCACGGGCAATCAACAACTGCCGTTCGCCGCCGAAGGCCTCGGCGAGCGCGCGTACGGTCTCGACAATCCGGTGCGGCGCTTCGTAGAAGACCAGCGCCATTGGATGATGCGTGAGCGTCCGCAGATGCGTGGCGCGCTGCTTCGCCTTGGTCGGCAGGAAGCCGATGAACGCGAAGCTCTTCACCCAGGCGCCGGCCGCGCTCAAGGCTGTCGTGAGCGCGCTGGCGCCCGGCAGCGGGATCACGGGAAGACCGGCTTCACGCACGGCATCGACGAGACGCGCGCCAGGATCGGAGATGCCCGGCGTGCCGGCATCCGAGACACATGCAATGCGCTCGCCGTTGCGCAGATGCGCGATCACGCGTTCGGCGGCGCTCTTCTCGTTGTGCTCGTGTACGGCGATCGACGGTTTCGAGATGCCGTAGCGCGCGAGCAATTGCGACGTGTTGCGCGTGTCTTCGGCGGCGATGCGATCCGCCAGTCCGAGCACATGCAGCGCGCGCAGCGTGATGTCCGCGACATTGCCGATCGGGGTGGCGACCACGTAGAGCGCGCCCGTCGGATAGATCTGTCCATCGGCGAGGCCGGAGAGTGACGCGGGAAGTGACGACATGTGACGGGCATCGGGGGAAAGGACGTCATTTTGCCACGCGCGATGTCGCCGTCCCGTCGACAACTTTCGTGGAGAAGCCATGTCCAAGACGCTCGGCGATGCGTTCGAGGCTCACGCGCTCGACTATCTGCAGCGGCGGCGCATGCGCCTGGTTGCGCGCAATGTGACGTGCCGCGGCGGCGAGCTGGATCTCGTGATGCTCGATGCGCACTGCGCGCTGGTGTTCGTCGAAGTGCGGGCGAGGCGGAGCAGGCGGTTCGCGCAGGCGGCCGCGAGTATCGATGCCAGGAAACGTGCGCGGCTGGTGCGTGCCGCGGAGCATTTTCTGGCGACCTGGCGCGGCAAGTTGCCGGCGTGCCGTTTCGATGTCGTTACCTTCGATGCCGGCCGCATCCACTGGCTGCCCGACGCCTTTCGCGCGGACGAAGCCTGAAGCAGCGTCGTGCTGCGTGATGCATGCGGTAAACTGCGCAACAACCTTCGTCCGGGCAGCGCTTCGGGCGAGACCCTCACATGCCGCACGGCGCCGCAGGTTGCGGCCGATGATCGAGAGCGATGTCAGTCGAACGTATCCAGCAGCATTTTCGCGACAGCGCGTCGCTCACACTCGAAGCACTCGATGCGCTGGCGGTCCCGATCGCGGCCGCCGTCGACACGCTCTTTGGCGCACTCGCCAATGGCAACAAGATTCTCGTGTGCGGCAACGGCGGCTCGGCTGCCGATGCGCAGCGTTTCGCGGCGCATCTCATTGGCCGCTTCGAGCGGGAGCGTCCGGGCTTGCCGGCGATTGCACTGACCACCGATACCTCGATCCTGACGGCCATTGGCAACGACTTTGCCTTCGAGCAGATTTTCTCGAACCAGGTGCGCGCGCTGGGGCAGGCGGAAGACGTGTTGCTGGCGCTCAGTACGTCGGGGAATGATGTAAACGTGCTTGCGGCGATCCAGGAGGCGCACGGGCGCGAGATGCTCGTGATCGCGCTGTCCGGCGACGGCGGCGGCGCAATGAACGACGTGCTGGCCGAAACCGACATCCATATTTGCGTGCCGTCGGAGCGCACGGCGCGGATCCAGGAAGTCCAGCTGCTGACCATTCACTGTCTGTGCGACGGCATCGATGCGATGCTGCTCGGCGACGATTGAAACTCAAAGGGGGAACGGAGTTGATGAACAAGACACGCGTCAAGGCGACTTTGGCCAATGCCACGCTGGTGCTGAGCATGTTGTCGGGGGTTGCGTTGACGTTGCAGGGCTGTGCGCTTGCGGTGGTCGGCGCGGCGGCCGGGGGAACCTTGATCGCGACCGACCGGCGCACGCTCGGTGCCCAGACGGAGGATCGCGAGATTCAGGTGAAGGCGCTTTCGCGCATCAACGAGAACCTGCCGGATACCGCGCATGTGAACGTGACGGTGTTCAATCGGCGTGTGCTGCTGACTGGGGAGGTTCCTGATGATGCGGCCAAGCAGAAGGCCGAGGCTGTCGTGCGCGATATCAACAATGTTGGCAGTATCGTTAATGAGCTGTCGGTGCAGGGGGCGAGTTCGCTTTCGTCGCGGGCCAATGACTCGTATCTCGAGACGCGCGTGAAGACGGCGATGGTCGGCGAGAAGGATCTGCGCGCGAACTATTACAAGGTGGTGTGCGAGCGCAGCATCGTTTATCTGATGGGGCTTGTGACGCAGGATGAAGGTGCGCATGGCGCGGATGTCGCGGCGCGCGTGCCGGGTGTGGAGCAGGTGGTGAAGGTGTATCAGTACATCAAGCCGGAAGAGGCGCGGGCGCTGGAGGCGGCGGCGGCATCGGATGCGAGCGCGGTGTCGGCGGCTAGCGCGCCGGCTCCGGCGGAGGCTACGGTGGGGACGGTGCCTGATTCAGGGGTGACGTCGCGTCCGCTCGATCAGCAAGCGCCTGCGCCCGTGAAGAATTCGGACGTGCATCCGGGGGCTTCTTCTTCAGGCTCTGCTCCGGCGGTGAAATGAGGATGCGGGGGTTGGTGGTTGTGGTTGCGATGGTTGTGGTGGCTATCGATGCGCAGGCGGCGGAGCAGGCTGGCTCTGCCGCTGACGCGATGGCCATCGCTCGCAGCAATGCGTGCATGGGGTGTCATGCGGTTGATCGCAAGCTCGTTGGGCCGTCGTTTCAGCAAGTGGCGGAGAAGTACAAGGGGCAAGCGCAGGCTAGCGTGCAGCTTGAGAAGAAGGTGAAGAATGGTGGGGCGGGGGTCTGGGGATCGATTCCGATGCCTTCCCACCCGCGTATGAATGATGCGGATATCAAGACGGTTGTGGCTTGGGTGCTCGCTGGAGCGCCTGCAAAATAAGCGGGAGCGGCTATCGTCCGATGGCTTGCACCTCAGCCAATCCGCTGTGATATTATTTTGCTTCGTTGGGGGGGTAGCTCAGCTGGGAGAGCGTCGCGTTCGCAATGCGAAGGTCGGGAGTTCGATCCTCCTCCTCTCCACCACGAATTCAAAAGGCCTGGCCCAAACGCCAGGCCTTTCTCATTCCCACCTCCCCCGCGCTAAACTCCCTCGCACCCCCACCTCAAGCGCCCCACCATGTCCTTCACAATCCGCGAAATCGATCACGTCGTGATCCGCTGCGCTGACCTCGACAACATGGTGACCTTCTACCGCACCGTGCTGAACTGCCCGATCGAGAAGGAGCAGCGCGACCTAGGCCTGATCCAAATGCGCGCAGGCCGTTCTCTAATCGACCTCCTGAGCGTAGGCGCAAAAATCGACCGACCTGACAGCGGCAACCCAGGCGCAGGCCGCAACATGGACCACCTCTGCCTCCGCGTCGAGCCCTTCGACGCCGAATCACTCCGCACCCACCTAGAAAGCCACAACGTGACCATCGGCGAAGAAGCGCGCCGCTACGGCGCCGAAGGCTTCGGCCCGTCCCTCTACCTGTTCGACCCCGAAGGCAACATGATCGAACTCAAGGGACCGCCTGAAGCGTCAGCCGACAAACCGATCACCCCTTAAGCACACTCCACCGCAGCTCAACCGCATCGGCCGTCTCGCTACCGAGTGAAGCCTCCCCATCCTGCATCATCAATTGCAAACGCATCGTCCGTTCGGCCAGCTTGCCGAGCGCGTCGCCGACGCCTTCCTCAAGCGACCACACCGTCACATTGCGCAACCGATCGATCTTGCCCTTCACCCCCTGCCACCATATGTCCGCCGTCCTGCCCGCGTAAGCAATGACAATCACACGCCCAGAGCGGCCGCTCGCCTTGGCAATGCGCCGTTCGTCCGGCTGACCCACCTCGATCCACGTCTCGATCTGCCCCGTGAGATCCTTCTGCCAAAGATCGGGCTCATCGGTGTCGGAAAGGCCCTTGCAGAATTCCAGCCGTTCGCTCGCGAAGAGCGCAAAGGCGGCAATACGCACCATCATGCGTTCGTCCGTTTCGGACGGATGGCGCGCGATGGTCAGGGAGTGATCGCCGTAGTAGTGGCGATCCATGTCGGCAATCTGAAGCTCTGCCTTATAGATGGTGGATTTGAGAGCCATTCAGCGTCGGGCGCCGGCTGCTTGGCCGGCGAGTCAGGTGAGCAAAAGCGGTCGGTGCGACGCACACGAGCACGCGCGACCGGTATTGTGCGGGGAATCCGACGGAAATGGGAAGACGTGACGACGCACGCGCACCAAAAAGTCCGACGCGTGGGAAAGAAGAAGACTCAGGCTGAAAGCTGAAGCAAAACACACCAACCGACGCGATCAGAAAATCGCGCCGTACAAATCAAATGCAAAAGAAATACAGACCGGATTATTGATCGATGAAACGATCCGCCGTCCACATGCCTTGTGTATCGCTGTTCGACGCATTGACGAACTCGACGTCATGGCCGACAACGCGTAATACACGGAAGTGGGAATCGACAGGAGTCGAGATACATTCGAAGCCTTCGAAATACTGCTGCATCTTCTGATGCTCTCCGGCTTTCTGGTGCTGATCGGCCGAATCAAACTTGTCTTTCGACAAGCATCCATACGAATTAGGCCGGAAGGTGAATGTCTGCTGAGGCTGAACAACGCTGTCCTGGGCTTGCGCGGTGGAGACAATGGCGAACAGGCCGACCATCGCAAAGAGAGCACTGGCGCGTTTCTGCATATATTTAGCCTCCGAACGACTAATCACTCGAAATTAGCTACGTATTTAAAAGCGGTTGACCGCAAAAGTCATGCTAGTGGAGTGAGAAAAACTTGCAAGCACAACTTGTGTGCGTCCGCAACACGGCAGAATGCCGCGGCACGGGTAAATCGCATCGCCCAATCGCAGCAATTAACCGAAAAAACCTGAAAGGCCGTCAATCGGAAATGAAAGCTTTCGAGCTGCGGCATTAAGCCGCTGAAAACCGCCCGAGGTAATGGATATTGCACCGCACGATCTCGCGTTCGTTCGCGCGTCGACATCCAGACCCAACCGCATCGACCCGTCAAGCTGGCCAGGCGGCCTATTGCCACATCCGTGCGTTCATGGATAAATCGACGCTTCGACTTCAGGAGAAAGTAATGACCCTTGCTCAATGGCTTCCGTTTGCAATCGCCTCCGCGATTCTCGTCGCGATCCCCGGGCCCACCGTGTTGCTGGTCGTCTCATACGCGCTCGGTCATGGGCGCAGGTTCGCGCTGGCGACCACGCTGGGCGTCGCCCTGGGCGATCTCACCGCGATGACCGCGTCGATGCTCGGCCTCGGCGTGCTGCTCGCGGCCTCGGCCGAATTGTTCATGCTCGTCAAATGGATCGGCGCGGCTTATCTCATTTATCTGGGCATAAAGCTGTGGCGGGCGCCGGTCATCGATACCGACGCCGCTCAGCCCACCGACGAAGTCCGCATGGGCCGCATCATCGCGCACGCTTATGCCGTCACGACACTCAACCCGAAGAGCATCATCTTCTTCGTGGCTTTCGTGCCGCAATTCGTCGATCCGCATGTCGCGAGCGTGTCGCAGATTGCGATTCTCGAAGCCACCTTTGTCGGTCTGGCGGCAGCCAACGCGTTCGCTTACGCGCTCCTCGCTTCTGGCGCGCGCGAGGCGATTCGCAAGCCATCTGTCCAGCGAGCCGTGAATCGCACCGGCGGCACGCTCCTGATGGGCGCGGGCATCTTCGCCGCGGCATGGAAGAAGGCAGCATGAGCCAGGCGCAAGACTGGAGCACGAGTGCGCGCCGCGCGTATTTCGGGTTGCTGGAAGACTGGAACCGCCAGGACGCTCGCGCGCTGGCGGCGCGCTTCACCGAACGCGGCAGCCTCGTCGGATTCGACGGCAGTCAGGTTGATGGCCGCGCCTGCATCGAAGCACACCTGCGTTCCATCTTCGAGCAACATCCAACGCCGCTCTTTGTCGCGAAAGTGCGCGAGGTGCGGCGCATGGCGAATGGGCACACGCTGCTCGTGCGCGCGATCGCGGGCATGTGGCCGCGCGGCGCCACCACGCTCGATCCGAAGCTGAATGCCATCCAGACCATGGTGCTCTCGCTATGCGACGGCGCGTATCGGATCGAAATGTTCCAGAACACGCCCGCAGCGTTTCACGGGCGTCCGGAGGAGGGCGAAAGGCTTAGCAACGAACTGCGCGGAGTCGGCGAGCCGCACGGACTGTGAGCTTACTTGCCGATACAAAAGCGGCTGAAGATCACGCCGAGCAGGTCATCGGAGCTGAACTCTCCGGTAATCGCGTTGAGCTTATCCTGCCCGAGCCGCAGCTCTTCGGCGAATAAATCGAGCACTTGCGAACGTTGATCTGCATGTCCTGCAGCCATCGCGAGATGTTCACGAGCCTCGCGCAACGCAATCAGATGCCGCTCGCGTGCCAGATAGACACTCTCGGCGCCCGCCTGCCAGCCGGCGATCTTGAGCAGTTCGTCGCGCAGCAGCGCGATGCCGTCGCCATTCTTCGCTGAGAGCTGCACGACGCGAATGTGGCCTTCGGCATCGTGCGCAGCGGCGGGCATGCCGGCCAGATCGGTCTTGTTCATGATCCGCACGACCGGCACGCCCTTCGGAAAGCGGGCGGCGATGTCGCGGTCCGCGACGCTCAAACCCTCGCGTGCGTCGAGCAGATGCAGCACCACGTCGGCACGCTCGATCTCGCCCCACGTCCGCTCGATGCCAATCCGCTCCACCTCGTCCTGAGTCTCGCGCAATCCCGCCGTGTCGATGATGTGCAGCGGGATGCCCTCGACCTGAATCGTCTGCGCCACTTTGTCGCGCGTGGTTCCGGCGATCGGCGTAACGATGGCGAGTTCCGCGCCCGCCAGCGCATTCAACAGCGACGATTTGCCGACATTCGGCTGTCCCGCCAGCACCACCGAAAGACCTTCGCGCAACAGCGCACCCTGGCGCGCGTCGGCGAGTACCGTCTCGAGTTGCTGCCGGATGCGGGCAAGCTTGCCGCGCGCATCGGCGGCTTCGAGAAAGTCGATTTCCTCCTCGGGAAAATCGAGCGTTGCTTCCACCAGCATCCGCAGATTGATCACGTCCTCGACGAGCGCATGAATCTCACGTGAAAATGCGCCTTCCAGCGACCGCCCGGCTGAACGCGCGGCCGCTTCAGTGCTGGCTTCGATCAGATCCGCGACGGCTTCGGCCTGGGCGAGATCGAGCTTGTCGTTCAGAAACGCGCGCCGGGTGAATTCGCCCGGCTCGGCCAGCCTCAGGCCGAACGCCTGGCCCACTTCGATCGCACGCTGCAGCACCAGTTGCAGCACGATCGGCCCGCCGTGCCCCTGCAATTCGAGCACGTGCTCGCCCGTGTACGAATGCGGCGCGGGGAAGTAAAGCGCGATGCCGCGATCAAGCGCCTCGCCGCCCGCATCAAGGAACGGCACGTAGCTCGCATGCCGCGGCGACAGCGTTTCGCCGCACAGAGCAAGCATTGCCTGCTGCGCCGCCGACGCCCCCGCTCGACCTAACGACAGCCGCACCACACCAATGCCGCCACGTCCGGGCGCGGTGGCGATTGCGACGATCGGATCGGTGTCGTTGCTCAACATGAAGGCAGTCAAAACGGAGGGAGGAAGGGTGCGCGCATTGTATCGCGACGACAAATCCGGACGACTTGCCATGCCAATAGGACGATTCTTGCGCTATCTTATTTGAGATACTCGACTGTATCGCTCCACCAGGCCGCGCTGACGAGCGGATCGGCGTATAAGTCAACAATGAAGGACATTGTTGATGAAATGATGTTGGCTACAAGCAGCAATTTGATCAACGTAAGCAAGATAAATGCGGATGAAACAAGCCATATCTAGCGTAGCTGGTTGACTTGTTGTCAGCGGATATTTCGCACAATTCGGTCATGCCTACACCACAAGAAAAGGCCGATTTTTCTGAGCGGCTGAAATTCTCGATGACCCGCGCACCTGAAAAGATGCGCGGCGCGACCGATCTCGCATTGCATTTCAATCTGCGTTACCGGGGCGAATCGGTTTCGCCTCAGACGGCGCACAAATGGTTGACCGCCCGGTCGATTCCAACCGCCGACAAGCTGAAGACGCTTTCAGAATGGTTCAAGGTCGATCAGCATTGGCTGCACTACGGCCCGCCGCCGAGCGGAAGTCCGAAGGGACCGCCCAAGCCGCTGGCCCGCGACGAGAAATATCCGGCGTCGGGCGAGACGCTCGAGCTGGCGACCAAGATCGAGTCGCTGTCGCCGCATCATCGGTATTTGCTCGAAGAACTCATCGAGCAGTTCTATGGGTCGATGAAGCGCTGATCCATCGCCAACAAGCCATCACCCCAACAAAAAACGCCCGGCAAGCCGGGCGTTCTCGCATGCAATCGCGACAGCGCGCTTACGCCGCTTTCTTGCGGTTCTTGCCCATCATGCGCGTGATGTAGTACTGCTGGGCGATGGACAACACGTTGTTCACCACGTAGTACAGCACCAGGCCGGCGGGGAAGAAGAAGAACATGACCGAGAAGGCGATCGGCATGAACATCATCATCTTGGCCTGCACGGGATCCGGCGGCGTCGGGTTCAGCTTGGTCTGCACGAACATCGAGACGGCCATCAGCACCGGCAGGATGAAGTACGGGTCCTGCTGCGACAGATCGTGAATCCACAGGATCCACGGCGCGCCGCGCATTTCCACCGACGACAGCAGCACCCAGTACAGCGAGATGAACACCGGAATCTGGATCACGACCGGCAGACAGCCGCCGAACGGATTCACCTTCTCGGTCTTGTACAGCTCCATCAGCTGCGCGTTCATCTTCTGCGGATCGCCCTTGAAGCGCTCGCGGATCTGCTGCATGCGCGGCGTGATTTCCTTCATGCGCGCCATCGACTTGTAGCTCGCCGCCGACAGCGGGAAGAACACCGCCTTGATGAGCAGCGTGAGCAGCACGATCGCCCAGCCCCAGTTGCCGACGTAGCTGTGGATCTTCTCCAGCAGCCAGAACAGCGGCTTGGCGATGATCGTCACCATGCCGTAGTCCTTCACCAGCTCGAGACCCGGCGCGATGCCTTCGAGCATGCGCTCTTCTTCCGGACCGGCGAAGAGGCGGGCATCGACGTTGACGCTCTGTCCCGGCGCGATCGTCTGCGCGGGCAGCTTGACGCCGACGCGGTACAGATCCGGATCGATCTTCTCGACGTAGATGTCGCGCTTCACGCCCTGTTGCGGGATGAACGCCGACGCGAAGTAATGCTGGACCATCGCAATCCAGCCGTTGTCGGCGGAGTTGACGTAGTCCTGCTTCTTCTTGTCGATGTCGCTGAAGTCGATCTTCTGGAAGTGCTTCTGATCCGTATAGACCGCCGGCCCGATGAACGTGTGCGAGAAGCGCGGCGTTTCCACCGGCGTGTTGTCGCGCACGAGCTCCATGTACACGGCCGGCGAAACCGGCGCCGTGCCGACGTTCTCGATCTTCGTATCGACGTTGATCACATAGCTGCCGCGCGTGAACGTGTAGGTCTTGATGACCTTCACGCCGCCTTTCACCGGCGATTCGAACGCGATCTTCAGCGTCTTCTCGTCACCGGTCAGCGAGGTCTGGCCGGGAATCGGAGTGAAGACGTCGTTGTGGTTCGGGAAGTCGCCGCCGAGCAGGCCGGTGCGCGCCAGATAGGTGTGGTTCGCGGTGTGATCGAACAGCGTGATGTAGAGGTTCGGCTGCTTGCCGTCGCCTTCCTTCATCAGCGCGAGCTTCGAGAGCGTGCCGCCGCGCGTGTCGATTTCACCCGAGTACACGTCCGTCGAGAACTTGACGACCTGCGCCTGGGCCGTGGCGGGCGGCGTCGTCGTGCCAGGCGCGGCGCCGGCCGGCGCGTTCGGCAGTTCGGAGGGCTGTGCGCCCGGCGTCGCCGATCCGGGTGCGGGGTTGGCGGCGGTCTTGGCCGGCTGCGTCGCGCTCGGGAAGAACATCGACGGGCGCCCATGGTCCCGTTGCCAGTTGTCGAACAGCAAGACAACTGACACGAAGAAGATGACCCATAGGACGGTGCGTTTGATATCCATGCGTTGTCTCAGTGTCGATCGGAAAGCGCTTCAGCGCCGTTTAGTGTTGAAAGCTTGTTGCGCGCGGACGGGTCCGACGATGCGGAATCCGGTTGCGAAGCTGGCTTGTCGGGTTCGCCGACGTGCCCCGGAGGAGCCGGCACGAGATCGATGCCGCCGGCCGAGAAAGGATGGCAGCGGCAGAGCCGTTTAACGGCGAGATACGTGCCGTGCGCGGCGCCATGATACTGGATTGCTTCGCGTGCGTAGTCGGAACAGGAAGGATAAAAGCGGCAGCGGTTGCCGAGCAGGGGGCTCACAGCAAGCTTGTAGAAGCGCAACAACGCGAGGAGTGCCGTTTGCATAAGCTTCGCGCTGTGCGCCGGGTTCGTCACTGAGACAAAGCCTGGCGCATCTGCGCTTCATGACCCGGATGAACTGCTCGGGCCGGATGAGTCGTCGACGGCGGGCGCCTTGGGCGGCTCCGTCACGGAATCGGCCGAACGGCGCGCTGCTTCGCGTACCGCACGGTCGAACAAGGCTTCCAGTTCCTGACCGATGAGCGCCCGAAGCGGCGGAGAACTCGCGCTCGGCATGGCCTTGCGGTCGATCTTCAAATGCAGCCGCACGAGAATGTCGAAGCCGCTCAGCTGCTCGCGCCGCAACCGGAACGCATCGCGCGCCAGCCGCTTGACCAGATTGCGCGTGACGGCGCGCGGCGCCTGCTTCTTGCCGATGACCAGCCCGAGCCGTGCTGCATGACCCGTTGGCTTGCCGTACAGGACGAAGTGCGGCGAACGTCGCCAGGGGCGCAAACGAAAAACGGATGAGAACTCATCCGTTTTCAGCAGCCTTGCGGCCTTGGGGAACGTGGCCTGCGCCGGCAACTGAACGATGTCCTGATTCAAGACTTCTGTGCGGCGCATGAGCGGCTCGTCGGCAGAAGCGCCGCGAGCGGCCATCTGCGGCAGTGCCAGCAGACTCAGACTGCCAGGCGCTTGCGGCCCTTCGCGCGACGAGCGTTGATGACCTTGCGGCCACCCGCGGTCTTCATGCGGACGCGGAAGCCATGGGTGCGCTTGCGGCGCGTCACGGAAGGTTGGTAAGTACGTTTCATGGTGCTCTCACTTGAGTTGATTGACCGCGCGGGCTTGGCTCCAGTGTGGTCACTGCAAGCGCGATGGCCGGAGGTTCAGGAATTCTGTTTTCGCGGAACCCGCTATTTAAACTGCTTTTCACTTGACCGTCAATAGGTTAGCAGCACGCGAGGCGCGCGCCGGCCGCTTTTTCATGCTTCCGGGACCTTGATGTGTCCCTGTGGATAACTCGCGCGCCGGTCTCTTTTGGCGTTAGAATCTCGCCTTACTCCCAAATATCCGCCCGCTGCTTCGGCTCGCTGTCCGCCCGCAAACCCTTGCGGCGTAAGGCTCCGGAGCACGTCTGCTCGGCTGTGCCGGGACTTGCCGTCAACGGACGAACGTTCGGCAAGCACGGCCCTCAGGTGCGCGGAGCAACCAAAACGACCGCATTCGATGAACGATTTCTGGGAACACTGTTCCGCACTGCTGGCCCGGGAACTGACGCCGCAGCAGTACGTCACGTGGATCAAGCCGCTGACCCCGGTCGAATTCGATGCCGATGCGCGCACATTGCGCATCGCCGCTCCCAATCGTTTCAAGCTCGACTGGGTGAAAAGCCAGTTCGCCGGACGCATCACCGACGTCGCGCGCGATTTCTTCAGCGCGCCCATCGACGTCCAGTTCGTCCTCGACCCGAAGGCCACCGCGCGCAACGCCATCGGCGGCGGTCCGAACGCCGCACCGCGGCCGAGCGCGCCCGCCGCGCCGCGCGCACCGGCGCCAGCTGCGGCCGTGCCGCCGGCGCCGTCGGTCGTCGCGCACGCCAACGCGGCCGCGCACATCAACGCCCTCGCTGCCGAGGCCGCGCAGCACGCGCAGGCGACGCCCGAAGACCCGGCCGACCTCGACCTTCCGAGCCTCGATGCCAACGAAGCCGCCGCGGGCCGTCGCACGTGGCGTCCGGGCGGCGCTCCGCCGGCCGGCGGTGACAACGATTCCGCCTACGAGCGTTCGAAGCTCAACCCGGTGCTGACCTTCGACAACTTCGTGACCGGCAAGGCGAACCAGCTCGCGCGCGCGGCGGCCATCCAGGTCGCGGACAATCCGGGCATCTCGTACAACCCGCTGTTCCTGTATGGCGGCGTGGGCCTCGGCAAGACGCACCTGATTCACGCGATCGGCAACCAGTTGCTGATGGACAAGGCCGGCGCCCGGATCCGCTACATCCACGCGGAGCAGTACGTTTCGGACGTCGTGAAGGCGTACCAGCGCAAGGCCTTCGATGACTTCAAGCGCTATTACCACTCGCTCGACCTGCTGCTGATCGACGATATTCAGTTCTTCTCCGGCAAGTCGCGTACGCAGGAAGAGTTCTTCTACGCGTTCGAGGCGCTGGTCGCCAACAAGGCGCAGGTCATCATCACGAGCGATACGTATCCGAAGGAAATCTCCGGCATCGACGATCGTCTGATCTCGCGCTTCGACTCCGGCCTGACGGTGGCGATCGAGCCGCCCGAGCTGGAAATGCGCGTCGCCATCTTGATGCGCAAGGCGCTGTCGGAAGGCGTGAGCCTCTCGGAGGACGTGGCGTTCTTCGTGGCCAAGCATCTGCGCTCGAACGTGCGCGAGCTCGAAGGCGCGCTGCGCAAGATCCTCGCGTACTCGAAGTTCCATGGCCGCGACATCACTATCGAACTGACCAAGGAAGCGCTTAAGGACCTGCTGACGGTGCAGAACCGCCAGATCTCGGTGGAGAACATCCAGAAGACGGTGGCCGACTTCTACAACATCAAGGTCGCCGACATGTATTCGAAAAAAAGGCCGGCTAACATTGCCCGCCCGCGCCAGATCGCGATGTATCTCGCGAAGGAACTGACGCAGAAAAGCCTGCCCGAGATCGGCGAATTGTTCGGCGGCCGCGATCACACGACGGTGCTGCACGCCGTGCGCAAGATCGGGTCCGAGCGCAGCACCGACGCGCAGTTGAACCACGAACTGCACGTGCTCGAACAGACCTTGAAGGGCTAGCGGCCGATTGACGGAGCGCTGCGGGCGTACGCGTCAGATATTGCGTGCGCGGGCCTGTTTTTTGACGAAACGGCCCCCATTTTTAGGGAGCGCTGCCGTTTTGAGGCACAATACAGGTTTCGCCGCTCATGGCCTGGGCGGCTTGGCGCAAAGCTGTCGCGAGTGACCGGCGGGGGGCCGGCAACGCGGGTTACGAGGTTGTCCGTCGGTCAGGGTGGCATACCCAGTGGTGGCGAAACCGGCGGACGGGCCGATACATCAACGAAGGAACTCTATGCAACTGGTCAAGACCGAACGAGATAATCTTCTAAGGCCGCTGCAAACCGTGAGCGGAATCGTAGAACGCCGCCACACGTTGCCGATCCTCGCCAATCTGCTGATCACCAAGAACGGCGCCGACGTGTCGTTCCTTTCGACCGACCTCGAACTCCAGATCACGACCCGCGCCGACTTCGGCGTCGGCAGCGACCAGGTCGCCACCACGGTCGCCGCGCGCAAGTTGCTGGACATCCTGCGCGCCATGCCTTCCGGTGAAGTCGTGCTCGACCTTTCGGACAAGCGCCTGACCGTGCGTTCCGGCAAGAGCCGTTTCGCGCTGCAGACCCTCGCCGCCGACGAATTCCCGACCGTCAACCAGGCTACTGACTTCGGCGCGAGCCTTTCGGTTCCGCAGAAGACGTTCCGCCAGCTGCTCGGCATGGTCTATTTCGCGATGGCCCAGCAGGACATCCGCTACTATCTGAACGGCATGTTGCTGGTGGTGGACGGCGACCAGCTGATGGCGGTCGCAACGGACGGTCACCGTCTCGCGTTCTCGTCGATGAAGATCGAAGGTTCGTTCCCGCGCCAGGAAGTCATCATTCCGCGCAAGACCATTCTCGAACTCCAGCGCCTGCTGGAAGACATCGACGACGATCTGAAGATCGACATCGCCGCCACGCAGGTGAAGTTCAGCTTCGGCCAGGTGGAACTGGTGTCGAAGCTGGTCGAGGGCAAGTTCCCGGACTTCCAGCGCGTGATTCCGAAGTCGCACAAGAACACCTTCGAAATTGGCCGTGAAGAACTCCAGCGCTCGCTGCAGCGCGCGGCCATCCTGACCTCCGACAAGTTCAAGGGCGTGCGCTGCCTCGTCGAGCCGGGCCAGCTCAAGATCATGTCCACGAACGCTGACCAGGAAGAGGCGCAGGAAGAACTGGAGATTGCGTATCAGGGCGACACCGTCGACATCGGTTTCAACGTCACGTACCTGCTCGACGTGCTCGCGAACCTGAAGGTCGACACGCTGACGGTCAGCCTCGGCGACGCCAATTCCAGCGCGCTCATCACGATTCCCGAGAACGAGGAATTCAAGTACGTGGTGATGCCGATGCGCATCTGACCCGCGCATTCACGGTGAACACTCCAAGGGGCGGCGCGCCCCTTTGGCGTTTTTAATGGTGTTCAGAAAAGTTCGAGCGGTAACCCAGGCAGTGAAGCAGAACCGGAAAATTCCATGACTGAAAACACAAATTCGCAACCCGACAACACGCCCGACAACAGCTACGGCGCCTCGTCCATTCAGATCCTCGAGGGTCTGGAGGCGGTGCGCAAGCGGCCGGGCATGTATATCGGCGATACGTCGGATGGCACCGGTCTGCATCACCTCGTTTTCGAAGTGCTGGACAACTCCATCGACGAAGCGCTCGCCGGCTATTGCGACGACATTCACGTCGTGATCCATGCGGACAATTCGATTTCGGTGACCGACAACGGCCGCGGCGTGCCGACCGGCCTGAAGCGCGACGACAAGCACGATCCGAAGCGCAGCGCCGCCGAGATCGTCATGACGGAATTGCACGCGGGCGGCAAGTTCGATCAGAACAGCTACAAGGTGTCGGGCGGCCTGCACGGCGTGGGCGTGTCGTGCGTGAACGCGCTGTCCGAATGGCTGCGCCTCACGGTGCGTCGCGACGGCAAGAAGCACTTCATGGAGTTCGCACGCGGCTTCGTGCAGAACCGCGAGATCGTCGAGGAAAACGGCGTGCAGTATTCGCCGATGCCGGTGGTCGGCGACACCGAGAACCGCGGCACCGAAGTGCATTTTCTTGCGGATGCCACGATCTTCGGCAATGTCGAGTTTCACTACGACATTCTCGCCAAGCGCATGCGCGAGCTTTCGTTCCTGAACAACGGCGTGCGGATCCGCCTGACGGATCAGCGCACGGGCAAGGAAGATGACTTTGCATTCGGCGGCGGCGTGAAGGGCTTTGTCGAGTACATCAACAAGGCGAAGCAGGTGCTGCACCCGAACGTCTTCCATGCGGTGGGCGAGCGCGAGAACGTGACCGTCGAAGTGGCGATGCAGTGGAATGACAGCTTCAACGAGAGCGTCCTCTGCTTCACCAACAACATTCCGCAGCGCGACGGCGGCACGCACCTGACCGGCCTGCGCGCGGCGATGACGCGGGTCATCAACAAGTACATCGTCGACAACGAGATCGCCAAGAAGGCCAAGGTCGAGACGACCGGCGACGACATGCGCGAAGGTCTGTCGTGCGTGCTCTCGGTGAAGGTGCCCGAGCCGAAGTTCAGCTCGCAGACCAAGGACAAGCTGGTGTCGTCCGAAGTGCGGGCGCCGGTGGAGGAAATCGTCGCGAAGGCGCTCGAGGACTATCTGCAGGAAACGCCGAACGACGCGAAGATCATCACGAGCAAGATCGTCGATGCCGCGCGCGCCCGCGATGCCGCCCGCAAGGCGCGCGAGATGACGCGCCGCAAGGGCGTGCTCGACGGCATCGGGCTGCCGGGCAAGCTGGCCGATTGCCAGGAGAAGGATCCGGCGAAGTCGGAAATTTATATCGTCGAGGGTGACTCGGCGGGCGGCTCGGCGAAGCAGGGGCGTGACCGCAAGTTCCAGGCAATCCTGCCGTTGCGCGGCAAGGTGCTGAATGTGGAGAAGGCGCGCTTCGACAAGCTGCTTTCGTCCGAGCAGATCGTGACGCTGGTGACGGCGCTGGGGTGCGGCATCGGCAAGGATGACTACAACCTGGACAAGCTGCGCTATCACCGCATCATCATCATGACCGATGCGGACGTGGACGGCGCGCACATCCGGACGCTGCTGCTGACCTTCTTCTACCGGCAGATGCCGGAGATCGTCGAGCGCGGGTTCATCTACATCGCGCAGCCGCCGCTCTACAAGATCAAGGCGGGCAAGGACGAGCGCTACATGAAGGACGCGCACGAGCTGAACCAGCACATGCTCAAGCTGGCCTTGCAGGGCTCGGAACTGATCCCGACCGAAGGCGCCGATGCCATCGCCGGCGATGCGCTTGGGGAACTGGCGCGGGCATATTTGCTGGCGCAGGCGGTGGTCGATCGGCTGAGCCGGATCTACGATTCGGCGTCGCTCGAGTCGGTGATGGATGGCGTCGTGATCGATCTGTCGTCGCAAGAGGCGGCGGAGGATTCGGCGAAGCGTCTGGAAGCGCGCTTGCGGGCGGATCCGTTGAAGCCGGAAGTGAGTGTCGAGCCGGCCTACGATCAGGTGCGCGAGCTGCGGTCGCTGCATATCAAGCGGCGTCATCATGGGAACGTGAAGGTGTCGGTGATTGATGAAGACCTTCAGTTGACGGCGGACTACAAACAGCTCGTGTCGACGGCGGATACGTTCAAGGGCTTGATCGGCGAGGGTGCGTTGATCAAGCGCGGCGAGCGGTCGATGGCTGTGACGGACTTCAAGAGCGCGATGAAGTGGTTGATTGCGGATGCTGAGAGGAATGTTTCGAAGCAGCGGTATAAGGGTTTGGGGGAGATGAATCCTGAGCAGCTGTGGGAAACGACGATGGATCCGAATGTGCGTCGCTTGTTGCGCGTGCAGATCGAGGACGCAATTGCCGCGGATGGGATCTTCACCACGCTCATGGGGGATGATGTGGAGCCGCGCCGGGCCTTCATTGAAAGCAATGCGTTGAGGGCGGGGAATATTGATGTTTGAGGGGTAGGTAGGCAGACCCTTTCCCGGTCCCACAAACCCGTGATCGCACGATGCGTCACGGGTTTTTCTTTGTCGATGAACATTGTCTGAGCCATGACCGCAATCGGCGCATCCGGAATTCTGCAAAGCTTCGAGAACCTCAATATCTGGCGACGCAATGGCGAGCGAGCGCCTCACAAGCCGCTTCTGATTCTGATGGCGCTTGCCTTGTTCCAGCAGGGCGTAAAGGACATACCTTTTCGCGAATACGAGAGTCGTCTGAGCGAGCTCTTAAGAGAATTTGCGCCTCAGCGTCGCACGCTTTATCCCGAGGCCCCCTTCGTGCGCTTGAAGAATGACGCGATCTGGGAGGTCACGCTCGGCGCGAATCGCGAGCACATCCTGCGTGAAAACGATTTAACCAAAGGGCAACTGCGAAACCTGGACGCAACCGGACATTTCTCACCCGACGTTCAGACATTCCTGCAAAGCGACCCAAAGGCAATCACGACGATTGCCCGCGTACTGCTCACCGCTCATTTCCCGGAGAGCATCCACAGCGACATTCTTGATGCCATCGGTCTTGCTCTCGATGACTCAACTGCTTCCACGAACGGAGCTGACATCGCCGAAGTGAAACGTCGCCGCGACCCCGCATTCCGCGAAGCGGTCCTCACCGCCTACCAATATCGATGCGCCCTATGCGATCTGGACTTGCGCATCGGCAACATCACGATCGGTCTCGAAGCGGCGCACATCAAATGGCATCAGGCGAGCGGCCCGGACGTCGTCGAAAACGGTATCGCGCTGTGCTGCCTGCATCACAAGCTCTTCGATATCGGCGCCTTCACGCTCGGCGATCATCGGCGCGTGCTGGTGTCCGAGAAAGCCCACGGCGGCCGAAGTTTCGAAGAGATTCTCCTCCGACACCACGGCGGCCAATTAAACGCGCCCGTGCGCACCGAACACCACCCGGCGGGAAGCTTCGCCGAGTGGCATCGAGAGCAGGTGTTCAAGGGCAGCGCGCGACCGCTCTGAAGCCCAAGCTCAAACCACCTCCGCCCCTCGTGCCGTCAACAACTCCCGCAACACCGAGCGATGACACCGCGCCTCATCCTCGCAATAGCATCCCAGCGCCATGTTCGTCTGATGCGACAGCGCGGCCAACAGATCCAGCGTCCTGCTCGCATCCGGCGCGGCCATTTCCGCCTTGAACTTCCTCACGAACGCGTGCCATTCCTTGTCGCTCTCGGCATGAAGCGCCGCGGTCACCAGGTCCTGCGTCGGTGACAGCACCGGATACCACACGTCATAGAAATCGCGTTTCGCGAATTCCGCCTTGGGCACTCCACGCGGCGGCCTCCGCACCGTGCCGATACGCAAGCCTTCATCCGCTGCGCGCGGCGTTCCCAGTCTCACGATTCGAATCGCCATCTCTCGTTCTCCCTTGGCAGGCGCCATCGCCCGAGCATACCCCCGGAAAGCCATCTGAAAGCCCCCCATCCCTGCCTCAGCGAAAACCGCCGCCATCCCGTATCGTTTCGGATTATTCCTCTTCCGCTTAATCCGGATTCAGCGCCGTGCCCACCGAAGAACGTCCTCAAGACCAAGACCTGCCCCACGATCCCGACGCCCCGATGACCCCGCTCGAACGGCGCGGCATGGCGGCGATCCTGTTGTCGGTCGCGCTCGCGACGCTCGATACGGCCATCGCCAACACCGCGCTGCCCGCCATCGCCGCCGATCTGCATACGACGCCCGCCGCGTCCGTCTGGATCATCAACGCGTATCAGCTCGCGATGGTCGCAACGCTGCTGCCGTTCGCCGCGCTCGGCGGCATTCTCGGGCATCGTCGTGTGTACCTGGGCGGGCTGGTGCTGTTCCTGATCTCGTCGGCGTTGTGCGCGTTCTCCTGGTCCCTGCCGACGCTCGTCGCCGCGCGCCTGCTGCAAGGGCTCGGCGCGAGCGCCATCATGAGCGTCAACGCCGCGCTCATCAGCGCCATCTTTCCGCCGCATCGGCTGGGGCGCGGCGTCGGGCTGAACGCGCTGGTCGTGGGCATCGCATTCGCCGTCGGGCCGACGGTCGCGTCCATCGTGCTCTCGCTCGGCACCTGGCCGTGGCTGTTCGCGGTGAATCTGCCGGTCGGCGTGTTCGCGCTGATGATCGCGTGGCCGTCGTTGCCGCAGACCAGACGTGCCGAGCACGGCTTCGATCGCGTGGCGGCCTTGCTCAACGTCATCACATTCGCGTCGCTGATCTTCGCGCTCGGCGAAGCGTCGCAGCGCGCACCGACGCAGATCGTGCTCGCATCGTTCGGCGTGACGCTGGTGGCGGGCGTGTTGCTGTTGCGCCGCGAACGCGGTCATCCCGCGCCGATGCTGCCCGTCGATCTCTTCCGCCGCCCCATGTTCGCCCTCTCGACGATGACCGCCATCTGTTCGTTCGCCGCGCAGGGGCTCGCGTTCGTGTCGTTGCCGTTTTTCTTCGAGAACGTGCTCGGCCGCAGTCAGGTCGAAACCGGATTCCTGATGACGCCGTGGTCCGCGCTGGTCGCGTTGATGGCGCCGATCGCCGGCCGTCTGTCCGACCGGCAATCGCCAGGCTTGCTGGGCGGAATCGGGCTGGCGCTGCTGTGCGTGGGGATGGTGTCGCTGGCCATGCTGCCCGCACAGCCGCACGTGCTGGAAATCTGCATCCGCATGGCCATCTGCGGTGCGGGCTTCGGGTTCTTTCAGTCGCCGAACCTGAAGGCGTTCATGTCGAGTGCGCCGCGTGAACGCAGCGGCGGCGCAAGCGGCGTGATCGCGACCTCGCGTCTGATCG
Source organism: Caballeronia sp. LZ034LL (assembly GCF_031451215.1). Taxonomy (NCBI): domain Bacteria; kingdom Pseudomonadati; phylum Pseudomonadota; class Betaproteobacteria; order Burkholderiales; family Burkholderiaceae; genus Caballeronia; species Caballeronia sp. LZ034LL. The sequence goes on from NZ_JARUXR010000001.1 coordinate 3,092,807, forward strand.
GACAGGCGACGGGCGCGGCGCTCGTCGCCTTGTGCTTCAGCATTGCCGGCAAGCATGGACCGACGCTCGCGCTGTCGCTGGGCGCGGCCTTCGCGGGCGCGGGCAGTATCGCGAGCGGCCTGCGGCTGATGACGCGCAATCCCGCGAACCCGACTTCCAAGCCGGACCACGTCGCCGGCGGTCCCTCGCAGAAAGTCTGAAAGTCTGAACCCGACTACATGCGGCGCACTTTCACCTTGCGCCCCTTGAGCTTGCCGTTGCCGAGCCGGCGCACGGCGTCGTCGGCGACGTCGCGTTCGATCGCCACGTAAGTGACCATGTCCATCACGTTGATCTTGCCGATCTGCTTGCCGTCGAAGCCCGCTTCGCCGGTGAGAGCGCCGAGCACGTCGCCGGGACGGATCTTGTCCTTGCGGCCGCCGAGGATCTGAAGCGTCGCCATCGGCGGCTTGAGATGCCCGGGCTCGGCCGACGTCAGTTCGGCCAGCGGATGCCACTCCACCTCGGCGCGTTGCGCCTGTTCGATGGACCCGACGCGCCCCATCTCGTCCATGCTCGCCAGCGACAGCGCCCAGCCTTCCTGATCCGCCCGTCCCGTCCGGCCGATGCGATGCACGTGCACTTCCGGATCCGGCGTGACATCGACGTTGATGACCGCTTCGAGCTGGGCGATGTCGAGACCGCGCGCGGCGACATCGGTTGCAACCAGCACCGAGCAGCTGCGGTTGGCGAACTGCACGAGCACCTGATCGCGCTCGCGCTGTTCGAGTTCGCCGTGCAGCGTCAGCGCTTCGAAACCTTGCGCGAGGAGGACGTCGAGCAGATCGCGGCATTGCTGCTTGGTGTTGCAGAACGCGAGCGTGCTGACCGGGCGATAGTGATCCAGCAACAGGCCGACGGCATGCAGGCGTTCGTGATCGGCGACTTCATAGAAGCGCTGCTTGATCTTCGCGTTGCTGTGTTGCTCGACGAGCTTGATCTCGCGCGGATTGCGCAGGAACTGCTGGCTTAGCTTGGCGATGCCTTCCGGATAGGTCGCCGAGAACAGCAAGGTCTGGCGATCCTTCGGACATTGACGCGCGACCGATGCGATGTCGTCGAAGAAGCCCATGTCGAGCATGCGGTCGGCTTCGTCGAGCACGAGGGTGCGCACGGCATCGAGTGCGAGCGTGCCGCGCCCGAGGTGATCCATGATGCGTCCCGGCGTGCCGACGGCAATATGCGCGCCGTGTTCGAGGCTCGCGATCTGCGGGCGCATCGGCGTGCCGCCGCAGAGCGTCAGCACTTTCACGTTGTCCTCGGCGCGCGCGAGACGGCGGATTTCCTGCGTGACCTGGTCGGCGAGTTCGCGGGTCGGACAGAGCACGAGGGCTTGTACGGCGAATTGCTTCGGATCGAGCTTGGCGAGCAGCGGCAGCGTGAACGCGGCGGTCTTGCCGCTGCCGGTCTTCGCCTGCGCGATGAGGTCGTGGCCAGCAAGCGCGGGCGGCAGGCTGGCGGCCTGGATCGGCGTCATCGATTGATAGCCAAGCTGCTGCAGGTTCGCCTGCATCGCGGGCGTGAGCGGCAGGCTGCTGAATGAGGTGTCGGTGGTCATGTCGATCAGCGCTCGCCGTGGGGCGGGACGTCGCGAAGTTGTTCGTAGGAGACTTGGCCGTCGGCCGCTTCATGACGGGCGACGTAATTGCGCGCGCCGCACATGGGGCAGCGGAACAGGAGGCCTTGGCCTTCGTTCTTGATGACGACGTCCGACGGCTCCCACTGTGCTTCGCAGGACTGGTTTCGGCAGGTGAACATGTTCGATGGTTCTCGTTGTTGCATCGCGCGCGGGCGCGGTGTGCGCTCGGCGGCGTGATTGCTTCGTTCAAAGACGGAAGTGTACGCGTCTCGCGAGGCGAGGCGGGCGGCGTGGGCTTTTGGGGCGTCGTGGAAAGTCAGCAAGAAATGCTAAAGCGGGTCGTGCTACTTTTTGAGCATCGAACTGACTTGATCCCGGAGTACGGCATGGGCGAGAAGCTTTATGAGGCACGGCTCGCGCGCGTGGTGACTTATATCCACGATCATCTCGACGACGAACTCGATCTCAATCGTCTCGCCGAGGTGGCGTGCCTGTCGCCGTATCACTGGCATCGGATCTATCACGGATTCTATGGCGAGACGGCGGCGGCGACCGTGCGGCGCTTGCGATTGCATCGTGCGGCGAACGAGTTGCTGCACGGTGAGGCGCAGATCGATGCCATTGCCGCGCGGGCCGGATACAGCAGCGCGCAGGCGTTCTCGCGGGCGTTTCAGGCAAGTTACCGGATGGCGCCGGGGCAGTTCCGGAACGAGGGCGGCGCTTCGATATTCGGAGCGATCGATGGAATCCGATCGGAGGAGGGAGCGATGCAACAACATCAGGTCGATATTCGTACGCAGGAAGGATTCAGTGTCGCGGCGATCGGGCATCGGGGCGATTACATGGGCATCGGTCGCGCGTTCGAGATGCTGTTTCACTGGCTGGCGACACGCGGTCTCGTCGATCCGCGGGCAAGGTCGCTCGGGATTTACTGCGATGATCCCTCAGCGGTGCCGGCTGAGGACTTGCGGTCGATGGCATGTTGCGAGTTGTTCGAACCCGATGCGGTGAGGTTTGAGGCGCCCGTGTCGCGCGTCGAGGTTCCGGGTGGCGAGTTCGCGGTGCTCACGCATGTCGGACCGTATGCGCAGCTTTGTTTTGCGTATCAGTGGCTGTATGGGGAGTGGCTGCCGAAGTCGGGCAGGGAAACCGGCGATGCGCCGGTGTTCGAGGTGTATCTCAATGACCCGAGAGAGACCGCGCCGGCGGACCTGGTGACGGAGATCTGGGTGGCGGTGAGGTAGGTGATTCGACAGATCCCGCAAAGCAAAAAGCCCAGTCACGAGGACTGGGCTTTTGCATGAATCGGGTGGTGGGGCGTGAGTGACTCGAACACTCGACCTACGGATTAAGAGTCCGAGCGACTTGCCATGGATTGAGATGGATCGAGATTGACCGGTATGGATAAGTAATTGAAAAATAACAATAAATGTGGGATTCGCCACATTTGGCATATTGACTGGATTTGACCCGGTGCCCTAGGATTTGCCTACACCATGCCTACACGACTTCAAGTGAGCAAATCAAATTTTCACAGCGGCGCGCATCCTGGCCTTTTCATGCGAGTCGGATAAGAAACAGTCTTTCTTCTGGGATGCGAAAACATCGGGACTCGGACTGCGCGTGACGCCGGGCGGCGCGCGTTCGTACGTATTCGAATCGAGACTGTTCGGCAACACAATTCGGCTGACAATCGGCGACGCCTACGCATGGGATCTTGGAAGAGCACGCACGGAAGCAGCGCGACTGAAGACCTTGATTGACGACGGAAAAGATCCACGAGAAGTTCGCGCGGAGCAGCAGGCTGCCCACGAAGCGCGTCGAGTAGAGGCACGTCGACGCGACGTCACGGTTGGTGAGGCGTGGGACGAATACGTCGCCAGCCGCAAATCTTTCTGGAGCGAGCGTCATCATCGAGATCACTTGCAGCATGCGGATGTAGGCGGAGTCAAGAAGAAGCGTGGAGAAGGAGTCACGCGCCCGGGTCCGCTAGCCGAGCTTCGGCCGGTCAAGCTAGACGAACTTACGAGCAGCCTGATTGCTGAATGGATGATGGCGCAGTCGAAGGAGCGACCGACTATGTCGGCGTTGTCGTTCAGGCTTCTTCGTGGGTTTATTCGCTGGTCGGCGGATACCGCTGCCTATCAGGGTATCGTTCCAGTCGATGTCTACAAGGCTCGGAGCGTGAAAGATTCCGTCCCGCGCGTGAGAGCCAAGGATGGGGACTCGTTGCAGCGCGAGCAGTTGGCGGTCTGGTTCAAAAATGTTCGCCGGATCGGAAACCCTGTCATCAGCGCTTATCTGCAGGGCCTATTAATCACTGGTGCACGCCGTGAAGAGCTGGCGGCGATCCGCTGGGATGATGTCGATTTTCGGTGGCGCAGCCTAACGCTCGACGACAAGGTCGAAGGAACTGGCGGGCGAACAATTCCCCTCACGCCATATCTCGCGTCGCTGTTGCTCGACCTGAAAAAGCGCAGCGAGATCCCGCGGACCCGCCGTCAAACCGGCCGACTGATGGCGAAGGGAAAGACGCTTTCGCCACCCCAATGGGTGTTCGCTAGCAACAAATCCGCGGACGGGAAGATTGCAGAGCCTCGCATCGCTCATAACGAAGCACTGCGTTTAGCTCAGCTTCCGCACATTACGTTGCATGGTCTGCGTCGGTCATTCGGGACCCTGTCTGAGTGGGTAGAAGTACCCGTTGGTGTAGTTGCGCAAATTCAGGGACACAAACCGTCTGCTATTGCCGAAAAGCACTATCGTCGTCGTCCATTGGATCTGCTCCGGATGTGGCACGACAAAATCGAATTCTGGATGCTAATGCAAGCAAGAATTGACTTCCAAGACACGCAAGACTCCACGGAATTGGCATGAATAGTCCACTTACTGCTCGGGATCGTGTCGCAGCAAGCCTGCAGTTGCGTTACGCGGTTACACCGTATCTGCAACTGCCGACCTGGACACCGATCATGGCGTCATTGTTGATGAGTGGGATTCATCCGTCGCAGTCATGCGCTGAGATACCGCACGGCGGAGTTGGACTGGACGGCGCTGTGTTTCAGAGTGGCGGCAACGAGCGATTCCATGACGCGAGACAGCTTTTGAAAGCTTGGCATCAGTCGGTCGAAGATGGAATCGCCCCTCCGGCCGAAAGCCTCGAACCGTTCAAATATCTCGTGTGGTGTGAAGAGCAGATCGTGGAGGAGGGGCTGCGGGTCGACCGGAAGTGGGTCGACTTTCTAATGGAAGTTTATTACGGTCCTACGCCGCAGCCGACAACTCTAATGTCGCCAGATGTAGCGGAATATTCGAGAAGCGTAGAAAGTGGCGCGCTCGCGTTGATCGAAAATTTGCGAGTCATTCCAATTTCGCAAGGGCGAGATCAAACACCGACCCGTTATGGCGTGGCAGAACGAGATTTCCTGACAACCCAAGAATTTGCAGATGGCGTCGGAGTTAAGCCGCAGACAATTCTAAAACGTTATTCTGAGACCGGAAGCTTTTACGGAGTAACTCCCATGCCATCGGAACTACGGACTCACGCCTGGCCACTTGATGCAGTCAAGCGGGTTATCAAAGATCGTAAGAAAAACTAAAATAAATCGCCGAGACTACTTGGCGGCTTTCGCTGCGTCGGAAAGTAGCGGCGCGAATCGCCGGGCGTTCGGGCTTGAGCGTAAAACTCCGATTCCATAGTCATAATGCAACGGAGTAGCAGAGTTTCAACAAATTCATCTGTGCCATAATTTTCAAATTCAATGGTCGCGCAGTCGAGACGCCAGTTAAGGCATCGCATGGTGATTCCTGAGACAAGCCTCTCCCTAGTTCTGAGATATTCCTCCATGGTACAGTTTTCGAGAAATACGTAAGTCTCAAGCCAATACCCTATGCGACCGTTTCTGCGCAGATGAATAAAGCGTCCCGACAGCATGGATGATGGGATTTCTTGGTTAATGATCTTCGTGATTGCTTTTCTAGCGCTGGTTATCTTGTCGTAGCTGATCCCGGTAGTTTTTTCAACCAGTAGGCGATCAAATTGCGGTACGCTTGCGGCGCGCTCAAGTTTCAGGTGGATAACCTTTGATAGAGTCCTTCGTGTGCAATGCGCCGATGATTTCATAAAAGATGTTCTTGTCTTCTCGGCTGCTCGTTCAAATTTCGCTACGTCAGTTTGTAGTTTTTCATTAGCGATTACGCAAGCAAATCTTCGGAAAAAACCATCCAGTACATTGCAGAGATGTGCGATGTCAATCTCAGAATTTTCAATATGCGAAGAAAACTTCTGAAAATCCGCGTTAGCAGCGAGTTGGACATCTGTCGAGTGCACATCGCTCGCATAACGCAATTTGCTCGCTTCGCGGAGATACAGAAGAATATAGGGATGAAATTTGTCTCCGGGATAAGCCCTTTCTACCTCTTCAGCATACCGGAGCCCTTTGGTTGAAAATAGGTATCTAGCCGCACCTGCCGCTTCCGAGGCAACTACCGTTTTTTGTGTTGTCTCCTGAACCTTGAGATGTACATACACGTCATTTGCAGGGTGACTGTTTCTTAACAATCTGCAAATGCGAACAACATCTCGCATGAATCCAATGAACGGATGACGGAAATGATAGCCGGGCAACATATGTGGTTTCTGATCAGCGGTTTCCCAAGCCCGATCAACCCAGTAATCGTCCGGAAGTCCATGAGCCAGTTCGTCTGCGCTCATTCGCAACATCTTCACTTTTCGTGATTTTCTCAACGCGATTTTCCAGATCTCGTGGAACGACAGATCCGCGCAAATGCCTGCTTCTGCGCGGAGGAAGTAAGCCAGCTTCCGACTAGATTAGCAGTTAGATCCGAAAATAGTTAGTTCCGAAACGGACGTAAGTTAGTTCCAATCGGTACGGGTTAAGCTCCCTGACACCACTGGCACCGCCGCGTCCACGCGTTCTCAGTCAGCGCACGTCGAAAAATCTGCCAAGACCGGATCGCGGTTGCTCTTATATTTGTGAGTGCCGTCGGTACAGACATGTCCTAGCTCGCTAAGATGACTGATCTGTCAGTAGAAGGCGCGGAAATTGTCAAGAGCTCAACGTGAAGGATGTTCTGCTTTGAGCTATCCCGTCAGGACATTTCTCTGCAATGAGTTGCTTGGCAAACCGCAGTTACGCTGCGGAAAACTCCCGGGATTGGTCGGGTAGAGGTCATCACTTCCTCAGACGAATTTGAGTTGCTGCGATACATGCTCATTATTAAGATAGTGTTTTTGACTTTAAGTATAAGAATAGATGCTGTATCCATTGAGGAAGCATCTATTCTTATATATGCATGAAAGAGAGTAGTGGTGATTAGCACAATGTAAGACAAGCAGTGTCTGTTGATGGTGTCTTACGATGAGAGATTGGGAAGTACTGAAAACTGAGTTGCTCTGTAGATCATCTGAACTCACTACGGAGCGTACGATGCTATCTGATTTGCCGAATCTCCTACCGCCATACAAGCTGCACGGAAAGTATTATTGGGCCGTCGGCGATCAAACCGAATTGTGGGACGCGCTTCGTCGTTTCACGCGAAGCACTCTGAAGACGGACCATTTGCCTTTTTCAATAACGAAGTCAGGCGCCCCGATAAAAACGGCGTGGGAGTCAGAAGAGTACGATCACTTGGCTAACTTCTTTTTGGTCTTCGACATCTGGATGGATTTATACCAACCGGGGTGTCGGTATTCTCCAGATGTCGAGCTGTTCTTCTCTTACGTGGCGACTTCAAAGATCGGTGAGATCCGGCGCGTAACTGCTTTAGGGAAAAATAATATTGATGACGCAACCCGTCAGGCACCGCTTTACAATGAACTGATTCAAGCTATCCGTTTTAAAGCGCGGGAAGGTCGTTTGTCTAGAAAGCTTGCGACGCTTCGCGCAACGGTACCTGAACAAGAACGGTCGATTGAGTGCTATCTAAGAGCATTGAGTAGTCGGTATAAAGTTCTTCGATTTAACCGACTGGATCACTTTTACGAGAAATCACCTTTTGATGTCGCTGATGGACTGGAGCGCCTTCCCTGGGGGGGAAAAAGCCGCGAAATCATCCGGCAAAACAATTTCAACGAGAACTGGATTGATCAGCCCGAGACGCGAGGCAGGATTGACGTGAAAACGATTATCGGCCATCGAAACGCTTTCTTCGGAACGCGCGATCGTGAAGAAGCGTACCTCGGTTATCTAAGCAAAGTCGAGCGAGGTGGCAGTCACGGTGCATTTCACATGCACACTCTGCTCATTTACGACGGATCAAGAGTTCGGGACAATCAACTTGAAGCACTCGCGGATTTAGACGCTAGATTGTGGGGCGAGATTACTGGAGGAACAGGCTTAAGCTACAACTGCAAAAGCCGTAGAGACATCGGGTATCTCATGCAGACTAATCGTTGGGCGCTCGATCCACTTAACGAAGGGGATGAGCTGGCGCTAACTCGGCTGGTTGAATACTGCCGCTATTTTTCCGACGACAAAGGGCAGATGCCGCTCGTAAAGCCGAGCCAAAAGTCGAATTTGATGACCAAGGGACACTTTCCGAAACGGTGAACCGGATGGTTGGTATTTCCAAAACGCGAACTGCATACGGTCGCGCGATACGAACTTGCGAGCCTACCGGTGTGATCACCGCCTCTGAGTGGGGGCGGAAGCAACGTTAGGGACGGTTTTGACTGGGGGCGCATTGGCGGGAAAAATAATTGCACCGCCGGTGTTTCATTTTTCGCATTGACCGACGGTTCACGCTCGATGATCATCAAAGCAACTTCCTCGGATGCGGACAGCATTCGATTCGCGGCCCCTCCCGTCTTGGTGGGGCTTTTATGCTTTTATCATCATCACCGATCTAAATTCGCGACGCCCGGCAAAGGTTGCGCCTGCAACTGCATGCTGAATTTTTCCTCTCGAGCGGCCGACGATACCGCCTTGACGACGAGAAATTACGATGTGCATCTAACGTACGGCGGCAAGCGGTTTTGCAAAGCTTCAGGTCGCTGACGCGTCACTCAAGGGTGAGAAAGTCACTTCGAGCGTGCGGGTTGATTGTGTCGACGTTTGAATTGCGCCCCCGGCACCGAATTTTGCATTCACGACTTTGCGCTCTAGGTTCGCGCTGATCTCAAAGCGCGTCGTTCGGACTGTCGATGCTTCGAGCCGTACCTTCGCGGTCTTGCATCCGCCGACCTCACGAAGATTTACGATTTGTTCCCACTCCGGCTCAAAAGCGAGCCACGAATAGTCCTCTCTGTTGAGGCGATCGCCGCGCTTCCACGATTTTCCCTCAAGTTCGATCACTTCCTCCTCTGACGTAGCCGATTCGCTTCGCTTCCGTGCCTCGGCATCAAAGCTGGCGGAAAACGCCGGGTGGTCAACCTTCGCACTCGCCTTCCCCGATTGCTCGGACTTGTCGGACCTCTCGACGATGCTTGACACACGTGTTGCACCTAGGTCGACAAGGATTCGCATAAGCTCCGCCTTGCGCTCGTTGTACAGGGTGTCGGCGAACCGGTCGAGCGGCAGAAAGCGGTTCATCTTACTAGCGTTTGACTTCGCAAGCGGATGACGTTGATATACGTGCTGCGGCTGCGGGTGCCCCGGCTCAAACGCAAAACCTTTCGCTGTCGCCTCGTCCTCAGTCACTGCGTGATTACGATAGAAAGTGATGTCCCGCTCGTCCGGTGTCGAATTTCCAGATGATTTTGGCGGTCTGCTGAACCTGTCGTATGCCGATTTCGCAAGTAATACACCGAGGCCAACTGCTGGAACAAAAGTGCCGACTGCCAGAGCCGCGCCTGTCGTGCTTTTCCAACCGGAGCCACCAGCGTTTGGTGCGGTGGTGGCGGATCCGACCGGCTGCTCTCCGGGACTCTTGATGTAGATAAGATCTTGACTCATGCAGACCGTCGAGTATTAGATTCAATGACTGTATAACGGCACTGGACGAACCTCGCTTGAGGGCGAGAAAGGCATGTCTGGTTTGGGTGACACACGGTATCGGCGTGGAATAGATTGGCTGGAACGAAATTGTGAAGCGTGACGCGCTGCACGTAAATCTGCGCTATTTGTCTAAAGCAGAGCAATACCTGCTGATCCGAGAAGATGAGAGAGTTCGGACATTTGGGGTTGGAAGAATTCCAAAACGATCGAAGTCTGGTCGACCGAGGGCTAAGAACCCCAACCTCTAGCCGTATGAATCTTGAGTCTCCCAACAAGACGTGAGATTGTCTTGTTGGGCGATTCAGCGACTATCAAGGGCGTGAGGCGCCGAGCGGTAGTCAGTCCGCAAGGTGCGTATAGCTATGGCGAGAGCCTATGGTTAGTGCGGGGCGCCTCATATATACCGGTGCGACGAGATGGCCGCGGGAGAAGTTGACCACTGCTCGCTCACTATAACGAACGCCTTCACTCAAAAGCTGGGTGCTCCCGTCAGTGGGACGAGCAGTTCGTCCTCACCAGCGTCCCGCGCTGGCCGGTCGAGCATCAGCAGCGAAATGCTCATGTCATAACGATCCGATACGACCGCCATCTCGCGAGTCTTTGAGTCGGGGAACCAGACCCCACGTTCATGCTCAATTCCCTTTCGTGCGTCGACGTCAAAAATCCCCGAACGCGGCTGCATGGCCAGAGATTGCATAGGCAACTCCATGCCTTCGTGCAAATGGCTGAAGCCAGATTTCTTCGCGCTCGTGCTTCCCTTCCACCAGTGAAGCATGCCCTCTCGGGCGAAAACGATGATCGCGGAGTGCTCGGTGAAGTCGATCCACTTTAGAATGGCCGCAGTCAGAGAGACACCATACCGGGCGGCGCATTCACCGAGAACGTCAAGGGTGATGTGCTTTCCCGTTACCTGGTCTCGAAAATCATCAATCGGCATGAGCAGATACGAGGCGAACAGATCTGCCTCGCGTTCGATGGCCTTTGCCGCCAGTCCAAGCGTCGCGCTCTGGGAGCATCTGAATGCATCGTTACGCGTGCGATGCAGCACATAATGGCCGAACTCGTGGCCTATCGTAAAGTTCGCGCGGCCGGGGGCGTCTTCATTCGGGGCGTGTAGGATCACCCATTCCTCCCTTTTGGGGAGCCAGAAAAGGCCGCCCTCGAAGCCGTCAAGATCTTGGGCTAGAACTTCACCGATAGGGCGAGCCGGCGACACCTGCCGTGACCATTCAATGGCTAGTTCGCCAGCTCGGATCGGGAACACCAAGCCATTTACAGCCCGCCAAAGCTGCACTAGCTTCATTGCTTCGCGCTGCGGCGATAGAGGCTGATCAATCACGTTTTCGGTCGAGAACTTCGAGGATGTCCTGGAGCTGCTTTTTAACTGGCTCATCCAGTTGTTCGTATTTTCGAAAAAACGCTTCGTCGGCAACCTTTCTGGTTGGCTCGGTTTGCGTGTCGTCCAGCAGATACGCAGAAGTGACGCCGAGCGCTCGCGCGATCGCGTCGATTCTGTCGGCCGACGGGCGTGCTTTCTCTTTGTTCTCCAGCTCCCAGATCGATGATTTGGAGGCGCTAACCTGAAGGGCCAACTGATCGAGCGTGAGCCCTTGCCGTTTCCGCAATGTGCGAATCTTTTCGCCTAGAGTTGGCATGATGTTCGGAATTTCGATAAAAAAAATACTTGACTTCGATGATTCTGAAGTCCAGTATTTTCATTGTCGGACTTCCGAACCGAAAAGGCAAGAAGGCCGAACACCATTTCGCGTGCGTGTCCGGTGGTCGGACTCGGCGCGAAGCTCTTGAGGAGAAGGAGAGCATCATGCCGAAAGCACTAAAATCGGGGACGCCGGCACCGTCCTCCGGGCTGTACCGCAATAACGTCACTCGCACCGAAGTGACGGGGACGATAGGCTGTCCGCTGCCGCCTACGCCCGAGCTTCATCAGAACTACCCCCTGGTTGATCCCGCGAAACATAAGCGCTAATTCGAGAGCGGGAGGACGCCGGAATGAAAACACCAACACTCACTACCAGCCTTTTGGGCGGCGGCAGCGATGAAGGCCGCGGAGCGACGTCGCAGGTGCCGCAACGGCGACCTGCCTTTTCGTACCGTGCCGCAACGCAGTTTTTTCACCTCGCCGATACTATCGCGCGCTCGCACGAGCCCACGTTGACGCAACTTCTGGCGCTTGAGTCTTCCTACATCAGCACCGCGGAGTATCTTGCCGATAGTGACGAGTTCGCCGGTCTGACGACGAACATTCACTGCCATGGCTCGAGGGCACTGGGGACGTTGCTCAGGCCTTCCGACGAATCGCGTGATGGCTTTGATATCGATCTCGCCGCCCGGCTCGATCAGCGCGCCATGTCGAGATACGGTGGAGACGGCGGCCCCGGATTGCTGATCAACCACCTGCATGCCGTCCTCTCACGCTATGCGAGCGCGCACAGTCTGAAGATCAAGCGCTGGGAACGGTGCGTCACGCTTGAATATTCAAGCGGCATGTTCGCCGACATCACGGCGGTTGTCGACGATCCGCTATCTTGGGCCCCGTACGGCGATACGCATGGCCGTGTCCCAGATCGCCAGTTGCGGACGTACGAACCCACGAATCCGCGCGGGTTGACCCGCAGCTTTGCGCGCGCAGCAGCGATTGCGCCGGTCTTCACTGCCGTCGAGCTTCTGACATTCGCGGCCGATTCCGTTCGCAAGTCCATTTCCCCCCTTCCGAAGGCCGATGAGGTTTTCGAGCGATTGCTGAGCCGCCTCGTACAACTGCTCAAACTACATCGGAACGTAGCGTTCGGGAAGGCGAGCGGTCACAAGGATTTCGCTCCCTCGTCCGTGTTCATCACCACCCTCGCTGCGGCGGCGTACGTTGACCTGGCTCCGAAACCACATTCCACGCCGCTGGATCTTCTGCTTGATATCGTCGAGGCGATGCCGCGATATTTCACGCGGGAGCGCGATTTCGGCGGCAGGGAAGTCTGGTACCTCCAGAACCCGTCGTCGCCTTACGACAACCTCGCAAGCGGCATGAACACACGTGAGCGCCAAGCGGCATTCGACGAGTGGCATACCCGAATTTGTCGGGACCTGCGCAAACTCCTTGACGCGATTGAAGCAAACGCGGGCTTGGATGCCGTCGTTCGTATAGTGGGCGCTGTTTTCGGGGAGCGGGCGGAGGCGGAGATTCTCAAGGACGATCGGGCGCGTAGGGAAGCGGACCGGAAAGCGGGGCGCGTGGCTATCATCGGCGCCGGCGCGGCCCCATCTTCCGTCATCGCCAGGTCGAAGCCGCACACCTTCCACGGTGATTGAATGCGCCGCGTCACGCCACCACCGACTCTTGCTGCACGGGCGCTGGATCTTGAGTCGTTTCGATTGCCTGACAGTTCATTTACCTTGTGTTCCGGCAAGGAGCTGCGCTTTGTGTTCGTGGTCTCCCCCGGACCATATGCGCGCAGATACCGATGCCTTCTTCGGTTGAAGGCCGGACGCAAGGTGCCCGAACTCTTGGTACTGGAACCCGACCTGAGTGCTCTCGCAAACGGCAAGCGCCCGCCGCATACCTACTTACACGACGGTCCGGGCACAAAACTCTGCCTGTGGTGGCCGAAGGCGCGTGAATGGTCTACGGGTATGAAGTTGTCTGAGACGTACATTCCGTGGGCCGTCGAGTGGCTGGGTTATTTTGAGGAATGGCTGGCGACGGGAAAATGGACGGGCGGCGGTGAGCATCCACCATCGGCTCCCCGTCGACGGTATGGCATCGGACGAACGGCCGCTTGAGGACCTTCCGGTGGGGCATAGCCAAGCATGATTTGCTGGTGTTATTGAACGCTTTCTTTGAAACAAAAATGTCTAACGCAGACCCGATACGAAAACGCTACTTCGATGACCTCGAGCTTGCCGATACCGCAACAGACTGGCTGTTTTACGTCGGCGCGGTCTTGTCGGTTCTGTCGCTGCTGCTCAACAAGAGCGTGTACCCGAGAATCTACGATTGGGTTCAGGTCGGGTTTCTGATTGATGCCATCGTCCTGTTTGTCCTAAGTCAGGTTTCCCGGTTGTATCTGACGCCCCGGGCTGAGGATAAACGTCGTCAAGACTTTTTCGGACGCGCGTTCGATGTCAGTCTTAGTCACGAAGTGACCGATGGCTACTACAACAACGATGCCCGTGATCCGAACAGGAAGCTCGCCGCACAGTTGCTCGAAAATAGCCTATTCAGCAAAACCATCGCTCTGTCTATGGCACGGGTCGAGCGCATCAAACTTCTCATATATGCAGTGCTTTGGCTCACCTGTGTAATTAATCGCCAGTCCGATCTCGGCGTGATTCTGGCAGCGTCGCAGGTGGTCTTCAGCGAGCAACTGGTATCACGGTGGTTGCGACTCGAGTGGTTGAGGATGCGATTCGAGAAGACATACGACGACGTGTATCGACTGTTTCAATCTCGTCCCGCTGCCTCGACGTTTGCTGCGATGGCTCTCGATTCACTGACGTCGTATGAAGCGGCGAAATCCACGGCTGGGATCACGCTTTCGTCAGAGACGTTCGATAAATTGAACCCGTTGATTTCGAAGGAGTGGACGTCGATCAAGGCGCTGCTTAAGCTTTGACGGCTCGGTCAGGAGAGCGCGTCGCGCGTGCCGAGCACTCGCATCTCAACGAAATCACGGCGCACGTGGCCGGATCAGTTTGCAGTGCAAATCGACAGGCTTGCATAAGCGTATGTCTGTTGCACTCCGGAACTAGTCATTGAAGGCTATGGATCCTCGAACGGCGGTCCGGGTCGAGGGGAGACATCCATGTCGCGCGCCCGATCTTACTTGATGATACGCGTGCAAGGATGTATGCAATTGGCTCCGGATGTGAATGTACACTTCACTACTGCCTTAGATGAGCGTCCGCCTCGCATTTCGAGTTTGGAATGATTTCGCCGCCAAAGATTTGCGTGACGCGTTTGCTCTGCTTGTCTACGGCGACCGACAGACATCCACAACTGTCGCCTTTATCCGTGGCCGGCATCCGGTCGAAGCCTGCCGCAAGCCCGTCAGCACTCGAAATCGCCCAGGTGCCGTCGCGATCTTGCAGCGTAAGCTCACCGCCTGGAAGGCTATTTTCTATCCATCCACAGCGCTTCTCTTGGGCAGCCTGAGTCGACGAGCGAGTGGGCGCTGCTACCGGAGTTGACGCCTCGGTTCCACCACTGCCGCCGTTGGTACTGGCACTCGCGACAACTGGCGGCTGGTTTTGGTCTGTGTTGACCGATTGAAGGTAAGCCGTAGCGGCATCGCTGCCATCCGCCACGGCAGCGAGAACCGAACTACCGTTGTCTTTGGTCGCCTCGCCTGTGCCGGTGACGTGGGCTTTGCATTGCACGACCAACTGCTTTTCTTCGTCGGAAGTGAGATATGTCCGACCGTGTTCTTTCGCGACCGAATACGCAGTGCGGTGCACGCAGTCAACGACCTGACGCCCGAACCGGTTCATGCGGTCAATGTCGTCCTGGTTCTGGATGACATCGTAGGTGTACTTTGCATCGACATGAATATCGTATCTATACTCGTCGTTCGCAAACGATGCGGGCTTCGTTCCGGTGAATTTCCCGTTATCGTAAGTACCCTTGGTGACAAGCGGCTCTTCATCAGGACGACTGGACTGGCTATAGAAATCGCCGTTCAACATGCCCTGGCGATAATTCGCCGCGTAGGTGAGATCGCCTGTTTTCGGATCCCAGATTTTCGTTTCCCCGTCCAGCTTGCCCTCGTCCCAGTGTACCGTGCGAAGTGTCTTGCCAGTCGAACCGAGCAACTGCTTCACTTCGCCATCCGGCTGGCCACGCTTGAAGTGAGCAGACACGAGGATAGTCTTGCCATCCGTGGCGTAGATTGTCATGTCTCCGGCGAGCGCGGCTTCGTCGAACGACGCTTGCAGACGCACGGTGTCCGAACGGGCCGTCCTGCAAACGGCATCCCCATCGAGTTGTCCTGCGTCGACCTTCACGTCGCACAGCGTGCCGTACATAACCAACCTGCTCCCGTCCTGCAGCGCCGACAGCATGAGATCCAGTCCCTGCTGCGAATTGAACGCGGTGCCGTAAGGTACGTTCGTGATTTTCCCTGAGAACGGCGAGTTCGCGTCCGCAGCGTAGATCTTCCCGTTGACGATCTGGGCATTTCTGTAATCAAGGGTGTGGCTGGCGCATCCGGCGAGGCCGGTCACGATCGCACATGCCGCGATCAGCAGCCTTTTATTGACGCTTTCAAGTGAAAAAAAAGAACGGAGCAACCGGGGAGCGATGTATTTCATGATTCTGCCTTGCGAAGATCGACGGTGTTCTAGACCGCTGCTCTGGAACACCTGTGTGAAGCCGATCAGGGATTTTTCTGAATACCAAATTTAGCCGGAGCGATCCGACCTCGTGACGGATGACGTGAATTAATTGCCCCGCCGTGCGTACAAGAAGCGCGTGCCACTCAAAGCAGTGATAACGGCAAACATCCTTAAAAGTTGAATATCAACCTGTTAGACCCTTCATTCGAGAGGGTTGATCGCCAACCATCGCGGTTGATAAAGGAGGATGCATGCCCGATACGGACATGGACCGACTTGCAGGCGCGGTGGGGCGGGCAATTGCGAGGAACCGGTTGGCGGCCGGGCTCACCCAGGAGCAGGTCGCGGAAGCTTTGGGAATTGGGAACGAAGCCGTCTCGCGCATCGAGCGCGGGCTTGTGATGCCGAACGTCGCGCGTCTGATGGAACTGGCCGACACGTTCGGCTGCGACATTGCGGATCTGCTGACCGAGGTCAGCGCCCGTCCCGGTGATCAGGCCAAACATCTCGCGCGGATGCTGTCGAAGGTCGCGAGTCGTGACCGCGAGATGATCGTGGAGATGGTCGAGCGTCTGACGACCCGGCTGGCCAGACGCTCCTGATATCAGGACGGAGAACGGTCCGGCTCGTCACGCAATGACAGAACGGTCGCGGAGCGGTCGTCGAGCGTGACGATTTCAAAGACCGCTCCGGTCGGTAACGCGTATCGGGAATGGATACGCAGATTGAGCAGTAACGCAAGTTCGTTGAGCAGCGCGTCGGAACTCCGGACGTCCCCCCAGTCGCCGTGCAGATGGCGTGCGAGCAGCAGCACGTCGGGAACTTCAGCAAGTTGGAGTGCGGCGATCGCAGCGCGAGTGACGTGCGGACGACCCGCGAGAAAGCGTGGCCGCTCGTGCGGTAAGTAGGTTTGAGCCATGATGAATTCGGATTTGAAGGTTTTGTAGTGATGGCATGCGCCCGAAGAGATTTCAGTAGTCCGCTGGTAGCAGGACGGTCGTCACGGACCGGTCCCATTCGGTGATGACCCATACAGTCACGTCACCGGAGAGGGCGTAGCTCGACATGATGCGAAGCCCTGACTCGACGGCGAGGTCGTTCTGGGCACGGTCGGATTCATCCAGGTTGCCCCAGTCGCCGTGGCGGTGGCGCTCCAGCAGATCCATGGCGGATACGTTGGCAACGCGCAGGGCATCGAGCGCACCGTCCGTGGCGACCAGGCGTCCCAGAGCGAAGCGCGGTCTGCGTCGGCATGCCGAAAACAAAGCGTGTGTTGCGATGCTATTCATGGTGTTTTCCGAAAAAAGGGCGTGTGCGTGCCTCCGGATGACCGGATGCGCGTGACGCTGATGGGAAGCTTAGGTATAAGAGGCTGTAGCGATGTTCGGCGACGCGGCAACGATCCGGCGGCGCAACGCTGAAGCGCGTGCCTGCGAGCAGCGCAGGTGTTGCCGGATACCGGTTACCGTTGGGCGGACCGAACCCGCCGCGACGCTGGAAAGCAGTTGCAGAAACTCGCCGTCATCGCTCACCGCGACTGGGTCGGCCGAAGCGGTCATGGATTTTTCTGGATCGGAGACGCTCTGTGGCGTGAGCGCGCCGTCATGAGGAGATACCCGATCTGGAGCGGAAACGGGGTCAACCCTGGCAGATGCAGCGTCGGACAGCAATGCCGGCGATTGCGGACCGACTTCCGGGCGCATGGCGGCAAACCAGCAAAGACAGGCAAAGCCCTCCAGTACAAGCGAAAACACCAGGCCGACAGCGAGATCGATCGTTCCGGTACCGACACCCAGCCACATCGATATGCGTGAAGTCACGGGATCGTCGCGCGCCGCGTCCTGACGTGCCAACGCACGCCGATTCCGTTCCATCTGCCAGTCAGCCCACGCCTGTTCGCGACGCGCGTCTTCTGCCTGCACATCGAGCGCGGCGAGCTTCGCTGCGAGTTCGGCGCGGCGGACCCGCAGCGTCTCGCAATGGCCGGCGCACCGTAGCGCGTTGAGTCGCGCGAGCTTTGCGACAACATCCGCACGCGCATCTGCGATATCCCAACTTCTGACGGGCGCTGGAACGGAAACCGGGGAGTTGACCCGCGTAGCGAGCGCAGTGGCCCGCGCCTCTCCCGCATGTGACATCGAGAACACGAAGAATGTGGCGTGTCCGTAGCAGGCGGTTGCCAGACAGGCAGCCCACAGGACGCTGCCGGTAGCGCGCAGCAGTCTGGGACTCTCCTGAAGCAATGCCGGAAGCAGGTGTGCGCCCGCAACCAGCACCACGCCAACGGCGACCCACACGAGACGCTCCGTCAGCCAGCCTCCACGCTGCCAGCCGCCGATGACCGACATGCAGACCGCCGTGCAGCTTGCCACTACTGCCAGAGTAGTAGTCATGACCCGAAGAGTCACGATGGCGTACCGGCAAGTCGCGCGGTACGACGCTCCAGCTTCTGGCGAAGCGTGGGCGTCGTACCACTGACGGTGTCCGGCGCGCCGGATTGCCCGTCAGCATTGCCCGGCGCCGATGGTCCGGCACCGCCGTGTTCCGGATAGAACTCCTCGACGAGCGCCGATGCATCTTCAACCGTGTCCTCGAATGCGCCGTTCTGGAATCCCGCGCGCGCGGCCGCGTCGAGTGCTGCCTGATCAAACCCCGCCTCGCGCCGGCGTTCGTTGATCTCACGTGCTTCCGTGATGGTTGCTTCCAGTGTTGTCCCAGATCGGACGCTGAGATCGACGTAGTAGATGGCCGAACGGTAGCTCTGCGCCGTCGATTTGCCCCGCAACCTCAGTTCCAGCGGCAGACATGCCAGCAAATTGCCTGACACAGCGCTGAAGTAATGCAATCGCGCAGCGAGGGTACGTATTGAATTGAACGAACCAGTTCTAAATACGAACGAGCCTAGTTCGTCCTCGTCACCGATCGCGACATTGAGCCGGCCATAGGGCTTGCATCCCCCCTGCTGGCCAAATGCACAACCGTCTGGCGACGGACACGGCAATTCCTCGATGCTGGCGTCGCCCGCTCTGCGGCACGTTTCGCCGTTCCCGACGCACACCGGCCTGCCAGTTTCGCGATCGAACAGCGAATATTCGGCACGCAGATTCAGATCCGGGTCGTTGAAGAGAACGCGCACCGGGATAGCGCGCAGCTTTCCGGTACTCGCCTTGCGAAGAGTTTCGTTAAGTGGATGCAGCAGCCAGCCGTCGCGCTGCTGCACTTGCGTGGTAATCGTAAACTGATCGTCGGCGGCAGGATGGCGTTTTCCATTTTTCTCGACAATCCTTCCAATAGAAATGCGCCCGATAACAGGGGGAGTGATCGCAAGACCTTTAAGCATTATGAACTCCAGGACAAACGACAGAAAAATGAGCGTATGGATCAGGTCGACACGAGAAACCGTCGCGAACCCGGTTTCGTGATGGCGTACTGACTGGCAAGCTGCGGATGATCGGCAAGAAGGCGTTTCAGATCGACGCCGGAACTGTCGCGACTGCGCCGGAATGAAACCGAGCCTGTTTCGAACGTTGCCCGGTCGGCTTCTCCCATGGCCTGCTGGATGGTCTGCTTCAGTTTTGCTTCAGCAGACTGACGCTCGTCGATCTGCGCCCGCACCGATACGAGATCTGCAAACGTCGCCGACAGGCGTCTGTCGTCAGTGAAATCGACCGCGCCACCCGCGCCGGGATAGAGGCAGCGAAGCGCACGATCGGCAGACTCGGAACCTTCGGCGGGCGGTGGTATGTCGGTTTCGACGTACTTCCAGAACGCGGCCTCCAGCGGAATCAGCCGGGCAATCAGTTCGTCGTCGCGTTCGATGCGATGGACTTTAAGCTTCTGGCCGCAGATCAGCACCGCAACGTCCGCTGCAAGCCGTCCAGTGACAGCCAACTGATGCTGAACCTGGATCTGCACGTACTCTGGCACACCGTCGCGCCACTGACGGGCACCGAATTCGCCGGCGGTCTTGCATTCGAGCACCTGCACCCCGGATACGCCGACAACTTCGCGATCGATGTTGGCGAGCATGAATGGGAAGTTTGGGTGCTGAAGTACGGCGTTGACCCTGCGTACTCTGTTACCTGTCTGCTTGGTGTAGGAGGCAGCGACAATCGGCTCCAGCAGCGTGCCCCAGTAGACCGGCTCGGTCGTGTCCTCCGGGTCAGGGCGCACGAGATCCGCATCGCGCCCAGTCTTGATGAGCCAGAGCTCCAGTGGGCTCATGTATGGGCTAAGACCGACGGCCGCTGCGGCATCCGATCCACCGATCCCGGATTTCCTCACCACCAGCCAATCTTCGCGCGGCATGTTCTTCGTTTCAACCAGGCGTAACGCCGGACGGTTCCGGTTGCCTCCAGTGGCACGAGGTTGCGACATGAAAGTGCTCCAGATGTGAAAACGCCCGGCGGGTTTCTCCGGCCGGGCGTGTATGCTGTTGATTGATTCGACTCATGAGAGGAGATTCATCGCTTCGTCCCACGCCTTCTGCTTGAGTGCCGAGCCTGCCCCAAACCACGCGGCGTCTCGCCGATGATCCTCGCTGCGCGCACGTCGGTGATGGTCGACGTACTCGGTGATGGCGTTCAGAACACCGAACGCAGTTCCCGCTGCCGACGCCATCTGCGCACCCTTGCCGCGACCACCGAACAATTCCAGCACCGATTTCACCGCGCTATCGTTCGTTGTTGCAGCAGCGCGCGCGGTGACGGGCCCGACGTTATAGGTGAGCACACGCCGGCAATACGCTTCAGCAGCGGAGTCGCTGACCTTGCAGTCCGACATGGCTTTCATTCGTGCCATGAAGCCATCCCAAGACGAGATTGCGATACCGAGCTGGCGCTTAACGGCCTGTGCATCGAATTGCGAGCGATGCGGTACTTTGACCGCGCCCGTGCTGTCGCCGAGCGCGATGGATAACGTGTTGTTGCACACAACACGGACCGAGGTGAACTGCGCTGTCGTTGCGAGCGTGCCGTCGCACGCTGTCGCAAGCAGCAGGTAGCCGTTGACGCGATCCCGGCCCTTGAGCAGCGCGCTCTGGCCAGTCTTAGCAAGTGCCCACAGTTTCCTGCCCTCCTTCAGCACGCCGGCGGTTTCCAGCTCGAAGCCGCCAACCTCCGTGAGGTCCCGATAGAACTCGAGAATCTCTGCGGGCTGTACGACCTGGTAGCGCGACGAGACGACGGACAGCGGCGCTTTGGTGTCCGAGCGGTAAAGTACCTTCTGTTCGGGGAAAGCATGAATGGAGCCAAGGCCCGTGCTGCCTGCGACGAAGCGCACTTCTGCCTCATCGATGCGCCAGTCCATGCCGGCCTGTTTTGCCCAGACGTCGAGCGGCTGATTCTGCGGAAGATGGTTGCCAAGACCGTGCCAAGGCGTTTCTCCGGCGAAGGCCATCGTTTGAACAAGGTGCATGTTGTCGAACTCCGATTAAATGAAAGCAAAAAGCCCGGCAAAAGCCGGGCTCGTGTTGGATGAAGAAATTGGATAGGTTGAGCTGAACGTTGTCAGTCACTGCCTGCTGAAAGTGTGTTCGCATTCGAGACAGCGCTGGTTATCGAGCACGTGCTCATCAACGGCTTCGCCAAGGGTGACGCCGGCCGCGCAGCCGGCGGTTCCGCCGACGAGCCCGCCGATGATGGCACCCGCAAGGCTACCGAGAGCGACGCCAGCCGGCCCTGCGATCAGGCCGACCATGGCTCCGGCTTCTGCCCCGGATATCGACATTGCGACACCGCCGGCCGCTCCGGCCACTGTGCCAACAGTTCCGCCTACCTTCGTGGCTCGGTTCAGCTTTTCAATCTGTTGGGACTGGCATTTTGGACAGGAAAGCATTGATGCTCCTTCAAGATGAGCTATAGAACACAAGCAGACATTGCCCGCGTCGAGAAGGTGATATGTAACCGAAGCATTCTGCAATCTTGTAATTCCGCTCAAGTGGTGCGCGATGATGCGACCTTTCGTGCACGGGTTTGTAGGCCTGTTGATTTACCGCAGTATTAACGACCGGTCCGGCGACCATTCCGAGTGCAGCGCTTCGGCACCGCCGAGTACACCGGCAGCGGTGCCGATAGTGGCGCCTAGCCTCACGAGCGTAATCTCGGGTAGTGAGCGCTGCGAACAACAGCGGGGACAAGAAAGCGAAATGGGTCATATATCAGCCTCGGTAAAATACAGGGCACACAGTGTTGCTCAAGCATTCAAGGGAATCCTCGATGAAGTGATATATTTCCAAGAATTCTTGCGAAGCTGGGCGGACGTTGAATTTCGGAACGACCGAAGCGTTGGCGTACTTGCAACAAATGGCAGCCTCGGCCTAGCTTTCTTGCTATGGGCAATTGACGGCAGTTATCCCTGCCATTGTTGACCTTCTTGGTCAGTCGACGGTCCGTGAACTGGCTCGCAAGTAATAGAACGGCGAACGGCAAGAGAGGCTTGACTCCGGGAGCGTCAGGGTCGAGTTGCCAACAAAGAACAGGTGGCAAAGAAGGGATGGAGATGGCACGGCGGACTTCGGAAAGACGCACGGAAAGTAGCGTTCAGGACAATCTGGATGTCGTACTCAGAGACCGCTTTTCCGATGAAAAGGACGGAACCAACGCCACCCTAAGCTTTACCTTTCAGCAGTGGTGGGCGGCGTTGTCCATCGCCGAACTTCCTGCCAATGAAGGCGACTTTGTCGTTGGCGTCGAAGTGAAGGAAGACGTCGCCATCCTAGATTCCGCTCAGGCTCCTACCAAGGTAAAGTTCTGCCAAATCAAGAAGCATGAGCGCGACGGTGCTTGGGCCCTGAAGGACCTGCACAAGAAGGGCGCCAAGCGCAAGGACGGCACACATGAGCATTCCATTTTGGCAAAGCTCTACGCTCGCCGGAGAGAGTTCGGCTATTCGCGCGCAAGTTTGGGGTTCGTCTCCAACCTTGGGGTCAAACTGGCCGATGAAGCAGGTGGAAATCCCTACGCCGCGCACGCCGATCTTTCCTCTCTGCCGGTTGGGCAGCAGTTGCTGATCAAACGGGCGATTGCCAAGCAGTTAGGTTGCTTGGACGATGACGTCCATCTGGCCGATGTCGTGATCTATAAGACTAGCCTGCCGCTGGGGGAGTCGGAGATATTTGTCAGCGGCAAGCTTGGATGGCTTTCGTCAACTGGTCAACTGCTATTCCGCCTTAGCCATACCTCGCTGGCCGCGCAGGTTTTGGCGAGGGAAGTGCAAAGCCGTGCATCCAGTATGACCTACGCGCGCAGCATCGAGGAGAGCAGCGATGCGATCGCAAGTACCCCTCCGGCTGGCATAAGAAAGCGCAAGTGTCTCGTTTTCTTCCGCTACTTCATCTCGTCAAGGTGAACGCTCCGGTAGTCGAACCTCTTGAATTCGCTCGCGGCGCGCTATGCGCCGCGAGCTTTGTCGCAATGGACGCAGCCCGCGAGACGCACGTTGCAAGGCTTCACAACCTGTTCGAGCGGGCGGGCTTGGCAGCATCCATGGCGGACGCACTTGGAACCATGCAGTTCCTACGTGAGGCGGAACCGCTGGGCGGGGGATATTGGATTCCAACTCCTGTGCGCACTGTCGATCTCGGCTCCGGTCGCTGCCTCTTGGTGGGGCCACAGCCGACTTCCGAACTGCAGCGACACTTTGCCGGCGTGCGCCGAGCAGGCGCCGGCCGCGTGATGGATCGTGCCGACGTGCCGGAGTTGCCTAGTCAGTCGCAGGACGCTTGGCGAGGCAGCGACGGATGCGATGCCTGTGCGTGGACGCAGTCCGCAATCGATTCGGCGCTGAAACAGTTCGCGTCGTCGCTAGTTGCTGACAGTTTGCAGGTTTTCGGCACACGGATCGCGAGTGGACGGCGTCGCGAACCCGCATGGGCAGAGCCGGGAAGCGATGCCGCGTGTGTATGGCGAGGCATTAGCCTCTTCCGCGCTCGGACGGGGGCGACACGCTATCGCTATTTCTTTGGAAAGTACGAGGCCGGCAAAGAATTCCTCGAAGGGCCGCCGGTTCAGGATGCGACACGGTTGCAGTTTGGGTTTGCGGCTTTACAGCGCCAGCCGATGACCGTGACGATTTCAACGGTGTCCGGCGCGACGGCGATTTCTCTGCCGCTGGCGCCTCCCCGAAACGTGAGGCGCCTGCTGGTTGCGCTTTGCGATGCCGATCACAGATCGTTCGGGCGCGTTTGGATTTGCCGCGAGCCGGTCTATTTGCCGGTTCTTCTGAGAGCGATACAAGAACTCAAATGCGAAACTGCACACCATGAGTGAACCGAAAATCTACTCCGCGCGCGCCGTCTTCGAGGGGATGAAGGGGACGTTGCATCGGTATCTTGAAGCGCAGTACCACATCTGGGATGAGGGGTTGATCGAGGCGCGTAAGCGACTGCTGGAGTCCGAGGGCGTCACGTTTCAGGAGCCCCGTATCGAGGCGACACCGTTCTACGCCGCAGGTAGCACGTACTCCCAGATGCAGATCTCAGCGGCGGCCAAGGGCGTCCTTGAACTCGCGGCCAAACACGCCGGAACAGGCATTCCCGACCAGCCCTACAAGCATCAGGCGGATGCGCTCGAATCGTTCCTTGGTCGCAGTGAGGAAATCATCGTCGCCACCGGCACCGGCTCCGGCAAGACTGAGTGCTTCCTCATGCCGATTCTGGGATCGCTGGCAACAGAGTCTTCCGAGCGGCCGGAATCGTGGCTGAATCCAGGTTGTCGCGCGCTGCTGCTCTATCCGATGAATGCATTGGTCAACGATCAGCTTTCGCGGCTGCGGCGGCTGATGGGCCAACGAGACGTTGCCGAATACATTCGCGGCAGGCGGCCAGGGCGGGCGACGTTCGGGATGTACACGAGCCGAACACCTTATCCGGGAGTCACGAGCAGAGCGCGTGATCAATCGCGTCTCCGGCCACTTGTGCAGCATGCATATCTTGACCTTCCGCCGGATGCCAGGGAGCGGCTTGATCGAGAAGGTAAGTGGCCGACCAAGGATCTTGATGGCTTCATCGCCTCCTCCTTTGTGACGGGCGCCAACGACTCGGAAATGCTGTCGCGCGGCGAGATGCAGGCTCGCTGCCCCGACCTGCTTATCACAAACTATTCGATGCTGGAGTACATGCTGCTGCGGCCGATCGAGCGGAGCATCTTTAATCAGACGGCGGCGTGGCTGGCAGCCGACAAATCGAATTATTTCACCGTCGTGCTCGACGAGGCCCACATGTATCGCGGCTCGGGGGGCGCCGAGGTCGCGTATCTCCTGCGGCGGCTTCATGCGCGCCTCGGCGTCGGCCGCGACCGAGTGAGGTATATCCTGACCAGCGCAAGCCTTGGCAAGTCGGCCGAGGCGGTCGCGCGGATGAAGTCTTTCGCCGCGGACTTGAGCGGTCTTGGTGCTGGTCAGCGGGAGTTCACGCTTATCCGGGGCGAGCAGTTAAAAAAAACAGGAGAACGGCCTGCTACTCGAGAAGAGGCGGCCGCCTTGGCACGATTTGATATCGCAGCGCTACTCGATTCCGCGATCAACCCGGGCAAGGCGATACAAGGGTTCGCCTCGCTGCTAGAAGCGCTGGGCCAAGAAGCAATGAAGGCTGCGGGAGACGAGCAGGTAGCGCTTCGGCAAGCCGTCTACGAATGGCTCCAGTCGTTTGGGCCGGCATCACTTGTTGCAAATTTGGTGACGGCACATCCGCAAAAGCTACGGGCTGTTGCGGCCTTGGCCTTTCCCGGAGCGCCCGATGCCGAGGCAGCGATGGAGGCAACGCTGGCGCTCATGTCGTTCGCAAAAGAGCGGGATAGCAGACGAGTGTTCGCGCCCGTGCGCTCGCACCTGTTCTTCCGTGGTATCGCAGGCATCTATGCCTGCACCGATGCGAGCTGTAGTGCGAGAGATTCTTCGATTCCCTCTGGGACGCTCGGCAAGCTCTATTCGGAGCCGATGCTCAAATGCAAGTGTGGGGCCCGCGTCTACGAAGTGCTGACGCATCGCGATTGCGGCGCGGCGTTCATTCGAGGATACATTCAGGACCAGTTCGGAATGTTCCTTTGGCATCAGCCGTCTAGTGGTCTGTGGGGAACGGGCGGGTTGATGGAAGCGCATTTCCTCGTCGAGGTTGACCGCCGCGCCGTCGGGACGCATGGGCGCATGGAGGGCGCTCACGTGTGGCTCCATAAGGCCACCGGGAGGCTGGTCCAGGCACCCCCAGCCGAGGAGGAGCTTGGCCAATACCTCGCGCTGCTTCGGCCCGACGGGGCAGTGTCGATTTCAGGACAGCAGGCGCTGTCATTCAATTGTGAATGTCCCGTTTGCACGCGCCGCTGGCGAGCTGGATCGACCAAGATCATGGACTTGGCGACGAAGGGCGAAGCGCCGTTCGCGCAGTTGGTCCGCACGCAGGTCGAGCTTCAGCCGATCACGCATGCGAAAACGGACAGTTCCCCCAACGGCGGACGCAAGTCGCTTCTGTTCTCCGACGGGCGGCAGAAGGCGGCGCGGCTGGCGAGAGACATTCCGCGCGAGATCGAGAATGATGTATTCCGGCAGTTGCTACTCCTCGCTGCGAGGGAACTGCGCGGACTCGGGCGCGAGGCCACGCTAGGCGATCATATCTACGTTGCCTTGTTGCATGTGCTCGCAAAGAACGCTCTGTTGCTGTTCGACGGCGCCGACCGGGAGCGATTGCAGCGAGATGTGCTTGATCATCGCCGCCACTATCTCGGCGAGCTTCGAGATGCGCTCGAGGAATCACCGCCTGCCAAGCCACCACGCTTCTCCTCGCTCCTCTTGCGGCATCTGGGTTCGCCATTTTACTCACTGAGCGCGCTGACGCTGGCACACGTCGTTCCTATCGCACGTCTGCGTCGGCAGATCGTTGCCGACCTTCCTGGAATGGACGAAGCGCATCTGCGTGCCGTGTGGACGGCATGGATTCAAAGCTTTGCAAGTGACTTCGCCGTGGATGCGGACTT
This sequence comes from Caballeronia sp. LZ034LL, assembly GCF_031451215.1. Lineage (NCBI taxonomy): Bacteria > Pseudomonadati > Pseudomonadota > Betaproteobacteria > Burkholderiales > Burkholderiaceae > Caballeronia > Caballeronia sp. LZ034LL. The sequence goes on from NZ_JARUXR010000001.1 coordinate 3,119,692, forward strand.
GCCACAGGGCGTCAGATCTCAGGCAGCGGGCTATCCCATCGGCGGAGGCCTGGACCGGAATGGCGGCCTCTCGGCGAGGCAGCAGGCTTTTTTGCGCGCTCGCGTGCCGGAACTGGACCGGATTTTCGATACGTTGACCGCATCGCTTTGTCAGGCGCGGCCGGGAAGTCCGGGATTCTTCATTGTCCCTCGGTTTCTTGCCTTGGAACTGGCATCGGACCAGCACGACTGGTATCAATGCGGGCAGTGCGCCACTGTGTCGCCCGTGGAGTGGTGGGGCCACTGTCCCAACTGTCTGGCGGGAGAAGTGACCGCCGTTCGCCCCGGGGCTACGCAATACTTGCGCGCGCGCAAGGCGTTCTTCCGAGATCCGGTCAATGAGATTTTGGAGGGGAAGGCGAGCCCATTCAACTTGTCAGTAGAGGAACACACGGCCCAGCTCTCCTATCGGGACGTGGACGATTCCACGACGACGATCGAAGAATTCGAGCGCCGCTTCCGGGACATCCTGGTCGAACGCAACGACACGTCGATTGACGTTCTCAGCAGCACGACGACGATGGAGGTCGGCATCGACATTGGTTCTCTAATCGCGGTGGGGCTGCGAAATGTGCCGCCGCTGCGACAGAACTACCAGCAGCGCGCCGGACGTGCCGGGCGAAGAGGTTCAGCCGTTTCTACCGTCGTCACCTACGCGCAGAACAGTCCTCACGACAACCACTACTTTGGCAATCCCGAGCCGATCATCTCCGGCGAGCCCACCCTGCCAGGTGTCGATACCGCAAATCCCAAGATCGTTGAGCGGCACATCCGCGCGCAACTTATCCAGGCGTACTTCCATTCGCAACCATTGAACTCGGCGAGCGGGGACGTGTTTTCGGTGCTCGGAGAGACGATGGATTTCTACAACGGGACGGGCCTGTTTAGCCTGTCTGCGTTCAACGATTGGCTTTCCGGTTCGCAAGCGGTACAAGCGTGCTACACGGCAATGAGGCAGTGGTTGCCGGCGTCGTTCAGGAAGTCGCCGTCAGACGTGGCGACCGAATTCGTCGCGCGGCTGGAGCAGGTGCGGCCGAGGGCCGCGCACGAACTAGACCCGGCAGACGAGAGGCTGATCGAGTTCCTATTTGACAGGGGCTTCCTGCCTTCATACGCCTTCCCGCGCGATCTGTGTGCACTGCAAATCGAAGGGTTGGAGAGACGCGGCAATTTCACACAACCGAAGATTATTCAGCGTCCTCAGCAAGGGCTGAATGTTGCGCTGTCTGAGTACGCGCCGGGCCGTCTCGTCGTCGTAGATAAGAAGACCTACCGCGTAGGAACTGTCGCTGCCAATGGTTCGACGGCCGTCGTCGATCGAGCCGAGCGGCTGTTCGATGAGCGCCGCTACTATGTTCACTGCCCGGAGTGCGAATACACCTCCGGGTTCAGGATTGCGGCGCCGGTAGGCGAGCAGTGTCCACTTTGCCGTACAGCCGTGCTGCAGGCGGCGTCGGTTATCGAACCGCAGGTCGTCTTCCCCGAGGGCCGAGGCGAGGTCGATGAGTTCGACGATGAGCAGACCTTCACGAACGCAACTAGCGCACAGTTATCCGTGCCGGCGGAAAGCCCTGCGTTTGACTTGCGGAAACTGGGCGTTCACTGCGAGATAGGATTCGCGCGCACTCAACAGCTCGTGATGGTTAACAAGGGGGAAGAGGATGCCGGTCAGTATGTCGGTTTCTTGATCTGCAATCGGTGCGGAAAGGCGGCCTCCGATCCGCAGCGCGTCGGACCGCATGAGCGGGACTACTACCTTTCCACGCGCGCGCCTGGGCGTTGCACGGGCCAGTTCGAGCAGGTGTATCTCGGTTACGGCTTCGCATCCGACGTGCTGATCGTGCGACTTCCAATGTCGGCACCGCTCCGTTTCGACCCTGTGCGAACGACCGAGCGTGAGCCCGTCTCAAATGCGCTGCAATCGCTTGCCGAGGCGTTCGTACTGGGCATAAGCCAGGAACTGGACATCGATATCCGCGAAATCAACGCAGGCTTCCGGTTCGTCCGCGTTGGCGAAAAACACTTCGCCGACATCTTCGTGTACGACACGCTGTCCGGCGGTGCCGGCTATGCTACGCAGGCAGCGGAACGCTTTGAAGCAGTCATGACAAACGCCGAGGCCCTGCTGAGCCGGTGCACGTGCTCGGCCTCATGCGACAAATGCTTGCGTCACTATGGGAACCGCTTCCATCACGCGATACTGGATCGACATTTGGCGCTTGACCTGCTGCGCTATGCGCGCGACGGATTCGTACCGGTGGCGCTATCCCATAATGAACAGCGGGCCACACTGCAGCCCCTGAAGGACATGATGCTGCTCGCCGGCTGGTCTGAAGATCCGTCAGTTGCGGTTCCCTATGTCGTCGAGCATCAGGGGCGGCGGGTGCATCTTTTCTCGTTTCCCTCGTTGGTTGAACCGGTGCACTACGGCTTTGAACCAACAGCCAACCGCTTTGCGTTCTCGGCGTTTGAACTTGCGCGCGATCTGCCCGGCGCTTATGGAGAGGTCGCATGAAGACGGGGTTGGTCATATCGTTGCCGGGGAACGAAGCGCGGCTCAAGCGGAAGGTACGAGCCCATTTCAAACGTCTCGGCTTTTTGAAGGCTCCCGACGGCACGCTGATGCCGCCCAACCTCGACAAGCAGAGCTATCGCGACATGCATGCGCATCAGCGAGACTCTCGGCTTAACGACAACCGTGCATGGATCGATAACCGGTCTGCGCGCCTGATCCAGCACTTCGCGTCCGGAGCAGAGCTTGACGTCGAGCGCATCCGCCCCCGCATCGAGGTCGTTCGCTCCGGCACTTGGCAGGGCGATCTGTTTCGATTCGCGACCTACTTTTGGAGAATACCGATCTCGGAGGGCTACGGCCGCCGCATGCGCTTCTTGGTGTGGGATGACCATCACGAGAAGGTGATGGGACTGTTCGCGTTGGGGGATGCGGTATTCAACCTGCGTGCCCGAGACGAATTCATCGGCTGGGACCACCATCGGCGAGAGGATGCGATGGTGAACCTCATGGATGCCTACGCGCTAGGGGCTGTGCCACCGTACAACATGTTGCTTGGAGGAAAGCTGGTTGCGTCACTCATTCGGAGCCAGGATGTTGTGGATACCTTCCAGGCGAAGTATCACAACTCCGTCGGGGTGATCTCAGGGCAAAGCAAGCACGCCAAACTTGTCGCGGTCACCACGACATCGGCGCTCGGGCGTTCGTCTTTGTACAACCGCCTAAAGATCAGTGGACAGTCGATTTTCGAGCCGATCGGCTCGACTTCGGGTTGGGGGCATTTCCACATTTCCGACGAACTGTTCGCCGACTTGCGGGACTATCTTCGATCAGTGGGCCATCACTATGCCGACTCGCACGGCTACGGACAGGGGCCCAATTATCGGCTTCGGTTGATACGCAAGGCGCTCGGATTGTTGGGCCTTGATCCAGATATGGCGAGGCACGGTCTTACGCGGGAAGTATTCTTCTGTTCGCTTGCGAGAAACTCGCTTCAGTTTCTTCGAGGTGAGCACAAGCGGGCAAGGTACGACCATCTGCCGACGGTCGCGCAGATGGGAGAAGCCGCCAAGCTGCGCTGGGTTATCCCTCGGGCGGAGCGAATGCCCGAGTTTCGCACCTGGCGCAGCGAACAGTTTCTCCGAGAGCTTGATGGCATGCGGGGGCGCATGCAGCGTAGACGGCTTGAACAGGTCGGATAGTGGACTGGGCCCGTGATCACCTCGGCAACGATGTGCCGGCTTGGCTGGGCGGCATGGCGGGGTTCGGTTTAACGTGCCCGTCCTGCGGTGAACCCGTGCGTCGACGGGCGGGTGCAGAACGTCGGCCGCATTTCGCGCATTACAGCCATCGCGCCAAGCCCGAGTGCGACAACTATTTTCCGTCCCAAGGCGGCGTCATGGCGACGGGGCTTGGGGCTGGCAGCGGGGTATCTCCGAGCCCATGGAAGAGGGAGTCGTTGAGTTGCGGGCTTTTTCTGACCGCCGACGCGGGGCAAACTTCGCCGACGCTGTGGCTGCGAATCCCGCCCATGGATCCTGAAACAACCGCTTTGGGGCGCCTCGAGCTTCAATCGGGACTAGGACACCGTACTTACCATCTTGCGGACCTTTCCGTTGCTCGTCTCGTTCCTATGGCGCCGCAAGTCCCATTGGCAGTGATTGCCGGGGTCGGAAGCATGCTACCAGTTGCCGCTCATATCGCGCGGCTGATCAGTGCATTTGTCGCAGATCGCAACTTTTTCTACGCCGAAGAGAAGGGGGGCAGGTTCGTCTTTAGCGATGAACCATTGGAGTTGGGGTGCCAGTATCGACTCCTCTCTATAGATGACGTGGTGCCGCCGCTGAATCTTGGCGCGGCGCTGAACTGGAGACCGGAGGGCAAGTTCGGAGGCTGGAACAGCTACGCGATGGCACTGCCTTCGTCCTTCGTCGATGGCGCACAGCGGAATTCGCTCCGTGAAACTGCCGAATTTCTTGGTCGCGGCATCCGAAGCAGGCGTCCGCGACTTTATGTCGTTGATCCTTTGCCGCATCACGTCGATGTCGACGGAACGTGCGTCTATCCGGAGTTGCCGACGTCGCTTCTGCTACGCAGAACGGGCATTTGCGCTGTGGACGTAACAGCGTCGGGCGGTACGGCGGTAGCTCGCGTCATCGAACAGAGCGGTGAATGGGTACGACTCGAAGAATTCAGCCAGGGCGAGCAGGAGTTCACCGTAGCGGTGGACGGCGACGAGCAGATAATCGTTCGTACCGAGGACTGCGCGCTATTTCGGCCTGGTGGCATCGCTATTAGCACCGACGAGGTGACATGGGACTTATGCACCGATTCGCCGCTAGCTGGATCAGAGCTCTTGCGGCACGAGGTCACCATCGATTGCGAAAACGATCGGATCGCCACGCACCTCGCCCGCCTCAACGACGGCTGGCTTCTTGAGAAGACACGACTGGTATCGCCGGCTGGCTCGCCGAAAAACATATACGCATGTGGCTTCGGCGAACTTCGGGGGATTGTCCAGACTTCGCAGCAAGAGCCAGAGAAGCAGGGTGACAAGAATGCCGCGATCAAGCAGCTAGGTGCCGCGCTGAACTGGCTTGAGCACCTTGCGGCCCGTAGTTTCGGCGCTGACGGAGCACGCCGTGTAAGGAGCTACCTGGCGGACCCCACCCCTGCAAACTTATTCCGGCTCGGCCCCATTATGACGAGTCACCTGATGCCATACATCCGGGCAGCACAGCATCAACAGCAGGAACGGACTGAGGGAAACTGAGGCTTACTTATGGCGTATGAGGGAATCGATAGAAGGCGGTTCATCCAATTGCTCGAATGGGGTGCTGCTGACGACGAACTGCGGCGGTTCTTCGCCGACTGCCGCATACAACTGATTCAGAGGGGCGCCAGGGTACAGAATCCTCCTCGCGGTAAGCCCGCTCGTGTCCGCATGCTGGCGCAGGGGCTGCCTCCGGCGACCGATCGAATAGTCCAAAGGTGGTTTAACGAGCACCTGACGATGCTCGATCCGAAGCCTGTTAGCGATCTGGTGGCGGAGCTGCGGCTTTACGAGGAGATGGGTGAGAGCCCACCGGAGGACGAGGCGAAGCGCCTAGCTCGCTCTTGCCTTGTACATCTGTTTTCCAGCGACCCACCTGCTGATCTGGTTTCGTTTCTGCGCCCTGCGCAAGCGGCAAATGCCGGCGAACCTTCCGAAGCGCAGGCCGGAACCGTGAACGGGCAGAGTTCCGATGCATTTCCGGTGGCCCTCGGCCAGGCGCTCGTGGCGTTGGCTGAAGGGCGCGATCCAGACGAGTACCTGTCTTCCTTATCGTCTACAACTGCGTCGTTTGTGGCGGGATTGCAGGCGGTGCGTAGCGGGCGCGATGACGAGGCGAAGATCGCGCAGGAGGCGCTGGATCACGAACCGGAAGTCCGCGCTTTGCTTCTCGAGTACGCCGCCAGGAGTGCGTCGGCGCATACAGGCAACGCAGTTCGTGGGCTGCAGATGCTGCGCTACGCGAGTCCCGACGAGGCCTTCAGCTTCGATTCCGACCGCGATGAAGTTCTCGCGATTTGTACGCGCGATTACCCAGAGACAACGGTCTTCTTACATCCGTTCGCCATTCGTACTGCGGACGGATCATGGGTTGACTTGTCCAACGACACCGATTGCCAGAAGCTCTTCTACACTTCCGGTGATCTCATCGCCTTCCCAGGGCGAGATACTCCGCGACAACCGAAGCGTGGGGAGATCGGCATCTGGCGAGTGGCCGAGAACAAGGGGGCGAACACGGGTCATCGCACAAACTTTCACATCGCATCGGAGATGACTCCGGTCTACGAAGTGCGCGATGTGCCATTCCCGTCGACCGACTACGACTCCGTTCGGGAGTACATCAAGCATCAATTCGAGCAGGGTGGGGTGCACCTGGCCACGAAACTGCTATTTGTGCTGCGCGATCAATTGGTGGTCGGTTGTCCTGCGGGCAAGGACTTATCGAGAGACGACGGTTTCGAATCGGGTCTTCCATGTTGGCAAACGCTATCTGCCTGTCGATTTGAGGGCCGCGTGCTTGTTCCTGGCCCCTTGCCACCTCCGGGGACGTACGAGTGCGAAGCGCTGGGAACCAGTTTGAGGAAGCTCTTCGCCAAGGGAGAATGGGGTACAGACAAGCCGACGAAGGCCCTAGCAAGGAAGCTTCAAGAACTGATCGCGTCCGGCGAGCAGGGACTCAACTCTGCGCGTGTCGCTCGGCTACGCGCAGAGTTGTCTTTTATTGATCAGCATGAAGGTGCCATGGACGCTTTGCTTGAAGAGATCATGCGTGATCCGTCAATCAGCGCGCGAGTCGATAAGCAGGTTAATGCCCGGGTAGAAGCCCTCGTTGCTCAGAAGGAGCAACTCAAAAATAGTGTCCAGCAACTGGAGCAGAAGCAGCGCGATTTGCAGGAGCAGCAGCGTAAGGCCGAGAGGGAGCAAAAGGCCGTTGCGCCCGCGGTCGCGAAGGCGATTCGCGGAGCCTTCGACAAGGCACGCGATGACGCCTTGGGGACGCTTGGGCAGGTGGCAGTGTTCAAGGCGCTGATAGATGAACTGATCGAGAGGCCGGCTGCACCCGGAGAAGCCGGGCTGGCCCAGCCGGCGTCGACTTCTACAGGTTTCCGGGCTGCGGCATCTGTAGTTCGTTTACCTCATGATGGGCTTTCGACGGTCATTGAAACATTGCGAGCACTCGGCGTGGCCCCAAAGTCCGCTCGCGCGATTGAACTGGTCGGTCAGATGGCGCATCAATGCGGGCTCATACTCATCATCGATGGTCTCGCTGGACGGCTTGCTGCGGAGGGATGGCTAAGCGGGAACGCAGCGTCTGATAAGGTGTTCGAGTGCGGTTTTGGAGAGGTGGAGGATCATGCAATTCGCGGCATCCTTGCCGATGCCCCAGATGCCTTAGGAATTTTGGACGCGAATCTCTCCCCCTTGGATCTGTATGCGAGACCGTTAATCGACGCGGTGCGACGGCGCTTGGCGGGGATAGACGGAGGAACATTTGCAACCAGGGTTCTGATGTCGGTATCGGACGATACCGCAGCGCTTCCTGTGCCGGCGACGGTGGAGTCCGTTTCATTGCGCGTGTCTTTGGACCGCATTCCCGTGTTCGTTCAAGACAGCGGGGTTGCAAGGCAACTGGAAGAGATTGATTCGACCGATACGTCTCTTGGGTGGTTTGCCCGGATTTGGAAGCCGGCGCGGCCACGAGTGCTAAGTCATCTGCGCTCGATACCAATTGAAGATGTGGCGTTCATTTTTGCGGCCCTCGAAGTCGCGGAGATCAAGGGGAGAGACTAACGGGGGCGACGCAATAGCCTAGAGGTCAGTGAGGTTGCGATTGATTCTCGACGGAGCCCGATCGGTCAAAGCGCTGCTAGAGGGGGATTTCAGGGGGACAACATGGGTCGACATTTGATTGATGCAGACCCCCTCTGGCATGGTTGGAAGCGCGGCATTTCCGGGCTTCCATCCACGCGAAACCAGCTCTTTGGTGTCGTCGTTTTCTGTCGCTTTTGGACTGAGGTCGGCTGAAAAAAGTAGATGCCAACATTCCGTAGAATTGAGGAATGGAGGCATTGATGAATCGAATCCCCAAGGCCGTGTACACGAAGGATTTTCGTGAAGAAGCAGTAAAGCTGGCAATGACTGACGGCGTTGGCGTGTCCGAAGCGGCGCGTCGGCTGTCGATTTCGACGAAGACGTTGGCGAACTGGGTGCGCGCCGCAAAGGAGGGCAAGCTGGAGCAGGTTGGACAGACCCAGAGGCCACTCACAGAGATCGAGGCGGAGCTGGGCGGCTCAAACGAGAGTTGGCGGAAGTGAAGATGGAGCGCGATCTCTTAAAAAAGTTTGCGACGTACTTCGCGAAGGAGTCGCGGTGAGGTACGGCGTCATCGAACAAATGCGACAGCATCCCCCGGTGCCGCCGATGTGCCGGTTTCTGGGCGTATCCATCAGCGGCTACTACGCCTGGCGCACACGGCCGGTGTCGCTGCACGCTGAGCGGGAGCTTCAACTCGAAGCAGAGGTGCGCGCCGCTCACGAGCGGACCCGACAAACCTTCGGTCCAGAGCGGCTACAAAAGGATCTGGCGAATCATGGTGTTCAAATCGGCGTTCATCGCATCAAGCGTTTGCGGGCAAAGCTCGGCCTGCGATGCAAGCAAAAACGGAAGTTCAAGGCGACGACCAATTCAACGCACAACCTACCAGTCGCACCGAACCTGCTGAATCAGGACTTCAAGGTAAGCGGGCCGAATCAGGCCTGGTGCGGTGACATCACGTATATCGCGACCGATGAGGGATGGCTTTGTCTGGCCGGCCACAAAGTTCTGTTTAGCGGAGAGGTAGTCGGCTACGCGATGAGCGAGCGCATGACAAAACAGCTGGTAATGCAGACACTGTTTCGTGCTGTGGCGTCGCACCGACCACCGGCCGGTCTGATACAGCACACGGACCGCGGCAGTCACGCCTATCAGAAGCTTCTCAAACAGTTCGGCATGCAGGCGTCAATGAGCAGACGAGGCAATTGCTTCGACAACGCACCCATCGAGTCATTCTGGGGTTCACTGAAAAATGAACTCGTCTATCAATGCAAGTTCGTGACTCGTAATCAGGCCCAGAAAGAAATTACGGAATACATCGAGTTCTTTTACAACCGGCAGCGCACACAAGAGCGTTTGGACTATCTGTCACCGGCAGCTTTCATGCAGCGATTTCATTTGCGTAAAATCGCTGCTTAATCCGTTGGCGTCCACGGATTCCGACCGACCTCATCAACTTGACGATCGCAACGCCCGGACCCCGAATGTTACGAGCGCTGGCTTTGAACGCTGGTCGCTCACCCGGCCGAAATCTGCTGATTCAGCGGCGGAGATTGCGCCGCGCTTCCGTTGAAGCGCGGCAACCATACCTCGCTTGCTACGGGGAAGCGGCAATTGCGATCAGGTCGTTGCTGCTTCCGGGGACGATGAAGACGAGTCGATCGTTCGCAATGTCACTCTTCGTTCGAGCGAAGCTTCTCGGTTTAGCCGAACAACATTGGGAAAGGAAAAATTTGAACACTCGCGAATTTGCTGATGCCTTCACGCGATCCTCGGAGGAATGCGTTGCCCTCATGGCCGATGTTATTGAAGAGATTCGGCAGCGCAATCTCAAGTTGCCGATCGACCTCGATTCTTTTGCGGGCTGGCTTGCGGAAGCAACCCAACGGGCAATCAGCGTCTGCGAGTCTCCAATCGAAAAGGCATTCGCTGGGGGATTGCTTTTGGCATTCCTCTTCCGGGCAGATAGAGGGTTGATCGTGACAGACCCACTGTTGAATGCAGAGGATGATGCACGCCAAATTACCGAAGCTCTGCGGCGGAGACGCCGAATCGAGTGCGAATGGGAGCAGCACATCGAATCGCATCGCGAGGATCTGAGAAACGTCAATCCTGGCATGGAGGCCGCATACCTCGCTGAGCATCCACTCTTTGAGAGGTTCGAGGAGTACGGAGCACAACTGTGCGACACCGGTAAGCTCACGAAAGCCGACTACGTGCTACTGTTCGAGCATCCGATCGTGTCGGCAGGCTGGCTCGCTTGGCACGCATTCTTGCTTTCTCCACAGTCGGTTTTTCCCGGCCTTGGAGCCGACGGAAAAGACGCGCGAGTCGACGCCTACATCTGGTGCCCTGCGCAACCTAAGCTTAGGATGATCGTCGAATGCGATGGCTACGAATTCCACGGCCCCAAGGCGAACTTCATCGCTGACAGGCAGCGTGATAGGAACTTGCAGCGCGCTGGATATGATGTCTACCGCTTCGCTGGCACGGAGCTTTTTAACGACATGAAGAAGGTCGCAGACGAGGCGTGGCTAACAGCTATTAATCTCCGATTCGGAGGCGGGGAGGATGAGCAATTGTAGTGGGCAACTTGATTCCTTGAGCTTTTTCATCCATTTCGTTTAGCGTTGGCCTTCGACGCCACCGTTGATGGGCCAGCGCGTAGCGAGACGCTACGCGATTGGGATGGAGGTGGTTCAGGCAACCGCGAAAGTGGCGGGACGCATTGCGTGAACGCGGCGCGCACCTCGAGAAAGGAAGGAGCGTAGCGTTTGCCCTGTGAGGACTGGGTGAAAGGCCGCCCGGCCCGCACCGCGAGGTCAGATCAATGCGGAGGGGGATTCAAGCGTCAATCTAGACCGCCGCCTGGACCCGTCGATATGGATCGACGATGGTTGACGTGAGCCTAAAATGCCTACATGGTGCCTACACGAAACCCAGAAAGCAAAAAGCCCAGTCATGAGGACTGGGCTAAATGCTTGATTTCTTTGGTGGGGCGTGAGTGACTCGAACACTCGACCTACGGATTAAGAGTCCGCTGCTCTACCAACTGAGCTAACGCCCCAACAGAAGCGAAATTATAGCGGTGGTTTTCGACCGCGCGCAAGCCCCTTTTAGCAAATTTCTGAAAAACTCCTGTGCACCGCGTCATGGCGGAGAGGCCCAACCCACCTCACCCGCCCGTTATCATTGGCGAATTCCCCGCCCGACGACGCCAAGCCAAACCAAACCTCATGGACGATCCCGCCATCCGTGCCTTGCTCGACAGCATCCTCGCGCCCTGGGTCAAAGACCTGCACCTCACCCCGGCCGACATCACCGCCGACGCCGTCACCCTCCGCCTGCCCCATTCGGATCACCTGCGCCACGCGGGCGGCGTCATCTGCGGCCAGGTCTTCATGGCCGCCGCCGATACCGCGATGGTCGTCGCCATCTCGCACGTGATGGGCGGTTTCTCACCGATGACCACCGTCTCACTGAACACCACCTTCATGCGCCCGGTGAAGTCCGGCGACGTCCTCGTCACCGCCCGCGTAAAGAAGCGCGGCCGCAATCTCGTTTTCGGCGACATCGAAATGCGCGACGCGCAAGGCGAGCTCGCCGCCCACGCCACCACAACCTACGCGCTCATCAACCCATAAATGTTCGACCAAGTCGTATTCGCGGGCGGCGGCAACCGCTGCTGGTGGCAAGCCGGCTTCTGGGACGTCATCCAGCCCGAGCTGAATCTGAAGCCGCGCATCATCGCGGGCATCTCAGCGGGCGCCGCCACGGCCTGCATGCTCTACACGAACGAATCGCGCCGTGTGATGGCGTACTACGCCCACGTCCTGCGCGACAACACGAGAAACGCCTACTGGGGCAATCTGCTGCGCGGCGAGTCGGTATTCCCGCATTACCGCATCTACCGCCAGGCGCTGCTCGACATCTTCGCGGACCGCTTTTCCGAGCTCCGGCACGCGCCCGAGATCCGCATCGGCGTGTCGCATCTGCCGCGCTGGCTCGGCGCGCGCAGTGCGGTCGCGGCCGGTCTCATCGCGTACAACATCGAGAAATACCTGCGCAAGACGCTCCATCCGACGCTCGGCCAGACGCTCGGTTTCCATCCGGAGTTCGTCAAGGCACAGGCCTGCGCCACGGTCGAGGATCTCGCCGACCTCATCCTGCAATCGTCGAGCACGCCGCCGTTCATGCGTATTTCGGCGAACGTGACCGCCGATTTCGGGATCGTGACCGATTCGGCAAGGTCGGGCGTTGCGCGGTTTCGATTGTAGATTTCCTCGCTAGTTT
>NZ_JARUXR010000002.1:0-210910 GCF_031451215.1 Caballeronia sp. LZ034LL
CGCAGGCATGCTCTCGTCGTTCCTGTTCGCGTTCGCGACTTCGTTCGATGAGTTGACCATCGCGCTGTTCTCGTCAGGCGGCCTGAGCACGACGCTGCCCAAGCAGTTCTGGGACGAGACCACGATGCAGATCTCGCCGGTGATCGCCGCCGTATCCACGCTGCTGTTCGTGTTCATCTCCATTCTGATCTCGCTGGCGGACCGTCTGCGGCGCAGGAGTCTTGCATAGACCCACGGCCATGCATCTGAACTTAAGAGACCGCGCCACGGCTGCCGCCGGCGCGAACGCCGAGGACGCGGAAGTCTGGCGCTGGTTCTCGCTGCTCATGCAGGACCGGCGCGTGCGCTGGTGCCAGGCGGACGACCGATGGTTCGTCAGCGTCGACAATCGCCACGTGGCGACCGAACCGTCCTTCGACGAAGCCATCCGACGCGCGAAAGAACGCGTCGAACAGCAAGGCGCCCTGAAGCGGCGTCTTCGCTGAACCCGATGTTCAACTAAAGCGAACGCGTCGGGTCGAGTAAAACCCGCATTCTCAAGACCTCGTTGCCTCTTCCGGCACGAGGTCTTTTTTCATTTCACCGCAGTTTTTCCTGCCGAGTCGCAACGAATTCGCGTAAACCCGCTTGCAACACATTTTTGACAGTCTTATATTAAATTTCACCATTAACTATCTCTATGCGATAAGACATGAGCGAAGACGTCCTGTTCTCGAACCACGGCCGCGTGGCGGTCATTACGCTGAATCGTCCTGAACGCCTCAATGCGTGGACCACGCCGATGCGCAACAAGATCATCGAGGCGCTGGACCGCTTCAATGCCGACGACGAAGTCGCGGCGATCATCATGACGGGGGCGGGCAATCGCGCGTTCTCGGCGGGACAGGATCTGTCGGAAGCGCATGACTTCGACGGCGAACGCGCAGTCGCATGGGTCAAGGAATGGCAGATCTATTACGCGGCGCTGCGCAACCTCTCCAAGCCGCTCGTGATGGCGCTCAACGGCACGGCGGCCGGCTCCGCGTTCCAGGTCGCGCTGCTCGGCGACATCCGTGTGGGTCATCCGGGCGTGCGCATGGGTCAGCCGGAAATCAACGCGGGTATCGCCAGCACGACCGGCCCGTGGATCATGAACTCGATGCTCGGCATGTCGCGCACCATCGAGCTGACGCTCACCGGACGTCTGATGGACGCGGACGAGTGCCATCGCATCGGGCTGATTCATCACCTCGTCGATGAAAGCCGAGTCTTCGAAAAGGCGCTGGAGATCGCGACCGAACTCGCCGCGAAGCCGTCCGTCGCCATGCGCCTGGACAAGCAGCGTTTCCGCGAGATGACCGAGCCGGGTTTCGTGGATTGCATCGAGGCGGGCATGCGCATTCAGCGCGAAGCGTACGACTCCGGTGAACCCGCACGCATGATGGAAGAGTTTTTCAAAAAGCGCGCGAAGTAAGCACTCTTCATCCACCTACCCAGTGCGGGAGACCTGAATCATGACCCAAGAATTCAACCCGGCGCGACGCCGGATTCTTCACGGCGCGGGCGCGCTGGCCGTTGCCGGCGCCATGCCGCTGGTGGCGCGTGCGCAGAGCAAGCAGATTGTCGTCTCGGACCCGGGCGGTCCCTACACGACGGCGTATCGCGAGGCCTTCTACGATCCCTTCGAGAAAGCGACGGGCATCAAGGTGGTGAGCGTCGCGCGCGAATCGCAGCCGGTCGCGCAGTTCGCGGCGATGGTGCAGACGAAGAACTATGTGTGGGACGTGACCACGCTGACGCTGTCCGCCGACATTCCCTACCTCGAATCGAAAGGCTTGCTCGAACCCATCGGCCTGAAGGCGAGCGACTATCCCGACGTCATGCCGGAGGCGATCACGCCGAACTGGCTGGGCGTGGACGTGTACTCGACGGTGCTCGCCTATCGCACGGACAAATTCAAGGACAACGGGCCGAAGTCGTGGGTCGACTTCTGGGACGTGAAGAAGTTTCCGGGCCGCCGCTGCCTGCGCCGCAGCCCGCTCGACACGCTCGAACAGGCGCTGCTCGCCGACGGCGTGCCGCTCGACAAGCTCTATCCGCTCGACGTGGACCGCGCGTTCAAGAGCCTCGACAAGATCAAGCCGCACATCAACATCTGGTGGACGTCGGGCGCGCAGGCGATGCAAGCCATTCAGAGCGGCGACGTCGACATGATCTCGACCTGGAACGGCCGCGCGCAGGCAGCGAAGGACGGCGGCGCGCCGGTGCAGATCGTGTGGAACCAGGGTTTGTATTCGATCGAAGGCTGGGGCATTCCGAAGGGCACGCCGCGCGCGGATGCCGCGAAGCAGTTCGTCAAGTTCTGCGCGGACGCGAAACGTCAGGCGCTGCTCACGCGCACGCTGGCCTACGGTCCGACCAACAAGAAGTCGTTCGAGAGCATCACGAAGGAGCGTGCGACGCTGCTGCCGACGGCCCCGGACAACATCAAGGACATGAAGCTGCCGAGCCCGCAATGGTGGGAAGAGAATCGCCAGAAGGTCACTGAGCGCTTCAATTCGTGGATCATCTCCTGAGGACGACATCATGAGCTCGAAACTCGAGGCGATCGGCATCGCCAAGCGCTATGGCGATGCGGTTGCGCTGGAACCGACGGATCTCGCCGTGCAGGCGGGCGAATTCCTGACGCTGCTCGGTCCCTCGGGTTCGGGCAAGACCACGCTGTTGCAGATGATCTCCGGGCTCGTTGCGCCGAGCGCGGGGCGCATCGAGATCGATGGCCGCGACGTCACGCATGTGGAGCCGGGCAAGCGCGGCATCGGCATGGTGTTCCAGAGTTATGCGCTGTTTCCGCACATGAGCGTGTGGGACAACGTAGCCTATGGCCTGCGCATGCGCCGCAAGTCGCGCGAAGAAGTGCGCGCGGCCGTGGACGATGCCCTCGCCATGGTGCGCATGAGCGAATACGCGAAGCGCTTTCCGAAAGAGCTCTCGGGCGGCCAGCAGCAGCGCATCGCGCTGGCGCGCTGCTTCGCGTACCGGCCTTCGGTGATTCTGCTCGACGAGCCGCTCGGCGCGCTCGACAAGAAATTGCGCGAGCACATGCAGTCCGAGATCCGTCGCCTGCACAAGGAACTGGGCGCGACCTTTGTCTACGTCACGCACGACCAGGACGAAGCGTTGACCCTGTCCGACCGCATCTGCCTGATGAACCAGGCGCGCATCGAACAGGTGGGCACGCCCGCAGATCTCTACGACCGGCCTGCGACGCGTTTCGCGGCCGGCTTCATCGGTCATTCGAACCTGCTCGAAGGCGAGCTCGACGCCACCCGTGGCACGAGCGGCGAACCCATCCTGCTGGCGGCGGGCGGGCGCATTCCGCTGCCGCTGGGCGCATCGATCGCGCCGGCCGCGCGTCATACGTTGCTGGTGCGGCCCGAGGCGCCGCGTCTCGTCGAACCGCAGGGCGGCTATGTCGACGGCACGATTTCCGATGTCGTGTTCTTCGGCAGCGACACGCGCGTGCAGCTTGCGATGAACGACGGCAGCGAACTCACCGTGCGTTGCGAGCGCAGCCTGTCGCCGCGTATCGGCGACAAGGTGGGGCTGACGTGGGACCCGTATCGCACCACCTTGCTGCACGCCTGAGGAATCGTCATGACTCTTGCACTACACGCCCAGCGCGAGCATGAAGGCGCGCGCCGCGGCTGGTCCGTCGCGCTGGCGCGCTGCGTCCGCTTCCTGCCGGTCGTGCCTACGCTGCTGTTCCTGCTGGTGTTCTTCATCGTGCCGGTGGGCGAGATCCTGCAAGGCGGTCTCGTCAGCGCCGACGGCCAGTTCGGCTTCGCGCAGTTCGAGCGCATCGCGCGCACGCCGGTCTATGCGAAGGTGTTGTGGATTACCTTCGCCATCTCGTTCCTGACTGCCGCGCTTTCCATCCTGCTCGGCTATCCCGTTGCATACATGCTGAGCCGCCTGTCCGAGCGCGTGCGCGAACGCTGGCTGCTGTGGATCATGCTGCCGTTCTGGACGAGCTATCTCGTCAAGACCTATGCATGGATGCTGCTGCTTTCGAAGACCGGCGTGCTCTCGACCATCGCGCTTTCGCTCGGCCTCGTGCGCGAGACCACGGGCACCATTCCCTCGCTGACGGGCGTGCTCATCGGCATGGTGCATTCGATGCTGCCGCTCGCCGTGATGACCATGCTGCCCGTGATGCGCGGCATCGACGACCGTCTTGCGCAAGCGGCGGAAACGCTCGGCGCGGAACGCAGCACGAGCTTCTTCACGGTGTTCCTGCCGCTGTCGTCGCCGGGCGTGGCGGCAGCGGGCCTGCTGGTGTTCATCTCCAGTCTCGGCTTCTTCATCGTGCCCGCGCTGCTCGGCTCGCCGAAGGAAACGATGATCGCGCAGCTCGTGATCTCGTCGGTGCTCGAACTGTTCGACATGCGCTTCGCAGGCGCGCTGTCCACGGTGCTGCTCATCTGCTCGATCTTCATCTTCTTCGTCTATGACCGCATGGTGGGCCTGACTTCGCTTACCGGCGAGACCAGCGAGAAGACGCGCGATTCGCGTGCGGCGGGCCTCAGGCTGGCGCTGCTGATGACGGCGGGCCGCGTGTGCGCGCCGTTCATGATGCGGCGCCGTGCGCATGCCGAGCCGGTGGCGCGCGCCGCCAGTCCGCTCGGGCTGTACACGTGCATCATCATGGCGCTGCTGGTCCTGCCGGTGCTCTCGGTGATCCCGTATGCGTTCACGAAGAGCGACTACATCGGCTTTCCGCCGAAGCTCTTCAGCATGAAGTGGTTCGGCACCTTCATGGACTCGCCGGTCTGGCACAGCGCGGTGATCCGCTCCTTCGAAGTGGGCTTCGGCACGGCGGTGCTCTCGCTGCTGCTCGGCTTCGGCGCCACGCTTGCGATGACGCGCATGCCGCGCCGTGCGAGCAAGCCCGTGTTCGCGCTGCTGGTGGCGCCGCTTATCGTGCCGCGCATCGTGGTGGCGGTCGGGCTGCTGTATCTGTTCGGGCGCTTCGGCCTGACGGGCACGAACCTGGGCCTCGTCATCGGTCACACGGTGCTGGCGATTCCCTATGTGGTCGTCACGCTCGCTGCGGGCTTCCAGCGTTTCGACTGGCGTCTCGACGATGCCGCACGCGTCATGGGTGCTTCGCCGCTGCGGCGCATCACGTCGATTGTCCTGCCCCTGCTGATGGCCAGCGTGACGGCAGCGTTCCTGTTCGCGTTCCTCGTCTCCTTCGACGATCTGACCATCGCCATCTTCGTGAGCGGCGGCATCAACTCGACCTTGCCGAAACAAATGTGGGACGACATCCAGCTGGCGATCACGCCGACGCTCGCTGCCGTATCCACCACGCTCATCATCCTGATCGCGCTCGTCGTCGCGGTTTCCTCCTGGCTCAAGCGCCGTGCGCGCTGAACCCCAGGCTCTCAAATCGGTTGAACCCATGCATCGCTACTCGGAATATTTTGCCCATCGCCACGCGGACGACGAACTCGACTGCGTTCCCCTGCTCGCGGCGGGACTGCGCCGCGATCCCGCGCGCATCGTCGCGGACTTCGACGGTCATGCGATCACCTGCGGCGACGTCATGCGGCACGTCGTGCAATTGCAGCGCTGGTTCGCACAGGAAGGCCTCGTGCCCGGCGACCGCGTCGCCGTCATGTTGGGCAATAGCGCAGAACACGTTCACCTCATCTATGCGCTCGTGCTGAGCGGCCTGGTATGGGTGCCGGTGAACACGAAGCTGCGCGCGGCGGGCCTCGAATACCTGTTGCGCCACGCCGAGCCGAAGCGCTTCATCATCGAAGACGAATTCGATGCGGTGACGGCCAATATCGATTGTGGCGAGTCGCAGCGTGTGCGTCTGCCCGCCTTCGATCCGCGCGATGACGCCACTGCTTTCACGACGCCGGCCATCGGCAGTCACGATCCGCTGTGCGTCATCTACACCTCGGGCACGACGGGCGCGCCGAAGGGCGTCGTCTTCACGCAGCGGATGATGCGCATTGCCAGCGAGGCGGCGTTGCGCGTCGCGGACGTGCGCGAGGGCGACCGGCTGTTCCTGTGGGAGCCGCTGTGCCATATCGGCGGCGCGCAGATGCTGCTGCTGCCGTTCCTCGAAACGATCACGCTGCACGCGGTGCCGCGCTTCTCGGCTTCGCAGTTCTGGTCGCAGGTGGAACGCGCGGGCGCGACGCAACTACATTATCTCGGCGGCGTGCTCGACATCCTGATGCAACTGCCGCTGGATGCCCAGCCCAACGCGCACACATTGCGCGTCGCCTGGGGCGCGGGCGTGAGCGCCACGGCATGGGAACCGATTCAAGACCGCCTCAAGGTGCGGCTGCGCGAGTGCTACGGCATGACGGAGTGTTCGAGCTTCGCCACCGCCAATGCCACGGGCAAGCCGGGTTCGATCGGCCGCGCGTTGCCGTGGATCGAGATCGAACTGCTGGATGAACATGCGCAGCCGGTGAAAGAGGGCGAAGCGGGCGAGATCGTGCTGTCGAGCAAGGTGGAGGGCACCTTCCTGCCGACCTATCTCAAGAATCCCGAAGCGACGGCTTCGGCGCTGCGCAACGGCAAGCTGCATACCGGCGACCGCGCGCGCCGCGATGCCGATGGCGATCTCTACTTCATCGGCCGGCAGACGGACAGCATGCGGGTGCGTGGCGAGAATGTGTCGGCGTGGGAGATCGAACGGATCTTCGCGGCGCATCCGGCAGTGCGCCTGAGTGCGGCGATTGGCGTGGCATCGCCGATCGGCGAGCAGGACATCCTGCTTAACGTGCAGTTCAAGGATGCGCCGGTGGAGTGGGAAAGCATGCATGCGTGGGCGCGCGAGCGTCTGGCGAGCTTTCAGTTGCCGCGCTATTACCGGGCGGTGGAAGGCTTCGAGCTGACGGCGAGCGAGCGGATCAAGAAGCATCTCTTGCCGCGCAGTACCGACGATGCATGGGACCGGCTCGAGAAGGCGCAGGCATGATGACGCCATGAATATCGCCTAAAGATAGCGTATTAGGGCTATGCGATAATTCGTCGACAATCGAAAACGATGAACCACGTGATGATCGAAGAGCCCAAAGTGCCGCGCAAGCGCAAGAGCCCCGCAGCGAAGGCGCGCGGCGAGGCGGCGGACCCGAGCGCGTCTTCGCTGTATGTGCAGTCGGTCGAGAAGGCGATGAAAGTGCTCACCGCCTTCGACGGCAGCAAGCGCCAGCTCTCGCTCTCCGAAATCGCCGCGCTGACCGGCTTCGACATGAGCGCGACGCAGCGCTTCGCCTATACGCTTGCGGCGCTCGGCTATCTCTTCAAGGACCCGGACAGCCGCAAGTACGAACTGTCGCCGCGGCTGCTGGACTTCACGTATCACTATCTGACGTCGAACGATCTGGTCAGCCGCGCCACGCCTTATCTCCAGCAACTCGGCTCGGAGACCGAGGAGGCGACCAATCTCACCGTGCTCGACGATACCGACATCGTCTTCGTCCTGCGTATCGTGAGCCGCAACGTGTTCAACGCGCATGTGATCGTCGGCTCGCGTTTGCCGGCCTACTGCACGGCGCCCGGACTCGCGATCCTCGCCACGCTGTCTGACGGCGAACTCGACGATATCCTCGCGCGCACGAATCTCGTGCCCTATACGGGGTCGACCGTGTATCAGCCGCGCAAGATCAAGGAGAGGATCGCGCAGATCCGCAAGCAAGGCTATGCGCATACGGAAGACGAGTACTTCGTCAGCGATATCTCCACGGCGGCGGCCATTACGAATGCCCATGGACGCGGCATCGGCGCGGTGAACATCGCGGTGGCGCGTTCGCGCTGGCACGCGGACCGCGACGAAAAGCGCTTCGCCGATCTCGTGATCTCCACCGCGTCGGCCATTTCGACGCGGCGGCGCATCGAATAGCCGGTCCTCTACCGGTCCTGCTGCACGCTCGTGCAGCAGCGAAGAAGCATCGCGCCCTTCGGGTTTTCCCGTACCCCCTCTGAAAAAGACGCATGGCGATGTCAGCCATGCGCGGCCGCTTGGGCGCCTCTTAGGCCCGGACAGGGTTAACGCCCGGATTTAACGAGCTATTACCTCGGCCTGCGCACCGGTCGCTAAATTCACTACGAGCGCTGCGGCATGCAGGTTCGCAGCGATGTTCAGCACAGGAGGATCGATGGCCAAACTGATTCATACCATGATTCGCGTGAAAGACCTGGACCAGTCGCTCGGCTTCTACGCGTCCGCGCTCGGCCTGACACCGAGTCACCGGCTCGATTTCGATGACTTCTCGCTCGTCTATCTGCGCAACGACGAAACCGAAGCCGAGATCGAATTGACCTGGAACAAGGGACGCGATATTCCCTATACCCATGGAGACGGCTATGGACATTTCGCCGTCGTCGTCGATGACGTTCGTGCCGAGCGTGAACGCCTTGTCGGCCTCGGCCTGACGCCCAAGGACGTGAAGGAATTCAAGGATGGCAAGGGCGAACTGATTGCGCGCTTCTTCTTCATCGAAGACCCGGATGGGTACAAGATCGAAGTGCTGGAGAAGCATGGACATTACCGTTAGCGCGTCTCGCAGCACCCGACCGTCACGCAGATGACGCACCGGCAATCCGAAAGCAAGACCCGCAGGACCCGCAAGACCATAAGTTGTTGCAGCACCCCACAAGGAGACAGACATGCGAGACACGATCATCCCGATCGTCGCGCCACGGCGCGCGCACGACGACGGACATCCACACGGACACGCCGGGCTCGACGCCGCTCCACCCCGGATCGCGCTGACGCGGCGCGAGTTTCTGCGCGGCACCGGCGTGCTGGTGGGCACGATCGCCGCCTCGTCCATCTTCGCAAGCCTCGCGCCGAGCCGTGTCTGGGCGCTCGAAATGCAGGGGCTCAGTACGCATCAGGGCGAAGTGCTGCTGCAGGTCACTCGCGAGATCTACCCGCATGCCACGCTCGATGACGCCGTGTATGCGCTCGTCGTGAAAGACCTCGATGCGAAGGCGAAAGCCGATCCCGCCGTACGCCAGCAACTCGCCGACGGCGTGGCGAAGCTCGACGCGCAAGCCGGCTCCGACTGGACCCGGCGCGGCCCCGCCGACAAGGCGCACGACATCGCCGCGCTGGCCGGCACGCCGTTCTTCAACACGGTGCGCAGCACGGCCGTGGTGTCCCTGTACAGCAACGCGCTGGCCTACCAGCATTTCGGCTATGGCGCGGCACAGGGCGACGGCGGTTATCTCTATCAGGGCTTCAACAACCTTTCATGGCTGCCCGATCCACCCGCGGCCGACAGCGGCCCGATTCCGAAAGACGGCTGATTCAGTCGGTTTGATTTCGGTCGATGGGATAACGGAGACAGACATGTACACAGAGAACAAGGTGCAGTTCAAGCATAACGACGACCACGTCGTGGTGGTCATCGGCTCGGGCGCGGGCGGCGGCACACTGGCGAACGAGCTCGCGCAGAAGGGTATCGACGTGGTGGTGCTGGAAGCAGGCGCCATGCATACGCAAGGCGACTTCTCCACTGAAGAATGGAACGCGTTCAAGCAGCTTTCGTGGCTCGACAACCGCACGACCTCCGGCTCGTGGCGCGTCGCGAAGGACTTCCCGAACCTGCCCGCATGGATCTGCAAGACGGTCGGCGGCACCACCGTTCACTGGGCCGGCGCGAGCCTGCGCATCCAGCCGTACGAGTTCAAGGCGAAGACCACGTATGGCGACATGAAGGACGCCAACCTGCTCGACTGGCCGGTGACGCGCGCGGACCTCGATCCGTACTACAGCCGCGCCGAAAAGAAGATGGGCGTGACGCGCACCAATGGCTTGCCCGGCCTGCCCGGCAACAACAACTTCAAGGTGATGTCGGCCGGGGCCATGAAGGTCGGCTACAAGGAATGCAACACGGGTCACATGGCGATCAACAGCACCGTGCGCGACGACCGCACGCACTGCTTCCAGCGCGGCTTCTGTTTCCAGGGCTGCCGCATGGGCGCGAAGTGGTCGACGCTCTACACCGAGATTCCGCATGCGCAGTTGACCGGCCACATGGAATTGCGGCCGCAGGCGCATGTGGTGAAGATCGAGCACGATGCACGCGGCAAGGTGTCGGGCGTCGTCTATTACGACAAGGACGGCAAGATCCAGCGGCAGAAAGCGCGTGCCGTCGCGGTGGCGGGCAATGCGATCGAAACGCCGCGCCTGTTGCTGAACTCGCAGTCGAGCAAGTTCCCGGATGGCCTCGCGAACGGCTCCGGTCAGGTGGGCCGGAACTACATGCGGCATACCACGGGCTCGGTGTATGGCGTGTTCGACGACAAGGTCGAGATGTTCAAGGGAACGACGATGGCGGGCATCATCGAGGACGAGGCGAAGTTCGATCCGAAGCGCGGCTTCGCGGGCGGCTATCACATGGAGACGATCTCGCTCGGCCTGCCGTTCTATGCGGCGTTTCTCGATCCGGGCGCATGGGGGCCGAACTTCACGGAGGCCATGGACCGCTATCAGTACACGGCGGGCATGTGGATCGTCGGCGAGGACATGCCGCGCGAGTCGAACCGCATCACGCTCAACAACGACGTGAAGGACCAGTACGGCATGGCGGTGCCGAACGTCCACTTCGACGATCACCCGAACGACGAAGCCATGCGCGAGCATGCGTACAAGCAGGGCAGCGCCGTGTACGAGGCGGCGGGTGCGAAAGCGACGTACATCGTGCCCCCGTATCCTTCGACGCATAACCTCGGCACCGCGCGCATGAGCGCGAAGGCCGATGACGGTGTCTGCAACGGCTACGGCCAGGCCCATGAAGTGTCGAACCTGTTCATCTCCGATGGCAGCCAGTTCACGACGGGCGCGGCGGAAAACCCGACGCTCACCATCGTCACGCTGGCGATCCGTCAGGCCGACTACATTGCGGGCCAGATGAAGCAGCGCAGGGTTTGACGCCATTGCCGGCGTGAGCGTGGAGGGATAGCTTGAGCCATGGCCGCCGTGCGAACGCGCGGCGGCCCTTTCCTGGGGGATGACGCCATGTGTAGGGTGTATATCAACGCCGATCCGATCCTCTATGAATCGCGCACGCGTTCGCTGCGCATTCATGGCGTGATTACCACGGTGCGGCTCGAAAACCTGTTCTGGGACGTGCTTCAGGAAATCGCGGGGCGCGAGAACCTGACGACCAGTCAATTCGCGGTCAAGCTCTACGACGAACTGATCGCGCTGCGCGGCGAGGTGCCGACCAACTTCGCATCGTTCCTGCGGGTGTGCTGTCTGCGCTATCTGTCGATGCGCGAGGCGAAGCAGCCCGTGGAAAGCGAGGCGGTAGGGGTGGCGCTGAGGGTGTTGAAGACCGGCTGAGGAACCGGCCTTCACGGGCTTCACTCCAGCGTGATACGCGCCTCATCGAGCGGCCGCAGCTTGCCCGGATGAACGACGCGGCACAGCGCTTCCACAAAGAAGAAATCGCCGAACATGGTCGCGCCATCGACGCCGATGTTGTGCGGCTTCGAATAGCACGAGTTGTGCAACAGCCCGTGCTCCCCTTCCTTCGTGAACTCGTCGCGGCACAGCGCTTCCAGCATCGCGATGCCATGACGCTGCCACTTCGCGGCGGCCTGCGCATCGGGATGCAGACGCGCCAGTTCCAGCAACGCCGACGCCACGATCGCGGCGGCCGCCGTGTCCTTGATCTCGGCGTCGCGGCCGGTGGCGTCGAAGTCCCAGGGCGGCACCCGACGTCCTTCGAGGCGGCGCAGATAGTATTCCGCGAGCCGTTCCGCGAGATCGAGATACGCGCGCTTGCCGGTCTCGCGCGCCGAGTTCACATAGCCATAGATCGCCCATGCCTGGCCGCGGCTCCATGCGGATTCATCGAACGCGCCCTGGAAGGTATAGCCGCGCACGGGCGCGCCGCTTGCCACGTCGTATTCGACTGCGTGATACGTCGAGTCGTCGTCGCGCACGAAGGCGCGTGCGGTCATCTCGGCGTGGGCATCGGCGGCGTGCCGGTAGCTGCCGTCGTCGGCGTGATTCGCGGCCCAGTACAGCAGCGAGAGATTGGCCATCGTGTCGATGGCGGATGCGCTGCGGCCGCGCGGATCGGAGAGCGGTCCCCATGACGCGAGATAGGCGCCGTCGCGGGTCGTGACGAGCCGCGCGCGCAGCTTGTCGGCCGCTTCCAGTGCAATGCCCGCGAACCATTCGTCACCGGTGATGTGATGCGCCGGCACGGCACTGCTGTCGAAGATGAAGCCGATGTCATGCGTGTTCGGATCCTCCGCGCGCTGCTCGACCAGGCGCATGCGGGCGCGCGCCCATTCCATGAAGCGCGTCTCGCCGGTATGCAGGTACGAGGTCAGCAACAGCCCGATCCAGAAGCCGCAGAACCAGTTGCCGTGACTCCAGGCATCGCCGTCGTAACCGGCGGACAGCGAGGCGGGCAGCCGCACCCATTGACCATCGGGACCGGTGACTTGCGGAAATTCGACGCCGAAGGTCAGCTCGTCGGCGGCGACCTTTTGCGCGGTCTTGTCGAGCGTTTCGCGGAACAGCCTGATCTGTTCCTCGGAAAGCGCCAGCGGGTTGTTTGCGTTCGACACGGTGTCTCCTTGAGTTCGTCATGCGCAGGACGATTCTAAGAAGCGCCCGCACGACGGCGTTAGGATGAAACGCGTGAACAGTTGGACATTCCCACGCTGCGCGTTGTCCGCATCAGATGTGCAGCTTCTCGAGGCTGCGCCGGTAGTCGATCGGCGAGCGGCCCGTGTGCTTGCGAAAGCAGCGGCTGAAATAGGCGGGATCGTCGAAGGACAACATCGCCGCAATCTCGGCGATGTTCACCTCCGAGTGCAGCAGCAGACGCTTCGCCTCCAGCATCACGCGTTCGCGTATCAGCTTGGGCGCGGTGCTGCCGAGTGCCTGACGCGTCGCCTCGTTGAGCGCGCGTTCCGTCACGTTGAGCAGGCGCGCATAGTCGGCTGCTTCGTTGACCGAGCGAAAGTGCTTCTCGAGCAGGCTCTTGAAACGGCGCGACAGCAGCACGCTGCGCGAGGCGGCGGCGTCGCGCATCGCGGCGGCGTCGCACATGCGCGCTACCTTGATGAGAAACACATGCAGCCAGGCCCAGATCGCGTCCGTATAACCGATCTGCTCTTCCTGATACTCCTGGCGGATGCCTTCCATCACGCGGCTCAGGTCGCGCACTTGTGCATCGCTCAGATGAAGACATGCATCGAGCTGTTCGAAGTTATAGACCGGCACTTCGGTTTCGGTGTGACGGTTCTGCACGCGGAACGCGAAGAACTCGGATGAGAAGCTGATGCAGTATCCGAGCGTATCGGCGGACAGGTCGAGATCGTGAATCTGTCCCGGCGTCATGAAGTAGAGCGTGTTCGGCCGGACGTCGTAACGCACCGAGTCGATCACATGCGAGCCGCTGCCCGCAAGCACCCACATCACATGATAGAAGTCATGCCGATGCGGATACACCAGCGTCGATTTCAGCGCTTCGATGGGCGCGAGATGAAAGTCCGGCGTCTTCACGTGGGCGCCGTATTCGTAGTCCTCGATCCGGATGACCGGGACGTGACAACAACAAGCGGTATCCAACTGTCTCCTCCGGTTGGCGGCGCTTGTGGTGCGCGCCTGCCAGCAAGCCCGGCATGTCCGGGTCCCTGAGCGAGTTTAGCCGCGCAGGTTCCCGCACGTTACTGGCATTTACACCATGCGACGCACGTATTCACGCCGCGACATGGCGCGCCATCATCTCCTCGTCGAAACGCAGTTCCTTCAGGGCCGACAGCCCGCTCAACACGACGCGTCCCTGCTGGTTGCGCACGGTGGTATCCATGACGAGAATGCGCTTCGCAGGCTTCTTTTCGACGACGCAAACGTTGATCGTCACCGTATCGCCGATATACACCGGCCCGATGAAGCGCAGTTCCTGCCCGACATACGCAAAGCCCGGACCGGTGAGCTGCGTGTGCGCCGCCGAGACCAGCGCGGCCGTCAGCAGTCCGTGCACCACGCGGCGTCCGAAGGGCGAGCAGCCCGCGAAGGCATCGCTCATGTGCAGCGGGTTCAGGTCGCCCGACAGATGGCCGAAGGCATTCACTTCTGCTTCGGTGACCGTATGCACGATGACCTGCGTGCGGCCGATCTCGGCATCGTCGAAGCGCAGCAGCGCCGGCCAGTTGTTCGGTTCTGCGCTCATGCTTCTCTCCTCGATGTCAATGCAATGCCGCCTTCGACATAAGCGTCGATCTCTTGCGGCGTATAGCCCAGTTCCGCGAGCACCTCGCGGGTGTGTTGTCCCTGCTTCGGAGGATGTCGGCGCAGCGCCGGCGCCGCGCCGTCGTAGCGCACCGGATGCGCCAGCACGCGGACCGGTCCCGCTTCCTCATGGTCGAAAGACAGGATCATCTGGTTGTGCGCGACTTGCGCGTCGTGCTCGACCTGTTCGTAATCGTTGACCGGCGCGAACCAGATGTCGTGTTCCTCGAAGGTATGCATCCATTCGGCGGTGGTGCGGGTCTTCAAGGTGTCGTACACGAGGCGATTGATCTCCTCGCGCCGCAACACGTTGTCTTTCGGATGCGTGAACTCGGCAAGCGCGGGACACGACAGCGCACCCGCGAGCTTCTGCGTCGGCGTGAGCGACATGGCGATATAGCCATCGCTCGTCTGATACACCCCATACGGCGCGGGATGAAAGCGGCTGCCGGTGGGCGGATGCGTGCGCGCCCACAGCGGCCCTTTGTTCATGTAGTACGTGAACGGTTCGATCTGCAGATCGAGCGCGGCATTGAGCAGATTGCTCTCGACACGCGTGCCCACGCCCGTGCGTTCGCGCGCCTGCAACGCGGCGACGACGCCGAAAGCGGCCAGCACGGCGGCGTGCTGATCGACGATGGCGGAGCCGACCGGCGTCGGCGGCGATTCGGCATCGCCGGACAGCATGGTCAGGCCGCTCATCGCCTGCAGCAGCAGATCCTGGCCGGGCCGCTTCAGATAGGGGCCGGACGAACCATAGCCGGTGCAGGAGCAGTAGACCAGACGCGGGTTCACCTCATGCACCTGCGCATAGCCGAAACCCATCTTGTCGAGCACGCCGGGCCGATAGTTCTCGATCAGCACGTCGGCTTCGCGAATCAGCTTCCAGACGATCTCGCGCGCGGCTTCCTCGCGCAGATCGAGCGAGATGCTGCGCTGATTGCGGTTGCCGAGCAGAAAGAACACGCTCACGCCTTCGACGAACGCATCCGCGCCGGTCCAGCTGCGTTCGAACGCGCCGCCGGGCGGCTCGATCTTGATGACGTCGGCGCCGACATCGGCGAGCATCTGCACGGCGGCCGGGCCTTGCAGAAAGTGCGTGAAGCTCAATACCTTGATGCCTTCCAGCATAAACACTCCCCTCGGTTTCGCGCGCGTTCAGGCAAGCAAGGTGCGCGCGATGATCATGCGTTGGATTTCCGATGTGCCTTCCACGATCTCGAGCACCTTGGCATCGCCGAATGCGCGGGCGACGGGAAACTCCGCCATCACGCCGTAGCCGCCGTGGATCTGCAATGCCTGGTGCGCGGCCTGCATCGCGCGTTCGCTGGCGAAGAGCTTGGCTTGCGATGCCTGCGTGTCGAACGGCGCGCCTGCATCCTTGAGCGCGGCGGCGTCGTAGAGCATGAGACGGGCGGCATGCGCGTCGGTGGCCATGTCGGCGATCTTGAATTGCAGACCCTGGAACTCGGCGATGGCCCGTCCGAACGCACGCCGCTCCTTCATGTAGGCGATGGAGCGGTCGAGCGAACCTTGCAGGATGCCGAGCGCGAGTGCGCCGATGAGGATGCGGCCCGTGCTGATCTGCGCGAGCGTCTGGCGCAGGCCCGCGCCGCGTTGGCCGAGCAGATGATCGGCGGGAATGGCGCAGCGCTCGAAGAACAGTTCGTGCGTGATCGACGCGCGCCAGCCGATCTTGCGCAGCTTGCGTCCACGGTGATAACCCGGCGTCTCCTGCGGCACGATGAAGCTGGAGATCTCCTTGCGGCCATCGGGACGCGTGCCGGTCACGGCGGCGATCACCGTAGGACCGCCGATCTCCGTGCCCGAATTGCTGATGAAGGTCTTGGCGCCGTCGATGATCCATTGTTCGCCATCGAACACCGCGCGCGTGCTGATGTTCGCCGCATCCGATCCGGCATCCGGCTCCGAGAGCCCGATGGAGCCGATCTGCGTGCCATCGAGAATGGGCTGCAAAAAGCGGGCTTTCTGTTCGGTCGTGCCGTAGTTGTTGAGCAGGCTCGCGACCGTCGAGTTGGCCATCAGCGCGTTCGCGACCGCGCAATCCACCCGCGCGAGTTCTTCCAGCACGATGACGAAGGAGAGCCAGTCGCCGCCGCCACCGCCGAAGGCTTCGGGATAGGGCAGGCCGGTGAAGCCGAGTTCGCAGGCCTGGCGCCAGAGCGCGTAGGGAAAGGCCTCCTGTTCCCAGAGCGTCTCCGACTGCGGCGCGATTTCCTTCTCGGCGAAGCGTCGCACGGCTTCGCGGATCATCGCGTGCTGCTCGCCGAGCCAGTGAGGTTGCTTGAGCGTGTCTGTCATGACGTCACCGTTGCGGCGGACTTGCGCGCCATGAAGTGCCGCAAGCCGGCGCGCGCGCCCTCGCTTGCGAAGTTGACCGCATAGTGCGCGGCTTCGAAATCGAGGCCTGCCGCAAGCGGCAATTCGCCGGCGCGGTTCAATGCGCGCTTGGCCATTTCGAGCGCGAAGGGATCGAAGGATGCGAGCGTCGTGGCGAGTTGCTGCACTTCGTCGAACAGCACTTCCGGTGCGGCGAGCGCGTGGATGAAGCCGAACGCCTCGCACGCTTGCGCCGAAAAGCGCTTGCCGCTCATGATGAAACGCTTGGCGCACGCCGGCCCCATCTTCGCGACGGCGAGTTGCGTGCCGCCCCAGCCGGGCATCGTGTTCAGCGTGATCTCCGGAAACGCGAAGCTCGCACTCGTCGATGCCACGATGAAGTCGCATGCCAGGGCCAGCTCGAAGCCGCCGCCGAGCGCGTAGCCGTTGACCATCGCGATGGTCGGCTTCGCGCATTCGTGCACACGCAGCATGACGCGCTGACCGGACACCATGTCGCGATACGCGGCAGGACTGTCGAGCGAGCCGAGCCGTTCGATGTCGTTGCCGGCCGCGAAGGCCTTCGGCCCGCTGCCGGTGATGGCGATCACTCGGGTGGCTGCGTCGGCGAGGGCGTCGTCGAGACCGGCGTCGAGCGAGGCGAGCATCTCCGGCGTGAAGGCGTTGAGCTTGTCGGGGCGATTGAGCGTCAGGACACGCAGCGCACCATGCTGCGTTGCAAGAACGGGAGGCGGACGGTTCTGCATGGCGTTACAGCACTTTCAGATAGGTCTTTCCCGAAGCGACCACCACGCCGTCCTGACGCGTGACGTCGGCGGCGAAGATGCACACGTTGCGCTCCTCGTCCTTCTCTTCGAGCGTGAGACGCGCGGTCACCGTGTCGCCGATGAACACCGGCGCATTGAAGGTGATGTCATAGCGATACGACACCGCGCCCGGGCTGGGCGCCTTCTGGGCCATGAGACCCATCACGGTGGAGAGGAAGCCCACCGACAGACAGCCCTGCGCGATGCGCTTCTCGAAGCGCGTGCCCTTCGCGTATTCCTCGTTGAGATGCACGGCATAGAAGTCGCCGACGATGCCGGCAAAGCCATAGATGTCGTACTCGGAGACGGTCTTGGCGAAGTCGGCGGTGTCGCCGATCGCATAGCAATCCATATGGGGGCGTTTGGCCATGTCGATGGGTCTTCTTGAATGGTTGGCTGAACGCGGCGTCATGCGTTGCGGTACGGCGCCGTCAGCGTGGAAGTCACTTTAAAGAGGCGCCTCATTCAACGGGTAGGACGGTTCACGCGATCTTTTGGACTTTTTTGCAGCACGCCGCGCGAACGGCCGGGGGGCCGTTAAAAAGTCCAAGAAATCCGAAGACTGGTCCTAACGCACCCTTGCAGCGATCACAAATACTTGCGTCAACCCGCCAGCCTGCTCGCACTTTGTGATCACCATCGGGCGATGCGAGGCACACGCAAGGCGGTGCCCATATCGAGCAAGGAGACAACATGAGTTCGCTTTTCAAGGCGCAGGGCATGCTGCGCGCAGCGATGAGCGCGGCGCTTGCCGCGATGTGCGTAACGGCATCGTCCGGTGCGATGGCGCAGGACAAGGTCGTGATGAAGCTCGGTCACACGCTGGCCCCCGACAACCACTATCAGCTCACGGCGCAGGTGTTCGCGAAGGAAGTCGCGGCGCGCACGCATGGTCATGTGGAAGTCCAGTTGTTTCCGCAGTCGCAGCTGGGCGGCGAAGTGCAGATGACCCAGGCCCTGCGCACCGGCACGCAGGATCTGATGATCTCCGCGCAGGCGCCGATCGACAACACGATCAAGCAATGGCAGATCTTCGACATGCCATATCTCTTCTCGAGCATGGACGAAGCGAACAACGTGCTGCAGGGACCGGTCGGCCGCAAGTATCTCGACATGATGAAGCCGGTGAACATGGTCGGTCTCACGTGGCTGGCGGTGGGCGAGCGCAATCTCTTCACGACCAAGCGGCCCGTGACGTCGCTCGCGGACATGAAGGACCTCAAGGTGCGGGTGATGCAGAGCCCGGGCTATATCGCCGGCTACAAGGCGCTGGGTGCGAATCCGACGCCGCTCGCCTATAACCAGTTGTTCCTCGCGCTGTCGCAAGGGCTCGTGGATGGCGCCGATACGTCGCCGGAGCAGTTCGTGCAGGACAAGTTCTCCGATGTCGCCAAGCACTTTTACGTGACGCACGTGAACTATCTGCCGGTGGTGCTGGCGATGAGCAAGGCATCGTGGGACAAGCTTTCGCCCGCCGATCAGAAGGCGTTCCAGGAATCGGCGAAAGTGGCCGCCGACTTCGACCTGAAGGAATACAAGCGTGAATACGACGCCGCGATCGCCACGATGAAGGCGAAGGGCATCCAGGTGACGGTGGTCGATACGGCGCCGTGGCAGCAGGCCACCAAGGCCGCGCGCGACGAACTGGTCGGCAAGATTCCCGACGGCCCCGCGCTCTATCAGGAAATCAACGCGGCCAAGCAGGCTTCGGCGGTTGCATCAAAATGAAGGATGCGAACGGCGGCAGTGGCTCCAACCCGGCATCGGAGGCGACACCCATGGAGAAGCTCGCGCGCGGCCTGATGTGGATCGACGACATCGTGCTGAAGATCAATCTGTTCGTCTGTAGCTGTCTGCTGCTCGGGGCGGTGATCGTGGCCGGTCTCGGCGTGATCTTCCGCTTCGTGCTGCATGATTCCCTGTCATGGTCGGACGAGGTGTCGGCCTACCTGTTCGTGTGGCTCACGTGTCTGGGCGCGGCGGCCGGTGTGAAGCTGCGCGCGCATCCGGAAGTGCGCGTGCTGGCCGACCGCGTTCCGGCCGTGGTCGCGCCCTTGCTCAAGGACTTCACGGACTGCGCGATCCTCGCACTCGGTGCGGTGTTCGTGCTGTACGGCACCGACATGCTCGAACTGATGGGCACCGAAACGGCCACGTCCATTCCGATTTCGATGGTCTATCCGTATCTCTCGATACCGCTATGCGGTGCGTTGCTCGCGTTTCATTCGCTGGTGCGCATCGTGGTGTCGCATCTGGCGCCGCAGGCGCAGTCCGATGCGGCGCTGGTCGAGGGCGTGTCCGATCATCTCTAGATCTCCAGGATAAACATCATGTGGGCAATCGCTTTTGGAGCAGGGCTGCTCGGGCTGGGCGTGCCGGTGGCCATCTGCATCGGCATCGCGGCGACCATCGCGCTTTCGGTGAACGGCACGCCGTTGCTGGTCATTCCGCAGCAGCTGTTTTCCAACCTCAATAACGTCGGGCTGCTGGCTATTCCGTTCTTCATGCTCACCGGCGCGATCATGGACTCGGGCGGCGTGTCGAAGCGCATCATCGAGTTCTCGCAGGCGCTCGTGGGTTTCATGCGCGGCGGCATCGGGCAGGTGACCATTGTCGCCAGCATGTTCTTCGCGGACCTGTCCGGATCGGCTACCGCGGATACGGCGGCCATCGGCTCGGTGATGATTCCGGGGATGGTGAAGAAGGGCTATAACCGGGCGTTCGCGGTGGCGTTGCAATCGGCGGCGGGATCGCTCGGGCTGTTGTCGCCCGTGTCGATGAGCATGCTCGTCTATGCCTACACGGCGAACGTCTCGGTGGGCACGATGTTCATCGCGGGCATCATCCCGATGCTGCTCGTGGTCGCGTCGTTCATGATCGTCAACTATGTGACGGCGGTGAGGAACGATTACAGCGCCGTGGAGCCATTCGACGCGCGCAAGCTCTGGACGACGTTCCGCGAGGCCTTCTGGGCACTGCTCACGCCGGTCATCATCCTGGGCGGAATTCTTGGCGGGATCTTCACGCCGGTCGAAGCAGGGGTGGTGGCGGCGGTCTATGTCACGCTGGTGAGCGCTTTCGTGTTTCGCACGCTCAAGCTGTCGCACTTCAAGGACATCCTCGTGCGGACGTCGGTGAATACGACGCGGGTGTCGTTCCTGCTGGGACTCGCGTTCGTGCTCGGGCGCTATCTCATCGAGGCGCAGATTCCGCTGCATGTCGCGAACAGCTTCCTCGCGGTGACGACCAGTGCGATCGTTCTGCTTATCCTGATCAATCTGTTCCTGATCGCGGCGCACACGGTGCTGGAGACGATATCGAGCATCGCGGTGGTGATCCCGGTGTTCTTGCCGCTCGTCGTGCAGATGCATATCGATCCGATCGTGTTCGGCGTCATCGTGCTGATCAACTCGGCTATCGGCATCAACCTGCCGCCGATCGGCTTCTGCCTGTTCACGGCGGCTTCGATTGGCGGCGTGTCGGTCGAGAAGGCGACCAAGGCTATCCTGCCTTTCATTCTGGCGCTGGTCATCGACCTGCTGTTGATCATCTTCTTCCCGCATATTCCCCAGTTCCTGCCGCATCTGGTGGGGGCGAAGTAAGCGCGGGACAGTGGCGCGGGGCATGGGTATGTCCCGCGGTTTGCACTGTCACTCAGCCTTTCGCGGATGATTGAGGAAGAAGCGAACCATCTCGGCGCTGGCGTCGGGGCCGGACGGATCGGTGTAGCTGCCGTTCGACGAACCTCCGGCCCATGCATGCGGCGCTCCGTGGATCACCCATAGTTCGGCATCGGCGCCCGTTTGCGACGTCAAGATCCGGACCGTGTGTTTTCTTGCGCTCGATGCACCATCGATCATCACTTCGCTTGCCGAGAACTCGCGTACCAGTTCGCTGGCGTTGGTGAGATGCACGGTTACATCGGCATCGCCGTGAAAGACGATCAGCGGGCATGAATGGCCGGTTTTTCGGGCGTTGGAGCGCGGCTTGCCACCGCGCATCGCCGCCAGCGCCGACGGCAAGTCATGCGCGCAACCCACCGGCAGACCCGAGTGGACACCCGCTGCCGCATACAGGTCAGGATAGGTTTGCGCGAGAACGGCCGCCATCGCGCCACCGGCGGAGAGTCCCGCTACGTAGACCCGCTTCGGATCGATGCTGTGGTTCGCCATGATCTCGCGCGTGATGCCCGCAATCAGTGACGGCTCTCCCTTGTCGCGCTGCTGATCCGAGGGCTTGAACCAGTTCCAGCATTTCGATGCGTTCGCGCTTTGCGGCTGAACCGGATAAGCGACGACAAAGCCGTGCGTTTCGGCAAGTGCGTTCATCCGGGTGCCGGCTGCGAAGTCGTCGGCGTCCTGGGTGCAGCCGTGCAGCATGATTACCAGGGGTAAGGGTTCGCCGTGAGGTAATGCGGGAACGTAGAGTTTGTAATCACGCTGACCCGCCGCGCTGACATGACGTAGGGTGCTGAACTGCCCTTGCTGTCCGGTCTGCTCGTTGCCGGCGCGGCGTCGGGGCTGCAAGAGGTCGGCGAAACCTGTCGTGTCGGTCTTGTCTCGCGCATCAGCCACATCCGTCTTTTCACCATGCATGGCGCGCTTGACGACCTCCGCGGCCGCCGCAGGATCATTGCTGCGAAAGAGGGCGAAGGCCTCTTTCATCGAATCCAGAAATCCGTCGTTGAGTTTCATTGTTCTTCCGTTAGCAGGAAAGTGGAGAGCATCAGCGGATGCGATCCGACAATGCGGCCTTGACCGCAGCGGACGCATGAAGCGCGCCGCGCACCAGGATGGAGTCGATCGCGGCGAGCGCGAGTTCAGGCGAGACATCCGATGCGATGCTCGCGAGGCCCAGCACCTGAATCCTCAGCCGCTGGTTGGCGGCGCATGCCGCTTCGAGGTCTTGCTTCGAAAAATGCTGAAGTCCGAGGACCAGTTCGCGGCGCGTCACGGTGTCCTTCACGGCCGGGGCGTGGACGGCGAGCTGGTTGCGGATGGCCGTGCGAATCAGGTCCGTGCGGTTCGAGTAAAAACCTTCTTCGACCAGCAGATCGATCTGCCCCAGATCGACCGGGCCAAGATTGATGGTGATCTTTTCGGTTTCGCTGCCGCGCGAGCGGTCCAGCGTCTCTTTGCTCATCTTGAAAAATCCTCCCGTTTCCATCCATGTGGATGGTATCGGGCTGGTTTCAAGAGGTGGTGGAACGGTTTTTTGAGTTTTCCAGGACACTCCGCACCGCGAGCGTCCTCAAACGACTCCTTCAAGCAAGATTTACCGTGACTGAAAGTAATTTTAAATAAAACCAGAAAACATTCTTCAGGACCCAAATTACCTGCCGTTAAGAAACTGGCCTAGCGTTCCAAGCCGGTGCACGGCGTCGCGAGGCGGTCACGAATTCCCGAGTTCTCCCTTTGCGACGCCGTTGCAAGCCAGGCCCAGACATCTCGCATCTCGTGCTGTACCGCCGCATAGTGATTCAACGTGTTGTACCGGTCAGGAGCCATCGTCCCGAAGGTCTTTGAGAAGGCCTGCGGTTCATGTCCGACTCCTTGCCTTCGATGACCGCCTCGATCCCCCACGACATCCTCGCCGTCCCCGCTGCCGGCGACACGCCGCCCGTCGCGGCCGTGCCCGTGCGCCTCGTCTCCACCAACGGCACGCCCAAGCCGCCGTTTCCGCTGCCTGCTCCCACGCCGACCCAGGACGCGGGCCAGGGCGTGCGCTTCGACTTCAACGACGGCTGTCGCGTGACGCTGCCCGAAGGCGAATGGCATGTGGTCCTGCGCGACACGGAAACCGGCAACGTGCTGTTCGAGACGGACATCGGCGCGGGCGCGGTGACGAGCGGCAAGAAATATTTCGTGCCCTTCGAACTCGAAGTGCAGAAACGCGGCAAGGATGCGGACGCGGCCATCCTGCATCGCTACGACGCGAAGGATCGTGAGGTGCTGATCCAGTTTCCGGTCGGCACGCTTGGCGACCTGATGGGCTGGTTTCCCTACGCCGTCAAGTTCCAGCGCAAGCATGGCTGCCGCCTGACGTGCTCGATGTCCGCGCTGATCGCGCCGCTGTTTCGCCGCGCCTACCCTGAAATCGAATTCATCACGCCGGAGGAAGTGGATCCGGCGCGCTACTACGCGACCTACAACATCGGCCTGTTCTTCGACGACGAAGCGCACACGCATCAGCCGGTCGACTTCCGGCATGTCGGCTTGCATCGCACGGCGGGTCACATCCTCGGTGTCGATCCCGAAGAGATGCGCCCCGAGATGGTCCTCGCCGATGAATCGCGTCCGATCGAAGAGCGCTATGTCTGCATCGCGGTGCAGAGCTCGACCCAGTGCAAGTACTGGAACCACCCGACCGGCTGGCGCGAGATCGTCACGTTCCTGAAGGAAGCGGGCTATCGCGTGATCTGCATCGACCAGAAGGCGACGCACGGTTCGGGACTCGTCTGGAACCACATCCCGCACGGCGCGGAAGACCAGACCGGCGACCGGTCGCTGGAAGAGCGCGCGCGCTGGCTGAAGCATGCGGACTTCTTCGTCGGCTTGTCGAGCGGACTGGCCTGGCTCGCGTGGGCGTGCGGCATCCCGGTCGCGATGATCAGCGGCTTCACCCACGAGAACAACGAATTCGCCACGCCTTTCCGCGTGATCAATTACCACGCCTGCAACGGCTGCTGGAACGACGTGCGCCATCGCTTCGACCACCAGGATTTCTTCTGGTGTCCGCGCCACAAGGACACGCCGCGTCAGTTCGAATGCACGCGCCTCATCACACCCGAACAGGTCCGACGCACGCTGCGCCGCATCCCGGGCTTCGGCGTGGGCCTCGAGCCTGTCGCGCTGCAAGCCTGATCGATTTTCTGGTCGCGCGCTTTTTCACGTGGACGCGCGTCACGCACATACGAATACAAAAAAAATGAAGCCGCTTACTTATCGCCGTAAATTCTGCCTGCACATTTTCGGCAACCGCAGGCAGCGCGCCTCGCGCCTGCTCGCCGGTCTGTTCTCGATGCTGGGCTTGCAGGCGCTCATCGCCGCGCCGGCACATGCCGTCATGGTCACGCCGCAGCCCACCGATTACACCGCTACCGTGTCCAGCGGCTCGACGGTCTCCAACGAGTCGGTGACATCCGGTCTGCAGACGGTCGCCGCGGGCGGCCGCACGTCGGGCGTGACGGTCAGCGACGGCGGCGAGCAGCATCTCGCCTCGGGCGGCACGTCGATGCTGACGACGGTCAACGCAGCCGGCTTGCAGAGCGTCGCGGGCACGGCCACGTCGACGACCATCAACGCCGACGGCATCCAGACCGTCCAGACGGGCGGCACGGCGGCGTCGACCCGCATCAACACGGACGGCACGCAGAACGTGACGGGCGGCGCGGCGAACGCAGCGACCGTGTACGGCACGCAGAACGTGAGCGGGGGCGTCGCCAGCGGATCGACGATCCAGAGCGGCGGCACGCAGAACGTGCTGAGCGGCGGTGTCGCGTCAAGCACTTCGGTGCTGAACGGCGGCCTGCAGGACGTGAAGGGCGGCGGCACCGCCAGGAACGTGACGGTCTCCGCGGGCGGCACCGCGCTGTTCGAAGCAGGCGCGACGGCGAGCGGCATCGTGCTGTCCTCGGGTTCGGTGATCTCGGCGACGACTTCCGGCTCGCTCACCGGCACCGATGCCGGCAACCGCACCTTCAACGTGGCAGGCGGCACCGCCACCGGCTTCGTACTGAGCGCCGGCAGCCAGCTCGACGTGCTCTCCGGACAGCGCTCGTCCGGCACCGTGGTCAGCGCGGGCGGCGTGGAAAACGTGTTGACCAGCGGCCAGAGCACGGCCACGCAAGTCTTGGGCGGCACGCAGAATGTGAACGGCGGCCGTGCAACTTCGTCGCTCATCACGAGCGGCGGTACGCAGAACGTCGATGGCGGCCTCGCCACCAACACGACGATCACGAGCGGCGGCACGCAAACCATTTCCGATGGCGGTTACTCGAACGTCGCGACCGTCACCTCGGGCGGCCGTCAGGTGGTCTCGGCCGGCGGCAGCGCGATTGCGGCGACCATCAACTCTGGCGGCAACCAGATCGTCGCGGGCGGCGCGGCGGACGGCACCATCGTCAACTCCGGCGGCGGCGTGACTGTGTCTGCGGGCGGCACGCTGTCGGAAGCGCAGATCAACTACGGCGCGAGCGCAAGCGTGCTCGCGGGCGGCACGACGAACGACACGGTGCTGAGCGGCACCGCCTCCTACTTTGCAAGACAGACGATGGCCGGCGTCGAGAGCGGCACGACGGTCGGCTACGCGGCGCAGGACACGGTGCTCGCGGGCGGCGTCGCCGACACCACGCTGGTGAGCGGCACGTACGCCACGCAGATCGTCAATTCGGGCGGCGCGACCAACAACGCGACGGTATCGGCCGGCGGCCGGATCGACGTGGCCGCGGGCGCCAGCGCGACGTCGGGCACGATCAACTCAGGCGGCACGTTCGAAGTGGAATCGGGCGGTACAGCAGTGGGCATCGTGCTGAACTCGGGCGGCGGCCTGGTCGCGACGACCTCCTCGACCGTGCTCGCAGGCACCAACACGCGTACGGACGGCACGGACTTCACGATCGCCGACAACCTCGCGACCCACATGCAGATCACCGACACGGGCCATCTCACTGTGCTTGCGGGCGGCTCGGCGCACGACACCGTGTACTCGGCGGGCGGCATCTTCCAGGTCGATGCGAACGGCAATGCCGACAGGATCGTGCAGGGCGCGGGCGGCCAGATCGTTACGAATACCTCGGCAAACATCACGGACGCGCAGACGGCGGACGGCCGCATGTTCTGGGTGCAGAGCAACGTTGCCTCGGGCGTGATGCTCGACGGCCGCGCGGCCAAGCTCACGGTCAACGAAGGCGGCTTCGCGAACGACACGCTGCTCTCGGCCGGCACCTTGCAGGTGGATGCGGGCGGCTCGGCGAACCTCGTGAACCAGAGCGCGGGTGCGGGCCTCATCACCAACACGTCGGCGACGATCTCGAACGGCTCGAACACGCACGGCGACTTCAGCGTGGCGAACAACGTCGCGACCAACCTGGTGATCGAATACACCGGCAATCTCACGGTGCTGGGCGATGGCTCCGCCGTCTCGACGACGGTCGGCTCGGGCGGCCGCGTGACGGTCAACAGCGGCGGCATCGCCACTTCCACGACGGTTGCCAACAACGGCACCTTCGCGGTGGATGCGGGCGGCAACGCGCAAACCGTGACGATGGACCCGGGCGGCGCGCTCATTACCAACACCTCGGCGACGATCACCGACGCGCACAACTCGATCGGCGACTTCATCGTCAGCGGGAACTACGCATCGAATGTGATCGCCGAGAACGGCGGCCAGTTCACCGTGCTCTCCGGCGGCACCGCAAGCGCGACGACCGTCAACAGCGGCGGCAGCCTGATCGTCTCGGGCGGCGAGGCGCAGGGCGCGACGATCAACAACTGGGGTAACGCCGTCGTGAGCGGCGGCACGCTCAACAATGCGACCGTGAACAACTCGGGCACGCTTACCACTTCGGGCGGCGTCACCAACGACACGATCGTCACCGCAGGCGGCGACGTCTACGTGCGCGGCGGCGTCACCAGCAACACACAGTTGCAGAGCGGCGGTTACGAGAGCGTGAATGGCGGGCTGTCGGTGGGCACGACCGTCAGCGCGGGCGCGACGCAGGAAGTGTGGGGCGGCCAGACGAGCGGTACGGTGCTGCAAGGCGGCGCGCAGACGATCTACGGCGGCACGACCTTCGCGACGCAGTTCAACAACGGCACGCTGATGGTGTCGGGCGGCACGGCCAGCGGCACAATGGCGGCGAACGGCACGGTCGTCAACGTGGTGGGCGGCACGACGGCCGGCACGCAACTGCAGGCGGGCGCGAGCCAGGTGGTCACGAGCGGCCGTGCGAACGGCACGGTCATCTCGGCGGGCGCGACCCAGACGATTGCCGTCTCGGGCTATGCCTCGGGCACGCAGATCCAGGGCGGCGTCGAAGACGTGAGCGGATCGAGCGTGGCTGCGACGGTGTCGGCGGGCGGCAGCCAGGCGGTTCATGGCAGCGGCGCCCGCACGACCTCGGCGACGGTGCTGACGGGCGGCACGATCACGCTGACCAACAGCGCAACGGCGAACAGCACGCAGGTGGACGGCGGCACGCTGAAGGTGTCGGCAGGAACCTCGGCGACACGTACCGAAGTCTCGGCGGGCGGCACGCTGGCCGTGCTGGGCGGCGGCTCGGCAAGCTACAGCACGATCGGCGCGGATGGCACGGAAACCGTCGCGAGCGGCGGCGTGACTTCGCAGGACACGATTTCCGGCGGCACCCAGACGATCTCGGGCGGCGGCACGGCGAACGGCGCGACCGTTCTCGCGGGCGGCTTGCAGACCGTCG
The DNA here is from genome assembly GCF_031451215.1 of Caballeronia sp. LZ034LL. Classification (NCBI taxonomy): domain Bacteria; kingdom Pseudomonadati; phylum Pseudomonadota; class Betaproteobacteria; order Burkholderiales; family Burkholderiaceae; genus Caballeronia; species Caballeronia sp. LZ034LL. The sequence continues at coordinate 27,881 of NZ_JARUXR010000002.1, forward strand.
CGACCGATGCGCTTGCCAGTGGCACCATCGTCTCGTCGGGCGGTACGCAGAACGTGAGCGGCGGCGTGGCGCAAGGCACGTCGGTCGCGGGCGGCACGCAGGTGCTGTCGAGCGGCGGCACCGCCACCAGCACGACGATCACAGCCGGCACGCAGCAAGTCGGCGTGGGCGGTGTGGCGAGCAGCACGATCGTCGCGGGCGGTCAGCAGGAAGTGATGGCGGGCGGAAGCGCGAGCGCCGGCACAGTCCGCAGCGGCGGCACGGTAGCGGTCGACGCGGGCGGCGTGGTCGGCGGCCTGACGATGAATTCGGGCGGCGCGCTCACGCTGAGCGCGGGTGGTTCAGCGCTCAACGTCAACCAACAGGACGGCGCGATCCTCACCGCCGATACCGCCGGCCTGCTCTCGGGCACGGGTCCGAACGGCTCGTCGTTCCGCATCAGCGGCAATATCGCGTCGGGCGTGACGGTCATGAACGGCGGCAGCCTCACCGTGCTGGCGGGCGGTTCGTCGACGGGCACGATCGTCGGCAGCGGCGGACAGGAAGCGGTGCAGACCGGCGGCGTGACGACCGGCGCGCAGGTCAAAACCTCCGGTGTTCAGACGGTCGCGGCAGGCGCAGCGTCGATCAACGCGACGGTTGCCGGCGAGCAGGACGTCGATGGCGTCGCGAGCGGCACGGTCGTCGCGGCAGGCGGCGTGCAGACGGTGAATCTGGGCGGCACGGCGTCGGGCACGGTCATCAAGGCGCTGGGTTCGATGACCGTTGCCGATGGCGCCACCGCCACGAGCGCCGTGATTTCGGGCGGCACGCAGACGGTGCTGGCAGGCGGCAACGCGGACGGCACGACGATCTTCTCCGGCGCGCAGAACGTCTCCGGCTCGGCGACCCATACGGTCGTCAGCGGCGGCGCGCAGAACGTCGGATCGGGTGGCAACGCCAGCGGCACGCAGGTCACCGTGAACGGCGTGCAGAACGTGTCGGGCGGCGTGGCGACCGGGACCGCGGTGTATGCGGGCGGTGTGCAGAGCGTCAGCGACGGCGGCCAGGCCGACGGCACGCAAGTGAGCGCGGGCGGTCTCGTCAGCGCATCGATGGGCGGCACGCTCAATGACGCGACCATTTCCTCCTGCGGTGCGGTGGTGCTCGACGCGGGCGGTGTGTCGAACGCGGCCTCGGTGTCGTCGGGCGGCATGCAATCGGTGCTGTCGGGCGGCGTGGCGAGCATGACCACGGTGTCGAGCGGCGGCACGATCGCCGTGTCCGCGGGCGCGACCGCGATGGGCCTCGACCAGAAGTCGGGCGCCGCGTTCATCGCGGATACCGGCGCGACCGTCAGCGGTCACAACGCGAACGGCGATTTCTCGATCATCGATAACCTCGCGTCCAACGTGCTCGTCGAGCACGGCGGACAGCTCACGGTGTCGTCGAACGGTACGGCGAGCGGCACGCAGGTCGGCTCGGGCGGTGTCGAGCAAGTGACGGAAGGCGGCGTGGCGAGCGGCACGTCGGTGTCCGGCGACGGCGCGCAGATCGTGGCTTCGGGCGGCAGCGCCAGCGGCACGACGGTGTTCTCAGGCGGCTCGCAGACGGTCAGCGCAGGCGGCCTCGCGAGCGGCGCGGTGCTCTCGGGCGGCGCGCAATTGGTCGCGGGCAGCGCGACGGGCACGATGATTTCGGCAGGCGGCGAGCAACACGTTCTAGACGGCGCGACCGCGACCGCCACGAACGTCGGTTCGGGCGGCGTGCAGCACGTGCTCGGCGGCGTCGCGAGCGGCACGACGGTCACGACCAGCGGCGTGCAGGACGTGCAAATCGGCACTGCGCTGGGCACGGTGCTCTCGGGCGGCATGCAGATCGTTCAGGTGGCGGGCGTGGCGAGCGGGACGCAGATCGGCGAAGGCGGACACCAGATCGTGGCCTTCGGCGGCACGTCAAACGATACTGAAGTACAGGCGGGCGGCGTGCAGGAAGTCGCCACTGACGGCACCGTCTCGGGCACGCACGTCGCGAGCGGCGGCCAGCAGACGGTCGATGCGGGCGGCTACGCATCGGGCGGCACGATCGACGCGGGCGGTTCGGAGCTCGTCAGCGGCAACGTGAGCGGCACGGTGGTGTCCGGTGCGCAGACGGTCGCTTCGGGCGGCACGGCGGAAGGCACGACGCTCACCGGCGCGAATGCCACGCAAATGATCTCGAGCGGCGGCACGGCATCGGCCGGCAGCGTGGCGAGCGGCGCGGTCCAGACCGTGGCGTCGGGCGGTGTTGCCGAAGGCGTCACGGTGGGGGCTTCGGGCACGCAGAGCGTGTCGGGCTGGGCGCTCGGTTCGGTGATCTCGGGCGGCACGCAGGAAATCGCGGCGGGCGGCTCGGCGACGAGCGCGACCATCGAAAGCGGCGGTGCGCAGAACGTGCAGTCCGGCGGCATCGCGGGCTTCACGACGATCAGCAGCGGCGGCACGCAGACTGTCGCGTCGTCGGGCGCCGCGGGCTTCACCTTCATCGGCGAGGGCGGCGCGCAGACCGTTCAGTCGGGCGGCAGCGCCATCATTTCGCTGATCGATGGCGGCGGCAAGCTGACGGTATCCGGCGGCGCCTATGCCAGCGCAGTGATGCAGCAGGCAGGCGGCGCGCTTGTGGCGGATACCTCCGCGACCATCCTCAACGGCTCGAACACGCTCGGCAGCTTCGGCGTGGTGAGCGGCGTTGCCTCGGGCCTGCTCGTCGAGAACGGCGGCAGCTTTACGGTGCTGTCGGGCGGTCAGTCGCTCGATACGCATGTCGGCAGCGCGGGTCTTGAAACCGTGGCGTCGGGCGGCGTCGCGTCGGGCACGATGGTGTCCGGCGGCACGCAGACCGTGCGCGGCACGGCCAGCGGCACGACGGTGCTCGCAAGCGGCACGCAGACCGTCGCGGCAGGCGGCGTTTCTGACGACGCCGTGGTCGCCGGCGGCACGCAGGTCGTGAACGGCACCGCGAACGCCACGCAAGTCAGCTCGGCGGGCAAGGTTTCGGTCGGCTCCGGCGGACAGGCGCTCGATACGCAGATCGGTTCGGGCGGCACGGTGACGGTGGCATCGGCGGGTGTGGCCAGCGGCAGCGTGATCAGCGCGGGCGGCTCGCAGGTCGTGAGCAAGGGCGGCCAGGCAAGCGGCACGACGATTGGCGCGGGCGGTGTCGAAACCGTGGCGTCGGGCGGACTGTCGACGCAAGCGAGCGTCACGAGCGGCGGCACGCAGAGCGTCGCATCGGGCGGCAAGGCGAGCGGCACGGCGGTGTCGGGCGGCGGCGTGCAGCTGGTGCAATCGGGCGGCGTGGCCTCGGCGACGTCGATCCTTTCGGGCGGCGTGCAGAACCTCGCGGCCGGCGGCAGCGCGGTATCGACGCTGGTGCAAGGCGGCGGCCTGCAAACCGTGCAGACCGGCGCGACCGCGTTGACCACGACGGTGGCGAGCGGCGGCGTGCAGGACGTGGCGTCCGGCGGCACGGCGACCGGCACGGTCGTCAGCGCGGGCGGCGTGCAGCGCGTGTCGTCGGGAGGCAATGCCGGCTCGGTGACGCTCGGCAGCGGCGGCAATCAGTACGTGAGTTCGGGCGGCGCGGCCAACGGCGTCTCGGTGACGGACGGCGGCACGCAGACCGTGCTCGCGGGCGGCAACGTCAGCGGCACCAACATTTCGAGCGGCGGCACGCAAGCCGTGTCGTCGGGCGGCAGCTCGACGCAAGCCGTGGTGTCGAACGGCGGCCAGCAGACGGTCGCTTCGGGCGGCACGGCCAGCGGCACCGTGGTGCACAGCGGCGGCGCGTTGACCGTGTCGAGCGGCGGCGCGGCGGGCAGCGTGGTGGTCGAAGGCGGCGGCAAGGCCACCGTCGGCAGCGCGGGTAGCGCGACGCTCAGCCAGGCATCCGGCGCGGCGCTCGTCACCAACACCTCGGCGACCGTGAGCGGCAGCAACGCAAGCGGCGCGTTCCAGGTCGCGGGCAATGTCGGATCGAACGTGCTGGTCGAGAACGGCGGCGTGTTCGACGTCCTGGCGGGCGGTGTCGCGAGCGGCACGCAAGTCGGTTCGGGCGGCACGGAACGAGTGTCGTCGGGTGGGGCGTCGATGCGCTCGGTCGTCGTCGGCGGCGTGCAGCGCGTGTCGGCGGGCGGCTCGGCGACCGGTGCGAGCATCGGCGCGGCCGGCGTGCAGCAAGTTGCATCGGGCGCCAACGCGCTCGACACGACGATTGCCGCGGGCGGCAGCCAGACGGTCGCGGGCGTGGCCAGCAACACGACGATCTCGGGCGGCACGCAGACGCTGACCTCGGGCGGTGTGGCGCAGGGCACGACGGTGTCGAACGGCGGCGCGCAGAACGTGAGTTCGGGCGGCGTCGCGATGGTCACGACGCTGACTTCCGGCGGCACGCAGACCTTGAGCGCGGGCGGTTCCGCGCGCTGGACGACCGTCGAGGGCGGCACGCAGAACATCCTCGCGGGTGGCGTGGCGACCGACACGACCGTCAACGCGGGCGGCCTGCAATACGTCGATGGCGCGATCGAAGGCTATGCGTACAACACCGTAGTCAACAGCGGCGGTGTGCAGCAAGTGGCGTTCGGCGGCTACGCGGGCGGCGCGACGATCAACAGCGGCGCGTTGCAGGAAGTGCAGGCGGACGGCATCGCGAGCGGCACGACGGTGAGCGGCGGCACGCAGGTGGTCAGCTCGGGCGGCACGGCGCAGGACACGACGCTGAATGCGGGCGGCGTGCAGCGTGTGAACGCGGGCGCGCTCGTCAGCAATACGCTGGTGAACAGCGGCGGCACGCTGACCGGCGACGGCGACGTGGCCGGCGTGCACGTGACGGCCGGCGGCCTGGTGCAGAACCTCGCGAGCGCGAGCCTCGGCATCGTCGATGACGGCGGCACGGTGCAGGTTGATACGGTCACGGCGGCGAACGTCGCGGTGAACAGCGGCGGCTTGCTGAAGGGCAGCGGCACGCTGACGGGCAACGCGTCGATCAACGCGGGCGGCACGCTCGCCGCGACGACGCCGGGCCAGACGCTGCACGTGAACGGCAACCTCGCGTTCAACGACGGCTCGGTGTTCGCGGTCGGCGCGAATGCGGCGGGCCAGACGGGCAGCGTCGCGGTGACGGGCGATGTCAGCATCGCGCAGAGCGGGGCGAACGGCGGCGCGACGGTCGTCGTGAACGCGGTGCCGGATGCGTGGAAGGTCAACACGAAGTACACGATCCTGAGCTACACGGGCGCGCTCAACGGCTCGTTCGCGGGCGTCTCGATGGACTACGCGTACCTCGTGCCGACGCTCAGCTATGCGCCGCAGGAAGTGGATTTGACCTTGAAGATCGCGTCGATCTTCTATCAGACGGGCGAGTTCGCGGGCTTCGGCATGGTGGGCCAGAACCGCAACCAGCTGCAGGTGGCGAGCGCGCTAAACCGCATTCTCGCGGCGGGCGGCAATGCCGTGACCGACAAGCTGCTCTATGCGACGAAGGCGGGTGCGCAGTCGGCGCTGTCGCAGATGACGGGCGACGAAGCGACCGGCTTGTTGCGCATCACGCGGCAGAGCACGGAGGCGTTCGGCAACACGGTGGGCGAGCGTCTGACGCAGGCGGGGCTGGAGCGTCCGTCGAACGATGTGTGGGCGACGGTGCGTTACGGCCAGTCGCACGCCTCGGGCGATGCAGCGCTCGGCAGCCATGCGCTGGATGCGCGCACGAGCTCGCTTGCGATCGGCTTCGACCGCGAAGTGCTGCGTGATGTGCGCGCGGGCTTGGCCGTCGATGCGGACTACAGCGACCTGGGCTTTAACACGCCGGGTTCGAGCGGTCATGCGAACGGCTGGCAGGCGCTGGTCTACGGCGCATGGCAACCGGCGACGCAGCCGTTCTTCGCGCGCGGCATGGCGGGCATCGGACGCTGGAGCAATTCGGTGAACCGCGTGGTGGCGATCGATGGCATGTCGGGCACGCCGCAAGGCAGCGTCGAGACGCGTTCGACGACGGCTTATGCGGAAGGCGGTCTCAACCTGCATCTGCGTGACGACATGATGGTGCAGCCGTATCTCGGCATGCGTGTGGGCCGTTACAGCCAGGATGGTTTTGGCGAAGGCAAGGGCAACGACTTCGATCTCGTCTATCAGGGCAGCAGCCAGGCCGCGACGACGGGCATTGCGGGCGTGCGTTACTTGCTGAAGCAGAAGCGGGCGAGCGGCGCGAGCAACACGTGGGAAGTGGATGTCAACGTGCAGCAGCGTTTTGGCAGTCTCGACCAGCAGCTCAATGCCGCGTTCGCGACGGCGCCGGGGTCGGTGTACCAGGTGTCGGGTACGCCGCTGGCGCGCACCGTCGGACATGTGGCGACGGGCGGCTCGTGGGAGATCGGGAAGCATGCTTCGGTGTTTGCGCGTGCCGCCGTGGATTTCGGCAAGCATGAGCAGGACTACAGCGGCGTCGCGGGGGTGAACTGGAAATGGTAAGGGGGGTGGCGTGCGGGGGAGTGTGCGCTGAGTGAAGAGAGGCCCGCCATTCTTGGCGGGCTTTTTTTCTGGTAAGGAGATGGATGGCGCATCATTCTGTCGTTGAACGTGAGCGCAAGAAGCATCGAAGATCAAAGAGCACACATTGGAGCCGATAGCGAAGCGATGGACGCAATACTAGAAAAACGCTATTCCGAGATTCTGGAGACGCTGGACCCGGCGTTCCTGGATCACGTTGCGGCGAAGGAGCGCAGGCTCTCGACGCCTTTTCTCGTGAACGGCCCGAGCGATCCCCACGCGCGGCGCATCATGGTCATCGGCAGAGAGTATGGTGGCAAAGGCTGGAATGTCATGCACGACGGCGGAGGGGCCAGCGCATATGTAACGAAGGCACTCTCGAAGCATCGGGATTTCTTCGGCAGAGCCATGGCGAAGAAAGGTCAGGACAGGGGCGATACCTTCTTCAACTTCATGCGCGCCTTGGCGCGAAGTGTGGGCAGTGAGGGAGGGCTCATTTACTCGAACCTGCTCTGCTTCGACTCCGGCGGAAAGTCTCCTCGCAACTCGGAGCACTTCTCACTCATCAAGCGCCTCTCCAAACAGTTGCTGGACGTACAACTCGATCATTTCAGACCCGATGTCGTCATCTTCGCGAACGGGATGGACACGGTTGGCATCCGACGTGAGTTCTTCCCGATCGCGGGCGATGGGAAGGTTTGCGTGGGCCGCCGACACTGGGAAGACGCGGGCATTCCAAGGACTCAACTGTGGGAATTCGAACTCCACGGAAGGTTCTTGTGCTACCGGATTCAACATCCTTCAGCGAGATCGCGGGCCGCTAAAGCAGCGCGCAAGCAGTTGCTCGAGGTTTTATCTCAAACAATCCATCACGACCCGATGGTTTTCAGCGGGGTGGAAGGAGCGGGAAGCTTGGCCGCCGTCTCGTCCAGCTCATGAGACAGCGCGCACGGATCAAGCTCGTAGCAAAGCGGCAAGCGCTTCGACGTGCGGCTCCCAGAGCGCGCGCGGGAACGCAGGCAACTACGGAAGAGCATTATCGGACGCGTATCGCCAAACTCTATTTCGAGCATGAGGCGTTATTCAAACGGCTCGAAAATGCTTGAGGCCGGCAATATGCGCCGCGTTTGCTCCGCCGTACTGAAGTCGATCTCCAGGTCAGCCTTGGGGGAGTTTTGGAAAGACTGAGGCGAAATCTGCTAAGCCGGGAACAGCAGCGTGCCGATAACATACTGGCGCGGTGGAAGCGCATTGAACCCAACCTGGAGACCAAAATGAAAAAACTCGCCTTGCTCGCAGTGTCGCTGTGCATCAGCGTGCCTTCATTCGCGCAATACTATGGCAGCCAGCCGTCGCATTCCGGATATGGCAACAACGGTGGTTTGTACGGTAGCGATCAACAAGTCAGCGGTTACACCCGTAGCAACGGAACCTACGTGGAGCCTTATCATCGAACCGCGCCTGACAATACGATGTACAACAACTACTCGTCACAAGGTAATCTGAATCCCTATACCGGTCAGACAGGTCACGTACGGCCGCGTTATTGAGTTCGAGAGGGCGGCATTCCGGTTCCGCTCGGTCTGAACTCCAACTGCTCGACGGCTTGGGCCCGCCCGCCCCTCAACTCTCCCCGTCATACCCGAACTCGCGAAGCTCCTGCGAGCATCGGCAAGCCGTCGCGATCTTCGCGGCCCACTGCACGGCGGCTTCACGCGACGGCAGTTCCAGCACACAGAAGCCGCCATCGAACTTCCTGGTCTGCGGGTAGGTCTCGTTCGTGACGGCACCGTCAGCCGCCACCATCAGCGGAGCAACTTCAGCATTGATCCCGCCGCCGAACACATACACGCCGGCGCTTTTCGCGTCCCTGATGACCGAGCGCGCCGCTTCACCGACCGCCGCCATGTCTTCATCGGCAACGACCATCGCCGATGCGGGAAAGGAGATCAGATACTTCGTCATCTTCAAATCCTCCGAACGTGAGCATCACCCCTCAAGGCAAATTCTCCCGCAGCACGATACTGAACATCACCGGCTTGACCCCATCCATTGCATCCTGCGCTTGCCGCACGTTGTCGAAGATCCTGAGGCAGTTTCCCACCATGGCTTGCGGCGTCTGCGTAATCAGTGCGTCCATGGTCCCGTCGATCAAAAGCGCCCGCGTATCCGGCGTCAGCCCATGCCCGACGAACAGAATCTTCTGCTCGGTCTTCGCTTCGACGATCGCCCGCGCCACGCCATCCGACCCGCCGCCGCTGTTATAGACCCCCGCCAGATCCGGATGCTGCTGCAACAGATTCCGTGTCTGCAAGTAATTGCGCTCACTATCGTCATGACCTTCGCGCAGGCCAATCACACGCAGCAGAGGAAACGTCGATTCGATCAAATGCAGGAACCCGATCTCCCTCTCTTCATGCCCCCGATAGTTGAGACTCCCGGCCAGCATCGCGATCTTTCCCGCCGGCCGCGGCCCCATGAAGCGCCCGAGCAACAATCCCGCAGTGCGTCCGGCTGAGCGGTTATCGATCCCGACATAAGCGAGCCTTCGCGAGTTCGACAGATCCGAGATCAAGGTAATCGCCGGCACGCCTTCGTCGGCGAGTGCATTGACCGCATCGCGTACAACCGGATGCTCAAGCGCCATGAAGACGATGCCATCCGCCTTGCGCCCGTACTGCAACAGCCGCGCCGCCAGTTCATCCGGATTGAAGCTCTCGACATAGTGGACGCGGCATTTCATGCCTTGCGCGGTCCACTGATTCTGCGCGAACTCGATGTAATCCCCGAGCATGCGCAAATAGCGGTTCGTCCCGGAAGGCAACAGGAACGCGATCCGCATCGGCTTGCCCGTCGCGATCTTCTCCGGCGCCTCGATCGAATACCCCAACCGCGCAGCGGCCTGCATCACTCTGGCTGCGGTATTCGCCCGCACGCCGGGCCGCCCGTTCAACACGCGATCGACGGTTGCACTGGACACGCCCGCAGCCTCTGCAATGTCGGCCACGCGGGCGCGTGGCGGAAACAACGGCGTTACCGCACTCACTCCAAACTCCTCAAGAAAACCGCAAAGCCATCAGAAACCATCAAGTTATGAGTTTGACGCCACCACCCCTCACCCGTAGTCTTCGTTCACCAACGTAGCGAAGCTAACGCCAGACAGCAAACCCCGGCGATCAGTACAAACCCGCGTTATGACGGTTTCTGATGGACCCGGAAATCGCATCAAATAAAAGCAAGGAGACGAGCATGATCGATTCACGCCGACGCACACTGCTGCGCGCAGCCGCAGCAAGCGCATTGGGTTTTCCGGCCATCACCCGCGCCGCTTCCGCCGAATACGTCTTCAAGTACGGCAACAACCTGCCGATGACCCATCCGCTGAACATCCGTGCAAAAGAAGCGGCGGACCAGGTGAAGGAAGCGTCGAAGGGCCGCATGGAAATCCGCATCTTTCCGAACAATCAGCTCGGCGGCGACACCGACATGCTCGCGCAAGTGCGCAGCGGCGGCATCGAGATGTTCACGCCATCGGCGCTCGTCGTCTCGACGCTCGTGCCCGTGGCCGCCATCAACGCCACAGGCTTCGCCTTCGCCGACTACAACCAGGTCTGGGGCGCGATGGACGGCAAGCTTGGCGCATTCGTACGTGCGTCGATGCAGAAGGCCGGACTCGAATCGTTCGAAAAGATGTGGGACAACGGCTTTCGTGAAACGACTTCCAGCGCGCGCCCCATTGCCAGCGCCGCCGACATGCGTGGTCTCAAGATCCGCGTGCCGGTGAGTCCGCTGTCCGTCGACATGTTCAAGGGACTCGGCGCGGCGCCCACGAGCCTGCAGTTCAGCGAGGTGTATTCGTCATTGCAGACGCGCATCGTCGATGCACAGGAAAACCCGCTGCCCATCGTGCAGGTCGCGAAGCTCTATGAAGTGCAGAAGTACTGCTCGCTCACCAATCACATGTGGGACGGTTACTGGTTCGTGCTGAACCAGCGTGCATGGGCGCGCTTGCCGAAGGATCTGCAGGGCATCGTCTCAGATGCCTTCAACCAGGCCGCTATCAGCCAACGCGAAGACGTACGCAAGCTCAACGACGCCGCCGTGGCCGATCTCCAGTCGAAAGGCCTCGCGATCAACCGGCCCGCACCGGACACGTTCCGCGCCGCGTTGCGCCAGGCGAACTTCTACGGCCAGTGGAAGGGCAAGTTCGGCAACGAGGCGTGGAGCCTGCTCGAAGGCTATACGGGCAAGCTGGCCTGACACCGAACCCGATCATGCCGCCCGTTTCGGAGACATCTTCATGGCGAACCCGGCCTTGAGTTCCACGCAAGGACATCTCGAACCCGTCGGTGCGCGCCGTCTGCTGCGTGCATGCGACCGCGCGTTGATCGCACTCGTCGAAGGCGCCTGTGCGCTGTTGCTGACGGCGGAAATCGTCGTGCTGCTGGCGGGCGTGATCAGCCGCTACGTGATGCACGCGCCGCTCGTCTGGTCCGATGAACTCGCTGGCATGATGTTCCTTTGGCTATCCATGCTCGGCGCCGTGCTCGCGTTGCGGCGCGGCGAGCATATGCGCATGACGGCGCTCGTCAGCCGGCTCTCGCCGGCGCGCCGTGCGTTCGTCGATACGCTCGCCATCGTGCTCTCGCTCGGTTGCCTCGGTCTGGTGCTCGTGCCCGCATACGGCTACGCGTCCGGCGAAATGGCGATCGTCACGCCTGCACTCGAAATCAGCGGCGCGTGGCGTGCGCTCGCGTTGCCGGTCGGCGCGGCGCTGATGCTGCTGGTCGGGTTCATCCGGCTCGCCAGCGTGGCCCGCTTGCGTCATGTGCTCGTCGCGATCCTGATGACGGCTGTCGTCGCCGGTGCCTTCGTGTGGCTTGCGCCCTGGTTCGAGAGCATCGGCAAGGCCAACCTGATCGTGTTCTTCGTGGGCGTGGTGGCTGTCGGCATCTTCTCCGGCGTGCCCATCTGCTTCTCCTTTGCGCTGGCCACCTTCGGCTATCTCGGCCTCACGACCTTCACGCCGCTCGAAGTCATCGTCGGACGCATGGACGAAGGCATGTCGCATCTCGTGCTGCTCGCCGTGCCGCTGTTCGTGTTCCTCGGCCTCATGATCGAGATGACCGGCATGGCCCGCGCGATGATCCACTTCCTTGCGAGCCTCGTCGGGCACGTGCGCGGCGGGCTGTCGTATGTGCTGATCGGCACGATGTATCTCGTCTCGGGCATCTCCGGTTCGAAGGTCGCCGACATGGCCGCCATCGCGCCCGTGCTGTTCCCCGAAATGAAGGCGCGCGGCGCGCAGGAAGGCGATCTCGTGGCCCTGCTCTCCACAGCCGGCGCGCAAACCGAGACCGTGCCGCCGAGCATCGTGCTGATCACGATCGGTTCGGTGACGGGGCTTTCCATTTCCGCGCTGTTCACAGCGGGCCTGCTGCCCGCCGCCGTGCTCGCCGCGATGCTGTGCTTCGTCGTGTGGCTGCGCTATCGCAAGGAGGACGTGGGCCATGCTCCGCGTCTTGGCCGAAAGCAGATCGGCCGGCTCTTCGTGATCGCGCTGCCCGCGCTCGCCCTGCCGTTCGTGATTCGCGCGGCGGTCGTGGAAGGCATTGCGACCGCGACGGAAGTCTCGACCATCGGCATCGTCTACTCGATGATCGTCGGCCTGCTCGTGTACCGGCGCTTCGAGTGGTCGCGACTCGGCCGCATGCTGGTGGAAGCGGCGACGCTCTCCGGCGCGATCATCTTCATCATCGGCTGCGCCACGGCCATGGCCTGGGCGCTCACGCAATCCGGCTTCTCGCAGGATCTTGCGCAACTGATGACCGCGCTGCCCGGCGGCGCCTATGCGTTCCTCGGCATCTCGATCATCGTGTTCATCCTGCTCGGCAGCGTGCTGGAAGGCATTCCGGCCATCGTGCTGTTCGGCCCGCTGCTGTTTCCGATCGCGCGCATGGCGGGCGTCAACGAGATTCACTATGCGATCGTCGTGATTCTCTCGATGGGCGTCGGCCTGTTCTCGCCGCCGTTCGGCGTCGGCTATTACTCGGCGTGCGCGGTGGCGAAGGTCGATCCCGACAAGGGCATCCGCCCGATACTAGGTTATATGGCCGCGCTGGTCATCGGTCTGATCGTGATCGCTGCGGTGCCCTGGATCTCCACCGGTTTTCTCTGAAGCACCAGTTGCATTGACAACTATTGGCGGCGCTGGCGCGTACTGCGCGCCGGCGGGGGCGTTCGCGCGTCCTCGCCGCCGCATCATCAAACAAGGAAACAACATAATGAGCCGATTCTTTGGCGAGATCCGCCAGGCCGGGTACGTCGTGCGCGACATCGAGGCCGCCATGGACTACTGGAGCCGCGTGCTCGGCGTCGGGCCGTGGTTCTATAACGAACGCGTGCCTATCGAGGAATATCGTTATCGCGGGCAATCGTACGAGGTGCATAACTCGGTTGCGCTCGCGAACTCGGGCAGCCTGCAAGTCGAGTTGATCCAGACGCGCAACGACGCGCCGTCGATGTATCGCGACTTCCTCGCGGCGGGTCACACCGGCCTGCAACACAATGCCTACTGGACCACGGATTTCGACGCCGATCTCGAACGTCTCACGCAGCAAGGTTTCGAAGTGGCGATGAGCGGCAAGGTAGGCGAGAACGGCCGCTTCGTCTACTTCGATACCGAAACCCATCCGGGAACGGTGATCGAGTTGTCGGAGATCGCGGGGCCGAAGGGCAAGCTGTTCGATCTGATCCGCCAGGCCTCGCTCGACTGGGACGGCAAGCAGGCCGTGCGTCCGTTTCCTGCACTGAGCAGCCTATGAACGCGGACGAATTCATCGAGGCCGATTATCTCGTCGAGACGCCGCTCGATCCCGCGAAGGTCGCGGACATCATGGCGGGCGAGCAGTCGAGCGGCACCTTCGTACGCGTGGCGGGTGAAAGCGATGCACTGCGGGCGCGCAGTCGCGCAGTGGTGGTGGGCATCCGTGAACAAGAGCCGCTCGCGCTTCCTTCGCTGCGCAGCGCGTGGCTGGAGCGTCAGCAGATCGGCGGTCCATATAGAAGGGCGCGCGTCACGCTGCGCTTTCCGGTAGCGAACATCGGCGTGAATCTGCCGACGCTGGCAGCCACCGTCGCCGGCAATCTCTATGATCTCGGCGAGACCACGGGCCTGCGCTTGCTCGACGTACGCGTGCCGGCTGGATACCGCACGCGATTCCCGCAGCCGCCGCATGGCGTCGCGGGCACGCGCAAGCTGACCGGCGTCGCAAGCGGACCGATGATCGGCACCATCATCAAGCCGAACGTCGGTCTCACGGCGGACGAGACGGCGCAGCTCGTACGCAGTCTGTGCGAAGCGGGCGTCGATTTCATCAAGGACGACGAGATCAGCGCCAATCCGCTGCATGCGCCGATCGACGCACGCGTGCGCGCGGTGATGGCGGAAGTGCGCGCCTACCGCGACAAGACTGGCAGGAACGTGATGATCGCGTTCAACATCACCGACGAAGTGGATGCAATGCGCCGTCATGCGGATCTCGTCGAACGCGAAGGCGGGTCGTGCGTGATGGCGAGCATCAACTGGTGCGGCTTCTCGGCAATCGAGACCTTGCGGCGCTCGACGCCCCTCGTGCTGCACGCGCACCGCAACGGCTACGGGATGATGTCGCGCGATCCTGCGCTCGGCATGTCCTTCGCCGCGTATCAGACGCTGTGGCGTCTCGCGGGTGTCGATCATATGCATGTGCACGGACTCGCGGGCAAGTTCGCGCAAGCCGATGAGGAAGTCATCGCCTCGGCGCGCGCGTGCGCGCAAGCTTTGGCCGAAGGTCTCGACGATGCCGTGCTGCCCGCATTCTCATCCGGTCAGTGGGCAGGTACCGCGCCCGTTACCTTCGATGCCATGCGCAGCGACGATCTGCTCTTCATGTCGGGCGGCGGCATGCTCGGGCATCCGGGCGGTGTGGCGGCCGGCGTGGCGAGCGTACGGCAGGCATGGGACGCGGTGCGGCAGGGCATATCGCTGGACGACTACGCGCGGCATGCGCCCGAACTCTCGGCGGCGCTCGCTTTCTTCGGACGCCGCCCATGAGCTTTGCGCCCTACGGCTTCTATGGCGACGATTTCACCGGCGCCACGGATACGCTTGCCACGCTGCATCGCGCCGGGCTGCGCGCGATGCTGTTCGTCGAGCCGCCTACGTCCGAACGTCTCGCGAAGCTCGGGCCGCTCGATGCCATCGGTCTCGCGGGCGCGGCCCGAACGCTTGCGCCGTCGGCTCTGCGCGCGCAGATACGGCAAGTCGCTGAAATCTTCTCGGCGCTGCGCGTACGCGTGATGCATTACAAGGTCTGTTCGACCTTCGACAGCGCGCCTGAAACCGGCAACATCGCGGTCGCGATGACGGGTTTGCGCGAACGCTTCACGAATCCTTTCGTGCCGATCATCGGCGGGCAGCCCAATCTCGGGCGCTATTGCGCGTTCGGTACGCTGTTCGCGACGGCAGGCGGCTCGGAGGTGCATCGCATCGATCGTCATCCGGCCATGAGCCGTCATCCGGTCACGCCGATGCACGAAGCGGATCTGCGTCTGCATTTCGAGCGGCTGGGCTTGTGTATCGGCGCCATCGACTGGCGTGCCTACGCGTTGCCGGACGCGGCGTTGAAAGAGGTCATTGACATGCACTCGGGCACGCCGCTGCTCTTCGATGTGCTCGACGACACGCATCTGCGCCGCATCGGCACGGAGATGCATGAACGGGCGGCGAGTGAACCCGTGTTGGCAGTGGGCGCGAGCAGCGTCGCGCAGGCTTGGACGCTTGCTTCGGCTTCAGGTCGCGACGGGGAAAAGGTGGCTGCGTTCGGTCCGGCTCAATCGTCCGTGTTCGTTCTCGCAGGCAGTCTCTCGCCGATGACCGCAGCGCAGATCGATGCCGCGCGTTCGTTTCATCGGATCGAACTCGACCCGCGCGAGATGGCTTCGCCGTCGTATCGAAGCGAACGTTGCGGGCGCATCGTCGAAGCGCTGCACAAGGGCATGCACGTGCTGGCCTTCACCTGTCGCACGCCGCATCACGAACATCCCGGCAGCGAAACGCTTGCCGAATCCTGCGCGGCACTACTGCGCGTAGTGATCGAACGCGCCGCGCCCCGGCGCATCGGCATCGCAGGCGGCGATACGTCGAGTCTCGGCGTGCATGCGTTGAAACCGTGGGGCCTGTCGTGTCTGGCGACACTGGCCTCTGGCGTCACAGTGTGCCGCGTGCATTCCGATGACCCGGCGACGCACCGCATCGAGTTGATGCTGAAGGGCGGGCAGATGGGCGGCGCGGAGCTTTTCGAAGATTTTGTCGCGGGCATCGTGCGCTGAGGCACTGCGTCGGTGGACACCTTCGTCAGCGAACTGCCGGCCGCCACGCCGCAGCGCGCGGCGCGCAACCGGGTACGCCGCTAGCGTGCCACCGCCGAACGCATGCCTTCCTGCCGCCGCACGATCCAGTTGAACAGCGGCGTGGCCATCAGCGTGCTGAGCACGGCCATCAACACGAGAATGGAGAACAGGCCCGGCAGGATCACGCCGGCTGCCAGCCCGATGTTGATGATGATGAGTTCCATCAGGCCGCGCGCGTTCATCAATGCGCCGATCGCCATGGCATCGCCGGAAGGCTCGCCGTTCAGACGCGCCGCCGCCCAGCACGCTATGCCCTTGCCGCCGAACGAGGCCAGCAGGATAGCTACCGCGGCAAGCATGATGGCGGGGTCCATCAGCATGTCGAGCCGCGTGTTGAGGCCTGAATAGGTGAAGAACATCGGCAGCAGGAACACGACGACGAACGGTTCGAGCATGGCGCGCAGTTTCTCCGTCAACGGGCCGCGCGGCAGCGCGACACCGAGCAGGAAGCCGCCGAACACCGCGTGAATGCCGATGGCGTCCATGGCGAACGCACACAGCGAGAACAGCACGAGCACGATGGCAAGCACGCTCGAAGGCAAAGGCGCGTCCGGGTTGAGGCCGGCGGCGAGGCGGCGCAGCAGCTTGTTGCCGGCGAAGATCATGAACAGCGCAAAGCAGACGCCGCCGCCGATGGCGGTATACGCGCCCATCCACGAGCCGCCGAAGCTCGCGAGCACGATGGCGAGGATGCACCATGCGGCGGCGTCGTCGCATGCGCCGGCGGTCAGCGCCAGCGTGCCGAGCGACGTGCCGGCGAGGCCGCGTTCATGAATGATGCGTGCGAGCATCGGAAAAGCAGTGATGGCGATGGCCGCGCCCAGGAACAACGAAGCTTCGAACAGCCGCGCCTTGATGGCGAAGAGTCCGGGGATGGTGAGCAGCCAGGGCGCGAGCGCGAATGCCAGCGCAAAGGGGACCACGATGCCGGCGAGCGATACGCTCAGCGCACTCCTGGCGCGGGCGCGGAAATGATCCGCGCGAAACCCGGTGCCGACGAGAAACATATAGAGACCGACGCCGAGCTGTGCCGCCACATACAACATGCCCATGGTGGCCTTCGGAAACAGCGCCTGCTGCCAGTGCGGCAACAGCAGCCCGAACAGCGAAGGCCCGAGCAGCACGCCCGCGATCATCTCGCCGACGACCTGCGGCTGTCCCGCGCGCCCCGCGAGTCGTCCCACCAGCTGGCTTGCAGCGACGATCACGGCGGCCTGCGCGAAGAAGTACACGGATAGCTGGGAAATCGGCATTGACGGTCGGGTGTGCGTGGATGAACGACCGCAGTCTGATGGTGCAGCGCACCGTCTGTCAATGTTTCGCTGGATCGTTCGTCAGCGCGGGTTGTTCGCTACAAAACGCTGGTACGCGGAGTAGCTGGCCTTCTGCGTCTTGCCGTCGTTCTTCAATAGACCGTATGCGCCTTCGCCGTCGTCCGGATCGTCATAGAGCTGATAAGCCTGAATGGCTTGCAGGTTGTACTTCGACGCTACCGCGACGAACTGCGCCATCATCGTGCCGCCGACCAGATACGCGGCGATCTGGTCATCGTTGCCGTATTCCGGGCGCACGCCGAATTCCGTCAGCCAGATGGGCTTGCCGAGTTGCTGAAGTGCGGCGAGCACATCATGGCAGCCCGTGCCGCCGCAGGCATGCGTGATGTCGCCCTGATCCGAATACCAGTGCCATGCCGTGATGTCCCAGTTCAGCACGGGATGGCCGCCGGAGCCGTCGGGCTGCGTGCCGCTGGCGAGCATCTGGTCGAAGCCGTAATGCATCCACGCCCCGCCGCCCATGACGATCTTGCCGCTTGAATCCACCGAGCGGATCCCGTCGATCATCCCGCGAATCACGCCGCGCGCCTTCTGGAACTTCGTGTTGTCGAAGTGCTGCGGATAGACGCCGTCCACATTGCCCGTCAGCGCATCCGCGCCCAGTTCGTTGCCGACCTCGTAGTACGCATAACGGTAGGCGCTTGCCGTCAGTTTGCCGAGCGTATAGCCGGCGTTGTAGGCGTCGCTTTCGCTGTTGTAGTCGATGCCGGACAGAAGAATCGGGAACACGGTGATGCCGCCGGCGGCCATGGTCTTCGCAATGCCGGCCAGCTTGTTTGCGCTCGCCTGGTTATAGACCTCGTTGCGATATAGCTTCGCGCCGAGACTCTGCAGTTGTGAAAGCTGCAAGGCGGGGCTGGAAATGTCGTAGGCGCCGCCTTCGTTGTTATGACCGTTGACGCCGTAGAAGATGGGCTTGGCGGTCGATGCAGCGGCCGTGGATGACGTGGCGGGGTTCGAGGTTGCGGCCGCTGTGGTGCTCGAAGTGTTGTTCGATGTGCTGCTCGCGATGTCCGCAGAAGGCGTGGCGCTCGTGCTGACCGCGCTGGTCATGCTGGCCGATGAAGCGGGCGTAGCGCTGGAAGTGGCGGCGATGCTGGATGCGGTATCGCCGGCAGTGCTGCCACCGCCGCCACCGCCGCAGGCCGCGAGCAGCAAGCTCATGGCCAGCGTGCTCGCGAGTGAAGCCGCTTTCATTGCGACGGCAAGGTAATTCGAACTTTTATTATTCATATTGATGGCGACGTACTGAAGTTATCCGGTCCATCGCGATGAGTGCGCCATTGCACGGCTGCGGAGTACGGGCGAGCGTTCCCAATGCACTCCGCGGCGCAGTCTTTTCACGATGGAACGAAAGGACGCGAGCATGGCGAAGCCCGGGGCACACTGCCCGCGCATGTTCACGACTTGAGGGAACGGCGAAACGAAGCCAGCAACGCTGGCCCAGAACTGATGATGTCTCAGGTTTTAATTACCGAATCGCTCGGCATGAAAAGCAATACTTTCCGGACTGCCTGCGACGGAGGCAAGATTACTTTCTCATCGTAAGAATGTAAATGCGGTTTCGGTAGAAAAGTAGTAACCGCTGAAACACTTTTAAGGCGTTATTACCCGATCCGGCTATCTATATGAGCAAAGCATTGCGGCTATGCGCGAGGCTGCCTGTCGAGAACATCGACGAGAAAGTGCGAGCGAACGGCTTGCCGTTCAGCGCTGAAGATGGGTAACTGCGATTTTTAGACGTCTCTGGCACGATTTGCCTGACGCTGCTAGATTACCCCTGCTGCCGAATCGTAGATCTCGTGAGACTTCGATGACCGACAAGAACGCATCCCCACGCTCCCCAGTGCCTTCGCTGATTCTTATCGCGGCCGTCGTGGCCGTGCTGGTCGCGGCCTTCGCGTACACGGCGGGCTGGCTCTCGCCGAAGCGCCTGACGCCCGCGAAGATAGTCGGCAGCCTTGCGCCTCCCGGCGGCGCGGTGCCTGGCTTCAGGCGCAATCACGCGAAAGGGATCTGCTTCACCGGCGACTTCGAATCCAATGGCTCGGGCGCGACGCTCTCCAAAGCGAAGATGTTCGCGCCGGGCACCTACGCCGTCACAGGCCGCTTCAATCTCGCGACGCCCGACCCGAAGGCCTCGGATGCCATGGCGCGCGTGCGCGGTCTCGGCTTGCGCATCGTCACGCCGGATGGCAGCGAATGGCGTTCCGCGATGATCGATGCACCCGTGTTTCCGGTCGCCACGCCGCAAGCCTTCTATGCGCTGCAATTGGCACTCGCGAACAAGGACGATCCTCAATCGATGCAGAAGTTTTCTGCTGCGCATCCCGAGATCGCGGCGTTCGGCGCGTGGGCGGGCAGCGCGCCCTGGACGTCCTCCTATGCGGAGGAGCGCTTCAACAGTCTCAACAGCTTCGTGTTCTCGAACGCGGATGGACAGGATCAGGTCGTGCGCTGGTCCTTCATTCCGGCGGCCAAGGTCGAGAACATCAGCGCGGCACAGCTCAAGGAGAAAGGCGCCAATTTCCTCGATGCCGAGATCACCCAGCGCGTGCAGAGCGCGCCGCAACGCTGGGCCTTGGTCGTGACGGTCGCGAACCCCGGCGATCCCACGGCGGACCCGAGCAAGGCCTGGCCTGAAGACCGCCATACGGTGGAAGTGGGCACGCTCGTCGTGAAGCAGATCGAACCCGAGCCCGACGGTCCATGCCGCGATCTCAACTTCGATCCCACCGTGCTGCCCGCGGGCATGCACGTGTCCGACGATCCGTTCCCGGCCGCGCGCTCGGCTGCGTACTCAGTGTCGTTCAACCGGCGCACTGCCGAAGACAAGGACTACCCGCACACGCCCGCCGAAGGAGCCCGGCAATGAACGCGATCAACGAGCGGTTCTCGCCGCTGCAACGCGCCTTGCACTGGGTCATGGCGATCTGCATCCTCGCGATGCTGTTCATCGGCGTCGGCATGGTGTCGACGGTGAAGCCCGAGTATCTGACGCTTGTCTCCATTCACAAGCCGCTCGGCATCACGATACTCATCCTCGCGCTGGTCCGGCTGGTGGTGCGCATCACGCGCGGCGCGCCGCCGTTGCCCGCCGACATGCCCATGCCGATGAAGCTCGCGGCCAAGCTCTCGCACTATGTGTTCTATGCGCTGATGATCGCATTGCCGCTGCTGGGTTATGGCATGTTGTCGGCGGCGGATTATCCGGTCGTCGTGGCGGGCATGCGCATTCCGTCGCTGCTGCCGCATAGCAATTCATTGCATACGCTGCTGTGGAACGCGCATCGCTTCCTGGCCTTGTGCTTCTTTGCGTTGATCGTCGTGCATCTGGCGGCCGCGCTGTTCCATGCGCTCGTGCGCCGCGACGGCGTCTTCCACGCAATGGCGCCATGGAAGTAAGCCGCGCGCATCACGGCTTCTGCTGCTTGACCACTTCGGCCAGCGCACGCACGCCGGGCTCGATCAGTTCCGCGCGAATCGCCGAGAAGCCCATGCGGAAGCAACGCTGACCATCGGCGAGATCGGCAAAGAACACATTGCCCGGTTCGATCAGCACGCCCAGCGCCAGCGCGTCTTTTGCGAGGCGCGTGGCATCGAGCCAGGGCGGACCTTCGACCCAGCATGACGCGCCGCCCGTGATCTTCGACGCGCGCAATTCGGGAAGATGCGTGGCGAGCGCGCGCATCAGCACTTCGGCGCGTTCCTTGTAGACCGGCCCGAGCTTGCGCAGCAGGGTGTCGTGATGACCCAGCGCGAGGAACGTCGCGAACGCGCGCTGAATGTACGCGGCGGGATGACGGATCATCAGCCGGCGCAGTGCGCGCAATTCGCGTATCAAGGCGCGCGGCGCGACGATATAACCCAGACGCAAGCCCGGCGCAAAAGTCTTCGACAGCGAGCCGATATACACCACGCGCTCCGCCGTATCGAGGCTCTTCAATGCCGGATGCGGCGTGCCCGAGAAGGTGTTCTCGCTTTCATAATCGTCTTCGATGATGATGAAATCATGCCGCACCGACAGATCGAGCAACGCGCGCCGCCGTTCGATCGGCATGGTCGCGGTGGTGGGACACTGGTGGCTCGGTGTGACACACACGTAGTCGCATGACGCCATCAGCTCTTCGTCGTCGATGACGGCGCCATCGTCATCCACCGCCAGCGGCACGATCTGCGCGTTGCGATGCTGGAAGATGTTGCGCGCATCGGGATAACCGGGGTTCTCCATGCCCACCTTGGTCTGCGGTCCGCACATCAGGTCGGCGATCAGATACAGCGCCTGCTGGCAGCCGTTGGTCACGACGATCTCATCCGGCATCGCGAACACGCCGCGTCTCGGCAACACACGCGTGCGGATCTGCTCGACGAGCGTTTCATCGTCGCGCTCGATCAGATCCGGCGCCCAGTTGCGTATCTCCAGCACCGAGAGGCCATGCATGCAGCTCTCGCGCCAGTCGCTGGTGGGGAAGAGTTCGGTATCGAATTGCCCGTAAATGAAGGGATATTCGTAGCTCTGCCAGTTCGACGGCTTGACGATGTTGCGTTGATTGGAAGGCGCATGCCGGATGCGCGCGCTCCAGTCGGGATGGCCGTGCTGGGTCTCCACGGCGGGCGTAGCACGCGTGCCCGTGGCGGTGAAACCGCGTTGCAGTTCTTCGGTTGCGGGATTGACGAAGTGGCCGCTGCGTTCACGCGAGACGAGATAGCCTTCCTCGATCAGCTGCTGATAAGCGAGCACGACCGTATTGCGCGACACGTTCAGTTGATCCGCAAGCTCGCGGCTCGATGGCAAGGCGCTGTCGGGCGCGATGTGTCCGCTCAGGATCGCATTGACGATCATCTGGCGGATCTGGTTCTGCAGGCTCATTCCCGAGACCCGTGAACGCTCGAAGAGCTGCGCCCAAAGCGTGGCGGTCGGGCGGGTGGGCATTGCCTGTCTCCTGCAAAGTCATGGTGATGCAGCGATCTTACGTGCGCCTTGCACGCTTGGCCAGCGGGTGAAAAAAGCCGCCGCGCCGGAGGATCGGCGCGGCGGCGTGCGAGATGCTTCGATACAGCGCGTTCAGGTCGCGGAGAATGCCAGCGAACGGCGCTGCCGCATGCCGACCCACGCGGCCGACAACGCGCTGACAATGCCGGCGGCGAGGCAATAGCACGCGATCATCCACGGGTCGCCGCCATTGCGTTGCAGGAGCCATGTCGCGATGATCGGGCTGATGCCGCTCGCGAAGATGCCCGAGAACTGATAGACGAAGGAGATGCCGGAGTAGCGCACGTTGGCGTCGAACAGTTCCGAGAAGAGCGCGGCCTCGGGGCCGTAGATGGATGCATACACGACGCCCAGCGGGATCACCACGGCCAGCCACGCGATCATCACGTTGCCGCCGCTGTTCTTCATCAGCCAGAAGCCGAGGAAGGCGGACAGGCCGGTGGCAAGCGAGCCCCAGAAGTAGATGCGCGCGCGGCCCACGCGATCCGAGAGCCTTCCGAACAGCGGTATGGTGAAGATCATCACGAAGGCGGCCACCATCACGCCGAGCAGCGCATCCGTGCGCGCAAGATGCAGCGTGCCGGTGAGATACGAGATCGAGAACACGCCGAACACGTTGAAAAACACACCGTCGATGAAGCGTGCGCCCATGCCGGCGAGCGTGTTGCCCGGATACTTCGTGAGCACTTCGAGAATCGGCATGCGCGCTTCGCCACCGGTCTTCTGGATGCGTGCGAACTCCGGCGTCTCCATGACGTTCAGGCGGATATACATGCCGATCAGAACGAGCGCGAAGGACAGGAAGAACGCAAGACGCCAGCCCCATGCGAGGAACTGCGCATCGGTGAGCGTGAGCGAGAGCAGCGCGACCACGCCGGACGAAATGCACAGCCCGAGCGCCAGACCGATCTGCGGAATGCTCGCATAGAAGCCGCGCTTGTTTTCAGGCGCATATTCGAAGGCCATCAGCACCGCGCCGCCCCATTCGCCGCCGAGCCCGATGCCTTGCAGCACGCGCAACAGCAGCAGCAACGTGGGCGCCCAGATGCCGATCTGCGCATACGTGGGCACCATGCCGATCAGCACGGTGGCGACGCCCATGATCGTCAGCGTCATCACCAGCATGCTCTTTCTGCCGATGCGGTCGCCGAAGTGCCCGAAGATCACGCCGCCCAGCGGACGGCTCAGGAAGCCGACCGCGAAGGTGCCGTAGGCCAGCATCGTCGAAATGAGCGGATCGCCGCTCGGGAAGTACAGCTTGTTGAAGACGATGCCGGCGACGACACCGTATAGAAAGAAGTCGTACCACTCGATCGTCGCGCCGATGAGACTGGCGACGACGACTTTCCTCATCTGCTTGCCATCGGTTCGGGGCAGTGCATTCATGGTTGTCTCCGTGTGTCTGCGTGTGTTCGAGACTTGTGTTCAGTCTCTCTGTCCTGCATGGGCCATGGGCGTCTCGACGACGCCGCCAGGTGCTTCCTCCACGTGCGTGACGCGCTGATAACGCTGGTCTTCGAGAATCATGTCGGCTGCCTTCTCGGCGATCATGATGACGGGCGCATTCGTGTTGCCCGATACGAGCTCCGGCATGATCGACGCATCCACCACGCGCAGCCGTCCGATGCCGCGCACCTTCAGGCGTTCGTCCACTACCGCCTGCGCATCGCTGCCCATCTTGCAGGTGCCTGCCGGGTGATAGATGGACTGGCTGAACTTGCGTGCGACTTCGAGCAGGTCGGCATCGGTCTGATAGGCCGCGCCGGGTATGAACTCCGACACGATATGTTTGGCGAGCGCAGGCGCGGCGGCGATCCGGCGCGCCACCTTGATGCCGCCGATGACCACCGGATGATCGCGTTCGTCGGACAGGTAGTTGGCATGGATGGCCGGATATTGCAGCGGATCGTTCGAACGGATCTCGACACTGCCTCGGCTATAAGGCCGCAACTGACATACCGACGACGTGAACGCCGAAAACGGATGCGCGCCTTCGCCCGGTTTGTCGGCGGAAAGCGGCTGCATGTGGAACTGGATGTCGGGACGCGTGAGATCGGGCGACGTGCGCGTGAAGATCACGACCTGACTGGCTGCGAGCGTCAGCGGACCGGTGCGCGAGAACGCATATTGCAGACCGATGAGCGCTTTCTTCAGCGGGTTGTTGACTTCGTCGTTCAGGGTGCGCTCGCGGGTCTTGAAGACGAGCCGCACTTGCAGATGATCCTGCAGGTTCCGGCCGACGCCCGGCAGCGCATGACGTACCTGTACGCCGGCGCGGTCCAGGACATCGGCGGGGCCGACGCCCGAGTTCTGCAGGATCTGCGGCGTACCGATGGCCCCGGCGGCAAGAATCACCTCGACGCGCGCGCGTACCGTCTTCACCGCGCCTTCATGCATATATTCGATGCCGACCGCCTCACGGCCCTTGAAGAGCACCTTGCGGGTTTGCGCCCGCGTCTGGACGATCAGGTTCCGCCGGTCGCGCACGGGCTTGAGAAAGCCTTTCGCCGTGCTCCAGCGCAAGCCCTTGTAGGCCGTCTGCTGGAAGTAGCCGACGCCTTCCTGAGTGGCGCCGTTGTAGTCGTCGTTGAAGGGGATGCCGGTCTCCTGCGCCGCCGCAATGAAGTGATCGGCGATAGGACGGCGCAGGCGCAGGTCCGAGACCTTCAGCGGGCCGCCCACGCCGTGATATTCGTTCGCGCCGTGCTCCTGATCCTCTGATTTCCTGAAGTAGGGCAGGACGTCGCGATAGCTCCAGCCCGCGTTGCCTAGTTCCGCCCAGCGATCATAGTCCTCGCGCTGGCCGCGCACATACAGCAGTCCGTTCAGCGAACTGCAGCCGCCCAGCACCTTGCCGCGCGGCCAGTCGATGCTGCGCCCGGCAACCGCCTGGTCCGGCTCGGTGCGGTAGCACCAGTCCAGTTCGGGGTTGTGCATCGTCTTGAAGTAGCCGACGGGAATATGAATCCACGGATTCGCATCGGGTCCGCCGGCTTCGAGCAACAGCACGGTGTTGGACGGATCGGCGCTCAGGCGATTGGCGAGGACGCAGCCTGCCGAGCCCGCTCCGACGATGACGTAATCGACTTCCTGCTGCATGAGACTTGTCTCCTGGAGTCTTCTTCTGGAACGAAGCGTTTCGTTTCTGTACGTTGAATGTGGAAGAAGCAGCGGGCGATGCCAAGAGAAAAGCGCGCGAGATCGCGAAAGTGAAACGGAAAGTGCCGATTCCGATTCAAAAAAATGAGGCTCTTCGGGTTCTCCCGGAGCCGTTTTTTATTGCTTGGAATTCCGAAAAGAAGCGATGATGCGGCGCATCAGAAAGTAGCGGACAGCTCGCTTGCCGCTTCCCGCAGACGCGGAACGAAGGTGAGTGCGCGCGCCAGGCTCATGCGCGACACGGGTCCATGCACCGCGATCGCGGCGATGCTCTTGCCGCGCGAATCGAGCACCGGCACGGCGACGCAGGCGATGCCCGGCACGAACTCCTCGTTATCGACGGCAATGCCTTTATGGGCGATGCGATCCAGTTCGGCTTCGAGCAGATTGGGTTCGTCGAGGGTGTTGGGCGTGAAGCGTTCCAGCCGCATCGCGCGAATCAGCGCGGCGCGTTCTTCACGCGGCATCGTGGCGAGCAGCAGCTTGCCGCTCGCACTGCAATGCGCGGGCACGTGCGAGCCGGGCTTGAGTTCGAGCCGCAGCGCCCAGGTGGACTCGCAGCGGTCGAGATAGAGCACTTCGGTGTCGTGCAGCATGCTCAGGTTGCAGGTCTCGCCGAGATCGGCGACGAGACGTTGCAGGATCGCGTGGCGCTGGCGGCGCGCGCCGCTGTGCATCATCACATCGACGCCCAGTTGTTCGAGCCGCGGCCCGACCACATACGCGTTCTTCTGACCCGGCTCGCGCGCAACGAAGCCGCCCGCTTCCAGCGATTGCAACATGCGGTGCAGCGAAGCCTTGGGCTGGTCGAGTGCATTCGCCAGGTCCGCGAGCGACAGCGCGCCTCGTGCGGCGACCAGATGTTCGAGCACGCTGAAGGCGCGCAGCGTCGGCGTCTCGGCGCGCGCGTGGGGAGGGGTGTCGTTGAGCGCGGCGCTGTCCGCCGCTTCAGTCAGGCCGGGCGTGCCGGTGTCGACTCGGGTATCCATGCGGCCTCACGTCGTCGCGTGCCGCGCGGCCTGCGCCTGCACGCAGGTGACCGCGATCACGTAATAGATGTCGTCGGCGCTGCAGCCGCGCGAGAGGTCGTTGGCGGGCTTCGCAAGCCCTTGCAGCAGCGGACCGATGGCCTTCGCGCCGCCGATCCGCTCAGCCAGCTTGTAGCCGATGTTGCCCGCTTCGAGACTCGGGAAGATCAGCGTGTTCGCATGTCCCTCGACGCGCGAGTGGTGCACCTTGCGCATGGCGATCTCGGCGACGATCGCGGCATCGAGCTGCACGTCGCCGTCGATAGCGAGGCCGGGGCGCGCTTCCTGCACCAGCCGGGTCGCCTCGATGACTTTGTCCACGGCCGCATGATGCGCGCTGCCGCTGGTGGAGAACGACAGCATCGCGACGCGCGGGTCTTCCATCAACAGGCTGCGCGCGCTGTCGGCGGCGGCCATGGCGATTTCGGCGAGCTGTTCAG
Source organism: Caballeronia sp. LZ034LL (assembly GCF_031451215.1). Taxonomy (NCBI): domain Bacteria; kingdom Pseudomonadati; phylum Pseudomonadota; class Betaproteobacteria; order Burkholderiales; family Burkholderiaceae; genus Caballeronia; species Caballeronia sp. LZ034LL. The sequence goes on from NZ_JARUXR010000002.1 coordinate 54,788, forward strand.
CGTCCGGCTGCACGACGAGCGCGCAGTCCGAGAAAATCAGGCCGCCTTTCATCGTATGGAAGGGCTCGCACAGCATCATCAAGAAGAAGCTCGACACGAGCTTGAATGAAGGCCGCACGCCGATGATCTGGATGGCGTTGCGCACCACGTCGGCGGTCGTGTTGACCGCGCCGGACACGGACCCGTCTGCTTCGCCCAGCCGCACCATCAGGTTGGCGAAGCACAGCGGATCGAGCACGGCGGCGCGCGCGGCATCGGCCGTCATGCCTTTCTTTTCGCGCAAGGCGAACAACGTTTCCGCAAAGCGCTGCGTCAGCGGCGATTCGCGCGGATCGATCAGCTCGATGCCGTCGAGATCGATGTTCGCTTCATCGGCGACCTGATGCGCCCGCGATCTCGCACCGACCAGCACGATGCGCGCGATGCCTTCCCGATGCGCGCGCTGCGCGGCCTGCAACACGCGCGGGTCCTCGGCTTCGGAGAGCACGATGCGCATCGGCAGGTCGCGAGCCTGATCGATGATGCGATGCATGGCTTTCATGGGGGCGCTCGGTGAGATGCAAAAGAAAAACGCCGCTCCGTTGGCGCAGAGCGGCGTGACGCAGGACTTAGACGTAATCCTTGTACTTGTCGAGCATGCGCACCGGCTTGGAGAGCGCGTCGCGACGGAAGGGGTCGCCGAGTTCGCGCGTGCACATGATCTCGATGATCGTCGTCTTGCCGTGATTCATCTGCATGTCGATGGCCTTCTTGAGCGCCGGGCCCACGTCCTCCAGCTTGTCGACGACGATGCCTTCCGCACCCATCGCCTTCGCGATCTCGGCGAAGCTCTGGTTGTCGAGCTCGCCCGCGACGAAGCGGCGGTTGTAGAAGTCCACCTGATTCTTCTTCTCCGCGCCCCACTGGCGGTTATGGAACACGACAGCCGTCACCGGAATGTTATGGCGCACGCAGGTCATGGTTTCCATCAGGCTCATGCCCCATGCGCCATCGCCCGCATACGACACGGCCGGACGATGCGGCGCCGCGACCTTCGCACCGATGATCGTGGGGAACGCATAGCCGCAGTTGCCCCAGCTCATCGCCGCGAAGAAGCTGCGCGGCTGGTTGAAGCGCAGATAGCTGTTGGCCACCGAGTTGATGTTGCCGATGTCGGTCGAGACCATCACGTCATCGGGCATCGCCTTCTCGAGTTCGCGCAGCACCTGGCGCGGATGCAGGAACTGGCCGCCGCTGAACGGCTTCTCGCCCTTCTGTTCCTCGATCATGTCGAGGCTGTAGGCATCGCGTTCGTGGGTCCACTCGTCGAGTTCCTTCTCCCAGGCGGCCTTTTCATCGGCGATGGTCTTCGCGCGGGCTTCCTTCGTCGCGTCCGAGGCGAGCTTGCGGTCCGCGAGGCGCTGCGTGAGCGCAATCGCGCTGGCCTTCGCATCGCCGCAGATGCCGACGGAAATCTTCTTCACGAGACCGAGCATCTTGTGGTCCGCATCGATCTGGATGACCTTGGCTTCCTTCGGCCAGTAATCGAGACCGTGCTGCGGCAGCGTGCCGAACGGTCCGAGGCGCGAGCCCAGTGCGATCACGACATCGGCCTGGCTCAGCAGCTTCATCGCGGCCTTCGATCCTTGATAGCCGAGCGGGCCGCACCACAGCGGATGCTTGGCCGGGAACGAGTCGTTGTGCAGGTAGCTGTTCACCACCGGTGCGCCGAGGCGTTCGGCCAGCGCCTTGCATTCCTCGATGGCGTCGGACATCACCACGCCGCCGCCCGAAATGATCACCGGGAATTTGGCTTCGGCCAGCAGATCCGCTGCTTCGTTGAGGCTCTGGTCTCCGCCGGGGCCGCGATCGAGGCGCTGCGGCTTCGGAATCTCGACCTTCACCTCGCCATAGAAGTAGTCACGCGGAATGTTGAGCTGGGTCGGTCCCATCTCGGACATCGCGCGATCGAAGCAGCGCGCGGTGTATTCGGCCATGCGTGCCGGATGCGTCACGTGGCCCTGGTACTTGGTGAATTCCTGGAACATCGGCAGTTGCTTGGCTTCCTGGAAGCCGCCGAGACCGATACCCATCGTTCCGGCTTCCGGCGTAACGATCACAACCGGGCTATGCGCCCAGTAGGCCGCCGCGATGGCCGTCACACAGTTGCTGATGCCCGGGCCGTTCTGGCCGATCACGACGCCGTGACGGCCCGACACGCGCGAATAGCCATCGGCCATGTGACCGGCGCCTTGCTCGTGCACGACCGGAATCAGGCGGATGCCGGCCGGCGCGAAGATGTCCATCGCGTCCATGAAGGCCGATCCCATGATGCCGAACATTTCCGTTACGCCGTTGGCAGCGAGCGTTTCGACGAAGGCTTCAGAGGGGGTCATCGCCTGCGGACCGCTCGGGGCCGCGGCTGCTGCGGCGGTGGTCTTGGAAGGACGGGCTTGGTCGTGCTCGCTCATGAGATGTCTCCGAATGAAAAAACGGAACGTCTAGTTCCGGAATGTGTATCGTGGAGACATCGTAGGACTGGTCGATCGGGACGTCAACCGGTTTTTCAAATAAATGGAATGAATCGTCTCTAAAAAAATCAGAACGCGTTGCAACGAATAAATTCATCCGGCGCCGCGCGCGTTGTGCGGCGGGGTTCTGCAGGGTGCGGAATCGGCTAGCGCGCAGCCTGGCGCTGCCGCGCCATGAGCGTCAGGCCTTCGGACGTATCGATCAGCGTCGCCAGTTTCTCGGCCGTCTCGCGGAGTTGCGGCACGGCTTTCAGCAGATCGTTGAGATTGGCGCGCGCGGTCGGCGCATGGGCGGCAAGGCAGGCCAGCACGCGCCCCGTGGCAGCGTCCGTGATGGGAACCGCCACGGCCACCATGCCAAGCACGAACTCCTCGTTGTCGATACCGAGGCCCCGTGCGGCGAGCCGGTCGAGTTCGGCCTCGAGCAACGCCGGGTCCGTGAGCGTGCGATGGGTTCTTCGTGTCAGCGTGAGGCGGCCGAGTATCTGGCGGCGTTCGACAAGCGTCATGTGCGACAGGAACAGCTTGCCGCTGGCGGTGCAGTGCAGAGGCACGCGCATGCCGGCCTGCATGTGCAGGCGCAGCGGCTCGGGCGTTTCGACGCGCTCGATATAAAGCACGGTATCTCCGTCCAGCGCGGTGAGGTTGCAACTCTCGCCGATCACGTCGACGAGCGAGCGCAGCAGCGACCGGCACCCGCGCGTGAACGAGTTGTTGGCGAGCGTCGCCAGTGCGAGCTGGGCAGCGCGTGGACCGAGTGCGATGCCGCGGTCGGTGCCGCGTGAATCCGGCATGTGGGTGACGTAGCCCTGCGATTCCAGCGCCTCGACGAGGCGCAGCAGCGTGGCTTTGGGAATCCGCACGCGGGCGGCAAGCTGGGACAGCGTGTACGGCTGGCCAGCGGAGGCGAGTTGTTCGAGCACCGCGAGCGGACGAAGCGTCCGTGCTTCGTCGCCGGCGAGGTCGGCGGGATCGAGATGAGTGACGTCGCGCATGAACCGGAATCGGAACGAATGGTTTCGGATTACGGGTACTTTACGCCGGTTCCAGCGTCGGGCGCTACATTTTTCGGAACGTACGGTTGCGTTTTTATTTGGAACTTCGACGCTATCAGAACGTCTTCTTCAGGTCCTCGGCGGCTTCCTTCAGGCGCGGCAGCATCTCCAGCACACGCGAAAGCGGCGAGCGGGAGACCGGCGCATGCACCGCGATAGCCGCGATACACGAGCCATATGTGTCGACGATGGGCGCCGCCGCGCACACGATGCCCTGCACGAATTCCTCGTTGTCGATTGCGACGCCCTTCCTCGCGGTGCGGTCGAGTTCCGCTTCGAGCATCTCGGTATCCGTGATGGTGTTGGCCGTGAAGCGCTCGAGTTTCATGGCGCGCACCAGCGCGTTGCGCTCCTCGCGCGGCAGCATGGCGAGCAGCAGCTTGCCGCTGGCGCTGCACCACACCGGCACGTGCGATCCAGGCCTGAGGTCCAGCCGCAGCGGCCACGGCGCCTCGACGCGGTCCAGATACAGCACCTCGTTCTCGTGCAGCATCGTGAGATTGCAGGTTTCGCCGAGATCGGCAACGAGCCGCGTGAGAATGGCATGACGCAGACGCCGAGCGCCCGCGTGCGTCATCACGCTGAGACCCAGTTGCGCCAGACGCGGACCCACGACATAGGCATTCCGGTCGCCCGGCTCGCGGATAACCAGACCGCCCGCCTCGAGCGAAGCCAGCATGCGATGCAGCGAAGGCTTGGGCATGCCCATGTCCTCGGCCATGTCCGTGAGCGACACGGGATTGCCCGCCTGCACGAGATATTCGAGCAGCGCGAAGGCGCGCAGCGTGGGCGTGTCGGGCTTGTCCATCGGCGTTTTCCGTTTGATTTCGTTCGACATTATTGTAAATGGGGCCTCAGTCCCGCCGCCATCGGCCAAATGTCTTTAAATAAACGAAATGATTTGTTCCGAAAAACAATTGAAGCTAAGATGGTCGCTCGAAAACGGCGGCAAGCACGGAGGCAGGCATCATGATGCGCGACACGTGGATGGAAGAACCGGATCAGCGCGTGCCGGTGCGCGCGCTGTTCGGCATCGATTGGGACCTGCTGGTGCCCGCGTTCAGCGGCCGTGATCCGCATGTTCCGGAAATCGATCATGCGTACCGGTTCAATCCCGAGGTCACGCTTGCGATTCTCGCGGGATTCGCGTTCAACCGGCGCGTGATGGTGCAAGGCCTGCACGGCACGGGCAAGTCCACGCATATCGAACAAGTCGCGGCGCGCCTCAACTGGCCGTGCATGCGCGTCAATCTCGACGGTCACGTGAGCCGGCTCGATCTGGTCGGCAAGGATGCAATCGTGGTCCGTGACGACGTGCAGGTCACCGAGTTTCAGGAAGGCATCGTGCCCTGGGCGTTGCAGCGGCCGGTGGCGCTGGTCTTCGACGAATACGACGCGGGCCGTCCCGACGTGATGTTCGTGATCCAGCGGATTCTGGAACGCGAGGGCAGCTTCACGCTGCTCGATCAGAATCGCGTGATCCAGCCGCATCCTTTTTTCCGTTTGTTCGCGACGACGAATACCGTGGGTCTCGGCAACCTGAACGGGATGTACCACGGCACCCAGATGCTCAACCACGCGCAGATCGACCGCTGGAACGTGGTCGCGACGCTCGACTACCTGTCGCGCGATGAAGAAACGCGCATCGTGCTCGCGCGCGTGCCGCAACTCGACAACGACCGGGGGCGCACGCTCGTCGCTTCGATGGTGAGCATGGCGGGCCTGACGCGGCGCGGCTTCCAGGCCGGCGACCTGTCCACGCTGATGTCGCCGCGCACCGTCATCAACTGGGCGGAGAACTGCGAGCTGTTCCACGACGTGAAGCTCGCGTTGCGTCTCACTTTCCTGAACAAATGCGACGAAGCGGAAAGGCCGGTTGTCGCGGAATATTTTCAGCGCGCGTTCGGCGAGGAACTGGAAACGCCGTCGCAGTGGCACGACGAGCGCAGCAAATGAACGCGGTACGAAACGACGCGCGCGAACTCACGCGACGCGACGCGCTGTGCGCGGCGACCGTGCGCGCGCTGACCGGCGACGGCACGCTGCACTATCGCGGCGGACGTCTCTTCAGGCATCTGCGGCCGGTGGCGCTGCACGCACCGCATCTGCGCGGCGAGGCCCGGGAAGCGGACGATCTCGATTCCACACGCGGCGCGGCGGATGCATCGGCGCTGCGCATCGTGTATTCGGATGCGGCACTGCATGACAGTCTTGCACCGGAAGAACCGGTCGCCCGCATGGTCTTCGACCTGCTCGAACAACTGCGCTGCGAAGCGCGCGTGCCGGACGGAATGGCAGGCGTGCGGCGCAACGTGCGGCATCGCTTCGAAACGTGGTCGCTGGCGTGCTACGAAGGCGGCTTGCTGGACAGTGATATCGGTCTGCTGATCTATACGGTTGCGCAAATCGCCGAGTCGCGTCTCTCAGGCCAAGCGGTGCTCGAACAGACCGAAGGGCTGATCGAGGCTACACGTGCGGCGCTCGCGCCTCTGCTAGGCGTGGCATTGGCGGGATTGCGGCGTGACTGTGCCGATCAGCGCGCTTATGCGAACCATGCCCTTGCCATTGCGAACCGCATCGGCGAGATGGTGCGCGACGTGCGTCATGCCTTCGTCGAGAATCACGCTTCAACCGACGACAACGAGGAAGACGCCGCGCGCACGATGCTCGGCACCTGGTTCGACATCGACGACGAAGAGGGCGAGGCGGAACGGCTCGCGCTGGCCGCGAGCGGCGCCAGCAGCGCGCGCGATGCGTCGGGCGACGGCTATCGCATCTTCACGACGCGCTACGACAAGACCATCCATCCCGCCGCGTTGATCCGCGCCGCGTTGCTGCGCGAATACCGCGAGCGTCTCGACGACCTCATCGCCGCACGCCACATCAACGTGGCGCGCCTCGCGCGCATGTTGCAGGCGGCCATTGCCGTGCCGCATCGCGACGGCTGGTCGTTCGGCGAAGAGGAAGGGCGCATCGACGGAAGGCGTCTGGCGCAGGTGATCGCTTCACCGGCCGAGCGACGCGTGTTCAGGCGCGAACGTGACACGCCCACGGCGGATTGCGCGGTGAGCTTCCTGATCGACTGCTCGGGTTCGATGAAGGCCAGTATCGAACCGGTCGCGGTGATGATCGACGTGCTCGTGCGTGCGCTCGGCATGGCAGGCGTCACCACTGAAGTGCTGGGCTTCACCACGGGCGCATGGAACGGCGGGCGCGCGAAGCTGGACTGGCTGGCGCAAGGACGTCCACGCACGCCGGGTCGGCTCAACGAAGCGTGCCACATGATCTTCAAGGAAGCCGATGCGGGATGGCGTGCCGCGCGCGGTGACATCGCCGCGCTGTTCAAGGCGGAGCTGTTTCGCGAAGGCATCGACGGCGAGGCGGTGGACTGGGCGTGCGGGCGCTTGCTCGCGCGTAACGAGCCGCGGCGCATCCTGGTCGTCGTGTCGGATGGCAGCCCGATGGACAGCGCGACCGCGCAAGCGAACGATGCCCACTATCTCGACCAGCACCTGCGCGAAGTGGTCGAGCGTCATGAGGCGTTGCAGGGTGTGGAGGTGCTGGGGCTCGGTGTCGGACTCGATCTGAGCCCGTACTATAGGCACAGCTTCGGCGTGGATCTATCCGTGGCGCCCGACATGACACTCTTCGCGAAGCTCGCAGGCTGGCTCGGCGCGCGGCGCAGGAGCAGCAGCTAACGCGCGCTGGATGTCTTCGTCGTCGATCATGCCGATGAAGACGATCTCCGTATGCGCAACGTCTCGGCATGGCGTGGCATGCCAGCGCGCGCCGACGACATGAAGCTCGATGCACGAGCCGTCGTCGAGGCGGGCGAAGCCCTTGGCGCGCAATAGCTTGCTGGAGAAGGACAGGCACGCGGCCTTGAGCTTGCGCCTGTCGAAGCGCTCATTCGAACGGAAGGTCACGCTCTGCAAGCCAGCCGGAAGTTGATGCAGCGGCACGATGGATCGCGACAGTCCGCGTGGAACCGATGCCGCCGTATCGCTGAAAAACAGCGCGCCGGGCACCTTACCCTGATCGCCGTCGAACACGATGCGCGTGTGCGCTATCTCCTGCACCCGTGCTCGCGCATGTTGCGCGAGTTCGTCATCGAGCAGATCGGCCTTGGTCAGCACGATGGCCGTCGCCGTCTCGATCTGCCGTCGCGCCATCTCGCCCACATACACATTGGCCAGCGTTTCATCGATACGCTGCGCATCCACGGCCACCACGATACCTTGCAAACGAAACGCTCGATCCAGCATGCCGACCTGCGCGATGCGCAACGGGTCCGACACGCCGCTCGCTTCGATCACGAGCAGATCAGGCCGCGTCTCGCGCGCGCTGATCTCGATCAAGGTCTCCATCAGCTTCCCGCCGATCGAACAGCATACGCAGCCGTTCTCCAGACCGATGACGTCGTCGCTGCGCTCGCGGATCAAAGCGGCGTCGATGTTGATCGCGCCGAAATCGTTGACCAGCACCGTGACGCGGCGGCCTTCGGTGTTGGTCAGCAGCGCGTTGATCATCGTGGTCTTGCCCGCGCCGAGATAGCCGCCAATGACGGCCAGCGGAATGGGCGGCTTCATGCCGGCGCCTCGAACACACGTCCGCCGAGAATCGTGCCCCACACACGCAGCTGACCGAGACGCTCGGCAGGCACCTCGTGCGGATCTTCATCGAGCACCGCGAAGTCCGCGAACTTGCCCACCTCGATGCTGCCGATCGCATCATCCATGCCGATCGTATGCGCCGCGCCGAGCGTGATCGCGCGCAACGCGTCAGGCACGCTCAAACATTCTGTTTCGCCGAGCACACGGCCCGAGGCCGTCTTGCGCTGCACCGCGCACCACGCCGTGAAGAGCGGGTTGAGCTGCGTGATCGGCGCATCCGAATGTATGCCGAACGTGATGCCGAGCGATTGAGCCGTGGCGGCCGCGTTCATGCGGTTCGCGCGATCGGCGCCCATGGTCTGCGCGTAGTGCGCATCGCCCCAGTAGTAGATATGGTTCGAGAAAAAATTCACGCACATGCCAAGACGCGCGGCGCGCTCGAGTTGCCGCGCATCGGCCATCTGGCAATGCTGCAGCGTATGCCGATGATCCGGGCGCGGATGCCGCGCGAGAATGGTTTCGATGGCATCCAGCACGAGCTCGGTGGCCTCGTCGCCGTTCGTGTGGATATGCATTTGCAGGCCGGCGAGATGGTAGGGCAGGAAGGTCTCGACGAACTGCTCGGGCGGAATCAGCCACAGGCCGTTGGCATGGCCGTTCACATAACCCGGCCAGCGCAGGCGCGCGGTATAGCCTTGTATCGAACCATCGACGATGAATTTCACCGGACCGAAACGCAGCTTGTCGGCGTTGAGTTTCATTGCTTCGAGCACGCGGTCCGGGCCGCCTTCCGGATTGCGCTGCGGACTGAACGCGGGCACCAGGCGGATCGGGAAGCGCGCATCGCGCGTCACTTCGACGAGATTGCGCATGCCCGTGTCGGAGAGGTCGTTGAGCAGGTCGGTGGCGGTGGTCACGCCCGCGAGCTGCGCGACCTTGCCGAAGGCGCGGATCGCTTCAGGATTGTCGCTCGCGGAGATCGAGAGCTTCGGCCCGATCACGCGATACACCGGGAACATGGCCGCGAACTCCTGCAGTTCGCCGGTCGGGCGGCCGCCCTTGTCCTTCACGATGCCGTCGACATCGGTGTCTTCGTCGATGCCCGCGAGCGCGAGCATCGGCGAATTCACGTTCATCAGATGCACGCTTGCATGCAGGACAGCGACGGGCCGCGTGGCCGATACCTTGTCGAGCTGCGTCACGGTCAGCCGCTCGCTGCCGAAGAAGATCGGATCGAAACCCCAGGCGAGCAGCGGCGCGTCCGTGCTGTCGAGCGCGCGTTCCGCTTCCTGCAAGCGCGCGATCACCGCATCGAGCGATTGCAGGCCCGGCCAGCGCGTGCCGTCGGGACCGCGCCGCTCGTAGTAGCCGACATAAACCGCGCTCCACATCGCGCCTTCCATCAGGTGCGAATGGCCTTCGACGAGACCGGGCATCAGCACCTTGTCGGCGAAGGTCGTGTCGGGTTCGGCGTCGGTCCACTGACGGGTTTCGTCCAGCGTGCCGACGGAGAGAATCCTGCCTTCGCGGATCGCAACGTGCGTCGCGACCGGCTGGCGCGGGTTCATGGTCAGGATCTTGCGGGCGGCGAACACCTTCACCGCCTGGCTTTCGATTGAGTTCTGGGTCATGAGTCGTTCGAGTGGATCAGATCGGCGTGGACGTGCTTGCGGCCTGCGCTCGGATTCGCGAGGAACACCACCAGCACGTTGACGGCCAGGCAGATGAGGCCGAGATTCAGGCCGGCGATATCGACATGCAGCACATACAGGACGACCGCGAGCACCTGTCCCACGAGCATGCCTGACGCGATAGCGCGTGCGCCGACGCGCAGGCCGAAGATGATCGCGATCACGCCGGGAAAGAACTGCGTGACGCCGTAGTAGGTCATGTTGATGAGCGTGAGCATCAGGTTCGGCGTCGCGAGCGTCATGCCGATGGACAGCAGCAGATACAGACCGATTACCACCTTGGCGCTCGCCTTCTGGCGCGTCTCGGGCATGTTGGGCAGCAGGTTGCGCGTGACCACCGGGCCGATGGCGAGACAGATGCCCGCGAGCACGAGCAGGCCCGACAGCGAAGCACCCGCCGCGACCAGTCCGACAAGCCACGACGGCAGCAGATGCACGACCGCGGTGAAGAACGCTTCGTTGGGCGAGCCGAGCGGCACGTTCTGCGCAATCGCGTAGTACGACGCCACCACGAGGAACGGATACATCAGCATGTACAGCGGCATGACCACTTGCGAGCGGCGAATGGTGTTGCCGCTCTTCGCGGTGAAGAAGTTCTGGATCGCGAAGGGCATGACATAGAAGCCAAGCGATTGGAACAGCATCGTGCTCATGGAAAAGGTCAGCTGATGCGCGCTCATCGCATTCGACACATGCTGGCTGGCGGCCCTGAACACGGGTTCGACGCCGGCTTCCCATGCCACGGCCAGCCCCGTGATGACGATGGCGGCCACCATCAGCAGGTCTTTGAGAATCGCAATGTACGCCGACGCCCGCACGCCCGCGATGGCGATGTACGTGAACGCGAGCAGCGCCGAGATCATGATGAGGAAGACCGGGTTCAGATTCCATCCCAGCCCTTTCAATGCCGCGACGAGACCCGTGAATTGCAGCTGTCCCCAGGGCAGCAGGAACACCAGAGACGAAACGGCGACGATCAATTCGAGCGCACGGCTGCTGAAGTGGCCCTTGAAGAGATCGGGCAGCGTGATGGCGTTGTGGCGCTGGCCCGCTTCCCAGATCTTCGGGCCGATGAAATAGCCGATCGGGTAGGCAAGCAGGATGTAGCCCAGGAACCAGACGCCATAAGTCGGTCCCTTGGCGTAGATGCCGCCGGGAAAGCCCACCATCGTGCCGATGCTGTAGATCTCGCCCGCAGCGAGAAAGAACACCAGCCACGCGCCGAACTGCCGCGACGCAACGAAGAAGTCATGCACGCTTTGCCCGCCGCGCCCCTTGCCTGCACGCAAGGCGAGCCAGATGGACAGCGCGATGAAGCCGAGAAATACGGTGGAAGCCATGTCGGTTCTCTCCTTATGCGCCGCGCGCTTCGCGCCGTTCCGTTTTTTTGTCGAACAGGACCCAGCAGAGTTGCAGGCAGACCGATGTCGCTATGAACCAGCCGAAAATCCACGCATAAATAAACGGAATGCCGAACACATAAATATCGTTCGATGCCGCCCACGGCAGCATGCCGATCACGCCGACAAACGGCAATCCGAGTCCGATCAAGACTTTGAGCATCGTCTACTCCGTATGATCATTGGCCCGCGCAGGGCTTGCAGCGCGCGGAAGAGGAAGGAATCCGGTGCAGTATGACCAGACAAAAATGGCTGCTCGTAGTGCCAGAGCAGGGCAATCGCTAGGTCCAGCAAGCCCGCTGTCCGGCCCGTCCCCTGGCACCAACGAAGGTTTTTGGCTGGCACTAAGCCGCGCACGGGGTTCGGGGCAGTATGAAGCCACTTTCCAAGGAGTTATCGGTGGCTACTCTCGAATTCGTTGCGCCGGCCCAGGGTGGCGCGTGCGCCCCATACGATCCACTCTACGACCCGCTCGTCTCGCCGATGAAGCGCGAGGCCATGGACTATGCGCCCACCTACTGGGTCGCCACGGCGGGCACGCCGCCCGAGGACGACGGTCCCTTGCCCGGCGATGCAGACGTGGACGTGCTGATCGTCGGCGCCGGCTTTACCGGGCTGTCCACGGCGCTGTTCCTTGCGCGTGAACATGGCATCCGCGCCACCGTCGTCGATGCGAACCGCACCGCGTGGGGCTGCACGAGCCGCAATGGCGGGCAAGGCCAGAACGCGAGCGGGCGGCTCTACCGTTCGCAGTGGATCGAGCGCTGGGGCAAGCAGACAGCGCTGAAGCTCGATGCGGAGATCCGCGAAGGCTTCGACACCTTCCGCAAGCTGGTGAGCGAATTCGCGTGCGATCCGCAGCCGGGCGGCCATCTGTATATCGCGCATCGCGAACGCAAGCTGGAGTTTCTCAGCAACGAATGCAAGGTGATGCGCGATGTCTTCGGCTACGACGCACGCATGCTCGACGCACAGGAAGTGGCGCAATCCTATGTCGACGACCAGGAAAGCTGCGGCGCGCTGCATGAACCGGACGGCATCGGCGTGCATCCGCTCAAGCTGGCGTTCGGCTATCTGCGCATGGCGCGCTCATTGGGCGTGAAGGTGCATCCGGGCACGCCGGTGCTGGACGTTCAAACGATTCGCGGCGTGCATCACGTGCGCACCCCGCGCGGCGTGATCCGCGCCAAGGCCGTGGCGTTCGCGACTGGCGGCTATACGCGCAACGACATGCATCGCGCGTTGAACGCGAAGATCATGCCGATCCTGTCGAACTCGCTGGTCACGCGCCCGCTGACGAAAGAGGAACTCGAGGCAACCCGCTTCAGGACGCGCGAAGTCATCACCGACACGCGCACCCTGCGTTTCTACTACCGTCTGTTGCCGGACGACCGCTTGCAGATCGGCAGCCGCAGCGCCATCACCGGCGCCGACGCCGCCAATCCCCGGCACATGGAGGTGCTCGTGGAAGGGCTGCATCGCAAGTTCCCGGCCTTGCGCGGCATACGTGTCGATTATTCGTGGTGGGGTTGGGTGGACGTGAGCCACGACATGATGCCGCGCGTCGCGCAGCCCGATCCGCAACAGAGCCTGTTCTATGCGGTGGGCTATGGCGGCAACGGCGTGTCGTTCTCGGCGCACGCGGGGCGCCGCCTCGCGGAGCGCGTGGCCGGCAAGTGGCAGCACAGCCGCGATTCCCTGCCGATCTACGAATCCGCGCTCGAATACCCGAACGTGCTGAACATGGTGCGCTGGAAGGGCTTTGCGCCGTTCCGCCGGGTCGGGCAACGCTTTCTGTATCACAAGTACCTGGCGCAGGACGAGAAGCGCTAACCCTTTCGAACCTATGGACAAGAGCGATACATGAGCACTGAGACGAACCACGACTATCTTCGCCTGCTGGAGACCTTCAACGATGCCTGGAACCGCCACGACATCGACGCACTGATGGACTGCATGGCCGAGCGCTGCGAGTTTCACGGCGTGGCCGGCCCCGACGTGCTGGGCCGCACCTTCAGCGGCCGCGACGAAGTGCGCAAGGGCTTCACGCTCGCCTGGGAAACCTGCCCCGATGCCTCGTGGGAAGAAGGCGAGCATTTCGTCAGCGGCGAGCGCGGCGTGTCGGAATCGACGTTTCGCGGCACGAAAGCGGACGGCTCGCGCATCGAGGCGCGCATGGTGGATGTCTTCACCTTCAGCAACGGCAAGATCGCGGTGAAGAACGCCTTCCGCAAGGACCGCCCCGCCCTCTGAAGCATGAGGGAAACCGGCATCGCGTGACGCAGGGAAACGCCTCGACCATTCGACAACGTATCGGCCGGCGAGGCGGGATTTGACTCAGGCAGAACACAGCAAATCAGGAGACGAGATGCAATCGAGTACGGACAAGGGCGATCTCAAGTGTGGCCTCAAGCAGCGCCACATGACGATGATCGCGTTGGGAGGCGTCATTGGCGCCGGACTTTTCGTCGGCAGCGGCGTGGTGATCCAGCAGGCCGGACCCGCCGCGATTCTTTCTTTTCTCATCACGGGCGTGCTCGTGGTGCTCGTGATGCGCATGCTGGGCGAAATGGCCTGCGCGATGCCGGCCGTCGGCTCGTTCTATGAATACGCGCGGCTCGCCTTCAGGACGGAACGCGGGCCCGGCAAGATGGCCGGCTTCCTCACCGGCTGGATGTACTGGTATTTCTGGGTCATCGTGATCGCGCTGGAAGCGGTGGCCGGGGCCAAGCTCGTGCAGTTCTGGATCCCCGACGTGCCCGCGTGGATCATCAGTCTCGTGCTGCTGGTCGTGCTCACGCTGACCAATCTCATCTCGGTCGGCAGCTATGGCGAGTTCGAGTTCTGGTTCTCGTCGATCAAGGTCGGCGCGATCATCGTGTTCCTGTTCCTCGGCGGCCTCTATGTGTGCGGCCTGTGGCCCGCCTCGATGCATACCACCGACGTCGCTACGACTTTCCTCGGGCACGGCGGCTTCATGCCGAAGGGTATCGGACCGGTGCTGACAGGCGCGGTGGCCGCGACAGGCTTCTACTTCGGCGCGGAGATCGTGACGATCGCGGCGGCGGAAGCGAAGGAGCCGGCCAAGGCAGTTGCGAAGGCAACCAATTCGGTCATCACGCGCGTGCTCGTGTTCTATGTGGGATCGGTGGCGCTCGTGGTCGCGCTGGTGCCGTGGAATTCGCATCAGATGGCCACGCCCTATGTCAGCGCGCTCGAAGTCATGGGCATGCCGGCTGCCGCGAACGTGATGAACGCCATCGTGCTGACGGCGGTGCTGTCGGCGCTGAATTCGGGTCTGTACGCGGCGTCGCGGATGCTGTTCGCACTGACGCGTCATGGCGATGCGCCGCTCGGACTCGCGAAGGTCAACAAGCGCGGCGTTCCGACCCGCGCCATCCTGCTGGGCACGGTGTTCGGCTATGTATCGGTGGTGATGTCGTATGTATCGCCGGATACGGTGTTCGCGTTCCTCGTCAACTCGTACGGCACGGTCGCGATCTTCGTGTACCTGCTGATCGCGTTTTCGCAACTGCGGCTGCGCAGCCGCATGACGAGCTTCGAGGCGAACGACCTGCGCATACGCATGTGGGGATTTCCCTATCTCACCTGGCTCGCCATCGTCGGCATGCTCGCGATTCTCATCGCCATGGCGTTCATCCCGGATCAACGCAAGCCGCTGTGGCTCGGCGTCGTGAGTCTGGGCATCCTGATCGTCGCCTACTTCGTGTTCAAGCGCGGCCGCAACGAGGTCGAGGCGCACGCCGACGAGCACGCAGCGCAGCATCTGCAAACCGCCGAACGTTGAAGCGCTTCATTCTTCCCTGAAAGTCCGTGCGGTTTCTTCAGCCGTGCGGCGCAGGTCGGGCTCGAAGGCAAGCAGCTGATCGAGCGCGACGCGTCCTACCGGCGCCTGGATCGCGATCGCGGCGCATGCGCGATTGCGGTCCAGCATCACCGGCACCGCAATCGCGACCAGCCCCTGCAAATGCTCCTGGTTGTTGATGGCCAGCATGCGGCGGCGCGTCAAGGCGAGCTCACGGCGCAGCACGTCGCGGTCGGTGATGGTGCGTTCCGAGTAAGACCGCAGCGGCAGGCGCTCGATCATGCGCTCGCGCCGTTCCTTCGGCAGGAAGCTCAGCAGCAGCTTGCCGCTCGCCGAGCAATGCAGCGGCACATGTGAACCCGGCTGCAAGTGCATGCGCAGCGGCCAGCCGGTCTCCACGCGATCCACATACACGACGTCGTTACCCGCGAGCATCGTCAGGTTGCAGGTCTCGCCGACCCGCGTGACGAGTTGTTCGAGCAACGCATGCCGCGCCGCAGCAGGCCCCGCGTGCATCAGCACGTTGATGGCGAGCGTGCGCACCCGTGGCGAGCATTCATAAAGCCTGTCGCTGGCGCCGCGCGTAACGAGCCACGCGTCCATCAGCTGCACGAGGATGCGATGCACGGTCTGCTTCGGCAGGCCGAGCGCATCGACCAGTTCGGTCATTGATAAAGGACGGTTCGCTTCCGCCAGGGTTTCGAGCACGCGGAACGCGCGCACGGCGGCGGCATTCGATTGATTCGATGTCACGCTGTCTCCTGCTTTATATGTGTCGCTTGCGTTTTTATTTCATTGTGCGTCGAAAACATTGTTTTTCGGGACTCTGGAAAGTCCCGAAATCCGCACTTTCCGATGCACGCGCCGCCGCTGCATGCGTTACTCCGGAAAACGGGACCGCGCGACGAACAGAGCTGACTAGATTGGATAGCACCCTCTCATCCATCATCAGCCGAGGTTCATCGCATGAATGACATGGCAAGCGGCGCAACCCTCGTGCGTTCACGCGCACAGGCGCCGGACTCTGATCAGGCCGCGCAGCAGGCGGAAGCGGAACGCGCGGTCGGCGCGCTCTTCGAGCGGGCGCGCGCGGCGCAGCAACGCTTCGAACACGCGGGGCAGGACACGCTCGATACCGCCGTGGCCGCCGCCGCGTGGGCCATCATGGAGCCCGCGCGCAACCGGCAGCTGGCGGATCTGTCCGTGCGCGACACGGGTCTCGGCAACGCCGACGACAAGTTTCGCAAGAACCATCGCAAGACGCTTGGCCTGTTGCGCGACCTGCATGGCGTTGCGACGACGGGCGTGATCGCGCGGGACGAGGAACATGGCATCGTCGAGATCGCGCGCGCGGTGGGCGTGGTGGCGGCCATCACGCCCTCGACCAATCCCGGCGCAACGCCCGCCAACAAGATCATCAATGCGCTCAAGTGCGGCAACGCGATCATCGTCGCGCCTTCGCCGAAGGGCTATTCGTCGTGCGCGTTGCTGATCGGCTTCATTCACGCCGAGTTCGCCAAGGCCGGTCTCGATCCCGATCTCGTGCAGATGCTGCCGCCGCCCGCCAGCAAGGCGGCGACGGCCGCATTGATGCGCCTCGCCGATCTGGTCGTCGCCACCGGTTCGCAGGCCAATGTGCGCATGGCCTATACGAGCGGCACGCCGGCCTTCGGCGTGGGCGCGGGCAACGTGGCGTCCATCGTCACCGCGCAGGCCGATGCCGATGACGCGGCGCGCAAGATCGCCATCTCCAAGACCTTCGACAACGCGACCAGCTGCTCGTCGGAGAACAGCGTCGTGATTGAGGGCGCGATTCATGCCCGCATGCTCGATGCGCTGCGCAAACAGGGCGGCGTGTTGCTGGACGCGGCGCAGAAGGCAAGCTTGCAGGCGGTGCTGTGGCAGGACGGCAAGCTATCGGCGCGCTGCACGGCGCGTTCCGCTGCGGCGATTGCGCGTGAAGCTGGCCTCGACGACATCGCCGCGCGCGAGCCGAGGTTCCTGATGGTCGAGGAAACCGGCTATGGGAAGGACCATCCGTTCTCGGGAGAGAAGCTCTCGCCGGTGCTGACCGTGTATCGCGCGCGCGATACCGGACACGCGATGGACATCGTGCGCGGCATCTACGGCTACATGGGCGCGGGGCATTCGGTGGGCGTGCATGGCGCGGACGACGCGCTGGCCGTTCTGCTCGGCACGCAGTTGCCGGTGGCCCGCGTGATCGTGAATCAGGCGCATTGCCTCGCGACCGGCGGCAACTTCGACAACGGCCTGCCGTTCTCGCTCTCGATGGGCTGCGGCACCTGGGGCGGCAACAACTTCTCGGCGAACCTCGGCTACCGGCAATACATGAACGTGACGCGCGTCGCGTATCCGATTGCGGAACGCGTGCCGGAAGTCGATGCGTTGCTCGGCGACTACTTCCGGAGGGTCGGACGATGAGCACGCTCGCTGATCGTATTGCTTCTTCCGGGCACGCGCCGCTCGATGCAACGACCCTGCGCGCCTTGATCGACGCGCGCGCCGGGCATGCTCCCGACAAGCCGTTCCTGCTCGATGCCGAGGGCGGCAATGTACTCTCGTTCCGCACGTTGCGTGACGACTGCCGTGCGCTCGCGGCGCGTTTCGAAGCGGCGGGACTGAAGCCTGGTGATGTGGTCTCGGTGTTCATGAGCAACGGCATCCAGACCGCGCGGTTGCTGCTCGCGGCGATGTACAGCGGGCTCGTCGCCAATCCGCTGAACCTGCTGTGCCAGCCATCGCAAGTGCGTTACATCGTCGAGCATTCGGATACGCGCCTGATCTTCGTGTCCGACGATACGCACGAGACCGTCGCGGAAGCGATCAAGAGCGTGGCGCGCGATATCGCGGTGGTGCGCACGTCGCCAGATGCAGAAGACTTGCCCGCTATACCCGTGCTTGCCTCCCGCACCATGCCGCCGCCTGGCGACGATGCCACGCAGATCGTCGCGAAAGGCGCCGATCCCGCCGACACCGCGCTGCTCATGTACACGTCGGGCACGACCGGCGCACCCAAGGGCGTGTTGCTGAGCCATCGCAGCCTGCTGGCCAACATGCGCAACATCAGCGCCGAGCATCGCCTGTGCGAGGACGACCGCGTGCTCGTGTCGCTGCCGCTGTATCACATCAATGGTCTCGTCGTGGCGTTGCTCACGCCTCTGCAGCACGGCGGCTCGGCCGTGATGACGCCGCGCTTTTCCGCGCGCACCTTCTGGCGCGAGGCGTCGCAGCACGGCTGCACGTGGATCAACGTGGTGCCGACCATCGTCGCCTATCTGCTCAACGGTGAAAGCGCGCAGGGCTTCGATCTGTCGGCGCTCAAGTTCTGCCGGAGTGCGTCGGCGGCGCTGCCTGCCGATCATCATCGCGCGTTCGAGGCGCGCTTCGGCATCGGCGTGATCGAGACGATGGGCATGACCGAGACCGCCGCGCCCGCCTTCAGCAACCCGTATGACCCGGCGCTGCGCAGGATCGGCAGCATCGGTCTGCCGTCGGGCGGCGAGGCGAAGATCGTCGATCCCGAAGGCCGCGAATGCGCCCCCAACGAGACCGGCGAACTCGTGCTGCGCGGCGGGCAGCTGATGAGCGGCTACTACAAGCGGCCCGAGGAGACCCGTAACGCTTTCACCGCCGATGGCTGGCTGCACAGCGGCGACCTCGGCTATCGCGACGAGGCCGGCTTCTTCTACATCAACGGCCGCGCGAAGGAACTCATCATCAAGGGCGGGGAGAACATCGCGCCGCGCGAGATCGACGAAGCGCTGCTGCGCCATCCCGGCGTGCTGGAAGCGGCTGCCGTGGGCGTGCCGGATCCGGCCTACGGGCAGGACATCGTCGCGTTCATCGTGCCGCATGTCGGCGCGCCTCCTCCCGATCCCGCCGATCTGCGCGAGCACTGTCTGCGCGAACTCGGCCGCTACAAGACGCCGTGCGAATTCCGCTTCACCGATGCCTTGCCGCGCGGCCCCTCGGGCAAGGTGCAGCGCCTGAAGCTCGTTGAGAAGCCGCAGCCGGCGGGATAAGCGGGCGCGTGCTTCACGGCAGGACTTGCACATTCCACATCAGATGGACATGGGAGACACAATGAACCAGCATCGTCAGCGCGTGAAGACGCGCCATATCATCCTCGGCGTGATGTGCCTGATGTACTTCATCTCGTACATCGACCGGGTGAACATTGCGGTAGCGGGTCCGCTGATCCGTCAGGAAATGGGACTGAGTTCCGTGCAGCTCGGACTCGTGTTCTCGGCGTTTGCGTATCCGTATGCGGTCATGCAGGTCGTCGGCGGATGGCTCGCTGACAAGTTCGGTCCCAAGCTGGTGCTGATCGTGCTCTCGCTGATCTGGGGCGCGGCCACGCTGGCGACGGGCTTCGCGGGCAGCATCGGCATGCTCGTGGTGCTGCGGCTGGCGCTCGGCATCGGCGAGGGCGGCGCGTTCCCGACCGCCACGCGCGCCTTCACGTACTGGATGCCGGTGCATGAGCGCGGCTTTGCGCAAGGCATCACGCACAGCTTCTCGCGGCTGGGCGGCGCGCTCACGCCGCCGCTGGTGCTGGCCGTGGTGGCCGCGAGCGGCTGGCGCGAGGCGTTCATCCTGCTGGGCATCGCCAGCCTTGCATGGACGGTGCTGTACTTCTTCGTGTTCACCAATTCGCCCGATGAGAACCGCCGCATCACGCCGGAGGAGACCGCGGAGATCGGCTATCGCGCCGGCGATTGCGCGCGCGCCCGCAAGAGCGTGACGCCCTGGCGCAAGCTGATTCATCGCATGTGGCTCGTGACCTTCGTCGACTTCTGCTATGGCTGGCTGCTGTGGGTCTATCTGACTTGGCTGCCTTCGTATCTGAAGGAGTCGCGCGGCTTCGACCTCAAGCATCTCGCGCTCTTCACTGCGTTGCCCTTGCTTGCGGGCGTGGTCGGCGACACGCTCGGCGGCGTCATCTCGGACCGCATCTACAAGATGACCGGCCGTCTGCGGCTCGCGCGCTGCAGCATCCTCGTGGTGGGCATGGGCGGCTCGCTGGCCTTCCTCCTGCCGATGGTCAACGCACCCAGCCCCGTGGCCGCCGTGTGGTTTCTGACCGGCTCGTTCTTCTTCCTCGAGATCACGAATCCGGTCCTGTGGACACTGCCGCTCGACATCGCGGGCAAGTATGCGGGCACGGCCGGCGGCATGATGAACACGGGCTTCGGCATTGCGGGGATGACGTCGCCGGTCGTGTTCGGCTATCTGATCCAGCAGACCGGCAGCTACAACGTGCCGTTCACGATCTCGGCGGCATTGCTCGGCGTGGGCGCGGTAGCGGCGCTGTTCATCGATACGAGCAAGACCGTGGAGGCCGACGAGGCGCGCGAAGCGCAACAGCAGCGCGACCAGCTCGGCGTGCCGGCTTTCGCGGGCAGTGCGGGGCACTGGAACGAGTGAGGACGCGGTCCATGCGGTTCCCGGATCGATCGTAGAATGAGTGGCGCCTTGCCTGCATTGCGGCGGTGCGCCCACTCTACTTATATCGATTCGGGAGACACGACCATGCAGCGTTGCAAAGCGGTAATCCTGATCATTCCGTGTGTCGTCGCGCTCGCCGCGTGCGGCGGATCCGATAACAATCAGCCCGCCTATTCGAATGCGCCGAAGATCATCATCGACTCGGACTTCAACACGATGGGCGACGACGGCCAGCTCTTCGCGATGACCACGCAGTTGATGGGGCAGGGCAAGGTCAATCTGCTTGGCCTGTGTGTCGTGACAGGCAACGACTGGCTGTTGCAGGAAGAGGCCGACGCACTGAAGGCCGTCGAGCGCATGGGCGTGCAGGACAAGGTAGGCGTCTATGCGGGCGCCAACTATCCGCTGCAATATGACGTCGCGAGCATTCGCGCGCAGCAGGCCGCCAATCCCAATGGATATTTCGGCGCGTGGATGCGTCCCGAACCCACTCAGCAATCGCAACTGACCGCGCCGCCCGACGGCTTTGCAACATCCACCAAGCTGCAAGCCCAGGCCGCCGCGGACTTCATGATCGACACCATCAAGCGTTATCCGAATCAGGTGACGATCATCGAAGTGGGGCCGCCCACCAATCTCGCGACCGCCGTGCAGAAGGCGCCGGAGATCGTGCCGCTCATCAAGCAGATCGTCTACATGGGCGGCGCGATGAACGTGCCGGGCAACGCGAACGCAGTGGGCGAACTGAACTGGTGGTTCGATCCCGTCGCAGTGCGCACGCTATTGCAGACCACGATCCCGCAGAAGGTGATTCCGCTCGACGTCACCAATACCGTTCCGCTGACCGAGACCGTCTATAACCAGATCGTCAATCCGCCGACGGGACAGACCGCCGTGACGAAGGTGTATGCCATCGAAAATGCGGGCGCGTTCGCCAACAACACCGACATCTACGACACGCTGACGATCGGATACTTTCTCGATCCCACTTATGCGACGCAGACGCAGAGCGCGTATCTCGACATCGACACGACGCCTGGAGAAGATCAGGGGCATGTGATGGTCTATCCGGATGCGCCTGCGGCCGGTGCTTCGCCGCAGAAGATCACGTATGTCACGCGCTACGACAACAACCGTTTCTTCGCCTTTTATGTCGATCTGCTCACGCGGCCCGTGCCGGTGAAGTTCCAATGAAGTTGGTGTAGCCGGATGCATGACGGGCTGTCCGTCATGCATTTTCCTACTTGTTATGACATGTTATAATTCACGTTCACTGATCTCCTGAGAGCGGATCCAATGAGCTTGCAGACAACGCTGTGGCTGTTCTGCGCAGGCCTCGGCGCAAGTGCTGCAGGCGGCATGCTCGGCATGGCGAGCGGCCTGTTCATCGTGCCCATCCTGACCATGTTCTTTCACGTCGACATGCATGCGGCCATCGGCACCAGCATCGTGTCGGTCATCGCCTGTTCGTGCGGCGGCGCGGCCGCGTTCCTGCGCGGCGGGCTGACCAATGTGCGGCTGGCCCTCGTGCTCGAAACCGGCACGACCCTTGGCGCGCTCTGCGGCGTACTGCTGGCGGGCGTCGTGCCGGTATCGGCGCTGGACTTCCTTTTCGCAGGCGTGCTGCTCGTGTCGGCATGGCAGATGTTCGTGCGGCGCGAAGATCCGGCGTCGGCCGCATCGACCGCGCCTTCGCATGGGCTCGCCGCCGTGCTCGAACTGCATTCGAGCTATCCGGATCATCGGCTGCATCGCGACGTCGCTTATCGCGTGCAGCGCGTGCCGCTGGGTCTTACGTTGATGGTCGTGGCCGGGATGGTGTCGGCGTTGCTTGGGATCGGCAGCGGCATCCTCAAGATTCCCGCCATGGACAATGCGTTGCGCCTGCCCATCAAGGTCTCAACGGCCACTTCCAACTTCATGATCGGCGTCACGGCTGCCGCCAGCGGATGCGCGTACTTCCTGCGCGGAGAGATCGTCAGCGCTTTGGCCGCGCCGGTGGCGCTCGGTTCGGTGCTCGGCGCCGTGCTCGGCGCACGCGTGCTGATGAAGGTGCGCAGCGAACGCCTGCGCGTGCTGTTTCTCTCCGTGCTCGTGATCGTCGCGGGCCAGATGGTGCTGCAAGGCATGGGCATCAACCTCGCGGAGTTCGCCGAATGAGGAAGTCGCCCGCGCATGTTTCGCTCGACCGCCTGCTCGCCGTCTTTCTTCAGGCCGGAACGTGGATCGCGTGCGGCTTGATCGGCGCGGGTCTGGTGCTTCAGGCGTGGCCCGTGCCGTGGGCCGCGCAGGCCCTGACGGCAGGCGTCGCGCTGTTCGTCTTGCTTCCCGTCATGCGCGTCGCGCTGCTGCTCGCGGTGTTCGCCCGGCAGCGCAACACGCTCTACGCCGCGATCGCCACCGCCGTGCTCGCCGTCATCGCGGCCGGCTGCGTGCTCGGCGTGCGGCTCGGTCCGCTCGCCGGCTGACGGATCGGGCGATCGAATGGCGGCACAAGCAGTGACACAACGGTTATTCTCCCTTTCGCCGGACGACGATCTCGCGCGCCACACGCGTACGCATCGCATTCCTCGGGAGAAATCGCATCATGAACGATACGACCGATGTGTTGATAGCCGGCGCCGGCCCCGTTGGCCTGCTGCTTGCCGCGGAACTGAAGCGCGACGGGCTGGATGTGTGCCTGATCGATACGCATGAAACGCGTACCTTCTTCGTCAAGGCACTGGGCGTGACGGCGCGCACGCTGGAGATCTTCGAGGACCTCGGCATCGCGCGCGATGCGATCGACACGGGCGTCTGGCTCACCGGCGCCGAAACCTTTCAGGACGGCGATCCCGTGTTCAGCGCGCAGTTTCCGCGCGAAGGCATGCCCTACGGCGCGCTTTCGCTGGCGCAATTCGAAACGGAACGCCTGCTCGAGACGGCGCTCGCCGTGCATGGCGGGCACGTCGACTATGGCGCGACGCTGCTGGATTTCACCGAGTCGGACGATGCCGTCGACGCCCGCGTGCAGATGGCGGGCGGCGACATCCGCACGGTTCGCTGCCGCTGGCTGGTGGGTTGCGACGGCGCGCGCAGCAGCGTGCGGCATCAGTTGAACGTGCCTTTCGAAGGCGATCAGTATCCGCAGACCTTCATGCTCGCCGATGTCGACGTGGACTGGAATCTGCCGCGCGGACCGATGTACCGCTTCAATCTCTCCGGCAAGGTTCAGGGCACGGCTGAAGGCGCCGTGCCGCAATCCACCACGCTTGCCGCGTTGCCGGTGCGCGGGTCGAAGCGCCGCTATCGGCTGTCGATGGTGCTGCTTCCCGACGATGCCGCGCTGCACGCCTTGAACTCGGCACCCGGGTTCGATGAAGTCGAGCGCATCATGCTGCCGATCCTGCCGCGCAACACGCGCTTGTCGTCGATGCGCTGGTCGTCGGTGTATCGCGTGAGTCATCGCATTGCACAGCACTATGCGCGCGGCCGCGTGTTCCTTGCCGGCGATGCCGCGCATATCCATCCGCCGGTCGGCGGGCAGGGCATGAACACGGGCTTGCAGGATGCGCACAATCTCGCCTGGAAGATCGGCCTGACGGCGCGCGGGATGGCCGGCGCGAAACTGCTCGACAGTTATGAAGCGGAACGGCGGCCCGTCGGGCTCGACGTGGTCGAGTCGACGAGCCGCGCCATGCATACCGTGCTCGCGCACGGCGAGATGCGGCCCGGCATGCGCGAGACGCAGTTGCTGGTGGGCTATCGCGGCAGTCCCGCTGTCGCCGACGAATGCCGGGACATGGCTTCCGAACTGCCCGCGCCCGGCGACCGCGTGCCGCAAGTGGGCGGTCTGGTGCAGGCGTTCGTCGGCCAGGTGCAGCGCTTGCAGGATCACATCGGGCGAGGCCGGCATACGCTGCTCGGCTATATCGACGAGGACGAGGACGGCGCGCGCGGGGCCGCGTTCGATGAGGCCGTCGACGCATGGCGCGCCGCGCTCGGCCTCACGGGCGGCGTGGTGCTGATCATGTCTCCTTCGATCATGAACGGTGCGAATGAACGCTATCGCACGCTGGGCGATTTCCAGGGCGAGTTCGCGGCGCAGTTCGGCGCGCGCAACGGCATGGTGTGGGCGGTGCGGCCCGATGGTCATCTGGGCTACCGCAGCGCCTCGTGCGATGGGCAGGCGCTCATCGCATGGCTTACACGCGTGCTGGATCGCGCGTGAGGCATCAGCGGCGCACGACGATGACGTGGGCCTGCATCTTCGCTTGCACTGGAGCTGTACCGAAGCGATCCGCGATTGCAGCTTCGCAGACGGCCGTGGCTTCATCGAGCGTCGCGCTGTTGCGTGCCTCGATCTCATTACGCAAGGGCGTTCCCTGACAGTACGCGACGGCAACGGCTCGTGCCGATGGCGCATGACTTTGCGCGGTCATCGTTTCGATGTGTGGTGTTGCATCGAAGCCTGCGTGAGCGAGGTCCGTCGAGATCGTGTGTGCATCGAAATAGCCGTGCGGCGTGCGCTTCATGAACAGCGGCGGATCATCGGGGAACACGTG
This sequence comes from Caballeronia sp. LZ034LL, assembly GCF_031451215.1. Taxonomy (NCBI): domain Bacteria; kingdom Pseudomonadati; phylum Pseudomonadota; class Betaproteobacteria; order Burkholderiales; family Burkholderiaceae; genus Caballeronia; species Caballeronia sp. LZ034LL. The sequence goes on from NZ_JARUXR010000002.1 coordinate 79,896, forward strand.
GCCGAGCGCGGTGGTGATCGTATCGGCGAAAGCATTCTCTTCGATGCAATCCCACACGTTGAACAACAGCGTCCCGCCCGGCCGCAGCACGCGACGCGCCTCCGCGAAGGCGGCCGGCTTGTCGGGAAAGAACATCGCGCCGAACTGGCAGGCGACGACATCGAAGCTCGCATCGGCGAACGGCAGGCTTTGCGCATTGGCCTGTTGCCACGTGACGTTCGCGGGCGTACCTGCTGCGTCTGCGCGATCGAGCATGGCCTGGTTCAGGTCCGTCGCGACGATCGCGGCCTGTGGACTCAGCATGCGCGACATCGCGCGCGTGAGTGCGCCGGTTCCCGCAGCGGTTTCCAGCACCCGCGAAGGATCCAGTGCGGCGATACGGCGGGCGAGGTCATCGGCGTAGTGCGCGAAGAGCATCGGTACGAGTAATTGTTCATACAGCCCGGCAATCGGTCCGGCGAAGTTCGCATCGCTTCGAAGCATGGTCATGCTGTTTGCCTCCATGGCGCCAACGAGAGCCTGCAATGCGCCGGTTCATTATTCGCGTTTGCCTGCATGTCAATTCACTTTAGTCCGCTTTATCGGTGGTGACAGCCCAACTACATTGTCACCATGGCAGGGCCGACCCAGCGAAGCAACGAAGCAGCCGGCCCTCTACCGTCCAGTCAACTTTTCAGGGAAGACATCATGAGCAAACTCGCAGGCAAGGTCGCGGTGGTCACGGGTGCATCGAAGGGCATCGGAGCGGGCATCGCCAAGGCGCTCGCGGCCGAAGGCGCGGCGGTGGTCGTCAACTATGCGAGCAGCAAGGAAGGCGCGGATGCCGTCGTCGCTGCGATCACCGCGGCGAACGGCCGTGCGGTTGCGGTGGGCGGAGATGTATCGAAGGCGGCGGACGCGCAAGGCATCGTGAATGCGGCAATCGAAACCTTCGGCCGGCTCGATATTCTCGTGAACAATTCCGGCGTCTATGAATTTGCGGCGCTTGAAGAGATCACCGAAGAGCACTTCCACAAGCAGTTCAACGTCAACGTGCTAGGCACGCTGCTGACCGCGCAGGCCGCCGTCAAGCATATGGGCGCAGGTGCGAGCATCGTCAATGTGAGTTCGGTCGTGAGCCGCATCACGCCGGCGACTACTGCCGTCTATAGCGGCACCAAAGGCGCTGTGGATGCCATCACCGGCTCGCTGGCGCGCGAACTCGGCCCGCGGAAGATTCGTGTGAACTCGATCAATCCGGGCGTCGTGGTCACGGAAGGCACGCATACGGCGGGCGTCATCGGCTCGGAATTCGAAACGGCGGCGCTGTCGCAAACGCCGCTCGGCAGGGTTGGGCAGCCGGATGATATCGCGGCCATTGCGGTGTTTCTTGCATCGGATGATGCGCGGTGGCTGACCGGTGAGAGTCTGATTGCGAGTGGCGGGATGCGCTAACGCCCCACCGCCCCCACCGCAATATCCCCCGCGTTCCCCAGCGCCTCGACATGCCAGCACGTGTTGATCAGCGCCCGCGTCTGGTCCGCCGGCAGAATACCGTCGGCGAGATCGGCGAATTTCTTCTCCAGCTGCTGATCGCTCATCGGCACCTCCGTACTGCCGATCGCATGCTCGATGAACTTGTGCAGCTTGCGGCCATCCTTCAGCGTGATGGTCATGTCCACCTGCTCAGGCTTGATCGAAGGATCGACGATCGTATTCACCTTCTCGCGTAGCGCGACGGTCTGCGGGTCGCGCACCTTGGCGTCGCTGAATTGCTTCTCGCCGGCGGCGCCGTCGATGATCGCAATCGCCACCGCGTGATAAATGCTGAACTTGCCTTCGAGGCCGATCTGCGGCGTCTTCTTGCCCGTCAGTTCGATGACCAGCGGATGCACGCGCAAGTCGATGCGCTCGATCTGATCGGCGCTGAGATGGTTCTGGTCGCGCAACTGGATGGCGGCGTCCAGCGCAGGATGAATCACGATGCCGCATGCAAACGGCTTATACGTGTTGAGCGTGGACTCGTAGTGCGTGCCGAGCCCGTCCGTGATCTCGCGGTAATCCTGCTTGGTGCTGATCGTGTTCGCCCAGCCGCGCTTCGCCTCGATCATGCCGTCCGAGCTCGTGTAGTCCTTGCTCGCCAGGATCGCCGCGAACATGCCGTTGGCGGCGGCGCGGCCGGGATTGAAGCTCTTGTTCATCGAACCGAACGACTCGCGCAAGCCGACCGGCTGCGACGCCGCCAATCCCAGCGCCCAGACCGTCTGCTGCACGGTGAGGCCCATGAGCTTCGACATCGCCGCCGCCGATCCGAACACGCCGCAGGTACCGGTGATGTGCCAGCCGACATCGTAATGATTCGGGTACACCGCATTGCCGATGCGCAACTCGGTCTCCACGCCCAGCACCAGCGCATTGAGGAAGTCCTTGCCCGACACGGGATGGTATTGCGCATACGCGAGAATCGCGGAGACCACCGGCCCGGCCGGATGAATGATGGTCTTCAGGTGCGTGTCGTCGTAATCGAAGATATGACTGCTGACGCCGTTGATGAACGCCGCGTTCATGATGTCGAAGCGCTCCGTGCGCCCGAGCAGGTTGGCTTGCGGCGGCCCCGAGAAGGGCGTGAGCGCGGCGACGGCGCGATCGACCGTCGTGTCGTGCGAGCCGCCCACCGCCACGCCGACCCAGTTCATCAGCGTGCGCACGCCTTCGCGGCGCACCGGCGCGGGCAGGTCTTCGTAGCGCGTCTTGCCGATGAATTCGGCAAGGATGCGCGTGACCTTCGGCGGTTGTGCATTCGTGGCGCCAGGCTGCGATGCCGCGCCGTTGCCTTGCGCCAGCGCGCTCGTGCCCACGGTGGCGGACGCCAGCGCGCCCGCCGCGCCGGTCTTCAGGAAGTAGCGCCGGTCGATGTTGGCCATGGGTTCGTCTCCTTGTAATTTATCGGGCGTCACGCGGTAAGCAGCGGGCGCAGTTCGCGCACGTCCCTGAGCGTTTCCAGATGCTCGATCTTCTCGATGAGCGCGGCCGTCCGCGCGGCGCCCAGCACCGGCGCCATCAGGTCGCGCGCCTTGGCCGCGACGGCTTCGCTCGACAGCGGGTTCTCCTTCGTGCCGGGTGCAAAGCGCGTGAAGTGCTCGACCGTGCGGCCACCCGTCAGCGTGACCTGCACTTTCGCACCGCGCGGCGCGGCAGGATCATGCAGCGCGGGGTCCGGCTGCACCGTCACTTTCGCGCGTTCCCTGAGAATGGCGGGATCGCGCATCAGGGCGACATCGTGGCTGTCGCGGAACGACACCGCGCCCTTCACCAGCGCGAGCGCCACGAGATGCTGGCAGTTGACGTCGGGCATCGCGCTATCGCCGACAATGCCCTCCGCATCCGGCGGAATCCTCACGACAATGCGGCTCACGTTGTCCGGCCTCAGGCCGTATTGCTTGCGCAGGGCGAGCAGCGCGTCGAGCGGGGACTGGATCGGATAACCCACCGAGTAGGTCTTGATCGCCGTCTCGGTCACGTAGAAGCGCGAGCCGAGCCCGTCGATCATCGCGTGCGGATCAGGCTGCGTGGAAAGCGCGACGAACAGGTTGTGCGTGCCGTCGAGCACGTCGCGCACGCCCGTCATGCCGGACTGCACCATGCTCACCGCCATGACGCCGTTGCGCGCGCCCATGCCGGCGAAGTCGAAGGCTTTCTCGATGTGGTCCTTGTCCTTGACCCAGCTCCACAGCCCCGACACCTGCTGCGCCGAATAGGAGATCGCATAGCGCATCGCGGTTTCGTCGAGGCCCGCGACGGCGGACGCCGCGCCGAGCGCGCCGAAGGTCGAGGCCGTGCCTTCCGCGCTGCGATGCGAGCCGCGCACGAGATCGGGACCGAGCGCCATCAGCAGGCGGCAGGCGAGGTCATAGCCGAGAGTGACCGCGCGGATCATCGTCTCGCCGCTTTGCGCGCCGTGCTCGGCCATGGCCAGCGCCGACGGCACCACCGAACTCCCCGGATGCGCCTTCGTCACCGGTTCGAAGTCGTCGGTTTCATCGGAATGGGCGCACATGGCGTTGGCCAGCGACGCATTGACGATGCTCGTGCGCGCGTGCGTGCCGATGACCGTCGCCTGCGGCGCGCCGCCGAGCGTGCCGACGTATTTCGCCGCGAGCATGCCGGGGCGCATGCGCGATCCGGAGACCATCGCGCCAAAGGTGTCCAGAATCCGGTGCTTGCAGGCGAGGACGACGGGAGCGGGGAGCGGCATCGTGCGGGCCTGCGCCATGTAGCGCGCGAGTTGCGCGGTGATGTGTTCATGGTCCGCACTTGCGTTTTCCGCTTCACTCGCAGCGAGGACGAGGCGCGAACCGCCCAGCGACAGCGCGGCGAGTGCGCCGGCGGATTGCAACAGCCTGCGACGTTGAGGCCGATGGCGCTCGGACATGCATTGTCTCCTCGTGGTGGAAATCTTCGTGAAGTGTCGACAGATGGAGTGCCCCATCGCGGCAGAGGTAGAATCTTTGGCGTTTAATCGCACCTTACCAGACATCCGGAATGACCGTCATGAGCGAAAGTGTCGACACATTCAATCCCGCAACCACCGACATCATCGACTGGGTGGCGCGCGGGATCATCGAAGGGCGGCTCGCGCCCGGTGACGATCTGAACTCCGTCGAACTCGCACGGCGCTTCGAGGTCAGCCGCACGCCGGTGCGCGAAGCGCTGTTCGTCCTGAGCCGCGAAGGACTGGTCGACTGGCCGCCGCGCAAGCGTCCGAGGGTCTCCGCCATCAGGATCGAAGACGCGCGCGAGCTATATCAGCTGCGCGCGCTGCTGTACGCGCAGATCTCCCTCGGCGTGGTCGAGCGGGCGACGCCGCAGGACATCGACCGGCTCTGGTCCGCGCATCGGCATCTCGCCGAGGCCGCCGCGCGCGGCGACGTCGATGCCTACTTCTGGGCCAACGTCGCGTTCCGCGATGAAGAGTTGCGCGTGTGCGGCAACGGCATCTTCAAGGAAGTGCTGGATTCCATGCGCATGCGCATCAACCGGTTGCGCCGCCTGAGCACGTCGCTGCCGGGACGCCTGCAACGCTCGTGCTCCGATCATCAACGCCTGTGCGAAGCCTATGAAGAACGCGACGGCGTGCTGGCGGCGGCACTGAACCGTTCCATCGTGACGAGCGCGTTGCAGGCGATCGAAGCTTCGTGGCCGTCGGCTTCCTCGTGGGCCAAGGCGCCTGTCAGGCGTGCCGTCGAACCATGAAAACCGACGGTCGCAACAGGCTTTGACCGCAAGTCTTGTATAAGACATAAGACATAAGATAATTGACGCGACGCGGTCAGAACGCTAAAATTGCGCTCGAAGCAATGCCGGGAGCAGCCTCGGCGCGACTGGAAAGTCGTCCTTTGAAACGCAAACGAACGGTCCCCTCATGCTTGAAAATTTTCGCGCTCATGTCGCCGAACGCGCCGCGCTCGGCATTCCGCCTCTGCCCCTGACTGCTCAGCAGACCGCCGAGCTGGTGGAGTTGCTGACCAATCCGCCCGCGGGCGAAGAGCAGATCCTGCTCGACCTCATCACGAATCGCGTGCCGGCCGGCGTGGACGAGGCTGCACGCGTCAAGGCGGGCTTCCTGGCCGCCGTGGCCAAGGGCGAAACCGCGTGCCCGCTGATCTCGCGTCAGCGCGCCACCGAACTGCTCGGCACGATGCTGGGCGGCTACAACATCGCGCCGCTGATCGAGCTGCTCTCTGACGCCGAAGTGGCCGCCGTCGCCGCGGACGCGCTGAAGAAAACCCTGCTGATGTTCGACCAGTTCCACGACGTCAAGGAACTCGCCGACAAGGGCAACGCCCACGCGCGCGCCGTGCTGCAAAGCTGGGCGGACGCCGAATGGTTCACGAGCCGTCCGGAAGTGCCTGAAAGCCTGACCGTCACCGTCTTCAAGGTGACGGGCGAAACCAACACGGACGACCTGTCGCCGGCGCCGGACGCCACCACGCGCCCGGACATCCCGCTGCACGCGCTGGCCATGCTGAAGAACGCGCGTCCCGGCATCACGCCGGAAGAAGACGGCAAGCGCGGCCCGGTGCGCTTCATCGAGTCGCTGAAGGAGAAGGGCCACCTGGTCGCCTATGTGGGCGACGTCGTCGGCACGGGCTCCTCGCGCAAGTCGGCTACCAACTCGGTGCTGTGGTTCACGGGCGAAGACATCCCCTTCATCCCGAACAAGCGTTTCGGCGGCGTGTGCCTCGGCTCGAAAATCGCGCCGATCTTCTACAACACGATGGAAGATGCGGGCGCGCTGCCCATCGAACTCGATGTGTCGCAGATGGAAATGGGCGACGTCGTCGAGCTGCGTCCGTATGAAGGCAAGGCGCTGAAGAACGGCGCGGTCATTGCGGAATTCCAGGTCAAGTCGGAAGTGTTGTTCGACGAAGTGCGCGCCGGCGGCCGCATTCCGCTGATCATCGGCCGCGGTCTGACGGCGAAGGCGCGTGAGGCGCTGGGTCTGGCGCCGTCGGACCTGTTCCGCCTGCCGCAACAGCCGGCCGGCACGGCCAAGGGCTTTTCGCTGGCACAGAAGATGGTCGGCCGCGCCTGCGGCCTGCCGGAAGGCCAGGGCATGCGTCCGGGCACGTACTGCGAACCCAAGATGACCTCGGTCGGCTCGCAGGACACCACGGGCCCGATGACCCGCGACGAACTGAAAGACCTGGCGTGCCTCGGCTTCTCGGCCGATCTGGTGATGCAGTCGTTCTGCCACACCGCCGCGTATCCGAAGCCGGTGGACGTCAAGACGCACCAGACCCTGCCGAACTTCATCAGCAACCGTGGCGGCATCGCGCTGCGTCCCGGCGACGGCGTGATCCACTCCTGGCTGAACCGCATGCTGCTGCCCGACACCGTCGGCACCGGCGGCGACTCGCACACGCGTTTCCCCATCGGCATCAGCTTCCCGGCGGGTTCGGGACTGGTGGCCTTCGCAGCCGCTACCGGCACCATGCCGCTGGACATGCCGGAATCGGTGCTGGTGCGCTTCAAGGGCAAGATGCAGCCGGGCGTCACGCTGCGTGACCTCGTCAATGCCATCCCGCTGTACGCCATCAAGCAGGGCATGCTGACGGTCGCCAAGCAAGGCAAGAAGAACATCTTCTCGGGCCGCATCCTCGAAATCGAAGGGCTGCCGGATCTGAAGGTGGAGCAGGCGTTCGAACTGTCGGACGCCTCGGCCGAGCGTTCGGCAGCAGGCTGCTCCGTGCACCTGAACAAGGAACCGATCATCGAATATCTCAACAGCAACATCACGCTGCTGAAGTGGATGATCGCCGAGGGCTACCAGGACCCGCGCAGCCTCCAGCGCCGTATCAAGGCGATGGAAGAATGGCTCGCCGAACCGCAACTGCTCGCGCCGGATGCGGACGCCGAGTACGCGGCGGTCATTGAGATCGATCTGGCCGACGTGCATGAGCCCATCGTGGCCTGCCCGAACGACCCGGACGACGTGAAGACGCTGTCGGATGTCGCCGGTGCGAAGATCGACGAAGTGTTCATTGGTTCGTGCATGACGAACATCGGTCACTTCCGTGCGGCGTCGAAGCTGCTGGAAGGCAAGCGCGATATTCCGGTCAAGCTGTGGGTCGCGCCGCCGACCAAGATGGACCAGAAGCAGCTGACCGAAGAAGGCCATTACGGCGTGTTCGGCACGGCCGGTGCGCGTACCGAAATGCCGGGCTGCTCGCTGTGCATGGGCAACCAGGCACAGGTGCGCGAGGGCGCCACGGTCATGTCCACGTCTACGCGCAACTTCCCGAACCGTCTGGGCAAGAACACGAACGTGTATCTTGGTTCGGCGGAACTGGCGGCCATCTGCTCGCGTCTGGGCCGGATTCCGACCAAGGACGAGTACATGAGCGATATCGGCGTGATCAATGCCAATGGCGACAAGATCTATCAGTACCTGAACTTCGACCGTATCGACGACTTCAAGCAAGTGGCCGACACCGTGACGATGTAATTCGCTGACGCGCCACGGCGCGAAAGAAAGGGCGCCGCAGGATGAACTCCTGCGGCGCCCTTTTTCATTGCGCGACGGTTACTGCGCGATTCCTTACTGCCCGATGCCGAGCAGTTCGATTTCGAAGGTCAGGTCGCTGTTCGGCGGAATGGGGCCGACGCCCTGGCTGCCGTAGGCGGTGGCCGACGGGCAGGTCAGCTTGGCCTTGCCGCCCACTTTCATTTTCTGCACGCCTTGCGTCCAGCACGGAATCACGCGGCCGAGCGGAAAGGTGGCGGGGCCGCCGTGTTTCGCGGAACTGTCAAATTCGGTGCCGTCGGCGAGTGTGCCGCGATAGTTGACGCGGACGACGTCGCTGGCCGTCGGCTGTGCGCCAGTGCCTTGCTTCAGGTGCTCGACCACGACGCCGGAGGGCAGCTTTTCGGTGGTGTTGGCGGCGAACGCGGTGCTCGACAGGGCCAGGGCAGTGCTCAGGGCGACAAGAATTTTCATGCGCGGATCCTCGTGGAATGGTCCGGCGATTATATCGGGCTGGCCTTGCGGGGTTGAGGAGGGCACTTTCTTTGACAGCGAGGAGGTGCGGGCGGCCTTTACCCAAAATTATTTGGATGGGATAATTATCCCAAGTAAATAATTTTCGTAATTGTCATGGCCTACCATCGCACGGAGCTGGCTGAGGAAATGGCTCGGCAGATCCTTCATCCCCGAGCGCTCGATCCGCACTTCGAGGCCGGCGTGTTCCTGTCCGGGCCACGGCGCATCGGCAAGACGACTTTCATCCGGCAGGATCTGATGCCGGCGCTGCAGCGTCAGGACGCCATCGTCATGTATGCGGATTTGTGGAGTCAGGTACAGGCCAATCCTGCGGATCTGGTCACGGGCGCCATGGAACAAACCTTGGCGGACCTGCAGACGCCGGCATCCGACCTGTTCGGCCGGATTTCCCGGCAGCTCAAGCGGGTTTCAGAAATCGACATAGGGGGCGCCGGCTTCAAATTCGGCTTCAAGCTGGATCAGCTGGGCAAGAAAACCGGACCGACTCTGGCGGACGTGTTCACTGAGGTCGTGGAGAAAACACGCGCCAATGTCGTACTGATCATCGACGAAATCCAGCACGCAATGGGCAGCGTCGCCGGCAACGAACTGCTGCTGGCCCTGAAGGCGGCCCGGGACGCGGTCAATCTGGAGCCCGGCATGCCCGGGCGGCTGTTCATCATCGGCACCGGGTCGCACCGGGCGCAGGTGCAGGAAATGGTGATGCGCGGCAATCAGGCGTTTCAGGGTGCATGGTCGCAGCCGTTCCCGCTGCTGGGCCAGGACTACGTGATGTATGTGCTGGACCTGACGCGTGAGCAGCTCGGCGAACGCTTGCCCACATTGCCTGCTGCGGTCAACGCCTTCCAGCAGCTTGGCAACCGGCCGGAAGAATTGTTGAAGGCTCTGATTGCACTGCGCGACAGCCCCTCCGACCTCGCGCCCGACGCCCAATTGCCGATCATCGTGCAGGCGTTGCGCCATTCCGCGGCCGATGTCGAAATCTCGCGAGCCGAGAGCCTGGGCGATCTTGCCACGACCCTGTTCAACCGAATATGCCTGAGCGACGGACCCACCGGGGGGTTCTATTCCTCTGAAACAAATCAGGCGCTCACTGTTGAGATTGGCATGCCGGTCTCGCAGAGTGCGATCCAGAACGCACTACTGGCGCTCACCGACGCGAATCTGGTGATGTCGACGGGCAAAGGACGTTACGACGCCACCGATCCGTTCGTGAAAATCGCTTGGCGCGAGTCGCGCGGGCTGGCTTCGGCGTTGGGTCTGGATGAAGCAACGCCCGGTGAGGGCGACAGACAACCCAACTCATGAAGCTCACGGCGACTGTATCGAACACCTCTTTCCCATGTGTCCCTGTCCCGCCACCCCATGGCACGGGACAATGTTCCACCCGTCCCACCGGAGCCTGCATCGATGCCCCAGACATCCCACCTCATCGCCTTCGCGCTGGTCGCGCTCGGCATGGCCCTGACGCCCGGGCCCAACATGGTCTACCTGATTTCCCGCTCCATCTGCCAGGGCCGCACGGCCGGCCTGATCTCGCTCGGCGGCGTCGCGCTGGGCTTCGTGTTCTACATGCTGTGCGCGGCCTTCGGCATCACCGCGTTGCTGATTGCCATTCCGTTCGCCTATGACGCGCTGCGCTTCGGCGGCGCGCTGTATCTGCTCTGGCTCGCGTGGCAAGCCGTGAAGCCCGGCGGCCGCTCGCCGTTCCAGGTGCGCGACCTGCCCGTCGACAGTCCGCGCAAGCTCTTCACGATGGGCTTCGTGACCAACCTGCTGAATCCGAAGATTGCCGTGCTGTATCTGTCGCTGCTGCCGCAGTTCATCGATCCGCAACACGGCAGCGTGCTCGCGCAATCGATGATGCTCGGCCTCGTGCAGATCGCGCTGAGCATCGCCGTGAATGCGTCGGTGGCGATGACCGCGGGTTCCATCGCCGTGTTTCTCGCGCGCAAGCCCGCGTGGCTGCTCATCCAGCGCTGGCTGATGGGCACCGTGCTCGCGGGCCTCGCGCTCAGAATGGCGACTGAGGCCCGCCGCTAAAGCCGCTTAACGCTCGCCGTCTTCCTGCGCCCGCTGCGCCGCGAACTGCATCAGCCGTTCGTCGCGCCAGTCGCGGCGCGCGGCGAGGTCATCGGCGGAGAGATGCTGGCGCCGGTCCTTCTCGACCTGTGCAATCAGCGCTTCATCCCACGGGCCGTCATCGACGCGCGACTTCACGATCGAGTGATACAGCGGTCCGAGCCGGTTCGCGTAATCGGCCACGCCGCCCGGCGCGTTCAGGTCGATCGTCTCGAACGGGCCCATGAACGACCAGCGCCAGCCGAGGCCGTCGCGCACGGTCTTGTCGATATCCTCGCAACTCGCAATGCCGTCGCGCTGCAACGCCCACGCTTCGCGCAGCAGCGCCGCCTGCAAGCGATTCAGCACGAATCCCTCGATCTCCTTGCGCACATGCACGACGCTTTGCCCGATGCCGCGCATCAGGGCGTCGGTGAACTCGACGGTCGCTTGCGAAGTCTGCGTCGACGGCACGAGTTCGACGACCGGCACGAGGTACGGCGGATTGACCGGATGCGCGATCAGCACGCGCGGCGAGATGGCGAGGTCACAGGCGAAGTCGGAGGCCTTGATGCCCGAACTCGAACTGCCGATGATCACATCGGCATCCGCCACCTTGTCGAGATCCAGCATCAGCTGGCGCTTCACATCGACACGCTCGAGCACCGACTCCTGCACGTACGCAGCACCGTCGATAGCCTGCGCGAGCGAATCGGCGAGCGTCAGGCGGGCGGCGATGGTCTCCGGCGCTTCGTCGATGAGACCGTGCTTGTGCAACGCCGCCAGCTGATTCGCGGCCCACGGAATGGCCTTCTCGGCGGTGCGCGGATTCGCGTCGTACACGCGCACGTTCAGGCCGGCGCGCGCGAAGGCAATCGCCCAGCCCGCGCCCACGAGCCCCGCGCCGATGATGGCAACAGGCTTGTCCAGCTTCATCTTCGCTACGTTCATCAATTGTCTCGCTTGAGTTATTGGGTCTATGTCACGCAGCCGTCCAGCCGCCGTCGAGCATGAGCGCGCTGCCGGTCATGAGCGTGGAGGCATCGCTGGCGAGGAACACGATGGCGCCCATCACTTCCTCGACGCGACCCACGCGGCCCAGCGCAATGCGCTGCGTGACCCAGTCGCGAAAGCCGGGCGCATCGAACATGCTTGCCGTGAGCACGGTCTCGATGAACGTGGGGCACACCGTGTTCACGCGAATGGCGTGCGGCCCGAGCTCCCATGCCAGCGCCTTGGTCATGCCTTCGAGCGCATGCTTCGATGCGCAGTACACCGTGCGGCCCGGGCTGCCCACGTGCCCCATCTGCGACGACACGTTGATGATCGAGCCGCCGTTCCCGGCGCGCAGCATGCCCTTCGCGACCGCGCGCGACACATGGAAGACCGACTTTACATTGAGGTCGATGATCGCGTTAATATCGTCATCGGTCACGTCCACCAGCGGCTTCGGACGATTGGTGCCCGCGCAGTTGACGAGAATGTCGTAGGGCTCGCGCGCCTCGAGGGCGGCGCTGACGGCGGCCGAATCGGTGATGTCGAGCTTGATGAAATCGCTCTGCCCGCCTTCCTCGTTGATCTGGCCGGACGCGCGTTCGAGTTCATCGAGGGAACGCGCGACCAGCGTCACGCGCGCGCCCGCCTGGGCCAGTGCCGCCGCCGCCGCGAGGCCGATGCCGCGTCCGCCGCCGGTGATCAACGCTGTCTTGCCATGCAATGAAAAGCCCGGTGCTTTCGGCAGCATGCACTCTCCTGATCTTGATCGAATGGAACGAAGCAAGCGTAGCGAGGCGACATTCGCGCCGCTTGCATACCAGTTATGCAAAACCTGAAATCCGCCGCCGCCGACAATACCGGCAAGTCCGGAGGGTGCGCAAGTGGAACTGAAACAGTTGCGGTATTTCGAGGTCGTCGCGCGTGAAGGCAGTCTCTCGCGCGCCGCGACGCTGCTCGGCGTGAGCCAGTCGCTGCTGACACGCCATATCCAGAGTCTCGAACAGGAATTCGGCCTGGCGCTGCTCTACCGTAACGGTCACGGCATGTCGCTGACCGATGGCGGCAAGACCTTTCTCGCTTCGGCCAGCGACATCCTGATGCGCACCGACAGCGCCCTGAACCAGATGCAGGCGCTGCGCTCGAACCCGGGCGGAACGGTGACGATCGGCATCCCGCCGATGCTCGGTGAATTCCTGCTGGTGCCGCTCACCAAGCGTTTTCGCGCGGAGTTTCCCGACGTGCGGCTCAAGCTGCGCGAAAGCGTGAGCGGCTATCTGCTCGAATGGCTGATGACCGGAAAGCTCGATATCGGCGTGCTGTACAACGTGACGTCGCTGAATACGATCGGCGTTGAGCCGTTGTTGTCGGACGAGATGCTGCTGATCGGACCGCCCGATGCCGAGGTGCTGAATGCCTCGGCGGACTCCATCGCGCTGGCTGAAACCGTGGACTTGCAATGGATCCTGCCGCCGCGTCCGCATGGCCTGCGCACGCTCGCCGAGGATGCCGCGACCGCGCAGGGATTGCAGCTGAACATCGTCGTCGAACTGGACGCGATGGCGGGCATCTTCGATCTCGTCGCAGCGGGGCTGGGCTTCAGCATCGCGCCGTTCGCCGCCATCGAGAGACGCCTCGAACGCGGCACGCTGAAGGCGCGGCGCCTGCGCGAGCCGTCGCTGTCCGGCGTGCTGTCGATTGCGTTCTCGCCGAAGAAGGAAGCCACGCTCGCGATGAAGGCACTGTATCGCATCGTGCGCCAGGAAACCGAGTCGCTGGTGCGAAACGGCGTCTGGCGCGCAATCGACGAACGGGCTTAGCGCACCTCAGGCCGGCGAATCGGTCAGGGCATCATTCGCGACATTCGGCCCGGCAGGCGCTTTCCTGGCCCCGCCGCGCACGAAGGTCGCCGCGGGCATGCACAACACGAGGACGCCGGTGCAGAGGAGCACGCAGCCGAGCGCATAGGTGCCGTTGTTGATGTTGCCGGTCACCTGCTTCATGAGGCTGGTGATCCACGATCCCGCGATGCCCGAGAGGCTGCCGAACGAGTTGATCATCGCGAAACCGGCGGCGGCCGCCGTGCCGGACAGCAGACTGCCCGGATAAGTCCATACGACCGGCGTGAGTCCGAGCACGCCCGATGCGGCGACACACAGGCAGATCATCGCGACCGGCAGATTGCTCGCGAAGGCCGCGCTCAAGATGAGCGCCGTGCCGCCGACGAACGCGGGAATCGCGGCGTGCCAGCGGCGCTCGCCGGTCTTGCTCGAATGCCACGCGTTGAAGAGCATCGTCGCGGCGGCGCAGACGAAGGGCAGCGCTGTGAGCAAGCCGATGTGGAAAGTGTCCTTCACGCCCGACTCGCGCACGATGGACGGCAGCCAGAACGACAGCCCGTACCAGCCGGTCGCGTAGGTAAAGATGATCCCCGCGCAGAGCCACACGCGATAGTCGCGCAGCGCGGGACCGAACTTGTACTCCTTGTGCGCGTTCTCGGTGACGACGTTCTTGTCGAGCAGACGCTTCTCGGCATCGGTGAGCCACTTGGCCTGATGGATCTTGTCGGCGAGACCGAAGTAGACGAGGAACGCGAGCGCCATCGCCGGGACGCCTTCGATCAGCAGCATCCATTGCCAGCCGCTGTAACCCATCCAGCCGTGCGAATGCTGCATCAGCCAGCCGGACAGCGGGCCGCCGAGCACGAGGCTGGTCGGCAGCGCGAGCAACAGGCCGAAGGTCACCTTGGTCTGACGGTCGGAGGGGAACCAGTAATTGATGTACAGCAGCACGCCGGGATAGAAGCCCGCTTCGCAACAGCCGAGCAGCAGCCGCAGGATATAAAACATCGTCGCGTTCTCGACGCCGAACAGCTTCGCGAGTTCGGCGGTGAACATCGTGGCCGCGGAAATCAGGCCCCAGGTCAGCATGATGCGCGCGATCCAGCGCCGCGCGCCCACGCGGTGCAGCACGATGTTGCTCGGAATCTCCAGCGCGATATAGCCGATGAAGAACATGCTCGCGCCCAGTGCGAAGGCCGAGTCGCCGATCTTGAGATCGCCGAGCATCTGCAATTTCGCGAAACCGATGTTGACGCGGTCGAGAAACGAAAACGTGTGACAGAGGAACAGGATCGGCGCGATGCGCCACAGCAGCTTCTTGTACAGCTTGCCTTCGTCGACGGACTGCGCGGCGGCGCCGTCGATTGCGTCGATGCTCATGGGTATCTCCTCCCGGATGGTTCGTCAATGGCGGGTTGTTTCGGTGGAGCGTATTGATAGCCCGGCGCGAACGCTCGAATACCTGTTATGCAGGAGCCGCATAGCGCACGCGTGTGCATCGCCCGCACAGCCTTGTGCCGTAAGGCCTGGAGCGAAACACGCCGCACTGCGGGGCGAGCGGCGTGCGGCGTGTTTACCCCTATCGTCCGACTGTCGACAGCTTGACAGAATGAATTGCAGACCCGCCGGCAATGACCCGGCAGGCTTCTTCAGGAGACGACCGAATGCGTATGTGCATGCTCTCTCCGCGCCTTCCGGCGCCGCTTTATCTCGTTTCATCGCGGAGGCCGCAATGAAGCGTATCCGCCGCTCGATGCTCATCACGCCCGCGCATCGCCCCGACCGCATGGCGGGCGCGATGAAGCTCGCAGTCGATTCCTTTGTCTTCGATCTCGAAGACGGCGTGCCGCCCGTGCGCCGCGACGAAGCGCGCGCCAATCTCACGAAGCTCATGCCGACGCTCGATTTCGGCGGCCGCGAGCGCGTGGTGCGGATCAACGCGGTGGGCACCGCGGATGGTGTGCGCGATCTCGACGCCGTGCCGCTCGCGCATTGCGATGCCCTGCTCGTGCCCAAGGTCGAATCCGCCGAGCAACTGCGCTGGCTCGACGCCGAACTCACACATCGCAATGCGCCGGTCAGGCTGATCGCCACGCTGGAGACACCGCGCGGCGTGCTGAATGCACTGAGCATCGCCGACGCTTCGCCGCGCCTCTGCGCGTTCTTCTTCGGCTCGGGCGACTACACGATGGAAACCGGTGCCGAGATCACGCCGACCGCCTTGCTGTGGGCGCGTTCGACGATCGTCGCGGCAGCGGGCGCTGCCGCTTGCGACGCCATCGACGCGCCTTATCTGCACGGCCTGCGCGACCCGCAAGGCACGCATGAAGACGCGTTGCGCGCGCGGGAGCTGGGCTTCAGCGGCAAGGTGGTGTTCCATCCGGCACAGGTCGATGCGGTCAACCGCGCGTTCACGCCGACCGAAGCGGAAACCGCGCGGGCCCGACGCATCGTCGACGCGTTCGAGGCGGTGAAGGCGAGCGGCGAGGGCACGGCCATCGTCGATGGCGAATTCGTCGCCATCGATCTGGTGCCGCGCATGCAGCGGCTGCTCGACATCGCCGCCTACGCACAAGGGAGAACGGCATGAAGCAGGCCACGCTGACCTCGTATGACGATGCCGACGTGCGCGCGCGGACCGATGCGCATGTCTCCGCGCTGAACATCGCCGGGCGCATGGAGCGCCTGCCGCTGTCGCGCTTTCACTGGACCTTGTTCGCGATCCTGGGCGTCGCGATGTTCTTCGACGGCTACGATCTCACCGTCACCGGCTTCGTCATCCCGGCGCTGCACAAGCACGGCTGGCTCACGCCGGCGACCACGGCCACCTTCATCTCGGTGCCGCTCATCGCGGCCGCATTCGGCTCGATCGCGGCGGGACTGCTCGGCGACCGCATCGGCCGCAGGCGTCTGTTCCAGGCGACGGTGCTGGCCTACAGCCTGTCGAGCCTTGGCTGCGGCTTCGCGACGAGCTACGGCATGCTGCTCACGTTCCGCACGATCAACCTGTTCGCGATCGGCACGGTCACCGTCACCGGTTATGCGTATCTGAACGAGTTCACGCCGCGGCGTTATCGCGGGCGCTTCCAGTCGGCGGTGGCGTTGCTGCTGAACGGCGGCCTGCCGTTCGGCGCCCTGATGGCGCGGCTCATCGTGCCGAACACCGACGTGAACGTCGGCTGGCGCGTGCTGTTCCTGCTGTCGGTGATTCCGGCGCTGCTGGTCTTCGCGAACAAGCGCCTGTTGCCGGAGTCGCCGCGCTGGCTTGCGTCGGTCGGTCGCGACGAGGAAGCGGCCCGCGTGGTCGATTCGATCGAGGCCGGCATCGTGCAGCGCGAAGGCAAGACGCTGCCCGATGCCGAACTCGCCCGCGAACCGGCGCGCCATCTCGGCTGGGATGCGCTGTTCTCGCCGCTCGTGCGTGGGCGGTTCGCGCTGGCCGTCGTGTTCAACATCTGCCATCTGACGGGCCTGTTCGTGCTCATCAGCTGGCTGCCGACGCTGTTCGTCTCGCGCGGCCTCACGCTCGGCTCCACTTTCACGTTCGCGGCGGTGAGCTTCATGGGCGGCTTCCTCGGGCCGCTGCTGGGCATCGTGGTGGCGGACCGCATCGAGCGGCGCTGGTCGCTGGTGGCGGCCGCGCTGATCGCGGCGGGCGCGGGCGTCGCCTACGCGGGACAGACATCGCCGCAGGGACTCATGATCACCGGCTTGATCCTCGTCACGGCGATATTTTTTATATCGTCCGTTGGCTTTGCGACCTATATCCCCGAGATCCTGCCGACCGGCGTGCGCCTGCGCGGCCTTGGCACGGCTGCGCTGATCGGCCGGCTGGCTTCGGCGGCCACGCCGTTTGCCGTCGCGGCCGCGTTGCTCACGTTAAAGAACCCGTTCTATGTCGTGTCGTCCGTGGGCGTCGCGTATGTCGCGATGGCGCTGCTGCTCGCCGTGCTCGGTCCGAACGTGCGCGGCCGGACGCTCGAAAGTCTCGAATCCGGACTGGACCCCAAACCTTGAGGAGATGTTCGATGGCGCTGTCCCGCACCTTTCTGTTCGTCCCCGGCAATCATGCGCGCCGCGTCGAGAAGGCGCTGAACGCCGACGTCGATGCAGCAATCCTTGATCTCGAAGACGCTGTCGCGGCCAGCGAAAAGGTGGCCACGCGCGCGGCGGTTGTCGAGGCACTTCAAGCGCCGCATCGCGCGCGAGGCTATATCCGCATCAACGCGCTGGACACGGACTATGCGTTCGGCGACCTGCACGCGGTGATCGCGCGCGGCGTGGATGGCATCGTGCTGCCGAAGCTGGAATCGGTGGAACAGTTGCATACCGCCGACTGGATCATGAGCCAGCTCGAACGCGAGCGCGGCCTGGACGCGGACTCCATCGAGCTGATGCCGATCATCGAAACCGGTGCGGGCTTCGCGGCGATTCAGGCGCTGTGTGCATCGGCGGCACAGCGTGTACAGCGTCTCAAGCGCTTCGCATTCGGTGCGGGCGATTTCTGTCTCGACATGAACCTCATATGGAGCGGCGACGAGTCCGAACTGCATGCGTACCGCAGCGCGCTGGTGCTGGCGTCGCGCGCGGCGGGACTGCAAGCGCCCGTCGATACCGTATGGGTACGCCTCGACGACGCCGACGGTCTCGCGCGCTCGGCGGTTCGCGCGCGCGGCATGGGCTTCCAGGGCAAGTTGTGCATCCATCCGGCGCAATGCGACGCGGTGAACCGCGCGTTCTCGCCGACCGAAACCGAGATCACTCAGGCGCGCGCCGTCGTCGAGGCGTTCAAGCGCGCCGAAGCGGAAGGCGTTGCGTCGATCCGGCTCGACGGCGCTTTCATCGATTACCCGGTCGCGTATCGCGCGCAACGCGTGCTCGACTTCGCTGCGCAGATCGACGCGCGCCAAGAACATTTAATCCATCGGAGAAACGGCAATGACTGCAACATCGGCTGACACCCGCAACGTTCGTCCGCTCGACGGCATTCGCGTGATCGACGTATCGAGCTTCCTGGCGGGACCGTTCTGCTCGACGCAGCTCGGCGAATTCGGCGCCGAGGTCATCAAGGCGGAGCTGCCCGACGTGGGCGACGCGCTGCGCCGCTTCGGCTCGATGACGGAGGCCGGCGTCACGCTGCCGTGGCTGTCCGAATGCCGTAACAAGAAGTCGATCACGCTCGACCTGCGCAAGCCCGGCGGCGCTGAAGTGCTGAAGAAGCTGGTCGCCGACGCGGACATCCTCGTCGAGAACTTCCAGCCGGGCACGCTCGAAAAGTGGGGCCTTGGCTGGGACGTGCTGCATGAAGTGAATCCGCGGCTCATCATGGTGCGCATCTCGGGCTTCGGCCAGACCGGGCCGTATCGCGACCGGCCGGGCTTCGGGCGCATCGGCAATGCGTTCGGCGGGCTGTCGTTCCTCGCGGGCTATCCGGACCGCCCGCCGGTCACGCCCGGCTCCGCGACCATCCCCGACTACATGGCGGGCCTGTACGGCGCGCTCGGCGCGCTGCTGGCCATCCAGGCGCGCGAACGCACGGGTGAAGGGCAGTTCGTCGATATCGGCTTGTATGAACCGATCTTCCGCATCCTCGATGAACTCGCGCCGTCGTTCCAGAAGAACGGCTTCGTGCGGCAACGCATGGGTCCGGGCACGGTGAACGTGGTGCCGCACAGCCACTATCCGACCAGCGACGGCCGCTGGATTGCCATTGCCTGCACCAGCGACAAGATCTTCGCGCGTCTCGCCGAAGCGATGGGCACGCCGGAACTCGCGGGCGAAGGCAAGTGGGGGCACATTTCGGGCCGCGAGCGCGAGCGTGCGGAGGTGGACCGCACTGTCGGCGAATGGACCGCGCAGTTCACGCGCGACGAAGTGCTCGCGCGCTGCGAACAGTTCCAGGTGCCGTGCGGGCCGGTGTATGGCATCGACGAGATTTTCGAAGATCCGCAATACGCGGCGCGCGAGAACATCAAGACCATGCAGGACGCGCGCATCGGCGAACTGGCGGTGCCGAATGTGGTGCCGCGTCTCTCGGCAACGCCGGGCGGCATCGACTGGCTCGGACCGGATCTCGGCCAGCATAACGATGATGTCTATCGCGGCCTGCTCGGGCTCGATACCGAGCAGCTCGCGACCCTCAGGGAAGAAGGGGCCATCTGATATGATCCCGCATTCTTTTTCGGCGGCCCTGGCGTGTTGACAGACGAGCCTCGCGCCGCGCTTCGGGTCATTACGAAACAGCCCACCGCCATGAGCGCAGACGATCAGAAATGGGCCCTGCCGCCGCAGCATTCATTGCCGCAACTCGTCGAGGCGCGGCTGGTCAGCGCCATCCGTTCAGGCGATCTCAAGGCGGGTGAGCGCATCGTCGAAACGCAATTGGCCCGGCAGCTCAACGTGAGCCGCGGGCCGTTGCGCGAGGCGTTGAAGTCGCTCGAAGCCAACGGGCTGGTCTTCACCGTGCGCGGCAAGGGCACGTATGTCGCCGAGGTCTCGCACGACGACTTCGTGCGCATGACCGGCATCCGCGCCGTGCTCGAAGGCTTCGCCGCGCGGCTCGTGGCGGCGCGTTGCCGTCATGAGCCGGACGTCGTCGTGCAGCTGGAGCAGTCGCTCGCGGAACTGGAGCGCGCGGAAGCGGGCCATGACGCCGCCGTGCTGCGCGCGGTGGACTGGGAGTTTCACGAACTCGTCTGCACGCTCGCCGACAACGATCTCCTGCAAAGCACCTGGCATTCCATCAGTTCGCTCGTGCGGCTCTATCAGCAGGGCAATACGAGCTATGAGGTGCGCAGCGAGAGCGTCGTGCATCATCATCACGAGTTCGTCGAGGCGCTCAAGTCCGGCGATCCCGATTTCGCCGAGCAGACCTTCCGCAGCATCATCACCGACACGACCTTTCGCTCACTGGGTCTCCCCGTGCCCGAGGCGATGACGTCGATGACCGTGCCGCCGCGCGCGCCGAAGAAGACGAAGGCCGGCGCGAAGTAGTTACGCCTGTCCGGCGTGCAGCGTCGTGGCGAAGTGGGCGCGCAGATGATCGAGGAACAGCGTCGAGGCGAGGTTGAGATCGGCTTTCTCGCGCACCAGAATGCCGAAGTTGCGCGACAGGTCGATCTCCGGCACGTTCAGCGTCGCACGCGATTCGAGCGAGTAGCGCTGCGCCATGTAGCGCGGCAGGAAGGTCGCGCCGAGCCCGGCATCGACGAGCCCCAGCACCGTGCCGACATTGGTCGCGTGCTGGATCGTCGAGAGCGTGAGGCCGCGTCGGGCGAGTTCGGCCGAGAGACGCGTCTGGAGCAGCGCGTAACGGTCGAGCAGCATCAGCGGCAGATCGGCGAGTTGCTCCAGCGTGATGTCCTGCGCGCCCGCCAGCGGATGCGCCTTGGGCAGCACGACCAGCATCGGTTCGCGGGCGAGCGGTTCGAAGTGCAGCTTGCTGGAATCGCCATCGAACGCGCTGACGGCCAGGTCCGCCTGTCCGGCTTCGAGCGTCGCGAGCACGGCCTCGTATTGCAGATCGCGCACCTGGATCTGGATCGACGGATAAGCCTGGCGGAACGACTGGATCAGTTGCGGCAGCACGACGGCGGCGAGCATCGGCGTGGTGGCGATCACCGTGCGCATCTTCGAGGCCGCAGCACGCGCATGGAAGTCGGTCAGCAACTCGCGTAAACCCTGCAACGCGAGTCGCGCGCGGCGGGCGAGTTCTTCGCCCTCGGGCGTGGGCGTCACGCGACGGGTCGTGCGTTCGACGAGCTTCGTCTTGAGCATCGCTTCGAGCCGCTGGACGCGGTTCGTGACGGAGGGCTGCGAGACATGCATCTTCTTCGCAGCGGCGCTGAAGCTGCCGAGGTCCGCCACGGCGAGAAAGGTTTCCAGCTCGATGAGATCGAAACGCAGATTGATCCCGTCAATGCCTTCATCCGGAACAGAGTGGTCGTCCTGCTTCATGCCGCCGTGTCCTCCGTTCCCGATTTATAACGCCATCTTATAAATCGATATTCTAATGCGAATAGAGTTTCGCGAGGCCGTTCTCGATAATTGGGCCATTAGAGACTGGACCGGAAAGCGCGTTGCAACGACGCGGCCCGGCTGGTCGAGAACGGAGACTTCATGAAGGACGAAATCAAGATCCTGACGCCGAACGGCATCCTGGGCTACGGCATCCCGGCGGCCGACTTCTGGCGCGGCATCGATCAACAGCCCGACGCGATGATCGTCGATGGCGGCTCTACCGACCCCGGTCCTTATCTGCTCGGCTTGCCGAAGACACTGGTGACGCGTGAAGCGTATCTGCGCGATCTGTCGCTGATGCTCGAAGCCTGCGCGACGCGCAAGGTGCCAATCTATATCAGCTCGGCCGGCGGCCCCGGTATTCGTGCGCATGTGGACTTCATGGTCGATGTGATCGAGGAGACCGCGAAGCGCGACGGTTATCGCTTCAAGATCGCCAAGATCTATTCGGACGTGGATCCGTCCTACGTGCGCGATGCGATGGGCGAAGGCCGCATCACGCCGTGTGCATCGGCGCCTGAGTTGCAGGTGTCGGACGTGGGCGCGTCGTCGCACATCGTCGCGCAGATGGGTGCCGAGCCCTTTGCGAAGGCACTGCGCGAGCATCCCGATCTGGACATCATCGTGGCGGGCCGTGCCTACGATCCGGCGCCGTTCGCGGGACTGTGCATGCTGCACGGAATCGAGCCGGGCATTTACTGGCACATGGGCAAGATCGTCGAGTGCGGGGCGAACTGCGCAGAGCCAAAGGGCAAGGTCATCCTGGCGACGATCCGTCGCGACAGCTTCGACCTCGAACCGATGAACCCGCGCGAGCGCTGCACGCCCGCTTCGGTGGCGGCGCACACGCTGTACGAGAAGACACGTCCTGACTTGCTGACGGGCCCGGGCGGGGTGCTGGATCTGCGCGAGGCGACCTACGAGCAGCTCACGGAGCGAGCAGTGCGGGTGCGCGGCAGCCGCTTCATTCCGGCCGACGACTACACGGTGAAGCTCGAAGGCGCCGGTGTGGTAGGGATGCGCACGATCTTCATCGGCGGGATTCGTGATCCGATCCTGGTCGAGCAGATCGACACGTTCCTCGAAGGCATCAAGCAGCAGGCGCACGAGACGTATCCGGAGCTGCGCTCGGGCGAGGCGACGCTGAACTTCCACGTGTACGGCAAGAACGGCGTGATGGGCAGCTTCGAGCCGCAGACACAAGTGGTGCCGCACGAGATCGGCTTGCTGGGTGAAGTGACCGCAGCGAACCAGGAACTCGCGAATGCGATTTGCAGCAGCGTGCGTATCGATGTGCTGCACACGCCTTATCCGGGCCAGGTGGCGACGGCAGGCAACTTCGCGATTCCGTTGAACCCGCCGGAGAACCCGATTGGTCCGGTGTGCAAGTTCACGGTGTATCACGTGATGAAGATCGACTCGGCGGAGTCGCTGTTTCCGGTTGAGATCGTGGAGGTAGGCGCATGAGCACGGTGCAGACACAAAACAAGACCTTGCGCGAACTGGCGAAGGTGGTGCGCAGCAAGAACTCGGGTCCGTTCGAGATCACGTTCGACGTGATCTTCGACGAGGTGGAGTTGTACGAACGCGTGAAGGCCAGCGGGGTGCTGACCGAAGCGCTGATCTGCAAGCTGTACAACGTGACGAAGGAGGACATCGTGACCTTGATGTTCTTCGACCCGGCGCGAGCTTTCAAGCTGACGCTGAAGCGTTCGTGGGCGCAGGGCAGTGTGGGCGAGCGCGACACATTCGGCGCGCAGCAGCACGCACCGTTGCTGACGATTGAAATTCCCGGCGTCTGACAGCGCCACTCAAACAAAACCAACGACACACGCAACACGCAGAGGAGACAACATGGTCAACGATTCGGACATCCGGCGAGTTTCATTCGCCAGCGCCATCGGCGCAACGCTTGAGTGGTACGACTTCTTCATCTTCGGATCGGCCGCCGCGCTGGTCTTCAACAAGCTGTTCTTCCCCGCCATCGATCCGGTAGCCGGCACCATCGCGGCGCTGGCGAGCTTCGCGATCGGCTTCATTGCGCGTCCGGTGGGCGGCATCGTGTTCGGCCACTATGGCGACAAGATCGGCCGCAAGGCCATGCTCGTCCTGAGTCTCGTGATGATGGGCGGCGTGACCTTCCTGATCGGCCTGTTGCCGACTTACGAAAGCATTGGCCTGGGCGCGCCCATCCTGCTGACGACGCTGCGTTTCCTGCAAGGCTTCGCCGTGGGCGGCGAATGGGGCGGCGCCACGTTGATGGTAATCGAGCACTCGCCCGCGAAGAAGCGCGGTTTCTATGGCGCGTGGCCGCAGATGGGCATCTCGGCCGCACTGATCCTCTCGACCGGCGTGATGGCCCTGACGACGGCGTTCACCACGCCCGAGCAGTTCGCTTCGTGGGGATGGCGCGTGCCGTTCCTGCTGTCCGGCATCCTGGTGGTGGTGGGCATCATCATTCGCCGTCGCGTGTCGGAGTCGCCGAGCTTCCAGAAGCTGCAACGCTCGCACACCGCCGAGAAGATGCCGATTGCCACCGTGCTCGCCACGCAAAAGAAGCGCACGCTGCAGATCGTCGCTGCACAGGCCGCCGAGAACACCAGCTTCTTCGTGATCTCCGTCTATGCGCTGGTGTACCTGACGCAGAACCTGCACATCGAGAAGCCGCTCGCGATTCGCGCGCTGATGATCGGTTCCTTCTTCACGCTGTTGTCGCAGCCGATCTTCGGCGCGCTGTCCGACCGCATCGGCCGCAAGAAGGTGTACATGGGCGGCATGATCTTCCTGGGCGCGTTCATCTTCCCGTTCTTCAAGATGCTCGATACCGGCAGCTATCCGGTGATCGTCACGGCGATTTCGGTCGCGATGGTCTTCGGCCTCGGCAGCACGCTTTCGGCACAGCCCGCGCTCATCAGCGAACAGTATCCGGCCGCGATCCGCTACAGCGGCGTCTCGGTGGCGTATCAGCTCGCCACGGTGATCTGGAGCGGCCCGACGCCGATCCTCGCTGCGCTGTTCGTCATGTGGGCGGGCGGATACTGGCTGCTGGCGGCGTACATCGTGTTCGCGGCGGTGGTGTCGGTGCTCGGCATCATGCCGCTGCGTGAAGCGGCCGGCGTTGAACTGTCCGCGCTGGAAGAGAATCTGCACCGTGATACGGGCGCGGCGCGTCAGCCGCACGCTACTGGACTGTCGGGAGAACAGGCATCGTGATTCGCTTCAGGATCGGCAATGTAACGGCTACGCTGGTTGAAGAGACCGTCGACAAGTCCTTCGACTTTCTCAAGTTCTTCCCGCTGGCGACGCCGCAGGACGTGGAAGACAACCTCTCGTGGATCGCGCCGGGCCATTACGATCCCGCCACGGGCCGCATGCTCCTCAGCATGCACTCGTGGCTGCTGGACACGGGACGGCACAAGATCCTGATCGATGGTTGCGTCGGCAACGACAAGGAGCGGCCCGGCCGTCCTGACTGGTGCAACCTGCAGACGCCGTATCTGGAGCGCCTCGCGAAGGCAGGTGCGACGCCCGAGCAGATCGACTATGTGCTCTGCACGCACCTGCATGCGGATCACATCGGCTGGAATACGCGGCTTGTCGGCGACCGCTGGGTGCCGACCTTTCCCAACGCGAAGTATGTGTTCGGGAAGACCGAGAACGAGTATTGGGCGGCGCGCTACGCGAAGGAATCGACGGGCCATCACATACTCGGCTACAAGGACAGCGTGCTGCCGGTGATCGAGGCGGGCCAGGCCATGATGATCGACGACTACGCGGAGATAGCCGACTGCCTGTTCATCGAACCGGCGCCGGGTCATACGCCGGGTCATGTCGCGATCTGGCTGAAGTCGAACGATGCGCATGCCGTGATGACCGGCGACATCCTGCATCACCCGATCCAGGTGAAGTATCCGCACTGGAGCTGTTTCGGCTGCATTGACCAGAAGCAATCCGCCGAGACGCGTCGCCGGATTCTGGAGAAGACCTGCGAGCAGCGCGCGCTGCTGCTGCCGGGACACTTCATGGCGCCTTTCGCGGGCTATGTCGACGAGACGCCCGAGGGCTTCGCCTTCCGTCATCCCGAGTGATATTGGGTAGGTTCTTGCGGCCGGGACTTTTGCGTGCGTCCCGGCCTTTTGCCATTCATCGAAAACGTCACACCATGACACATCGTCCCGCACCGGCTGATACGGCTATTCATCCCTTGATCGCGGACCGCTGGAGTCCACGGGCGTATGCGGATCGTCCTGTCGGGCATGCCGAGGTGATGAGCTTGCTCGAAGCGGCGCGCTGGGCGCCTTCGGCATTCAACGCGCAGCCTTGGCGCTTTGTCGTGTTTGAAAAGGCCGTGGATCCGGATGCGTTCGAGCGGGCCTTTGGGACGCTGATCTCGTTCAATCAGTCGTGGAATACGCACGCGCAGGTGTTGATCGCGGTGCTGGCGGATACGCTGACGTCGAAGGGCGCGGAGAATCCGAGCGCGAGCTACGATGCCGGTGCTGCTGCGATGGCGTTGTTGCTGCAAGCCAGCGCGCAAGGACTTGCCGCGCACGCGATGAGCGGGCTTGATGCCGATGCATTTCGTGCGGCGTTTGAGCTGCCGGCGCGATTCAAGGTGTTGAGCATGATCTCGGTGGCGCATCATGGCGACGCGCAAACGCTGCCCGATGCGCTCGCCGAGCGTGAGCTGGCGCCGCGCGCGCGGTTGCCGATTGGGCAGATTGCGCAATTTGGGGGGTGGGTGGGAATGGGTTGAGGGTGAAACGCGGCGGAAGTGGGAGGGTGCATCGGGGATTTCGTGGGAGTTTTCGGGCCTCGCCGATGAGCATCTGATCTTCTTCGCAGCCGTATGTACGCAATGCTCGACCTTCGTCATCCGCTTGCAGTGCCCGCCACGCGCTTGCCATGGGGGCGATCGAAGCGACTCTGGCGCTGGTGTTCAAGCGCCGAGGTCGCGAAGGTTGAGCGGCGATCAGCGCGCCAGATCAACCGCGATTGCCGATTCGCCTGGTGGTCGGTCTGCTCTGCCTGAAGCACGCCTAGAACGACAGCGAATAGTCGGTGTGTGAGTAATGCGTGAAGCGAATCGGCTCATGGACATCGATGTTCAATGTGCGAGCCAGTCTCGAGCGCTACCAACATTCACGGCCCCCTGACCACCAACTAGTGATAGGGTTTCAGCACACCATTCAATCCAATCGGATCCGGGCTGACGAAGATACCGGCGCCCGGAGCAAAATACCGATACCGGTTGTAATGCAGCCCCGACTCGTCATCGAAGTACTGCCCTTGCAATCTATCTCACAAACTGCGAACAAACCGCTCTAAATCTTCCTTCCATTTACTCGATGTGATCTTGCTAAAATAAAGCCTCTTTGGTTGATTATTGTCTTCGACGTACAGAATGTCCGCCAATTTTTGAGTTCCTCTACCAAGGTCGTCGAACAAATAAAAAATCAGATCGAGTGACTTCCTGGATTGAATCTTCTCTATTTTCCAAACCACTCTCTCATCATCAACAATGAATAAATCGCTATCCTCGTCGGAAATCATCCAACCGGCGTTCTCCAAAGCCTGCTTTAATTCGACCATTCGCGCCATGGTCATCACAGACTCTCCCAAAAATGCTTCGGTGGTGTAATACCGCTATTTCTAAAGCCGACACTAAGTTTTTCCTGATTTATAGTTGCACCTTCTTTTGACCAAGTATCTATCGAAAGAATTTGTCCTTTCTTGTCTGTGATGGTAAGGCTGTAACTATCTTCTCCAACTTCCCGAACATAATACCCTGCGTCGGGGTATTTTCCACCTTTAAGCTGTACTCCGTCCGTGACGTTTTGCTTACCGCGATCAAGATACTCTGCTGGCGACAGATTGGAATGTCGGTGCGCGTGATCCTTGAGTCCTGAATCACCCGCACTGAGTCTCCTTCTGCTCTTCCACCGTGGCGACGCACATTTCTTCTTTTTCTTTAGGCCAAGGGGATCAATCCATCCAAATGTATTCGGTCCAAACTCAAAAACATTCAAGCCGCCAAGCAGCCCAATGGGGTCCTGAGAGATGAACTGCCCAGTGTAGGGATCGAAGTACCGATGCCGGTTGTAATGCAGCCCCGACTCGTCATCGAAGTACTGCCCCTGCAACCGAATCGCCTGCTCGACCTTCCGCGTTTCGCACCAATCGATCCCGCCCGACACACTGTAGTGCGTTTCCCAAACGATGTCACCGTCCGCGCTGCTTAGCCTGACCGGCGCACCATTCGGATCATTCTGATAGAAGTAAATCCGCTTGCAGGCCCCATCATCGACCTGCATCGCCAAAGGCTCGAAGCCACCCTGCCGATACACATAAAACCGCGCTTCGCTCTCGATAAGCGCCGTCTGCCGCACCTCGCCGGCCATTGCATCGCCGTCCCACAGGAACCAGGTCCGCGCCCCCTCATCGCGATGCCTCTGCCCCGTTTCCGGCCTGACATCCGCCGCCTGCTTGCCGATACGCCGACCGAGCGCGTCATATCGATACACCCATCGCTCGTTTGCGGTGTTCTCGAAACCCACCATGCGCCCGAACACGTCCCACGTGAACCGCTCGACGCCCCGCGCAGGATGCGTACGCTCGCTCAGCTGCCCCGCCGCATCCAGCCACCAGCGCGCGCCGTCCGGATGGTGCCATTCACGGCCCTGATCGGTCGCGCGCACTTGCGAGAAGCGATCACCTTGCGCGTCATACACATACCGACGCAGCCGCTGCCCCGGATCCGTATGCGCGACGATTCTTCCGAGCGGATCGTATCGATACCGATCCACGCCCAGCCGGCTATCGCTGCGAGCGACCAGGTTCCCGCTGACGTCATATTCATAGCCGATATGCGTCTCGCGATGCCCCGTACGCCGCGCGGTCTGTCGCGCAAGTCGCCCCGCGCTGTCGTAGCTGAAGGCATGATCGAGTCCCGGTGCGAACTCGATCCCGCTCAAGCGGCTCGCCAGATCATGCGTGAAGCGGATCGGTTCATGCGTATCGATGCTCAGCGTGCGAGCCAATCCCGACTCATCGTATTCATGGCTGAGCGTCTGCCGATAACACACGTCGCCATTCAAGCCACGCATCTCGCGCTGCTGAATCTGCAACTGACCCGCCGCGTCGTACTCGTAGGTCAAGCTGCCGAGCGTATCGGCGTGCTTCTGCGTCTCGCTCGTGAGCCGCCCGTCGAGGTCGTAATCGCGCTCGATCGCCGCATGCGCATTGCGCGCTTCGATCAACTGACCGCGCTTGTTATAGGCGTAGTGCTCGTCCTCGCCGCTGCTCTCCGCGATGCGACTCACGATCCGACCCAACGGATCGCAGCGGATGTTCAACACGCGCCCGAGCGGATCGACGGTGCGCGTCAAATGCCCCGCCGGATCGTACCCATAGCCGCGCGCTTTATACCCGATGCCTCCTAAAGCACGCCCCGCCGTCATGGATCGCTTCGTGACCGTTCAGCAAATCCAACGCAACTGCTGTTCAAGGAAGTCGCATTGGCAGCGCGAAGAACCGCCGATTTATCCGTGGCTCGAACTCGCCGGGCGCTGGATTGAACAGGCCGGGATCAGACTAGGGCAGCGCGTCAAGATCAATGTTGAACACGGACGGCTTGTGATTTCCGCTGGATAAAGACACAGGGCCGCTTAACGGCCCTTGTCTATCCTTGTTTTTTTAATTGAACTTATTTGAACGTACAACCGAAACATAATCAGGAGGCATCGTGGCCAGCGTGCTTTCAGACTGATCTCCGCTCTCTCTCCACCAATACTCTTTATAATGATCCGGTTTTTTATATTCAAATAAAGAGACTATACCAAGTAAAGCACAGGGTGAGAACGCAGAAAAATCCCACCCATCCTTTTCCGCCCAATAAGTCTCTTTTTCAGGGTCGATCCATACCTTGTATCCTTTTTTTGACAAGATATTAAAAACTGAGTCATGTACGTTAGAATATTCCGATAATGCAGGCATGTCATCTCTTACTTATTTTATCAAATCACCAAGATTCGTGATTGCGTCGATTGGAACACCACCTCGGAAGAGCACTTCCTCCGCTCTTCTTACATTACGTCGATCGGTCAGTGACCTATCTTTTCCGCTTACAGCTTGCAACACGTTATTGTGATCAATAAAGGTTGTGCCTCCCGCTGTGGCTTTATCAACATCAATCTTAGCAAGACCATTTCCTGAGTCAAATATGCTTGCCGCCCCTGCAGATTCTGATGCGGAGATATGGCAAGTTGGTTTTCCCTTTACATGCTCAGAAATCGACTTCGAATTTCCTTTCGGCTTTAGGCCCAATCCACTCTTAAGTTGATCCAAGTCTTCTGAACTGAGATATCTGAATACCGTTTTCCCTTTATTTTTCTTCTGTAGTCCGTTTGGATCAATCCAACCAAAGATGTTGGATGCAAACTGGTAAGGATTGGTACCTCCCGCTAGGCCGATCGGATCCTGACTAATGAAACTGCCCGTACCCGGATCAAAATACCGATACCGGTTGTAATACAGCCCCGACTCATGATCGAAATACTGCCCCTGCAACCGAATCGCCTGCTCGACCTTCCGCGTTTCGCACCGATCGATCCCGCCCGACACACTGTAGTGCGTTTCCCAAACGATGTCACCGTCCGCGCTGCTTAGCCTGACTGGCGCACCATTCGGATCATTCTGATAGAAATAAATCCGCTTGCAGGCCCCATCATCGACCTGCATCGCCAAGGGCTCAAAGCTATCCAGCCGATACACGTAAAACCGCGCTTCACGCTCGCCGAGCGCCGTCCGCCGCACCTCGCCGGCCATTGCATCGCCGTCCCACAGGAACCAGGTCCGCGCCCCTTCGTCGCGATGCTTCTGCCCGGTTTCCGGCCTGACATCCGCCGCCTGCTTGCCGATACGCCGACCGAGCGCGTCATATCGATACACCCATCGCTCGTTTGCGGTGTTCTCGAAACCCACCATGCGCCCGAACACGTCCCACGTGAACCGCTCGACGCCCCGCGCAGGATGCGTACGCTCGCTCAGCTGCCCCGCCGCATCCAGCCACCAGCGCGCGCCGTCCGGATGGTGCCACTCACGGCCCTGCTCGGTCGCGCGCACTTGCGAGAAGCGATCACCTTGCGCGTCATACACATACCGACGCAGGCGCTGCCCCGGATCCGTATGCGCGACGATTCTCCCCAGCGGATCGTATCGATACCGATCCACCCCGAGCCGGCTATCGCTGCGAGTGATCAGATTTCCACTGACGTCATATTCATAGCCGATATGCGTCTCGCGATGCCCCGCACGCCGCGCGGTCTGTCGCGCGAGCCGCCCCGCGCTGTCGTAGCTGAACGCATGATCGAGTCCGGGTGCGAACTCGATCCCGCTCAAGCGGCTCGCCAGATCATGCGTGAAGCGGATCGGTTCATGCGTATCGATGCTCAGCGTGCGAGCCAATCCCGACTCATCGTATTCATGGCTGAGCGTCTGCCGATAACACACGTCGCCATTCAAGCCACGCATCTCGCGCTGCTGAATCTGCAACTGACCCGCCGCGTCGTACTCGTAGGTCAAGCTGCCGAGCGTATCGGCGTGCTTCTGCGTCTCGCTCGTGAGCCGCCCGTCGAGGTCGTAATCGCGCTCGATCGCCGCATGCGCATTGCGCGCTTCGATCAACTGACCGCGCTTGTTATAGGCGTAGTGCTCGTCCTCGCCGCTGCTCTCCGCGATGCGACTCACGATCCTTCCCAACGGATCGCAGCGGATGGTCAGCACGCGCCCGAGCGGATCGACAGTACGCGTCAAGTGTCCCGCCGGATCGTACCCATAGCGGCGCGCCTGCCCGAAGTAGTCGATCTCCTCGATCAACCGGCCCGCTGCATCGCGTTTCAAATGCCAGGTCTGTCCAAGCGGATTGCTCACGCCAATCAGCTGTTCTTCCGTATCGTAGTGATAGCGGGTGACGCTGCCGTCCGGATCGGTGCGCGTCTGAAGCTGCCCCTGTCCGTAATACGTGAAGCGCGTTTCCTGCCGCGCTTCGTCTTCGTAGCGGATGAGGTTGTCCTCGCCGTCATACTCGCAACGCACCCATGCCCCACTGGGAAGATCGCAGAGAATCAGACGGTCCTTCTTGTCCCATGCATAGCGGGTTGTTCCTTCGCCCGGCGCTTCACGGTGGAGCAGATTTCCGCGCGCATTGTGAGCGAAGTGCGTGACGCGTCCCAGTGCATCGGTCAGACTGGCCAGATAGCCATACGCGTCGTAGTTCAGCGTCGTGCAACGCCGCGCCGCATCCGCCACTTGCGTCAGCTGCCCAAGCGCGTCATAAGCGAACGCGCTCGAACACCCCGACGGTGTCACCTGTTCGATCAGATTGCCGCGCGTATCCCAGACCTGGCGCCAGACGCCTCCTTCGGGATCGGTGATCGCGACCGGCCGATGCTGTTCGTCATACGCGGTCTGCACCACCGTGCGATCCGGCAGCCGGTGCGCGAGCAGGTTGCCGTACCCGTCGTACTCCCATTCCGTCGCGTTGCCTGCGGGGTTGATTTCCGCGATCGTGCGGCCCTCGCCATCGTATTGATAGCTGCGCACGCCGCCCGCACCATCGATGCGCGCCACCGGCCATCGCTGCTCGTTGTATTGCAGCACCGTGAGATGGCCCAGCGAATCCGTGAAGCGCGTCTCCAGATGCGCCAGGTCGTACTCGAAGTGGTAGTCGTACAGGCCGCCGTCGCCCCATGCGTGGCTCACGCGCCATTGGCCGTCCTCGTGCATCGCATGGCTGTAGTAGAACGACAGGCCGTTGCGATCGGTATGCCTCACCATCTGGTGCTGCGCATACTCGAAACAGTAGGGCGCGTCGTGCGCATCGAGCACGGCGCCCAAATTACCCAGCGCGTCTTGCCGATACGTGACCAGCGGATGCACGCCGCCTTGTGCATCGTGCAGCGCGAACGCCCCGAGACAGCCCGCGACGATGCCCGAGGCAGCACGCAGCTCGCGCCCCGTGGGACGGCCTCCCGCGTATTCGATGAAGCGCATCGACACGCCGTGGTGAAGCGCATCGGTGCGCCGCTCGATATGCCAGGCGTTGCCATTCAGGTCGGCCATCCGGGATAACGGCAGACCCAGCGTCTGCCCCCGGTCCACGACCGGCACGCGCGCGCGCCAATCGTCCGGCAGCAAGAACGCGTATTCGAGACCCGCCCGCGTACGAATGCGCAGTTCGTCGTGTTCGATATAAAGCGCGTGACCATGCTGGCGGTCATGCGTCCGAGCGGGCCATCCGGTTTTGTGCGGCATCTGATCGAACGCGGTGGCGTGATCGGCGAACGTGACCGCCGCGCTGTATTGCGCCTTCTCGTGACCTTCATCGCGCAGCAAGTCCACGCGAATGTCGGCCGGACTGCGCCAGCCGCGGCCCAGGCTTCCCGGGAAGGCGTCGTGACTCGCGTAGTAGCGATCCCACACCAGCGGCAAGCGCCCGTCGATGGTGAAATCGTGCTGCTGCACCACCACTTCACCGGTGATCGAGTTGACCGGCTCCGCGTCGAAGATCACGCACTTGATGAAGCCCGACGGGAAGTTCTTGAACAGCCTTTTGGCCAGCGCCGAGCCGCGAAACGCCCTGAACAGTCCGGCCGCCATCGCCATCATGTTCATCACGGGCGGGCCGCCCACCAGCACGGGACGATCAGCCGGGATGGGCAGCATCGTCGCCGTGGGCAAGGACATGTACTTGCGTTCCGTATGCGCGCTGTTGTGCGACATCGGCAGCATGCCGGCGCACCAGCAACTCAACGCCGGCAGCGCCTCGAACGACATCGGGTCGCCATTGGCCAGCACGGTGCGGCTGCCCATGAACGACTCCGCATCCTGCGACGGTCCCCGCGCATCCGATGCGGCAAAGCCCGCGCCCAACGGAAAGTGCAGGCCGGGCGCGTGGAAAGTGTGCGTGCCCGCCGTCGCGCGCAGCAAGCCGTTGATCGTGACCGGCGCGCCCCCGCCGCCCAACCCGACGTGGCCGCCCAAGGCATCGCTCACCTTGCGCTGCAGCGCGTTCGCCGCTTTCAGCGCGTCCATGCCGCCTTTGACGGCGTCATTGTTCATGACGGCATCGACGGCGCCCAGGCCCGACTGGACCAGATCGCTTTGCATCACATCGGCGATCTGCTCCTCGACGAAGCTGAACACGATGCTGCCCATCACCGCCAGCGCAGCATTCGCGTACTCGCGCAGGTCCAGCACGACGCCCACATGCGGGTGCGGCAGCGGAACCGGCGCGGGCGACGGCGGGAGATTGACCCAATGCACGTCGATGCCGACCACCGGCGTCAGGTGGTTCACTGCCAGCATCGTCATGTCGCTTGCGTTCCGGTGCCCAGGTTATTACTGTCGGCGTCGTGCGCCAGCGGCTGGACCAAGCATCCCGTTATTCAGTAACCCGGCATTCGACACGATGAGACCTCGACAATCGATTTGAAACGGAACACGCGGATTGCGTATTCGACCGACTGTCAATGTATCCCCGCGAGTGCATGCGATATAACGCGACTTTTCCTAATTATTCAGAGTGCGCACGCAGTCAAGAACAGGTATCTGAATCAATTAATGCCTATAGGCATCATTAATCTAGAATGAAAATAAAAAAGGCATCCGATTAAAAAAACCGGATGCCTTCGTCATTACTGAAGCGAGTGATCAGACGAGAAGCGCCACACGCTCCAAAGTTTCGATACAAGCATTCGCCACTTCACGGCCCTTCACGTTCATGTGATCGTGGAAGAAGCGCAGATGCTCGTCGCCTGCATGAAAGTGGTGCGGCGTCAGCACCGCCGAGAACACCGGCGTGAGCGTGTCGAGCTGGACCTGCATCAACCCGTTGATGACCGCCTGCGCAACGAACTCATGACGATAGATCCCGCCATCGACGACCAGTCCCGCTGCCACCACCGCATCGAAACCGCCGCGCGTGGCGAGCAGCTTCGCGTGCAGCGGCAGTTCGAACGCTCCGGGAACTTCGAAGCACTCGACAGCGCCCGCATCGAAACCCAGTTCCGCGACGCGCGCAAGAAACGCAAACCGGCACTGATCGACGATCTCGCGATGCCAGCACGACTGCACGAACGCAATGCGCAAGGGTTTGACCGGTTGCGACAGCGCGTTCATAGCGCAGCCTTGTAGATGTCCAACGCGGCGGCTTCCGTCATCTCGCGCGGATTGTTGATGAGCAGGCGCTGCTGTTTCATCGCGTCGGAGGCGAGCATCGGCAGATGCGATTCCTCCACGCCCACTTCGCGCAGCGTGCGCGGAATGCCGGTCTCGTTGACGAGCGTCTGCATCGCCTGGACGAAGGCTTCGGTCTTCGCTTCGGCGCTGTCGCCGGGGGCCGCGCAGCCGAGCACGTCCGCGAGTTTCGCATAGAGCGCGGCAGCGGCGGACGCGTTGTAGCGCAGCACGTGCATCAGCACGAGCGCATTCGACAGTCCATGCGGCACGTGGAAGTGTCCGCCGAGCGGATAGGCGAGCGCATGCACCGCGGCGACGGGCGCATTCGAGAACGCCTGGCCGGCGAGCGTCGCGCCGAGCAGCATGGCTTCGCGAGCGGCGCGGTCCTTGCCGTCGCGGCAGGCCGGCAGCAGGTTCGCATACAGCAGGCGCAGCGCTTCCTTGGCGAGCATGTCGGACAGCGGGTTCTTCAGGCGCGCCGAAGTATAGGCCTCGATCGCGTGCACCATCGCATCGATGCCGGTCGCCGCGGTCGCCTGCGGCGGCAGGCCGAGCGTGAGTTCGGCGTCGAGCAGCGCGATGTCCGGATACAGAATCGGCGAAACGACGCCGCTCTTGGTGGTCGCGCCGGTCGTGACGATGGAGATGGCCGTGACTTCGGAGCCGGTGCCCGCCGTGGTCGGAATCAGCACGAGCGGCAGACGCGGGCCTTCCACGTTACCGACGCCATACATCTTGTCGAGCGGCTGCTCGCTTGCGCACAGCACGGCGATCAGCTTGGCGACGTCCATCGACGAACCGCCGCCGAGCCCCAGCACGATCTGCGCGCCGCTGGCCTTCGCGCGCGCGGCGGCGTCGAGCACGACGTGATCGGGCGGATCGGCGACGACGTCATCGATGACGGTGACGTCCCAGCCCTGGGTCGCGAGGTCGTCGAGTGCGGGGGCGATCAGGCCGCTTTGATTGAGGAAGCGGTCGGTCACGAGCACGACGCGGCTTTCGTTGCGATAGCGCTCGCGCAGCAGCGCGCCGAGCCGCCGGGCGCTGCCGTATTCGACGATGAGCGAGGGAACCGTGGTGAAACTGAATGCGTTCATGCGATGCGCTCAGGAAAGTGAATCTTCGGTTTCGAGTTCGAGGCTGCGAAAACCCCGGTTGTAGTAGACGAGCGGCGTGGCTTCGCACAGCTCGACTTCCTGGATCTCGCCGATCAGCACCGTATGATCGCCGGCTTCGTGCACGTCGCGCGCGACGCACACGAGCGAGGCCATCGAGCCCGGCAGCACGGGCGGATGCGGATTGTCTTCGGTGCCGTAGCGGAAGCCGTGCGGGGCGAACTTGTCGACGCCCTTGCGCGCGAAGTGCATCGCGACATCCTTTTGATCCTGCGAGAGGATGTTGATCGCGTAGCGCTGCGCGGTGACGAAGGCCGCGTGCGAATCCGCCTTGTTGGCGATGCACACCAGCACGAGCGGCGGGTCCATCGATACGGACGAGAACGAGCTGGCGGTGAAGCCCCAGTGGCGGCCTGCTTCGTCGGTCGTCGACACGATGGTGACGCCGCTCGGGAAAGCCGACAGTGCGTCGCGGAAGGTCTGATTGTTCTTGAGCGTCATGAAAGTCTCCGGAATGAGATGAGCGCATGGCATCTGCACTTCATGATCCCAGTCTAGAGTCGCGCGTCCCGCAGAACAATTTCGAAGTCGCGATGGATTGATCGAGAAAACGGATAGATGAGCGGATAGATGAGCGCTTTGATAGGTGGCAAGCGCTCGCATCATGGTCTCAGGCCTGCGCCGCGTCGCTGCTCAGCGTCGCGCCGAAGTTCGCCTGCAAATGCCGCACGAAGCTCAGCGCGGCGGCGCTCAGGTCCGCATCGCGCGAATGCAGAATGCCGAAGCTGCGCATCAGCTTGACGTCGGTGACCTGGAGCGTGGCGCGGGTGTCGCGCGCGTAGCGCTGCGCCATCGAGCGCGGCAGGAAGGTGGCTCCCAGACCCGCGTCCACCATGCCGAGCAGCGTGCTCAGGTTGGCGGCGTGGTGCATCGGCCGCAGCGCGAGACCGCGTTTCGCGAACTCGTCGGCGAGCCGCTCGCGCAGGATCGAATAGCGGTCCAGCAGCATCAGCGGCACTTGCGCGAGCTGCTCCAGCGTCACTTCGCCGGCGGGCGCGAGCGCATGCGAGGTCGGCACCACGACCAGCATGTCTTCTTCCGTGAGCGCTTCGAAACTCAGCTTGCTCGAGTCGTTATCGAACGCGACGACCGCGAGATCCGCCTCGCTGCTCTCGATCCTCGCGACCACGTCTTCATATTGCAGGTCGCGCAACTGGATCTGCACGTCCGGATAGCGCTGGCAGAAGGAATGGATCAGCGAGGGCAGCATGACGGCCGAGATCATCGGCGTGGCGGCGACGACTACGCGCAGCCGCGCGGCTTCGGCATCGGCCTGAAATTCGGTCAGCAGCTTGCGCAGGTCGCGCAGCGCGGCTTCGGCGTGCTCGCGCAAGCGCTTGCCGGCGGCGGTCGGCTCCACGTGACGCGTGGTGCGCACGAGCAGCCGGGTCTTCAAGGTCGATTCGAGCCGCTGCACGCGGGCCGTCACGGAAGGCTGGGAGATATGCAGACGCCTGGCGGCGGCGCTGAAGCTGCCCAGTTCCACCACCGCAAGAAAAGTCTCCAGTTCGACGAGGTCGAAACGCAGCGTGACCGGCGCCGCGGCATGCGCGGCTTCGTCCGGCTTGTCGGACGTCATGGCCCAAGGTCTCCGGGTTTTATCAGGAATGTCTATGAGTCTATCTCATAAAGCAAATAGTGTCGTGGCGTGGGCGTCGACATAATCGGTTCATACGACTGCGCCTCTTGCGTCATGCCGAAGCATGCGGCGCTCCGAAGAATCGCAAGGAGACTTCATGAAGGACGAAATCAAGATCCTGACGCCGAACGGCATCCTGGGCTACGGCATCCCGGCGGCCGACTTCTGGCGCGGCATCGATCAAAGGCCCGACGCGATGATCGTCGATGGCGGTTCTACCGACCCCGGTCCTTATCTGCTCGGCTTGCCGAAGACGCTGGTGACGCGCGAAGC
This sequence comes from Caballeronia sp. LZ034LL, assembly GCF_031451215.1. Lineage (NCBI taxonomy): Bacteria > Pseudomonadati > Pseudomonadota > Betaproteobacteria > Burkholderiales > Burkholderiaceae > Caballeronia > Caballeronia sp. LZ034LL. The sequence goes on from NZ_JARUXR010000002.1 coordinate 117,678, forward strand.
CTATCTGCGCGATCTCTCGCTGATGCTCGAAGCCTGCGCGACGCGCAAGGTGCCGATCTATATCAGTTCGGCCGGCGGCCCCGGCATTCGCGCGCACGTGGACTTCATGGTCGACGTGATCGAAGAGATCGCGAAGCGTGACGGTTATCGCTTCAAGATCGCCAAGATCTATTCGGACGTGGATCCCTCGTATGTGCGCGATGCCATGGGTGAAGGCCGCATCACGCCGTGCGCATCGGCGCCGGAGTTGCAGGTGTCGGATGTGGGCGCGTCGTCGCATATCGTCGCGCAGATGGGTGCGGAGCCCTTCGCAAAAGCACTGCGCGAGCATCCCGATCTGGACATCATCGTGGCGGGCCGTGCCTACGATCCGGCGCCGTTCGCGGGACTGTGCATGCTGCACGGAATCGAGCCGGGCATTTACTGGCACATGGGCAAGATCGTCGAGTGCGGAGCGAACTGCGCAGAGCCAAAGGGCAAGGTCATCCTGGCGACGATCCGTCGCGACAGCTTCGACCTCGAACCGATGAACCCGCGCGAGCGCTGCACGCCGGCTTCGGTGGCGGCGCACACGCTGTACGAGAAGACGCGTCCGGACCTGCTGACGGGACCGGGCGGGGTGCTGGATCTGCGCGAGGCGACCTACGAACAGCTCACGGAGCGGGCGGTGCGGGTGCGCGGCAGCCGCTTCATTCCGGCCGACGACTACACGGTGAAGCTCGAAGGCGCGGGTGTAGTGGGCATGCGCACGATCTTCATCGGCGGGATTCGCGATCCGATCCTAGTCGAGCAGATCGACACGTTCCTCGAAGGCATCAAGCAGCAGGCGCACGAGACCTATCCTGAGCTGTGCTCGGGCGAAGCGACGCTGAATTTCCACGTGTACGGCAAGAACGGCGTGATGGGCAGCTTCGAGCCGCAGATACAAGCGGTGCCGCACGAGATCGGCTTGCTGGGTGAAGTCACCGCAGCAAACCAGGAACTGGCGAATGCAATTTGCAGCAGCGTGCGTATCGATGTGCTGCACACGCCGTATCCGGGTCAGGTGGCGACCGCTGGCAACTTCGCGATTCCGTTGAACCCGCCGGAGAACCCGATTGGTCCGGTGTGCAAGTTCACGGTGTATCACGTGATGAAGATCGACTCGGCGGAGTCGCTGTTTCCGGTTGAGATCGTGGAGGTAGGCGCATGAGCACGACGCAGACACAAAACAAGACGCTGCGCGAACTGGCGAAGGTGGTGCGCAGCAAGAACTCGGGTCCATTCGAGATCACGTTCGACGTGATCTTCGACGAAGTGGAGTTGTACGAACGCGTGAAGGCCAGCGGGGTGCTGACCGAGGCGCTGATCTGCAAGCTGTACAACGTGACGAAGGAAGACATCGTGACCCTGATGTTCTTCGACCCGGCGCGAGCTTTCAAGCTGACGCTGAAGCGTTCGTGGGCGCAGGGCAGCGTGGGCGAGCGCGACACATTCGGCGCGCAGCAGCACGCACCGTTGCTGACGATTGAAATTCCCGGCGTCTGATAACGCCGACAAGAACAAGGAGGCATGCTCAACATGGCAAACAACACTTCGCGTCAGATGACGCTCATCGGTTTCCTGCAGGCTCAGAACTGCTCGACCTATCCCGGCTCCTGGCGTCATAGCGGCGCGATGCAGGACTTCATGTCGCCGGAGTATTACCAGCGCATTGCGCGCACGCTGGAGGAGGGCAAGTTCCATCTGGCCTTCTTCGACGATCGTCTGGCGATGCCGGACATCTACGGCAACGATCACGCGCAGACGGTGGAGCACGGTGTACGCGCCGTGAAGATGGACCCGTCGCCGATCGTGACCGCGATGGCGATGGCCACGACGCACCTGGGCCTTGGCGCCACGTATTCGACGACCTACTACGAGCCGTACCACATCGCGCGCCACTTCGCGACGCTGGACCTGATGACGAAGGGCCGTGTTGCGTGGAACGTGGTGACGTCACTGAACGATTCGGAGGCGGCAAACTTCGGTCGCGACATGCATCTCGAGCATGACTTGCGCTACGATCGCGCCGACGAATTCCTCGAGACCGTGATGGGTCATTGGGATTCGTGGGAAAGCGATGCGCTGATTCTCGACAAGGAGAGCGGCCGTTTTGCCGATCCGGCCAAGGTGCATCGACTGGATCACAAGGGCGAGTACTTCAAGTCGCGCGGACCGCTCACGGTGCCGCGTTCGCAGCAGGGTCATCCGGTGTTGATCCAGGCGGGGCAGAGCGGCCGTGGCCGTGCGTTTGCGTCGCGTTGGGGCGAGCTGATCTTCGTCGTGTACCCGAACCTTGCAGCGGGCAAGAAGCAGTATGCCGAGCTGAAGCAGGCGGTGTCGGCGGCGGGGCGTGATCCGGAGAAGGTCAAGGTATCGACGGCGTGTTACACGGTGGTCTCCGAATCGGAAGAGATTGCGCAGCAGGAGCGTGAATACATCGATTCGCTGGCGAAGCCGATCGACTCGCTGACGCTGCTGTGCGAAGTGCTCAACACGGACTTCTCGAAGCGCGACTACGACGCGCCGTTCACCGATGCCGAGATGAAGGCCATTTCGGGCTGGACGGGTTTCCGCGATCGCGTGGTGATGTTGTCGGGCAAGCAGAATCCGTCGGTGCGTGACTTCGTCGAGTTCTCGAATCGTGCGCGCCTGAATGAGTTCCCGGTGTTCGCGGGTACGGCGAAGACGGTGGCTGACCAGATGGAGCAATGGTTTGTCGAAGGCGGATGCGATGGCTTCGTGATTTCGCCGACGCACGTTCCTGGCGGCTATGAGGATTTCGTGCGTCAGGTGGTGCCGGAGTTGCAGCGTCGCGGCGTGTTCCGCAAGGACTACGACGGCACGACGTTGCGCGAGAACCTTGGCCTGTCGAAGCCGGATGCGGGCGATTGGCGCAAGCAGGCTTTCGCGGGCGTGAATGGCGAGGCGGGGCGCAAGGCGGGCTAAGGCTTCACACCATCGATCAAGCAAGAACAAAGCGCCCGGCCTGACCGGGCGCACCCCTTGGAGACAGACATGGCAGAAATCGCCGACATCCGGCGTGTGGCGCTTGCGAGCACCATCGGCACGACCCTCGAGTGGTACGACTTCTTCATCTTCGCGTCCGCGGCGGCGCTCGTTTTCAGCAAGCTGTTCTTTCCGACGTTCGATCCGGTGGCGGGCACGATTGCATCGCTTGCGAGCTTTGCGGTGGGCTTCATTGCGCGGCCGGTGGGAGGAGCGGTGTTCGGGCATTTTGGCGACCGGATTGGCCGCAAGGCGATGCTGGTCCTTAGTCTCACGATGATGGGCGGCGTGACGTTCCTGATTGGCTTGTTGCCGACGTATGCGAGCGCGGGCATTGCTGCGCCGATTTTGCTGACCGTATTGCGTTTCGTGCAGGGTTTCGCGGTGGGTGGCGAGTGGGGTGGCGCGACCTTGATGGTGATCGAGCATGCGCCTGCCGGGAAGCGCGGCTTTTATGGCAGCTGGCCGCAGATGGGCATTCCGGGCGCATTGATTCTTTCGACGGGCGCGATGGCGGCGACGACTGCGTTGACGACGCCGGAGCAGTTTGCTGCGTGGGGCTGGCGGGTGCCGTTCCTGTTGTCGGGGATTCTGGTGGTGGTGGGGATTGTGATTCGGCGGCGACTGGCGGAATCGCCGAGCATCGAGCGCATGCGCCGCACGCATGACACGCCGAGTGTGCCGATTGCGACGCTGCTGAAGCGTCATAAGCGTACGACGTTCTTGCTCGTGGCCTCGCAGGCGGTGCAGTGTGCGGGCTTTTATGTGGTGGCGGTGTATTCGCTGGTTTATCTCACGCAGAACCTGCATTTGCCGCGGAGTGACGCGTTGCGGGCGTTGATGATTGCGGCGGCGTGTACGTTGGTGGCCCATCCTACGTTTGGGGCGCTGTCGGACCGCATCGGGCGTAAGCGGGTTTTTATGGGTGGGATGATTTTTCTTGGGCTGTTCATTTACCCGTACTTCATGTTGCTCAATACCGGAAGCTATCCGCTGATCGTGCTTGCTATGAGTCTTGCGATGGCGGTTGGAGAAGGGTCTGTTCAGGCGGCACAGCCTAGCCTTTTTGCCGAGCAATATTCGTCGGGGGTAAGGTATAGCGGGGTGTCGTTGGCTTATCAGCTTGCCACGGTGTCGTGGAGTGGGCCCACTCCGGTGATTGCGGCGATGTTGATCGCCTGGGCAGGGGGGTATTGGCCTCTTGTTGGCTACATTATTTTCCTCGCGGTTATTTCGGTTGTTTCCATCGTTCCGCTCAGGGAAGCGGCGGGGGTTGAGCTTTCTTCTCTCGAGGAATCTATTCAGGATGATGCTCCGAGGTTTGCGCGGGGCGCCGCGACACGGTAGAGAGTTCTGTTTGCTCGCTTGCGCTTCTATGGACTTCCCGCTTTCGCGTCGGTCTATTAGTACTGCCCCTCCCCGGGGCGGGGGTCTTCGCTCTGGTCCTTCGCGTGGGTTGCTTGTGTTCGCCAGCGCTTCTATGGACTTCCCGCATTCGCGTCGGTCTATTAGCACTGCCCCTTCCCGGGGCGGGGGTAACTTTCTTTGCTGCTGCAAAGAAAGTCACCAAAGAAAGCAGCTTTCTTACCGCCCAGCGTCACGTAACGGCACGACACAGAACTGCCTCACTGGCCCGGCACTAGCGAGTGCCCTCATAGGCCACACCGGGCGTGGATCGCGGACCCACTGTGCAACCGCGCCCCCAAGCAAACTGGTGCAGCACCTAAAAGCGCCGGCCCAGCGCTACGCGCTGCCGGAGGGTATGCAAGGGAAACCGGTGGGAGGCAAGAGCTATGAGATGGATCCACTAGCAAGGAAGCACGGGCAGCCACGCCCCGATTGACCGGACGGCGGCGCGAAGCGCAGCGCCGGAGCATGCAAGGGCTGCACCAGTTTGTTCTGTGGTGCGATTTCACAGTGGGTCCGCGATCCACGCCCGGTGTGGCCTATGAGGGCACTCTCTACTGCCGGGCCAGAAACATGGTTCTGTGTCGTGCCGCTAGGTGACGCTGGGCGAGAAAAAAGCTGCTTTCTTTGGTGACTTTCTTTGCAGCAGCAAAGAAAGTTACCCCCGCCCCGGGGAGGGGCAGTGCTAATAAACCGACGCGAATACAGGAAGTCTACAGAAGCGCTGGCGAACCAAAGAAAACCCGGAGAAAACAATGAACTTGGAAGATCAACTAAAAGACCCGACCCTGCTGCGCAACGCAGCCTACATCAATGGTGAGTGGCAACAAGCCGACAACGGCGAAACGTTCGAAGTAAAAAACCCCGCGACGGGCGAATCCCTTGGCTCCGTGCCCAAGATGGGCACCACCGAAACCCGCCGTGCGATCGAAGCAGCAAACGCTGCCTGGCCGGCATGGCGCAAGAAGACCGCGAAGGAACGCGCAACCTTGATGCGCAAGTGGTTCGACTTGATGACAGAAAACGCCGATGACCTGGCGCTGATCCTCACCACTGAACAAGGCAAACCTCTCGCTGAGGCCAAAGGCGAAATCACCTACGCAGCATCCTTCATCGAATGGTTCGCGGAGGAAGGCAAGCGCGTTGCCGGCGATACCCTCGCCACTCCGGCAGCGGACAAACGCATTGTCGTGACGAAGGAACCCATCGGCGTGTGCGCGGCGATCACGCCGTGGAATTTCCCGGCAGCAATGATCACCCGCAAGGTCGGCCCGGCGCTCGCAGCCGGCTGCCCGATCGTGGTAAAGCCAGCAGAAGCCACCCCGTTCTCGGCCTTCGCGATGGCCGTGCTCGCCGAACGCGCCGGCATTCCGAAGGGCGTGCTGAGCATCCTCACCGGCGACCCGAAAGCCATCGGCGAGGAAATGACCGGCAATCCGATCGTGCGCAAACTTTCGTTCACCGGCTCCACCGCCGTAGGCCGTCTGCTGATGGCGCAAAGCGCGCCGACGGTCAAGAAGGTCACACTGGAACTCGGCGGCAACGCGCCTTTCATCGTCTTCGAAGACGCCGATATCGATGCAGCAGTAGAAGGCGCCGTCGCCTCGAAGTATCGCAACAGCGGCCAGACCTGCGTCTGTACGAACCGCTTCTACGTCCACGAAAAAGTCTACGACGCGTTCGCGCAGAAACTCGCTGCGGCAGTCGGCAAGATGAAAGTCGGCAACGGCACTGAAAGCGGCGTCGCGCTCGGACCGCTGATCAACGAAGCAGCCGTGAAGAAAGTCGAATCGCACATCGAGGATGCGCTCTCGAAAGGCGCTTCACTGGTATCCGGCGGCAAGCGCCACGCACTCGGCCACGGCTTCTTCGAGCCGACCGTGCTCACGAACGTCACGCCGGACATGAAGGTGTCGAAGGAAGAAACTTTCGGGCCGCTCGCGCCGGTGTTCAAGTTCAGCTCCGACGAAGAAGTCGTGCGCATGGCCAACGACACCGAATTTGGCCTGGCCGCCTACTTCTACAGCCGCGACATCGGCCGCGTATGGCGCGTCGCCGAAGCGCTCGAATATGGCATGGTGGGCATCAACACCGGTTTGATTTCGAACGAAGTCGCACCGTTCGGCGGCGTCAAGCAATCCGGCCTCGGACGCGAAGGCTCGCATTACGGCATCGATGACTACGTCGTCATCAAGTACCTCTGCATGGCGGTCTGAGCGCTCACGCGTAAAAGCCAGCACATGAAACCCGCACCGCACGCCACGCCCCACACGAAGCGCGGCGTGCGGTGCATCGCATCAGAGCGCCGTCGCCGGGCTCTCTGCCACCGCGCTCGCGTAAGGCACATCACGCTTGCCATAACGACGCACACGCAGGTTCGCCTGCTCGCCATGACCCGCGAAGCCCTCGAGCGCGCACAGTCGCGAGCAATACTCGCCAACCAGCGCCGATGCCTCGTCCGTCAACACCTTCTGATACGTGCAGGTCTTGATGAACTTGCCCACCCACAGGCCGCCCGTATAACGCGCCGCCTTCTTCGTCGGCAACGTGTGATTCGTGCCGATCACCTTGTCGCCATACGACACATTCGTGCGCGGACCCAGGAACAGCGCGCCGAAGTTCGTCATGTTCTCGAGGAAGTAATCGACATCGCGCGTCATCACCTGAACGTGCTCGAACGCGAGATCATTGGCGATCTTCACCATCTCTTCATCCGACTCCGCCACGATCACTTCACCAAACTGCGCCCACGACTTGCGCGCGATATCCGCCGTCGGCAGGATGCCCAGCAGGCGCTCCACTTCCGCCATCGTCTCCTTCGCAAGCTTCTCGGACGTCGTCAGCAAGATGGCAGGCGAATCCGGTCCATGTTCGGCCTGGCCGAGCAGATCGGTCGCGCACATTTCGCCATCCACGCTTTCATCGGCGATCACGAGCGTCTCGGTCGGACCCGCGAACAAGTCGATGCCCACGCGGCCGAACAACTGGCGCTTCGCTTCCGCGACGAACGCATTGCCCGGGCCCACCAGCATGTCCACCGGCGCAATGCTCGCCGTGCCGATCGCCATCGCGCCCACCGCCTGGATGCCGCCCAGACAATAAATTTCGTGCGCGCCGGCCATGTGCTGCGCCGCGACGATCGCCGGCGCCGGCTTGCCATGGAACGGCGGCGCGCACGTGATGATGCGCGGCACGCCGGCCACCTGCGCCGTAATCACCGACATGTGCGCCGATGCCAGCAGCGGATACTTTCCGCCCGGCACGTAACAGCCCGCCGCATTCACCGGAATGTTGCGATGCCCAAGGATCACGCCCGGCATCGTCTCGACTTCAATGTCCTTGATCGAGTCGCGCTGATGACGCGCGAAGTTGCGCACCTGCGTCTGCGCAAACTCGATGTCCTTGATGTCGCGCGCCGACAGCTGCGCGAGACAGTCGTCAATCTCCTTCTGCGTCAGACGATAGTCCTCGCGATCCAGCTTGTCGAAACGGATCGACAGATCACGAATGGCCGCATCGCCCCGTTCCTCGATATCGGCGAGCGTCGCCTCCACCGTCTCACGCACTTCCTTCGCCGCCGACTTGATCACTTCCGCAGTCGCACCTTGCTTCAGCCACTTGGCCATGACATCTCCTGGTCTCTGTTCGTTGATGTGGGGAGCGCAACCTCATTGCATACGTATGCAACACGAGCGAAGATTAGTCGCTTTTGGCGTGATCGGCAAGTTCCAGTGGGGAAAAGCGAAGCTAAGGTTTACCCGGGCATGGCCCAGGTTTGCGTGCCGTCATCGTTCGTCACGACACCCCGGCGCGGCCTGCGCGCCGAGCCGCGCACGATCAGCCCGCCAGGAGCTTCGTCGTGAAGCGCGGCATCGAGCGTGCCGTTCAGTTGCGCAAGCACCGCGGCGACGGCGCGCTGCACCATGTCGTCGAGCGGCTGGCTGTAGGTCGTGAGGTCGAACACGGGCCAGCGCGCCATGTCGATATCATCGAAGCCGACGATCGACACCTCGTCGCCCACCTTCAGCCCGAAGCGCGCGCGCGCCACGCTGATCGCGGCCAGCGCCATGTGGTCGTTGGCGCAGAAGATGGCGTCGGGCGGCTTCGTGGCGGACAGCAGCGAGATCACCGCTTCCTCCGCGCCCGCCGCCGTGTACTGGCCCACGCGCCGTTCAATGGCCTTCACGCCCTGCTCACGCAAGTAATCGAAGAAACCTTCCTCGCGATCACGGCTCGTCGACGAGCTCTCCAGCCCCGTGACATACGCATAGCGCTTGTGCTTGCCGGCGTGCAGAAACGCCGCGAGCGTGCGCGCGCCCGCGCGGTTCTGGCCCGTCACGCTGGACGCGGCCTGGCTGTCGGTCTTGCGATTGAACATCACCACCGGCAGCCCGATGTTCATGCACTCGTCGGCGAAATGCGAGGACAGGCTGGTCGAGATCAGCACCAGCGCATCCACGCGATAGCGCAGCACTTCATCGAGCACGGGATCCGAGCCGAGCAAAGGGTCGCTCGTGAACATCAGCACGCCATAGCCCGCGCGCGCGAAGGCGGCCGTGAGCGCGTTGAGGGCGGCGTGATAGAACGGATTGGCATTGGCCGGCACCGTCACGCCGATGAGGTTCGCGCGCCCCGTGATCAGCGAACGCGCCACCAGGTTCGGCCGGTAGCCCAGTTCGCGCGCCGCCGCGACGATGCGTTCCCGCGTGGCCGGCGAGACGCTCGCGCCGGGCGTGAACGCACGCGACACCGCCGACTGCGAGACGCCCGCCGCGCGGGCTACGTCATGCGCGGTGGCGGGTCGTCGTTCGGGCGTGGCATCGGACATCGGGTCGGGTCTCGGGGTGTCGGGGAATCGGCGGCGCACCAGCAAGCGCGCCGACAGTATGCCCCAGCTCGTTCAGGCGATCGAGCGCCACACGCCCGCGCGCACCAGCGCATCGGTCTCCTGGCGCACGATGCGATACAGCGCCTTCATGGCGAGCGTGGCTTCCTTCTTCGGCGAGAACGCCACCGAGAGCACGCCCGGCAACGTCGGCTCGATGATCGGCCGGGCCTTCAGCGTGCCCCGCTCGATACGGCCGCGCACAGCCGCATAAGGCGCGACCGAGAAGCCCAGGCCGGCCTCGACGAGCTCGAAGATCGCCATCATCGCGTCGATCTCGAAGGCAATGTTCAGCGTGAGCGAACGCGTGGTCGCGGCATCCTCGACGAGCGTGCGCAACCCATGCGGGCGCGCCGGCAGTATCCACGGCAGCTGCACGGCGTCGGCAAAGCGGATGGGCTCCATCGCGGGCTGGAGGATGCTCGCATCGGGCGGGCCGACGAGCAGCAGGTCGTCGGACAGCAGCGGCTCGATGCTGATCGTGCTGTGCGGCCCGATGTTGTACAGCACGCCGATATCCAGCTGGCCGCTCAGCAGCCATTCGAGCATGTAGCCCGACAAGCCCTCGCGCATGCGCAGGCGCACCTCGGGAAATTCGGCGCGGAAGCGCTTGACGAGCGGCACCAGCAGGAAGTCGCCGAGCATCGGCGGGATGCCCATCGTGACCGTGCCGCCCGGCACCGAACGCAGGGCCTGCATGTGGTTCACGGCCTCGTCGCTGCGTTCGAGGATGTCGTTCGCGCGCGCGAGAAACTTCTGCCCGGCCTCCGTGAGCGACATGCCATGGCCGTGCCGATACAGCAGCGGCGGCCCCAGTTCCTGTTCGAGCATCTGGATATGGCGCGTCAGCATCGACTGGCTGATGCCCAGAATCGCGGCCGCGCGCGAGACGCTGCCTTCGCGCGCCACCACCATGAAATACTTCAGCTGCTTCAACTCCACGTGCGGGTCTCCTCGTTCTCCTCGGTTGCCGGGCATTGTCGCCCGAAGCGAGCCGATATGCATAACAGGTATGCGAGCAGCCGCCGTTCCATCTGATTACGCTTGATTCCATCCAGAAGCACAACGGAGACACGCACACAATGGAAGAACTCAGGTTGCTCAGCAGTACGGCCATCCTCGGCTATGGCTTCGCGCAGAGCGCGTTCGAAGCAGGGCTTGCGCGCAATCCGCATCTCATCGGCGCGGACGGCGGCAGTTCGGATCCGGGGCCGTACTACCTCGCCTCGGGCGAGTCCTTCACGTCGCGCATGGCGACCAAGCGCGACATGCGCATCATGCTGGCCGCCGCCGTGCCGCGCGGCATTCCGGTGATCGTCAGCACCTGCGGCGGCGCCGGCGGCGATCCGCATCTCCAGATGATGGTCGATATCGTCAAGGAAATCGCCGCGGAAGAAAGTCTGTCATTCAAGCTCGCGGTGATCAATTCGGAATTGCCCAAGAACGTGCTGCTCGAACACGTCAACGCCGGCAAGACCCGGCCGCTCTACGGCCTGCCGGAACTGACGCCGGAACTCGTCGAACAGGCCGTGCGCGTGGTCGGCGCGATGGGTCCGGAGCCGTACATCACCGCCCTCGACGCCGGCGCGCAGGTGATCCTCTCGGGCCGCAGCACCGACCCGGCGCCGTGGGCCGCGATGGCGATCCGCGCGGGCTTCTCGCCGGCGCTCGGCTGGTACGCGGGCAAGATGCTCGAATGCGGCGCCGAACCGGCGTTGCCGAAGCGCGAAGGCTGTCTGCTTGCGACCATCCGCGAAGATCACGTCGAACTCGAACCGATGCACCCCGAGCAGGCCTGCACGCCGCGTTCGGTAGCGTACTTCGCGCTGCATGAGAACAGCAGCCCGATTCATCACCACGAGCCGGGCGGCATGCTCGACACCTCCGAATGTTCGTTCGAGGCCGTCACGGAGCGCGCGGTGCGCGTGTCCGGCATGCGCTGGAAGCCCGCGAAGTACACGGTGAAGCTCGAAGGCGTCGAGGCGCGCGGGCATCGCGTCATCTCGCTGTGCGCCACGCGCGACCCGGTGCTGCAAGCGCAGATGGACCGCTATCTGGCCCGCTCGCGCGAGATCGTCGATGAGAAGGCGACTGCTTTCGGCGCGCCGTCCGACACCTACACGCTCAACTTCCGCGTCTACGGCCAGAACGGCGTGATGGGCGAGCGCGAACCGCTGCCGCAGGCCGAGCGCCATGCGCACGAAACGGCGATCGTCGCGGAAGTGGTCGCGCAGGACCGCGATACCGCGAAGGCCGTGCTGGCGATTGCGCGCACCACGATCCTGCACTCGGAATTCCCGGGCCGGCTCTGCAAGGAAGGCAACATGGCGATCCCGTTCTCGCCGTCCGACCTCGATCTCGGTCAGGTCTACCGCTTTTCCGTGTGCCATCTGCTCGAACCGGAGAACGCGCTGTCGCTGTTCCCGATCCGTTACGAAACCATCGGAGCCTGACATGCCAGCCATCAAGGACTTTGCGAGCGTGTGCCGCAGCAAGAATGCAGGACCGTTCATGGTCACGCTCGACATCGTGTTCGAAACCGACGAGATCTTCGACCGCGTCGCCGCCACCGGCGTGCTCACGCCGCAACTCTTCGCGCGCCTGTATGGCGTGAAGCCGGAGCAGGTGCAGTTCACGCCGTATCGCGCCGCGCGCGCGTTCAAGGCGACGCTGCCGCGCCTGATCTCCTCGGGCGATATCGGCGACACCGACGTGTACGGCTCGCAGCAGCACGCGCCGATGCTCGATATCGACATCCCCATCAAGCTGGAGAACACGCAATGAGCGAAGCCGATCTCCAGACGCGGCCCGCCGCGTCGCCTGTCATCGAAGACACCTTGCAGGACGGCTTTCGCCAGGCCATGCGCCGGCTCGCGGGCGGCGTGGCGCTGGTGTCGACGGTGCATGAAGGCGTGCGCCACGGCATGACCGTCACCGCCGTCACCTCGCTGACGATGGACCCGCCCGCGCTGGTCGTCTCGGTGAACCGGCATGCATCCGCGTTCGATGCGCTCCTGCGCAGCGGCACCTTCTGCGTGAACCTGCTGACGCAGCAGCATGCGGACCTCGCGGTGGCCTTCTCGCGCAAGCCGGACGGCGACGCCCGCTTTGCCAACGGCGCATGGCGCATGAACGACCACAATCTGCCGTCGCTCGACGGCAGCATTGCGTCGATCACCTGCCGCGTGCACGACACCGTGGAGTTCGGCACGCACGCGATCCTGATCGGCGCGGTCGAGCATCTGGAGATCGAGTCGCAGCAGCCGATGGCGCCGCTCATCTATCTGAGCGGGCAATTCGGCGGCTTCTGGCCGCTTACGGCCTGAGGAGCGCGCATGTTCGACGCGAAATACGAACACGCCAACTTCCCGCGCGTGCGGCCCGAATGGCTCGCGCAGGTCGCCGAGCCGGCCGTGGAGCCGGAACTGCCGATCATCGATCCGCATCATCATCTGTGGGATGTCGAGAGCGCGTTCTATCACGCGCCGGAACTCGTCGCGGATGTGAACGCAGGGCATCGCGTGCTGGCCACGGTGTTCGTCGAGTGCAAGGCGCATTTCGACAACGACGCGCCCGCCGGTTTCGAGCCGGCCGGCGAGACGCGCTTCGCGGTCGCGCAGGCGCAGGCCGCCGCGCAGTTGCAGCATGGTCATGCCGGGCTGGTGAAGGGCATCGTCGCGTATGGCGATCCTTTCGTCGCGAATCCGCAAGGCGTGCTCGAAGCGCATCTCGAAGACGGACAGGGCCGCATGCGCGGCGTGCGGGTCCGCGCTGCATGGCATGCCGATCCGGCTTTCGCCGCGCCTCATGGCGGCGCCGATGAACACCTGATCGCCTCGCCCGAACTCGACCGCTACTGCGCGATCCTCGCGGAGATGGGCCTCGTGCTCGACCTGTGGGTCTATCACACGCAACTGGACCAGGCCGCGGAACTCGCGCGCCGTCATCCGCGCCTTGCCATCGTGCTGAATCATTGCGGCGGTCCGCTGGGCATCGGTCCTTACGCCGATCAGCGCGCCGCGGTGCGCGAGGAGTGGAGCCGCTCGCTCGGACGCGTGGCGGCGAACGATAACGTGGCCGTGAAGATCGGCGGACTGGCGATGCCGCGCACCGGCTTGTCTTTCGCCGATGCCGCGAAGCCCGCCAGTTGTGTCGAGCTGGTCGAACGCTGGACGCCCTATGTGCGCACCTGCATCGAGCTGTTTGGCGCGGACCGCGCGATGTTCGAGAGCAACTTCCCGGTCGACAAGGGCAGCTGCAACTACGTCTCCATGTGGAACGCGTTCAAGCTGCTGAGCGCCGGCTATCCGGACGCGGCGCGCCGCAAGCTGCTCGCGGGCACGGCGAATCGCGTATATGGGCTGCGGGTCGAGGCACTCATGGCGGAGGGCATCGCGTAAGCACAACGAGTCAGGCGCATCACCCATCCGCAAAAGGCACGAGACCGTCCGGCGCACGCCAGTGTGCGCACGGATTTCCGGAGGAGACATATGAAAAATCGCCGCATCTTTATCTACATCTTTCTGTTTTCGCTCACGAGCATCAACTACATCGACCGTGTGGCGCTTTCGGTCGCTGCGCAGCCCATCGCGCATGAGTTCGGCATCAGCCCGATCCAGATGGGCTTCCTCCTGTCCTCGTTCATCTGGACATACTTCGCGAGCCTGATCCTGTGGGGCCTCGCACTCGATCGCTGGGGCACGCGGTACGTCAACGCCATCGGCATGGCGGTGTTCTCGGTGGCCACCGTCGCGACCGGCTTCGCGTGGAGCTATGCGTCGATCCTCGTCACGCGTCTCGTGATGGGCGCCGGCGAAGCCTCGTCGTATCCGGCGGGCGGCAAGGTGATCCGCGAATGGATGCCGGCGCGCGAACGCGGCATCGCGGCGGCCGTGCTCAACAGCGGCTCGTATGCAGGCCCGGCCATCGGCGCATTGGTGGTCGCCTTCGCGGTGCAGATGTTCGGCTGGCGCACGGGCTTCATCCTGGTCGGCAGCTCGGGCGCGATCTGGCTCGTCTGCTGGCTCAAGTGGTTCCGCAAGCCGGAGCTCGCCACCTTCCTCAGCGAGGAAGAGCGCGCGCACATCCTGCGCGAGCGCAACGGCGGCATGCCCGACACGCCCACCGGCCCGACGCTCTCCATCCCCGACCTGCTCAAGTCCGTGAGCGTCTGGGGCCTGCTCATCACGCAAGGCTTCGGCTCCTACGCGCAGTTCCTGTTTCTCACTTGGCTGCCGAGCTACTTGCAGACCGAGCGTCATCTCGACATCGTCAAGAGCGGCTATTTCACGGCGCTGCCGTATGCGCTCTCGGTGCTGCTCGCGCTCGGCATCGGCAAGCTGAGCGACCGCCTGCTGCCCGTCGATGCCATCAACAAGGGCGGACGCCGCACCATGGTGGCGGCCTCGATGCTGCTCACCTCCGTCGTGCTAGTCACGCCGTTCGTCGATGACGTGTGGCTCATGGTCGCCGTCTTCACGCTCTCGCTGACCGGCGCGCAGGCCGCGCTGGCGATGAACATCGCGCTGATCGGCGACCTGCTGCCGTCGTCGGCGGAAGTGGGGCGCGGCACGGGCCTGCTGATCACCGGCGGCGCATCGTTCGCGATGATCGCGCCGATCGCCACGGGCTATGTGGTCGCCATCACGCACAGCTACAACAACGCGTTCTACATCGCGGGGGCGCTCGCCCTGGCCGGTGCGCTCGTCAGCCTCTTCATGACGCGCAAGCCGATTCGCCACCACGACAGCGTGGCGGAGATGAGCGAAGTCTCGGCCCGCGCCTGAACCCCTTTCACGATTCACGAGGAACCTGACATGACCCAGAAGCAAATGACCCTGATCGGCTTTCTGCAGGCGCAGAACTGCTCGACCTATCCCGGTTCGTGGCGCCACAGCGCGGCGATGCAGGACTTCACGACGCCCGAGTACTACCAGCGCATCGCGCGCACGCTGGAAGAAGGCAAGTTCCACCTGGCCTTCTTCGACGACCGCCTCGCGATGCCCGACATCTACGGCAACGATCACACGCAGACTGTGGAAAACGGCGTGCGCGCCGTGAAGATGGACCTGGTCTCGATCCTCACCGCGATGGGCATGGCGACCTCGAAGCTCGGCCTCGGCGCGACCTATTCGACGACCTACTACGAGCCGTTCCACATCGCGCGTACGTTCGGCACGCTCGACCTGATGACCAAGGGCCGCGCCGCGTGGAACGTGGTGACGTCGCTGAACGATTCGGAAGCGGCGAACTTCGGGCAGGACTCGCACCTCGAGCACGACCTGCGCTATGACCGCGCCGACGAGTTCGTGGAAACGGTGATGGGCCACTGGGACACGTGGGAAAGCGATGCGCTGATCCTCGACAAGGAAAGCGGCCGCTTTGCGGATCCGTCGAAGGTGCATCGTCTCGATCACCAGGGCAAGTTCTTCAAGTCGCGTGGTCCGTTCACGGTGCCGCGTTCGCAACAGGGTCATCCGGTGCTGATCCAGGCGGGGCAGAGCGGCCGTGGCCGTCAGTTCGCGTCGCGCTGGGCCGACCTGATCTTCGTCGTCTATCCGAAGCTCGAAGTGGCGAAGAAGCAGTACGCGGAGATGAAGCAGGCGCTCGCCGATGCAGGCCGCAACCCCGACGACGTGAAGATCTCGACAGCGTGCTACACGATCGTCGCGGAATCGGACGAGATCGCGCAGAAGGAACGCGAATACATCGACGCGCTCGCCAAGCCGATCGACTCGCTCGCGCTGCTGTGCGAAGTGCTCAACACGGACTTTTCGAAGCGCGGCTACGACGACCCGTTCAGCGATGCCGAAATGGCCGCGATCTCCGGCTGGACCGGGTTCCGCGATCGTGTGGTGACGCTTTCGGGCAAGAAGAATCCGTCAGTGCGGGACTTCGTGGACTTTTCGAAGCGCGCGCGCATCGACGAGTTCCCGGTGTTTTGCGGCACGCCGAAGACGGTTGCGGACCAGATGGAACAATGGTTCACCGAAGGCGCCGTGGATGGTTTCGTGATCGCGCCGACGCACGTGCCCGGCGCGTACGAGGACTTCGTGCGCATGGTGGTGCCGGAGCTGCAGCGTCGCGGCCTGTTCCGCAAGGACTACACGGGCGGCACGCTGCGCGAGAACCTCGGCTTGCCGATCCCGGAGTCGGGCGACTGGCGCAAGACGGCGTATCCGCGCGAGGAGCAGTCGAAGGTCAAGGTTGCCTGAAGCCCGCTGACGCCGACTTACGGGCATGCGCGGCGCGCATGCCCGCTTTGGCTTGTCTTGTCCGTCCCTCTTGAAGCGCATGACTATCAACGGCTCATCGCGCTTGTCAATCCGCCTGGCGTTTTCGAACGCCGGCGTCTGCGCAAACCATCGCGTCGTGGCAAAGCGTGTGCCGCACGCTCGCCTCTTAAGCACGGATTAAGTACGCCGCGCGCGATGCTCGCTTGAACCACAATAAGATCATCGACATCTTTCGACGGTGATCCAGTGACTCAACCGAGCGGCAGACGCCCCAAGCTGGTCTTGTTTCCGGCAGGTAACGTGATGCCTACGCCGGGGACCAGTGCGGACGACTTCCAGATCTACGCCTCCTATCGGGGCAGCGCCGCGGCCGGCTTCTTCGGCACGCTCAAGGTCGTCCGCAAGACGGATGGCCGCCTGCTGTTCCCGTTCGAAGGCGCGGATACCATCGGCCCCTTCGCAACGAAGGCCGATGCGGTCGCCGCCGCTCTCGCGCGTGGCGATGCCCTCGTCAACGCGGATCTCGCCCGCCCCGAACTGTGACGCCTGAAAGGCATGCCGTATAGGACCTGATCCGGACGCTCGACGCTGCTGGTTTTCCCGGATCGCAAACGTTTCACCATGCACGACAATCAGCGCTCAGCCTTCGGCAGTCACGCTGCCAACCAAGAAGGGCGACGAGAGAGAGCAGGTCAACGAGAGCGGAGGGCCAAATGAACCAGACTCGGATTGGATACCGTGGCTTTGTCATCACGCCCATGGCGGCCTTCGACGGCGGCCTGTACGCAGCGATGACGATCATCTGTGATGACCGCGGGCAACAACGCGCCAGCGGCGTGCTCGGTCATTTCACCTCGGCAGAAGAGGCAAGCGCATTCGCGCTGCTTGCCGGACGGGACGAGGTGGACCGCCGCCTGTGGCATCCCGCCGCAGCCTGACGTCCGGACCTCCTGCCGGCGCGTCTTACCATATTGCCACGTTCAAAACTCGTACGGATCGGGCGCAATACGCACGTTGATCGTGCTTTTCGTACTGCCATACTGGATAGGTTGGCGCCTTCCGGCTCGATTACGCGCCATCACCCGACTGGAGAAGGTTAAGCCCATGGCATTCGTTGTTTATGTTTTCGAGGAGAGCAGAGGCATCCCGACGCACGAGCGCGACCTGTTCGAGATCGATGCGGCAGGTTATTTCGTCGACATGAGCGCGGTCTTCGTGGAATGCTGCAGTTGCACGACGCCGACGTCTTCACGTCCCGCGTTCCAGCGGGCGCTGCGTCGCCTCCAGACAGGCGATACGCTGGTGACGACCCAACTCCTCGGTCTGGGCAACAGCGTAACGGATGTGCTCGCGAGCGTCGAACTGCTCGGACGGCGCGGCATCGCCGCCGTATGTCTCGCGTATGGCAAGGAGAATCTGTGTTCCGCCGAGGGCCAACGCTTCATCGACGCGCTCCGGCTCGCCGAGGAGCTGGAGCGCGTGACGCGCCGCAGCCGCGCGCGCGAAGCGGCGAACGCGGCGAAGGAACGCGGCGTCGCGCAGGGACGGCCCAGTTCGCTCACGCCGGCCCAGCAGCAACAGGCGATTGAGTCCCTGGAGGCAGGTCGGACGGTGACGGAGATCGCCCGCGCGCTCAACACGTCGCGCCAGACCATCATGCGCTTGCGCAACGCTCATCGGCAGGCGCCGGACGTCCCGCAGCAAGAAAGCGCCGTGCCTCAGCCACTTGCTGCCAATGACTCGAAATAACAGGATGCTTTCCCTGGCCTGTCCCAGGCGTTCGGAAGGCGCCGTTCCCTCGCGAAGCCGGCGATTTCGCGCCTGCGCAATCAAACAGCCTGAAAAGGGTATGTTGCGTACACTACAATCCAGTTCCGGGCGATGGCGGCGACGCTTCGCCGGCCCGTCGTCCGCGAGCGGATGACGCACGACGTCCACCCAGCGGACCGCATGAACCACAACGACACGACACGAACAAGCATGGGTGACCCATCAGTACAGATTCGGGCGGAGGGCCTGAGCACATGACGAGCAGCCGTTCCCAGGCGCCGGCTTCCGCGAATATCGAGCCCTTGCCGTTTGCCGTGGTCGGCATGGGCGCATCCGCGGGTGGCATCGAGGCGCTGCTCAATTTCTTCGACAACGCGCCCGCTGAAATGGACATGGCGTTTGTCGTCATCGTGCATCTGCCGGCGGATCACATGAGTGTCGCCGACGAGGTGCTGCAGCGCGTAACGAACATGCCGGTCAGGCAGGTGACCGGGCCGACCACAATCGAGAAGAACCACATCTATATCAATGCGCCCGGGCAGCATGTGGAGATGACCGGGACTTCGCTGCGCTCGGTGGACCGCGCCGAAAAGGACGCCCCGCCCACGACGATCGATCATTTTTTCGCCACGCTGGCGTCCGAGCACGGCACGCGTTCGGTAGGCATCGTGCTGTCGGGCGCGGGGTCGGACGGCGCCGCGGGGCTTTCGCGCATCAAGGAGAGCGGCGGCATGACCGTCGCGCAAAAGCCGGAAGACGCGCATTTCGCCGAGATGCCGCAGCATGCCATCTCGACGCGCCAGGTCGACTTCATCCTGCCCGCGGCCGAGATGCCGGAAAAGCTGCTCGACCTCTGGACCAACGCGAAGAAGATTCATCTGCCCGCCGTGGAGGGCGTGGAGCTTGCCGAGAAGGAGACTTCGCCGGTAGTCGGCGGCGCCGAGCGCGCGCTCTCCGACGTGCTCATGCAACTGCGCGTGCGCACCGGCCACGATTTCCGCCACTACAAGCGCGCCACCATCCTGCGCCGCATCGAGCGGCGCATGCAGGTGAACGGTCTGCGCGATATCAGCGAATATCGCGAGCATCTGCGTGCCAACCCGGACGAGACCACCGCGCTGCTGGCGGACATGCTGATCGGCGTGACGCAGTTCTTCCGCGATCGCGATGCCTTCGACGCGCTGCGGCGCGATGTCATGCCGCATCTGCTGGACGCCAACAAAAGCGAAGCGCAGATCCGCGTCTGGGTGCCGGGCTGCTCGACGGGCGAAGAAGCCTATTCGCTCGCCATCATGCTGGCGCAGGCGCGCGAGATCGCGGGCTTCGAAGCGACCTACCAGATCTTCGCAACCGACATCGACGAACCCGCCATCGCGCAGGCGCGCTCCGGTTCGTACCTGGGCTCCATTGCGAGCGACGTGCCCAACGATCTCCTGCGGCGCTACTTCAAGCAGGAAGGCGGGCGCTATCAGATCGTGAAGTCGGTGCGCGAACGCATTCTGTTCGCCGCGCACAGCCTGCTGCGCGATCCGCCGTTCTCGCACCTCGACCTGATCTCGTGCCGCAATGTCCTGATCTATCTGGACCGCGCGGTGCAGCGCCAGGTGCTCGAACTGTTTCACTTCGCGTTGCGCGCGGGCGGTTATCTGTTTCTCGGCACGGCCGAATCCGCCGATACCGCGGACGACCTCTTCACCATCGTGGACAAGAAAAGCCGCATCTACCGCGCGCGCACGGTGCTCAACCGGGTGAAGCCGCCGGTCGCGTTCCCGTCGCTCGGACCCGGCAACGTCATGCCGCGCGAGGATCTCTCGGTCGTGGCAACGCAATCGAACCTGAGCACCGGACCGGAAACGCCCGAGCGCCGCAGCTTCTCGTTCGCCGCGCTGCACCAGCGGGTGCTGGAGGAATACGCGCCGCCGAGCGTGGTCGTGGATCGCGATTCGAACATCGTGCATCTCTCCACAACGGCCGGGCGCTTCCTGCGGCACGGCGGCGGCGAGCTGTCCTCGAACATCATGGCGCTCGTGCTGCCCGAGCTCCGGCTCGATCTGCGCACGACGCTGTTTCGCGCGCACCAGACCGGCGGCAGTGTCGAGGCGCGGCGCGTCAAGCTGTTGCAGGAAGGGCGTACCGTGTGGGTCAACATGACCGTTCGACCGTTCCATGACACGGGCGTGAACGCAGACTTTTTTCTCGTGCTGTTCGACGAAGTGCAGGAGCATATGGCGGACGAAGGCTTGCCGGAAGAGCGCGGCCAGGATCCGCTGCTGATGCAGCTGGAGCGCGAACTGCAGCACACGCGCGAACAGCTTGCGACGACCATCGAGCAGCACGAGACGACGGTCGAGGAACTGAAAGCCTCGAACGAGGAATTGCAGGCGATCAACGAGGAACTGCGCTCCGCGACCGAAGAACTCGAAAGCAGCAAGGAGGAGCTGCAATCGGTGAACGAGGAGCTGACCACGGTCAATGCGGAACTGCAGGCGCGCGTGGAAGACACGGCGAAGGCCAACGACGATTTGCAGAACATCATCGCCTCCACCGAGATCGCCACGGTGTTCGTCGACAAGCAGATCCGCGTGAAACGCTTCACCACGAGCGCGACGCGCGTGTTCAAGCTGATCGACGTGGACATTGGCCGCTCGCTGTTCGACATCACGCATTCGCTGCGCTACTCGTCCCTCGCCGACGACGTCAAGCAGGCCTTCGAAACCCTCAAGCTGATCGAGCGCGAGGTGGAAAGCTCGGACGGCAAGTGGTATCTGATGCGCCTGCTGCCGTACCGCACGGCGGATGACCGCATCGACGGCGCGGTGCTGACCCTGATCGACATCACGGCGCGGCATCTGGCCGAGGAATCGGCGCGCATCGGCGAGCAGCGCCTGCGGCTGGTCGCGCAGTCCACCAACGACTACGCGATCATCCTGCAGGACCCGAACGGCGTGATCGTCACGTGGAACGCGGGGGCCGAGCGCATCTTCGGCTTCACGGAGCGGGAAGTTGTGGGCAAGAACATCGCGCTGATCTACGATCCGGTCGACCGCAAGGCGCACATTCCGGCGCGCGAACGCGAGGTGTCCGCACGCGAAGGCCGCGCCGACGACGACCGCTGGCACATCACGCGCGACGAGCGCCGGGTGTATTGCAGCGGCGTGGTGACGCCGATCTCGGACCCGTCGTTCACGGGCTTCGCGAAGATCGTGCGCGACCTCACCGAGCGCAAGTTGCGCGAGGACGCGAACCGCGAGGCGCTTGCGCACGAACACGCCGAGCGCAAGAAAGAAACGCTCGCGAACCAGCTGAAGGACGACTTCATCGCGGTGCTGTCGCACGAACTCAAGCATCCGCTCAACCTGATCGGCATGAAGGCGGAGATCCTGCCGCGCCTGCCCGAGACGCGCGGCATCGAAGTGGTGCGCGAGGCAGCGGATTCCATCAAGCGTGCGGTACGCGGCCAGGCGCAGATCATCGACGATCTGCTGGACCTGTCGCGGGTGCGCACCGGCAAGCTGGCGTTGTCCATCGCGCCGCTGGATGTCGCTGCTGTGCTGGCGCGCATCGCCGAGGCCACGGAGAGCGAAACAGCGCAGCGCGGTATCCGCCTGAACCTGAGCACGCCGGGCGAGCCGGTCTATGCCTTCGCCGACGCCGTGCGCAGCGAACAGATCTTCTGGAACCTGGTGTCGAATGCACTGAAGTTCACCGATAGCGGCGGTTCCATCGACATTCGCGTCGCGCGTGAAAGCGGCATGGTGCGCGTGGACGTCGTCGATACGGGACAAGGCATCGATTCGTCGGCGCTCCCGCATATCTTCGAGATGTACCGGCAGGGCGGACGCAACCCGACGTCGAGCGGACTGGGCATTGGTCTCTCGCTCGCGAAGCAGTTGATCGAGATGCACGGCGGGCGCATCGAGGCGCTTTCCGACGGCGTCGGACACGGCACCACGCTGACCGTATGGCTGCCGGGCGCGGCGCATCAGGACTCGGCGCCGGAGCAGCATGAAGACAGTGCGGGGCCGGTGGCAGGCGCGCGCATCCTGCTGGTCGACAACGACGTTGAGGCGACCGCTTCGTTCGCGGCGCTGCTCGAACTGGAGCAGGCCGCCGTCCAGACCGTCACGAGCGGCGAGCAGGCGCTGGAGCAGCTTCGCGCGGGCAAGGTGGACGTGCTGATCTCGGACATCCACCTGCCGGGCATCGACGGCTACGAACTGATCCGAAGGGTTCGCAGCGATCCCACGCTGACGGGTCTGAAGGCAATCGCGGTGACCGCGATGGGTCGCGAGGATGACCGTCGCGCCGCGCGTGAAGCGGGCTTTGACGCGCATCTGGGTAAGCCCGTCGATCTTGCGGACCTGCTGCACACGCTGAACACGTTGCTCGCGCGCTCGCTGAAGGGAGAGCGTCCGTAACGCATGCCGCTTTCCTCTGACGCTTGAAGGCGGCGGTCCGGTCCGCGGATTGCTGCCTCATGTAGCAAGGAGGGCATATGGCAGAACGGGACATCGTGGTCATCGGCGCTTCGCGGGGCGGGTTTCAGGGACTCAAGGTGCTGATCAGCCAGTTGCCCGCCGACCTGCCGGCAGCGCTGTTCATCGTGCTCCATATCGGGCGTCATGCCAGCGTGCTACCTGAATTGATGACGACGTGGGGGCGCATGCCCGCGCGGTACGCCATCCACGGTGGGGTCATCGAGCGCGGCACCGTTCACGTCGCGCCGCCGGACCGTCACCTGGTGTTGTCGGACGGGCGCATGTGGCTCAACGACGGCGCCAAGGAAAACTTTGCGCGGCCCGCCGCCGATCCCCTGTTCCGCAGTGCCGCGATGGAATATGGCCCGCGTGTGATCGGCGTGGTAATGAGCGGCGATCTCGATGACGGCGCGGCCGGACTCGCCAACATTCGTGCGCAGCACGGCTTCGCGATAGTGCAGGATCCGGACGATTGCGAGGCGGCCAGCATGCCGCGCGCCGCCCTGAGCTCCTGCGGCGCCGACATGCTGTGCACGGAGCAGGAACTCTCGGCGTGCATCCAGCAGGCTGTTAAAGAAGGCGCATCGGGCAGGACCTCGAGGAATGCACAGATGAACAATCCAGTGTACGAAAAGGAGGCGCAAATCGCTGCGAAAGGCTTGGCCAATCCCGAAACACTCGACGAAGTAGGCGAACGCTCGGCGCTGACCTGCCCCGACTGCGGCGGCGCGCTGTGGCGCATACGGGACGACTATCCGTTGCGTTACCGTTGCCATACCGGACACGCGTTCACCGGCTTGTCACTGGAAGAGGGGATTACCTCGCGTTCGGAAGAAGCCGTGTGGTCGGCGATTCGCGCCGTGCACGAGCGCGTCATCTTTGCAAAGGAGCGGCAGCGCTGGGCCGAGCGCGCGGGCGATCAGGACCAGATTGCCATCGAGCAAGCGCGTATCGATGAGGCCGAACGGCTGGCAGACTTGCTGCATTCGGCCATGCAGGCCGCCTCCTCTACGCCGGCTTCGCCTGCTGATCCTGCTTAAGGGACTGGATGTCCGTCGCAGTGCGCGGACGTTGATGCAGCGTGGCGACGGGCGGCGAAGCGCCGCAGCGGCGTCATTGCGCCACGATACTGTCCGGCTGCAATACGTTCGCGCATGCGGGCAGTCACCAGCGAATTGATTCCCGACGAACGTGCGGGGCGTGCGCGGCGGCTGCGCCGTGCGCGCTGCCCCAGCGAAGCGCACACGTCGTGTGCGAAGCGTTGCAGCGCTTCCGCCGAGCCGCTGACGCTCGTGTATTCCTGAAGCCCGATCCTGCCTTCGAGCAGAATCGTCATTCCTGATTCCTGGGCCATCTTCAAGACATCGGATTGCATGGTGTGCCGAGCGCTCACGCTCGCTCCTTCAAGTCGTAGGCCCCGCGCCAGTGCGCGGAGCGTGTCACATCCTTTTAAAAGCAATCGCAGTGCCGCTGTCAGATGATCGGCTTGCCGCCCGTCACCGCGATGGTCGCGCCCGAGATATAGCTTGCATCGTCTTCGGCGAGCATGACGTAGGCAGCGGCGAGTTCAGCAGGCTGGCCCGGGCGCTTCATCGGCGTCTGCTTGCCGAAGTTCTCGACGCTCGATGGCGGCATGGTCGAAGGGATCAACGGTGTCCAGATCGGCCCCGGCGCCACGCAGTTGGCGCGAATGCCGCGCTCGGCCAGCAATTGCGCGAGGCCGCCCGTGAAGTTCTGGATCGCGCCCTTGGTGCTCGCGTAGGCGATCAGCCCGGGATTGGGCGAATCGGCGTTGATCGACGTGGTGTTGACGATGGCGCTGCCCGGCTTCATGTGCGCGAGCGCTGCCTTCGTGATGCGGAACATTGCGCCGATGTTGGTCGAATAGGTCTTGTCCCATTCGTCGTCGCTGATGTCTTCCAGCTTGTCATACGTGGCCTGATACGCGGCGTTGTTCACCAGCACGTCGATCCGGCCGAACGTCTCCGCCGTCTTCGCGACGAGTTGTTTGCAATGCTCGCGGTCCGTGATGTCGCCGGGCAGCAGCAGCGCGCGCCGGCCTGCATCCTTGACGAGGCGCGCGGTTTCCTCGGCGTCCGCGTGTTCGTTCAGATACGCGATGGCGACATCGGCGCCTTCACGCGCATACGCGATCGCCACCGCGCGGCCGATGCCGCTGTCCGCGCCGGTAATCAGCGCGATCTTCCCGGAAAGCCGGCCGCTGCCCTTGTAGCTCGATTCACCGTGATCCGGTTGCGGGTTCATCGGAGCGGTGTGTCCGGGACGGCTTTCCTGCTGCTGTTGAGGCATCGGCGGACGGGGATAGTCTTTGTCGGTCATGTCTGTTTCCTTGATGGGTAGAGTGTTCGAGAGTTTCAGGCGGCGGTCTTCAGGACGACCTTGGTCCAGCCCTCACGGCGTTCGTCGAAGTTGCGATAGCCTTCGGGCGCCTGTTCGAGCGGCAGTTCATGCGAAATGATCTGCGACGGCTTCAGCTTGTCTGCTTCGATCAGGTCGCGCAGCTTGCGGTTGTAGGCCTTGACGTTGGCTTGGCCCGTCGCGATGCGCTGGCCCTTCATCCAGAACGAACCGAAGTCGAACGCGAGCTGGCCCTTCTTCATCAACGCGTCGGGCGAACCCGGGTCTTCCGCGACGAACACGCCCACCACGCCGATGCTGCCCGTCGCGCGCACCGACTTCACGAGGTTGTTCATCGTGAGATTCGGCACTTCATGACCTTGACAGGTGCACTGATAACCGACGCACTCGCAACCGCGATCGGCCCCTTCGCCACCCGTGAGTTCGAGCACGCGGTCCACGCCGCCGCCGTCGCTGTCGTCGATCGGAATGGCGCCGAGACGCTCCGCGAGTTTCAGGCGGTCCGGATGCGAATCGACCACCATGACCTTCGACGCCCCCTTGAGATTCGCTGACATCGCGGCCATCAGCCCCACCGGACCGGCGCCGTAAATGACGACGCTGTCGCCTGCTTCGACGCCCGCGAGCACGGTCGCGTGATAGCCGGTCGGGAGGATGTCGGAGAGCATGACGTAGTCGTTCTCCTTCTCCACGGCATCGGGCGGCAGCAGCAGGCAATTGAAGTCCGCGAACGGCACGCGCAGGTATTCGGCCTGACCGCCGCTATACGGGCCCATGCCGGCGAAGCCATAAGCCGCGCCGGCCATGCCGGGATTGGCCGTGAGACAGAAACCGGTCAGGCCCTTCTCGCAGTTCTTGCAGAAGCCGCAGCCGATGTTGAACGGCAGGCACACCCGGTCGCCCACCTTCACGCGCGTGACGCCCGGACCGGCTTCGACGATCACGCCCAGATTTTCATGACCGAGAATGCGGCCGGTTTCCATATTGGTCCGGCCTTCGTACATGTGCAGATCGGAGCCGCAGATGTTGGTGGTGGTGATCTTGACGATCACGTCGTTCGGCTGTTCGATGCGTGCGTCGGGCATGTCCTTGACGACGACCTGTCGCGGTCCTTCATAGACGAGGGCTTTCATTCACGGCTCCAATGTTGAGGTTCGCTAGACACTTCGCTTGCGCGGTGATGACATGCGAACAGCATTGGGTGTTCCAGCGTGCGTGGAACAGCCGCGAACGGGTAGTATGGACGACCGCGCCGATAGCACGCGAACGTGCTTCGGGTGATCGAATGGGAACCAGGCGGTTCAGTCTTCCGTAGATTGAAGCTCGTTCAGGACGGTTATGCGAAGTCGAGCCAGCGCACTGGAGCTGGAGATGAGGTTGTGCAGCAGCCTTTCGGAATCCCCGGCATCGCCTCCGAGGTCCTTGATCCAGTCGATGCGCTGCCGCTGCGCCTCGATGCGCATCTCGCCTTCGAGAATGAACTGATTGATTCGGTTGAGTTCGTTCAGTACGCGCTCACGAGTCATGGCGGGCCTCGATCCGATTGAGTCGATCGTCGGCGCGTCGAACATGAGCGCGCCATCGCCAATGTTACAACGCGCCGCGCGAGGTCCTATCAGGCTCTGCCCGCCAGCCGCAACGACGATTCGAGCACGTCGCTGCTCGACGTGACGAACTCGCGCGCCCATGCTGCGATGGCGCCCTCCGCCATGCGGCGGGTCGGCTGGAAGATATGGCTATGGAAAGTGACCGTGGTGACTTCAGCGTGGCGCTTGTAGTCGCTTTGACGCGAAAAGCGCGCGACGCCCGTCCATCCGTCCCCTGGAATCGACTCAGGAAATATTTCGAGGAAATACGCGCCTAGGGAATACATGACCGTCTCCATGAAAGGCGTACAACTTTTGTGCAGCATATAGCGCTCCCGCTTCCTATGAATAAAGCCTGCCTTTCCAGCAGTGTTCTGCATCTGGCGCACGCGTTGCTGACGAATACGCGTTCGTGGCCAAAGGGAGGACGCCGATGAAGCGATTTCTGCAATCCGCGCTCATGGTTGTATTGACAGGTGCATGCATGAGCGCCGCGTGGGCTCAGCAAAATGGCGCGCCGCCTGGCAATAAATCGCCTAGCGACGATGGCGCCGGCAAGTCCGCAGGCATCGCGGGCGGTGCAGGTGCGGCGGGCCAGTCCGGCACCGATCCCGCCACGCTTAAGCGCACGGAAGAGCAACGCGTGAAGAAGCAGCACGGTGGTGCATCCGGTCCAGGAACGGCCAATCGCAAGGATTGGAAGGAGTGATCCCGGCTACAGAGGGCCGGGATCGCACGCGCGTTCGCAGACGCATCGTCAGCGATCTGTGGCGCGCGGTCTGGGCATGGCGTTATCAGACGGCGGCCGCGTTGGTGCTGATGATCGGCGCGCGGCTTGCCGTAGTGTCCGTGCCGCTGCTGCTCAAGCGGGTCATCGACGAATTCAGTCACCCGGCATCGAGCGTCATCTTTCCCGTCTTCCTGATCCTCGCCTACGTGCTGCTGCGCTATCTCGGCGATGTGCTCAACGAAGCACGCGATGTGGTCTTCAGCATCGTCACGCAGCGCACCGTCGCGTCGTTCACGGAGCGAACGTTCGTGCATCTGCACGCGCTCGGCGCGCGCTTCCACGCCAAGCGCGAAACCGGCGCTGTGGTGCGCGACGTCCAGAAAGGTGCGGATGGCGTGGGCTTCCTGCTCGGCACGTCGCTGTTCACCATCGTGCCGGTGCTGATCGAGATCGGTACCGTCGTGGCGGTGATGGTCAGCAGCTACTCGCTGGAGTTCATGGCCATCATCGGCGTGACCTTCGTGCTGTACTCGGTGTGGACGCTTATCTTTACTCGCTATCGCATGCGCTTTCAGCGCGCTGTCAACGCGCTGGAAGCTCAGTCGGACAGTCGCCTCGTCGACAGCCTGCTCAATTACGAAACCGTCAAGTTCTTCGCCAGCGAAGACACGGAACGCGGCCGTCTGTCGGGTGTGCTCGAACAATGGGTTCACGCGCGCGTCGCGAACCAGCGCGCGCTGACGCTGCTGCACGTGGGGCAAAGCACGATCATCGCCGCGGGCATTGCGGCCGTGATGCTGCGCGCGGCGCAGCATGTATTGGCGGGAACGATGAGCGTCGGCGATCTCGTGCTGGTCAACGCCTACATCGTGCAAGTGTGCAATCCGCTCAACACGCTGGGCTTCGTGTTTCGCGAGACCAACGACGCCATCGTGAACGTCGAGCGCATGTTCAACATCCTGCTGTCGCGCGGGCGCGTACGTGAGGACATCGACGAGACCGGTGCGAAGCCGCTCGTCGTGACGGCGGGCGAGATCGAGTTCGAGCATGTCGAGTTCGGTTACGATCCGGCGCGGCAGATCCTGCGCGATGTCGACTTCCGCGCGCATCCGGGCAAGAAGCTCGCCGTGGTGGGCGGCAGCGGCTCGGGCAAGTCGACGCTCGTGAAGCTGCTGTTCCGCCTCTACGAACCGACATCGGGCTCAATTCGCATCGACGGGCAGGACATCGCGCAGGTGACGCAGAACAGCCTGCGCGCGACCATTGGCATCGTGCCGCAGGACACCGTGCTCTTCAACGATACGATTGCCTACAACATCGGCTATGGGCGGCCGGACGCCACGCGCGCCGAGATCGTCCAGGCGGCGCGCGCCGCGCAGCTGGACGGGTTCATCGAGCGTCTGCCGGATCACTACGACACGCGCGTAGGCGAACGCGGCGTGCGGCTTTCGGGCGGCGAGCGGCAGCGTATCGCCATAGCGCGGGCCATCCTGAAGAATCCGCGCGTCATCGTGTTCGACGAAGCTACCTCCGCACTCGACACGCGTTCCGAGCGCGCCATCCAGAACGAACTGGACCGGCTGGCGGAAGGACGCACGTCGATTGTGATCGCGCATCGTCTGTCCACCGTCGTCGATTCGGACTGGATCCTCGTGATGGAGCATGGGCGCATCGTCGAGCAGGGACAGCATGACGACCTGCTCACGCTCGATGGCGTGTATGCCCGCATGTGGTCGCTGCAATGGCAACAAGGCGAACTCGAACATGCGCAGCGCAAGATATCGGCGGAAGCGGTCGGGCTCGATACGCTGGTGAGCGGCGTGATCGATGCGCTCCACGAAGAGATCGCGGCGCGCGGCGTGAATCTCTATACAGTGATGACCGAACCGGGCTTGCGCGTATCGGGCGACGCGGGCGTGTTGCAGCAGATCGTCGCGGAGCTGTGCCGCGTGCAGATCGGCACGGCGGCGCGTGGGGAGCGCGTCGAGTTGCGCGTGTTCCGAGAAGGCAATCATGCGTCGCTGGTGGTGATGGGACAGCGCGTCGCGCCAGTGGAACTGTCGCGGCAACAGATGCGCCGGCTGGAGAAGGCGCTGACGGAGATTGGCGGGGGCTTCGCGGCGCGCACCATCGACAGGCAGGTGGCCTATGTCGCGACGATGCCGCTGCGCCCCGTGCTCGACGATGCCCACATCCATGCCGGTACCGCCGAGGATGCGCTCACGGGCATCACGGTCATGGTGCTGGACGATCAGGAAGAAGCCCGCGATGCACTTGAGGCCGTGCTCGAGACCGTGGGTGCGCAAGTGGTGTCATGTGGGTCCGGCGACGAAGCACTGGCGCGGCTGCGCGCTTTGCCCACGGCGCAATGGCCCGGCGTCCTGCTGTGCGATATCGTGCTGGGCGGCGATCAGGACGGCTACGACGTGTTGCGGCTGATACGCGAGGAAGAGGCAAGCCGCGGCGCGTCGCTGGCCGAGCGCATGCCTGCTATCGCGCTGACGGGCTTTGCTCAGGCCGAAGCACGTGCGCGGGCGCAGGCGGCGGGCTTTCAGGCCCACCTGACCAAGCCCGTGCCCGCGCCGAAGCTGATTGCCACCATCGAGGGCGTCACCGCGCGCAGCGCTTAAACGGCATGCGCGGCGCGTGCATCGGCGGCTTCGATGATGCCGCGGAAATGCTGCGCGGTGCGCCGCAAGCCTTCGTCGAGATGCGTGGACGGCGCCCAGCCGAGCAAGTCGCGCGCAAGCGAGATGTCCGGCTGGCGATGCCACGGATCGTCGAGCGGCAAGGGCTTGAAGATGATCTCGGACGACGACCCCGTCAACTCGATGATGCGCCGCGCGATGTCGAGCATCGACAGTTCATGCGGATTGCCGAGGTTCACCGGACCGGTGACGTCGTCGGGCGTGTTCATCAGGCGAATGAAGGCGTCGACCATATCGTCGACATAACAGAACGAGCGCGTCTGCAAGCCTTCGCCATACACGGTGATCGGCTGGCCGGACAGCGCCTGCATCATGAAGTTGGAGATCACGCGGCCATCGGCGGGATGCATGCGCGGACCATAGGTGTTGAAAATGCGCGCGATCCTGATCGAGAGTCCATGCTGGCGACGGTAATCCATGAACAGCGTTTCGGCGCAGCGCTTGCCTTCGTCATAGCAGGAGCGCGGACCGATGGGATTCACGTTGCCCCAATAGGCTTCCTGCTGCGGATGAACGTGGGCATCGCCATACACTTCGCTTGTCGATGCCTGGAAGATCTTCGCGTGGACGCGCTTCGCCAGGCCCAGCATGTTGATGGCGCCATGCACGCTGGTCTTGGTCGTCTGCACCGGATCATGCTGATAGTGAATGGGCGACGCGGGACACGCGAGGTTATAGATCTCGTCCACTTCCACATACAGCGGGAACGTGACGTCGTGGCGCATCAGTTCAAAGTTCGCGCTGTCCAGCAGATGCGCAATGTTGTCCTTCGTGCCGGTGTAGAAGTTATCCACGCACAGCACGTCATGGCCCTGTGCAAGCAGACGCTCGCATAGGTGCGAGCCGAGAAAGCCCGCACCGCCCGTCACTAGAATCCGCTTTCTATAAGCTTCTTTCATGTCGCCATTCCTTCAAGAATGAATTTCAGCTGCATACGTGGCGCAGGGTTTCGTCCCAGTCATGGGCGAAACGTGCGATATGGAATCGTTCCAGTGCAGTGCGGCGCGCGCCTTCGCCGAGACGTCGCGCTTCGGCGGGGTCGCGCAGCAGGCGTTGCATCGCATCGATGAGCGCGAGCGGATTCGTATCGACAAAGCCGTTCTCGCCATTGCGAATCACGGCCGCGAGTTCGGTCGTGGCCAGCCCGATGATCGGCATGCCGATGGTCATCGCCTCGACGATCGCCAGTCCCAGGCTGGTCCAGCGGATCGGGTTGAAGAAGAAGCGATAGCGCGCGACGAACGCGGCAAGCTCCATGTTGCCAATCTCGCCGATGCCGCCCGCAGACTGTGCGTCCATGCCGACGAGATCGAGCGGTATGCGCTCGGCCGCCTGCGCGAAGACATCATTCCCGAGCCGCCTGCCGCGCTGCCGCAGGTGATTGATGACGGCGATGCCGCGCTCCAGTTCGCCGCTATAGCGGACGCCTTCGGGCACGACCACGCCGTGCTCGATGACGCGTGTCTGCGTATCGCCGTTGTCCCACATGAGACGGTTGAAGTGCGTGACGTGCACGAGCAACGTGTCGCGATCCTGGACCCAGTGCTTTTGTTCGAAAGCGTTTTCTTGCGGCGGATCGTGTTCGATATACACGCGTGGCAAACGCCGCTGCGCATCGCTCAACAGGTTGATGCGGTCGTCGTCCCACTGCTGTTTGTGCTGGAACAGGATGACGTCGAAGGACTGCGACTGCACTTCGCTGGCCGGAATCTCATGCACGTTCGCGCCGAACGGCAGCGCGCCCGCCGTACCCGCATATCCGGGTGGATAACCGGGGCGCGTGACAAGGTAAAAGTCGTGCGGCGTCTGGCTCAGGTAGTAGAGATAGTTGCCATGCACGTGCCATGTCAGCACGCGCAAGCGCCGGGAGCTAGTCATGGGCATGGATCAGCGTCTCCTTGCGGAAGGTCGTTTCAAGTTGCGCGCGAGCGGCATCGAGTACGGCGGGCACACCGATGTTGGTCGCGCATTCGTGTTCATAAGGGCACACGCGGAACGCGCACGGACGGCATGCGGGCCAGTCGGCCAGCACGCGATGCCGTGCGTGATCGGTGGGCGCCCAGCGGTGCGTGTCGCTGCCTGACGCGATCACCACGCTCGGCGTGCGCATCGCGGCTGCGACGTGGGACAGCCCGGTGTCGTTGCACACGATCAGCCGCGCCCGGCCGACGAGCGCCGCCAGTCCGCCGAGGGAGGTCGCGCCGGCGAGATCGATGGCGTTCGGTCCTCCGTTCTGCGCCACATGCGCGGTGAGCGCGGCTTCGCCCGGGCTGCCTGTGACGGCGATGCGCCATCCCGCGCGAGCAAGCTCACGCGCGACTTCGCCAAAGCGTTCGACGGGCCAGCGCCGCGACGGCAGTTGCGCGCCCGGATGCACCAGCACGAGGCGGCTGCAATCGATCGCACAGGCTTCGATGAGCGCTGCGCATTCGCGTTGGTCATCCGCCGTGAGCGGAATCTCGAGCGAGAGATCGCTTGCATCGATACCGAGGCGCTGCAGCAGCGCCGCATAACGCGCCGATTCGGGCAGTTCATCAGGCCATGACATGAACACACCTGCGCGCATGCCTTCGTCGGGTTTGAGGAAGCCCGCGTTCAGCCGTGCACCGAAGCCTTCGACGATATCGTTCGCCACGCCGCCGCTGCCGTGCAGTTGAATCGCCAGGTCGAAGCGGCGCTCGCGCATGGCCTGCTGGAAGGCGGGCAGATGTGCGTCGGTTTCTTCCTGTTCCGGGAAGCCCACGGCGCCTGGAAATACGATCAGTTCGTCGAGCAGATGCGCATAACGGCTGACGAAGCTGCTGGCCCACGGCAAGCCGATCAGCGCGATGTGCGCATGCGGATGAGCGCGCCGCAGGGCTCGCAGCGCAGGCACGGCGCACAGCATGTCGCCGAGTTGCAGCGCGCGAAAGATGACGATGCGTTGCACCGGTCCGGCATTCATAGGAACAGCACCTTGAAGCGGAGCGCGCCGCGGATGCGCCAGTAGATCGACAGGGTCGGAATAATGGCCGAGGTCCACAGCATCTCCGCGACATGCGCGGGCGTATGGGCGGTGCGTTTAAGCCGCTGCGCGCCGAACCAAAGCGTGAGTGCGGCCCAGACGAGCAGCGCCGTGACCGCCACACGAGGCGCACCGGCAATGAACGAAAGCAACGCAGTCGCCAGCGCCGCGAGCATCGCGTAATACAGCAGCGGCGGGCCGCGTCGAATGCGCGCGCGAAAGAGGTCGGGATACTTCTTGAACAACAGGGCGTCGAACTGGCTCTTCTTCTGCTGCGAGATGCATACGCCCCAGCGCGCGGGACGCACCGGATGCAGCACGATCGCATCTTCCGCGCGCGCGATCGTCAGTCCCGCCTGCATCAGCGCAAACTGCAGGTCCGAATCCTCGCGCCACGCGGCGGTATAGCGTGCATCGAAACCGCCGGTGCGCTCCAGCGCGGCACGAGTCGCGAAGGCGTTGGCCGTGGCGAACTCGGCCGTGGCCAGTCCGGCTGCGTCGCATTCGTAGTCGGTCGGACGCGGTCCCAGCGGCACGACGATACGGCCGGACACCGCGTCCGCGCCGGCGTCGAGTGCGCGGATGCCATTCGCGAGCCAATGCGGATCGGGGATGGTGTCGTCGTCGGTGAAGGCGATGCGCCGTGCAAGCGATGCATGCCAGCCCGCGTTGCGCGCGCCCGCTGGTCCCTGCGTCGCCATGACGGGCACATAGCGAATGCGCAGACCCCGTAGCGCCTGCTCATGCGCCAGACGTTGCACGCAGGCTTGCGTGGCATCGTCCGGGCCGTCGTCGCACACGATGATCTCGTAAC
Organism: Caballeronia sp. LZ034LL; assembly: GCF_031451215.1. Taxonomy (NCBI): domain Bacteria; kingdom Pseudomonadati; phylum Pseudomonadota; class Betaproteobacteria; order Burkholderiales; family Burkholderiaceae; genus Caballeronia; species Caballeronia sp. LZ034LL. The sequence continues at coordinate 151,704 of NZ_JARUXR010000002.1, forward strand.
GCGCCGCATCGTACTGCTGCGCGGCGAGCGCGCGTACGCAACGTTCGAGCATCGCGGGACGGCGGTAGGTTGGCACGACCACAGATACCTCAGGGATGAAGTCCCCACGGTGCACGGCGTTTGCATCGCCTGCAGCGGCAGTGCCGTCGTGATCTAAGAGACCGGTGCAGGTGCTCATGCGCGCAACCCCGGCTTCTCGACCAGGAAGGGACCAATCACCAGCGCATCCAGCGGCGAGGTCCAGAACGATTCGAGCGCATCGCGCGGGGAGTTCACCATCGGCTCGCCGCGCGTGTTGAACGACGTGTTGACCAGCACCGGCACGCCCGTGCGCGCCTTGAAGGCCGCGAGCAGGTCGTAGTACAGCGCATGCTGCGAGCGGTTGACGGTTTGCACGCGCGCGGTGCGGTCGATATGCGTGACCGCCGGAATCCGGTCCTTCATGTCCTCGCGCACGTCGAAGATGAACAGCATGTAGGGCGCGACGCGCGCATCGACGAACCAGTCGGCGGCATGTTCTTCCATCACCACCGGCGCGACCGGCCGGAAGTCCTCGCGGTCCTTGATCTCGTTCAGGCGCGCCTGCATCGACGCATCGATGGGCGAGGCCAGGATGGAACGCGCACCGAGCGCACGCGGTCCGAACTCGGTGCGTCCCTGATACCAGCCGATCACGCGGTTTTGCGCGAGCAGGTCGGCGGTTTCGGCGGCGATGTCATCGAGCCTGCGATACGGCGCGCGCGTCCACTTCAGGAAAGTTTCGATGTCCTCGTCGGCGAAGGATGGGCCGAGATACGCATGGTTCATGCGCCATTTGCGGCCGGGTTCGCCTGCGATGGTCCGCTCGCGCCAGTCGGTCCACAGCGCGGCGCCGAGCGCCGTGCCGGCGTCGCCCGCCGCGGGCTGCACCCATACATCGGCGAACGGGCCGCGATCGCGCAGGCGCGCATTCATCACGCAATTGAGCGCGACGCCGCCGGCCATCGCCAGATGAGACAGACCGGTCTTTGCGTGCAGCCACTTCGCGAGTTCGAGTGCAGTTTCCTCCAGCACGACCTGCAACGAGTGCGCGACGTCGTAGTGATGCTGCGTGAGCGGACCACCGCGTTCGCGTGCCGGTCCGAAACGTTCGACGAGACGCGGCGCATCCACCGTATAGCTTCCGTCATTCCGGTACTTGACGATCTCGCGGAACTGATCCACATGCACGGGCTTGCCGAACGATGCCAGGGCCATCACCTTGTACTCGTCGGAGGAGTGCAGGAAGCCCAGATAGTCCGTTACCGCTTCATACAGCAGGCCCAGGGAGTGAGGCAACTCCACCTGCTTCAGCCGGCGGTATTCGCCATCGACGAACTGCCCGAGACTCGTCGTCACGCCTTCGCCACGGCCGTCCATCGTGAGCACGGCGCAGTCATCGAAGGGCGCGGCGAGGAATGCGCTCGCTTCATGGCAGAGATGATGATCCACGTTGTGCCAGGTGTAACGCGGCACACGCCCGCCACTGGCGAAGCGCTTGCGCAGATGATGCGGCGCGCCGTCGCGCAACTGTCCCTGCGCATTGACGATATAGCTCAGGAACAGCGGATCCCACGGCGATTCGGATGGATTTGATAGCGGCTGTTCCGACGGCATCATCGGCAACGTGATGCTGGCCTTCGCATCCTTGGGCATGCCGGAGAACAGATGCGGATCGTATGAATAGGCGACGTGATCCACATCGGCCAGTTCGATGCCCGCTTCCTTCAGGCAATAGTCGATGGCATCGAAGGGAAGCTGCCACGTCGAGAACGGCACGGGCCGCTTGGCATGCTTCACATGCGTGAAGCGTTCGTCTTCGGCAGCGGCGATGACCACGCCATCCTTGATGAGCGCGGCCGCGCTGTCGTGATAAACGGCGTTGATACCCAGTGTGTACATGACTAGAAAACCTGTGTGGTCGTGTTGATGGGTGGGAGTTCGGTTTCGAGCAGGGCCAGCGCGGCATCGACGACGTCCTGCACTGGCACGCCCAGCAGGCAAGCGTGATGGCCTTCAGGACACACGCTGCGGTAGCACCAGCGGCACGGCACGTCGTGATACAGAACGCGGTGCGGCGTCTGCCAGGGCATGTGCTGCGGATTGGTGAGCGCGTAGAGATCCACGACAGGCGTGCCGAGCGCCGAAGCGAGATGCACCGGACCGCTGTTGTTCGAGATCAGCACGCGCGCACGGCGGATGAGCGCGCCCAGCTCACCGAGCGACACCGCGCCCGAGAGGTCGATGGCGTGCGGACTGGCGCCGCATGCATCGCGACAGAGCGTGCTTTCGCTGGCCGATCCGGTGACTAACACCGGCAGGTTCAATTGTTCGCCGAGACAAGCGATCACTTGCGCAAAGCGCTCGACGGGATAACGGCGCGACTCCGCCGTGGCGCCCGGATGCACGACGATGAAGGGCGCATCCACATCCACGCCGCGTGCTTGCAGCTTCTGCGCGAGCGAAGCGACATCTGCGGGCTGTTCGTTGAAACGCATGCGGGTATCGTCCGCGCGTGCGCCCACCTGCGCGACCAGCGCAAGCTGCCGCTCCACTTCATGACGCGTGCCGAGTTGCGGCTCGCTTTCCGCGACCCAGTCGGTCAACAGGCCATAGGGGTTCTCACGGCAATGCGCGAGCCGCAACGGAATGCCGGCGAGATGACACAGCATGGCCGCCGGCAGCGGGTTCTGGCTATAGACGCTAAAGATCACGGCCGCGTCGAAATGCGCGTCGGCGAGACGCGCGCGCATGGCCAGGTCAGCGAGCGGGTCGATGGGCGCTTCCTGCTTCACCCAGGGCGCGTCGTATTCGATCACGTCGTCGATGGCATCGATGAACGGCGCCGCGGCCTTGCCCGAACGCGAAGCGAGCAAGGTCAGATGCCGGTCCGGCTGCGCGTTGCGCAACGCATGCAGCGCGGGCGTGGTCATCAGCACGTCGCCGAGATTGTCCAGCCGGATGCAGAGAATGCGCTTCACGTCCGCGCCCCACTCGCGCGGAGCGTTCGCCGCGCTCTTGCGGGCGTGCGCTGCGATCACCGGCGTCATGGACACCGGCTGTTCCGTGTCGCGCTTCATGCAGGGCACTCCGCGTTCGCGATCGCCAGCGCGGCCTCATGCATGTCGCGCACCACGATGTCCGGTTCACGCCCTTCGCCGCGCAGCCATTCGGTCTCGTTGCCGTTGTCGATCAGCACACAGCGGCAGCCCGCGCGATGCCCGGCTTCCACATCGTCGAGTATGTCGCCGATGAACCAACTGCGCGCCAGATCGATGCGATGCTCGCGGGCGGCCCGCATGAGGAGGCCGGGCGCGGGCTTGCGGCAGTCGCACTGCAGCGTATATTCGGGCACGACGCCTTGCGGATGATGCGGACACCAGTAGATGCCTTCGAACGCAGCACCCGCTTCCGCGGCAAGCGTCCGCAGGCGAGCTTCCATTGGATCGAGCGCTTCGCGGCTGAACTTGCCGAGCGCCACGCCGCTCTGGTTACTGATGATGAACAGCGGCAAGTCGAGCGACGCGAACAGGCGCAGTGCGTCGAACGCGCCGGGCGCCAGCCGCATCCGTTCCGGGTCCACGTTCCACGGTACGTCGTGCAGCAGCGTGCCGTCCTTGTCAATGAAGACGGCGGGTCTCGCGGGCGGCGTCATCGGGCAGCCCTGCTCATCTGGTGCGCCGTGGCGGTCTGCGTATCTTCGCCGCTGACGCGCGCGTAGACCCGCGCGAGCGCCTGCGCAACGCTCGACCACGTGAACATGGCATTGGCGCGTGCCAGGCCGGCATCGCCCATCTTGCGGGCGCGCTCCGGGTCGCGTTTCAAGGCGACCAGCGCTTCGGCGAGCGCGTCCGGATGCCTCGGCGGCACCAGCAAGCCGGTCTCTCCATGCGCGACGGAATAGCGGATGCCGCCCACGTCCGCGCCAATTACCGGCGTGCCGCACGCCATGGCTTCCAGCGGCGTGATGCCGAAGGGTTCGTACCACGGCGTCGTCACGAAGACATCGGCAGCGTTATAGAAGTGCTTCAGCTCGCCGCGTCCATGACGGCCCACGAAGTGCACATGCTCTTCGACCCCGCATTCCCGCGCGATGCCACGCAGCCTGCCGATCTCCGGCGTGGCGCCTTCGTTCGGTTCATCGGAATTGCCGCCTGCTATATAGAGTTCCGCTGCTTCGCCGTGCGTGGCATGGAAGGCGCCCATTGCGCGCACCACGTTATCGATGCCCTTGCGCGGCACCAGCCGTCCCAGTTGCAGCACGATGAAGCGATCCTGCGGCCAGCCCAGCCGTGTGCGTGCCTGCGCCTTGTCGAGCGGATGAAACTCGGTGCGGTCGAAGCCGCACGGCACGAGATCGATGCGCGCGGGATCGGCGTCATAGAGATGCACCAGATCGTTCTCGTCCTGCGGACATTCGGCGATGACGGAATCGGAACGGCTGACCAATTCGTCTTCGATGGCGAAGCGCGCATCGGGAAAGCCGTCCGATTCGCCCTGATGCAGCCGCCGCACACGCCCGAGTGCATGAAATGTAGTGATCAGCGGCACGCCGAGCGCATCCTTGATTCGCAAGCCCACCAGACCCGACATGAAGAAGTTTGCATGCACGACGGCATAGGGCTGTCGTTCTTGCTTCATGAACTCGATCATGAAGCTTGCGAAGGCCTCCATGTGCGGTAGAAGCTGCTCTTTGGGCAACTGCACCGGCGGGCCCGCCGGAACGTTTATCACGCGGATGTTCTCGAAACGCGAGATAAGCGGCAACAACGAACGATCGCAACGTGTGAATACATCGACATCGTGACCGAGGCGCACAAGTTGCCGCGCGACGTTGGCGACATAGATGTTCTGACCGCCGCTATCGACTCCACCTGCCACGGCCAGTGGCGAAGCATGTTCACTGATCAACGCGATCTTCACGGATGTCCCCTTTTCACAAGATCCCTCTCCGCATGGGCGCGGTGCGTCGTCGCGTGGATCAGTCCATAGCTTTCAGCATTCGCTATGCCACTCGTTGCGAACGTACGAAGGTCTATGAAACGATCTGCGGTTCGCATGGAGACGAACCGAATATCGTTGGGTGCGTTGCACAGCGAACGCGCTTTTACGAATCGCTTGTAAAACGGAATGCGTGGCGGGATGAAGTTTCAACCGCTTGGCGCAGATCATCGTCGCGGACGATGCGACGCATTTCCTGGACGCGTGAAGGGATGACGCGGCGTCTTGCGGCGGCCCACGCGATGCCGCGAAGAAGTTCAGGCAGATCGCGCAACAGCGATGCTTCCGCGCGCAAGGTGCGAAACGCATCGCGGGTCGTCATGATCGCTTCGCGCCAGGGCAGGCGCATCCATGCGACCCAGGCTGCGTTGCGCGCCAGGAGCTTGCGCCGCTGGGCGCTGTCGCGAAGCGGGGAGGGATGATGATGGAGGACGAGTTCGTCTGCATAGACGATCTCGTGGCCTGCGCTCAGCACATCGAGCGACATGAGCGTTTCCTCGCCGCCGATGAACAGCCGTGGCTCGTATCCGCCCGTCTGCCGGAATACGCTGGTGCGGAACACGCAGGCGCCCGCCATGAAGCCGATCAGCGCAGGCCCCGGCAAGCCATCGTGCGGCAAGGGGCTGGCGCGCATGCGTTCGCAGGTTTCGTCGGTCGCGCCGTGCTCGCCCACCACCACGCGCGCATTCAGCACGCCGACGCGCGGCGCCGCATCGAGGATGTCGACGGCACGCGAGAGGGATCCGGCGTGCCACCAGGTGTCGTCGTCGCAGAAGGCAACGTATTCGGTCTGCACGCGTGCTACGCCGAGATTGCGTCCCGCCGCGCCGAGGTTGCCCGGCGCGACGACGAGTTCGACTTCCGGAAATTCGGCCACGATGCGTTCAGCGGTGCCGTCAGAGGAAGCGTTATCGACCACTACGATGTGGATGGGATCAGGCAACGCGGTAACTCTTGCGAGCGTGTCGAGCACCTGATCGGCACGGTTATAGGTCAGCACGACCACGGTGAGACGTGCGCCCGCGGAATCGGCAAGCATTGCAGGTTCACGCATCGCGATGCTTCGTCCGCAAGGTCCAGAAGCGTTCGGGTGCGAGCACGTCGTCATAGCCGTGCGGACCGAACGCTCTCAACTGGCTCGCATAACATTGCACGGCGCGCTGCTTCGCTTCCATATGGCCAGGCAGGCCCGCCACATCGATGGTTTCGAGCCAGGGCGTGGCTCCTATTCCGTCGCTTTGGAGGGCTGCCAGGCGCTGCTGCACGAGCCCGTCCATGCGCCGGTACAAGCCATCTTCATACGCGATGCAGGGCCGCGATGCATCGGCCATGCAGGCGGCGAGGGCGGCGCGGTGCACGAGTTCATGGTCGGAGTGGAACAGGCCTGCGGGGATCACGACAGCGTCATGACGACCCGCGTGGATCACATCGGCGAGCGCGTCAGCGATGGCTTGCATCGTTTGTGCGCCGTCCTCCGCGTATTGCGAATCGAGGAACGAGAGATGCTTGGCGCGTGCGCCGAGTATTGCCAGCGCGGCAATGTCCTCGGCGCGACGTGCTTCCATGGCTTGGTGAGCGTCGCTGAAACCGCACTCCGTGTCCCAGCCGGTCACCATCGGTATCTCGGGCGTTCCGGCGAACACCGTGCAGACCAACGCATCGGTTTCCGCAGCGAGCAGCGCGCCGCAACTGAAAACGGCGTCGTCGAGATGTGGGGAGATCACGAGCAGGCGTCGGGGAGGCTTCTGCATCATCGCGTGTCGGTCGTTCAGGTCATTCGCCAGGCGCAATGGCTGTGCCTTGGCGCGCGGCTCAGTGTGTCGAGCCGCCTCCCACCGCTTCGCGCATCGTCCTGACATCGCGCGTCGTGACCGGCGGCGCGTTATTGCCCCACGTCGAGCGCACGAAGGTCAGCACGCGGGCTATCTCCGTGTCGGTGAGCTGGTCAGCGAACGCGGGCATCTTCTTCGGTTCGGGGCCATGTACCGTGGACGGCGCCCGTCCGCCCTGCAACACGAGCCGCACGAGCGAATCCGGCTTCTGCGACAGCACCGCCGGATTGCCGGCCAGACGGGGGTACTTGAGCGGAACGCCCATGCCGTCGGCCTGATGGCAGCGCGCGCAGGTACCTTGATAGAGTCCCGCGCCGGGCCGCTCCTGCTCACCCGTGTGCAGCGCTGCGACGCTCTGGCGGGCTTCGCGCGAATGATCATCGTAGGTGCCCCCTTCGCCGTGCGCAGGCAGACTCTTCAGATACGAGGCGATGGCCTGCAGATCCTGATCGTCGAGATACTGCGTGCTGTCCTCGACAACCTGCACCATGGCGCCGAAGGTGGCCAGGCCCGCGCCATGGCCGGTCTTGAGAAAGGCGGCAAGGTCCGCCGCCGAGATGCGGCCCAGTCCCGCGCCTTTCAGGCCGGTCAGGTTCGGTGCATGCCAGTGATCGTTGGTGCCGCCTGTGAGATAGGCCGGCGACCCGTCCGTGTAGCCGAGTTCGTCATAGGCCGGGCCGCGCGGCGTATGACACGCGCCGCAATGGCCGAGCGATTGCACCAGATACGCGCCCCGGTTCCATTGCGCGTCGCGCTTCGGATCGCCAACGAAGGGTTTGTCCGGCGCGAAGGCGAAGTTCCAGAAGGTCAGGGCCCAGCGTTGGTTGAACGGGAACGGCAGTTTCGTTTCGGGCGCGGCCTGCGCTACCGGTTCAACGCCATGCATGAAGTAGGCGTAGAGCGCATGCAAGTCGTCGTCGCTGATCTTCGAGAACGATGGATAGGGCATCGCCGGGTAAAGATGCTTGCCGCCCGACGCTACGCCCTTGCGCAGCGCGCGCGCGAAATCCTCATAGCTATAGCGTCCGATCCCATGCACTGGATCGGGCGTGATGTTGCTGGACCAGATCGTGCCGAAAGGCGAGCCCATCGGCAGGCCGCCCGCGAAGGGATGCGGCTGAGGCTTGCCCGGCACCGGGGCGGCGGTGTGGCAACCGGCGCAGTCGGCGGCGCGGGCGAGATAGTCGCCGCGCGCGACGAGCCCCGGCGACGTGTCCGGCGTCTGCGCATGGACCCATGGCGCACACGCGAACAACGTCAGGCATATGGATAGAAGGCGGCGGATCATGAGTTCACCGTCCTCCGCAGGGCGAGACGAGCAGCCACGCGAGATCGGTGGCGATCAGCGCGAACACGAACAGCGCACTCGCCAGCGCGCCCGCACGCGCAATGAAGGCATCGCGCGCGGCATGCCGGTCGATCGAGCCCTGCTGCTTGAGTTCTGACGCAAGCTGCCCCGTGCGCCGCCAGTTGCGCCATGCGATGACGCCGCCCGCACCGCCGATCACCAGCGCCCCCAGCGCCGTCATCGCGAGTCCTTGTTCGAGCCACGGCAGCGCGGGCGCATGCACGGGCCGCTGATGCGGAAAGCAACCCCACGCTGACAGGGTCTGGCCGAGCGTCGTCTGCGTCATCCATGCGAACGGCGCGAGCAGCAGGCCGAGCGTCAGCGATAGGCCACCGGGGCGCGCGGGGTGTTGATCGGATGTCATCGCGCCAGCACATAGGGCGACAGATAAAGCGTCGCGAAGATGAAGAGCCACACGACATCGACGAAATGCCAGTACAGCCCGCCGATACTGAGCGCCGCCGATCTCGCCCGGTCGAAGTAACCGAGCGCGGTCCACAGCAGCAGGAAGGCGAGGACGATCAGCCCTACCAGCACGTGCATCATGTGAAAGCCGGTGATCGTGAAATATAGCGAGCCGTACAGATGCGTTGTCAGGCCATAGGGATGATCGGCCCATTCCTTCATCTGGATCGTGACGAACGCCGCGCCCAGCGCAATCGCGATGACGAGCATCAGCACGCCCATGCCGCGCCGTCCCTTGCGCACGAAGCGCTCGCTAGCCCATACAAAGACGCTGCTGCTCAGAAGAATGCCGGTGTTCACGATGCCGAGCCCGAGTTTCGGCATGCCTTCGGGTGGCCAGCGTTCGGTGGTTTGAGAGGCGAGATAGAGATACGAGAAGATCAGATAGCCGAACAACGCGGCTTCGGTCGCGACCAGCGTGAGACATCCCCACCAGCCGCCCGAGCGCTGCCCCGGACTGCCGACGGGCAGGTTCGCGCGTTCCGGCAAGGCTTCCGCGAGTTCGCTCATGATGCGGCCTCCGCGTGAGGCGCGTCGTCGCGCTGACCGAGTTCGCGTTGCGGCCATAGCCATGCGACGATCGCCGCGCCGCATCCGAGCAGCGAGAGGCCCGCGAACCACCACGCCTGCAAGGCGAGCCCCGCGAAGAACAGCAGCGATGCCGCGCCCAGCCAGAACGGCGCATAGGAGTCTTCGGGCATCTTGAGGATGACGTCGGGGTCGCCATCGAGCACGCTGGTGCCGAGCGCCTCGCGTCCCTGATTCAACACATAGCCCTGTGCAAGCTGCGATTGTGCGCGGCCTGCAATGCGCGCTTCCCACAGTGGATGACGGCTCGCAATGCGCGGCGCGACGGCGAAGTTATACGGCGGCGGCGGGGACGACGTCGACCATTCGAGCGTCGGCGCGTCCCACGGGTTGTCTCCGGCAACCGGCCCGCGCCGCAGGCTGTAGACGAGGTCCCACATGAACACGAGCACGCCGGCCGCGAACAGGAAGGCGCCTATCGACGTGATCATGTTGACGGTATTCCATCCCATGTCGGGCGCATACGTGTAGATGCGGCGCGGCATGCCGAGCAGACCGGCGATGTGCATCGGAAAGAACGCGACGTTGAAGCCCACGAACAGGATCCAGAAGCCGATGCGTCCGATGCGTTCGCTCATCATGCGTCCGGTGAACTTCGGAAACCAGAAGTAGATGCCGCCGATGACCGGAAATACGTTGATGCCCAGCAAGACGTAATGCAGGTGCGCGACGACGAAATACGTGTCGGTGAGTTGCCAGTCGAGCGGCACGGCGGCGGTGAGCACGCCCGACAGTCCGCCGATCACGAACAGGAACACGAAGCCTGCGAAGTACAGGAACGGTACGCGGAACACCGGCCTGCCGGTCCAGATGGTCGCGATCCACGCGAAGGTGGCGACCGCGCTAGGAATCGCGATCACCATGCTGGCCGCGCCGAAGAACGACAGCGCAAGCGCCGGAATGCCGGTCGCGAACATGTGGTGGATCCAGACGACGAAGCCGACGACCATGGTGGCCACCGTCGAGAGCGCGACGGGCAGATAGCCCACCAACGGACGACGGCAGAACACGGGCAGTGCATCGGAGACGATGCCCATGGCGGGCAGCACGACCGCGTAGACCCACGGGTGCGCGAAGATCCAGAACAGATGCTGCCAGAGCAGCGCGCGGCCGCCGTTCACCACGTCGAAGAAATGCGTGCCGATGCGCCGGTCCAGCCACAGCAGGAAGAACGCAAGACTGACGGAAGGCACCGCGAGCAGATTGCCGCCCGACGCGGTGAGCGTGCCCCACACGAGCACCGGCACGCGGTCGATGGACATGCCCGGCGCGCGCATGCGCAGGAACGTGACGACGAAGTTCATCGAGCCGACCGTCGTCGAGATGCCGAGCAGGACCATGCCGAGCGCATAGACGTCGATGTTGGGACCGGTGTTATAGGTCAGTCCCGCGAGCGGCGCATAGTTGAACCAGCCTGCATTGGGCGCTTCGCCGAACGGAAAGCTTGCGTAGAGGAACAGTCCGGCGAACAGGAAGATCCAGTAGGACAGCGCGTTGAGACGCGGAAACGCCATGTCGCGCGCGCCGAGGATCAGCGGCCACAGATAGTTGGAGAAGCCGGACAGCACGGGCAGCGCGTAGAGAAAGATCATCGTGACGCCGTGCATCGTGAAGAGCTGGTTGTATTGCTCGGGTGTCAGGAGCGTTGTGTCGGGCCGCGCGAGTTGCACGCGCATCACGAGCGCCTCCACGCCGCCTGCCAGCAGGAACGCGAAGGCCGTGATGAGGTAACGCAGGCCGATGCTTTTGTGATCGACCGTCGAGAAGAAGCCGCGCCAGCCGGGCGGCGTTTCCCACAGCGCGCGCAGGGCGCGTTCGTCGGCGCTGCCGGGTTCGACGCGGCCTATCGTGAGTGAGCGCCGCAATGGCGGAGGAGAGGTGGCGGGTTCGGTCATTGCAGTGTGCGAAGGTAGGCGGACAGCGCGGCGGCATCCGCCGGGCTGAGCGCAATCGAGGGCATCAGCGAATCCGGCTTGATGCGCTGCGCATGCTGGATCCAGTCGAGCTGGTTCTCTGCCGTGTTCGGCAGCAAGCCGGCCGCGATCAGCCTGCGGGAGTTCAGGTGCGTGAGGTCGGGCGCCTGCTTGCCGTTCGCATCCGAACCGCGGATGGCGTGACAGCCCGCGCATTTATCGTCGAACAGCCTGGCTCCGGCGCTCAGGTTCGTGGCCGCGTCGTGCGGCAGGGCTTGCTTTGCGTACCAGGCGTCGAATTGCGCGCGCGGCTCGGCGACCACCTCGAACGCCATGTGCGCATGCTGTGCCCCGCAAAATTGCGAACATTGCCCGCGATAGATCCCCGGCTTGTCGGCCTGTATCCATTGCTCGTTGACGACGCCCGGTATCGTCTGGGTCTTGCCCGCAAGACGCGGCACCCAGAACGCGTGGATGACGTCCGCGCTGCGCAGTTCGATCTTCACCGGCTCGCCGACAGGGATATGAATCTCGTTGGCCGTGGTCACTGCCGGGTCGCCGGCATAGTCGATCTTCCACCACCAGTCATAGGCGGTGACGGAGAGCGTCAGCGCGGGCGGCTTGTGCGGTGAGGCGACCGATTCCAGCGTGACCAGCACATAGGCGAGCGCGGCGAACAGCGCGACCGAGGATATGCCCGTGCCAATCCATACCCAGTGCAGCCCGCCGCCTTCCCCTTGCACATGGCGTGCGCCGTGTTCGGTGGGCGGCGGACGCTTGCGCAAGATGCCGCCGATCAAGAGCACGCTGACGATCACCGCCACGACGACGGCCAACGCAGCAAGCGCCCAGCCGAGTCGCATGGTGGGTGCGGCGGCGGGGCCATCGGCGTGAAGGAAGTAGTTCAGCGGTGCATCGGCGTGGGCGCTTGCCTGGCAGGCGAGCGTGAGCAACCCGGCCGACACAGCGCGAGTGGTACGAATGAGCCGCCCGGCACGATGGTTCGCGTAGTGCGTGGCAGGCATCCGTGGCCGTCTCCCGACAAGAATGAATGTGTTGAACCCAATGCCGTTGAGTCTGGCGTTTGTCCACCTGGAGCAATCCGTGATCCCAACGATTTGCTTACCACCGCACGGTGCCTTTTCTACACCGAATCGGGTTGAACTTCTCTGATGTATCGCGTTCCCATGCGACGGGCCGCAAGCGTCCTTTCATTCAGTCGAATAGGCGTCCGTCAGGCGCTTTCATACACCGCCATCACGAGGTTCCCGCCTTCACTCATGCGCATGACATCTCTGCTTTCTACGGTTCTCCCCACTCCAAAACAAACTCGTCGCCTTCCATCGTTATCGGTTGCATGCGTGATTGCGGTCACCGTCGCACTGAGCGCATGCGGTGGCGGTGGTAGCGGAAGCAACGGCGGTAATCAGACGGCCTCTTCTACGCCGGCTTCGGCTTCTACTCCCGCCTCATCACCCGCGGCCACTACCGCCAGCGCCCCCGCAGCCGTCATCGCACCGTCCAGCAGCATCTTCTACGGCATGAACGGCCACGTGAACGCCGCCGATGCCTACGCCACTTCCAGCCCGCAACAGCAGCTTGCGCAGTTGAAGGATCTCAACGTCTCGATGTATCGCAACGATGTCTCAAGCCAGGCCGATGCGGTGAAGCTCGCAAGCGTCGCGCAGATGATGCTGCCCTCCGGCGTGACGGTCTATCCGGTGCTGCTGCAAGTCGTGAAGGACTTCACCGACGAGGACACCGCCTATCAGAAGTCGTACACGCTGGCGCAGCAGATTGTCGGCGTGCAGAAGTACGCGTACTACGAAGTGACGAACGAACTGGCGCCGCAATGTCTCGTCGGCTGGGTGGATGGCGTGCACAGCACCGACTACGACAACCAGTGCTTCCAGATCGCGCGCGGCATCATTCGCGGGATGATTGCCGGCATCAAGTCGGTGGATCCGGCGGGGAAGATCATCATCGGCGGCAATACCTGGATGCACTATGGCTTCGACCAGATGCTCGCCAGCGGCACGCAGCCGGACGGCACCGGCGGACATCCGGTCGTGACGTGGGACATCACCGCATGGCACTGGTATTCGGAACAGGGCGACATGCGCCATGCGTGCGGCGGCTCCGGTTGCTATGACGTGATCGGCACGCTCACGTCGTTCGGCAAGCCGATCTGGATCAACGAAGTTGGCATCCGTCCCGACTTTCCCGGCACGCAGGATCAGGCTGCGACGTTCCTGTCCAGCGACATGCTCGGCACGCTGCTTTCCATCGCGCCGCAATACGATATCGAGTCGTTGCAGATGTACGAGCTTTACGACGACCCGCCGACCGGTCAGGGTCCTTACGGCGTCATGCTGAACGACGGCACGACGCAGAAGCCGGAGTATGCGGCGTTCAAGAACTTCATCGCCGCGCATCCCCTATGAAGCCGGGCAGGCCCGCGGCCTTCGGGCTGTGGGCCAGTGCAAGCGCGGGTTGGAGCAGGGCGTCGAAGTCCGCGTCGTTCGCGGGGCAGGGCAGACGCGCGTAAAAGAAGTCCGCCCAGCGAAAGTCCGCGAGCGGGACATCGATCTTGTCATAGCCGCCCGCGTCGCGCACGAAGGCGGCGAGGCTGCGGAATTCGTCGTTCTGCGCATCGGCCAGCCGGTGCGGCATGTCCTCGAACGCGACCCGGCGGCGCGCGGCATCGTAGGGATAAGTCCAGGAGCGGTTCTCGAGCGTCAGCCAGAACTCGGCAGAGGACAGGGACGAGAAATCACGGAGCAGCACGAACGGCACGCGCGTCACACCGATGAGCAGCAACGCGCCCGCGACATGATGATGGTCGATCACATACGGCACTTCATCAGGACCCAGCACGATGGCGATGGGCTTCTCCGCGATCGCCATCTTCAGGTCGCGTGCATGCAGTGCCCGATAAGCCTCGGCTTTCTGCCTGATCTGGCGTTCGCCGTGCGTCATCTGCGTGGGCCGCAGACGGTCGATATCGAGCGTGTTCATCGCGTGCTCTCCCTTCGGTCAAAGCTCCCCGCGCGCCGCCAGCGCCTCGATGCGGTCCGCCGTGCGCAACGCGACGGCCTGAATCGTCAGGGACGGATTCACGCCGCCGACGGTCGGAAACACCGAGCCGTCGCATATCCACAGGTTTTTTATATCCCAGCTGCGGCAGTCGGCATCGACGACGCTCGTCGCGGGATCATCGCCCATGCGCGCGGTGCCGTTCAGATGACAGGTATCGTCATCCTGCCGCCAGACCTCGCGCGCGCCCGCGGCTTCGAGCGCGGTGCTCATGGTGCCGAGCGCATGCGCGACCATGCGCCTGTCGTTGTCGCAGAGCGAATAGGTGACGCGCGCAACCGGCAGGCCGTACTGGTCGCGTTGATCGGCGAGCGTCACGCGGTTGCGCTCCTGCGGCATCGTTTCGCCGACGATCTTCAGCCCCGCCTGATGGTTGTACTTGCGCATTTCGTCGACCAGCGGCTGGCCCCACAGCCCGCGCCCGTTCTGCACCGAGGCCCATGCCACCGGCAGCGGCCCCTGGCTCATGTAGCAATAGCCGCCGAAGAAGTCCTTGCCCTTGTCCTCGTAATTCCAGTGCTCCGTCATCGAGAGCGAGGGCGGGCCCTTGTACCAGCGCACTTCCTCTTCCATCGTGCCCCACGCGGCCTGGTTCAATTGCACCATCAGGTTCTTGCCGACGAGGCCCGAACTGTTGGCAAGGCCGTCGGGATGACGGTCGGTGGCGGACATCAGCAACAGGCGCGGCGTTTCGATCGCATAGCCCGCGACCACGACGTTGCGTGCCCTCTGGAACCTCCAGCGACCCTCGCGGAAATACTCGACGCCTTGAGCGCGGCCATCGTCGCCCATGACGATGCGGCCGACCATCGCGAGATCGCGGATCTCGGCGCCCGCCTGCACGGCGCGCGGGATCCACGTGACGAGCGCGCTCTGCTTCGCATTGGTTGCGCAGCCCGACACGCAGAAGCCGCGATACACGCACGGATGGGCATCGCCGCGCGGCGCGGAAAGCGTGGCGAGCGGGGTGGGCGTCCAGTCCATGCCGAGCGCCTCACAGCCCCGCGCGAGCACGAGCGCGGCCGCATTCAGTTCGTGCGGTCGATACGGATAGCGCGGCCGCTTCGGTCCCCATGGATACGTGACGGGGCCCGCGATTTTCAGCGCCTGCTCGACCTCCGCGTAATAGCGCCACATTTCGCGCCAGTCGAGCGGCCAGTCCGCGCCATAGCCGAGCAGCGACCGCGCCTTGAACCACTCCGGCCGAAAGCGCAGCGACACCATCGCGAAGTGCACGGTGCTGCCGCCCACCGCACGGCCGCTGTTGTTGTTGCCGAGGCGAAGCGGATCGTCGCCGTCGCAGATGCGTTCGTCGGTCCAGAAGACCTTCGACTGATGCGTCTCGTCCGAGGCGAACTCTTCGAGCGGACGCCACCACGCGCCCGCGTCGAAGGCCACCACACTGAAACCTTTCTCGGCGAGACGGCAGGCCAGCGTGCCGCCGCCCGCGCCCGTCCCGACAATCGCGAAGTCCACTTCCTCGCTCTCATCGTATTCACGCATCGGCAGCCATGCGCCTTGATGGAAAACATCGGGCGCGCGGCCATGCTTGCCGCGCGGAACCTGCTGCGGATCATCGGACACGGCGATTCTCCTTCAGCGCACGCGCTTCCGTGCCGGGCTTCGCTTCGGCGGCTTCCCAGGGATCGCGGCGGTCGAACACCATGCGCACATAGCCGCGTGGATTCGCCGGGCCACCGAAGCCGATCTCGCTCCATGCCCGCGGATGCGAGTAGTACGCGCCGCAGATGTCGTGCAGCACGCGCATCGCGAAGAACAGGGCGGGCGGCATGCCGCGCCACGCGTCGCTGTGCAGATTGCCGTGCTGCATGTCGAGCAAGAGCGTGCGCTGGCCGGCTGCGTCGATGCTCGCGAACGGCAGTTCATGGCGCGCGCGGCTTTCCGCGTCGAGCGCGGCGAGACCGATGCGCCACGCGTCGCGCAGCATCGGCAGACGGGCGTCGCGATAGCCATCGCCGACGTCCCTGACGAGCTTTGCATCGATCAGCGCGGGCAGCGGCGCGGGTTCGCGTTCATGATCCTGCGGCACGATGCACGCGCACAGCGCTGTCAGCGCGCGCCATTCGACGGCATCGAGGAAGCGCGGCTCCTTGGGCGTTGCGAGCCGTTCGTCGATCACGCCGCGCGTAACGTCGTCCCATGACGGCGTATCGCGCTTGTCCGTCACGTCATAACCGGGATAGCGGGGCAGGTTCATCGCTCGGTCTCCCGCAAACGCTGCGCAGCGAGGCCCGCGAGCGCGAGTGCGGAAAAGCTCGGCGGCGCAGGCAGCGGTGGACCGTTGAACAGGTTCTGGCTCCAGTTGCGCCAGCCGCCCTGATTGCGGGCGATACCGCGCGCATGGAAGCCCACGCCAATGACACCGAGCGCCGCCGTCATGCGAAGCCAGAGGCGGGTGAACCAGCGCGGTCGCGGCGTGGCGAGCGCGGTGTGCAGCAGCAGCGCGGAGGCAAGCGGCGGAATGGTGACGGGCGCATACATGGCGGGGTTCTGGAACGCGCCGCGAAAATGCAGCAACGCAACTTCGCCCACTGTGCCGATCAGTCCCGCACTCGTCAGCAGCGCCAGCGCCTGCCCGGCGGGCAGGCCGAAGAGTCGCGGCTCGTGTTGCGGTTCGTCGCGCAGGCGCTCCGCTGCCGCGCCGAGCGCGCCTGACAGCAGCAACGCCATCGGCGCGCCGATGGGCGCGGCGTAGAAGAGGTTATGCCAGCTCCACTGGCCGGGACGCTTCGTGATGTTGTACAGATGGAAGCCCGTGCCCGCGACGCCCGCGAGCGCCGCGCCCAGATACACAGAATCGCGCACCGGATGCCGCTGCGGCTCGTGATCGCGTCCGCCGTGCACGCCCGCGAGCAACGACAGCGCGGAGACCACGAGCGGCGTGACCATCGCGGGGTTGTCATAGGAGCCGCGGTAATGTTCCATTGCGCTGTCCGCAAGCACGGAGAGCGCGAGCAGCGCCGAGCTGCGATTAAAACTGCGCGCCGTGTCGATATGGGTCTGCACGGGCGCCGCGCGCCGGTTCGACCTCATGCCGATGAAAGCGGCGCCCGCCGCCGCGAGCCCGGCCGCCACTGCCAGATTGCCTGCCGTGAATTGCTTCATGCCGTGCCCCGTGTGCTTCACACCGCGTACCGGTGTGCATCCGTATATTTGAATTCGAGCCCGCAGCCGGGCCGCGACAGGTCCGGCGCGATGGCGCCGTCCAGCGCGCGGGGTGCGCCGTCGAACAACATCTGCTCGATGCGCACGTGATCGTGGAACCATTCCTGATGCCGCAGACGCGGCGCGGCGCAGGCGACGTGCAGATGCATCGCCGGCGCGCAGTGCGCCGATAGCGGTAGATGAAACGCATCGCACAGCGTGGCTGCACGCAGGAAGCCGGTGATGCCGCCGCAGCGCGTCACGTCGGCCTGCAGCACATCCACCGCCGCGTTGTCGAGCAGCACGCGGAAGTCGTCCAACGTGTAGCCGTATTCGCCCGCCGCCAGCTCCATGCGCGCGGGCAGCACGCCGCGCAGCGAGGCGAGCCCGGCGATATCGTCCGATGACAGCGGCTCCTCGAACCATTCGACCGCCTGCTCCGCGAAGATCTGCGCGCAATGCAGCGCCTGCTTGCGCGTCAGCGCGCCGTTTGCATCGACGAACAGGCCCGCCTGCGCACCGATGGCCTCACGCGCCACCGCCACGCGATGCGGATCGCGCGCGGGCTCGCTGCCGATCTTGATCTTGACCCAGCGACACCCGTCCTCATGCACCCAGCGCGTGAGTTGCTCGCGCATCTCGTCGTCGCTATAGGTGGTGAAGCCGCCGCTGCCATATAGCGGCACCCGTGTGCGCACCATGCCGAGCAGACGCGCAAGCGGCATGTCGAGCAGCCGGGCCTTGACGTCCCACAGCGCGCAGTCCAGCGCGGAGATTGCGGTGGCTGCGGCGCCCGAGCGACCGATGTTGCGCACGCGCTGTTGCAGGCGCTGCCACAGGGCGTCGATGTGCCATGCGTCCTCACCCTGCAGCACAGGCGCGAGCGTGGCTTCGATCATCTTCGCGACGCTCGCATCGCTGTAGGTATAGCCGAGGCCCGTCTTGCCCGCCGCGACGATCTCCACGACGATCAGCGTCGTCGCGTCCCAGGTGAAGGTGCCGTCGGCTTCGGGCTTGTCGGTGGGAATGGTGTAGGCGCGCGCACGGATCGTTTCGATCGGCGCCTCACGCTTCGACAGCTGCATGGATCACTTGTCCTTGTGTCCCGGCAACACCGCGCCGAGCACCTGCTTCGCCGTATCGACGATCACGTTGGCCTGGCTCGGGTCGCCCTTCATCAGCGTGGTCGCGAAGGCCTTCGCCTGCTGTATCGTGATGTGCGGCGGCAGCGGCGGCACATTCGGGTCGGCCTTCACTTCGATCACCACCGGCCGGTCCGCAGCCAGTGCTTCGTCCCATACGGCGGCCATGCGCTCGGCGTCATCGATGTAGATGCCTTTCAGCCCGATCATCTCCGCGAACTTGTGATAAGGCACCGAAGGAATGTCCTGCGACGCCTCGAACTTCGGGTCGCCTTCCATCACGCGCTGTTCCCATGTGACCTGGTTCAGATCCTCGTTGTTGAGCACCATGCAGATCCAGCGCGGATCGCTCCATTGCTTCCAGTATTTCGCCACCGTGATGAGTTCGGCCATGTTGTTCATCTGCATGGCGCCGTCGCCAACGAGCGCGATCACGGGCCGCTCCGGATGCGCAAACTTCGCGGCGATCGCATAGGGCACGGCCGCGCCCATCGAAGCGAGCCCGCCCGACAGCGAGCACAGCATGCCGCGCTTCACCTTCAGGTCGCGCGCATACCAGTTCGCGACGGAGCCTGAATCGCTCGTGACGATCGCATTCGACGGCACGCGCGGCGACAGCTCCCACACGGTGCGCTGCGGATTCACGCCGCTCTTCGCCGGTTCGATCGCGCGCTTTTCCAGCGTCTTCCACCAGCTCGCTACCCAGCCTTCGATGTCGTCACGCCAGCCGCGTTCGGTCTTCTGCTGCAACAGCGGAAGCAGGGCACGCAGCGTCTCGGCGCTGTCGCCGACAAGGTTCACTTCCATCGGATAGCGGATGCTCAACATGTCCGCCTTGAGGTCGATCTGCACGCCGCGCGCCGCGCCTTCCTTCGGCAGGAACTCCGCATACGGAAAGCCCGAGCCGATCATCAGCAGCGTGTCGCATTCCATCATCATCTTGTAGCTCGGCTCCGTACCGAGCAGGCCGATCGAGCCCGTCACGAAGGGCAGGTCGTCGGGCAGCGCGGCCTTGCCGAGCAGCGCCTTCGCGACGCCCGCGCCGAGCTTGTCCGCCACGGCGATGACTTCGTCGGTGGCCTCGAGCGCGCCTGCGCCGACGAGGATCGCCACCTTCTTGCCCGCGTTGAGGACGTCGGCTGCGCGTTGCAGGTCTTCGTCATAAGGCACGGTCTTCGGCGCGCGATAGCCTACGCCCGAATGCAGCGTACCGTGCTTGCGGCCGGGCGGCTCGTAGTCGAGATCCTGAAGGTCGTTGGGCAGGATGAGCGCGGTTACCTTGCGTTCGGACAGCGCAATGCGCACCGCGCGATCCACCAGATGCCGGATCTGCGAGGGCACGCTCGCCTGTTGCACGAACGCGCCGGCGACGTCCTTGAACAGCGCGGGGAGATCGACTTCCTGTTGGTAGTGACCGCCGAGCGCGGCGCGCGCCTGTTGGCCGGCGATCGCGAGGACGGGCATGTGATCGAGCCGGGCATCATAGAGACCGGTGATCAGATGCGCCGCGCCCGGGCCTGACGTTGCGATGCACACGCCCAGCTCACCGGTGAACTTCGCGTGCGCCGACGCCATGAAGGCCGCCATTTCCTCATGACGCGCCTGGATGAACTCGATCTTGCCCTTCGAGCGATTGAGGGCGCCGAACACGCCGTTGATGCCATCGCCCGGATAGCCATAGATGCGGCGCACGCCCCAGGCATGCAGGCGGTCGATCAGAAAATCACCGACGGTGGTGGTCATGGGAAGCTCTCCGAAAGTCGTGAACCAAAGCGCGGGATACCGAACCGCAGACAAGCCGTGCGGCGCAAACCGCATGCCGACGGGGCTTCTGTCGGGAACTTGTTCGATGATGGAAAGACGTTGGAAAGCTGGCCATGTGCGCCGTCAGCGTTCACACGGGCTCGACGATTGCTGGACAGCCATGACTATGGCGACGCATCGGGCTTCGCTTGCCGGATGCGCTCGCCAACATTACTCAAGGACTAGGCAATATGGCGCTCATGCCACTGACATTGCATTGGAGCGACGTATGCATGCGCCTGTCGCTCGCCGTGCTGGCCGGCATACTGATCGGTTTCAATCGCGGCGAGTCGGGCAAGGTGGCCGGCTTGCGCACCACGCTGCTCGTGTGCCTCGCCGCCTGTCTCGCGATGCTGCAGGTCAACGCGCTGCTGCTTCAGGCGGGCAAGACGCCGGAATCGTTCGCCACGCTCGACCTGATGCGCCTGCCGCTCGGGATTCTTTCCGGCGTCGGCTTCATTGGCGCGGGTGCGATCCTGCGCAAGGACGGCCTCGTCAAGGGCGTGACGACCGCGGCGACGCTCTGGTTCGTGACGGTGATCGGCTTGTTGTTCGGCGGCGGTCAACTGGCGCTCGGCGTGACCGGACTCGTGCTTGGCATCGTCGTGCTGTGGTTTCTGAAGGCGCTCGAAGTACGCATACCGCGAGAGAACCAGGTCGATCTGCACATCACCTATCAACGCGGACGCTTTTCGCGTGAAGCGCTTGCTGAAGCGTTGCGGACGTCGGGTTGCACGCTGTTCAGCGTGGCTGCATCGGTGAAGTCAGCGGACGGGTTGATTGAAGAGAAGTTCAACGTGCGCTGGCATGGGCGCCCCGACGAACCTGTTCTTCCCGCCTTCAACGAAGCGGCACTGGCGGCCGGGGCTTCGGGATCCGAATGGAATCTCGTGAGATGAAGTGAAGGCGCGTCCGGTTGAAGAGAACGGAACGCGAGCATATCGAACAATTGGAAGCTGCTTCGCTATGGCGTATAACAAAGTAGCTTTGATTCGATTTGTCAGGAGTCGAGATGCTGATTCGCTGCGCTGCGTGCAACAAGCTCATCTATTCCGACGATGCGTTGAACGATGGCATCTGTCCGGCCTGCGGTTCAACGGAAACTGAATACATCGCCATGGGGATCGTGTTCGAACAGGCTGCTGTTCCGCATGCGCCGGCAGTCGATGCCGCCGAAGGAACTACCCGCTCCGCTGCCGCCTCCCGACCTCGGACCTGAATGACGGACGCCTTGCGGCACACGGTGTTGAAGGCGCGCAATGTCCCTCTCGTTGCGCGCATCCTTGCCCGCCCATTGTGGCGGGCTTTTTAATGTGCGGGCGTCGCTGCGGGGCATGGCCGTTGCTGCGATGGAGGAACGATCAACCATTCCGTGAGGACAGCATGAACAAGGATCAGCGTGAGGGCATCAAGGAACAGGTCAAGGGCTGGGTCGATACCGCCGTCGGCACGGTCACGGGCAACGAGGACCGCAAGGTGAAGGGCGACGTGGAGATCACGAACGGCGCGAATCGCAAGGATTACGGCGATCAGAAAAAGAACATCGAGAAGGGCGTCGAAGATCCGGGCGAACCGACCAATCAATGACTTGCCACGTGCAGACAGCGAAAAGATATAGAAAGTCGACACGTGTCCGCGCACCGCGCGGACACGTGCAAGAACCTTACTGCGAAAGCATGACCTGGGCGATCACGCCCGATGCGACCGCAACCAGCAGATAGTCCGCGCCGACGCCGACCCACTGATAGCCGCGCGGCGGCTGACGCAGCCCATGTTCGCGCCAGTTGTCGACCACGTACTCATGGTCGCGATACTCCGACGAGAGGCGTTGACCCTTGCGCCATTCCCCATGCGGCGGCGGCTGGTTCGCGTGCTCGGCAGGACCGCCGGGCTGATGACCGTTCATGCCGGGACCGGGACCATGATCCGAGCCGCCTTGCGGACCGCGAGCCTGATGCGCGCCGGGACCGCCAGGACCACCGTGCATGTCGTGATGCTGATCCGGACCGCCGGGCGCGGGTTGCGCGAAGGCCGCGCCGGTCGTAAGTCCAAGGCTCGCGCACATCAGCGCGGCAACGATTCGAGCTTTTTTCATGTGGTTTCCTCTCCGTGTTTGCAAACTGCCGATTCGCTCAGGCGGTTTGTTGCGCATCTTCAGCACTTTTCGCGCCTTGCGAACCGTTGGAGGCGACTTTACGCAAAGCTTCTCTAAAATGACGTGAGCATGTGTAAGCAACGCTTACCTTTGATTACGCGGATTCACTAAACCGCGTTCGCGGAACGCGCTTTGCTACGCGATCGACACGCACCAGGGAGCGCACACGCCGCATGACATCGACATCGAACGATGCCCGCGGGCATCACGCTGTAGGGCAAGCGGCCACGCGCCCCGGCCGTGGCTCGTCGCACCGGTCGCTGAAGGTCCTCGTCCCCGGCGCGCTCGGCGTGGTGTTCGGGGACATCGGCACGAGCCCGATCTATGCGTTGCGACAAGCCGTGAGCGAGTCGGGCACGCTGGACCCGCGCGTGGTGCTGGGCATCCTCTCGATGATCGTATGGGCCGTCGTGATCGTCGTGATGGGCAAGTATGTCTGCTACGTGATGCGCGCCGACAATGAAGGCGAGGGCGGCATCATCGCGCTGACGGCGCTCGTGCGCTCCGGCTACGAAAGCGAAGGCCGCCATGTGCCGCGTTTGCTGTTGACGGCCGGGCTGTTCGGCGCCGCGATGTTCTACGGCGATTCAATGATCACACCGGCCGTGTCGGTCCTGTCCGCCGTCGAAGGGTTGCGTCAGGTGAGCGCGACCTTCGAGCCGTTCGTCGTGCCGCTCGCGCTGCTGATCCTGATCGCGTTGTTCGCGTTCCAGCATCGCGGCACCGCTGCCGTGGGGAAATGGTTCGCGCCCGTGATGTCGGTGTGGTTCGTCTATCTCGCGGCGGTCGGTGTGTATCGCATCGTGCAGCATCCCGACGTGCTGCGCGCACTCTCGCCGTCGTTCGCGTGGGACCTCGTGCGCATGCGTCCGCTGCTTGCATTCACCTTGCTCGGCGCAGTGATCCTCGCGCTGACCGGCGCCGAGGCGCTTTATGCCGATATCGGTCACTTCGGCAAGCGTGCGATCCGGCGTGCGTGGATGTTCGTCGTGTTTCCGGCGATCATCGTCGGCTACTTCGGGCAGGCCGCCGCTATCCTGTATCAGCCCGGCGCGGCCAGCCAGCCGTTCTTCTTCGCCGCGCCTTCGTGGGCGCTCATTCCCACCGTGGTCATCGCGATGCTCGCCACGGTGATCGCGTCGCAGGCCGTCATCTCCGGCGCTTTCTCCATGACGAGCCAGGCCATCGAACTCGGCTTTCTGCCGCGTTTGCGCGTGGTGGAAACCTCATCGTCGCAACATGGGCAGGTGTACGTGCCCGCCGTCAACGCGGTGCTGTTCGCCGCCGTGCTGTTCCTCGTGCTGGCGTTCCGCAGTTCGGCGCGGCTTACATCGGCTTACGGCATCGCGGTCGGCCTCACGATGTTCGTCACCTCCATGCAGATGGTGAGCCTCTCGCGCAAGCTGTGGAGTTGGCCGTGGATGGCCATCGTGACGATCAGCGCACCGCTGCTCGCCATCGATACGCTGCTCGTCGCGGCCAACATTCACAAGCTCCCGGACGGCGGCTGGTTTCCGGTGACGATCGGCATCGTGCTGTTCGTCGCGATGGCGACCTGGCATCGCGGGCGCGCGCTCGAGGTGCTGCATGCTTCGCACGCCCAGCCGCTCGCCGACTTCCTGCGCGATGCATGCCGCGACCCCGAGCCTCCCGCGCGCGTGCCCGGCACGGCTGTCTATCCGGGCAGCATGCCCGGCTCGACGCCCGCCGCGCTGGCAAGCAACCTGCGGCACAACCGTGTGCTGCACCGGACGGTGATCGTATTTGCGAACCGCTCGGAATCGGCGCCGCGTATCGATGAAGAGACACGTATCGAAGTGCGCGATCTCGGCGCGGGCTGCTACGAAGTCATCTCGCGGCACGGTTTCACTGAACGGCCCAATCTGCCGCGTCTGCTTGCATCGCTCGAAGGGCAACTCGGCGACTGGCGCTTCGACCCGAAGCACACCACGTACTTCCTGCCGCGCGACGAAGCCGTGCCCGGCTGCTCGCACGGCCAGATGTCGCGCTGGCGCGAGCGGCTGTTCGGCGCGATGTCGGCGCATTCCGCATCGAGCGCGGAATACTACGGCCTCAGGAGCGAGGATGTCGTCGAGCTCGGCGTGCAGGTCGTGCTGTGAAGAGACTTCCGGTGAAGGATGTGAAGCCCACTGTTCCGCTGCTCGCGCTGAGTTTCTTCGCGGCGGACGTGCAGGCGGGCGTCGGGCCGTTCCTCGGCATCTTCCTGCAGGCGCATGGCTGGACGCCCGATCGCATCGGCTCGGTGCTGACCATGGGCGGCATCGTCGCCATGCTGGTCACGGCGCCGGCGGGCGCGCTCGTCGATGCCAGCACCTACCGGCGCATGATCGTCGCGCTCGCGAGCGGTCTCAGCATCGTCGCGGCGCTCATCATCTGGATGTGGCAGGGCTTCTGGCCCGTGACGCTCTCGCAGATCGCAACGGCGATCGGCGGGGCCGCCATGGGCCCGGCGCTGGTGGGGCTCACGCTCGGGATGGTCGGAAGGCAGAACTTCGATCGCCAGTTCGGCCGCAATCAGGTCGCGAATCATGCGGGCAACATCGCGGCGGCGCTGCTTTCGGGATGGCTCGGCGCGACGCTCGGCATGCCGTGGATCTTCGCGCTGAGCGCGGGATTCGGCGTGGCGTGCATCGTGACGGCGTTCTGGATTCCGGGGCGCGCGGTGCATCGGCATTTCGCGCGCGGCCTTGCCCGCCACGATGACGACGATGCCTCCGACATCCGCGCGCAAGGCTTCTCCGTGCTGTGGCGCAATCGTCCGCTGCTGGTGCTGGCCGCCGCACTCGCACTCTTCAATCTCGGCAATTCGGCGATGCTGCCGCTTTACAGTCTCGCGGTCGCGTCAGCGCATGTGGCGGATCCGAGTCAGGTGACGGCGGCGAACATCGTGATCTCTCAAGTGGTGATGCTTGCCGCGGCCGCCTATGCAAGCCGCCTGACACGTCGCTGGGGCTTCTGGTGGATATTGCTCGTCACGCTCGCGACGCTGCCGTTGCGCGCGATGACAGCTGCATGGGCGCCGCCGTTATGGGGCCTCCTGCCGGTACAGGTCTTCGACGGAATTGGCGCGGGCCTGCAAAGCGTCGCGGTGCCGTCGCTGATCGTGCATCTGTTGCATGGCACGGGGCGCGTGAACCTTGGGCAGGGTGCGGTGCAGGGCGTGGAGGCAGGCGGTGCGTGCCTGAGTCCGCTGCTCGGCGGCTGGCTTGCGCATCAGTACGGTTATCCAGTGGCGTTTCTCGCGCTCGGCAGTTTCTCGCTGGCTGCGTTTGCCATCTGGATAGGGTTCGCGCGGGACGTGCGTGACGCGTGCGACACGCGGCGCGATGAACTGGTCAACCTGAACGACATCGACTCTTCGACACTTCTGCCATGACTGCCGTGATGCGGCACGGCGAATGCGTCCATTGCCGGACTGGATATGTCATCTGGACGAGGATAGATCGAATGGACTACACCCAAGCACGCGCGCAACACCTGCACGTTCCGACGCCCGACAGCGACCCGGATCCGGTGCCGCCGCCCGAACGCACACCCGATGCACCACAGCCAATCGGCGATCCGCCGAACAGCCAACCGCCGGAGCGTGTCGGATAACGCCCGGCTATGCAGGCGGCAGCATGTCCGCCTTCGCGTTGGCGTGCTCCTTGGCCGCGTGCAACGCGGCTTCAGCAGTTTCGACGGGACGGTCACGCATCTCGGTATAACCATCGGCGTCGATCGTGTAGGACCAGGTGCATAGCCCGGTCGGATCACGATCGATGTCGATATTCACGGTGTGGCCATTGCGCATATAGCTTTCGGTAGACATGATGCGTCCTCTCGATGTTTGCAGTTGAGCCCGCTGTCAGGACATTCCCGCGCCGCCCCGGCGTTTGATCGCGAGGATGGCGGCAGCGGGCACATGCACGATGCCGAAGCCGAGCACGAAGACCAGCCAGCGCGGCAACGGCAATTCCAGCGTCAAAGCGCCCATTGCGCCGAATGCAATCCCCACGACGATCAGCACCAGATGCGCGATCCGGCGCTTGCCGGCGCCGCTGGTGAACTGCGGGATCTCGTAGTGCGCGTAGCACACTACCGCGCCCATCAGCGCGCCGGCGAGCAGGGCTTGCCACGCGATCATCGTTCAGTTTCGTGCAGGGTCTAACGCGTGGAATCCGGCGGCACGCGGTTCTTTTCCTGCGACGATGGCAGCGCGTTTTCCGAATCCTCATGGCCGCGTTTCTCGCGGGCATCGAGATCGCGTTGCTGAGTGGGCGTACTCGTGGGTTCGTCCATTTCTTCCGCGTTCACGTGTTCGGGTCTGGATGGGGTTTGCATGTCAGCCTCCTGAGTGGGCGGCAATCAACCCTTTTGAGCAATTGCCGGACCCGCATGGGCCTGCGTGACAGGCTCGCGGTTTGCTCTCCTTCCCGCATGTGAATCACGCATTTTCAAGGGAGAAGCGATGAGAATCACCGATTACGATCAACGCGTCGAAGAACTCCAGCTTGCAATATCGAGCGCGTTCGAATCGCGCAAGAAACCGGCCGTCAGCGTGCTCGACGAAGAAGCGTCGGTGGTCATCAACGTGTCGTGGGTGACCGAGAGCGGCCGCGACACGACGCTCGACTCTCGCTGCAGCGCGTCGGTGCGCTTCACAACGGCGCAGCTGGAGCGCTATTCGTCAGTGGACATTGGCCGCCGCAAGATCATCCAGGGCCGGGTCGTGGAGGGCTTGCGCCAGGCGTTCGCGCAATCCGGCGGCACGCAGTCGGCGCCCGGCGCGTGTTCCCTCGAGATGCGCGCCGACGACGCCTGGTTCGTACCGCCCGAAACCTCAACTGAAGTTTTTTGACTTACATGCCCTGCGCGCCGGTGTTGCCGGTTGCCGGGCTGGTCGAGCCGTTCGAATCGTTCGCTTTGCCACCGTTCAGACGCGGCTGCATGCCGCCGGAACCCGGCGTCGTGCCCTTGCCGGCGGCGTTCGTGCCATTGGCCGTCCCGCCGATGCCCGTCTGGCCGGCGCCGATGGCATCGTCGGCAGGCGCGGTCGAATGGTTGGTCGCCGCGCTTTGTCCCTTCGAGGGTCCGTGACTCGCGCCGGACTGCGTCTGGTCGGCGGCGCTGGCGGTGCCGGCAAGACCCAGCATCAGGACGGACAGCGCGAGTGTTCTGCTTGCGTTCATGAGTAGTCTCCGTTGGATCGGGACGCCCGCCGATAGGCGAGGCGTGGTCCCTATCCACGCGCAAGCCGCGTTCCCCTCAATCCAGACCTTCGTGTTCGAATGCCAGCTTCACTGCCGGCCGTTCGCGCATGCGCTCGTAGAACGCCTGCAAAGGCGCGGGCGCGTCGATGCCCACATTCTTCGCCCACGTCAGCATGGTGAAGAGATAGGCATCGGCGACGCTCGCCTGATCGCCGAACAGATAGTCGCCCTTCATCATCTTTGCGATCAGTTCAAAACGCTGCCCGATCTTCTCGCGCCCCGCTGCCGCCTCCGCGTCCGACGACGGCTTGAACACACGGCCGAACTGCTTATGAATCTCGGTGGAAATGAACGCGAGCATTTCCAGCAGCCTCGATTGACCGTCCTCGCCCGATGGCGCGAGTTGCGGCGCGCGCTGCGCAACCCACGCAAGAATGGCGATGTTCTCGGTGAGACGCCGGCCATCGTCGAATTCGAGGACGGGCACGTAGCTCTTGGGATTGATGTCGTCGAAGGACTGGCCGTCCTCGGTCTTCTTGGTCTTCAGATCGACCTTCACGCGGTCGAAGTCGATGCCCGCTTCGTGCAGCGCGATGTGATCAGCGAGACTGCACGCGCCAGGCGCGAGATAGAGTTTCATTGCGGCTCCTTGGGTCGTGACCGCGGCATGCGGCAACCTCCGATGCGCGAGCAAGGTGCATGCCGCTGCACCGTCCCCCGTCGCCGCCGGACAGGGCGCGCAGGTATGATATCGGCCGTTGCTCGCAGATGAGCCTGTATGCCGCGATTCCGGACGCGTTGACGTCACCGAAGAGCGGCACGCCGTCGCCGACGGTCGAGTTTCCCGCACGCGCGTAGCGGCTTCCCCATGTTCCACACACCCGATACCGAAACACTCCGCCTGTGCAGCGTGCTCACGAGCATCGCGTTCGGGCTGGTCTTCGCCCTGTTCCGTTTTGGCGGCCGCCGCGAGGCTTACTTCGTGCACTGGTCGGCGAGCGCGTTCCTGTACGCGGCCGTGCTGATCGGCTTCGATTCCGCGCCGCGCGGCCAGCTGCTCGTCTTCAGCCTGCTGATGGGCGCGCTCGCCGCGACCAACATGCTGATCGTCTCGGGCCTGCGCGCCTTCGACGGCAAGCCGCCGTTCCGCCTCTGGATGCTCGCGCCGGTCGCGGGTTGCGCCGTGGCCCACGTGCTGCCGGTGCTGATCGCCGGACGCGGCCCCGGCACCGGCGCATGGACGCAGGCAGTCGATACGGTGACCATCGCCATCTCGGCGGGCATTGCGGGCGGTATCCTGCTCGCGAGCGGACGGCGCGACCAGAGCCGCGCGCGGCGCATCGCGGGGCTGGCCATCCTCGGTTATCTGCCGGGCTACGCGGTCGTGCTCGCGGCGATCTTTTCGATGACGCCGCGCATCAACTATCTCGCGCTGATCCCGATGCTCTCCGACCAGCTCTTGCTGGGCGTGCTCAATCTCGGCCTGCTCGCGATTCCCGCCGAACGTGCGCAACAGCGGCTGCGCGACGCCGCGCTGCGCGATCCGCTGACGGGCGCCTGGAACCGCGCGGGCTTCGACCGGCAGGCGGGGCGGCTGGCGTCGGCGGGCGCGACGGTGCTCGCCATCGACCTCGATCACTTCAAGCAGATCAACGACCGCCACGGGCATCTTGCCGGCGATACCGTGCTGATCGAACTCGCGCGGCTGGCGGGCGCCGAGGTGGCGTCGCTGGGCGGCGCGTTCGGGCGGCTGGGCGGCGACGAGTTCGTCGCCATCCTGCCGGCCTCGCGCGCGCCGGATGCGCAGGCCTGCGCGAGCCAGATCCACGAGGCCTGCCGCAAATACACCGAAGGCATGCCGGAATGGACGACGAGCATCGGCGTGTCGCAGATTATGCCCGGCGAAACCGGTCATCAGGCGGCGCTGCATCGTGCCGATGGCGCGCTCTATCGCGCGAAGCTGACGGGGCGCAACAAGCTGACCGCCTGACGCTTTTTTTGCTCGCCTTCAGCAGTGCTGCAACGCGTCCGACAAGTCCGCGATCAGATCGTCCGGATGTTCGAGCCCGACCGACAGCCGGATCAATCCCTCCGACACACCCGCCGCCGCGCGCACCTCCGCCGGCACGCCTGAATGCGTCGTGGAGGCCGGATGGCAGACCAGCGATTCCGTGCCGCCGAGACTCACCGCCGACCTGAACAGCGACAGCCCGTTGATGAGCCGGAACGCCTGCTCGCGGCCGCCGTCGAGCACGAACGCGAAGGTCGAGCCCGGACCGCTGCACTGGCGCCGGTACACGGCCTGATACGCCGCGTCGTCGATCAGTTCCGGATGCAGCACCTTCACCGGCCTGAACGGATTGTCCGCGAGCCAGCGCGCGACCGCCGTGCCGCTGCGCGCGGCGCGTTCCATGCGCAGCACGAGCGTTTCCATCGAGCGCGCGATCATCCAGCACGAATGCGGGTCGAGCTGCGAGCCGAGCGTGCCGCGGATCGCGCGCAAGGTCTTGATGAGCCCCGCCGGACCGGTGATGCCGCCCGCCACCAGGTCGCTGTGCCCGCCGATGTACTTGGTCAGCGAGTACACACACAGATCGACGCCGTGCTGCGCCGGCTTCTGGAACAGCGGCCCGAGCAGCGTGTTGTCGCACACCGAAAGCGGACGATAGCCGTGACGTTGCGCGAAGCCGTCGAGTTCGCGGCGCAGTGCGTCGAGATCGAACAGTGCGTCGGTGGGATTGGCCGGCGTTTCGACGTAGCACATCGCCACCTTGCCGGTTTGCGCGGCGGCGTCCAGCGCGGCGCGCAGCGATTCGGGCGAGAGGCCGTCCGCGATCGGATGCGAATGCACGCCCCATTCGGGCAGGAACTTCGACATCAGCGTTTCCGTGCCGCCATACAGCGGCACGGACTGCACCACGCAGTCGCCGGGACGCAGGAAGGCCAGCAGGACGGCCGCGATGGCCGCCATGCCGCTCGATGTCGCGAGCGCGGCCTCGGAGCCGTCGAGCAGCGCAAGGCGGTCCTCGATAATCTCCAGGTTCGGATGATTGAAGCGGCTGTAGACCAGCCCGGCGCTTTCGCCTTCGGGCAGCGGCTTGCGGCCCGCGACCATGTCGAAGAACTCGGCGCCGTCCTCGGCCGTGCGGAACGCGAAAGTCGAGGTCAGGAACACGGGCGGCTTGACCGATCCCTCCGACAAGAAGGGATCGTAGCCATACGACATCATCTGGGTCTCGGGATGCAGTTCGCGGTCGCCGATCTTGCGCTTGTGATAGGTGCGGTAGGCCATGCTTCGCTCCGGCTGGTTGAGGGTAGTTCTGGCTCATGCTAACCGGAACTATCGGAGGGCACGGTGCACGGTCGATGCACGCCGATGGTGCTGCGTTGCACCATGCCGCGCCTTGCGGTCACGCCCGCAAAAACCACTCAAAGCCCCGCCACACAACGCTCCCGGCACGTCAGGCCCGCATGGCCCGGAAGTTGCCTTGACTGAAGCCTCCGGTTCAATGGCGAGCCGGGGCTCGATGGCTTGACCGCTCGCGCGCTGCGCGATCCCGACAACGGCGTCCACGGATTCTGTCTCCGACAGCATCCGGAGGACGCCTTTTTGTTTTTGTAGACCCGAACGATGGCGATGACGGCAAGAACGGTCGATACGGTGTGTCCTTACTGCGGCGTAGGCTGCGGGATGACGCTGCACGTCGAGAACGAGCAGGTCATCAAGATTTCCGGCAACAAGGATCATCCGAGCAACTACGGGCGGCTTTGCACCAAGGGCTCGTCGGCGCACGTGGCGCTGCGCAAGTCGGGCCGGCTGGAGAAGGCTTTCGTGCGGCACGCGCGCCATGCCGATCCCACGCCGATGCCGCTCGAACGCGCGCTCGACGACACCGCCCGCCGCCTGCGCGCGATCCTCGACACGCACGGTCCCGATGCGCTGTCGTTCTA
Source organism: Caballeronia sp. LZ034LL (assembly GCF_031451215.1). Classification (NCBI taxonomy): domain Bacteria; kingdom Pseudomonadati; phylum Pseudomonadota; class Betaproteobacteria; order Burkholderiales; family Burkholderiaceae; genus Caballeronia; species Caballeronia sp. LZ034LL. The sequence continues at coordinate 183,394 of NZ_JARUXR010000002.1, forward strand.
CGTCTCCGGCCAGATGTCGATCGAGGCGCAGTACCTCGTCAACAAGCTGGCGAAGGGTTTCATCGGCACGAACAATATCGAGTCGAATTCGCGGCTGTGCATGGCGAGCGCGGGTAGCGGCTACAAGCTGTCGCTGGGCGCGGACGGTCCGCCCGGCTCCTACGAGGACTTCGACCGCGCGAACCTGTTCTTCGTGACCGGCGCGAACATGGCCGACTGTCATCCGATCCTGTTCCTGCGCATGATGGATCGGGTGAAGGCGGGCGCGAAGCTGATCGTCGTCGATCCGCGCCGCAACGCCACCGCCGATAAAGCCGATCTCTTCATGCAGATCCGCCCCGGCACCGATCTCGCGCTGCTCAACGGCCTGCTGCATCTGCTGCACGCGAACGGCCACACGGACGCCGGGTTCATCGCCGCCAACACACAGGGCTGGGACGAGATGCCAGCGTTTCTTGCCGACTACACGCCGGAGAAGGTCGCCGCGCTCACCGGCATTCCGGAACGCGATCTGCGTCAGGCGGCGCAGTGGATTGGCGAGGCGCCCGAATGGATGAGCTGCTGGACCATGGGCCTCAACCAGAGCACGCACGGCACCTGGAACACGAACGCCATCTGCAACCTGCATCTCGCGACGGGCAAGATCTGCCGTCCGGGCAGCGGCCCGTTTTCGCTGACCGGCCAACCCAACGCGATGGGCGGCCGCGAAATGGGCTATATGGGCCCCGGCTTGCCCGGCCAGCGTTCCGTGCTGGCGGAGGCGGACCGCGCGTTCGTCGAAGGCATGTGGAAGGTGCCGCCGGGCACGCTGCGCACGGAGGTGGGCGGCGGCACCATCGACCTGTTCGCGCGCATGAAGACCGGCGACGTCAAGGCGTGCTGGATCATCTGCACGAATCCGGTGGCGAGCGTCGCGAACCGCGCGACGGTCGTGGAAGGCTTGCAGGCGGCGGAGCTCGTCATCACGCAGGACGCCTTTCTCGATACCGAGACCAACCGTTACGCCGACGTGCTCCTGCCCGGCGCGCTGTGGGCCGAGGCGGAAGGCGTGATGATCAACTCGGAGCGCAACATGACGCTCACGCAGAAGGCCGTCGAGCCGCCGGGCGACGCGCTGCCGGACTGGCAGATCATCGCGCGCGTGGCGTGCGCGATGGGCTTCGCCGACGCCTTCACTTATGCGAGCGCCGCCGAGGTGTTCGACGAAATCACGCGCTTCGCCAATCCGCAGACCGGCTACGACCTGCGCGGCGCCAGTCATGCGCGGCTGCGCGAGACGCCGCTGCAATGGCCCTGCGCGCCGGACGGCGGGCGCGAGCGCAATCCGATCCGTTATCTCGACGCCGCTACCTCGCGCCCCAGGTTCGCGACGCCGCATGGCAAGGGCGTGTTCTTCGCGCGTCCGCATGTCGATCCGAAGGAACTGCCGGACGCCGATTATCCCGTCGTGCTCAATACGGGCCGCTTGCAGCATCAGTGGCACACGATGACCAAGACCGGCAAGGTCGCGATGCTGAACAAGCTGAACCCGGCACCGTTCGTCGAACTGCATCCGGACGACGCGGCGTCGCTGGGCGTGACGCAGAAGGATCGCGTCGAGATCCGCTCGCGGCGCGGCCGTGCAGTGCTGCCGGCCGTCGTGACCGAGCGCGTGCGTCCCGGCAACTGCTTCGCGCCGATGCACTGGAACGACATGTTCGGCGACGACCTGTGCATCAACGCGGTCACGAGCGACGCCGTCGATCCGCTCTCGCAACAACCGGAACTGAAGTTCTGCGCGGTGGCGCTGAGCCGCGTCGAACCAGAAGTCCACATCGACATCAACACTCCCACTCCGCAGCAGGAAAACGCCATGTCCCGCCTCGACGCCCTTTCGACGCTCCTCGGTATCGGCGAGGTCGCCGCGCCCGCGCTGAGCGACACCGACCGGCTGTATCTCGCGGGCTTCGTCAGCGGACTGCGTTCAGGCGGAAGTGAAGCGCGCGGCGTGCCCGTGCTGCCCGCCGCCGCGCCGTTCAATGTTGCGACACGCGTCTGGGTCGATGGACTGCTCGCCGGAGTGTTCAGCCGTGGCGAAGCGCCGCCCCTGATCACCCATGCCGACGCGCCCGAGCCTGAACTGCAGATCGCGCATACGCGGCCCAAGGTCGCGTTGCTGTGGGCGTCGCAGACGGGCAATGTCGAATCGCTGGTCGAGTCCTATGCCACGCAACTGATGGAATCCGGCTTCGAGATCCGCACGGCGTGCATGTCCGACTGCGCCGTCGCCAGTCTCGCGAAGTCGCACTATGTGCTGCTGATGACCAGCACGTTCGGCGATGGCGACGCGCCCGACAACGGCCAGGACTTCTGGTCCGCGCTCAAGGCCGCCGATGCGCCGCGCCTCGAGTCGCTGCGCTACGCGGTGCTGGCCTTCGGCGACACGAGCTACGACGCGTTCTGCGGCCACGGCCGCAATCTCGATGCGCGTCTCGCGGAACTGGGCGGCGAGCGCCTGCTGGCGCGAACCGATTGCGACACGGACTTCCAGACCGCCGCCGATGGCTGGCTCGCGCGGATCATCGCCCGCATCAAGGACGACGACGCGGCGCTGCACGCGGTGCCCGCGCAGGGCGCGATTCCCGACGTGCTAAGCCTGGGCGCCGCGAGCAAGGCGCGTCCGGCGCCGTCGCGGCTGCTGCGCAACGTGCGGCTGAACCATCCGGGCGCGGCCAAGGACACGCGTTCGTTCGCGTTCTCGACGGCAGAATCCGGCCTCGACTACGAAGCCGGCGACGCGCTCGGCGTATGGCCGACCAACTGTCCCGAACTCGTCGGCGAAGTGCTGAGCCTGACGAAGCTCGACGCCGATGCGCCCGTGCACGTTTCAGGCTCAGGCGAGATGCGGCTCGCCGATGCGCTGGCCACGCACTACGAGATCGCCCGACCGAGTCCGGAGGCGTTGAAACTGATCGCAGCGCGCACGGCCGGCCCGGCGCTGCGGCAACTGCTCGGCGACGAGCGCAAGCACGAGCTGAAGTCCTGGCTGTGGGGCCAGCAACTCGCGGATGTGCTGCACGAGCATCCGGCGTCGCTGTCGGCGGATGAACTGCTCGGCGTGCTCAAGCGCATGCAGCCGCGCCTGTACTCGATTTCGTCGAGCCCGAAGGCGCATGCGGGCGAAGTGCATCTGACCGTTTCGGCAGTGCGCTACGACAATGGCCGCCGCAAGCGCAAGGGCGTGTCATCGACGTTTCTCGCCGACCGCGCCCACGATGCCGACGTGCCGCTGTTCGTGCAGAAGAGCGCGCATTTCCGTCCGCCGCGCCAGGGCGACACGCCGATGATCATGGTCGGTCCCGGCACCGGCGTCGCGCCGTTTCGCGGCTTCCTGCACGAACGCCGCGCGCGCGGCGACACGGGACGCAACTGGCTGTTCTTCGGCGAGCAGCATGCGGCCACCGACTTCTACTATCGCGAGGAACTCGAAGGCATGAGCCGGTCGGGCCTGCTGAACCGTTTCGACACGGCGTTCTCGCGCGACCAGCATGACAAGGTCTACGTGCAGGACCGCATGCGCGAGCAGGGCGCCGAGCTCTGGTCGTGGCTGCAGGACGGCGCGCACTTCTACGTCTGCGGCGATGCGAGCCGCATGGCGAAGGACGTCGATGCCGCGTTGCGCGAGATCGTCGCTCGGCATGGCGGACTCACGGACGAGCGGGCGGCGGAGTATGTGTCCTCGCTCGCGCGCGACAAGCGCTATCTGCGCGACGTGTACTGACCCGAGCGGCAGGCCCTCGCAGTGAATGCCGTTACACTCCGTGCTCACGGTTCGGAAAGTTGGAGCATGGAGTGAAGCGAATCCTCATCATCGGCATCGGGGCGGGCAATCCGGAATACGTCACGGTTCAGGCCATCAACGCGCTGAATCAGGCCGACGTGTTCTTCGTGATGGACAAGGGCGAAGCGAAGGCGAAGCTCATCGCGCTGCGTCACGAGATCATCGAGCGCTATGTGAAGGAGCGCGACTACCGGATCGTCGAGGCGACCAATCCGGAACGCCGGCGCGATACCGCCAGCTATACCGATGCCGTCGACATCCTGAACCGCGACAAGCAAGCGGTGTTCGAGCGGCTGATCGGCGAGGAATTGCGCGACGGCGAATGCGGCGCGTTTCTCGTCTGGGGCGATCCCTCGCTGTATGACAGCACGATGCGCATTGTCGAGGCCATCGTCGCGAGCGGGCGGCAGGCGTTCGAATATGAGGTGATTCCGGGCATCAGCAGCGTGCAGGCACTGGCGGCGAAACATCGCGTGGCGCTCAACGCGATTGGCCGCGCGGTCGAGATCACCAATGGCCGCGGCATCGCCGAAGGCTTTCCCGAGCGCGCCGACAGCGCCGTGGTGATGCTCGACGCGCAGAACGCGTTCCGGCAACTGGCGCACGAGGATCTCGACATTTTCTGGGGCGCGTATGTCGGCACCGACGACGAGATCCTCATCTCCGGTCCGCTGCGCGACGTGATGGACGAGATCGAGCACGTGCGCGCCGAAGCCCGCGCGCAGCACGGCTGGATCATGGACACCTATCTGCTGAAGCGCCGCACGCCGTCGCGCGACTGACACGGAGGCCTTACTTGAACCGCATTCTCAATCTCTTCGATCTCACCGGACGCCGCGCGTTGATCACCGGCTCCAGCACCGGCATCGGCTTCGCGCTGGCGCGCGGTCTCGGCGGCGCGGGCGCGCAGGTCGTGCTCAATGGCCGCGATCAGGCGCGCCTCGACGACGCGCTCAGCCAGCTCCGCGCCGAAGGCATCGCGGCGCAGGCAGCGCGGTTCGACGCGACCTCGCCGGAACAGGTGACTGAAGCGATCGCGCGCATCGAGGCCGACAGCGGTCCGATCGACATTCTCGTCAACAACGCCGGCATGCAGCGCCGCGCGGCGCTGGAGACGTTCTCGCACGAGCAATGGCGCACGCTGATGCAGACCAACGTCGACAGCGTGTTCCTCGTCGGGCAGGCGGTCGCGCGCTTCATGATCGGACGCGGCGCGGGCAAGATCATCAACGTGTGCTCGGTGCAGAGCGAACTCGGGCGGCCGAACATCGCCGCCTATACCGCCACCAAGGGCGCGGTGAAGATGCTCACCAAAGGCATGGCGATCGACTGGGGTCCGCACGGGATCCAGGTCAACGGGCTCGGGCCGGGCTATATCAAGACCGAACTGACCGACGCGCTCGTCAACGACGAAGCGTTCAGCGCGTGGCTGATCGGCCGCACGCCGTCGCGTCGCTGGGGCGAGGTCGAGGATCTCGTCGGCGCGGCCGTGTTCCTGGCCAGCGACGCGTCGCGCTTCGTGAACGGCCACGTGCTCTACGTGGACGGCGGCGTGACGGCGACGCTGTAGGGCCGCGTATGCCCTTGCATTACTCGAATGCCGCGCGATTCGCCTCGACGAATTCGCGCACGGTCTGCGGCGCACGCCCCGTGATCTCGCCGATCACGCCGTCCGCGCCCGCGAAGATGCCGTTCTGATAATCGACGGCAATCGCGACGAAATGCTGGATCAGGAATTCGGGCAGCTTGTAGTGCTCGAGGTGCTTCCGGTAGTCGTCGAGCGACGACGGCTGGTAGGTGACCGTACGGCCGAGCGTCGCGCCAATTTCATCGGCGATCTGCTGCTGATTCATCTCCACCGGCCCGCACAACGTGAGCGTCTTGCCGATATGCCCGTCAGGCTGCGTGAGCACGGCGGCAATCAGACGCGCCTGGTCTTCGGCGGCGATCGGCGCGTGACGTCCTTCGCCATACGGCAGCGTGATGATGCCGTCGCGCACGATCTGATCGCGCACCCACGGGAACACCAGCCATTCGGAGAAGAAGGTCGGACGAATGTGCACGACAGGCACGCCCGACCAGTCCAGCACCCGTTCCGCGATCCAGTGGTCGCGCGCCGCGTGGCTCTGTGAATCCTCCCGCGCCGAAATCTGCGACATCTCCACGACCACGCCGACGTTCGCGCGCCGTGCCGCATCGGCGAAATAGGCGGCGGCCTGGATATAACCCGGGCGCACCGGATAGCACAGATACGCGCCATCGACGCCCTGCATCGCGCGGATCACGTCGTCGTGTTCGAGCAGGTCGCCTTCCACAATCTCTGCGCCGGCTTCGCGCAACGCTTCACTGCGCTCGTCCTGCTGGTGCACGAAGGCGCGCACCGCGTGACCCTGATCCAGAAGCTGGCGAATGGTATGGACGCCGGTCTTGCCGGTGGCGCCGGTGATGAGATAGGTGCGTCGTTGCATGATGCGTTCTCCGGGGTTGAAGTGTATATGCACTTTTGAGGCGATATGAAAGGCCCGACAGGCGGGCCATTGGGGTTACAGCGCTTCGAGATGTCGTCGTACGTCGTGCAGGACGGCCGTGGAGGCTTCCGGGTCGCCGATGATGCGCGCCATGGTGACGGCGCCGATCATCGCCGAGAGGGCGAACACGGCTTCAGAACGCGCCGCCCCGCGATGCCGGCGGCGAATGTGTTGCGCCATCACGTCGACCAACTGGTCGAAGCCGCGCGCGGCGGCGGTGCGGGTGTCGTCGTCCGCGTGCGCCAGTTCGCTGCCCATGCCGGCGAGCGGACAGCCGTGCTCGGGCGCGTCGCGGTGCTGTTCCGAGACGTAGGCCGCGACGATCGCCTGGAAGGCTTCCTTGCCCGCGAGTGCGCCGGCGGCGGCATCCAACGTGCCGATGACGTCGCCGATGCCGGCTTCACACGCCTCGGCGACCAGTTGATCCTTGGAGTCGAAATGCCGGTAGAACCCGCCGTGCGACAAGCCGGCGGCCGACATGATGTCGGCGACACCGGTGGCCTGAATGCCCTTCGACCTGAACGCGCGTGCAGCGACATCGACGATGCGCTGGCGCGTTTCAGCTGTTTCGGCGTTGGATTTACGCATGGCGTGCCGCTCCGTGACTGCATGTTTTAGATGATAGGGATCATCTAAAACGAAGTCAAATGCGGCAGAGGCAAGAATGAATTGCGCGGCGGCGCAGGCGGCAAACGCAGCCGCTGCGCCGCTGGATCAGGCGCTGGGCTTGGCGTCGGCTTCGGGGGCTTCCGCTGCTTTCGGCGTTTCCGCCGCTTCCGGTGCCTTAGGCGCTTCCGCCGCCTTCGGAGCCGCTGCGCTGCGCGCCTGGCGATTGTTCTCCAGATACACGGCGCGCGCCGCGTCGGCGGAAGTCACTTCGCCTGCTGCGGCGCCGGTCAGATCCACGCGTGCCGCGCCTTCCGCGAGGCTCGTCCAATAGCGATTGCCCCGGCACCACACCTTGATGGCGGCGCGCAGTTCGCGCTCGCTCAACTGCAACTCTTCGGCGTGTTTCATCAGATCTTCGAAGATGCCGACCTTGAGCGGCTTCTTCGGCGCGGGATTCTTCGGGAAGGCGAGCGGGAAGCGCTTTTGCAGCTTGCCGATGGTATGCACGACCGGATCCACGGGCTTCGCGGGCGCAGCCGGCGGCGGAGGAGGCGTGGGCGCAGGCGCGCGCCGCGCGCGAGGCGGCTTCTTCGCCTTGGCGGCCTTGCTTTGTGCCGCTTCCTGCTCGGCTTGCCTGGCCTGCTGCGCGAGTTGTTTTTTCAGTCCTGCGAGTTGTTCGAAGCCCATTACTTCCTACCTGTGGAAAACGTACGCCGATTTTATCAGCCCCGATCGACGCTTTCCCGGACCGGGCCTCGCGCCGTAACCGTTCTAGGTGTCCGAAGCGGGATCGTCGGCGCCGAGCCGTTCGAGCAATTCCTCGACCTGCTGCAACTGCTTCGGCAGCAGATCCCCGGCGCTGCGAAGCTTTTCCAGACGCTGCCGCCAGTACGCAGGCGGCAGCGCGGGGTGATCGTCCCGCGCGGACGACTCGATCGCAAGCCGCAGATGCGCCAGATCGGCGTCTGTGAGGGCGAGGCGGCGGGCGTCGGTCAGTCTCTGTTTTTTGCGGTTCATGCCGCTTTTCTGTGTGCTTTTAATAAGCTCCTATGGTGCATGGAGTGTCCATGAGGCGCATACCCTACTTTCGTAGGTGCACGAAAGCAGGGGCGCGCTGACTTGGGGGTGAAACAAAGCGCTCAGACGGCGAAGTCGGTAGAGCTCGACAGCGTTTGCCATGCGGCGGTTTCGGCCGTGACGTACGCGTTCTTCTCCGCGATCGCCCGCAGCGTGTCCGTGCCGAGCGCGAGGCGCAGCGGCGGGTTGGGCGCGTCGGCGAGCGTGACGAGCGCGGCGGCGAGCTTCTGCGGATCCCCGGGCTGGTTGTGATTCATCTCGACGGCCAGACGGCGGATCTGTCCCGAAGTCGCGTCATAGTCGCCGATCACCTCCTGGCCGACCGTCAGCGACGACGCGTCCAGAAAGTCCGTGCGGAAATAGCCCGGCTCGACGACGGTGGCATGCACGCCGAGCGGCTGCAATTCTGCGTGCAGCGCCTCGGTGATGCCCTCGACGGCGAATTTCGTCGAGCAATACACGCCGAAGCCTGCCGCCGAGCGATAGCCGCCCACCGAGGACATGTTCATCACGTGTCCGGCGCGCTGGCGGCGCATGACGGGCAGCACGGCGCGCGTGACGTTGAGCAGCCCGAAGACGTTGGTGTCGAACATGCGGCGCACGTCGGCATCGCTGGATTCCTCGATGGCCGCGAGCAGGCCGAAGCCGGCGTTGTTCACCAGCACGTCGATGCGGCCGAACGCGCCGATGGCGGCGTCGACGGCGGCCTTTGCCTGGCCTTCGTCGGTGACGTCCAGCGCGACCGGCAGCAGGGCGGGCGAAACGCCCAGGCGTTCGGTGATGGCCGCGGCGTTGCGGCCGGTGGCGACGACGGCGTGACCGGCGTCGAGCGCGGCTTGCGCGATCAGCGCGCCCAGTCCGCGCGAGGCGCCGGTGATGAACCAGACGCGCTTGTATTGCGAGGTGTTGACGTTGCTCATGATGTGCTCCGTTGTGTCGGTGGTGAGGGTGTAACGAAGCTTAGGCCGACGGATTCGCTCAAACTAGTGAGGCAACGTTAGACTGATAATCAACTTTTATTTGCGAATCGGGAGTCCGGCGATGAACGAAGTCCGCGCGATTTCGATCTTCGTGCGCACCGCGACGCTGGGCAACCTGCGGCGGGCGGCGGTCGATCAGGGGATCTCGCCGCAGGCGGCGAGTCACGCGGTGATGCAGCTGGAGAAGTCGCTTGGCGTGCGGCTGTTTCATCGGACGACGCGCAAGCTGAGCCTGACGGAAGAGGGGCAGCGGTTGTTGCAGAGCGTCGAGCCGGCGCTTGCGGTGCTGACGTCCGCACTCGCCGATGCGCGCCGCGCCAAGGAAGAGATTGCCGGACCGTTGCGCATCAGCGCGCCGAAGGCGCTGAGCCGGGCGCTATGGCCCTCGGTGCTCGAATTCGCGACGCTTTATCCGGACGTGCAGCTCGACGTCCGTTTCGATGACCATTTCACCGATCTCGTCGAGGAACGCGCGGATGTCGGCCTGCGTGGCGGCTCGCCGCCGGCGGGCGGTGCGATCGCGCGGCGGCTGGTGCCCATTCAGCTGATCGTGTGTGCGGCGCCGGCGTATGTCGAACGGCATGGCGCGCCGCGCACGGTCGACGAACTCGCCGCGCATCGCTGCACGGGGTATCGGCGGGCGAATACGGGAAAGCAGGCGCCCTGGGAATTCATGATGGGCGACGAGATCGTGTATCGGGAGATCGAGGCTTCGCTGTGCGCGAACGATGTCGACGCCGAAACGGACACCGTGCTCGCGGGGCTGGCGATCGGGCAGTTGGGCAGCTTTTCGGCGGTCCCGGCGATTCGCGACGGCCGGCTCGTGCCCTTGCTGACGAAACATCTGACGCAGCGCGAAGCGATCTATATCCACTATCGACGGCGGACCGAGCAGCCGTTGCGCGTGCGGACCTTTATCGATTTCATGATCGAAAAGCTTGCTGATAACCGGGATTTTTATCTCACGACGGCGGAGGTGCGGGGAGGGGGGCAGGTGGGGCGGTAGTTATACAAAATTTTTCGATGCGGTGGCGGTGGTGCGGTAAAAGCGTTCAGCACGATCCATGGCCGGGGAGACTCAATTGCTGAAGTCGCTTGAAGCATTCATCAGAAAGGAAGCATGCATCTCTCCGGAGAAGCCAATTACACCGGAGATGACCATCGCGCTCGACCTTGGTCAACAGGGAGACGATGCCGATATCTTCATGCAGCGGTTCTTCGAAGCGTTCGAGGTCGACGAAGGCGACTACGATTTTCGTCGCTACTTTCTGATGGAAGGCGAGGGCGTTCTATATCACCTCATCACGCGATTCATTCTGCGAAAACGCCACTCGACAACCAAAGAGCCTCTGACGGTGGGCATGCTGCGAGACGCCATCGCTCGCGGCAGGTGGGATGCCGCATCGCTCGCAACGCATGCCGATTGACCGCCTACTCCGCCCCCGCCAGCTTGTCCTGCGTGCGCGTCTCGAAGTCGCCCGCATCATGCCGTTCATGCAACTGCTCCGACGGCTCGCCAAACGTCCGATTGACCATCCGGCCACGCTGCACGGCCGGCCGCGCGTCGATCTCGCTGGCCCAGCGCTGCACGTGCTTGTATTCATCGACGGCAAGGAACTCCGCCGCGCCGTACAACCGGCCCTTCGCAAGCCCGCCGTACCATGGCCAGATGGCGATGTCGGCGATGGAATAGTCATCGCCCGCAATGTAGCGATGCTCGGCGAGACGCTTGTCGAGCACGTCCAGCTGACGCTTCGTTTCCATGGCGAAGCGGTCGATCGGATATTCCATCTTGCTCGGCGCATACGCATAGAAATGGCCGAAGCCGCCGCCGAGATACGGCGCGCTGCCCATCTGCCAGAACAGCCAGGACAGCACTTCGGCGCGTTCGCTGAAGTCGGTCGGCACGAACTCGCCGAACTTCTCCGCGAGATACAGCAGGATCGCGCCGGACTCGAACACGCGCACCGGCGTGGGACCGCTGCGATCGACGAGCGCGGGAATCTTCGAGTTCGGATTCGCGCCGACAAAGCCGCTGCCGAACTGGTCGCCATCGCCGATGCGGATGAGCCACGCGTCGTATTCGGCGCCCTTGTGACCGCGCGCGAGCAGTTCCTCCAGCATCACCGTGACCTTCACGCCATTCGGCGTGGCCAGCGAATATAGCTGCAACGGATGTTGTCCGACGGGAAGCGGCTTGTCGTGTGTCGGTCCGGAGATCGGACGATTGATGCTGGCGAACTGGCCGCCGTTGTCCTTGTTCCAGGTCCAGACCGTGGGCGGCACGTACTCGGGGGTCTCGCTCATGTTCGAAGCTCCTGCGCCAGATGGATGAGTTCCGGCGAGGTTAGCAGGTCGCCGGAAACGCTGCTTGGACGGGCCGCGCTCCGGTCCTTTGTACAATCGACGCCGGTTCCACAGGAGAAAGGCATGAGCCAGCAGCGCCCATCGCACAAAGCTTTCCGGCCTCGCAAGCGGCCGGCGCAGTCGCGCTCGGAGGCGACGGTGGCGTCCATCGTCGAGGCCGCGGCGCAGGTGCTCGAAACAGAAGGCTTCGAAGGATTCAACACGAATGCCGTGGCGCAGCGCGCGGGCGTCAGCATCGGCTCGCTTTATCAATACTTTCCGGGCAAGGATGCGCTGACCGTCGCGCTGATCCGGCGCGAAACCGGACGCTTTCATCAGGACGCGCTGACCGCGCTGACCAAGCGTAGCGGCAAGGCGGCGCTCGAATATCTGATCGGGGCCGCCGTACGGCAGCAGTTGCAGCGGCCGATGCTCGCACGCCTGCTCGACATCGCCGAAGGGCGTCCTGCCATACAGCTTGAAGTGGACGGCTCGCAGATGAATGACCTGGTGATGGCGGTGGTGAAGCGCGCCGCGCCGAAGCATCCTCGTCCGGAGGTCGCGGCGGGCGATCTGTTCGCCATGCTGCACGGCATGGTCGATGCGGCAGGCGAGCGCGGCGAAACCGATCTCGACGATCTCGAACGACGCGTGCAAGCAGCGGTGTTCGGTTATCTTGCGCGAAGCGTCGGAGATTGAATGTGAGCAAGCGGCCTTCCGCTTCGGCTCGACCAAAGGAAAAAGCCCTTCCAAAAAGGGCTTTTTTGCATTTCCACGAGCCTCGCCAAAGCGAGTAGTGAATGTGAGCTTTTGCTTATATTCTGACTGTCATGGAGCGACGGCGGCAAGGGGCCGCACCGGCTCTACTCCTTGAGACACACACCATGACAGACTCGATCAAGAGCATGAAGCTCAACCACCTCAGCTTTCCCTCGGCCGATACCGCTGCAACCGCGCGCTTCTTCGAACACTATCTCGGCTTCACGATCGCGGGCAGCTGGGACGAGTCGTATATCCTCAAGCGTCCCGGCTTCGATGTGGTCATCGATCATGTCGGCGATCACACGCCGTCTTATCCGCGCGCGTTTCACGTCGGCTTCGAGCTGCCCACGCTCGATGACGTCCAGGCCTTGCATGAGCGCTTCACGGCGGACGGCGTGGAAATGGAAACTGCCGTGTTCAACAACGGGCGTGGTTCGCGATTCTTCTGCCGCGCGCCGGGCGGCGTGATGTTCGAGTTGAACACGCGCTCGGACGCGTCAGCGGAATATCGCGGAACGTTCGACGAATAAGACGCATCAGGCGCCTCAGGCGCCGCGCGGGTCCTGCCAGCCGAGCCCGAGACTCTTCTGCAGCGACACGAAGTCCTTCAGCAGTTCGGCCTGCGCCGCGACCACGTCCTGCTGCGCGGCGAACTGCGTGCGCTGCGCGTCGAGCAGATCGATGAGCGTCGAGACACCCGCGCGATAGCGTTGCCGCACGAGCGTGACGGAGCGTTCCGCTGACGCCTCCACTTGCTGCAAACGCACCACATGCTCGCGCTGATTGCCATAGCGCGACAGCGACGAATTCGCGTCCTTCAGCGCGCCGAGCACGGTCTTCTCATAGCGCGCCTCGGCTTCTTCGCGCGAGGCCCGAGCCGTATCGACGCTTGCCGCCGTGCGCCCGAAGTCGAACAGGTTCCATTGCAGATACGGCACGCCGACCCACGAGAAATTCTGCTTGCGCAACAGATGCCCCGGGTCCGCCGCCGAGAAGCCGATATCGCCGAGCAGCGACACCTTCGGGAAATAGTCGGCGATATGCTCGCCGATTTGCGCATTGCTCGATGCCAGCCGACGTTCCGCCGCGCGGATATCAGGACGCTGTTGCAGCATCGCAGCGGGGTCGCCGATGGCCACCGTCGCCGGCAGCACCGGCAACGGTGCGCGCGCAGCGAGTTCGCCGTCGAGCGCGCCGGGCGCGCGGCCCGTCAGCACGGCCAGTTGATCCAGCGAATCGGTGATCTGCACCTGCAAGGGCACGAGCGTGGCGCGCGTGGTATCGACCTGCGTGGTCAGGCGTTCGACATCGACCTGCGCCGCCGTACCGCGCGCGCGGCGCTGCTCGGTCAGGTCGAGCATCTGTTGCTGATATTCGGCCGTGCGTTCGGCGAGCGCGAGCCGCTCTTGCTGGTCGCGCAAGTCGATATACGCCGATGCCACCTCGGCCGCCAGCGACACCTGCGTGTCCGAGAGATCGGCGTGCACGGCATCGGCTTCATCGGACGCAGCCTCGATCGCGCGGCGCGTGCCGCCGAACAGATCGATCTCCCACGAAGCATCGAAGCCCACGGTATAGAAGTCCACCGGACCGCGCCCGGTCGATGCCGGCGCGCCGCCGTCATCCGACGAACTGAAGAACGACGTATCCGGCGATCGCATGCGCAACGCCGCCGCCGAGCCCGACACCTTCGGCAACTCGTTCGCGCGCTGTCCACGCAGTTGCGAGCGGGCCTGACGCAAGCGTGCCTGCGCCATCTTCAGATCCGGATTGTGCGTGAGCGCGGCATCGATCAGCGTGTTCAGTTGCGGATCGTTCAATGCCTGCCACCACGCCGCGGGCGCATGCGTCGCGACGATACCCTCGGCTGGCGCGCGCACGAAGGCGCCGTTCTTTGCGGAGTCCGGCGCGATCTCGGGCGCGCCATGATAGTCAGGGCCGACCGTGCAGGCGGCCAGCGCGAACGCGGTCAGCGCAAGCAGGGCAGTGAAGCGGATAGTGCGAGGAAACATCGTCGAAAGATTCATCACGATCAGTGGCCCGCTGAGGGCGTCTCGCCGGCTTGCGCGCGCGGCGTCTTGAGCAAAAGCGCGAGCGGCAGACATGCGAGCAGCGCGATCGCCAAAATATAAAAAGTTTCGGAGTAGGTCATGACGACGGCCTGCTGGCCGATCTGCACCGACAACTGGCCAAGCGCCTGCATCTTCGCGTGCGCCATGTCGCCGCCCTGCGCGAAGAAGCTGGCGGCGCTCGACGCCATGCGCTCCTGACCGATCACCGAATTGGCCGTCACGGATTCGCGGATCGCGGCGGTATGGAAGTCGTTGCGCCGGTCGATCACCGTGCCGATGATCGCCAGCCCCACCGAGCCGCCGAGATTGCGCGCCATGTTGTAGAGGCCCGCGGCATCGCCGGATTCTTCACGCGAGACCGCGGCCATCGACGCCTGATTGAGCGGCATCATCGCGAGCATCTGTCCGAAGCCGCGCAGGATCTGCGACCAGAAGAAGTCATGGCCGACGCTCTGCGCAGTCAGGGAGATGTCCAGCAGGCAGCTTCCCGCAAAGAACAGCAGGCCCATGATGACCAGCACGCGAAAGTCCACCTTGCCGAGCAGGCGCGGCAATATCGGCATGATGAGAAAGGCCGGCACGCCCGACACCAGCATGATCGCGCCCGACTGCAACGCGTTATAGCCCGCGACGATGCTGAGAAACTGCGGCAGCAGGAACGACACGCAATAGAGCCCCGCGCCGACCGCGAACACGATCAGGATGACGCTCGCATAGCGCGGGTTGCGCAGCAGCGAGAGCCGCACGATGGGCTTCTTCGCGATGAACTGCGAGATCGCGATCAGCAACATGCCGAAGAGGGTCACGCACGTGAGCATGACGATCTCGCTCGACTCGAACCATTGATTGCGCTGGCCTTCCTCGAGCACGACCGTGAGCGAACTCAGGCCGATGGCCAGGCCCGCAATGCCGATCCAGTCGGCCTTCAGGAAGGCTTCCCAGTGCGACTTCTCGGCCGGCAGTCCGGTGACCAGCAGCGCGACCAGCGCGATGCCCACCGGCACGTTCACGAAGAAGCACCACGACCACGAGATGTTCTCCGCGAGCCAGCCGCCGAGCACCGGGCCGAGCAAGGGTCCGAGCAGCACGATCAGGCCGAAGATCGTCATGCCGACCGGCATCTGTTCGCGCGGCAGCCGCGTGCGGATGATGGTCTGCGCGGTCGGGATCATCGCACCGCCGGTGAAGCCTTGGCCGATGCGGCCCGCGACCATCATCGGCAACGAATGAGAGAAGCCGCACATCACCGAGAACAGCGTGAACAGCACCGCGTTGCCAAGCAGGAAGTTGCGCAGGCCGAACACGCGCGTGAGCCACGCGGCAAGCGGGATCATCACGATCTCGGACATCAGGTAACCGGTCGAGATCCACGTGCCTTCGGTGCCGGTCGCGCCGATCTCACCCTGGATCTGCGGCAACGCCGAGTTGGTGATCGAGATGTCGAGCGTGGCCATCAGCGCGCCGAGTGCGCCGGCCGTCACCGCAATCCAGTCGGTGGCGCTCGCGCGTGCGTGCGACTCACTCATGACGATTCTCGTCGGCGATGCGTTTGCTGTCGTCGGTGGCGGACTTCGTATCGATGTCGACCGTTACCGACAGACCCGGCAGCAGCACCTTGCGCGTCTCCGGACCGGTATCGACACGAATGCGCACCGGCACGCGCTGCACGATCTTCGTGAAGTTGCCGGTGGCGTTTTCCGGCGGCAACAACGCGAACTGCGCACCCGTGCCAGGCGCGAAGCTCTCGACGACGCCATGCAGGTCCGTGCCTTTCAAGGCGTCGACATGCAGCGTCGCCGGCTGTCCGATACGCATGCGGCCGACCTGCGTTTCCTTGAAGTTCGCTTCGAGATAGACCGACTCCACCGGCACCACTGTCATCAGCCGCGTGCCGGGCTGCACATACTGGCCGACGCGCACCGTACGATCGCCGACACGGCCCGCCACCGGGCTGAACAGCGTGGTGTCGTTGAGGTCGAGCTTCGTCTGATCCATTTGCGCCTGCGCCGCTTCCAGCTGCGCGCGCGCCTGGGCGATCTGCGCTTCGGTCGCGCCGATCTGCGTCGCCGCCGCGCGCGCCGCCGCGAGATTCGCGGTCAGCGTGGCGCGCGCCTGATCGCGTGTGGACACGAGGCTCGTGAGACGCTCGGCGCTCTCGGCGCCGGTCGCCACCAGCGGGCGATAGCGGTTCACGTCGTCTTCCGCGTGCGCGAGGCTGACGCGCGCCACTTCGGCCTGCGCCTTCGCCTGATCCGCGTTGGCATGCTGCTGCGTGAGCTCGGCCTGGGCGCGCTGGATGTCGGCGGCGCGGGCATCGAGCGTGGCTTGCGCCTGATCGAGCGAGGCCTGGTACTGGCGCGTGTCGAGCTTCGCGAGCGGCGCGCCCGCCGCGACGGTCTGGTTGTCGCCGACCAGCACTTCCGTGATGTAGCCGCTCACCTTCGGCGCGATGGTCACGCTGTCGGCCTTGAGGTAGGCGTCATCGGTGGTTTCGATGAAGCGGCCCACCGTCCACCAGCGCACGCCCCACGCGATGCCGGCCACGACCGCGACGATGCCGACCACGATCAGCAGGCGCTTGCGTGACGATTTGCCTTGGGCCGCGTCAGCGGGCTGGTCGCCGTGCGTGGGCGCTGTGACAGACATGTTTTCTCCGGGAGCTTTCGCGCTGCCGCCTGGGTGCGGTAGCCTTCGATGAAGAGCAGAACGGCGAGCGCGCCTGCGGCAAGATGCCGGTTGCATTGCACTCGCCAAACTAGACGATGGCGTCTAGTATGCATGAATCTAGACGCCAGCGTCTAGTTCGTAAAATTGTGGAACGAAACAAGGAACATGAATGAAGAAGCCCCGGCCCGGCAATGAAAGCGAACTGCAAGATCCCGAACGGACCAGCGCGGCCCGTTCGCCGTTGCAGGCGCGCGGCCGTGCGCGCATCGAGGCAGTGCTCGATGCCACGGCGGAACTGATCGTGGAGAAAGGGCTGACGGGCGTGACGATGCATGGCGTGGCGCGTCAGGCGCAGACGCCGATCGGCTCGATGTATCACTTTTTTCCGGACCGCGACAGCTTGTTGAAAGCGTTGTGGGACCGCCACATTGCCGCGTTCGGCGAACTCGAGGACGAGCTCGCGCAGACCGACACGGAGACGTGGAAGGCCTTGTCGGCGGCGGCGGTGATCGAGCGCATCATGAGCCCGCACATCCGCTACTTCGAGCAGCATCCGGATTGCCTGATCCTGATGTCGGTGATGCCGCACGACGACGAGAAGGGCAAGCGCAAGTCCGACATGCTGCGCCGCGTGCTCGATGCGCGCATGCCGCATGTGAAGCCCGCCGAACGCGCGCTGTATGTGGAGATGATTCGCGCGCTGGCGGGCGGCGCGCTCGCGATCAAGCTGCGCCCCGCCATGGGCGATGTGCAGCTCGCACAGCGTTATCTGCGCGAGGTGGAGCGGGCGCTCGCGGCTTATCTCGCGGCGGTAGAGGCGGCCGTATCGAAGTAATTAACGGCCCGCTTCGCGCCGCTCCTGTTCCTCGACGGTCAGGATGGCTTCCGGCATCGCATCGAGGCGCGCCTTTGGAATGGGCACGCCGCTTTCGTCGGACAGGCCATACGTGCCCTCGGCGATTTTTTGCAACGCGCGCTGGATGTCGCCGATGCGCTGATCGTTCACATCGCGCAATGCCTGATTCGCGACGTCCTGTTCCATGCGCTGCGCTTCGTCTTCGAATTCCTGCGCCTCTGCGCCGTGCTCCAGTTGCTGGCGCCGCTCGCCGGCGATGCCGCCTTCCTCGGTGCCGAGCAGATCATGCTGCATGGCTTCGAGCCGTGCACGCTGCTGCGCGATGTAGTCGTCGGTCAAACCGCTCTGGTTGATGGCCATGGTCGTGCTCCTTTTGAACCCTATTCGCCCGTGGCGATGGACACGGACGCTTCGCTCGTCAGCATCAGGAAAGTCAGCGTTTCGCGCAGGTAGAGCTGGACCGTGGTGTCGGTATGGCTCGTGTAGCCGATCGACAGGTCTTGGCCGAGGTACAGCTCATAGTCGCCGCCGCGCGTCGACAGCACGCAGCCGCCCTGCAACGCGGGGGCCCACACCAGGTCGCCGCTGACGATGCGCTTGATGTGCTGGATCACCGGATAGCCCTGATCGCTTGCTTCGGCCAGCGCCGTATAGGCATCGGCGCCGAGCAGCACGGAGTAGGGGCCGTCGACGCCCGCGAGCCGCAGCTTCTCCAGCGCCTGGCTGATGGCGACGGGATAGTCGGCGACGTTGGTGGGCAGCATCGTCGCATCGTTCGAACTGCCCTCGCGGATGCCGACGATGCCCGCCGCCTTGTAGCCGTCGAAGATCGCGCTGTCTTCCGCGCGCGCGAGATCGCTTGCGGCGGTCTTGGCGGGTTGCCAGTCGCCGTCGTTCGAGCCGCGTTCGACGCTGTCGATGGACTCACGCTGCAACGTGAACGGCACCGTGAGTTCGACGACCCGGCGCACGTCATGCAGCTTCGCCATCACGCCTTGCGCGGGCGCGGCGATCGCGCTCTGATGACCGGTGCCGATGGCCGACAGCGCGCTGCCGCCGGCCTCCTTCACATCGACCACACGCCGCCCCGCGACGGAGCGCTTGAAGGTGCGGGCGACTTCCGCTTCGATCTGCGACCATGCGGCGCTTGAGATGGGCGCGAGCTCTCGATGCAGGTTATTCATGTTGTGACGTTCCTTTGAGTGAGCCGATGTTCAGGGAGCCTTCACTGCGGCTGCCCGGTTCGGGATTCGCGTCGGACGAGGCGGGTTCGGAGGGGCTGCGGTCGGGGAGTTCGTCGAGCAGGTCCGCGGAAGGCACGAAGAACAGGCCGCCGGTGATGGCGCGGCTGTAGTCGAGCAGGCGGTCGTAATTGCCCGGCGGCCGGCCGACGAACATGTTCTCGAGCATCTGCTCGATCGGCTTCGGCGCGCGCGCATAGCCGATGAAATAGGTGCCGAACTCCTTCGCTCCCGGACGTCCGAAGGCCATGTTGTGACGCAGGATCTTCACCTCGCGGCCGTTTTCGTCGATCGTCGTGAGCGAACTGTGCGAGCACGAAGGCTTGATCGAATCGTCGAGCTCGACATCGGACAGCTTCTCGCGGCCGATGATCCGTTCCTGCTGCTCGACCGTCAGGCCATTCCATGCCGCGAGGTCATGCAGGTACTTCTGCACCATCACATAGCTGCCGCCGGCGAACGACGCGTCTTCGTCGCCAACGAGGGTGTACTCCATCGCGCTGCGGCCTTGCGGATTCTCGGTGCCGTCGACGAAACCCACCATGTCGCGCAGATCGAAGTAGCGGAAGCCATGCACTTCGTCGACGACCGTGACCGCGTCGCCGAGCTTGGCGAGCAGTTGCGAGGCCAGTTCGAAACACAGGTCCATGTGGTCCGCGCGGATGTGCAGCAGGATGTCGCCCGGCGTGGCGATAGCGCGGCGCTCGCCCGCGCCCATTTCAATGAACGGATGCAGTTGCGCGGGACGCGGCGCGCCGAACAGGAAGTCCCACGCGTCGGAGCCGAAGCCGCACACGCAGGACAGGTTCGCGGCCGGCGCGCGCGTGCCGACCGCGCGGACCAGCGCCGCGATGTCGCCGCACCATGAGCGGACGACATCGGCCTTGTCATCGCCGCGCGCCACGGTGGCGACGAGGAAGATCGCACTACGGGAAATCGGATTGCAGACGGCTTGCGGTTCGGGTGTCGGCATCGGGGAAGATTTTTTGCTTTGATGAGGTTGATCGAAGGCTTACTTCGTGTGAACGAAGACATTGCCGGACAGGCGTTCGGCTTCCGCGCTGAACCAGGTCTGCGCGTGACGGCGCGTGGCGAGCCACGAGCGGTCGTCAGGGTGCTGGAGATGCTGGCGAATCATGCGGCGGGCGCGCTCGATGCCGTCGCGCACCGCTTCGTCGGCCGTGCGCCATTCGGGCTGCACGGTTTCGGGCCACGTGAAGGCCGACTTGCCGTCGTGACGGACGGTCAGATCGGCGACCCATGCGCCACGCTCGTTGCGCCGTGTCGCAATGGAGATTTCATGGCCGGCATACACGTCAAAGGCAGAGTCCATCTGTTCCTCCGATGCGGTTACGATCATATGATTCGGGCGGCGCTGGGTGCGTTCCGGGCTGCGCTGTTTTGACCGGCCGCGAAACACGGATCGAGGGTACCTCAAGTCTGTGTGGTGCATATTGCAGACTGGTGGGTGTCGAAATCGGGCGGTTCATCGTATCGGTTTCGTCGACGACAGAATTGCGGAAATGCACGCCTTCTTCGCGCGGCATTGCACATGAATGAACTTCGGGAGAATTTTCATGAAACGCCGAGGTGTAGTGACGGCATTGCTCATGCTGCCGGTTTTCATGACGCGCGCTCAGGCAGCGGAGGGACAGCTGAGCGAGGAACAGCGGCTGGGCATCGTCTTCGTCGCCAGTCAGGCCGAGATCGCCGCGGCGCAACTGGCCTTGCAGCGATCGGGGTCGAAAGGCGTACAGGTGTATGCGCGACGCATCATCGCGGAGCATGGTCAGGTGCAGCAGGAGATCGTCACGCTGACCGGCAGCGCCGGCTCGCAGCCGCAACGCAGCGCGACGAGCAACGCCATGACCAGGCAAGGCCAGGCGGACCTCGCCCGGCTCGACGCGTCGAGCATGTACGACTTCGATGACCTCTATCTGGAGCGCGAGACCGGCTATCTGGGCCAACTCGTCAATACCGTCGACGACGGCATCCGCACGACAGGCAATGCCGATGTAAAGGCGCTCCTCGGCCGCATGCGGCCTACGTTTATTCTGCAACTCGATCAGGCGCAGCGGTTGAGGATCCTGATCGGCAGCCGTGGATTGCGGCGATGAAGTTCGACGCGCACGTTATGCTGTCTGCGTTTTTCCAAAACTAAAAACCGAGACGCGTTGATGAAAAATTCGGAACGAATCGATGAGCTGATTGCGGGCCTTGCCGACTGGCGCGGCGAAATGCTGGCGAACGTGCGCAAGGCCATCCTCGCGGCGGATGGCGAGATCGTTGAGGAATGGAAGTACATGGGCAGTCCGGTGTGGTATCGCGACGGCATGATCGCCGTGGGCATTGCGCACAAGGACAAGGTCAAGCTGACCTTCGCGAACGGCGCGCATCTCGCGGATCCGGACCAGCTCTTCAACGCAGGTCTCGAAGGCAACCAGCGGCGCGCGATCGACTTCTCCGAAGGCAGCAAGGTCCAGGCGCGCGCGCTGCGGGATCTCGTGCGCGCGGCGATCGAATACAACCAGAGCAAGGCGAAGAAGAAAAGTCGCGCCTGATGCTCAGGGCAGCCGCGCCCAGGCGCCGATGAACGCCGGCGGCTGCACGACGCCTTCGAGCGCCACGACCTGATCGCGCAGGCGCTCGGCGAAGGTATCGATGTCCACTGCCTTCGCATCCACGATGCCGAATCGTTCGGCGAGCGGCAACAGCGTTCTCAGCACCTCCGCGAGATAACGGTAGGTGAAGGCGTCCGGGCCGCCTTCGAAGCGTGCCGACAGCAACATCTGCGGATCGGGCAGACCCGCCTGGCGAAACGTCTTGAAGAGTTTCGCGCCCATCTCCGTGTCCACGCCCGCGCGCCGGAAGGTTTCGATGATCCAGCGCGTGCCTTGCGCACACAGCGGCGCCTCGGGCAGCGAACGCGCGGTGCTCATGTCCATTTCATGAAACACGAACAGCGTGCCGCTGCCGGCTTGCGCGGCGAGCCGGCGCAAGGTCGCGGCCGGATCGGGCAAGTGCAGCAGTATCAGCCGTCCGATCACGGCATCCACCTCGCCGACGATATCCACATCCGACACGCTTCCGGTTTCAAAGCGCACGTGGTTCAGATGCGCGTGCTCCGCGCGCCGGCGCGCCTTGTCGATGATCTCCGGTGACCGATCGATGCCCAGCACACTGCCGCTCGTCCCGACGAGCGCCGCGGCAAGAAACGAGACATCGCCCGCGCCGCATCCCAGGTCCAGTACGCGCATGCCGGGCACCAGGCCCGCGCGCCGCAGGACGTCTTCGGTGAGATCGCTGATGAAACGTGCCTGACGGTCGAGCCGCTCCATTTCGGGATCGGAGTGGCCGAGCACGTAGACGGTGGAAGAGGAAGGCGTGGAGTTCATCGGCAGACCTCGACTGTGCATATCCGATGCGGGCTGCCGCGTGTTCGTGAGCGCCCGATTTCATCTTAGTCACGATCCGATCGCGTCCCGTTTCTTTCGATTTCCTTCCGGAAAAAAGCTGAACGGAGGGCCAAGAAAAAGCGGAAACGAATGTTTACAAAAAGGCAACGAAAGGCGACAATTTGGCCAGAAATAATAACGATTCGCATTTACGCGTGACGACAAGAGAATGAGTATGAAGAAAACTGAATGGAATGCCGTGGCAATGCGGCCGCTGAAACTCGCCGCATTGCTGATGTTCGCGGTCGCGCCGCTGGCCTACGCTCAATCCACTGACGGGACGGCCAACGACGCGTCCGCCCCCGCGCCCTCGGATGCCACCCTGCCGGCCGTCAAGGTGACTGCGCAGAATCCGGATCAGCCGTACGGCCCGACGAACGGCTATGTCGCGAAGGAATCGACGGCGCTCAAGACCGGCACGTCGCTGCTGGAAACGCCGCAGTCCGTGTCCATCGTGACGCGTCAGCAGATGGATCAGCAGAACGCGCAGACGCTGAATGCGGCGGTGCGCTACGTGTCCGGCGTGACGCCGGAGACGCGCGGCGGCATTGCGACGCGCTATGACTTGCTGAAGGTGCGCGGCTTCGACGCCGACAAATACTGGAACGGGCTGAAGATGCTCGACAACTCGTGGTACGCGACGCCGCAGGTCGATCCGTACTTGCTCGAGCGTATCGAGGTGTTGAAGGGACCGGTCTCGGTGCTGTACGGCCAGGCCGCGGCGGGCGGCCTGCTGGATCAGGAAAGCAAGATGCCGACGGTCGTGCCGCTGCACGAAGTGGGCGTCGAATTCGGCAACTACGCGCACAAGCAGGCTACATTCGATTTCTCTGGACCGATCGGCGGCGACGAACGTTATTTATATCGCCTGACCGCCATCGCGCGTTCCGAAGACGGGCAGGTGCAATCGACGGAGAACAAGCGCATTGCGATTGCGCCGTCGTTCACGTGGCGTCCGGATGCGAAGACTTCGCTCACGCTGTTCGGCTTCTATCAGCACGATCCGCGCGCCACGTCGTATGGCAGCGTGCCGCCGGAAGGCACGGTGCTGTACAACCCGAACGGCAAGCTGCCGAGCGACTTCTACGACGGCGACCATAACTTCGAGAGCTTCAACCGGGTACAGGAGTCGATCGGCTACAAGTTCGAGCGCAAGCTGACCAATACCTGGTCGTTCCGTTCGAATGCGCGCTTCATGCACCTCGCGCAGGACTACAAGAGCGTGTATGCGAGTCAGCTCGAAGACGATTTGCGCACGCTCGATCGCGGCACGGCGGCGTCGAAGGACAACCTGAACACCTTTGCGATCGACAACCAGGTGGAAGGCAACTTCTCGACCGGGCCGATCGATCACACCGTGCTGTTCGGCTTCGATTACCAGCACTATGCGAGCAATTTCGATGCGGGCTTCGGCGTCGCGCCGCCGCTCGACATGTACGCGCCGAACTACAACCAGACGATCACGCCGCCCGACCGCTATCACCAGGTGCTGAGCGGCACTCAGTACGGCGTGTATGCGCAGGATCAGCTGCGCTGGGGTCACGTGGTCCTGACGCTCGGCGGACGCGAGGACTGGGCGAGCAGCGACTCGAACAACACGACCTACGGCGTGCAATCGCATCAGTTCAACCGCGCCTTCACGGGCCGCGCCGGTCTGTCGTATGTGTTCGACAGCGGCATCGCGCCGTATGTCAGCTATACGGAATCGTTCACGCCGCAGATCGGCACCGACATCAACGGCAATCAGTTCTCGCCGGAGAAGGGCCGTCAATACGAGATCGGCGTGAAGTTCCAGCCGAAGGGCTATAACGCGTTCTTCTCTGCTGCGCTGTTTGACCTGACGCGCAAGAACCTGCTGACCGTCGATGCCAGCAACCCGAACTTCCAGTCCGCAGTGGGTGAAGCACGTTCGCTCGGCGTGGAGCTCGAAGCGAAAGCCAGCCTCACGGATTCGCTGAACCTCACCGCAAGCTATACGTACCTCAACACCAAGTACACGAAGGACAACAGCGGGCTCGACGGCAAGTTCCTGCCTGCCGTGCCGCAGAACCAGGCTTCGCTGTGGGCGTACTACACGATCAATCGCGGACCGGTGGCGGGCTTGTCGATGGGCGCGGGCGGACGCTACACGGGCACGACCTACAGCAGCGACAACAGCTTCAAGGTATCGAGCTTCTTCCTCGTCGATGCCACGCTGCGTTATGACCTCGGCCGCGCCGCTACGCAACTGAAGGGCGCGGAGCTCTACGTCAACGCGCAGAACCTGTTCAACAAGCGCTATGTCGCATCGTGCTATTACGGCACGTGGTGCGCCTTCGGTTATGGCCGCCAGGTGTTCGCCGGCATGAACTATCACTGGTAAAGCCTGAACCGGAACGTCGTGAGCGCCGGCCTCGGCGCTTATCGCAAACCAAGCTATCCGTAGCGGGATTTCTTGGTTCGCGTGAGAAGTGGCGGCTTGTACATTGATCGCTCTATCGACAGGAGCATGACAGTGAACGCAGTTGCCAACGGCGATGTATCGAGTGTGACGGTCAAGCCGCTATCGGCGCATATCGGGGCTGAAATTGGCGGCGTCGATCTGACGCGGCCTTTGCCCGACCATCAGGTGAAGGCATTGCGTGCCGCCTTGCTCGAATGGCGCGTCATCTTCTTCCGCGAGCAGTTCCTCACGCATGCGCAGCACGTGGCGTTCTCCGCGCAATTCGGCGAACTCACGGTGGGGCATCCGGTGTTCGGCCATGTTGAAGGCCACCCGGAAATCTATTCGATCTCCAAGTTTCGCAAGGCCACGCGCTTCGACGGACCGTCCCTCGTGCGGCCATGGACCGGCTGGCATACCGATGTCACGGCCGCCGTGAATCCGCCATTCGCGTCCATCCTGCGCGGCGAAACCATTCCGCCCTATGGCGGCGACACGCAGTGGACCAACCTCGTCATCGCCTACGAGAAGCTGTCCGCGCCGTTGCGCGGGTTCATCGACGGGCTGCGCGGCGTGCATCGCTTTGCGCCGCCGCAAGGGGTGAGCGGGACGGATGCATTCAGGAAGGCCGTCGACGATCACATCCTCGTCAGCGAACATCCGCTCGTGCGCGTGCATCCCGAAACCGGTGAGCGCGCGCTCTATGTGAGTCCGGGCTTCCTCAAACA
The DNA here is from genome assembly GCF_031451215.1 of Caballeronia sp. LZ034LL. NCBI lineage: Bacteria > Pseudomonadati > Pseudomonadota > Betaproteobacteria > Burkholderiales > Burkholderiaceae > Caballeronia > Caballeronia sp. LZ034LL. The sequence goes on from NZ_JARUXR010000002.1 coordinate 208,957, forward strand.
TGTCGTGGATGTTGCGCCGCGCGAAAGCCAGGCATTGCTCGAATTGCTTTGGGAACACGTCACGCGTCCCGAGTTCACGGTGCGCTTCAAGTGGGAGCCGGGCAGCATCGCGTTCTGGGATAACCGCACGACCGCACACCTCGCGCCGACCGATATCTTCGACCTCGACTTTGATCGCCAGCTATATCGCACGACACTCGTCGGCGATGTGCCGGTGGGCCCGGACGGACGTGCATCAGTGGCGATCCAGGGCTCGCCTGTGGGCGCGGCGGCAGCGGTTGCATTGAATTGATCGACATGCATTTCGTCGCTTGATGACCGAGCAACTAACTGTCGATTTTTTTAACGCCCACGAAATCGCTTCGCCAATTGATATAAAGCTGTCTTGCAAGCATGGGCGAAGCGATAGTTGCAAATGCAACTTTCATAAGCATTACAAAGACGCGTGCATCACGCGCGAGCCGCAGCAACCTGCCGCGCGATCTCGAGAAAATTGGCGGTCTTGGCCGGCGTGGCGTCGATGCGCGACGCCAGCGCGAGACGAATGGAGATGTTGCTGTCGAGCGCATCCGTATAAGCCACGCCATCGACCTGGATCTGACACACCGATGCCGGCACCAGCGACACGCCGAACTCCGCCGCGACGAGATTCACCACCGAGGACAATTGCGGCGCCTGCTGGCCGGCGATGGGTTCGAAGCCCGCCTCGCGGCACGCGCCGACGATGACGTCGTGCAGCGTAGGGCTGGCTTCGCGCGGCAGCATCACGAAGGCGTCTTCAGCCAGCGCCGACAGCGGCACCTTGCGCTTCCTCGCGAGCCGATGTGTTGCGGGCAGCACGATCCGCATCGGCTCGACGGCGATGTGATGGATCTGCACACCGGCGGGCGACTGGCTGCCGAGCCGGACGAAGGCGACATCCACACGGCCGTCGTCCATATGCGAGAGCAACTGCGCCGTGTTGCCCTCGGTCAGCGTCAACGTGACGTTCGGATACGCCTGCCGATATGAGCGGATGAGCTTCGACACCACCGGATTGAACGCCGCCGATCCCGTGAAGCCGATGTTCAACTGCCCGATCTCGCCCCGCCCCGCACTCTGCGCCTTTTCGACGGCGAGCCGCGCGTCGGTCATCAGACGCTTGGCGTCGGCGGCGAAGGCCTCGCCGGCTTCGGTCAGCACAACACCGTGACCCGTGCGCCGAAATAAACGCACGCCGATCTCGTCTTCCAGCGCGTGAATCTGCTGACTGAGCGGCGGCTGCCCGATGCCGAGCCGCTCGGCCGCGCGCGTCACATTGCGCTCTTCGGCGACGGCCAGAAAATAACGGATATGACGCAGTTCCATCCGATATCTATAAAAAGTATTTCAGAAAGACGAGATAGATATTGGACAGTATATCAATCCCGCGACAAAATACCGCCAGTCGCGCAGTGCGCGGGCTAGAACGTCTCCCCACGAATACATCGCCGGTCGCTCATCGAGCGCATCAGGCAGGACGAGTCGCGCCCGTGGTGAGCATCGGCTTCGCGCGATACGTCAAAACAGAATAGGGAAGGGGTCTACCGTGGCTGAAGCTGTAAAGAAACCCAGGCCGGAGTTCCGCAACATCGGGATCGGCCAACTCGCGAAGTATCGCTTGCCGCTGGCGGGGAAGGTCTCCATCCTGCATCGTGTGAGCGGCCTTTTGCTCTTCGTGTGTTTGCCGTTCATCCTGTATCTGCTCGATCAGAGCCTCACGTCGGAAATCAGTTTCGACGCCTTCAAGGGCTTCCTCGCCAACCCCATCGTCAAGATCGTTACGCTCGTGCTGTCGTGGGCGTACCTGCATCACTTCTGCGCGGGCATTCGCTTTCTGCTGCTCGATACGCACGTCGGCGTGAACAAGGAAGGCGGCAAGCAGAGCGCCATGATCGTGCTGATCGTCTCGCTGCTGCTCACGCTCGCGATGGCG
>NZ_JARUXR010000002.1:211010-513199 GCF_031451215.1 Caballeronia sp. LZ034LL
AAAGTCACCAAAGAAAGCAGCTTTCTTCCCGCCCAAGGACCACCAAGCGGCGCGACACAGAAACACCTCACTGGCTCGGCAGTAGAGAGTGCCCTCACAGGCCACACCGGGCTTGGATCGCGGACCCACTGCCACAACGCGCCGTTCAACAAACAGGTGCAGCCCCTCAAAGCGCCGGCCCAGCGCTACGCGCTGCCGAAGGGTATGCAAGGGAAACCAACGGAAGGTTTGCGCGGTGACACGGACGCGTTAGTCGAGACGGATGAGTCAGCAAACAAGCACCGGCAGACCCGAATGACCGGACGGCGGCGCGAAGCGCTGCGCCGGAGCTTTGAGGGGCTGTACCAGTTTGTTTGAAGGCGCGGTTGCACAGTGGGTCCGCGATCCAAGCCCGGTGTGGCCTGTGAGGGCACTCTCTACTGCCGAGCCAGTGAGGTGTTTCTGTGTCGCGCCGCTTGGTGGTCCTTGGGCGGGAAGAAAGCTGCTTTCTTTGGTGACTTTCTTTGCAGCCGCAAAGAAAGTTACCCCCGCCCCGGGGAGGGGCAGTGCTAATACACCGACGCGACCACAGGAAGTCCATCGAAGCGCAAGCAAGCAGAGACAACGTCCACGCGAAGGCTTAGAGCGAAGAACCCCGCCCCGGGGAGGGGCAGTGCTAATACACCGACGTGAATACGGGAAGTCCATAGAAGCGCAGGCGGCCCATTAAAGCAATGACCGCAGCGTCACCGAGCTATCCGCGAGCTTCGCGGCATCAAGCGCCTTGCCGCTATTCAAAAGCCGCTTGTACACCGCCATATCGCGTCCCGCATTAACAGTCACAGCACCCGCAAGGCGAGACTCACCATCGAGAGCAAAGAGCGAGAAGGCACCTGTCGTCAGGTCCCCGCGCAGCACACGCCGGTGTGCATGATCCAACACCCCGAGCATCTGCACGTTGCAGTCATACTGATCCGACCAAAGCCAGGGAATCTCCGCATAAGGAGAATTACCCCCGAGCATATTGCCCGCCGCCACCGCTGGCTGATTCTCGGCGACTTGCCACGACTCCACCCGAACATGGCGCATCAACAGTGGATTAAAGTGCGACGTCACCTCACCCGCCGCAAAGACGAACGGATCCAATGTGCGGCATTGCGCATCAACTACAACGCCATCTGCCGTTTCAAGACCCGCTTCTTGCGCCAGATCTACATTCGGCAAGACGCCAATGCCCACCACTACGACATCGGCTTCAACCGGACCATGCTGCGTATCAACGATATATCCGCCGCCATTCCTTCGAATAGCCAGGACCGAGGTTCCAACGCGCACATCCACGCCACGCGCCCGATGCAACGCCTGCATATATTCACCAATCTCCGCAGGCATCGAACGATGCAGAACACGCGGCGCAGCTTCGATCACCATAGTCTCGCACCCGCGCGTGCGTGCTGAAGCAGCCACTTCGAGCCCGATGAACCCACCGCCCAGCACCACTACACGCTTTCCCGGCAGCAACGCCGCGCGCAATCTGCGGGCATCCGCAACGGTACGCACATAGTGCAACACGACACCTTCATCAACCGGCCCGGGAAACGCCCTCACCCGCGAACCCGTCGCGATCAACAGACGGTCATAGGCAAGCGCGGCGCCATCCGCCAGCAATACCCGGCGCCCGGCCCGATCAATAGCATCGACCCGCATGCCGAGCCTGAGCTCGATCCGCTGCGCCGCATACCACGCGGCATCGCGAATGAAGGCGCGCGCCTCGCCGTCCGCGTTTGTCAACGCGTCCTTCGACAGCAACGGACGGTCATACGGCAACGCGTCCTCGGCGCCGATCATCACGATACGCACATCCGCATCCAGCAAACGCAAGGTCTCGGCCGCGCGGCGCCCTGCGTGCCCCGCGCCAACGATCACGCAAGTGTCATTCGACATGAATCTGCACCTGGCCATCGACGATGCGGATCGGATACGCCCGCACCGCTTCCGTCACCGGCGCACAGCGCGGCGCCCCCGTGCGAATATCGAACAGCCCCTGATGCAACGGACATTCAACACACCCGTCCTCCACGAACCCATCCGACAGACGAGCATGGCCATGCGTACACAGGTCATGCAGCGCGAACAATTCGTCGCCGAGACGAAACACCGCAACAGGCTTCTCTCCCGCCACAATGGCCATCGGCTCGCCTTCCGTGAAGTCATCGAGCGCGCCGAGATACTGCCAGCCATCCACGAGGGCATTCAGGACGATCGCCTCAAATGGGCGTAGCGAGCAGCGTTTGCACACGCGAGGTGTCGTACACGACGCGCGTCCGTTGATAACGCAGCCCATCCGGCGTGCGCACCACACGGTCGTAGTACTTGCCCGCCTGGTACACGTCGGACTCGCCGTTGGTGCGCGTCTGCACGACCACGTAATTGCTCTCCGTCTCGATCACGCCATCCTTCTCCGCGATCACCGCAAGCCCCGACGTCATATGCCGGTAGCTGTGCTCCTCGAAAATGTTCGCGTGACGCAGCGACACCACGCGGTCGCGCAGCATCTTCCGGTTCGTGCAATGAATAATCCCGATGGGCAAGCCCATGTCGGCGTTCTCCTTCGGCACGATCTCATACACGCAGTCTTCGGTGAACAGCGCGGGCCACGCTTCGAGACGATCGTTGTCGAGCGTATTGATGTACTGGTTCTGAAGCATGCTCAGCTCGAACCACAGTTGCATGTCGGTCATAGTTCGGTTCTCGTGCGCGGTAAGTCAATAACCCATCAGCTTTTGATAACCCACCCAGAACTTGCGGATCAGGCTTTCGGTGATGACCGTGTCCTGCTGGTCGGGATTGGCGCGCGACATCTCGATCACCGAGGTCGCTTCGCCATCGCGCACGGTGCCACGCTGCACGAGTTCTGTCGCTTCCGTGTCTTCCATCGAGATATATCCCGCCGGACCCACCAGATTCGCCTGCTTGATGCGCAGCGCGCGCAACTCGGGCGTGTCGTCCGCGTAGCCGAAGAAATGGAAGATCAGCTCGAAGTTGTTGGGTCCCTTCGGCAACAGCTGACGCGCGACCAGCGTGTTGTGGATCTGCTGGATGACGAGCTGCGGAAAGATCGGCTGGATATGGTTGGTCGTGTCTTCCTCGTATTCGGAGACGAGGCCGAGGATGGAGTCGTCTTCGAGCGCAAAGCCCTCGTCGAAGGAACGGATGTTCTGCTGCTTGTAGGCGCCCGACGTATCCTCGCCCGTCTTCGTCACGGTGATGATGCTGTGCAGGCCGTGCGTTGCATCCGGGATCGAGCGCGCCTTCATGCCCACTCGGAAGATGTTGAACGTCGTGTGGAACAGATGCAGCATGCTCGCGTGATACGGGTCCTTCACGTTCTCGAAGTAGAGCTTCCAATTGGACTTCGAGTACTGGCGCGTGCAGCCAAGATATTCCACCGGCTTGTGAAAGATGCGGTCGATCCACGGTCGCATCTCATTGCCGAGATACTCGGGAAGCGGTCCCACCGTCTCGCTGAAGGTCGCGAAGACAAGCCCCTTGTAGCTGTCCACGCGCAGTTTGCGCAGGCTGTGCTGCTTCGGGTCGAACTCGGCGGGCATGCCGCTCATGCCTTTCTGGCCGCGTCGGAAAGGCACGCCGAGCAGGTTGCCGGCGTTGTCGAAACTCCATTGGTGATACACGCAGGTATGCGAGGTCGCATTGCCGCGCGCCTTGCGGCACACCGACGCGCCGCGGTGCGCGCAGCGGTTCACCCACGCGGCCAGCGAGCCGTCCTCGGCGCGCGTCACAACTACTGGCGTATCGCCGACGAACGTGCTCTTGAAGTCACCCGCGTTCGGCACTTCGGCTTCGAGGCCGAGAAAATTCCAGGTCGGCCCGCGATAAATGCGCTCCTGCTCGCGATCGTAAACGGCTTGCGAGCTGAACACCTTGTAGGGCACGCGCGATCCGTCATCGTGCGGAAAGACGACCGCGTCTGCGTCGAGCGGCTCCATGCGGCGAAGTGGCGTTTCGACCGTATCCATCGTGTATTTCTCCAGTTGTGGGGCGTCGTCCTGTCCGCGGACGGTACAGCGGGATTTTTGGAGAGCCACAATGGCGGGTCTATCCACCAAAAACGCGGCATGCGCCGGTTTATCCAGATTCGGCAGTTTTCGCTGACGGAGTCGTCATCGTGTCGCCACTGAACTTCAGCCCCTGCGCTTTACGCAATTACCGCCTGTTCGAGTCGACTAATCTCGATGAAACGCGCGAGTCCATCTCCCGCGTGATGCAGCCGCATGCACTGCGTCCATGGGGCGCGCACGAAGGCCCCGCGCACATGGACTTCGTGAAGGTCGGCGGGCTGGGTCTGGGCACCATTGCGTTCGGCGCCGAGATGGAAGTCGATGTCGAAGCCGTGGACGGCTACTACCTCCTGATGTTCTGTCTCGCGGGCCGCGCCCATGCCCGCACGCGCGACGTCACGCTTCAGGTGGATCGCAATAACGGCATCCTGTGTCGTCCGGGTCATTCGTTCGAGGCGCGCCTGTCGAGCGAGTGCGAGCAGTTCGTGCTGCGCATCGACGCGCAGAGCTTCGCCTCCGTGCTCGGCGACGAACCGCGCACGATTCCGGCGCATGTCTCGCTGGATAGTCCCGCGCTGCGCGGATGGATGGAGCAGTTGCGCACGCTCACCGGCTCGCCGGAACTGTTGGAAAGCGCGCGCACGAATCAGCGGGTTGCGTCGCATATGGAGTTCCTGCTGATCGAATTATTGTCTTCCGCTCATGCTTGTACGACGGAGCGCGAAGCGTCGGCCGCCATGCCCCGGCGCAGTGGGAGCGCGCCCGCCTATGTGCGCCGAGCGATGGACTTCGTGCGTGCCCACTGTGCGCAGGCGCTGCAATTGCAGGACATCGCGGACGCGGCCGGCGTGTCGTCGCGCACGTTGCGCGATGGCTTCCGGCAGAGTCGCGGCCTAAGCCCGATGCAGTTCGTCCGCGAAGCGCGCATGGAACGCGCTCGCGAAGCGTTGCTGGCGGCGGGGTCGGAGGTGCGTGTCGCGGATATCGCGCTGGAATGCGGCTTCTTTCATCTGGGCCGCTTTTCGGTGGGCTATGCGCGCATTTTTGGCGAGTCGCCTTCGGAAACACTGCGGCGCCGCTGACGAGAACCAAAAGCGAAGGACAGAGTTCCGCTATCGAATACGGCCATCGCACGATGTCCGTATCGTTCAGGTTCCAGGTGCAAAGCGCGCCTGTCACCTTGCTCCATAGCTCATGAACTCAACCGTTGCATCCGGCGCGCATGCGTCGAAGCCGCGACTGGGCATCGATATCGGCGGCACTTTTACCGACTTCGTGCTCGAGGCGGGCGATCTCCGTCACACCCACAAGCGCCTGACTACACCCGACGCGCCCGAGCACGCAGTGCTCGAAGGCGTGCAGCAGTTGTTGCGCGAGACCGGGGTTGCGGCGGATACGCTCGGCGCGATCGTGCATGGCACCACGCTCGCTACCAATGCCGTGATCGAAAGGCGCGGCGCGCGCACGGCATTGCTGACCACCGAAGGCTTCCGCGATGTCATCGAGACCGGCTTTGAGGCGCGCGCGGATCACTACGATCTGCGCGTGCGTCAACCCGCGCCGCTGATTCCACGCGATCTGCGCTTCACCGTCAGCGGGCGTCTGAGCGCGCAAGGCGACGAACTCGAACCGCTCGATCTCGCTGCACTCGATGGCATCGCCGCGCAACTCGAAGCCCGCGAGATCGAAAGTCTCGCCATCGGCTTCATGCACAGCTATCGCAATCCGCGCCACGAGATTGCAGCGGCGCACTGGCTTGCCGCGCGGATGCCGCGGCTCTCGATCAGTCTGTCGTCGGACGTGTCGCCGGAAGTGCGCGAGTTCGAGCGCTTCTCAACCACGGCGGTCAACGCCTATGTGCGCCCGCTGATGGCCTCGTATCTCACGCGCCTCGTCGATGCCTTGCACGCGCTGTCGATCGACGCGCCGCTCCTGCTGATGTCTTCCGATGGCAGTCTCTGCGACATCGATACAGCCTGCCGTCTGCCGGTGCGTCTGCTCGAATCGGGCCCGGCGGGTGGGGCGCTGCTGGCTGCACATCTCAGCGAGGTGCTCGGTTTGCCGAAGGTGCTGTCGCTGGATATCGGCGGGACCACGGCGAAGCTGTGCTTCATCGACGACGGCCGTCCGCACATGTCGCGCTCGCTCGAAGTCGCGCGTCTGTATCGCTTCAAGCCGGGCAGCGGCATTCCGCTGCGGATTCCAGTGGTGGAACTGTGCGAGATCGGCGCGGGCGGCGGTTCGATTGCCCGCGTGGACGCGCTCGGGCGCGTGCAGGTCGGTCCGGCGAGCGCGGGGTCGGCGCCCGGCCCCGCGTGCTACGGACTCGGTGGCCGGCGCGCCACGCTCACGGACGCCCACATGAGCGCCGGGCGTCTGGATCCGGCGTACTTCGCGGCCGGCACGCTGACGCTGGACGCGCAGGCCGCGCGCGAGGCGATCGATACCGACATCGCCGTCCCGCTTCAGATCGATACCGATGCCGCCGCCTATGCCGTCGCGGAACTGGCCGACGAAGCGATGGCCTGCGCGGCGCGAGAACATGCGATCGAACTCGGCAAGTCAGTCGAGGGCCGCACGCTGATTGCGTTCGGCGGCTCCGCGCCCTTGCATGCGGCGCGTCTTGCGGACAAGCTCGGCATTGATCACGTTGTGATTCCGGCGGGTGCAGGCGTCGGCTCGGCGCATGGCTTCCTGCTTGCGCCAGTTGCGTTCGATGCGGTGCGCAGCCGCTTCGCGCCGCTCGCGCAACTCGATCCGCACGCGGTGAACACGCTGCTCGATACGCTCGAGACCGAAGCGGCGGCTATCGTCGGACGCGTGGTGTCGCGCGAGACATGCAGCATGGAGGCGACGGCCTTCATGCGTTATCGCGGGCAAGGTCATGAATTGCAGATCACGCTGCCGGCCGCGCGTCTCGCCAGCGATGCAGTGGCCATGTTGCGGGATCGCTTTGAAGAGGTCTATCGCGCGCGCTTCGGACGGCTCGTGCCGCGTGCGGCGATCGAAACGCTTGGCTGGAGTGTCCGGGTCAGCGCCCCGCAACGAGCCGCGGTGACGCATGCGCAGTCTGACCAGGACGTCGAGACACCCACGCAAACCACGGCAGGCACGGAGCGTACCGTGCTCGACCAGTCGAGGCGCGCTCACGTCGCGGCGCGCTTCCATCGCCGCGACACGCTGGCAAAGGGCGCTGCCGTGAGCGGTCCCGCCGTGATCGTCGATCGCGAAACGACGGTCGTCGTGCCGCCCGATTTCGTCGCCCGTATCGATGCGGCAGGCCATCTGCTGCTCGAACGCCGCACTGCCAGAACCTGCATGCAATAAACATTATGCAAAATCACCATCACGACGCATCGACCCCGCTCGATCCGATCCGCCTGCAGATGATCTGGAACCGTCTGATTGCCGTTGTCGAGGAACAGGCGCGTCTCCTGATGCGCACCGCGTTCAGCCCAACAGTGCGCGAGGCAGGCGATCTCTCCGCAGGCGTCTTCGATGCGCGCGCGCGGCTCGTTGCGCAAGCCGTCACCGGCACGCCCGGCCATGTCAATTCGATGGCGGCCGCCGTGGGCCATTTCCTCGACGTGTTCCCGCTCGCGAGCATGCGTTCCGGCGATCACTTCATTACCAACGATCCCTGGCTTGCATCTGGGCATCTGCACGACGTGACCGTGGTGTCGCCGGTGTTCCGTGGCGAACGTGTGATCGCGTTTTTTGCATGCACGTGTCACCAGGTGGATATCGGCGGGATCGGGCAGGGGCCGGACGGGCGCTCGGTGTACGAAGAGGGCTTGTGCATTCCGCGCCTGCCGCTGGTGCGCGCCGGCGTGATCAACGCGGACCTGATCGAGATCATTCGCGCCAATGTGCGCACGCCGGATGAAGTGGAAGGCGACATCCTCTCTTACGCCGGCGCGAACGAGGCAAGCGGCGCGCGGCTCGTCGCGATGCTCGACGAGTTCGGCGAAGAGGACATGGTGCGTGTGTCCGACGCCATCATCGACCGTTCGCGCGCCGCCATGCAGCAGGCCATCGCGGCGCTGCCGGAAGGGCGCTATCCGTATGCGATGCGCATCGACGGCTTCGACACGCCAGTGGATCTCGCCGCCACGCTCGAAGTAGCGAACGGCCGCGTGAGCGTGGACTTCGCGGGAACCTCGCCCGCGAGCCATCGCGGCATCAACGTGGTGCTCAACTACACGCGCGCGTATGCGGCGTTCGGCGTGCGCGCCGCCGTCGCGCCTGAAGTCCCGAACAACGCCGGCTCGCTCGAACCGCTCGACATCAGCGCGCCCGAGGGTTCGATCCTCAATGTGCAGCGGCCCTGGCCGGTGTGCGCGCGCCACATCATCGGACAGTTTCTTCCTGATGTCGTGTTCGGTGCGCTCGCCGGCGTGCTGCCGGAGCGGGTGCCTGCCGAAGGGGCGTCGTGTGTCTGGGGCGCGCAGTTGCGCGGCGGCGCAGCGGCGTGGATGGCGGCGGGCGAGGCCTTGCCTGATTCGTCGTCGGCGCAGCAGCCGCGCGCGTTCGAAACGCTGTTCTTCAACAGCGGCGGCGCAGGCGCGCGTACCGGCGACGACGGCATGTCGGGCACGGCGTTCCCGAGCGGCGTGCGTGCGATTGCATGCGAGATCGTCGAATCGCTCTATCCGGTGGTGATCTGGCGCAAGGAATTGCGGCCTGACAGCGGCGGCCCGGGTCGCTGGCGCGGCGGACTCGGGCAACGGCTGGAGATTGCATCGGTCGATGGCGCGCCGTTTCAGTTCTTCGGCATGTACGACCGCATCGTGCATGCGGCGCGCGGCCGCGACGGCGGTGGTTCAGGTGCGCCGGGCGCCGTGACCCTCGATGACGGCACGCCGCTCGCCGCAATGGGCCTGCAAACCGTGCCGCGCGGACGGCGCTTGTGCCTGGACCTGCCGGGCGGCGCGGGCATAGGCGCGGTACGCGAGCGTTCCCGCGAACAGGTTGCGGAAGATGTCCGGCTCGGCTACGTCAGCGAGGCGTGCGCCGCGCAGGCATATGGCTTGGGTTGAGAGCGGAATATTGGCGGGATGGAAGCCGTCGCTAGAATGGACGCAGTGTTTCCGACGATGGAGCCGCGCCGCGCGGTGGCAGTCATGGATCGAGCTTCAACTTCCAGCAGCGCTTCCGCAGAAGCGCCATCGCTGATCGTCAGTGACGAACGGCGCGCTGGTTTGTTTCGCACCGCGCTCGCCCACGCGGGCGCGCCGCTGACCGAAGCCTACCGGCGTCTGCGCGACGATCCGCGTTGCGTCGAAGCGCGGGCATTGGGTCTGTACGGACGGATCGTCGAAGTGCCCGGCGACGGCGAAGAGGGCGCGTGGAAGATGATCTCGATCCGCGACGAGATTTACGTCGCGGTGTCCGATTGCTGCTACGCGCACGCGCGCACTGAGCCCGTGCCGCCCGAGGGCTTGATCGAATTCCACTATCTCGTGACCGGGACGGCGAGCGTCGGCGTGGACGATGCCGATGACGTGCAGGTCGAGGCGCCGAACTTCGTCATCTGTTACCAGGGCAAAGAGCTGCGTTATCAGATCACATGCCCCGAAGGCCCGCGCCGCGCGCTCGCGCTGTATGTCGCGCCTGCGTGCTTCGGGCGCGTGCTCGACGCGCTGGGCGGCGAAGGCGAGGTCATCCGCGCGCGTCTGGCCGCTGTGCAGCCCGATGAACTGTATCACCGGCGGATGCGTCTCACGCTGGACGCCGTGCAGGCTATCGAGCGGCTGCTCACGAGTCCGCACCGAGGAGCGCGCGACCTGCTGTTCGTCGAGGCGAAATGCATCGAGATCCTGTATGCGAGCGTCGGTGTGTGGATCGACGGCTTGCAGAGCGATGCGCCCGACGAGATCCTCTCGTCCCGCGACCTGATGCTGATGGAGCACGCCCGCGCGATGATCGACGCGGACCTCAAGCGCACCATGACGATTCCCGATCTGGCGCGCGCCGTGGGCACGAACTCGTCCAAGCTGAAGCGCGGCTTCAAGTTCCTGCATGGCGTGACCGTGTTCGACTACAGCCTGCGGCGGCGGATGCAGGAAGCGCTGCGTCTGCTGGTCGACGAACGGCAGTCCGTGGGGGAGGTGGCGGCGGCGGTCGGTTATCAGCATCCGACCAGCTTCACGACCTCGTTCCGCGACTTCTATGGCTTCGCGCCCAAGGATGCGCGGCAGTTGCGGGGCGCGCAGCGGCCGCACTCACGTTGAGCATCGCGCTCAACCCGGCCCGTCGCTGGCCGCAGCCAGCAGCGGCACCACAAAATCGCTGATCGGTGTCGCAATGCCGTGCGCGCGGCCACGGCGCTGCACCACACCGTTGCGGCAATCCCATTCGAGCGGGCGGCCCGCTTGCCGGTCGGCGAGGATCGACGTGCCCAGGTCGGCCGGCGAGCGGCGAAAGCCATCGACGATTTCCTGCGCCACTTCATCGCCCAGCGTCGCGCCTTCGGCGCGCGCTACTGCAAGACATTCCTTCGCATAGGCGAGCGCCAGAGCGGCGATGTCGTCACGGGCAAACATGCCGGCGCGGCGGCCGCTCAGCACCATCAGGCCCGCGACTGCATTCAGCAACAGCTTGCGCCATGCAACGGAGGCGAAGTCCTCGGCGATGTCGGCGCGGCAGCGCGTGCCGTGCATCGCGTCGATCACGAGGCGGCTTTCGGGCAGGTCCGGCAAGGTGAGACGCGCTTCGCGGCGCAGCCATACCGAGGCGTCCGGTTCGCGTTGCGCGGGAAACCAGACGACCGAAGGCAGCACCGGATTGCCCGACAGATACGGCGCAAAGAGCTGCTTCTGTTCGACGCCGTTCTGCAGCACGCAGACCACGGTCCTGTCATTGCACAGGACGGAGAGCCAGGGCGCTGCGGCATCGATCTGCGTCGACTTGACGGCGACGAATACCAGGTCGTAAGTGTCCGTGATCTCTTGCGGACGGGTCCGCACCGGTCCCGGCACGATGATGCGCTCGTCTTCGAAGCGCAACTCCAGTTGCGGAAGCGCGGTGCGGCCGCACAGGGTGGGCGTGCGGCCGGTCTCATGCAACGCGGCGGCGACGGTGGTGCCGATCGCCCCCGGGCCGATCAGGGCGATTTTCATGGTGTCACGCTGAGTCATCGTGTGCAGGCGTCCCTTGTCTGGTTGCCGGGCAGGGTCCCGGGCGTCAGAACGCGAGGGTAGCGCAAGTTGCGGCAAGTTGCTTCAGGCTGCTGCGGGACGCAGAGCTTGCATGCTTGCTGTAAGCGACGTCACGGCGTGATGCACGAGCGGACACCGCACCGGCTCCGAAGCCGGCGAGGACCGCCTCGCTCAAGGAATGCGATAGCTTCCGGTCTTCTTGCCGACGTAGTTGTACGTGCCTTTGTCGGAGGGCAAGGCGAGGACTTGCTGCCAGTCGAACTGGCCTTCTATGCCCTTGTACTTGCCCGTGCCGAACACGAGCGTGCCCTTGCCGTTGGTCGAGCCGCCCTGGTAGCTAAAGGTCTCGACAAACTTGTCGCCGTCCTTGTCCGCATACACGCAGAAACCGGTTGCCTTGCCGGCGCTGAAGCCGGTTTCGACGCAACGCGCAGTGACGTTCTGCATCAAGGGCGAGCGGGTATTGTTCGTCATCAGAAGCGTGGATTCGAAGAGATACACCGCGTCATCGCCGCTGATGCCGATGTTCCTGACATCCGTGCCGGCGGCCGTGTAAGTGGCTTCGATGTTGCCTTGCTTGGGGAGCGTCTGCGCCCGGGCGGCAGAGGCCGCCGATGCAGCGGCAATCAGGACGAACAGGGAGCAGGCAAGGCGATGCGTTGACATGCTGGAGCGGACCATGAGTCACCTCCGCAAGTAAGGATTGGCAACTTGCACGGTGCGGACACGGGCGAGGTGTTGTTCTATTCAGGTGCCTTCCGGACAAGGCTTGCAAATAGCTTTATAGAAGCTGGAATCCGAAAGGTCTAGTGCTTCTTTGAAAGATTCCCCGCGGTTTCGCTGGAGCGCGCGACAGACCAAAACGCGCACGCCTGGTCGCTTGTGTGAAGAAGCTCTCGCCCGTCCGGGCGCGATGCAGGCATCAGCGCGTGACCACGTCCTCACTCACATGCCGCCCGGATGAACTCCGGTATCGCGACCGCCTTGAGCGTGCCATCCGCCTGCTTGATGCACAGTGCGCGCGTCGCACGAAACTCGCAGATCAGCGTGTCGCCCCGCAGGATGCGATGCGCCTGGATGAAGACCTTGTTGCGCCATTCCTCGGTGGACGTATGAATCGCGAGCGTCTCGCCATACGTAGCCGACGCATGAAAGCGGCTGTGGATTTCCAGCAGCGGCGTCCCCACGCAACCGGGCAATGCGTCCAGATTCCGCCACGGCGGCAGACCGCATTGCATGAAGTAATCGTGCGATGCGGCATCCATCCAGCGCGAAAAGTTCGGGAAGAACACGATCCCCGCGGGATCGCAATCGCCGAACTGCACCTCGACACGAAAAATCGTTTCCTTGAGCACGCGTCCGACCTCGAATGAAGTTGAGCCAGCCGTATGGTAGTGCGCCAAAACGGCCAGCGTCCAGCTAACCAGCCAGTGAATTCCGCAACTTGATAGATCGATCTACTTGGCATAGAGTAACGCTCACGGATCAGCCGATCACAGCACCCGAATGCAAGATCACAACCGAGGAGACGAGGTGATTCTGTCCACCGAACATCAGCAGGTCGCCGACATGGCCCGGCGCTTCGCCAACGAAGTCATCCGTCCACAGGCGGAGCGGCTGGACCGCGAAGAAAGCTTTCCGGCGGAGATCTACCGGCAGATGGGCGAAACCGGCCTGTTCGGCATCACCGTGCCGGATTCGCTGGGCGGCGCGGGGCTGGATTGCCTCGCGTATGCCATCGTGATGGAGGAGTTGAGCCGCGGTTATGCATCGGTCGCGGATCAGTGCGGTCTGGTCGAATTGCTCAGCACGCTGTTGAGCCGGCACGGCACGCCGGCGCAGATCGACCGCTGGCTCGGACCGCTGGTGCGTGCCGAGACGAAGGGCGCGTATTGCATCACCGAGGCCGGCGCGGGCAGCGATGTCTCCGGCGTGAAGACCACCGCCGTGCGCGACGGCGAAGGTTGGCTGCTCAGCGGCTCCAAGCTGTGGATTCACAACGCGCCCGTCGCCGATGTGGCGCTGGTGCTGGCCCGCACGGACCCCGCTGCGGGCAAGCGCGGCATGAGCATTTTCATCGTCGATTGCGCAGCGCGCGGCGTGTCGCGCGGACCGAAGGAGCACAAGCTGGGACAGCGCGCGTCGCAGGTCGGCGAGCTGCATTTCGATGAAGTCAGGCTGCCCGCCGATGCATTGCTCGGCGCCGAAGGCCGCGGCTTCCACATGATGATGAGCGTGCTCGAAAAGGGGCGTGTGGGCATCGGGGCGCTGGCTGTGGGCATCATCCAGGCTGCGCTGGAAGCGGGCATCGAACAGGCGAAGATGCGCAAGCAGTTCGGCCAGGCCATCGCCGAGTTCCAGGCCGTCCAGTTCATGCTGGCCGACATGGCCAAGGACGGCGAGGCCGCGCGCCTGCTGGTGCGCGCAGCCGCGAGCCGGATGGACGCGGGCCTCGAAGCGACCGCCGCAGCCTCGATGGCCAAGTGCTTCGCCGGCGACGCAGCCGTGCAGCACACCAGCAACGCCATTCAGATCTTCGGCGGCAGCGGCTACATTCGCGGCTACGAAGTGGAACGCCTGTACCGCGACGCCAAGATCACGCAGATCTACGAAGGCACGAACCAGATCCAGCGCATCATCATTGCGCGTCAATTAATGAAGGCATGACCATGAGTAAAAGCGCAGTCGTCACGGGTGCATCGCGCGGCATCGGGCGGGCCGTCGCGCTGGCGCTGGCCGCGGAAGGGTTCGATATCGCCGCCATCGCGCTCGGCGACGCGGAGCGTCTCCAGACGCTCGTCGCCGAAGTGGAGGCGCTCGGGTGTGCCTGCCTGCCGCTGGATCTCGACATTGGCGACATCGACCGTCATGCGGGCGCGCTCGATGCCATCACCGCGCGCTTCGGCGGCATCGACTGTCTGGTCAACAACGCGGGTGTCTCGGTGCTCAACCGTGGCGATTTGCTCGACGTGAATCCGCAAAGCTATGACCGCTGCTTCGACATCAACACGCGCGGTACGTTCTTCCTGACGCAGGCCGTGGCCCGGCAGATGACGCAGCAGACGCCGGCCGGTGAGGGTGCGCGCAGCATCGTGTTCGTGACGTCGTCGAACGCGGTGGTCGCTTCGGTCGAGCGCGGCGAATACTGCATGTCGAAGAGCGCGCTGTCGATGGCGGCGCGCCTCTTCGCGCTGCGTCTGGCGTCGCATGGCATCGGCGTATTCGAGGTGCAGCCTGGCCTGATCCTCACCGAGATGACCGCGCCGTCGAAGGCGAAATACGACGCGCTGATCGCCGAGGGCATGACCGTGACGCCGCGCTGGGGCCAGCCCGAAGACGTGGCGCGCGTGATCCGCACGATGGCGGCCGGACTGCTGCCCTATACCGTCGCGCAAGAGGTGCGCGTGGACGGCGGCCTGATGATCCAGCGCTTCTGAGGTCATGCCATGCGCGAACTGAACGGACGCGGCGATCTCTGCTGCATCAATACCGCGACGCTGGGCCATCGCGAGGCACTGGACGTGACGGCGGCGCGCATCGCGGAACAGGGCTTCGGCTGGATCACGCCGTGGCGTCACGAAGTCGATGAGACGCGTCCAGAAGCTGCCGCCAGCGCAATCCGGGCGGCCGGGCTGAAGGTCAATGCCTATTGCCGTACCGCATACTTTGCCGCGCCTGATGAAGCGGGCCGTCGCGCGGCGCTCGACTCGAACCGCCGCGCGCTGGAAACCGCGGCAGTGCTTGGCGCGCCGGTGCTGGTCGCGGTGGTGGGCGGTCTGCCGCCCGGCTCGCGCGATATCGACGATGCCCGCAAACAGATTCTCGACGGCCTCGCCGCCTTGCAGCCGACGATCGACGCGACGGGCGTGCGCATTGCGCTCGAACCGCTGCATCCGGTCTATGCCGCCGACCGCAGCCTGCTCAACACGCTCGATCAGGCGCTCGACTGGTGCGACCTTCTCGATCCGTCGCGCACGGGCAGCTTCGGTGTGGCCGTCGATGCCTACCATGTCTGGTGGGATCCGGCGCTGATGCCGGCTATCGCCCGCGCGGGGCAGCGCATTCTCGCGCTGCATGCATGCGACTGGCTCCTCGAAACCCGTGACCCGTTGCAGGACCGCGGCATGATGGGCGACGGCGTGATCGATCTCAAACGTCTGCGCGCGGCGGTGGAGGGCGCGGGCTACGACGGTCCGGTGGAAGTGGAGATCTTCTCGCGACTGGACTGGTGGACCCGTCCCGCCGACGAAACATTGCGCGTATGTCGAGAGCGTTTGTTCGAGTGCTGCTGAAGCGCTCGATTTGCGTCAACGTCCCTCATAAAGCGGCGGACGCTTCTCCCTGAAACTGCGAATGCCTTCCGCCGCGTCCTGCGTGCTCGCGGCGAGTGCGCCTGCCATCGCTTCGAGCGTCGCAGCAGAGTCCTCGCCGCTGGCGGCGTTCACCAGTTGCTTCGTCAGCTGCAATGCCACCGGCGCACGCGCGGCCATCTCTCGCGCCAGTTCGTGTGCGCGTACCGCCAGTTGCTCGCGCGGCACGACTTCATGGACCAGCCCGCAGGCGTGGGCATCGGCGGCGCTCAGGCGTGTGCCGCTCAATGCTAGATACTTCGCGTGGCTTGCGCCGATGAGCCGCACCAGCCGCTGCGTGCCCGACCATCCGGGACATGTCGCGATGAATGCTTCCGGCAGCGCAAAGCGGGCTTCCGTGGCCGCAATGCGCACGTCCGCCGTGAGCGCCAGTTCGAGTCCGCCGCCGAACGCATGGCCGTTGACCGCCGCGATCACCGGCTGACGCAGCCGCGCCCATTGATCGAAGACCTGATGTCCGCGGCGGACCCAGCGCCGCCACATGTCGAGCGGTTCGAGCGCGGCCCATTCGTTGATGTCCGCCCCGACGCAGAATGCCGTGGCGCCGCTGCCCGTGAGGATGACGACGCGCGTCGCCGTGTCGGCTTCGAGATCGCGCGCGATCTGTTCCAGCTTTTCCAGCATCGCGGGCGTCAGCGCGTTGAGCTTGTCCGGCCGCTCCAGCGTGACCGTGGCGACGTGAGCCTCGCGGGCGACGGAAACAAAATGATCAGTCATGGCGGGGCTCGTGAGATTTCAAGCGCAATCCGAAGGGCGCGTCGGTGAACAGGGCAGGGTCCATCGGGCGCAGGTCGGGCGACACCTTCAGCGCGACTTCGGCCTGCTCCAGGATGTCGCGTTGCAGGTCCACGCCGGGCGCGATCTCGGTCACGGTGAGGCCGTCTTCGAGCAGATCGATGACGCAGCGCTCGGTAACATAAGTCACGCGCTGCCCGCGCTCGCGGCCTACGCGTCCGCTGAACGTGATCTGCTCTGCCGCCTGTACGAACTTGCGGGTGCGGCCTTCCTTCAGGATCGCGAGCTTGCCGTCGCCCACCTGCAGTTGCGCGCCTGCGGTGAAGAAGCCGGAAAACACGATGCGCCGCGCGTGGGCCGTGATATCGACGAAGCCGCCGCAGCCCGCAGTCAGATACGGCTTCGCTGCGAGCCGCGAGACGTTCACGCTGCCGTCGCCATCGACTTGCAGGAAGGACAGCAGCGCGATGTCGAAACCGCCGCCCTGAAAGTATGTGAACTGATTCGGTGAAGGCACGATGGCATCCGCATTCGACGCACAGCCGAACGCAAAGCCGAGCAGCGGCATGCCGCCGACAGCGCCTTGCTCGATGGCCCATGTCACCGCGCCATGCAGGCCTTCTTCGAGCAGGATGCGCGGCACGTTGGCCGAGATGCCGAAGCCCAGGTTGGCGGCATGGCCGTGCGCGAGTTCCATCGCCGCACGTCGGGCGATGACTTTCTCCGGCCCCCACGGCGTGGGCTCGAAAGCACTCGATGGCAACGCGATCTCGCCGCTGATGGCGGGGTCATAGGGCGTCTGGGTCGTCTGCCACTGGTCCGGATCCACGATGATGTAATCGACCAGATTGCAGGGCACGCGCACATCGTGCGGACGCAGCGTGCCGGACTTCACCACGCGCTTGACCTGCGCGATCACGATGCCGCCATGATTGCGCGCGGCCAGCGCCTGATCGATCCCGCCGAGCAACGCGCCTTCGTGCTCATAGCTCAGATTGCCCGCTTCGTCGGCGGTGGTGGCGCGGATGATCGCCACGCGCGGCACGAGCGCCGGGAAGTAGAGCCAGTCTTCGCCGTCGAAGGACACGCGCCGCACGATCGGCCGCGCGGATGCTGCGGCATTCATCGCGCAGCCTTGCAGATCGGGATCGACGAAGGTGCCCATGCCGACTTTCGTCAGCACGCCGGGACGTCGCGCGGCGGAGTCGCGATGCATGTCGAACAGGATGCCGCTCGGAACGTTGTAGGCCTCGATCCGGTTCTCGACGATCATGCGCCAGATGTCCGGCATCGGCAGCGAAGAAGGCCCGCTCGGATAAGAACCCGCCAGCGTGCGTGCGAGCAGTCCGGGCCGCGCGAGATGATCGATGCCCTTGACGCCGTACATGTCGCCCGCGGCGATCGGGTTCAGCGTCGTGAGATTGCGCGGCTGGCCCTCGCGCTCGAAGCGCGCGCCGATGGCCGCCAGCATCTTGTCGGGGCAACCGAGCGCGCTCGACGAACTGATGCTGACGACATCGTCCGTGCGGATCAGCCGGGCCGCAGCTTCGGCGGTGATGAGTTTGTTCATGTCGTGAGGGAGAGGGCTGGGCTCAGCGGTGCAGGTCGAACAGCGCTGCGCCGCGCTTCAGCGCATTGCGCGCGATGATGCCGCGATGAATTTCCGAGGTGCCGTCGAAGATGCGGTAGACGCGCGCATCGCGGTAATAGCGTTCGATGGCCAGTTCCTTGCAGAACCCCATGCCGCCGAACACCTGCACCGCGCGGTCCACCACGCGGCCAAGCGTTTCTGACGACTGCACCTTGACCATCGAGATCCAGTCGCGCGCGTCCAGCCCCGCGTCCATCATGCTGGCCGTGTTGAGCAGCATCAGCCGCGCCGCGTTGATTTCCATCACGCTGTCGGCGATGAGCTGCTGGATCATCTGGAAGTCGCCGATGCGTTCGCCGAACTGGCGCCGCTCGCCCGCATAGTCGATCATCATTTCCAGCACATGTGCCGCCTTGCCAATGCCGCGCGCGCCCACCAGCGCGAGGCGCACACGGCCGAGCATCCGCATGGCGAGCCGGAAGCCTTCACCCTCGCGTCCGAGCAGCGCGAGCGGTTCCAGCGGGACATCGTCGAAGAAGAGTTCGTGATGGGGCGTGCCGCGCAGGCCCATCATCGGCTGATCGCGGCCCACGGTGAAACCCGGCAGCGCCTTGTCCACCACGAACAACGAGATCTCCTGCTCGCCGGTGCGGGCCGAGACGAGGAAGAAGTCGCTCCATTGCGCGTCGCTGATGAAGTGCTTGCTGCCGTTCAACACCCAGCCGGACGGGGTTTTGCGCGCCGTGGTGCTGATGGCTTGAGCGTCCGAGCCCGCGCCGGTTTCGGTGATCGCGAGACCGCAGGTGCGCTCGCCGCGGATCGCGGGCGCGAGCCAGCGCTCGATCTGCTCGCCTTCGCAGGCCAGCAGCGCGTCGTAGACGTTGCCGAAGGCGCGCCGCACGAGGATGTCCGAGCTATGGCCGAACTGTTCCTCGCACAGCATGGCATCGACCGTATTCAGTCCGCCGCCGCCCAGTTCGGCGGGCATGTTGACCGCGTACAGGCCGAGCGCCCGGGCGCGCTTTTGCAGATCGCGCGCACGCTCCGGCGACAACACGCCCTCGTCCTCCACCTGTTGTTCGAGCGGCTGCAACTCGGTCCGCACGAAGCGGCGCGCCGTTTCGATCAGCATCTTCTGCGTGTCGCTCAGCGTGAAGTCCATCGGCTTCCGTACTCCCTATGCCTGAATTTAACCGCTGCCTACGCCGTGGCCACGCGCTCGCGCAGCGACGGATGCAGCGCCACCTCGAAGGGCATGCGTTCGAGCACATCGCGCACGAGATCCACGCCGGGCGCGACCTCGATCAGCTGCAAGCCCTGCGCCGTCAGTTCGAAGACGGCGCGCTCGGTCACGTAGATCACCTGCTGGCCGTCGGCGCGGGCGCGCTTGCCGCTGAAGGTGATGTGGCGCACCTGCTCGACCAGCTTCGGCACCGCGCCATGACGGCGGATATGCACCTTGCCGTCTTCGTGCTCGACTTCCAGTCCCTTGGCTTCGAACGCGCCGCAGAAGACCACCTTGCGCGTGCGCTGCGTGATATCGACAAAGCCGCCCGGCCCGACGATGTTCTCGCCCAGCCACGAGACGTTCACGTTGCCTTGCGCGTCCAGTTCGCCCATGCCGAGAAACGCGATGTCGATGCCGCCGCCGCTGAAGAAGTCGAACTGGTCGTTGGATTTGAGGATCGCGCTCGGATGGCGCGTTGCGCCGAACAGATCGCCGCCCAGCAGTTCGCCGTTGTGCGAACCTTGTTCGATCACGGTCCAGCTGATCTCGCGGCCTTCCGCGTGCGCGACGGCGGGAATGCCGTCGGGCAGGCCGTAGCCGAAGTTGACGCAGGCGCCGGGCGCCAGTTCCTGCGCGGCGCGTTTCGCGATCAGATAGCGGAGACCTTCGGGCAACGGCGGCGGCGTGCGCGTGCCGGGCGCGGCCAGTTCGCCGCTGATGGTGGCATCGTAGGCCGCGCCGGTGGTCTGCTTCTGCTCCGCATGTACGCAGATCTGATCGACCAGCACGCCCGGCACCGTGACCGCGCGCGCGGGCGCGATCGGCGTTGCGGACACGTCGCGCACCTGGGCGAACACACGGCCGCCGCTGTTGTGGGCGGCGAGCGCGGCGGCGAAGGCGTCGATGTCGGCGGGTTCCTCGCGCGAGGTGAGATTGCCTTGCCCGTCCGCCGTGGTGCCGCGCACGATGGCGAAGTCGATCCGAAAGTGCTTGTACCAGAGCAGTTCCTTGCCGCCGAGCGTGACCACTTCGACCAGATCCTCGCGGGCGCGAGCGTTCACCCGGCCGCCGCCGTGACGCGGATCGGCGAAGGTGTCGAGGCCGATATGCGTGACGAGTCCATGACGGCCCGCGCCGGCTTCGCGGATCAGTGTCTGGATCACGCCGGCGGGCAGCGTATAGGCTTCGATGCGTTCTTCGCGCGCAAGCGTCTGCATGCGCTTCGACCAGGTCCAGTGACCGCCGATCACGCGCCGCACCATGCCTTCGTGCGCAAAGCGGCTGATGCCGCTCTCCTGGCCGTCGCCGATGCCGAGGCCATGGATCAGCGTGAGATCGCAGGGATGACCCGTCGCGAGAAAGCGCCGCTCGATGGCCGCCGCGATGTGATCCGGCTCCACCAGCCCGCCGCCGGAACCGCTCAGCACGACCGTCGCGCCGTCGAAGACCGCTGCCGCCATCGTATCGGCGTCAACCAGATTGGCTTGCTTCATTTCATCGTTCCTCGTTGCTCGTCTTCACGGCATGGGCGCGGGTCCGCACCATCAGCACGTTGAGTCCTTCCTGGATCACCACATCGTCCTGATTGCGCACCTCCACCTGCAAGCGCACGATGCCGCGGTCGGCGCGCTTCGTCGGACGCTTGTCGAGCACGCTGATGCGCCCCTGGATGCGGTCGCCGATCAGCACCGGCTTGTGGAAGCGATAGATCCATTCCAGCGTCGCGACCGAAGCGAGACTCGTGGCCGCGCGGTTCTTCAGTCCATCGACCATCGCGAGACACAGCAGTCCATGCGCGATGCGGCCAGAAAAGCCGACACTGCGCGCGAAGTCGTCGTCCATGTGGACGTCGAAGAAGTCGCCCGAAAGGCCGGCGAACTGCACCACATGGCTTTCGGTGACGACGATGCCCGAGGTTGCGAAGCTGAGCCCCGGCTCGATCTCTTCGAAGAGCAGCGGTTGGGTCATGATTGTTCCTTCAGTCGAAGTCGGGCGCGTCGGGCACGCGTTCGCGATTGACGATGCGGTAGTTCGTCGAGTTGAGCGCGTCGATGCGATCCATGTCGATGCTCGACAGCGTGAAGTCCATCACGTCGAAATTGGCCTGGATGTTCTCGCGCCGGGTGGACATCGTGTTGATGGTCACGCCCTTCTGCAGGATCCAGCGCAGCGCGGCCTGCGCAGCCGTCTTGCCATAGCCCGCGCCGATCTCCTCGAACAGCGGGTATTTGAAGATCTCTCCGCGCGCCACCGAGCAGTACGACGACAGCGGAATGCCCGTCTCCGTGGCCGTGCGCAGCAGTACGCGCTGATCGAGCAGCGGATGAAACTCGACCTGGTTCGTGATGAGCGGGAGCTTCGTCGCGGCCTTCGCGGTGCGCATCATCGCGGCGGTGAAGTTGCTGATGCCGATGTGGCGCGCAAGGCCCGCCTGCACCGCTTCTTCGAGCCGTTGCACCGAGGGCGCGACATCGCCATGAGCGGGCGGCCAGTGCAGCAGCAGGATATCGACCTGATCGATCTGCAGTTTCGCGAGGCTCTCGCGCAGCGACGGCAGGAAGGCTTCGGCGGTATCGTTGGCCGGCGCGATCTTGGTCGTGATGCAGAGGTCTTCGCGCTTCATGCCCACGGCTTTAAGCGCCGTGCCGACGTCGGCTTCGTTGCCGTACATCTGCGCGGTGTCGATGGCGCGGTAGCCGGTGTCGACCGCGATGCGCAATGCGTCCCGAAGCGCCTGGCCTTGCAGCGGCCAGGTGCCGAACGCGCGTTGATGAGTGCCCTGGAAGAGTGGATTCATGGTGTCAGAAGGAAGCAGTGGTCTTGTCGAAGAAGGCGCGGATGCCGCGTTCGGCGTCCGCACTGGAACGGATCGCGAGCGCGGCTGCCGGATAGGCCGTGCGGGCGTCCTTGTGGTCGTCGATGATGAGCGCCTTCGCCTGCGCAGCAGCGCGTGGTGAGATCTGGCACAGGCGCGTGGTCCAGTCGTCGAGACGGGCGGGCAGGTCTTGCGGCAAGCAGACTTCGTTGAGCACGCCCCAATGCAGCGCCGTGCGCGCGTCGATCTCGCGCGACAGCAGCACGGCTTCGAGCGCGCGTCCGCGGCCCGCGATGCGTTGCAGCCGGTCGCCGCCTTCCCAGCCCGGAATGGCGCCGATGGCGACTTCCGGGAAGCGCAGGCGCGCGCCATCGGTGGCGAGCCGCAGATCGCAGCACAGCGCCAGTTCCAGTCCGCCGCCGAAGCACAAGCCCTCGATCACGGCGACGGTCGGGCAACGCAAGCGCTCGAAGCGTCCGAACAACTCGTTGCCCTTGCCGATCCATTGCAGCGCGAAGGTCTCCGGATCGAGCGCCGACCATTCGCGGATATCCGCACCGGAGCAGAACACGCCGCCTTCGGCGCCGCGCAGCACGACGGCGCGGATCGTATCGTCCTGCTCGACGCGCGCGATGGCGTCGTCGAGTGCGGCGAGCATCGCGAAGTCGAGCGCGTTGGCCTTGCCCGGATTGCTCAGTTGCAGCGTGAGCACTGCGCCGTCGCGGCGCGCGAGTAGCTGTCCCATGCGCGGCGCCTCAGTCCTGGGTCACGCCGTGGACGGCGAGGAAAGTCTTCATGCGCGTCACCGCGAGTTCAGGTTGCCGCAACAGACCGGCGGCATCGGCGAGTTTGAAGAGATCGACGAAGTAGGGCAGCGGGCGCATGGCCTGATGGCCGGCCAGCATCGTCATGTTCGGCTGATGGCCGTTCAGCCAGGCCAGAAAGACGATGCCGGTCTTGTAGAAGCGCGTCGGCGCCCGAAAGATGTGGCGCGACAGCGGCACCGTGGGCGCGAGGATGTCGAGGAAGCGCTCGCGCCGTCCCGCTGCCAGTTCGCCAAGCGCAGCCGATGCGGCGGGCGCGATGGCATCGAAGATGCCGAGCAGCGCGTGCGAATAGCCTTGCTCGTCCCCGGCTATCAGTTCCGGATAGTTGAAGTCGTCGCCGGTGTACATCTTCACGCCGGCAGGCAGCAGGCGGCGCATGTCGATCTCTCGTTGCTTGTCCAGCAACGACACCTTGATGCCCTCGACCTTCACCGCGGATTCCGTCATGACCTCGAGTGCGATGTCGCGCGCGGCGCTCAGGTCGTCGGTGCCCCAGTAGCCGGCCAGCGCGGGATCGAACATGTCGCCGAGCCAGTGCAGGATCACCGGCTGATCCACCTGCGCCAGCACCCGACGATACACCGACACATAGTCCGCCGGCGTGCGCGCCACGCGGGCCAGCGCGCGGCTCGCCATCAGGATCAGGCGGCCGCCGGCGGTCTGGATTGCATCGACCTGTTCGAGATAGGCGCTCACCACGGCATCGAGCGAAGTGACGGAGGCGGGATCGAGATGATCCGTGCCGCAGCCGTTGAAGACCGGCACCGGACTGTCCGACAACTCCGCGCGCGTGCGGCGGATCAGTTGCAGCGAGTCCTTCCAGCTGAGGCCCATGCCGCGCTGGGCGGTGTCCATCGCCTCGGCGATGCCGAGCCCCAGCCCCGCGAGATAGCGGCGGTATTCGAGCGTCCTGTCCCAGTCGATCCGGCCGCCCTCGGACGGTTCGACGTCGGCGAACGGATCGGCCACGACGTGCGCCGCCGAAAGCGCGATACGGTTGAACGGTGCTGCGGAGCGAGCGTCCGGCAGCGGCGTGCCGGCGAGCGTGTAGCGCTCCAGCGCGCCGGTCGATGTGGGCAGTTTCAGGCTGTTCATAGGGCGGGACCCGGGGTCATCGGAAGAAGAGGGAAAGCGCTCACAGGCGCGGAACCGACAGCGCGCCGTCGATGTTGAGCACGCTGCCCGTCGCGAACTGCATCTGTCCGGAGGCCAGCGCCGCGACCGCCGAAGCGACGTCGGCCGGCATGCCCCAGCGGCGCATCGGCACGACGCCGTCCGCGATGCGTTCGTCATGGCGCGCGGCAACGGCCTCCGTCATCGGCGTGCGGATGATGCCGGGGCGAATCTCGAACACGCCGATGTTCAACGGCGCGAGGCGCAGCGCGAACAGCTTGGTGAGCATGCCGAGTCCGGCCTTCGACATGCAGTATTCGCCGCGCTCCGTCGACGCGAGTTCGGCGCTCACCGACGACACCGTGACGATGGTGCGCGCGTGTTGTGCAGGATGCGTGTCCTCCGCCATGTGACGCGCTACCGCCTGCGTAAAAAAGAACGTGCCGCGCATGTTGATGTCGATCACCTTGTCATAGGAACGCTCGCCGAGTTCGAGCAGGTCGCCGCGCGCGTCGGCGGACACGCCCGCGTTGTTCACGAGACAGGCGATCGGTCCGCATGCCGCGACGATGCGCTCGACCAGCGCGCGATGCGCGCCGCTGTCGGCGAGATCGTGTTGCCAGAAGGCCGCACGTGCGCCATGCGCTTCGGCGGCGGCAAGCACCTGGTCAGCGCCGTCGTCCGCGATGTCGAGCAGCGCGAGATCGAAACCCTGCCGCGCCAGTTCCGTCGCAATGCCCGCACCGATGCCGCGCCGCGCGCCGGTGATCAGCGCCAGCGGCCGGGCGGCGCGTGCCGCTAGTAGAGAAGATGAGGAAGCCATTCGGAGAACGCGGGCACGAAGGCCAACAGCAGGATGGTGACGAACATGATCGCCATGAAGGGCAGCATCGGGCGCACCAGGTTGACCATCCTGATGTTGGCGACGCCGGTGACGATGAAGCATGCAGTGCCGATCGGCGGCGTCACGAGCGAGATGCCGACGATGGCGATGGCGAGGATCGCGAAGTGCACGTCGCTGTAACCGGCGTCCTGCGCGATCGGCAGGAACAGCGGGATCAGCAGGATCAGCGCGGGAATGCCGTCGAGCAGCGCGCCCAGCAGCCAGAACACGACCACGATGAACACCGTGAAGACGAAGCGGTTGCCGGTCAGTTGCGAGGCGAACTCGGCCACCTGCTCGCCCACCGAGTTGTACGCCAGCATGTAGCCGAGAATCTGCGCGACGCCCACCAGCGACAGCACGATGGCGCTGGTGCGGCCCGCCTTGATGAGAATGCCGGACCAGGCGCGCGCAGGAATCGAGCGTTGCAGCAGCGTGATGATGGTCACGTAGGCCACCGCCGCCGCCGCGGATTCCGTAGCGGTGAAGAAGCCCATGAAGATGCCGCCGAGGATGATGACGGGGGCGCCGAGCGCCGGGATCGCGAGCAGGAAGGCGCGGCCCAGTTCGCGCACGCTGAAGTGGACCGGCGCCACCGGCGGCTCCGACCGCGCGCGGTACATGATGATCAACATCTTCGTGACGCCGACCAGGATGGCCGGCAAGGTGGCCGCGAGAAACAGCTTGGTCACCGACATGTTCGCGACCGTGGCGAGCACGATGATGGTGATCGACGGCGGAATCAGGATGCCGGTGCCGGCCGCCGCCGCGATGATCGCCGACGACCATTCCTTGCGATAGCCGGCCTTTTCCATCGAAGGCAGCATGGCCGAGCTGATGGCGGCAGCGTCCGCGTTGACCGAGCCGCTCAGGCCGGAGAACACCATGGTCGAGGCCACGGCGCTCACACCCAGCCCGCCCGGCACACGGCCCACCAGCAGGTTCATGAAGCTGACCAGCTTGCCGGCCGAGCCCGAGTGAAACAGGATCTCGCCGGCGAGGATGAACAGCGGCACGGCGAGCAGCGTGAACGAGTCCACGCCGTGATACATCGCCTGCGCGATGTTGGTCAGCGGCAGGCCCTGCATCAGGCCGTCGATGGTGCCCACCACGCCCAGAGAAGCGATGATCGGCGCGCCAGCCAGCACGAACAGCGCGAGAAGTCCGATGGTCAGAATCATTGCGTCCTCGTTTCGGCAGAACCGTGTGCGTGGGCATGAACGGGGTCGGCATCGGCATGCGCGAGCAGGTCCCAGGCATGCGCCAGCAGATGCAGCAGGCCCAGCGCACTGCCGGCCGGGATGGCGGCGAACGAGATCCATTGCGGGATGCCGCTCGGCGTGATCTGGTCGAAGCCCAGTTGCATGAACTGCCAGCCGCCCCAAGCGAGCGCGACCAGCAGCGCGCCCATCAGCAGCATCTGGACGAGCGATGCAAGCACGAGCCAGCGGCCCGAGAGCCGGTCTTCGAACAGTTCAAAGGCCACGTGCACCCGGTCGCGCACACCGACCGCGATGCCGATGAAGGTCATCCAGATCATCAGCGTGACGCTGACCTCGATGTTCCACGAGAGCGACACATGGAAGACGAAGCGGGACACGATGCCCGCCAGCACGACGCAGAAGATCGCGAAGACCAGGACGGCGATCAGCAGATCTTCGACGCTCGCGAGCACGCGGAACGGCGCAGTCTGGTTGATGCCGTCCCTGCGCGCGGAGGAACGCGAATCGGGTTTCATGGCGGGCACCTGAGGCGGTTGATCAGAGGTCCGGCAGGTACTTCGCCAGCTCGGCGAAGTTCGAGCGGTACTTGGCGTAGATCGGCTTGACGGCTGCGCGGAACGCGGCGCTGTTGGTGTCGTTGAATTCGACGCCGTTCTTCTTTGCTTCGGCGAGATACTTCGCGTCCGACGCCAGCCACAGTTCGCGCTCGTGCTGCTGGGCCTGCGCGGCGGCCTGCTTCACGGCGTCCTGCTTCTTCGGATCGAGCGAGTCGAACCACTTCTTGCTGGCCAGCATCGGGTCGATCGAGAAGAAGTGGTTCGTGTAGGAGTAATGCTTCGCCACCTCGCTGTGATGCTGCTGGACGAAGAAGGTCACCGAGTTCTCGGCGCCGTCCACCACGCCCTGCTGCAACGCCGAATAGATCTGCGTGGTGTCCAGCGGCGTGGCCTGCGCGCCGAACTGGTTGAACGTCGCGATCATGATCTGGTTGCCCTGCGTGCGGATCTTGAGGCCCTTCATGTCGTTGGGCTCGTTGATGGCGCGCGTGCGGTTGTAGACGCTGCGCAGACCCGAATCGAACCAGCCGAGCAGCACGAAATCCAGCTTCTCCAGAATGCCCGCGTAAGCCTCGCCGAGCGCGCCATCCTGCGCGGCGAACAGCGTCTTGCGGTCCGGGAATGCAAAGGGCATCGCGAACAGACCGAGGCGCTTGTCATAGCCTTCGAGGTCTGCCACGTTCGCCACCGTGATCTCCAGCGTGCCGTTGCGCAGCTGCTCGTTCATGCGGGTATGCGAACCGAGCACGCCGTCCGGGAACACGCGTGCGTCGAAGCCGGTGGTCTCCTTGAGCCGCTTCGCCATCAGGTTCTCGGTGATCACTTCCGGGTTGTGCCGGTCCACCACGTCGCCGATGCGGATCGTCTGGCTGTCCGCACTGGCCAGCCGTGGCAGGCAACCGGCCGCCGCCGAGGCGACCGTGAGCGTCAGGAGTTTTCTGCGAGAAAGAAGGTAGTCGCGCATGCGTCGGATTCCTGTGATTCTTATGGCCGTGGCGCACGACAGGCGGCACGGATGGGCCTTCGACCGTCGTGCTACGCACACGCTTCCGGCCGTCTGGTAGATTGAGTAGATCGATCTACCTGGAAGGTTAGGGGCAGCTTCAATGTGACGCAAGCGGATTTTTATAAGGGAAACCCGAACGGGCGAAGCCGCGGGCGCGACGCTCAGGCCGCGCCGGGACGTCCGCCGCAGGTGCCGCGAATGATCAGCACAGGGTCCGAGAGGATGCGCGTGGCGGTGCGCGACGGCTCCGTCATGCGCTTGAGCAGCAGGTCCGCGGCGCTCTGGCCGATCTCGTCCTGCAAGACCTGGACCGTGGTGAGCGGCGGCTCCCAGAGCGCGGCTTCAGGGACGTCGTCGAAGCCGACTACGCCGAAGTCGCGGCCCGGTTCGATGCCGTGCGCGCGCAGACCGAGCATCACGCCGAACGCGACGATGTCGTTGCCGCAGACCACCGCCGTAGGCGGATTCTTCAGGCGCAGGAGTTCGGTGATGATGCGCTTGCCGTCGTAGCGCGTCAGCGGCGAGGGCACGAGCAGACGTTCGTCGAACTTGATCTTTGCGGCCTGCAAGGCCTCGCGATAGCCTTCGGCGCGATCGCTGCCGGTGGAGGCGCGCATGATGCCGCCGATCATCGCAATGCGCTTGTGGCCGAGCCCGATCAGATGCGACGTCGCGAGCGCCATGCCGCGGCGGTTGTCGACGCCGACGTAATCGGCTTGCAGTCCGCTCACATAGCGCGATGCGAACACGCACGGGATGCCCCACGCCAGCACCTGGCGCATCTGCGTGGCCGTGGTGGATTCGGTCGGACAGACGATGAGGCCGTCGATGTTGTGCTGCCTCACGGTTTCGAGAAAGCGGCTTTGCCGGTCGAGCGACTCGTCCGTGTTGCCGAGCAGCGTCATGAACCCCTGCGTGCTGAGGCTCGCCTCGATGGCGCGGACCAGCATCGTGAAGTAGGGATTGGCGAGGTCGTTGACGACCACGCCGACGGTGTGCGTCTGGTTGCTGCGCATGCCCGCCGCATGGCGGTTGTAAACATAGCCCTGGCGTTTGAAGGCTTCGAGTACGCGTTCGCGGGTGGCTTCGGAGATGCGCGGACTGTTGCGCAGCACGAGAGAAACCGTGGCGCGGGACAGGCCGAGTTCATTGGCGATGTCCAGCAGCGTGACGGGAGAGCCTGGTTTGCCTCGGGACATGAGGAGCGCTTGAAGATTCGTATGTCCGGAGTGTATCTGAATCGGCTGCGCTGACCGGGGCGTACTACATCGGTTTCAGGCCAAAGAATTCGGCGACGATCTCCGCCTGATTCTCCAGCAGATGACGTCCCAGGTGCGTGCGATGGCCGCGCTCTTCGGCACGTTGCAGCAGCGGCGTCCGTTCGGGCTTCATGATGATGTCGGCGACGAGCACGTTGCGGTCGAGTTGCTCGATGGAGAAGGGCAGCGCATCGCCTTCGGCCATGCCGCAGGGCGTGGCGTTGACGACCATGTCCACGTCAGTGGGTTGCGAGTCTCCCGCTGCGACGTTCAGCTGCGGATAAGCCTGCGCGATCTCCGCGACGAGCGCGTCCTGCTTCGCCCGGTCCACATCGATCAGGCGCAGCGACTTGACGCCGGCGCTGGCAAGCGCATGCGCCAGCGCCTTGCCTGCGCCGCCCGCGCCGGCCTGGAACACGGCCATGCCGCGCGGTTCGTGGCCCTGCTTGCGCAGGCCGCGCGTGAAGCCTTCGCCGTCGTACATTTCGCCGATCCACTCGCCGGATTCCGCGCGGCGCATGCAGTTGATCGCGCCGACCTTCTGCGCGATGGGCAGCAGCCGGTCGACCCAGTTGGTCATCGCAATCTTGTGCGGCACCGTGACGACGATGCCGTCGAGATTGGCGATACGCTTCAAGCCGGCAATGGCGGTTTCGAGCGCTGCCGCGGGAATCTGCATCGGCACGAGCACCGCGTTCACGCCCATGCGCTGGAAGATGGCGTTGAACACCAGCGGCGAGCGCGCTTGCGCAATCGGATCGCCGACGATGGCGAACAGACGTGTATCGCCGCCGACAGCGGCATTCAGGGCAGAAGTCATGTTGTCGAACCTGGGTTGACGGGCATGGGTTGACGGCTGGCCGACGAAGCGATCAGCGCATCGATCAGCACGTGGACGTCCAGCGCGCTGCGCAACGAGGCGACCGGTTCGGCGCCGCGTGTCGCGGCATCGACGAAGCTGGACATCACGGCCCGGTGCGCGTGATGCGAGAACGCCATCGGGTCTGCGCCGGAGCCGAGCGAAGCTGTCTCGCCTTCTTCGAGCGCCGAGCCGTCCATGTATTGCACGCTGAGCTTGCCGCCGCCGAGCGTGGCGCTGCCCTTGCTGCCGCTGATCTCGATGCGTTCGGGAAAGCCGGGATAGATGGCCGTGCTGGCATGCAGCGACGCCACACAGCCGTTGCGATAGCGCATGACGCCCGCCACCGTGTCCTCGCATTCCATCCGGTGCGCGGGACTGGTGACTGCGTAGGCAAAGACTTCGTCCGGCAGCCCGACGAGCCACAGGAACAGGTCCAGCGTATGAATGGCCTGGGTCATCAGCACGCCGCCGCCGTCGCGCGCGAGCGTGCCGCGGCCGGGTTCATCGTAATAGGACTGCGGACGCCACCACGGCACGGCCACGCTGGCGCTGTGAATCTCGCCGAGTGCGCGTGCATCGAGCAACTGGCGCAGCTTGCGCGATGCATCGCGCGTGCGGTGCTGCAACACCGCCGCCGCGACTATGCCATGCTGTTCGCAACACGCGACCAGTTCGCGTGCGCGCGACGTGGTGACGTCGATGGGCTTCTCCACCAGCAGATGCTTGCCCGCCGCCGCAATCCGTGCGCCGAGTTCGAGATGCGAGTTCGGCGGTGTCAGCAGCAGCACGCCGTTCACGTGATCGTCGTTGAGGGCGGTGTCCAGATCCAGCGTGACGCGGGCGTGCGGCAAGCGGCTCGCGAAAGCGCCCGCCCGTTCCGCCGAGCGCGCCACGATGTGACGCACGCTCACCCGGTCCTGCAAGTCGAGCAGCCCCGCCAGATGCGGCGCGGAAGCCATGCCCGCGCCCACGACGGCAATGCCAAAGCCAGTCTCGTTCATAGAATGTCTCCGTGAGAAGACATTAAGGTAGATCGATCTAATTGTCCAGTAGGCTTAACGCCGACTGTGCGATCCGTCGCGTGTACGAGAGACTTACCGGGTGTATTTCGCGAGCACCACGCGCGAGAACGAGTTCATGAACTGTTCGACGCGTTCGAAGCCGCCCGCGTCCTGCGCGAACACGGAGAGGCTGTCGATCAGATGCGTCAGCAGAAGAATCAGATCTTCCTTCGGCGTGTCGCGTTTCAGCTCGCCGCTGCGGCTTGCTTGTTCGACGGCCACTTCGACCGCCGCGTGAATCTCGGTGGTGAAGCCCGCGAGGGCCGCGCGCGCTTCGTCGGTCAGCACGTCGCTTTCCATGCGCAGCCGTCCGATCAGGCTCCACGGCTTGCGCGTCTTGCCGCCCGGGTTGTACTTGCGGAACAGGTTGCGGTTATAGCCGATTTCGGCCTGCAACTTGTCCTGCAAGGAGAGCGTTTCATCGAGCCAGATTTTCTTCTGGCCTTCCGTGGCGCCCGCCACGTAGTCCTTCACCACTTCCTCGACGAGGCTGTTCTTGTTGCCGAAGTGATAGTGGATGTTGGTCGTGGTGATGCCGAGTTCCTTGGCGATCACGCCAAACGTTGTCTTGTGATAGCCGTGCGCGATCAGGAGCCGCTTCGCCAGGTCCTTGATGCTGTCGTACATCGACGAGCGCTTCGGTGCGGCGGCGGCCGGGTCGCTCTTGACGGCCTTGGCGGCCTTGGTGTCTTTCGCGGGCTTCGCGGGTTTCACGGCGGTTGTGGTCTGACTCAACGTGGCACCTCGGTGAGGATCGGAGGGTTGACTGGGCCTCACACGGGGCGAAGGAACGGGCGTGACGGGCGGGGACCGGAGCGTGCCGCGTTCAGCGATCCGGCACTTTTCCGCGGCTGATTTTACACGACCCTCATTCTTTTCCCGTTGCCGCCTTGGCCTGCAAAAAGACTGCGCCGCCTGAGTTCGCTGCACCTCAAATTTCCGTTGCATGACGCCTGAGATTGATGATAATGTCCGCTCAAGCTACTTACTAGTAAGTAAGTATGAGGGAAAACGCGAAGGGGAAAGGACTGCTCCGGCGGTCGATAAACAGGAGGCGCGATGCAGGAGAACATGGTGGTGCGGCGACATGGCGCGGTGGCCGAGATCGTCATCAACCGTCCCGAGAAGATGAACTCGATGACGCCCGAGATGACGCAGGCGCTGCTCGGGATCCGTCAGGACATCGAGCGCGATGCGGCGATCCGCGTCGTGCTGCTGCGCGGCGAAGGCGAGCGCGCGTTCAGCGCGGGCAGCGACCTGCATTCGCTCAAGACGTATCAGACGGCATGGGAGTTTCGTGCGCGCACCGACTACGCGATGGTGGTGCGCGACTTCACCAAGCCCGTCGTCGCGGCTTTGAAGGGCTGGGTGCTGGGCGGCGGTCTCGAGATGATGCTCGGCGCGGATATCCGGGTCGCGGGCAAGAGCGCGAAGTTCGGCGCGCCCGAAGTGCTGCGTGGCTGGGTGGGCGGCGGCGGCGCGTCGCAGATGCTGCCGCGCCTCGTCGGCTATGGACAGGCCATGCGTCTGCTCTTGACGGGCGATACCATCGACGCCGGCGAAGCGCGTGATATCGGGCTGGTCGAGATGGTGGTGGAAGACGCGGATGTCGTCGATAGCGCCATGGCGCTGTGCCGCAGGATGGCCGAGTTCAGCCCGATCGCGACGCAATCGGTCAAGGCCGCCGTACGCGCGGCGCTGTCGATGAGCGTCGAGCAGGGCATCCGCTACGAGAACGAATTGACCTCGCTGTGTTTCGCGTCGGGCAATTACGAATCGGGCGCCAACGCCTTCGGCAAGCGCACGAAGCAAGACTGATTCATGCAGCAGTACCGTCCGCCGCAACAGGCGGAGGGATTTCCGTCAACGTGCACCGCGAGGCCGCGGTGTCGCACAAAATCAAAAGCGAAGCAGGAGACAGCGCCATGCAACCAGCACACGCGCAGAAGGCAGACCGCAGGAACATCCGACGCGCCGTGTTCGCGTCGACCCTCGGCACCATCATCGAGTGGTACGACTATGGCCTGTACGCCGCGGCGTCGGGCCTCATCATCAACAAGTTGTTCTTTCCACAACTCTCGTCGCTGGCCGGCACGCTGGCCGCGTTCGCGACTTTCGCGGTGGGCTTCATCATTCGCCCGCTGGGCGGCATCGTCATCTCGCACATTGGCGACAAGTACGGCCGCAAGCCGGCGCTCGTGTTCTGCGTGACCATCATGGGGGCGGCCACGGTCGGGCTGGGGATACTGCCCACCTGGCAGCAGGCGGGCATCATCGCGCCGCTGCTGCTGGTGCTGATGCGCATGATGCAGGGCTTCGGCGCAGGCGCGGAACTGGCAGGCGCCATCACGCTGATCGCCGAATACACGCCGCCGAGCCGGCGCGCATTCTTCACGTCGATTCCAAACGCGGCCACCAACTTCGGCGTGATGATTGCGATCGCAACTTTCCTGCTGATCTCGTACGTGCCCGAGGACATCCTGTTCTCGTGGGCCTGGCGCGTGCCGTTCCTGCTGTCGCTGGGGCTGTTCGGCGTGGCCATCTACATTCGCTCGAAGCTCGATGAAACGCCCGAGTACGTCGCCGCCATGGAAAAGGCCAGCAAGAAGGCCAAGGCCGAGAGGGTGCCGTTGGCGCAACTGTTCCGCAACAGCCGGCGCGAACTGCTGTGCGGCTTCTTCGCGATGGGCGGCCATCAGGCGCTCAGCTACGTGCTCAATACCTTCGCGCTCAGCTACATGACCAACACGGTCGGCATGGCGAAGTCGGACAGTCTGGTGGTGCTCATCATCGCGCTGGGCTTCTCGCTGTTTTGCGCGCCGGTCGGCGGCATGCTCGCGGACCGCTTCGGCAGCGCCAACATCTTCGCCGCCGGCGCGATGATCGCCCTCGCGCTCGTGTATCCGCTGTTCCTTGCGATCGATTCGAAGGACGTGGTGCTCGCCACCATTGCGATGAGCGCGGTCTATGGCATCAGCTGGGGCTGCACCTGCGGCGCGCAGGGGGCGTTCCTGTCCAACCTGTTTCCCACGCAGTACCGCTTTTCAGGCATAGCGATGTGCCGCGAGATGTCCGGCGCACTCATAGGCGGCCCGACGCCGTTCATCGCCACCGCGCTGGTGGCCTACGCGAACGGCAAGCCGACGTACGTGATGGTGTTTCTCGCGGTCTTCAGCTTCCTGACGCTGATTGCAGCGCTGCTCGGCAAGCAGTTGTCGCGACATCGCGACGATGAGCCCGCCTTGCCGGAAGCGCGCCCCGCGGCGTGACAAAGGCAGCGCGCCAGACATTGAAATCGACACACAGAAACAAGCAGAAACAAGCGGAGTTGAAAACCATGCAAATCTTGACCGCCGACCAGGCTGCATCCCTGCTCAAGGATGGCGATACATTGATGATCGGCGGATCGGGGAGCGGGCATGCCGTGCCGGAAACGCTGATCGAAGCGCTCGAACGGCGCTTTCTCGCGAAGGGCGAACCGCGTCAGTTGACATCGGTGCATCCGGTCGGTCTGGGCGATCGCGGCGAGCGCGGCGCGTCGCGGCTCGCGCATGCCGGTCTGCTCAAGCGCGTCGTGTGCGGCACGCTGGTCGATTCGCCGCCGCTCGCGCAGATGGCGCTGAACCAGGAGATCGAGGCGTGGACGCTGCCGCAAGGCGCGCTCTCGCTGCTGACACGCGAGATGGCGGCGGGGCGTCCGGGGCTCATCAGCCATGTCGGCCTGCATACCTTCGTGGATCCGCGCAATGGCGGCGGCATTCAGGGCGCGCCAAGCGACGACAAGCTCGTGAGCCTGATCGAACTCGAAGGCCGCGAGTGGCTGTTCTACAAGCGCTTCGAAGTCGATGTCGCGTTCCTGCGCGGCACCACGGCCGACGAGGACGGCAACATCTCGATGGAACACGAAGCCGTGTTCGGCGACATGCTCTCGATGGCGCAGGCGACGCGCCGCAACGGCGGTCTCGTCATCGTGCAGGTGAAGCGGCTGGCGAAGCGCGGCACCCTGCCGGCCAAGACGGTGAAGATTCCCGGCATGCTGGTGGACGCCGTGGTGATCGACCCGGAACAACCGGTCACCTACCAGACCGCCTACGACCCCGCCTTCACCGGCGAAATGCGCATTCCGCTGGAAGGCTTTCCGCGCCTGCCGCTCGACGAACGCAAGATCATCGCGCGGCGTCTCGCGATGGAACTGCGCGTCGGCGCGGTGTGCAATGTCGGCTCCGGCGTGTGTACCGGCATCGGACTCGTGGCGGCCGAAGAAGACGTGCTGCATCACATCGTGCTCACCAACGAGCAAGGGCTGATCGGCGGCGCGCCGGCGGCCGGACTCGATGCGGGCGCCGCGCGCAACTACAGCGCCATCGTCGACATGCCGTATCAGTTCGACTTCTACGATGGTGGCGGCATCGACATCGCGTTCTTGTCCGCCGTCGAGATCGATGCGCAGGGCAGCGTCAACATCAGCCGCTTCGCGAACAAGCTGATCGGCGTGGGCGGCTTCATCAACATCAGCCAGAACGCGCGCAAGATGGTCTTCGGCGGCACCTTCACGGCGGGCAGCCTGAAGGTAGCGTGCGAAGGCGGCCAGTTGCAGATCCTGAAGGAAGGCACGCATCGCAAGTTCGTGTCGAAGCTGCAGCAGGTGTCGTACAGCGGACCGTATGCGCAGGAGCGCGGCCAGACCACGCTGTTCGTGACCGAGCGCGCGGTGTTCCGCGCCATAGACGGCGCGCTCGAACTGATCGAGATCGCGCCGGGCATCGATCTCGAACGGGACGTGCTCGCGCACATGGCGTTCCGTCCCGTCATCTCGCCGGACCTGAAGCTGATGGACGAGCGCCTGTTCCGTCCCGAGCCGATGGGCCTCGACGCCGCGATGGACGAACAAAGCTGGCCGTCGCATCCGCGCCTCGCTGCGTTCAAGGAGCAGCAGTCGTGACGAAGCAAGCGCAACAGGGACCGCGCATCGGCGGATCGACACGGCTGTTCGGCATTCTCGGCAACCCCGTCACGCAGGTGAAGACGCCGCAGCTGATGAACGCGCTCTTCGAGACCGGCGGCATCGATGCGGTCTGCCTGCCTTTCGATGTTCCCGTGAACGTGTTCGAGCCTGCCGTCGCGGGGCTTCAGGCGCTCGGCAATCTCGACGGCCTCGTGGTCACCGTGCCGCACAAGGTGCGCGCGATGTCGATGGTCGATGACGTCTCCGACACCGCCCGCCGCGTCGGCGCGCTCAATGTGATGCGCCGCCAGCCGGACGGCAGCTGGTTCGGCGACCTGTTCGACGGCACCGGTCTCGTGCAGGGGCTGACGCGCATCGGCTTCGAGTTGCGCGGCAAGCACGTGAAGCAGCTCGGTGCGGGCGGCGCGGGCGCGGCCGTCGCGCATGCGCTGGCGGAGGCGGGCGCGGCGAGCATCGCGCTGAGCGATCCGCAGCGCGAGTTGCCCGAGCAATTGTCGGCGCGGCTGAATCACTACTACCCGGCGTGCCCGGCAAGCGTGGATGTCGATCCCGCCAACCTCGCGGGCGTGGACGTGCTGGTCAACTGTTCGCCTGTCGGCATGAAGCCGGGCGACGGCATGCCCGTCGCATTCGGCGCGTTTCCGCCTGCGCTTCAGGTGGTCGACATCATCATGACGCCCGCTGAAACGCCGCTGCTGAAACATGCGCGGGCGTGCGGCTGCCGCGCGACCAATGGCCAGCCGATGATCGAAGGACAGCTCGCGGCCTTCGCGACGTTCTTCGGCATCGAGATGCCCGCGTCGTAACCGAACCTTCAAGCCTTCGACATCATGCAAATCGTTCTTCCGGCCGCTTCTGGCCAGTTGGAAAACTACCGGCTCACGGGCGACCCGATCGGCGGCGCGCCGGCGGGCGCGAAGTTCAACCGCATCGCTTATTCGGCGGCGCACGTCGTGGCCGATCCGCAGCGCAGCGGCGAACTGAACCAGCCCGCCGCTCTCGACTGGACGCGCACGATCGAATACCGGCGCTATCTCATCGGTCAGGGACTGGGCATCGCCGAGGCCATGGACACCGCGCAGCGCGGCATGGGCGTGACGTGGGACACCGCGCGTGAACTCGTCGAGCGCACGATGCAGGAAACCCGCGATCTGCCCGGCGCGCTGATCGCCTCGGGCTGCGGCACCGATCATCTGCCGGCGCACGAGGCCACGTCCTGCGACGACGTGATCCGCGCCTATGCGCTGCAACTCGACGCCATCCAGCGCACCGGCAGCCGCGTGATCCTGATGGCGAGCCGCGCGCTGGTGCGTGTGGCGCGGCATCGCGACGACTATCTGCGCGTGTATCGCGAAGTGCTGGCAATGTGCTCGCAGCCCGTGATCCTGCACTGGCTCGGCGACATGTTCGATCCCGAGCTGAAAGGCTACTGGGGCAGCAACGATCTCGACGCAGCCGCCGATGTCTGTCTCCAGGTGATCGCGGAGAATGCGCACAAGGTGGACGGCATCAAGATCTCGCTGCTCGACGATGCACGCGAGATCGCTTTCCGGCGCCGCTTGCCCGAAGGCGTGAAGATGTACACCGGCGACGACTTCAACTATCCGTCGCTCATCAAGGGCGACGAGCAGGGCTACTCGCATGCGCTGCTTGGCATCTTCGATGCCATCGCGCCCGCTGCATCGCAGGCGCTTGCTGCCTTGGCCGCAGGCGACGTCGCACGCTACGACCGCCTGCTCGAACCCACCGTCGCGCTGTCGCGGCACATCTTCCGCGCGCCCACTCAGTACTACAAGACGGGCGTCGTATTCCTCGCGTACCTGAACGGATTCCAGCCGCACTTCTTCATGCCGGGCGGGCATCACGGCGCGCGTCCGCCGCTGTATCTCGCGGATGTGTTCCGTCTCGCGGATGCCGCGAACCTGCTGCGCGAACCCGAACTCGCGGTGCAGCGCATGCGGCTCGTGATGCAGACCTTCGGACTATGAGCGGAGACACGCATGGAGACGCTTGAGAACCGGCTGGACCGTTGCGCGATCAATACCGCGACGCTCGGACATCGCGAGCCGCTCGACGTGACGCTCGAACGCGTGGCGCGAGCGGGCTTCGGCGGCGTCGCGCCATGGCGGCATGAAGTGGAGGCCATGGGCGCTGCCGCCGTGGCGCGCAAGCTGCGGGCGCTGCAACTCACGGTGACCGGCTATTGCCGTTCCACGTACCTGACCGGCGAAACGCAGGCCGCGCGGCGCGCGAGCATCGACAGCAATATCAAGGCGCTGCACGACGCGGCGGAACTCGAAGCGCGCTGCTTCGTGATGGTGGTGGGCGGCGTGAGCGCGAACGGGCGCGATCTTCCGGGCGCGCGTGCGCAGGTGGAAGAGGGCATCGCCGAGTTGCACGCGGAGGCGCGCAAGCTCGGCGTGCCGCTGGCCATCGAACCCTTGCATCCGATGTATGCGGCGGAACGCGCCGTCATCAACACGATCGGGCAGGCGCTCGCACTGTGCGAGAAGATCGCGCCGGGCGATCCGTCGATGCTGGGTGTCGCCATCGATGTCTATCACTG
This sequence comes from Caballeronia sp. LZ034LL, assembly GCF_031451215.1. Taxonomy (NCBI): domain Bacteria; kingdom Pseudomonadati; phylum Pseudomonadota; class Betaproteobacteria; order Burkholderiales; family Burkholderiaceae; genus Caballeronia; species Caballeronia sp. LZ034LL. The sequence continues at coordinate 249,291 of NZ_JARUXR010000002.1, forward strand.
CTGGTGGGACCCGCTGCTCAAGGAGTCGATCGCGGCGGCGGGACGCGCGCAGCGGATCCTCGCGTATCACGTAAGCGACTGGCTCGCCGATACCAGCGACATGCTGCTGGACCGCGGCATGATGGGCGATGGCGTGATCGATCTGGCGGGCTTTCGCGGCCAGATGGAACGCGCGGGTTATGCGGGCATGGTGGAAGTCGAGCTGTTTTCGCGCGACCGCTGGTGGAAGGTCGAACCGGACGAAGTGCTGAAGGTGTGCGCGCAGCGCCTGCAGACGGTCTGCTGAAGCGGCCGCCTATCACGTAGAGAACAAGGAGACAGAGACGCTCATGGAAGTACGACAGGATACCGATGCCATCGCCCAAGGCCGTGCGCTCGCGCCGGGCATGTACGACCTCAACGACATCGAGGCCGGCGACCACTTCGCCACCTCGGGCATGACGGTCACGGAAACCCACGTGGTCAATTTCGCGGGCGTATCGGGCGACCTTTACGACCTTCATCTCGACGATGTCGCGGCTCAGGAAGCCGGCTTTCCCGGCCGCATCGCGCATGGACTGCTGGGGCTTGCGCTCGCCGACGGTCTCAAGACCCGTTGCGCCGTCCGCCTGAAAGGACTGGCAACCCTGAGCTGGAACTGGTCGTTCCGCGCGCCGCTGATGATCGGCGACCGCATTCATGTCGAAGTCGAAGTGGTCGCGAAGCGGCCGACCAAGCGCGCGGACCGCGGCATCGCGACGCTCAGGCTGAAGGTGCTGAACCAGGCCCGCGAAGTGGTCCAGGACGGAGAAACGCTGCTGCTGATGGCAAACCGGACCTGAACCGTCGCGTTCAGCGGCCCTCAGCCACGGCCGTCGAATCGCGCACGATCAGACACGGCTCGATGGTCACGTGCTCGATGTGATCCTTCCCGCCCAGCATGTCCACCCGCTTCTGCATCGCGACCTCGCCGATCGTCTCGCTCTGCGTGTCCACGCTCGTCAGCGTCGGCGCGGACAGCTCGCCATAGGGAATGTTGTCGATGCCGGCTTGCGCAAGGCCGTCGCGCACGCCGGCGATGCGCGCGGCGTTGCTCTGCGCATGACCGAATCCCAGGTGGACCGTCAGGCCAGCAGCCGCGTGATGAGTTCCGGCGTCGCGCGCACGCCGTACTTGCGCAGAAGGCTTGCACGATGGATATCCACCGTGCGCGGGCTGATGTTCAGTTCCTTGCCGATCTCCTTGCTCGTCAGGCCATGCACGAGGCAGGCGGCGACGTCGCGCTCGCGTTCCGTCAGCGTGCTCGTGACATCGGGCGGCTTGGCGCTGTCCGAAAGATCCGTGAAGGTCCAGACGGCGAGTTCGAAAGGGCGTTGCGGGTTATAGCCGAAGCCGCGCACGGTGACCCAGAAATGACTGCCGTCGATGCGCCGCATGATGCGGTCGTCGCTGAAGACCGCGCGCTTCGCGATCAGCGGTCCGAGACGGTGACCGGTGCTCGCGAAGTCCTTCTTCTGCGGGTAAAGCTTGGAGAACGACTGATCGACGATATCGCTGCGTTCCGCCCGGAACAGTTCGAGCGCGCGCGCATTGCAGTCCACCATGATGCGCTCGCGGGCCACGATCACCGCAACGGGCAGATGCCGGAAAAGATCCTCATAGTCCAGCTTGGACGTCGTCTCGCTCGGGTTCGGCATGATGGCGTGCATTGGGGACACAGGCTTCGGGATTGTAGCCCGCGAAACTGGCCAGCACGTTCAGACGTTCCACACTTCGCCGAAGAAGCGCATCCAGTTCTCGCCCATCACCTTCTTGATGCGCGACTCGCTCCAGCCTGCGCGTTCCATCGCGGCCGTCAGGTTCGGAAACTCGCCGATGGTGCGGATGCCTTCCGGATTCACCACCTTGCCGAAGTTCGTCAGGCGGCGATAACGGCCCTTGTCGTGCGTGATCCAGTCGAAGAACTCGGTGCTGTAGCCCTGCGTGAAGTCGGTGCCGATACCGACTTTGTCTTCGCCGATCACATCGATCGTGTATTCGATCGCTTCCAGATAGTCGTCGACGGTCGCGTCCGGGCCTTTCTTCAGGAACGGCGAGAACATCGTCACGCCTACGAAACCGTTGGCATCCGCGATCTCGCGCAGCTGATCGTCGGTCTTGTTGCGCGGATGATCCTTCAGGCCCGACGGGCAGCAATGCGAATAGGTAACCGGCTTCTTCGAGCAGGCAATCGCATCCGACGAAGTCTTCGCGCCAACATGCGAGAGATCCACCATGATGCCCACGCGATTCATCTCGTGGATCACTTCCTTGCCATAACCCGACAGTCCGCCATCGGGTTCATAACAGCCGGTGCCCACCAGGTTCTGCGTGTTGTAGCAGAGCTGCACCACGTTCACGCCGAGTTCCTTGAACACCTCGATATAGCCGAGGTTGTCCTCGAAGGCATACGAGTTCTGGAAGCCGAAGATGATGCCGGTCTTGTTCTCCTTCTTCGCGCGCAGGATGTCGTCGGTCGTGCGCACCAGCGTGAGGATCTCGCTGTACTCGCGGATCTGCTGCTTCATCTCCGCGATGTTGTCGATGGTCTTCTGGAAGTCTTCCCACACCGAGACGGTGCAGTTCACCGCGGTGACGTTGCCTTTGCGCATGTCCTCGAACACGGAGCGCTCGAACTTCGAAATGTTCAGGCCGTCGATGATGATGCTCGAATCGTGCAATGCACTCATGGTCGTGGTCCGTTGAAGTCGCTTCAGTGAGTACGGGAGAACGCGTCGGCGGTTGCGGCGCCGCTTGCGTTCGTATTTGCGAAGCCGGCTTCTTCGAGCGCCGTCTTCGAGGTCTCGCGCAACGAGAGGCCGCCGATCATCGCGAGAATCGACACGGCGATCAGGTAGTAAGCCGGCGACAGGTTCGTGCCGGTCGCCGAGATCAGCCAGGTGGCGACGAGCGGCGCGGTGCCGCCAAAGATCGTGTAGGCGAGGTTGTAGGTGATCGCGGATGCGGTGTAGCGGGTCTTGGTCGCGAAGACTTCCGACAGCAACGGCGCCGTCACGACGCCCGACAGCACCGCGCCCACGGCCAGCAGCGCGACGCCGAGCAGGGATTGCGGCAGATCGCCCGAACCGCCCAGCGCGAAGGCCGGATAGACCGACGCGATGATGAACACGCAGGTGCTGCCGATGGTCACGCGGCGGCCGACGGCATCGGAGAACAGGCCTGCCAGCGGACACAGCGCGGCGGCGAAGAAGAGCGCGAGCACGGTCACGAGCAGCGAGGTGCCGCGTGACAGATGTCCGGCCACCTGGAGATAGGTCGCGAAGTAGGTGGTGAAGGTGTAGAACGACAGCGCCGTCACCGAGACGAACGCGCCCAGCTTCAGGATGTTCCAGGACTGCGAGCGCAGGGTTTCCGCGAGCGGCGCATGCGCGACTTCATGCTTGCCTTCGAGCGCCTTGAAGGCGGGCGTTTCGTTCAGGTTGACGCGCAGATAGACGCCGATGAGACCGATCGGCGCGGCGATCAGGAACGGCACGCGCCAGCCCCAGTCGACCATCGCGGCCGAGGACAGCCACGATTCCATCGCATAGGCGACGACAGCGGCGCAGGCGAACGACGAGAACGTCGAGACCGGCACGAAGCTGCCGAAGAACGCGCGTCGACGGCGCGGCGCATGTTCCATCACGTAGGCACAGGCGCCCGCATATTCGCCGCCGGCCGAGAAGCCCTGCACGCAGCGAATGATGGTGAGCAGCAGCGGCGCCCAGTAACCGATGCTCGCGTAAGTGGGCAGCAGGCCGATCAGCGTGGTCGAGCCGGCCATCAGCAGGATGGTGAAGGCGAGGGTGCGCTTGCGTCCCACCCGGTCACCGACGACGCCGAAGAACAGCCCGCCGAGCGGCCGGAACGCGAAGGCCACCGCGAACACCGCGAAGGTTTTCAGCAGACCGACGGTGGGATCGCCGCTGGGAAAGAACTCGCGCGTGAGGATCGTCGCGAGAAAGCCGTATGCGGCGAAGTCGAACCATTCGACGAAATTGCCAATGGAGGCCGCCGCGATGACGCGCCGCAGCGTTCGGGTGTCGACTTCCTGACCTGGTTGAGCTGACATGTTCATCTCGCCTTTCACGTGTCGATGTGCATCGGAGGGGTGAAAACGAGAGTAGGCGCTCAAATTACCTAGGTCCATACGTGTCAATTACCTAGGTAATCCGGGTGTCGAGGCGCAGAAATGCGCGAGCGGCTTGCGCAGGCGATATCATCGCGTGCCCGGATCCCACCCTCGCCGCACCTTACGCCGACATGAACAAAGCTTTCAGCGACACGGATCGCGACGCCGTCTACCGCGCCATTCACGAGCGTCGCGACATGCGCCATTTCGTCAGCGATCCGGTCGATCCGCAGGTCATGCTGCGGCTCATCGATGCAGCGCTGCATGCGCCGAGCGTCGGCTTCATGCAGCCCTGGCGCATCGTGCGGGTCACGTCGAAAGCGTTGCGTGCAGAGTTATGCGATGCCGTCGAACGCGAGCGCCTGCTCACCGCCGACGCCCTCGCCGAACGTCGCGAGGCGTTCATGCGTCTCAAGGTGGAAGGTCTGCGCGAGTGCGCGGAAGTGCTCGTGATGGCGCTGATGGACGGCCGCGAACAGCATGTGTTCGGCCGCCGCACCCTGCCGGAGATGGATTTGGCGTCGGTGGCGTGCGCGATACAGAACATGTGGCTCGCGGCCCGCGCCGAAGGGCTCGGCATGGGCTGGGTATCGCTGTTCGATCCCGCTGCCGTCGGCGTGTTGCTGAACATGCCGGCGGGCGCGCGGCCGGTCGCGATCCTCTGCGTGGGGCACGTGGAACGCTACTACGATGCCCCGATGCTCGAAACCGAACGATGGGCCACGCGCCGCTCCTTTGACGAATGCGTGTTCGAGAACACGTGGCCCGAAGCGGAGCGCTTGTAAGCGCTCAGTCGGCCGCGCCGAGATCGCGCAGGCGCTTGCCCGCCATCAGATCGTTGCCCAGCTTTTCCAGCGATACACCGCGCGTCTCCGGCACATAGAAGAACACGATGACCGCGAACAGCGCGTTGAGCACCGCGTACAGCACGAAGGTATTCGCTTCGCCGATCGTCGAAAGCAGGCTCAGGAAGGTGGCCGCGACGACCATGTTCGCCACCCAGTTGACCAGCGTGGAGGCGGCGACGCCGAAGTCGCGTCCCTGTTGCGGCTGAATCTCCGAGCACAGGATCCACACGAGCGGCCCGGCCGACATCGCGAAGCCCGCGATGAACAGCAGCAGCGACACGACCGCCATCCCCTGCGCCGCCGTGCCCGATACGCCTGCATGCAGCAGGAAGCCGAGCGCGCACATGCCGAACGCCATCACCGCGCAGCCGGCATAGAGAATCGGCTTGCGTCCCCAGCGATCGACGAAGGCAATCGCGCCAAAAGTCGCGATCACGTTCACGAGACCGACGATCACGGTCGCCCACAACTGCTGCTCATGCGTCGCGAAGCCGGCCAGCTGGAAGATGCGCGGGGCGTAGTACATCACGACGTTGATGCCGGTCAGTTGCTGGAAGATCTGCAGCACGATGCCCAGCGCCACCGATCGGCGGAAGTTCGGATTGGCGCGCAGCAAGCTCCAGCCGCGTTGCGGTTGCTTGTTGTCGTCGCTGACCTGTTCGAGTTCGCTCTGCACGTCGGCGGGATTCGCATACAGGCGTTGCAGCACGGCGCGGGCTTCGTCGCCGCGATCGCGTTGCAGCAGCCAGCGCGGACTGTCGGGAAGCGCGAGCACACCCGCCAGAAAAAACGCAGCCGGAATCGCGATGACGCCCAGCATCCAGCGCCAGTCGGCGATATAGGAGAGCCCGATGTTGGACAGGAACGCCGCCAGGATGCCGACGGTGATCATCAACTGATAGGTCGAGATCATTGCGCCGCGCCATTGCCTCGGCGCGACTTCGGACAGATACAGCGGCGCGGTGAACGACGCCATGCCCACCGCCAGCCCGAGCACCAGACGCGCGCCGATCAGGTGAGCGGGCCCGCTTGCGAACGCCGACCACAGCGAGCCGATGATGAAGAGAATCGCCGCGAGCACCAGTGCATAGCGGCGTCCGAGACGCCACGAGAGCCAGCCGGCCGCGAGCGCGCCGAGGGCTGCGCCGACCATCATCGAGCTGACGATCCATTCCTGCGAGCGATCGTTGAGAACGAATTGTTTCGCGATGAAAGGCAGCGCGCCGGAGATCACGCCGATATCGAGGCCGAACAGCAGGCCGGCAAGCGCGGCCATGAAGCAGACGAAGAGACCGTAGCGTTTGGATTGGGCAGCGGCGGGAGCGCGGCGGTCGGCGAGGGTGCTCATGTGTGGATCTCCAGTCGGGTTCAGAGGATCGTGGCGGCCCGCATGCGGTCTGCGCGAGATCGCTTGCCGAAACGATCTTGCGCTCATCCGGACGGGTGCGCTCTTTTCCTGCGCACGCGCGCCAGGGCTCAGCTTCCGTAACGAGAAGACACGCGCGCCGTAGCTGGCCCTTCGCGGCGTTGACGAACGCTCTGATCGAATTGTGTGTTCGTGTGACTGCCTTGGTGCAGGTTTCGGACCTGACGTGCTCGTCGGTCATTCGAGCGTTGTTGCTCAGGGTTTTCCCTTGCTTGCTCGATCTGTTTTGGCCATAAACAATCGATTCACACCAATGAATCGAGTTCGTATACATGAACGACGCAGTCCGATCAGCCGCACGGGTCCTCGACCTGCTCGAATATTTCGCATCGACGGAAGAGGGCGTGGCGCTGACCACCGTCTCCACGATCTTCGCGATGCCCAAGAGCAGCACGCTCGCGTTGCTGCGCACGCTGCTCTCGCGCGGCTATCTGGAGCGCGACGACCACAACCTCTATCGGCTGAATCCGGCGTTTCGCAGCGGCGGCTTCGGCTGGAACGGCGACCTCGGCGCGCGCCTGACCGCCATCGCCAAGCCGGCAATGGACGATCTGTGCGTGGAAGTGGGCGAGACGGTCGTGCTGAGCGTGTTCACTGACGACGGACAGTTCAGGACAGTCGCCAAGTCACTCGCACAGACCGTGGTGCGCTACGACCTCGAGATCGACAAGTCGTATCCCGCCTATTGCGGCGCGATGGGCCGCGCGATGCTCGCCTGCCTGCCGCGCGACAGGCGCGACGCACTGCTCGCGCTCTGGCCGCTGGAGCAGCGCACGCCGTACGCGCTGTCCGACCTCGCACGCATCAACGAAAAGATCGATCAGGCGGCCATCGAGGGCGTTGCCATCGTCGAGGAAGAGTTCGCGCTGGATGGCGTCGGCATCGCGATGCCGATCTGCGATGCCAGCGGCGCGCCCATCGCGGCGCTGGACGTGGGCTGCGTCGCCAGCCGCTATCCGGCTAAGCGCGAGAAGATCCTCGCGGCGATGCGGGCCTGCATCGACCGCTTGCCGCCGCCCTTCGGCGCATTGACACCGGCGGCGGCGCCGTCGCCTTCGCCGCGCGAATCCGCTTAAGCGTCGCTTGAAGAACATCGCATGCCGGGGTTCCGGCATCTCCACATCGAACAATTAGGGTTCCTGTATGCTCAATCAGGCTGATACGCAAGCTGCCGTCCCGCCCCTGACGACAGACGCGCCGCAAGCACACTCGACACGCCAGCAACTCATGGCCGCCATGATCGGCAACGTACTCGAGTACTACGACTTCATCGTGTACGCGTTCCTCGCCGCCACGCTCGCGCGCAACTTCTTCCAGGGCGACAAGTACGGCGGCCTGCTCGCGAGTTTCGCCGCCTTCGGAGTCGGCTTCCTGGCGCGGCCGGTGGGCGGCGCGGTCATCGGCCGCATCGCCGACGTGCACGGCCGGCGCGCCGCGCTGCTCATCACCATCTTCGGCATGGCGGTCGGCACGGCGGGCATCGGCCTGTTGCCGACGTATGCGACGGCGGGCGCGCTCGCTCCTGCGCTGCTCGTGTTCCTGCGGCTCGTTCAGGGCCTCGCGGCGGGCGGCGAATGGGGCAGCGCCACGTCGTTCATCGTCGAATCCGCGCCGCCGGGCAAACGCGGCTTCTATGGCGGCATGGGCCAGGCGTCGATTGCGGCGTCGTCGCTGGCGAGCAGCGTGGTCGCGACCATCGTCAGCGCGTCCTTCACCGCCGATCAACTCGATGCCTGGGCCTGGCGCCTGCCGTTCCTGTTCGGCGGCATTCTGCTGCCCATCGGTCTCTACATGCGCCGCAACATCGTCGAGACGCCCGCGTTCACGCAGGTGCAGGAGAACCTGGAGCAGGTCGAACGCACCAGCAAGTCCGCCGCGCTCGGCATGATGTCGAAGGCGTTCGGCTTCACCATCATCTGGACCGTCTCGTACTACGTGATGCTCAGCTACATGCCGACCTTCCTCGGCAAGTACGCCGGCCTCAGCACGACGCAGGCGCTGATGTCGAATTCGATCGCGCTCGCCGTGCTGGTCGCGGCCACGCCGTTCTTCGGCGCGCTGTCGGACCGCATCGGCCGCAAGCCGCTGTTGATCGGCTGCTGCGTGGGCTTCCTGCTGTTCTCGTACGTGCTGTTCCGCGTGGTGCTCGGCGGCGCGAGCTTCGGCGCGATCCTGGCCATCCAGATCTTCTTCAACCTGTTCATCGCGGCCTTCTCGGGCGCGGGTCCGTCGGCGCTGTGCGAACTGTTCCCCACTTACGGCCGCACCACGCTGATGTCGATCGGCTACAGCCTCTCCACCGCGATCTTCGGCGGCTTCGCACCGTTCATCTCGACCTGGCTCATCGGCGTGACCGGCTCGCCCATCGCACCGGCCTTCTATCTGACGGCGGCGGCGATCGTCTCCGGCATCGTCATCTCGACTTTCCGCGAAACCGCACGCGAGCGGCTTCGCTAAACCAACGGGCAGACCTTCAATGAAACAACGCATTCTGATCTGGGGCGCGGGCGCCATCGGCGGAACGATCGGCGCGTATCTCGTGCGCGCGGGTCACGACATCACCTTCGTCGACATCGACCGCGAGCACGTTGAGGCGATCCGCGATCCGGCGCGCGGCTTGTCGATCACCGGTCCGGTAGATCGATTTACGGTCAGCGCGCCGGCATGCCTTCCCGATCAAGTCGACGGGCAATGGGACCGCATCTTCCTCGCCGTGAAGGCGCACCATACCCGCGAGGCGTGTGAAGCGCTGTGGCCGCATCTGACGAAGGACGGCTATGTGCTGTCGCTGCAGAACGGACTGTGCGAGCACGTCATCGCACAGGTCGTGGGCCGCGAGCGGACGGTCGGCGCATTCGTCAACTTCGGCGCGGACTGGATCAAGCCGGGCGAGATTCACTACGGCAACCGGGCGGCGGTGGTGGTCGGGGAAATCGATGGCGCCTCCACCGAGCGTATCCGCGTGCTGCACGGACTCATGCAGCAATTCGAACCCGACGCGGTTCTCACCAACGAAATCTTCTCCTACCTGTGGGGCAAGCTGGCCTACGGCTCGCTGCTGTTCGCGCAGGCGGTCGGGCAACTGGGCATCGCCGATTGTCTCGAACGCCCCGAACTGCTGCCGCTGTGGCGCGAGATGGCGACCGAAGTCCTGCAGGTGGCGCAGGCGGAAGGCGTGAAGGCGCGCGGCTTCAATGGCTTCGATCCAGCCGCGTTCACGCCGCAGTCCGACGAAGCCGCGGCCCGCGCGAGCGTCGCGGCGATGGTGGCGTTCAACCGGCCGAACGCCAAGACGCATTCCGGCGTATGGCGCGATCTCGCGGTGCGCAAGCGCCGCACGGAAGTGGACATGCAGATCAAGCCGGTGGTGGAGACGGGCCGGACGCACGGCATCGACTGCGCGAAGCTGAATGCCTTGTGCGACATGATCCACGAGATCGAGGACGGCGAACGCACGCTGTCCGACAGCAACCTCAACGAACTACTCGAGACATGAACATTTCCTTCGAAGGGCAGGTGGTCGCCGTCAGCGGTGCAGCCATCGGTTTCGGGCGCGTGATCGCCACGACGTTCGCGGAACTCGGCGCGCACGTGTATGCCTGCGATATCCGCGCCGACGAACTCGCGACGCTCGCCGCGCCGCGCATCGAAACGCAGGTCGTCGATCTGACGGATCGCGCGGCGGCTGCGGCGTGGATTCGCGGGATCGAGGAACACAGCGGCCGCGCGCTCGACGTGCTCGTCAACAATGCGGGCGGCGTGGCGGGACAGGCGCCGCATCCGGTCGACGAAGTCACCGACGAACAATGGGACCGCGTGATCGAGATCAATCTCGGCACGACCTTTTCGCTGAGCCGCGCGGCCGCGCCCGGCATGAAGCGCGTGGGACGCGGCGCGATCATCAACATCAGTTCCGGCGCGGCCTTGCAGGCTTCGCTCACCGGCGTGCAGGCGTACTGCTCCGCGAAGCATGCGGTGCTCGGCCTCACGCGGCAACTCGCGCACGAACTCGGACCGCACGGCATTCGCGTGAACTCGGTCGCGCCCGGTTTCGTGCGCACCAACGACGCCACCGAAAAGCAATGGGCCGCGATGGGCGAAGCGCGCCAGCGCAGCCTGCTCGACGGCATTGCGCTGCGGCGCTTCGGCACGCCCGAGGACATCACGCGCGCGGTGCTGTTCTTCGCGTCGGAGTTGTCGGGCTTCGTCAACGGGCAGATCCTGTCCGTCGATGGCGGCCGATGACACCGCAGGCACGGTCTCAACCCGAATCAAAGGAACCCAGGATGACACACGATACTTTGAAGCAGACCCTCGAACCCTGGCAATGGCCGGAAGAAACCTGGCGCGCGAAGGTGAATCACACGCGCGCGGGGCGCAGTCTGCGGCCCGCGCACTGGCCGGACGGCGCGCGTTGCGCGGTGGCCCTGTCGTTCGACAGCGATCACGAAACCAACGAACTGCGCGACGGCGGCAAGTCCATCAGCCGGATGAGCTGGGGGCAATACGGCGCGCGTGTCGGCATGCCGCGACTGCTCGAATTGCTCGAGCGGCATGGCGTCAAGGCGAGCTTCTATGTGCCGGCGGTGGCGGCCATGCTGCATGAAGACGAACAGCGCCGCGTGATCGCCGAAGGACATGAGATCGGCATTCATGGCTGGATTCACGAACTCAATTCGGTGCTGTCCTACGAGGACGAGCGCGATCTGATGCTGCGCTCGTCGGACGCGCTCGAGAAGATCACCGGTGTGCGGCCGGTCGGATTGCGCACGCCTTCGTGGGACTTCAGCCCGCATACGCTACGCATCGCGAAGGAAATGGGCCTGCTCTACGATTCGTCGCTGATGGCGGACGAGGACTGCTACGAGCTGATGCTCGAAGGCGAGGCGACGGGCGTGGTGGAACTGCCGGTGGAATGGATTCGCGACGATGCCGTGTACTTCAGCATGCATCGCTTCCAGTCGCTGCGCCCCTACACGCCGCCTACCGATGTCTTCGAGATCTTCCGTCGCGAGTTCGATTACGCGTACGAGAGCGGCGGCCTGTTCCAGCTGACGATGCATCCGCACATCATCACGGCGCGCTCGCGCATCTGGATCCTCGACGAGTTGATCACCTACATGAAGACCAAGGAGGTCTGGTTCGCCACGCACGCGGAAGTCGCCGCGTATGCGAAGGCGAATGCAGTTTGATTTTTTGACTCTCCGCGATGCCTGTCGCGAAGTGCTTTCAACTATCTGGACCAAGCATGACGAGCAATCTATTTTCCCCCTTGCGCATGGGTTCCGTCGAACTCGACAACCGTATCGTCGTGGCCCCGATGTGCCAGTACAGCGCCAACGACGGTTGCGCCAGCGACTGGCATCTGATGAACCTCATGCAGCTCGCCGTCTCGGGCGCGGGGCTGGTGATGCTCGAAGCGACTGCCGTCGAACGGCATGGGCGCATCACGCATGGCTGCCTCGGCCTGTATAGCGATGTCACCGAAGTCGCGCTCGGGCGTGTGATGGCTGCGGCGCGCGGCGTCGGGCAGGGCGTGCGCTGGGGCATCCAGCTGGGCCACGCCGGCAGGAAGGCTTCGGCGCAACGTCCGTGGGAAGGACGCGGCGCGCTCGGCGAGGGCGAGGATCCGTGGCAGACGCAGGGGCCGTCTGCGCTTGCGTTCACGAACGGCTGGCACACCCCGCAGGCGATGACGAAGGACGACATCCGCCGCGTGCGCGACAGCTTCGTCGATTCCGCGAAGCGCGCGGCGCGTCTCGGGTTCGAAGTGGTCGAGATTCACGCGGCTCATGGCTATCTGCTGCATCAGTTCCTGTCGCCGCTGGCCAATCAGCGTGACGACGAATACGGCGGCAGCCTCGCGAAGCGCATGCGCCTGCCGCTCGATATCGCCGCCGCTGTGCGCGACGCGCTCGGCGCCGATATCGCGCTCGGCTTTCGCATCACCGGCACCGACTGGAAGGACGGCGGCATCACGATCGACGAATGTGTCGCGTTCACCGAAGCGCTCAAGGCGGTCGGCGTGGATTATGTCTGCGTGACGTCGGGGGCCGTGGCGCCGGCCGCCATTCCCGTCGAGCCGGGCTATCAGGTGCACCTCGCCGAAGAGGTCAAGCGCCGCACGGGCATGGTCACGCGGGCCGTCGGCTTTATCGCCGATCCGCATCAGGCCGAGGCCATTCTCGCGAACCAGCAGGCCGATTGCGTGGCGCTCGGGCGCGCGTTCATCGACGACCCGCGATGGCCATGGCACGCCGCCGAAGTGCTCGGCGACGTCAACCGGATTCGCTATCCGGGGCAATATGAACGCGGCGGCGCGCAGTTGTGGCCGGGTGTCGCATTGCGGCAGAAGAAGCGCCGATGCGTCATGAAGGCATGTCCGTGAACTGCGGGATGTCAGGGTGCTTCAGCCACGTGTGACGGCGCTTCGTGAACATTTCGAGCATCGGCTGGATGGTTTCGGCATTGTCCAGGCTGCCCAGCATCACGAACACCGTTCCCGGAAACGCGCCGGCGTGGTTCGTGAACAGGCGCGAGCCGCAGTCGGGACAGAAATTCCGGTCGATGCCCTTGCCGGAGTCCGCGATATAGGCAAACGACTTCGGCTTGCCGCTCAGCAACGTGAAGTCGTTTTCCGGAACGCCGAAGAACGTGGCCATCACGCCGCCGCTCGCCCGCTGACAGTCCCGGCAGTAGCAATCGGCGATGAAGCCGGGATCGGTATCGAATTCGAATCTCACGGCACCGCACGCGCAGCCGCCCGCATATTTCTTGGCCATTCTGATGCACCTCCGACGTTGGGTATCGACGTGGGCATAGCGTGGCAGAAGGGGAATCGTCAGGCAGTGCCGCCGTGCGAATGCGACAGGCGTGCGATTTCAAGAACAGCGCTCAACCCCGCTTCCTCGTTGCTTTCGGCGGTGCGCTCGACGACGCTCGCACGATCAACTCGGCCTCAAGCTTCACGCTGCGGGCGGTACCCGGTTCCGAAAGCTCGGCGAGGATCATTCTTGCGGCATGCCGGCCGATCTCGGCGCTCGGGACACGGACGGTCGTAATCGGGATGGGAAGCTCGGACATGAGCTCGAAATCATCGAATCCGACCAGGCTCAAGTCGCCGGGAATGTTGTAGCCCTGATGCATGGCCTCCAGCATCGCACCCATTGCAAACGAGCCGTTGCCGCAAATCACCACCGTCGGCGGCTGCGGCGTATTCATCACTTTCGAAAAGAGTTCGCGTCCGACGCGCGCGCCCCACACGCCGTCGACCATGTGAGCCGCGGATATGCCCAGTCCGTGTTCCGCCAGCGCGTCGCGCACGCCTTCACGGCGCGCCTGTGCGCGATCGTTGGTGTCGGTGTGCTGCGACAGCATGGCAAAGCGGCGATGCCCCAGACCGACCAGATACGTCGTGAAGAGCGAGTCGAGCGGTATCGGCCACGAGGCGTCACTCGGTTATGCTTTCGACCCGACGTTAAGATGGCTGCTTCGCTAAAACAGTCGTCATTGCTGACTTGTGTCGAACCGTCGGACTACTGGCCCTACTCTTATCCGAAAAAACGTGTTTTGCGCGCCGTCGGTGGCCTGCTTCTCGCGCGCATATTCGGAGGGTGGCAGCCCGACTTGCCGTGTCAAGGCGACGCTGAAATTACTGGCGGAGTTGTAGCCAACGCGATACAAGACTTCGTCAACGTGGCCTTCGTTACGTTATGCCGGCGCAGGTTAGACTGACGTAATCCGAACCCAAAACCTGTTCCAGCGCCCATGATTGAGCCAGGGCCGATTGCGAGCTAGAAAAAATGGACGAGAAGAAGGTTGCAGAACTGCGGAAATTTGTCATCACGATCACCGACCCCAAGGTCAGTGCGTTCATTGACCTGAGGAAGCTGTGTCAATCGGGCATATACAACCTCGCCGTCCAGATGGCGACGGAACATGCAGCCAAACGCCATGATTTCAGCTATCTCGAAAAAATCCTGACGCTGCTTGACGGGAGCACCCACGCCAGCGGGTTTATTGCCTCCCTGCGTCCTAAGCTCAACTTCATTGTCAGCGATACGAAGCCGCGAAAGTTCAAGAAGGCGACCCCAGAGCAGATAGCCAAGGCAGCGAAGCAAGCTAAAAGCAAACCTGTCGCCGCTCAGAAGACTTCACCCGCTGTCACCAAGAAAGTAGCGAAGGTCGAGGTCAGCCAAGACCTCCTGGACTCACGGCTCATGCTTCCCGGCAGCTACGGAACAGGCCGAAGAAGGTAGCACTCGGTCCGAAAGCCCCCTGCGAATTGCGTCTCTGTCTACCCAACAAGCCCGACTGATGGCGATGTGTTCATGCCACCCAGTGTTCATTGCTTGCCGAGCCTTTGGGATGGTTGATTGGCAGTTGGACCTCGAATACGGCCGCCCGCCAGATCGCGGGTCGAACGCCGGAAAGGAAGGCCGGTTATGCCCTTTGCATCGCGCGTAAAACGTGACAAGCGTCGCACGGGCGGACAGGCTCTGGTCGGCCAGTAGCAGTCATCCGTCTCAAGCCTGACCCTGCCGCTCGAGCGACTCGTTCACTAGCAAAGGTGCCATGTCGCCGGAACGCAGCTAGGCGCTTGTGGGCGTGGGCCGGCACGACGCTTTTCGGCGACTGCTTTTCGTTGTAGGGAGCCAAAGCTTGAACAGTTGCCCCAAGATCGTTCGGCGTGCAGGCGACCATGCGATGCGCGGCGAATCGGTAAAAAATACTTGACTAATCAATAAAGCATGTGCAATCGTCTCGTCCTTTTGCTTAGTATTAAAATCCCATGCCGCCCACGGCCCGACTGTCCGGCCGACCGAAACCGATTCTCGCTCGCTCCAAGTTAATGGCAATCAAGAAATCTGAGCTGTACTCTTCCCTTTGGGAATCCTGCGATCTGCTTCGTGGCGGCATGGATGCCAGCCAATACAAGGACTACGTGCTGGTCCTGCTGTTCATCAAGTACGTCAGCGACAGATATGCCGGGCAGCGTTACGCGCCGATCACCATTCCGGATGGGGCAAGCTTCACTCATCTCGTCGAGTTGAAGGGCAAGTCGGATATCGGCGACCAGATCAACAAGAAGATCGTTGGGCCATTGGCCGCCGCCAACAAGTTGTCGGACATGCCGGATTTCAACGATTCCGGCAAGCTTGGCACGGGCGCAGAGAAGGTCACGCGACTGACCGAGTTGATCGCGGTATTCGAAAGTCCCGATCTCGATTTCTCGAAGAACCGCGCCGACGGCGACGACATTCTCGGCGACGCCTACGAATATCTGATGCGCCACTTTGCGACCGAAAGCGGCAAGAGCAAGGGGCAGTTTTACACGCCGGCGGAAGTCAGCCGCATTCTGGCATCCGTGATTGGTATTAGCAGCGCACAGACCAGCACTGATACCACCGTGTATGACCCGACATGCGGCTCCGGCTCCCTGCTGCTGAAAGTCGGCGATGCTGCGCACACCGCCGTGACCTTGTACGGGCAGGAAAAGGATTCGGCGACGAGCGGTCTCGCACGCATGAACATGATCCTGCACAACAATCCAACGGCTTTGATCGCTCAGGGCAACACGCTGACCGATCCAAAGTTTCAGGACGGCGCGACAATCAAGACTTTCGACTTCGTAGTTGCCAACCCGCCGTTCTCCGACAAACGATGGAGTACAGGCCTCGACCCGCTCAACGATCCCTACGGCCGTTTCGATACGTTCGGCGTGCCGCCCGCCAAGCAGGGCGACTACGCCTATCTGCTGCACATCGTCCGCAGCCTGAAAGCCACCGGCAAGGGCGCGTGCATCCTGCCGCACGGCGTGCTGTTCCGCGGCAATGCGGAAAGCGAAATCCGCAAGAACCTGATTCGTCACGGTTACATCAAGGGCATCATCGGCCTGCCGGCCAACCTGTTCTACGGGACGGGCATTCCCGCCTGCATCATCGTAGTCGACAAGGAAAACGCCCAGGCGCGCAAGGGAATTTTCATGATCGATGCCAGTCAGGGGTTCATCAAGGACGGCCCCAAGAACCGCCTGCGCGAGCAGGATATCCATCGCATCGTGGACGTCTTCACCCGTCTGGACGAGAGCAATCCGCGCTACGCTCGCATGGTGGGCCTCGCCGAAATCGAGAAGAACGACTTTAACCTCAATCTTCCGCGCTATATCGACAGCAGCGTGGCCGAGGATATCCAGGACATTAGCGGTCATCTGCAAGGCGGGGTTCCGCTGGCAGATATAGAGGCGTTGAGCGACTATTGGGCGGTCTGCCCGCAACTTAAGGATGCGTTGTTCAAGCCGCTGCGCGAGGGCTATGCATTGCTGGCCGTGGACAAGCGCGACATCAAGAACACGATATTTCAGCATCCGCAGTTCGTTGCGTACCTCGAGAGCATGGGCACGCATTTCGATGTTTGGCGAGCACGGGCCGATCCCAAGTTGAAGGCGCTCGAACCGGGTTTCCATCCGAAGCAATTCATCGCCGATCTGGCCGATGACCTTCTGGCTCACTATGAAGGCAAACCCCTGGTGAACGCCTACGACATCTTTCAGCACCTGATGGACTACTGGGAAGAGACCATGCAGGACGATGCCTACCTGCTCGCGGCCGATGGATGGGTGGCGAAAACCTATCGCGTCATCGAGAAGACGAAGAAAGGCAAAGGCGAGAACGCCAAGGTCGTGGAGAAGGACAAGGGCTGGGCCTGCGATCTCGTGCCGAAGCAATATGTGGTGACCCGGTACTTTGCTGCCGAGCAGGTTGCCATCGAAGAAACCAGTGTCGCGCTGGAAGCTTCCAGTACCGCATTGGCGGAACTGGAAGAAGAACACAGTAGCGGCGAAGACGGCGTGTTTAGCGGCTTTGACAAGATCAATTCGGCGGTGGTCAAGGATCGCATCAAAGAAATCGGTAACGACATGAATGCAACAGAGGAACTGGCCGTATTGAAGCGGTGGCAGTCCCTAGCCGACAAGGAATCCGGCTTGAAGAAGAAGCTCAAAACGCTCGAGGCGGAGCTGGATGCCAATGCGTATGCGCAGTACCCCAAGCTTACTGTGGACGAGATCAAGGCGCTAGTTGTGGAAGGCAAATGGCTTACTGCCCTGTTCGCCACCGTGTCCGCCGAGCTGGAGCGTGTTTCGCAAACACTTACCGGCCGCGTGCATGACCTGGCTTCTCGCTATGAGTCGCCATTGCCGATGTTGGTGGATGAGGTTGTCGCGCTGTCTGCTCGCGTTGATGCGCACCTGAGCAAGATGGGGGTTGCATGGAAGTGAGGTCGGGGTACAAGCAGAGCGAGGTCGGCTTTGTGCCAGAGGATTGGAACATTAAATCCGTCGAGGATCTGTGCATCGCAGTGCTTGATTGCCATCACTCGACACCCGTCTGGACCCAGTCCGGTGCGGTGGTTATACGGAACCAGAACATCCGAGATGGGAAGTTGGATCTCTCTGAGCCGAGCTTCACGGATGACGGTCATTTCGTAGAGAGAACGCGTAGGGCTATTCCCAGCTACGGGGACTTGGTCATTACACGCGAGGCGCCCATGGGTCTCGTCTGTATGATCCCCGAGGGATTGCGTTGTTGTCTTGGCCAGCGCATGGTTTTGCTACGAGTTAACCGCGACGTAGCGGATCATCGATATATTCTCTATTCCCTACTCACCGAAAACCTACAGCGTGCTATTTCCATAGGGGGAGGCACCGGTTCCACGGTCAGTAATCTAAGGATTCCCGTATTAAAGGGACTGAAAATCGCCGCTCCGAAAATGCCAGAGCAAGTAGCAATTGCCGAAGCCTTGGGCGACGTGGACGATTTGCTGTCCGGATTAGACGAGCTCATCGCCAAGAAACGCGATCTCAAGCAGGCCGCCATGCAGCAACTGCTTACCGGAAAAACGCGATTGCCGGGGTTCGATGGAAAGTGGATCACGCAAAGATTGGGAGATGTAGCAACTTTGAAGGCACGAATCGGTTGGCAAGGTTTGACGACAGCCGAGTATTTGGATGCTGGTGACTACTATCTCGTGACGGGCACCGACTTCGCAAATGGTCGGATTGACTGGGAACATTGTCACTATGTGACACAGGCCCGATACAATCAAGACCAGTACATACAGATACGTCCGCGCGATGTACTGGTGACGAAAGACGGAACTATTGGGAAAGTCGCTCTCGTTGACAAACTCGATAGGCCTGCAACGTTGAACAGTGGCGTGTTTGTTATTCGCCCCAAAAGCGGTAAGTTCGAACAAGAGTTTCTTTATTTCCTGCTTAAGTCGAGGGCGTTTGATGAATTCCTATCTCAGCTAAGTGCTGGCTCGACCATCAATCATCTTTATCAGAAAGATTTTGTTGGATTCACCTATCTGATCCCGCCAACGAGTGAAGAGCAGCTTGCCATCGCTAACGTGCTGTCCGACATGGATGCCGAACTGGCTTCACTTGAAACCCAACGCGAAAAAACCCGCCTTCTTAAACAAGGCATGATGCAAGAACTCCTGACCGGCAAGACCAGACTGGTATAGAGGCGACAATGACCGACCAAATCGGCAAATCAGAAAAAGCCACGCAGAACCGCATCGTCAAGCTGCTTACCGAGCAGCTAAGTTACGCCCCGCTCGGCGACTGGACCGATCGCCCGGGCAACAGCAACATCGAGGAAAGTCTGCTGACGGCCTATCTGACCGAAGCCGGTTATCGTCCCGCGCAAATCAGCCATGCCATCTACCGCCTGAAGACCGAGGCCAACCATCCGCAGCGCGGCCTCTACGCGAACAACGAAGCGGTCTATAAGCTTCTGCGCTACGGCATTCCCGTCAAGGTTGAAGGCGACAAGGTGGCCGAAACGGTCTGGCTGATAAATTGGGACCAGCCGCTGCGCAACCGTTTCGCCGTTGCCGAAGAAGTCACGCTAAAAGGCGGGTACGAGCGCCGCCCCGACATCGTGCTCTACGTCAACGGCATCGCCATCGGCGTGCTCGAACTGAAAAACAGCCGCGTCAGCATAGGTAACGGCATCCGGCAGAACCTGTCCAACCAGCAGCCCGAATTCAACGCATGGTTCTTCAGCACCGTGCAGTTTGTCTTCGCAGGTAATGATTCGAAAGGTCTGCAGTACGGCACGACCGGCACACCCGAGAAATTCTTCCTTCAATGGAAAGAGGACGAGGCCGAGAACAGCGGCTATAAGCTGGACAAGTACCTGCTGAAGATGTGCGAGAAAACCCGACTCGTCGAGTTGATGCACGACTTCGTCCTGTTCGACGGCGGTATCAAGAAGCTGCCGCGCGTCCACCAGTATTTCGGCATCAAGTCCGCGCAGGAACATGTGCGCAAGCGTCAGGGCGGCATCATCTGGCATACCCAGGGCGCAGGCAAGAGCATCTTGATGGTGCTGCTGGCCCGCTGGATTCTGGAGAACAATCCGCGTGCACGCGTCGTTGTCATCACCGACCGCGACGAACTGGATAAGCAGATCAAGCGTGTCTTCGAGAACAGCGGAGAAAAAATTCATCGCACCAGCAGCGGGCGCGACCTGATGACTCAATTGAGCCAGCCGGCTCCGCGCCTGTTGTGCTCGCTGGTACACAAGTTCGGCGCGGGCAAGGGTCTCGGCGATGGCGATTTCGATGCTTTCATCAAGGAACTGGCCTCTCAGCCGAGCGCGGCGGTAGGCGATCTCTTCGTGTTCGTCGATGAATGCCATCGCACCCAGGGCGGTCGTCTGAACCGCGTGATGAAAGCGATGATGCCTTCGGCGGTATTCATCGGCTTTACCGGCACGCCGCTGCTGAAGCGCGATGCGGCGACCAGCCTGGAAGTGTTCGGCAGCTATATCCACACCTACAAATTCAGCGAGGCAGTTGAAGACGGTGTGGTGCTCGATCTCGTCTACGAAGCGCGAGATATCGACCAGACACTCGGCTCCCAGGACAAGATCGATACCTGGTTCGAGGCCAAGACAAAAGGCCTGAATGACTGGCAGAAGAACGAACTGAAAAATCAATGGGGCACGATGCAACAGGTGCTCAGTTCGCGCGCGCGCATGGATCGCGTGGTCCAGGACATCATCTTCGACTTCGGCACCAAACCACGGCTGTCCAGTGAACGCGGCAATGCGATGCTCGTGGCTTCCAGCATCTACGAGGCATGCAAGTATTTCGCGCTGTTCCAGAAAACTCCGTTCAAGGGCAAGTGCGCGATCATCACGTCCTATAACCCGCTCGCGAAAGACGTGACGCTCGAAGAGACCGGCGCGAATACCGAAACGGACAAGCAGTTCATCTACAACACCTACAACGACCTGCTGGCGAACGTGCAGCCGAAAGCCGGTCTGTCCAAAACCGAGACGTACGAGGAGCAGGCAAAGACCCGTTTCATCAAGGAACCGGCCACGATGAAGTTGTTGATCGTTGTGGACAAGCTGCTGACGGGCTTCGATGCGCCACCTTGCAGCTATCTCTACATCGACAAGTCGATGCAGGACCACGGCCTGTTCCAGGCTATCTGCCGCACCAATCGCCTGGATACCGCCGACAAGGATTTTGGCTACATCGTCGATTACAAGGACCTCTTCAGGAAGGTGGAAAAGGCCATCGCGGTGTACACGTCCGAGCTGGATCACAGCGCGGGCGGCGTCGAACCGGAAGTCCTGCTTGAAAGTCGGGTCCAAAAAGGACGCGAGCGTCTGGACGCGACGCTGGAAGCGTTGGCTCTGCTGGTCGAGAAGGTGCAGCCGCCCAAGGGCGAACTGGACCACATTCATTATTTCTGTGGCAATACCGAGGTTGCCAGCGATCTGAGCGAACGGGAGCCGCAGCGGGTTGCCTTGTATGCAGGAGTGGTTGCACTGTTGCGTGCTTATGCCAGCGTTGCGGACGAGTTGGACGAGGCCGGGTACGACGCGGCACAGCAGGCATCGATCCGGCAGGAGCTCGATTCATACGTGAAGCTGCGCGAAATTATTCGTCTGGCGAGCAACGAGACGCTTGACCTCAAGCCGTATGAAGCTGACATGCGCCATTTGGTCGATACGTATATCTCCGCCAGCGAGCCGCGCAAGATTTCCGAATTCGAGAACATCGGTCTGCTTGACCTGATCGTGAAGACGGGCGTCGCCGATGCGATCGCGAAGAAACTCGGCGCCATGAAAGACCGGCAGTCGGTCGCCGAGACCATCGAAAACAACGTTCGTAGCAAGATCGTCAAGGATCACCTGACCGATCCCGCCTACTTCGCCAAGATGTCCGCGCTGCTCGACGAAATCATCAAGAAGCGCAAGGAAAAGGCCATCGACTACGAAGAGTACCTGAAGCAGATGGCCGATCTGGCGGGAAAGGTTCAGAGCGGCAAAGCTGACGATACGCCAGCGGTGCTGGATACAGGCGGCAAGCGCGCGCTTTTCAACAATCTGAAAGCCGCTGAGAGCCATACCTCGGAACAGGCGCTGGCACTGGCGCTCGACATCGATAGGGCTGTCAGGCGGGTTCGTCCCGATGGTTGGCGTGGCGTGCTACCGCGCGAAAACGTCATCAAGCAGGCGCTGTGGGACATTCTTGGGAACGATTCGGAAGTCGAACGTATCTTCCTTATCATCGAAGCTCAGCAACAGGAGTATTGAACGTGGAGCCCCGCGACAGCATCGACTTAGGCGAGATGAGCATCGATGTTGTGAGAAAGGACATCAAACACGTCCATCTGAGCGTGTATCCGCCGGATGGCCGTGTACGTATTTCCGCTCCCCGAAATATGACTTTGGACTTGATCCGGGTGTATGCCATTACCCGGCTTGACTGGATCAGGCGGCAGCAGCGCAAGTTACTGGCACAGGAGCGCGAGACGCCTCGTGAGTTTCTGGATCGCGAAAGCCACTACGTCTGGGGCAAGCGCTATCTTCTCAAGGTAGTAGAGGCCACCGCAGCACCGATGGTGAAGCTGAAGCATTCGACGCTAGAGCTCTGGGTACGTCCGGGAAGTGATGTCAGCCGACGCCGCGAAGTGCTGGATGGATGGTATCGCGAGCAACTGCGGGAGGCCGTCGGGCCGTTGCAGGAAAAGTGGGAGCCGTTGCTAGGCGTTAAGGCACACCGCATTCTCGTGCAGCACATGAAGACGAAGTGGGGAAGCTGCAACTCGGGGTCCGGCAATATCCGCCTGAATACGGACCTGGCTCGTAAGCCGTCAGATTGCCTGGAATACATTCTCGTGCATGAGTTGCTGCATCTTGTCGAGCCAACTCACAACGCACGGTTTCAGTCGCTGATGGACAAGTTCATGCCGCAATGGAAGCAGATTCGAGACGAAGTGAATCGACTACCTGTGCGGCATGAAGATTGGGCGTATTAGTCCTTGAATTTTATCCGGTATGTTCAATCGACCGGACATCACGCAAGGCGGCTTCGAGGGGAACGAGGTGCGGCTGGTCGTTGCACTCCGTCAAAAGACGTCCGGTCGAGCGAGAATCGAAAGACCGCTCTGGGTCCATCGCTGACAAACATTCCAACATCGCGTGAACGTCCCACAGCCTGACGCGAATGCCGTTACGGCGTTTGGTTTCCTCTCGCGAAGTGCGAGATTGAGCCCTTGCTGCGCGTTGAGCGCTCTTGGCGGAGCAGCACGAACACCCGATATCGCGCGATCTTCAATCACACCGATTCATCCTCCGCCTTCAATACATCATCGCGAGCACTGGAAAAGCGCCCCGCACTGCGATACTCCCTCGGCGAATGTCCGGTCGATCGCTTGAACGCGTTGCTGAACGCGCTTTCCGACGCATAGCCGATTGATTCCGCAATGGCCGCCACCGGTGTCGCCCCATCCCGCAACGCACGCTCCGCGAGACGCATGCGCCACTCGGCGAGGTAGGTCAGAGCGGGCACGCCCGCCGTGGTCCTGAAGCGCAGCGCGAAGGTGGTGCGCGACAACGCACAGGCGTCGGCAAGTTCTTCGAGGCGCCAGTTGCGCGCGGGATCACCGTGCATCAAGGCCAACGCGGGCGCGAGACGCCTGTCGCTCATCGCGCGGAACCAGCCGGCGGACAGCACCGCATCGGTCTCCATGTGCGCGCGCAGAATCTGGATGAACAGCAGTTGCGCCAGATGCGCGGTCGCGAGCGTCGCGCCGGGCTGCGTATCGTTGCGTTCCGCGACGAGCTCGGCGAGCAGCCACCGGAAGGCGGTCGCCTGCGTGCGCGATGCATCGATCCTGATCCATGGCGGCAGCACATTCGCGAGTAGCTGGCCGCTCGCGGCATCCAGCAGAACATGTCCGCCGATATACGCGAATTCCCGTCCGTCGCCGATGCACACGGGCGACTTCCCGGCGCTCGAAAAGAGGCTCATCGCATCGACCGGAACGAGACCCGGCTCACTCGACACGACGAAAGACCGCGCCAGGGTCATCAGCCCGACATCGCCCTCGGCGAAGCGGATGGATTCGGCTTCGCCGTCGATGCTCACCCAGCAATGGCCGCGCGCGATAGCAAAAAACTTGATCCTGGTGGGCGCCGGAAAGCGGATCGCCCACGGGCCGCCCGCGGAAAAGCCACCCGTCACGAGCGACTGGGCGCAGGTCAGCCTGAGGATGTCGGACAAGGGATCGACGTTCATTTCCGTACTATTGCGCAACTAAGCCGCACTTTCAAGCATTCTGCGTACGGCCGCGCGCCGTTAATCTGATCGCACTCCAACACACGGAAGGATCGATCTGATGAGCGGCGAATTAGTTCTGGTCACTGGCGGCACAGGTTTCATTGCGCAGCATTGCATCCTGGCGCTGCTTGAACGCGGCTATCGCGTGCGGACGACGGTTCGTTCGCTTGCGCGGGAAAAGGACGTGCGCGCCCAGTTGCGTGTCGGCGGCAACGTGGCGGACGAGCGTCTGTCATTCGTCGAGGCCGATCTTTCGAACGACGCCGGCTGGCGTGACGCGATGTCGGGTTGTGTCTACGTGATGCACGGCGCATCGCCGACGCCGTCGGGCGATCTGATCACTGAAGACGACTGGATCCGGCCCGCCGTCGAAGGCAACCTGCGCGTGCTGCGCGCCGCGCGCGATGCGGGCGTGAAGCGGGTAGTGCTGACGTCCGCGTTCGGTGCGATCGGCGTGGGGCATCCGCCCGAATACCGGCGTCCCTTCGATGAAACAGACTGGAGCGATCTGACGGGCGATGTCGCGCCGTATCAGAAGTCGAAGACACTGTCGGAGCGTGCCGCGTGGGACTTCATCGCGCGCGAGGGCGGCGGGCTGGAGTTGTCGGCGGTGAATCCCGTTGCAGTGCTCGGCCCGGTACTGGGCGCGGATTTTTCGCATTCCACGCGAATCATCAAGAGCCTGCTGGACGGGCAGCCCGGATGCGTGAACATCAACTCATGCTTCGTCGATGTCCGCGACGTCGCCGATCTGCATCTGCTGTCGATGATCCATCCCGCCGCCAATGGCGAGCGCTTCCTCGCGACGGCGGGCGCGAGCCTGCGGATGATCGAGGTCGCAAGCGTGCTGCGCGACAGGCTCGGCGCAGTGGCGGACAAAGTGCCGACCAACGTCTGGCCGGACGAGGAAGTCCGCAAGCATCCCGGCATGAAGTCGGTCGCGCCCTTGCTCGGCATCGACATGAATGCAACGAGCGCCAAGGCCATACGCCTGCTCGGCTGGAGGCCGCGTTCGAGCGAGGAAGCCATCATCGCGAGTGCAGAGAGCTTCCTCAGGCTCGGCCTGATCGACGGACAAGCGTAAGGCCACTTGCAATCGCGTCAGGCGGCGACGGATGGTCATTGTGGCCCAAGGCGCACAAGGACCGTCAGCCACCTATTGCCCTCGTCGCCGCCAACATTCAGCCTCACCCAGGGCATGTAGCGAACCTCGCCCTATCTCCAACCAAAGCACCCCCAATTCGCCTCATGCATGTCTCTCATGCGCAGGTTTCAGTTTCGGATGCATCTGTCATCCGATAGATTCGCAGCGTCCGATCGCGCTTGCAGCCTTAAAACAAAAAGCACAAAAGGACACGCTTCCACTGAAGCGAAGCATATAAAAAATAACTCGGAGGAGATTGGATGAAAAGGTACGTGCTATTGGCACTCGTCCCTGGCGTGCTCACAGTTCCCGCCTACGCACAATCGAGCGTCACGCTGTATGGTCTTCTGGATGTCGGCATCAGTTATGCCGTCGGCTCGCAGCGAGCCGTAGTCAAGGGTCGTCCGGTCGGCGGCGGAAACCAGCTCGCCATGACCGACGGCGCGTTCGGTCTGAGCGGAAGTCGCTGGGGCATTCGCGGCGCCGAAGAACTCGGCGGCGGCTTGCGAGCCATCTTCACGCTCGAGAGCGGCTTCACGTTGAACAACGGCGCCCTCGCGCAAGGCGGCAGTGAGTTCGGCCGGCAGGCCTTCGTGGGCATCGAGTCGGGACTGGGCCGGGTCGCACTCGGCCGGCAATATGATCCGCATCTCGACATCGTTGCACCGTTCTCCGCCGCATGGCAGTTCGGCGGCTATGCGGCCACGCATCCAGGCGACATCGACAACCTGTTGAGCACGCGTCGGCTGAACAACAGCATCAAATACGTGATGCCGAAAATCGGAGGCATCACGGCGGAAGCGCTGTACAGCGTGGGCGGCGCAGCAGGATCGAATGCGCGCAACTCGGCCTGGTCGCTCGGCGCTGCCTACGACGGCGGAGCGCTGCGTGCCGGTACTGCCTGGCTCTCCGTGCGCAATCCGAACGTCGCCTTCTATGGCGCGAATCCAAACGGTGCGGGTGTCGGTGCAAACAATCTCGGCTCGCTCGGCAGTGCGACGACGCCCGAGAGCAATCCGTTGTATGCGGGCTATGCATCGGCCAATGCGTTCGATCTCTTCGGGGCCGGCGCATCCGTCACGTGGCAGGCGGCGACCGCAGGCGTCATCTACACCAATGTCCGTTACACCGGTCTCGGCGATGTCGCGACATCCGGGCCCAATCCGCTCGGATACACGGGCACGGCGGCCATCAATACGGTCGAACTGAACCTGCGCTACCAGTTCTCGGCAGCGCTGCTCGCCGGGGTGATGACAAGCCTGACACGCTCGGCATCGGTGGGCGGGCACGACGGCGCCTGGTATCGCCAGCTCGGTCTGGGAGCCAGCTATGCGCTGTCCAAACGCACCACGATCTACACCACCGCCGTCTATCAACGCGCAAGCGGAATCGATTCGACCGGCAACGCCGCGGTCGCCTCGATCTCCGGTCTGAGTCCGTCCGCGACCCATGCCCAGACCGCCGTGCGGGCCGACATCGCGCATCGCTTCTAAGCTCGATGCAGCGCGTGCACTTGGCGAATGCACAGGTTTCAGTGTCAACGCCCGCGCAGATCCGCTAGATTTCATTCATAAAAAATCCAGATCCAATCCAGGAGACACCACGATGGAAGGCTCGCACACGGCCCTTTCTGAGCCGATTGCCGCATCTTCGAGTGAAACCCGGCACTCTGTCATGCGCAGCGCCATTCTGCTGCTCGCGACGTCGCTGGGACTGGCAGGCGGTTACACCTCGCTGTTCGCCGGCACGACGGGCGTCTTTTTGCTGCCGATCGCGTCATCGCTCGGCTCCGGCCGTGCGGTCGCGTCCACCTGTCTTGCCATGGCATCGCTCGGACTTGCGCTGGGCGCACCGATCGCCGGCAAGCTGATGGACCGCTACGGCGCCTATCGCGTGATCGCGTGGTCGCTCGCGCTGTTCGTGGCGAGTTTCCTCCTGATCTGCGTCGGCCCTGCGACGCCG
The DNA here is from genome assembly GCF_031451215.1 of Caballeronia sp. LZ034LL. NCBI lineage: Bacteria > Pseudomonadati > Pseudomonadota > Betaproteobacteria > Burkholderiales > Burkholderiaceae > Caballeronia > Caballeronia sp. LZ034LL. The sequence continues at coordinate 276,473 of NZ_JARUXR010000002.1, forward strand.
CTGTTGATCGGCTTCAAGACCTTCGTGATCGGGCTGCTCGGCGTCGCGACATCGCCGGTCGGCTATCTGCCGATCCTGGCGCGTTCGTTCGAGCGCCGGACGGGCTTTGCGTTCGGCGTTGCATCGATCGGCGCGGGAATCGGTGCGGCGTCGGCGCCCTGGGTCGCGCGCTGGGCGATGACCCGCTACGGCTGGGAGCAAGCCTATGCCGTGCTCGGCGTGCTCGCGGCAGTGATGGGTGTGGCCGCGCTGTTGCTGCTGCGCGTCGACCGTCAGGCGACGCTGCCGATCCCCGCAGCCTCCCGCGGCGGCAAGCACGGACCGTCGAACTCGCTGCGCGAGTCGCTGGCAGAGCCGCGCTTCTGGGTCATCAGCATCAGCATCGCGATTGTGGCGGCGGTCGGGTTGGGCAGCATCGTGCATATTCCCGCGCTGCTGACCGACAAGGGCTTGTCGGCGAACCAGGCCGTGGCCGGCGCGGCGTTCTCGGCGATCGGTCTCACCATCGGCCGCTTCGGTGCGGGCGTGCTGCTGGACATCGTTCCGGCTCGCGTGGTGGCCTGTGGCGCGTTCCTGCTGGGCGCTGTCGGCGGGCTGATCCTCGCGACCTCGTCGCACAACCCGTCCTATGCGTTGCTGGCAACGGGCGCGGCACTGACCGGCATGCTCGTGGGCGCGGAAGGCGATCTGATGCCCTTCCTGGTGAAGCGCTACTTCGGTCTGAGGTCGTTCGGCTCCGTGTACGGCGTGATGATTTCGCTGTTCTGTCTCGGCACGCTGGGCGGACCGATTCTCTTCGGCATCGCTTTCGATCGCCTGCAAAGCTATACGCCCGTGATGATGTTCGCGTCGGCTGCATGCGTCGTCAGTGCATTCGCGATCACCTTGATCGGCCCGTACCGGTATCCGCGTTGATCCCCGCGTCGCGACGCATGGTTTCGACACGCAAGTGAATTCTTGAATGGGAAGTGCGAGATGAAAATTGTTCGTTTTGAGCACGCAAGTCGCCAGCGATGGGGCGTTCTGAGTGAAGACCAGGTGACGTCGATCGACGGTGCCGACACGTTCGAACAGGCCGTCGCACGGGCGCGCTCCGGCGCCGCTGGCGAGACCGTGCCGCTCTCCGCCGTGAGGCTTCTGCCGCCCGTCGGGCGCGATGCGAAGATCATATGCGCGGGCTTGAACTATCGCGCGCATCTGGTGGAAATGAAGCGTGCCTTTCCCGAGTATCCGTCCATCTTCGTTCGTTTCGCCAATTCGCTGGTCGGACATGGCGAGCCGGTAGTTAGGCCGTTCAATTCCGATTGCTTCGACTACGAAGCGGAACTGGCGGTTGTCATCGGCAAGCCTGCGCGGCATGTGAGCGTCGAGCACGCGCTCGAATACGTTGCCGGTTATACGTGCATGGCCGAGAACTCGGTGCGGGATTTCCAGCAGCACAACACGCAGGCAACGCCAGGCAAGAACTTCGAGCGTTCGGGTGCGCTGGGTCCGTGGATCGTCACCGCCGATGAAGTGCCCGATCCAGGCCGGCTTGTGCTGACTGGCCGGCTCAACGGCGAAGAAGTGCAGCGCTCCGGAACGGATGATCTGATCTTCAGCGTGCCGCAGTTGATCGCCTACCTCAGTTCGTTCACGACCCTCGATGCCGGCGATGTCATCGCCACCGGCACGCCCGAGGGCGTCGGCATGACGCGTAAGCCGCCGCGCTATCTGCGGGAAGGCGATGTGTTCGAGGTTGACGTGTCGAGCATCGGCACGCTTGCCAATACGGTGACCAACGAGCGGAGGACGCATGTCGGATGAAGCAACGCTTGCAGCGTCGATGGCCTGCACCGAAACCGTCTTCACCTTCTTCCGCTGTCTCGACGAGCGTACCCACGAGCTGGCGGTGTCGTTGTTCGCGCCGGATGGCGTGTGGCATCGGAACGGCGAGGCACTGCGTGGCCGCGAAAGCATCGCCCGGGCGCTTGCCGCGCGTCCGGAGAGCCGGAGAACGTTCCATGCGGTCTGCAATCCGCTGGTGTCGCAGGTGGACTGTACCCATGCCGAAGTGCGCTTCTTCCTGATGGCCTTCGAAGCGCAACGCACGGACGCAAGCGAAACGCCGTCGATGACACCCTCGGCAGTGCGGCGCTGCATCGATACGCTGGTCTTCGATGGCGAGCGTTGGCTGATCGCGAGCAAGTCGAGCGAGCGTCATCTTCCATTCATCCGATTCGATGTAGCCGGCAGCGACCACGATCGCCCCACACTCCATTCACATTTGGAAGGATAACTGATGACACAAGAAGCAATCTGGATCACTGAATCCGATGTATCGAAGCTGGTGCCGCTCGACGACGCCATCGATGCGCTGGAGAACAGCCTCGGCGAGATCGCGAACGACACGGCGTTCAACGTGCCCAAGGCAATCGGCGATATCGGCGATGGCGGTTCCATGCATGCGCTCGGCTCCGCGTCGCTGCGCGAGGGCGTGTGCGGCTTCAAGACATGGGTGCATACCGCCGCCGGCGCGAAAGCGGTGTTCTCGTTGTTCAGCACCGAAAACGGCCGGCTGCTCGCCATGCTCGAAGCAAACACGCTCGGCCAGATCCGGACCTCTGCGATGACCGCTGTCGGCACGCGCTGGATGGCCGACAGGCACGCGAGCGACATGGCGATCATCGGCAGCGGACGTCAGGCGCTCGCGCAGATCTTCGCCGTCAACGCGGTGCGGCCGCTCAAGCGCCTGCGCATCTGGAGTCCTACCGCCGAGAAGCGTCACGCGTTCTTCGAGAAGGTGGCAACCAGTCTCGGTTCGGTGCAGGTCGTCGAGGCAACGTCGCTCGAAGATGCCGTCGACGGCGCCGAGATCGTGACGCTGGTCACGCGCGCGACGCAGCCTTTCTTCAACGCCCGTTTGCTGGCGCCGAATGCGCACCTGAATGCGGTTGGCGCGATCCTGCCGCACAACGCGGAGTTCTTTCCCGATGTGTTCGAGCGTGCCGGCGCGATCGTGGTCGATAACCTCGTCAACACACAAAAGGCATCCCGCGAATTCATCGACTTCTTCGGCTCCGCGAATGAAGGCTGGGCACATGTTCAGACCTTGCCCGATGTCATTCGACACGGACTCGACAAGAAGCGTGACGGCGATATCACGCTCTTCAAGGCCATGGGCATGGGTATTTCGGATCTGGCGGTCGCCAAGCTCGCCTATGAGCGCGCAGTGACGGGACACGGCGCGGAGATCCGTCTGCCGCTCAGCGGTCCTGCGCCGATCCGCTGGTCCAGGAACTGACCGGCTCCCACCTCACAACAAGTTCAGGCATATCGGAGGACACCATGAGCGAACCCACATTCACGATGCTGGACGGCAGCGCAGCCGCACCGGCGCCCATCACACCCTGGCAACCGTTGCTGGTCCCGCGCGAGGAGATCGAGCGCGAGATCAGCCGCTTGAGCGAGATGCCGCTGCCCGAGGACGGCCGGCGTGCGGCGTTGATCGTTCATCCGTCGTGCACGGATGGCTCGATGGGCTTCGCGCCCGGCATCGACGTCACCATCAGCGTCGTCAATCCCGGCGAAGAGACGCGTGCGCTGATGCGCAATTCCAATCAGATCGAGTTCTGCATCCGTGGCTCGGGTAGCGTCAGAGTGGGGACGGAGGCGCATCAGTTGAGCAAGTGGGGAACGCTCACCATCCCTTCGATGCAGGCGTATTCGCACAAGAACACCGGCGACGAGCCCTGGGTGCGTCTCACGTATTCCAACGCGCCCTTGTTGCGCAAGCTCGCCGTGCACTGGATCAACTATGCCGATTCGGTCGCCGAACGCAATGTCGAGACCTCCACGACCGGACTCGACCACAGCTATAACCGCAACAACGCGCCTGACCGGCAGATCTCCGATGCAGGCGCGCGGCTGCGTGGTTATGAATTCCTGACGGATATCGAAGTGGTGCGCAACCGGCCGCTCGTGTGGCCGTGGGAAGCCGTCGCCGACATGCTGACGATGGAAAACGGCGATGCGAAGCGCAACATCATTCTTCTCTATAACCCGGCCACGGAACGCCGCAACGGTACGACGCACTCGTTCTTCGCCACGATCTTCTCGCATCCCGTGGGAAAGCCGGCACGCAAGGTCGGACGCGGACATAAGCACAGCTCGGTCGCGATCAACTATCACTTCACGGGGCACGGAAGAAGCATCGTCGATGGTGTCGAGATTCCATGGAAGGCGGGCGACCTGCTGCTCTCGGGACCGTCGTGGTCGGAGCATGCGCACTACTACGACGAAGAGGCGACCTTCATTCTCACGATCCAGGATCATCCGCTGCACATCGGTATGGAATCGCTGATCTGGCAGGAGCGCATGGACGGCCCCATTCTGAACCTCGGGTCTGAAGCCGGGCAGACGGGTTATGTCGGTCCGCGCATGGCCGGCTGATTCATGACGGTCCAATGCAATCTCCATCCGCCAGCCACAAGGAAAAGGTCGATTCATGCTTCCGCAAGACACCATCGCGCAACTCGCTCGCCAGTTGTATGAGGCGCGCAAGACGCGCGTCCAGTTGCCGCATTTCACGAAGCAGTATCCGCAGATGACCGTCGACGACGGCTATGCGATCCAGCGTGCGTGGGTCGCGCTCGAAGTCGCGGACGGCCGCAAGATCAAGGGACGAAAGATTGGCCTGACGTCGCGCGCGATGCAGCAGGCAAGCCAGATTACCGAGCCTGATTTTGCGCCCCTGATGGACGACATGTTCTTCGAGGGCGGCGGCGATATCCCGTTCGATCGCTTCATCGCGCCACGCGTCGAAGTGGAGCTGGCCTTCGTCATGAACCGTCCGCTCAAGGGCCCGGGCATCACGATGTTCGATGTACTGTCCGCGGCGAGCTATGTGGTCCCGGCCATCGAGATCATCGACGCGCGCATCGAACAGCGCGACAGCGAAACGGGCGCCATGCGCCGGGTCTGCGACACCATCAGCGACTTCGCGGCGAACGCAGGCATCGTTCTCGGCGGACGGCCGATGAACCCGCTGGAAGTGGATTTGCGCTGGATCGGCGCGATGCTCTACAAGAACGGCGTCATCGAGGAGACCGGGCTCGCGGCCGGCGTACTGAATCATCCGGCTAACGGCGTGGCGTGGCTCGCGAACAAGATCGCGCCCTACGACGAGCAGATCGAGGCGGGCGACATCGTGCTGGCGGGCTCGTTCACGCGGCCGTGCTTCGCGGCATTCGGCGACAGCTTCCATGTCGACTATGGTCCGCTCGGCGCGATCTCGTTCCGCTTCCATTGAGGACGTGCAATGCAGATTCGGCAGAATTCATTTCGACGGGCGCTGCATGCGGGAGAGCGGCAGATCGGGCTGTGGGTGGGACTCGCCGACGCCAATGCCGCCGAGTTGCTCGCCGCGACCGGCTTCGACTGGCTCCTGCTCGACAACGAGCACGCGCCCAACGATGTGCGGACGACGCTGGACCAGCTTCGTGCGATCGAGCCGTATTCGTCGCACGCGGTGGTCCGTCCTGTGCGTGCCGATGTGGCGCTCGTCAAGCAGTACCTGGACATCGGGGCGCAGACGCTGCTCATTCCGATGGTCAACACCGCCGAAGAAGCGCGCCTGATGGTGCAGGCCATGCGCTATCCGCCCGAGGGCGTACGAGGGCTTGGGGCAGCGCTGGCGCGGGCGTCGCGCTGGAACCAGATCGACGACTATCTGAATCAGGCCAACGGCGAGGTTGCCTTGCTGGTTCAGGCCGAGACGCGGCAAGCCATGGGCAACCTGCACGAGATCGCATCGACCGACGGCGTCGACGGCGTGTTCTTCGGCCCGTCCGACTTGTCCGCGGACATGGGTTTGCGCGGACAGGCCAATCACCCCGATGTGCGAGCGGCGATCATCGAGGGCATCGCGGTGGTGCGAAGCGCTGGCAAGGCGGCGGGCGTTCTCGTGACGGATCGCAAGCTCGCGCATGACTATCTTGAGGCCGGCGCGCAGTTCGTAGCCGTCGGTGTCGACACGACCTTGCTGGTGCGCGCGGCGACTGAGCTTGCGCGAAGTTTCAGCGCGACGGCTCTTGCCGCGAAGAGCGCGTCTCATCCGAGCGACGGCGCTTACTAGACCTCTATCAGACTGGAAAGGAAGCTGGATGAGCGATAAACCCCTGTTCGTGATCACGGGCGGCAGCCGCGGCATCGGCGCGGTCATTGCGCGTCGCGCCGCGATGACGCATCCCGTTGTGATTCTTTATAAGGACGACGCGCTCGCTGCGCAAGGTGTCGTCGACGAGATCGAAGCAAACGCAGGCAAGGCATGGGCGATCCGCGCGGACATGGGCGACGAGCACGCGCTGCTCGAAGCGTTTCGGCAGATCGACCAACTGGGCCGCATCGGCGTGCTGGTGAACAACGCGGGCATCACGGGCGGCATGTCTCGCGTGGCGGATCTCGCCAGCGACAACCTTTCCAAGCTGTTCAGCATCAACGTGATCGGCGCCTTCATCGCCACGCGCGAGGCGGTGCGGCGCATGTCGACGGCGCGAGGCGGCGCGGGCGGCGTCATCGTCAACATGTCTTCCGGTGCGTCGGTGCTGGGTGCGCCCAACGTATGGGTCCACTATGCGGCGACCAAGGGCGCAATGGATACGATGACCATCGGCTTGTCGAAGGAACTGGCGCAGGAAGGCATTCGCGTCAACGCCGTACGGCCCGGCGTCATCGACACGGAATTGCACGAGCAGCGCACGGCCGATTCGCTGGCGCGCTTTGCGAGCATGATTCCTATGGGACGCATGGGGACGGCGGATGAAGTCGCGGAAGCCGTGGTGTGGCTAGCATCGCCCGCTGCTTCCTACGTGACGGGCTGCCTGATGGATGTGCGCGGCGGATTATGACGATCGCCTTCAGGTAACCATCATCGCGCCGTCAGCGCCGCCACCGATTGCTCGTCCGACTTGAACAGGGAAAGAAAGGTCTCGCGCAGCCACGCGTGAGCGGGATCGGTGTCGAAGCGCGTATGCCAGTACATGCGGACATCGAAGAACGGGCAGGGGAAGGGCACGTCATAGACATCGAGCGACATGCTGCGCTGGAAGTGCGCGGCGACGCGTGACGGCACGGTGGTGAGCAGGTCGGACTGCGCGATGACGCTCGGCAAGGCGAAGTAGTTCGGCATGCGCATGACTACCGTGCGCCGGATGTTGAGATCCTCGAACGCGGACTCGACCGGGTCGTCCAGTTGTTTGATGGCGACATGCGAACCCGACTGGAATTCATCGAGCGTCAGCGCATGGGGGGCGCTGCCGGCACGTTCCCGCTTGCGCGTCACCACCACGCATTGATCGCGAAACACATGGGCATGTCGAATGGTCTGCCGGGTCATGTTGAGGTGACCCACCACCAGATCCACTTCGCGTCCCACCAGCATCTGCTCATAGCTCGAACGCGGCGCCTGGAAGATCGCGAGCTTCACCTTCGGCGCAATCTCGTTGAGGCGGCTGAGCAGCCGAGGAATGAACAGGATCTCGCCCACATCCGACAGCAGCAGGCGGAATTCGCGCGTGCATTCTTCGGGCAGGAATTCGATCGAGTCCAGCAGGGAATCCTGAATGGTCGCTAGCGCGGAGCGTATCGGTTCCGCGAGGCGCTCGCAGCGCGCCGTCGGCTCGAGTCCGGCGGACGTCCTGATGAACAAGCGGTCGCCGATGGCCTCGCGCAGCCGCCCGAGCGCATGACTCACCGCCGGCTGACTGAGATGGACTTCCTTGGCGACTTCCGACAGGTTACGCAGGCGATAAACAGCGTCGAAAATCTTGAGGAGATTGAGGTCCAGGCGGTTGATGTCCATTTGAATTGTCTGTATCGCCTCGGCCCGCGGAGAGGGTCACAAGGGTACAACGAAGGTCGGGTTTTGAATAGAAGCGCTTACGCGAATGGCGCATGGCACGCTGACCGATTGCGCTAGAATCGCCGGCAAGACCGACAGCGAGGAGATGTGCGATGACTCGAAACGTTCTGATTTCAGGCGCCGGCGTCGCTGGCCTGGCTGCTGCCTTCTGGCTGGACCGTGCCGGGTACGATGTGACGCTCGTCGAACGTTCCGGCAAATTCCGGCGCGGCGGTCAGGCTGTCGATATTCGCGGCGTCGCGCTGGATGTCATGCAAGCAATGGGCTTGCTCGACGATGCAAGGGCGTTGCGCACGCAGCTCAAAGGCATGTCGATGCTCGATGCCGATGGGAACGAGATACATCGGACGGAAGAACGTACCTACAGCGCGGGCCGTCTCGACAGCACCGACATCGAGATCTTTCGCGACGACCTTTGTGAATTGCTGATGAAGGCATTGAGCGCGAAGGTCGAATTTCTTTATGGCGAGAGTATTCGTTCAATCTCCCCGCGTGAGGACAGTGTCAGCGTCGTGTTTGAAAGCGGCGGCGACAGATCGTTCGACCTCTTGATCGGTGCGGACGGCATCTACTCGAATGTTCGCAAGCAGGTGTTCAACAACGAGGCGGCGTCTGTTTTTCCACTGGGCGTCGTCCTCGCACTGTTCTCGACGCCCAACTTCATTGCGCTCGACGACTGGCAGATCGGGCATCGCGTCGCCGATTTTGGGTACATCATTTATCCGAGCCGCGACAAGCGCGAGTTGCGCATCGGTGCGGGCTTCGCCGCGCCTGAACCGCCCTTGTCCCGAAACGATGTCGAAGGGCAGAAGCGCATCGTGTCCGAGAGCTGCGCGCATCTGAAAGGCGAGTTTCCCCGCTTCATCGATGCAATGAAGAGCACGGATCAGTTTTACTACAACGAACTCGCGCAGATTCACATGCCTGCGTGGTCGAAGAGCCGTGTCGTGCTGATCGGCGATGCGGCGCATTGTGCATCGCCGTTTTCAGGGCAGGGCACGAGCCTGGCGCTCGTCGGCGCGTTCGTGCTCGTGCATGAGCTCGTGCGCAACGGGTCGGATCTTGCGGCGGCGTTTGCGGCCTACGAGAATCGGATGCGTCCGTATGTCGATCTGAACCAGGCACTCGTCGATCCGGAGCGCGAGGGACCGGTGCCGGACGAGCAACTGGACGCAGCGAAGAATGGGATCGATTTGACTGGGCTGCTCGGTGGGGCGATCGGAAAGCGGTAGGTTCGTCAATCCAGCGGCTGCTCTACTCTGATTTTTACCGTTGCACCACTGCGGTTCGACCGGCGGCAAAGGATCAACTTGCGCTGCCCGCAGCGGGCTGGGTTCGGCGAGTATGGGACATTCGACATATGTCCGTTGATCGTCGACAATTCCCGTGTCATGCAACGAAATTGCGAACTTCCCGTCTCCGGTACATCAGTCAAGGAGCTGACAATGACTGAGAGAAGCAACGTCAGGTCGACGTACACCTTGTATGAAACTCTTTTGGGAAGCGCGGCGGTGGTCGCAGTGACGATCTCCGTCGTGGTGTTTCTGATTCAGACTGTAAAGGGCGTCGCGGCGCGTGACATATGGCCTGGCCTCAGTTCGCTAGGTACATTGGCAGCTGTTATTGTCGCGTTGGGTGTTGCGGCAGTAGACAGAAGCCGACGCAGGAGAGAGGAAGAAAAACGGGCACTTCTTGGGGCATGTGCGATAACGCCGCGCTTGGGTAGCCTATGTAGGCGCTTGCGGAATGTTGAAGAGACATTCCTGGCCGCCAGCGTGACCGACATCGGTGTTGCAGACTATACAAGAGCGATGAAGTATGCGCAGGAGATTTCTTTTAACCTTGATCTTGAACAGCTAGCGGCTCTCACCCCCTTACCTGGATACTGCGCACATAAGCTTGCAGCGGCTCAAGGATGCATCCAGGCTTTAAAGGAGGTGATTGAAAGTAACCAACCACTGCTCGTACTTGAAGGACAGGGAGAAGAACGCATCAAGGTTGCGGCTGACATACTCACCGTTGCGTCTCAAGCAGCGCGGTTCGTGCATGAAGCTCGAGATATCATGGATCGCGTACGCCCTGATGAGGCACGCCCATCGGCGGGACCTTATGCGCCGGTAGGCGTCATAGCAGTAACGCCCGAGGAAGGCACTTGAAGCAGCGCGTTACGTCATTGAACTGGGTTCGCCGCCAACCGCGATCATTCGACATGGGCGCCTAGATAGCTGACAATCGATCACAGGTACAAACGCGAGCCCTCCGAACCCTATGTCAGACGCGCCAAATGCAGCGAAAGAACCGTTGCGCCCTCGAGAGACGGTTCAAAAACTTCTGCTATCAAGCACTTGCCGCTTCATAGGCGAATATGAACAACCTGGAGTTTTGCTGACGCAAGCTTGGCCCGGCTTCCGTGACCGAGCCGGAGCAATAAGGATGGCAGAAGGGCCTCTTTCTAGGAACGCCTTTGTGCTGTGCTTTGAAAGTCCTCCCATGGAAAAGTCGGCCGGCATTGTTCTTCCAGACTACAGCCAGATCGGGGAATCAATGGCATCTCTGATGAGCGTGCTCTATGGGAAAAGGTTCGATAGTCATGGAGTCATTGAAAGCAATGGGCACTTCTCATTGCCAGACAGCACCATATTTGCCTTAATTTCCGATCCAGACCTGCCACATAACTCTCACCGCATACGCGCCAACTCGCCGGTCGATCTCGACATCAGAGAGGTGGCTCAGGTCGTTACGTTCTTCACCCATGCACGCGCGAATGAGCGCTTCTCACAAACGTTCGAGACCGCATGCTCTTTTTACAGCCGGTCATTGAGGGCTTGCGAAAGCGACCCTGAGGTTGCCTATCTTCATTTGATCACGGCCGGAGAAATCCTGGCGAGCTATTTTGAGCGGGACCACGATGACTTGCTTGATGAGTCCATGAAAAGCGCTTTGATCGCCATCGATTCTGGGTTGCCGAACGGCGACAAGATTGTGAAGACTATCAGAGGAAGGCTGCTCCAAATGCAGCGGAGGTTTGTAAAGGCGTTTACGGAATTGGTAACGGCCGACTTTTTCGTCAATTCCGAGTCGTCGCAAGCGTTCTTCGCTCTAAGTTTCGACACTTTCGAGCAGCGTATAGCGGCGGCCTACGATCTGCGAAGTCAATTCGTTCATACAGGTATTCATTTTGGTACTTGGATTGCGCCGCGGGGAACGCAAAGAGCGGAAATTCAACACGGCAAGCCAGTGGTTTCAAACAAAGATTTCGCTAAAACTTTGGCGACGGCGCCGACCTTTATCGGGTTGGAGCGCATAGTTCGATTCGCCTTGCTTCGTTTTGCCGCCACAGAAGGGCGCAAGGTGTTTCCGGCTCTCAACGTTGAGCAGCCAGGTCCGACCGCGTAAGCCACCTGAGATTCGAAATCCATTCGGATTACATTAGTTGAGTTGAGCGGCCGCTATGCGGAAGCGCGGATGTCTCATGTGGGTCGGAAACGGCCGCTCATCTAAAGAAGCACCGGTGCGGCAAACCACATGGGTGCAGCGACATTCGTCGCAACGAACATCGCGTTCCAGGGACTCGGCGATACGTCGAGGGGTCGGAATCCCGCTGGGTACGGCGCCAATGCGACGTTCAACAGCGCGGAGTTCGACCTCAAGTATCAGCCGATGCCATCGCTGCTGCCCGGCGCGGCCTGTATCCATACAAACGGCGGCAGCGTCTCGACCGCGACCGGAATCGGGGTAGACCAGCGCCGACGATCCCCTGTCCAAGCGCACAGAGTCTCAAGACACCCATCAAGCCCCAACCGAAGCCAACGGGTAGCGGTATGCTGAACATAGAAACCCGGAGCGCCATGTCGTATCTGGCCTCCTTGAACCTTGTCTGAGGGGTATGCCAATGCACCGGTATCTAGTACTTGCAGGCATGATGGGAACGATGCTGATGGGAATGACCACACTCTCAAGCGCTGGAGAAAGCACAGCCCCCACGACCGTAGAACAGTACTCGTGGCAAAAGCGCTTGCTCATCATCTTCGCCGGTAACGCAGATTCCGCAGCACTGTCGAAACAGCGCGCGACCATCAAGGGAAGCAAGGGCTTCCCAGAGCGCGACCTCCTGGTGATCGAAGTGATCGGGAATGACGTGCAAGGCGTCGGCGATTCCGCCAGCGCTCTACGTCAACGATACGGCGTCAAGGCCGGCACGTTTCGCGTGCTTCTCGTCGGCAAGGACGGCGGCGTAAAGCTGGACTCGCACGAGCCGATCGAATCCCGTGAGTTGTTCAAGACCATCGACGCCATGCCGATGCGCAAGCAGGAGGCAGCAGGCAGCGGGGCTTAGTCAACTCCAACTGGAGCACGCCACCCCAACGCGCCACAGCTCCAGCTCCTCTCAAACGCCATGCAGCCCAGCCCTTCGGGCATACTTCGCCTGTGGAGCTCGTCGAAGCACGAGCATTGTTACTCGCAAGTCTCGAGGGAACGCGTTTTGTCAGTCGACAACCCTTCTTCATTGGTCAAGCGTCGCGCGCGCAGAGGCAGCGGACGCGTGACGCTGGCCGATGTCGCCCGGGCAGCGGGTGTGGCGCCGATGACGGCCTCGCGAGCATTGAATTCGCCGGAAACCGTCAATCCGGAAATGGTCGAGCGTGTACGCCTCGCCGTGATCGAAACGGGCTATGTGCCGAATCTGCTCGCCGGGGCCCTTGCATCGGCGCGCAGTCTGCTGGTGGCGGTCATCGTGCCGAGCATCGCATCGACGATCTATCTCGAGTTCGTGCAGGCCCTGCGAAGCGCGCTGGCGAAGAAGGGTTATCAGGTCATTCTCGGCGAGAGCGACTACGGCCATCAACTCGAGCCCGCATTGCTGGATACGCTGATCGCACGCCGTCCCGACGCGATCGTCACGGTGGGCGCCGTGCGCTCGAAGGAAGGGCGCAAGCGGCTGCTCGTATCCGGCATTCCGGTCATCGAAACCTGGGACATGCCCCCGGAGCCGCTCGACATGCTCGTCGGTTTCTCGCAGACCGCCGTGGGTCGCGGGGCCGCCGAATTCCTGATCGGCGAAGGGCGGCGCCATATCGCCATCATCAGCGCGAACGATGACCGCGCAGCCATGCGCGCACAAGGTTTCATAGCCGCCATACGCGAACACGACAAGAAGGCACGCGTCGAATCCGTCCTGATTCCCGCGCCGAGCACACTCGGCGAAGGGCGCCGCGCGCTCGCCGACTTGCTGTCGCGGCCCGCGTCCCTCGACGCCGTATTCTGCACCTCCGACATGGTCGCGCTCGGCGTGCTGACGGAAGCGAAAGCGCGCGGCATCGACGTGCCGGAACAGCTCGCCGTGATGGGTTACGGCGACATGAACTTCGCGCCGGACACCGATCCCCCGCTCACCACGATCCGCGCCGACGGCAAGATCATCGGGCAGGAAGCGGCGCGGCTCATCGTCGAGCGTGCATCGAAAGACGTGACTGAACGCGTCGTCGATGTCGGCTTTTCTGTCGTGCGACGCGCTTCCGCGTAAACCCCAACCTCGAAAAGTAACGCAAAAAGCCGCTTGTCATCCGGATGAGATAGCGCTATCTTGCACATCGGATAGCGCTATCTCGCGCCGAACACCGGAGACTTCTCATGAGCAAAATCAACCGCGTCGAGATTTTCGACTTCGAATACGAGGTCGAGAACCTCGCCGCCGCGTCCGAGCACACGCACAACCACGTCGCCTACAAGAAGGGCGGCAGGATGAAGCTGAAGAAGTACGCCGTCGTGATCGAAGCGGACGACGGCGCGCGTGGCGAATACGTGGCGATGTGGGGCGGCACGCGCCCGGCGCTCGCCCAATCGATCATGCTTGCCCCGGACTTGCTCGGCCGCGATCCCGCCATGCGCGAAGAGCTCTACGACGAGTTCAAGCGCAAGCTGCATCACTTCGATCACATGGGCCACGGCCCGGTCGACATCGCGTTGTGGGACCTCGTCGGCAAGCAACTCAATACGTCGATCGCGAACCTGCTCGGCGGATATCGTTCGCGTCTGAAGGCCTATGCGAGCACCTTCCACGGCGATCGCAACGGAGGTCTCGACAGCCCCGAAGCGTATGGCGAATTCGCCGTGCGATGCCGCGAGATGGGCTATCGCGGCTACAAGATTCACGGCTGGTTCGACGGTAACCCGAAGGAAGAGGCCGCCGCGATTCTCGCGACGCGCAAGGCCGTGGGCAACGAAATGGACCTGATGTACGACGGCGCCTGCGATCTGAAGACCTTCGCCGATGCGCTCTACGTCGGCCGCGCCTGTGACGAAGCCCACTACTTCTGGTTCGAAGATCCGTATCGCGATGCCGGCCTGTCCGCGTTCTCGCACAAGAAGCTGCGTGAAATGCTCAAGACGCCGCTGCTCATCACCGAGCATGTGCGCGGCCTCGAACCCAAGGCGGACTTCCTGATGGCGGGCGGCACGGACTTCCTGCGTGTCGATCCGGAATACGACATGGGCATCACCGGCGCGATCAAGACGGCGCGTCTCGCGGAAGCCTTCGGTCTCGATGTCGAAGTGCATGCGGTCGGCCCGGCGCATCGTCACGTGATGGGCGCGATCCGCAACTCGAACTACTACGAAGTGGCCCTCGTCGGTCCGGACTGTGCGAACAACATTCCGCAGGTCTATGCGTGCGACTACAACGACCAGATCGACTGCATCGACCGCGACGGCACGGTGCCGGTGCCGACCGGCCCGGGGCTGGGCGTCACCTACGACTGGGACTACATCAAGCGTCACACGAAGCAGCATCACGTCTTCGAGTTGAACAAGCGCTAAGCACGGCGCTTGCAAAAAGAGCTGCATCGAGCAGCCGGATGCAGGGGCGGCCCGCCCGGGCCGCTTACCCGACGGGCGGCATGAAGGCCGCCCGACACTCAGGAGACATTCGATGTCAACGCAGGCTGTCCTCAGCGCAGTCCGTGCGCGGCACCGCTACGTGCGGTACTACGTGCTCGCGCTCATTCTGCTCGTCACCGCAGTCAATCTCGGCGATCGCGCGAACCTCTCGATTGCCGGCGCACCGATGGCCAAGGAACTCGGCCTGAGCAGCGTCACGATGGGTTATGTGTTCTCGGCATTCGCGTGGGCCTATGTCATCGGGCAATTGCCGGGCGGCTGGCTGCTCGATCGCTTCAACTCGATCAAGGTCTATGGTGCGGCGCTCTTTCTCTGGTCGTTCTTCACGTTTCTCCAGGGCTATGTCGGCTTTCTGCCGGTGACGCTTGCCATCGGCGCGCTGTTCGCATGCCGCTTTCTCGTCGGTCTTGTCGAGGCGCCGATCTATCCGGCCAACAACTACATCGTCGCGGCGTGGTTTCCGCTGCGCGAACGCGGACTCGCGACCTCGATCTTCAGTTCGGCGCAATACGTCGCGGTCGTTCTGTTCGTCCCGGTGATGGGCATGCTCAGTCACGCGTTGAGCTGGCACTGGGTGTTCTGGTTCATGGGCGGCTTCGGCATGTTGCTCTCGGTCTTCTGGTTCGCGGTCATGCGTGCGCCGGACAAGAGTTCCAAAGTGACGCAGGAAGAGCTCGACTATCTGCGCGAGCACGGCGCGATGATCGATATCGAAGCGAACAAGAAGAAGCGTGTCCCGCCGCCCGCCGGTTCGATCAAGGTGCTGCTCAGGAGTCGCATGATGGCGGGCGTGTATCTCGGCCAGTATTGCATCACGTCGCTTCAGTATTTCTTCATCACGTGGTTCCCGATCTACCTGGTCAAGGGGCGGGGCATGGATTTGCTGCACGTCGGTTTCGTCGCGACGCTGCCCGCGATCTGCGGTTTCGTCGGCAGCGTGCTCGGCGGATGGATTTCCGATCGCGTGTTGAAGAGCGGCGGCAGCGTGACGGCCGCGCGCAAGATACCGTTCGTCTCCGGCATGTTGCTCGCGAGTCTGCTCGTGCTGTGCAACTTCACGGATTCGACCGCCGTGATCGTCGCGCTGATGTCGCTTGCCTTGTTCGGCAAAGGTCTTGCGCAGATCGGGCTTGCCGTCGTCGTCGATACCGCGCCGCCTGAAATCGTCGGCGTCGCGGGCGGACTGTTCGGCGTAGCAGGGAATATCGCAGGCATCGTGACGCCGATCGCCATCGGCTACATCCTCGCGATCACCGGCTCGTTCACGGGCGCGATGTATTTCGTCGGCACGCATGCGCTGGTCGGTGCATTGAGCTACCTCTTCATCGTCGGCAAGCTGAAACGGCTCAAGTTGCCGGAGGCGGTCGCGGCATGAAGCATCGAATCATTCTGTCGCGGCCGATGCAGGCCGCCGTCGAGGAACGTGCGAAGGCGCTCTTCGACGCCGTCGTTCCGCACGAACCGCTGTCGGTCGACGATCTGGTGAACCGGGCGCATGCCCACGAAGCGCAAGGCTTGCTGTTCTCGGGCGCGCTGCGTCTGGATCGGGCGCTGATCGAGCGCCTGCCGCAGAGCCTGCGCGTGGCGGCGACGACCAGCGTCGGTTTCGATCACATCGACCTCGAGGCGGCCGAAGCCCGGGGCATCGTCGTGACGAATGCGCCGGTCGTGACCGAATGCACTGCCGACGCTACTTTGCTGCATATTCTCGCCGCCAGCCGGCGGGCCCGCGAACACCTGCAGGTGATGCAGGACGGCTGGGGCCGTGCGCTCGGGTTGAGCGAGCTGCTCGGGCATCGGGTGACAGGCAGCACGCTCGGCATCGTCGGGATGGGGCGCATCGGGCAGGCGGTTGCGCAGCGTGCCCGTGCGTTCGACATGAGCATCCTGTATCACAGCCGCCGACGCGTTGCGCAGGACATCGAGCAGGGCGCGCGCTACTTCGACTCGCTTGACGAGATGTTGCCGCATGCACGGATTCTGTCGCTGCATCTTCCCGCGAGTCCGGGCGCGGCGCCGCTCATCGGCCGACGTCAACTCTCGATGCTGCCGCGCGGCGCGATTGTCGTGAACACCGCGCGTGGTTCGCTGATCGACGAAGACGCGCTCATCGACAGCCTGCGCAGCGGCCACATCGCCGCTGCGGGACTCGATGTGTTCGCCAGCGAACCGCACTTCGACAGGCGCTTTCTCGAACTGCCGCAAGTCTTCATGACGCCGCACAGCGGGTCGGCCACCGTGCAGACGCGCAACGATCTCGGTCTGCGCGGACTCGACAACATTGCGCTGGTGCTGGGCGGAAATCACTGCCCCGACACGCTGAACCTTCATTGAACGCCATGCCAACTTATTCCCCTAACGATCTGACCCAGTACGCATCGCAGGCATTGCAGCGCTGCGGCATGTTGGCTGACCATGCGCATCAGGTCGCGGCAAGAATGGTCGATGCCGAGTTGCTCGGACATCGCAGCCACGGTCTCTGGCTGCTCGCGACCTATCTCGAACGCCTGCAGGCAGGTCAGATCGCAACCCAGGGCGAAGTGCGCGTCCTGTCCGATACCGACAGCGCATTCTCATGGCACGCGAACCGCCTGCCGGGCGCGTGGGTGATGCATCGCGCGATCGACGAGGTCATCTCGCGCGCGACGGCGCGTGCCGTGGTGGTAGCAACGATTGCAGAGTGTTCGCATATCGGCTGCCTGCAAAGCTATCTGCTGCCGCTCGTCGAACGCAATTTCTTCGTGACCTTGTCCGCGACCAATGCGGGCGTGGCTTCCGTTGCGCCGTTCGGTGGCATGGACGCAGTGCTGACGACGAACCCGATCGCCTACGGCATCCCGACGCGCGGCGATCCGATTCTCATCGATCAATGCACATCGCTCGGCAGCAATACGTTCTTCACGGCCTTCGCGCAGCGCGGCGAAACCTTGCCCGGCGAATGGCTGCTCGATGCGGAAGGCAAGCCGACGAACGATCCCCATGTCCTGACGGCCAGGCCGCCCGGCACGGTGCTGCCGCTCGGCGGCGTGGAGTTCGGCTACAAGGGCTTCGGCCTCGGCCTGGCCGTCGAGGCGCTGACGCTCGCGCTGCCGGGATCGGGCCGCCGCACGAAGCCTGACAAGTTTGGTCAAGGCGTGTTCCTCCAGGTACTGAATCCTCGTCTGCTCGGCGGACTGGATGTGTTCCTGGACGAAACCACCTGGCTTGCCGATGCCTGTCACGCCAGCCGCGTGCGCGAAGGTGCGCCGCCGGTGCGCCTGCCCGGCGAGCGCGCGCTCGCACTGCGTCGCGAACAGATACGCGATGGCGTCTCGCTCACTGACGACGTCATCGCCCGCATGAAGACCTGGTCAAACACACTCGATCTGCCGATGCCTGCATCGGCGTGATGCCAACGCAATTCAACTCTGGAGTTCCCCATGTTGCGCGATTCAAAAGGAGTTTTCATCGTCACGCAGACGCCCTTCGACGAGCGCGGCGAGGTCGATCTTGAAAGCATCGACACGCTCGTCGATTTCTACATCCGGCACGGTGCGCAAGGCTTCACCGTGCTCGGCGTGAGTGGCGAAGCCGGCAAGCTGAACGCGGACGAGGCCTTGCAGGTCGCGTCGCGTTTCATCAAGCGCGCGGGTTCGCGGCCGTGCGTGGTCGGCGTAAGCAACGCGAGCCTGGCGCAACTCACCGACCTGTCCGCGCGCGTCATGGACCTCGGCGCGGCAGGCGTGATGATCGCCCCGCCCGCCGGCATCCAGACCGACGAGGAATTGCACGGCTATTTTGCCGAAGTGTTCCGGCGGAACGTCGGCGTGCCGACGGTGCTGCAGGACTTTCCCTTCGCGTCGAAGGTGGCGATGTCCGTGCCGGCGATGCTCGCACTCATCGATACGCACAAGGAGATCGAACTGGTGAAGGAAGAGGATCTTCCTTGCCTGAACAAGATTTCTCGCCTGCGCGCCGGCGGCGGCCGTCGCGTTGCGATCCTGACGGGCAACAACGCGATGTATCTGCCGCTCGAACTCGGCCGCGGCGCCGATGGCCCGATGGCCGGCTTCTCGTATCCCGAGATGCTGTCCGAAGTCTATGCGTTGCACGCCGCGGGCAAGTTCGATCAAGCCGACGACGTCTTCGACATCTATCTGCCTTTGTTGCGCTACGAGGCGATGGGCTTCTGGGGAGTGTGCGCACGCAAGGAAATGATGCGCCGACGCGGCGCGATCAGTTCCGCCACGATGCGTACACCGGGCCCGAAGCTCTCCGCAGCCGACATCCAGGAACTGGACCGCTTGTCGAGCCGGCTGGAGAAGAGACTCGCCGAACGCCGCGCTTAAAGAGAAGACAGAGGAGACATGCAAATGAAAAGCGAAAGCGTCGCCGTAAGCGTAGCGACGACGCAGCGCACCTCCGTGCGTTACGCGGTGCTCGCGATGCTGGTCATCGCCAGCGCGGTCAATCTGGGTGACCGGGCGAATCTGTCGATCACCGGCTCCGCGATGTCGGCGGATCTTGGCATCGGACCGGTCGCACTCGGCTATGTGTTCTCGGCGTTCGCATGGGCCTACGTGCTCGCGCAACTGCCTGCGGGCTGGCTGCTCGACCGTTTCGATTCGATCAAGGTCTACGGCATCAGCCTCGTATTGTGGTCCTTGTGTACGGTCGCGCAGGGCTTTCTCGGTACGCTTTCGACGGCGGCCGCCATCGCCGGATTGTTCGTACTGCGCTTTCTGCTGGGGCTGGTCGAGTCGCCGGTGTCGCCCGCGAACAGCCACATCGTCGCGGCGTGGTTTCCGGTCCGCGAGCGCGGCCTTGCGACGTCGATCTATAACTCGGCGCAGTACATCGCGGTCGTCGTCTTCGTGCCCTTGATGGGTTTTCTCGTGCACAAGGCCGGCTGGCCGAGCGTGTTCTGGATCATGGGTGCACTGGGTCTCGTGCTGGCGATGGTCTGGTTCAAGGTGATGCATCAGCCGCAGACGCATCCACGCGCGAATGCCGCCGAGCTCGACTATCTGCGCGAAGGCGGTGCGAACCTCGGTACGGACGGGAAGAAGGCGCTCGAGACCAGTAATGTCGATCTCAGTGCGGTGCGCTTCTTCCTGAAGAGCCGGCTCATGCTTGGAGTGTACCTCAGCCAGTATTGCCTGACGTCGCTGCAGTACTTCTTCATCACGTGGTTCCCGATCTATCTGGTGAAGGGACGCGGGATGAACATCGTGGAAGTCGGCTTTCTGGCGACGCTGCCGGCGATGGCAGGATTCATCGGCGGCATCGCGGGCGGCTATCTGTCGGATTTGCTGTTGCGCCGCGGCCTTGGCGTCAGTGTGGCGCGCAAGACGCCGTTCGTGATTGGCATGCTGCTCGCGTCGAGCCTCGTGCTGTGCAATTTCGTCGCCTCACCTTATACGGTGGTTGCGTTGATGTCGCTCGCGATTTTCGGCAAGGGCCTTGCGGCCGTGAACTGGGCCGTGGTCTCGGACACCGCGCCGCCGCATCTCGTCGGAATGGCGGGCGGCCTGTTCAATCTGTTCGGCAGCATCTCGGGCATCGTCACGCCGATCGTCATCGGCTATGCGTTGCAGCTGACGGGCTCGTTCACCGGCGCGATGTACTTCGTCGCGGCCCATGGGTTGATCGGCGCGATCACCTATCTCTTCATCACCGGAAAGATCCGTCGACTCGAAGTGGCGCGCTGACCGCGTGGCTTCTCGCCATAACTATTCTTATCAGTACAGTCAGGAGACTTGCATGAAAAAGACGCTTGCGCTCGGCGCGGCTTGCATGACGCTGTCCACGATGTCCCACGCCCAAAGCAGCGTGACGCTTTATGGTGTTATCGACGAAGGGCTGACGTTCAATACCAACATGAATGGCAACCGCTCCTATGCGATGCAAAGCGGCGTGCTGTCCGGCAGTCGCTGGGGTTTGAAGGGTGTCGAGGACCTCGGAGGCGGGTTGAAGGCAA
The DNA here is from genome assembly GCF_031451215.1 of Caballeronia sp. LZ034LL. Lineage (NCBI taxonomy): Bacteria > Pseudomonadati > Pseudomonadota > Betaproteobacteria > Burkholderiales > Burkholderiaceae > Caballeronia > Caballeronia sp. LZ034LL. The sequence continues at coordinate 297,229 of NZ_JARUXR010000002.1, forward strand.
TCTTCACCCTGGAGAACGGTTTCGATCCGAGCACCGGCAAGCTGGGGCAGGGCGGTCTGGAGTTTGGCCGCCAGGCATTCGTCGGCGTGTCGAGCCCGTTTGGAACGATTACGCTGGGGCGTCAATACGATTTGAGCGTCGACTTCGTCGGACCGCTCGAAGTGGGCGCGCAATGGGCGGGCAATATCGGCGCGCATCCGGCCGATCTGGACAACCTCAACAACGCGTACCGTACGAACAACGCCGTCAAGTTCAAGAGCATTGTGTACGGCGGCTTTTCGTTCGGCGCCATGTACAGTCTCGGCGGCGTGGCGGGCGATACCACGCGCAACCAGATCTGGTCGCTCGGCGCGGGCTATGCAAGCGGGCCGCTGACGCTCGGCGTCGGCTATATCAATGCACGCAATCCGAACGTGAGCTTCTTTGGCAACTCGACTTCGGGCACGCCTTCAGCGACAACAGCAAACTCGGTCTATCCGGTGTTCAGCGGTTATCTGTCGGCGCATACCTATCAGGTCATCAGCGCCGGCGCGGCGTATAACATCGGCGCGGTAACGGTAGGCGCGACGTATTCGAACATCGCGTTCAAGGGACTCGGCAACACGTCGAGCGGGCCGAATCCTTCGGGCTATAGCGGCAACGCGACATTCAACAGCGCGGAATTGAGCCTCAAGTATCAACTGACGCCCGCATTGCTGATCGGCGCGGCGTACAGCTACACGGATGGCGGCAGCGTGACGTCGGCAAGCGGTCGCAACGAAGGCGCGACGTATCACCAGGGGGATATCGGCTTCGATTACTTCCTGTCGAAGCGGACCGATATCTCACTGCTCGGCATTTACCAGAAGGCGTCAGGGACGGACTCGCGCAATCGCGCAGCGGTGGCGTCGATCAACAATCAGAGCTCACCGTCCAGTAACGATCATCAAGCTGTGGTGCGGATCGGTCTTCGCCATGAGTTTTGATTGATAGGTAAATGCAGGCGCGCCATCTCCGCGAAGTGGAAATCGTGGAGATTTTCCCCTTTGTTTCAGGGGCGAGCCATTGCGACAGGCCTGCGCCTACGACAGCGTAGTGCAGCAGCGGCCAAGATAGAAATTGTAGACGAGCTGCATCAGCCAGGTCGCCCTGCAACGGGCCGTCGACGAGCAACGCGCGGTGACCTTCCTCCTGTTGCGCACAAGGCAGATGGTAGTCGATGCGGCACGCATTCCAGATCGCCGCGTTATACAGAAAAAGCTGCACCGCCCCCGTGCGATGCTCGCGCGCAGGCAGCTGAAGACGGTCCTCGATCGAGGCCTGTGAAGTTGGGTTCGCGTCAGAGCAATCCGGACAAGCCGTTGATTTCGCGAGAGCTACGCTAATTTTGGTATACCGAAGTGCATTTGACAATCTACAGCGGAACGCCTTTCCTATCCCGGGCGCAAACGCTTTCGTACATTGGGCTAAAATGCGACGATTTCCGAACCTCACAATCTGGTATACCAAATTGGTGTAACATGCGTCGACGTCGGACAAGATGATGCGCGACATTCTGTCGCTAAATTTAAGTAAGTGTTCGCCGTAAACCTGACTACGCGGTATTGACGCCGGGTTACGGAGAAATGAGATGAGAAAGGGAAAGGCAGCATTCACGCTGCAAGCGCGAATCGCGTCGACGATGAGTTTTCTTGCTGTGCTGATGGTCGCCATCGGGGTGCTCGGTCTCCTTGGGACGAGCCGCGCGAATCGCGCCAATCAGGACACATATCAGAACAAGCTGACCGCCGCGACGAACATCGGCAACGCGGAAATCTATATCGCGCGCACGCGGCTCGTGCTGGATCGCGTCGCGCTGCATCCCGACGATCCGGAGACGGCCGATCAGATTCAGCGCGCGACGGGCTTCTTCGCAAAATCCGACGAGTGGTGGAACACGTTCGTCGCCCAGCCGCACGAGCCGGCCGAAGCCGCGCTCATCGGCGAGGCGACGAAGCGTCGGCAGGCGATGCGCGGCGCCGTCTCCGCGTTCATCGACGCGATCCGCGCGCATGACACCGCGACGGTCGACCAGATCGCGATGAAGCAGCTTTCCGCGCTCTACAACGACATGAGCGCAGCGAACGACAAGGTCAAGCAGGCGCTCTACGCCGATGCCAAGCGCAACTACGACGACGCCGAGTCCGCCTTTCGCACATACACCGTGCTGTCGGTCGCGATGATCATGATCGGCGCGATCGCGGCGGCGTTGAGCTGGGTCACGCTGCGTCGCGCGATCATGACGCCGCTCAACGAGGCGCTGTCGCATTTCGAGGCGATCGCCGCGGGCAACCTGCAGCGCCGCATCGACACGCATCGCGACGACGAGATGGGCATGCTGATGCGCGGCGTCGCGCAGATGCAGGCGAGTCTTGCGAGCACGGTGCGCGAAGTGCGCACGAGCACGGAATCGATCGCGACGGCGACGCAGGAAATCGCCACCGGCACGCTGGATCTGTCGGTGCGCACGGAAGAGCAGGCGGCATCGCTCGAGGAAACCGCCGCGAGCATGAGCCAGCTGACGGCGACCGTGAAGCAGAACACCGAAAGCGCGCGTACCGGCCGCACGCTCGCCGACAACGCGTCGGGCGTCGCGGCGCGCGGCAACGACGTGGTCGAGCGCGTCGTCGGCATGATGGGCGGCATCGACAATAGTTCGCGCAAGATTTCCGATATCACGGGGATCATCGAAGGCATCGCGTTCCAGACCAATATTCTCGCGCTCAACGCGGCGGTCGAAGCGGCGCGTGCCGGCGAACAAGGGCGCGGCTTCGCGGTAGTCGCGAGCGAAGTGCGCAGTCTCGCGCAACGTTCGTCGGCGGCAGCGAAGGAAATCAAGGAACTGATCGCCGAATCCGTGGAAGCGGTCTCGATCGGCAGCGGACTCGTCGCCGATGCCGGCAAGACGATGCGCGAAGTGCTCCAAGCGGTGCGCGACGTCGCTACCATCATGGCCGAGATCGCCTCCGCCGCCGAGCAGCAGCGCATGGGCATCGAACAGGTCGATACGGCCGTCAGCCAGATGGATTCGATCACGCAGCAGAACGCGGCGCTCGTTGAGCAGGCGAGCGCGGCAGCGCAGGCCTTGCGCGAACAGTCGAACCACATGCGCGGCCACGTCGAGACCTTCCGGCTCGCCTGACGCCATACAACAATTACACGTTTTCCTCACCACGACTCGCAATCCATGACGCAAGCGAAAGATCGCAGTCGCCGGAGCTTTCTCAAGGGCTCCATCGCGATTGCACCGATAGCCGTCGTCGGCATCTCGGGCGCCGTCGCGAGCAACGGCCAGCGCGCCGTTGCGCCCGGCATGCCGCCCGCCGACCAGCCCACCGCCGACAACTACACGCCCGGCTATTTCACGCCGGAAGAGTGGGTGTTCATCAACGCCGCCTGCGACGTACTGATCCCGAGGGACGCGAACGGTCCCGGCGCCACGGAACTGGGCGTGCCGCAATACATCGACCGGCAAATGCAGACGCCCTACGGCGATGCATCGCGCTGGTACATGCAAGGGCCGTTCTTCAAGGTCGAGCCGGAGTTCGGCTATCAGTCGAAGTTGACGCCGAAGGAGCAGTATCGCCTCGGCATCCGCGCGATCAACGGCTATTGCCGCAAGAATTTCAGCGGCAAGACGTTCGCGGAACTGACGCACGCGCAGCAGACCGACTTCTTCAAGAAGCTCGAAAAGGGCGACATCAAGACCGACGATTTCAACGCCAAGACCTTCTTCAGCTCGTTCCTGCTGAAGAACACGATGGAAGGCTATTTCGGCGACCCGTCCTACGGCGGCAACAAGGACATGGCTTCCTGGAAGATGATCGGATATCCCGGCGTGCGCGCCGATTACCTGGAGTTCGTGGGTGAGGCCAAGCCTTATCCGTACGCACCGGTCAGTCTCTACGGCAAGCGAGGATAAGCATGGCAAGCATCAAGAAGAAGCCGGTCGACGCCGTGATCGTCGGCTTCGGCTGGACCGGCTCGATCATGGCGATCGAACTGTGCAATGCAGGACTCAACGTCGTCGCGCTTGAGCGCGGCGATGCACGCGAGACAATTCCCGATTTCGCGTATCCGCAGATCGTCGACGAAATCAAGTATTCGGCGCGCCACGCGCTGTTGCAGAACCTCGCAAAGACCACCGTCACCACGCGTCATACGCAGGATCAGACGGCGGTACCGTATCGGCAGATCGGTTCGTTCAAGCCGGGCGAAGGCGTCGGGGGCGCGGGTGCGCACTGGTCGGGCGTGCAGTCGCGCGTCATGCCGGATGAACTGCGCTACAAGAGCCACATTACCGAACGCTACGGCGCGAAGTTCATTCCAGAAGGCATGAACCTTCAGGACTGGGGCGTGACCTATGACGAACTCGAGCCGTCGTTCGATCGCTTCGAGCGCGTGTGCGGTACGTCGGGCAAGGCCGGCAATATCGAAGGCAAGCCGATCGAAGGCGGCAATCCGTTCGAAGGCCGCCGCTCGGGCGAATATCCGCTGCCGCCGCTCGTCGATCATCCGACCGGCAAGCTGTTCGCGGCTGCTGCAAAGGGCCTCGGCTACAAGCCGTTTGCACTGCCTGCGGGCAATGCATCGGGTCCGTACAAGAACGAATACGGCTGCCAGCTTGGACCGTGCAACTTCTGCGGCTTCTGTAGCGATTACGGTTGTTTGAATTATTCGAAGGCATCGCCGCAAACGGCCATCATTCCGGCGCTGCTGCGCAAGCCGAACTTCGAATTGCGCGTGAATTCGCACGTCGTCAAGGTCATTATGGATTCGACGGGAAAGCGCGCTATCGGCGTGATGTATATCGACGCGGAAGGCAACGAAGTCGAGCAACCAGCGGAAATGGTGATTCTCGCGGCGTTTCAGTTGCACAACGTGCATCTGATGATGCTGTCGAAGATCGGCAAGCCGTACGATCCGGTCTCGGGCGAAGGCGTCGTCGGCCGCAACTTCTGCTATCAGCTTCTGAACAGCGTGAACATGTTCTGGGACAAGGACACGTACATCAACCAGTTCATGGGCGCGGGCGGCGGCGGTCAGGCTATCGAAGAGTTTAACGCGGACAACTTCGATCACTCGAAGCTCGGCTTTATCGGCGGCGGCATTATCTGGGGCCGTCAGACCGGCAACGGTCCGGTGCGTGGCATTCCGCTGCCGAAGGGGACGCCTAAGTGGGGCAGCGAATGGAAGCAGGCCGTCAAGGATAACTTCCTGCATACGGGCCGTATCGAATCGCAGTGCTCGAACATGGCGTATCGCAACTGCTTCCTCGATCTCGATCCGAACTATCGCGATGCCTACGGTTCGCCGCTCCTGCGCATGACGCTGGACTGGCAGGACAACGATCTGCGTGCATCGGAATACGTCGCCGGCAAGATGATGGAAATCGGCCGCGCGATGAATCCGAAGTCGATCTCGGGCCGCATCATCAAGCCGGGCACGCATTGGGACACGCGCGCGTATCAGAGCACGCACATCAGCGGCGGCACGGCGATGGGCGCGGATCCGAAGACGAGCGTCGTCAACAAGTATCTGCAAAGCTGGGATGTGCCGAACCTGTTCGTGCTCGGCTCGAACGTGTTCGCGCATGGCATCGGCTATAACCCGACGGGGCTCGTGGGCGGTCTCGCTTACTGGGCCGCGAGCAACATCCGCTCGCAATACCTGAAGAATCCGGGTCAACCGATGGTGCAGGTCTAAGACGATGAAGATCAAGAAACTCGTTTCGGCAGTGGTGGCGGTCGGTGTCGTTGCTGTGGGTGCGCTGTGGGCGTTCGCATCGGTGACGCCGGACGTGAAGGTCGATGCAGCCGTTGCCAGCAGCAAGGGCGATGCGGTCCACGGCGCGTATCTCGCGCGCGCGGGCGACTGTGTCGCGTGTCACACGGCAAAGAATGGCGCGCCGTTCGCGGGCGGTCTTCCGTTCGACACGCCGGTCGGCAGGATCTATTCGACGAACATCAGCAGCGACCGTGAACACGGTATCGGCGGCTATACCTTCGATGAGTTCGTGCTCGCAATGCGCGAAGGCGTAGCGAAGGGCGGCAAGCATCTTTATCCGGCGATGCCGTTCACGTCGTACGCGAAGGTGTCGGACGCGGACCTGAAGGACCTTTACGCGTACTTCACGACGCAAGCGCCGGCATCGACGCAAGCGAATCGCGATGCCGACATCGTGTGGCCGCTTTCCATCCGCTGGCCGCTCGCGTACTGGAGCAAGATGTTCCATGACGACACGCGTTTCATCGCGGATACGTCGAAGAGCGTCGAGTGGAATCGCGGTGCTTATCTCGTGCAAGGTCTCGCGCATTGCGGCACGTGTCACACGCCGCGCGGCTCGGCGATGCAGGAACTCGATCTGAGCGGCAAGAGCGATCTGTATCTGGCGGGTTCGTCGCTGGATCATACCGCGCCGATCAACCTGCGTTCGTCGGCGGGCGGCGGTCTGGAAGCGTGGTCGGTTGCGGACATCGTCGATACGTTGAAGACGGGTCGCAATCCGCATGCATCGGTTTCCGGTCCGATGGGCGAGGTCGTCGAGAACAGCACGCAGCATTTGAGTGATGCCGATCTCAACGCGATCGCCGTCTATCTGAAGAGCCTGGGCGCGCCGCCGCAAACGGCGTCGTTCCATGCGTCCGACGACACGGTCAAGGCGATCATGGCAGGCACCGTGCAGGGCCGCGGCGCGGAGATGTATCTCGACAGCTGCGCGGCGTGCCATCGTGTGAACGGACGCGGCGCATCGGGCGTGTTCCCGTCGCTCGTGAACAATGCGATGGTCACGCAGGCCAACGCGGATTCGCTGATCGGCGTGATTCTCGCAGGCGCCCGTCTGCCGTCGACGCAAGGCGCGCCTTCGCCGCTCGCCATGCCGCCGTTCGGCTGGCGCTACAGCGACGACGATGTTGCGCAACTCGCGACCTTCGTGCGTTCGAGCTGGGGCAATCAGGGCCCGGCAGTGACCGCGAAGGAAGTAGCCGCAGTGCGAGCGAAGGTGGGCGGTTGACGCTTGGCTGAATCTGCCGATGAGGACAAAGGGCGCTGTGAAAACAGCGCCCTTTGTTTTGTGCTTCGGTTGTATGCAAAGCGCGCAGTGCGTTGGCGCCCTTCGAGGTCGGGTTGCGGCGGCGAAGCTTGAACCGACAGATGGCTGGATCGGAATCGTCGACGATCAAGTCGGATGGAAACGCCATCGCCTGAGATTGGAGATGACCGCTGCGATATCAAGCACGGCGCCCCTTCCTTTGACTGCGAGTCGTAGAACGCGCCGAGTCAAGCCTGCGAAATTCCGCGCGCAGCACTTTCAGCAACTCACGCGCAGCAAACGACAACGCCCGATCGCGATGAATGCACAAACTCGTGCGTGACTCCGACAGTTCCTTGGACTCGACAGGAATAGGCCGCAACAGTCCTTCAGCGAGCTCACGCTGAACCGTGAGCGTCGGCATGAACGCAATCATGGTGCCGGTCATCGCCATGGCCTTGGTCAATTCGAGCGAATTCGTCGTGATGGCCGGCTCGAACTCCGAGCGGTATCGCTGAAACGCGCGCTCGATCAACTGCCGCAAACCGAAGCTCGATTCCGCGAGCGCCATCGGTTCGTCGATCAGCTGGCTGATCTTCAGTTGCGTCTCATCGGCAAACCGGTGATCCGGCGATACGAGGCACGACACCGGCTCCACATACTCCTCGATATTCTGAATCTCGTCGCGTGGCGGCGCATTGAACGTCAGCCCGATATCGGCCTCGTGCTCCAGCAGCGCCGCGATGATCTGATCGGTCGATGTCGAGCGAATCAGAAAACGAATGCCCGGATAAAGCTTGCGAAACTCGCTCACCAGACGCGGCAGCCAGTCCGACACCAATCCTTCGATCACGTGAATACGCACTTCGCCACGCCGCAACCCGCGCATGTCGTCGAGCGACTGGCGCGCATTGGCAAGGTCGAGCATCACGCGGCGCGTCTGACGCCAATAAGTCTCGCCCGCATTGGTCAGCGCGACCCCCGCCTTCGAGCGGAAAAACAACACCGCATCGAGATCGGCCTCGAGTTGCGCAATCTGACGGCTCACCGCAGACGGTGCGACGTGGAGCAAATCGGCCGCGCGGCGTATCGAGCCGAGACGCGCGACCTCATGAAAATAACGCAGGGAAAGCAGCTTCACGAATCGATCCACACAGTTGGACGCACGACACTCATTTGGACTGCGCCGCTCCAAACCGCGTCCGTACCGAAAGAGTGCATGGCCATAAAAAATGCGTCCAGCCCTTCAAAAATGGCGTGGCGTGGGCGCATCGCGGCGCAAATGTTTGCCAGGAACATGCCTTTGCCACGTCTGGAGGTGTTGCGATATCGGCAACGATAACGCTCAATTTCGGCGCTTGTCGGAGCAATATGGCGTCCCTAACCTGTTCCTCATTGAAGCCGGACGCCCATCGCAGTCATCAGAACGCGATGCGTCCTTCCACCGGATGATGAGGATCGAGATGACGCAGCGAGGATGCCTTGCCGGGCAGCACGAGTTGATCGATGAAGGCCTCGTCTTCGGCCGAGTACTCGCGTGGCGCAGGGTGCATGTAGTCGTCCCACTGCGCTTCGGTGCGCGGACCGCAGATGACCGACGCGACTTGTTTGTTGGCGAGCACCCATTGCGTGGCGAGCGCGCTGGACGTCGTGCCGGTGCGTTCCGCGTAGGCCGCGAGTTCACGCGCCACCACGAGCGATTCCTCACGCCATTCGGCTTGCAGCATGCGCGGATCGGCGCGGCCAGCACGCGTGTCGGCGCCCGGCGCTTCGCCCGGTGCGTACTTGCCGGTGAGAATGCCGCGCGCGAGCGGGCTATAGGTGACGACGCCCACGCCGTAATGCGCAGCGGCAGGCAGATGCTCGACTTCTGCCTCGCGATTGACGATGTTGTAGAGCGGCTGTGTCGCGGCAGGACGGTCGATGCCCGCTTCATTGGCAAGACGGCAGGTCTCCGCGAGACGCCACGCCTTGAAGTTCGACACGCCGAAGTACCGCACCTTGCCTTGCCGGATGAGGTCGGCGAAAGCGCGGACCATCTCGCCCAAGGGCGCATTGAAGTCCGCGCGATGCACGTAAAGCAGATCGATGTAGTCGGTGCCGAGACGCGCGAGGCTGTCTTCGACCGCACGCATGATCCACTTGCGCGACATGCCCTGTTCGTTCGGACGCGAGCCCATCGGATTGCCGACTTTCGTCGCCACCACCCAGTCGTCGCGATGCCCTGCAATCGCGCCGCCCACCACGCGCTCCGACTCACCCGCGTGATACATGTCCGCCGTGTCGATGAAGTTGACGCCCTGATCGTAGGCCTTCGCGACGATGCGTCGTGCCGTGGCCACATCGGTCTGGCCGCCGAACATCATCGCGCCGAGACAGATCTTCGAGACTTGCAATCCGGTGTTGCCGAGATACGTATAAGACATCGCGCTTCCTTGATTCATCGGTTGAGGTGTGAGCACTTTACTCACCTGAAAAGACCTTTTTCAAACGAAAAAAGCAACACGACGCAGAACTCCAACAGATCGGAGCGCTGAGTCCAAACGAAGCGAATATGCGCGTGTCAATCTGGCAATGCGAAACAAGTGACGCTTTCATCAACCTTAGAAACGAAATCTCGAACCATGAACGAACACATTCATCCCGAAGGCTGGACCACTTCCTTTACGCATCTTTCGTGGGGCGTCAAAGCCGACAAGGCCGTCTATGTTGCAGGCATGTTGTCCACCGATCCGGTCACGGGCGCGATCACCGGTCATGGCGACATCACCGCGCAGACGCGTCAGGTGATCGAGAACATCAAGGTCGTGCTGGAAGCGGCGGGCGCCACGCTCGAAGACGTCACGATGAATCACATCTTCATTCGTGACATGACCTATTACACCGAGATGAACAAGGTCTACATGGAGTATTTCAAGGAGCCGCGTCCGGCGCGCTTCTGCGTGAAGCTGGAAATGGTCAAGCCCGAGTTCCTCGTCGAGATCGCGACGGTCGCGCACATCAGCTAAGCGCTCTTTCAACTCAGGCCAGAACATCTCATGCCCAGCGCACGAATCAACGGAATCGATCTGCACTACGAGATCCACGGATCGGGTCCGCTGCTCTATCTGATCTCCGGCCTAGGCGGAAGCGCGCGCTTCTGGGAGCCGAATCTCGCGGCGCTCACGCGTGACTACACGGTCGTGCTGCACGATCAACGCGGCACCGATCGCAGCGAGCGCCCCGAGACGGCTTATTCCGTGGAGATGCTCGCGGATGACGTCGTTGCGCTGATGGATCACCTCGGCCATACGCGTGCGCGTTTCATCGGCCATTCGACGGGCGGCGCGATCTGCCAGGTGCTTGCGACGAAGTCGCCGGCACGCGTCGAAGCCATGGTGCTGTATGCATCTTGGCCGGCGACCGATGCGCATTTCCGCTGGTGCTTCAAGATGCGCCGCAACGTGCTCGACGGCGCGGGCCGCGATGCGTACGCACACGGCAACATCCTCTTCATGTATCCCGCGTGGTACGTGCAGGACAACGCCGAAGCGCTCGAAGCCGAAGCACACGGTGCGGCGGAGATGGCGCAGCCGTATGCGGTCGTTACCGCGCGCATCGACGCGATCCTCGCTTTTGACTGGCTCGAACATCTGACCGAGGTGAAGACGCCGACGCTCGTGGTCTGCGCGGCGGACGACATTCTCACGCCGCCGTATCAGTCGCGCAGGCTCGCTCATGCAATCGCGGGCAGCAGGCTCGAAGTGCTGGAAACGGGCGGGCATAGCTGCTCGCGCGTGGTGCCGGAGCAGTTCAACGCACTCGTGGGGGATTTCTTCGCCACGAGCTCGGCGTAACGCAAAGGACGCATCGTGCTCGACATTGCTCATTTCGACTCCGCGCAACTGCCTGAGGCGTCACGCACGCCGGGCTGGCGTCGTTTCGTCGAAGACCTGAACTGGGATATCGCGCCGCGCGATCCGGCCGGCGACATGCGTGCACGCGCGCGGCGGTGGCGTGCGCCGGGCGGCTTCGAGATGGTCGGCGTCGAGGTCGAGGCGCAGACCATCACGACGGAAGACCGCCGCCGCCCGAACGAATACTGGCTGGCCTACGTCGTCGCGGGTTCGGCGCGCGTGCGCAGCCAGAGTGAGTCGATTGTGCTCGCGCCCGGCGACATGGTGTTCGGGCCGCAGGGGCATCGTCTGGTGTTCGATGCTGCGGAGACGTTCACGCTCGAGTTCGTGCAGTTGCCGCGTTCGGGACGCGTGCCGCGCTTTCTCGCATCGGCCGCATTGAAGCCCGTGCAGACGGTGCGCGCGGATACCGGTGCGGCGCGTCTGCTCGCGAAGATCATCGAGACTTTCGTACACGCGTGCGACGTGATGACCGAAGCGGAAGTGCGCGGCATCGAGTTGTCGATTTCCGAGTTCTTCATCGCGGCGTTGGCGGCGTCGCCCGATCGGCGCGACATGACGGCAAGCCGCGCCGTGTTGCTGAGCCGCGCGCACGAGGCGATCGACCGGCAATTGCGCGACGCAGGCATCTCACCGGCGAGCGTCGCGCCGTTGCTGTCGATATCGGCGCGTTATTTGCAGAAGATCCTCAATGAAGGCGGCGAGGCATTCAATCTTTATGTGCGCCGCCGCCGGCTCGAAAGCGCCTACGAGGAACTGATGAACCCGGTGTACTTCCGCGAAAGCATTTCAGAAGTCTGCTTTCGCTGGGGCTTCAACGACTCGGCGTATTTCAGCCGCGTCTTCAAGAGTCACTTCGGCATCGCGCCGTCGCAGCATCGCGACAACTGGAAACGGCACGATGCGGATTGCACGCGCGGTGACGTGACCGCATCGCACGGATCGCTATAGAGAACCCAGCATGAACATGATGTCCTCACCCTTGCTCAACGTGTTGCGCGAAACGCACCGCATCGCCGCACCCGACATGAAGCCCGCGCTGGCGAACGCATGGGCCAATGTCGCCGCACCGGTCGCCGTGGTCACGATGCGCGATGCGAGCGGCGCCTGTCACGCGACGACGGTTACCGCGTTCACCTCGATCTCGTTCGATCCGCCGGTGCTGATGGTCGCGCTCGCGCATGCATCGAGCTTTCTCGCGCGGATCGACGAAGACAGCCGTCTCGCGCTGTCCGTGCTTGAAAGCGCGCAGCAGCATGTAGCGGCCGCCTGCGCGACGAAGTCCGACGACCGTCTTCGCAACGTGAAGACGATCGACGAAGGTTACGGTCCCGCCGTGCACGACGCGTCGGCGTGGTTCGGCTGTTCGGTCAACCGCATCGTCGATGCGGGTGATCACACACTCGTCTTCGTCGATATCGAAACAGTATCGAGCGCGGAGGCATCGCACGGTCTGCTGTACTGGCAACGGCGCTTCGGCTTTTCGACGCCCGTGGACGCCTGATTCTTCTTCTTTCAACATCGAGGTCATAAGACGTGAAATCCCACGCTATCTTCACTCGCTTCATCCGGCATGCCGCCTTCGCGTTCGTTGCCGCCGCTGCAGGCCTCGCCAGCGTTCAGGCCGCCGAGCCGCTCACGACCGTACGCTTCGCGCTCGACTGGACGCCGAACACCGATCACACGGGCCTGTTCGTCGCCATCGACAAAGGCTATTTCAAGGATGCGGGTATCGACGTCAAGGTGCTGCCGTATAACCAGACCTCGCCCGACGCACTGGTGAGCGCGGGCGTGGCGGACTTCGGCACGACTTTCCAGGACGCGATCACTTTCTCCATCGCTGCGGGCGCGAAGGTGAAGTCGGTCTTCGCGATCGATCAGCATTGGGCGTCGTCCATCGGCGTGCTCGCGAGCCGCGACGATCTGAAAAGCCCCAAGGATCTCGACGGCAAGAAGTTCGGGGGTGTCGGCACGCCGGGCGAGCGCGCGATCGTGTCGCAGGTCATCAAGAATGCGGGCGGGAAGGGCGACTTCAAGTTGATTACGCTGCGCTCGTCGTATATCGAAGCGCTCAAGCAGGGCACCGTCGATTTCGCGCTGCCATATATGGCGTGGGAAGGACTCGAAGCGAAGCGCGCGGGTAAGCCGGTCAAGTATTTCAAGTACACGGACTACGGCTTCCCCGATGCGTATGCGGTGATCGTCGTATCGAATCCCGCATGGCTCAAGACGCACGATGCGCTCGCGCACAAATTCGTCGGCGCGTTGCAGAAGGGGTATGAGTTCGCGGCGGCGCATCCGGAAGAGGCCGCGCAATCGCTCATCAAGCTGAATCCGTCGGCGTTCCAGGACAAGGACTTCGTGGTCGAAAGCCAGAAGATGCTGAGCCCGGACTATCGCGATGCGCAAGGCAAGGTTGGCCCGCAAACCGTCGCGCAATGGTCGGGCCTCTCGGGCTTCCTGTTCAGGAAGGGTCTGCTTTCCGGTCCCGATGGCAAGCCGCTCACGACGGAACCGAACTGGGCGAATTACTTCACGAACGACTATCTGACGAAGAACTAGTCGTGTATCTGGTTTTCAAGTGTTGCGAGGTCACACCATGCGCGAACTCACATCGTCTGCGCCGCCCGGTATGGGTCCATCCGTCAGCGACGACGGAGCCGAAAACATGACGGGCGCAGTACCTGCGGCCAGGGCCGAACGCGCGCCGAAGGGCGAACCGATGCGCGAGTTGCTCGTGCGCATTACGCCGCCTCTGGTGATCGTCGTGCTGCTGCTGTTCGTATGGGAAGCGGCGGTGCGTATCACGGGCGTGGCGCCGGAGATTCTTCCCGCGCCGTTGCGCGTGATCTCAGCGGGATGGGATGCGCGCGCCGATCTGTGGGAGAACACGCTGCCCACGCTGTACGTGACGCTGATCGGCTTTTCAGTGTCGCTCGTGATCGGTTGGGGACTGGCCGTCGCGATCGACTTCTCGACGTGGCTGCGACGCGGCATGATGCCGTTGCTGGTTGCGTCGCAGACCATTCCGATCATCGCGATCGCGCCGCTCGTCATCATCTGGTTTGGCTTCGGGCTCCTGCCCAAGGTGCTCGTCATCGCGCTGGTGACGTTCTTTCCGGTGACAGTCGGTCTTGTCGAAGGCTTCGATTCGGCCGACCGGGAATCGGCGAATCTTGTGAAGAGCATGGGCGGCGACCGCTGGAAGCTGTTCTGTTACGTGCGTCTGCCTTCAGCGTTGCCTGCGTTCTTCACCGCATTGCGCATCAGCATCACCTATGCGGTAACGGGCGCGATCTTCGCCGAGTACGTCGGTGCGGAGTTCGGTCTCGGCATCTACATGGGCATGCAGAAGAACGCGTTCCGCACGGACCTCGTGCTCGCGTCGGTGATGGTCACGGCGGTTCTGAGCGTGGCGCTGTTCTGCCTCACGTATCTGCTGGAGTACGTGATCGTTCCATGGCACGTGAAAGCGCGCCGGCGCGGCAAATGACCTTGCAAGACAGGAGCTTTTCATGAGCCTCAACAAAATCGAACTGCTCAACGTGCGCAAGTCGTTCGCGCTCGGCAAGGGCGTGGTGCGCGACGTGGTGGGCGATGTGTCGTTCCGCGCCGCGCCCGGCGAGTTCGTCTCGGTGATCGGGCCATCAGGATGCGGCAAGAGCACGGTATTCAACATCATGGCGGGGCTGGAGCCGCCGTCGAGCGGGCATGTGATCGTCGATGGACGCGACCGCACCGGCGACTGCACGCCGTTCGCTTATATGCCGCAGAAAGACCTGCTGTTTCCGTGGCGCTCGATTCTCGACAACACGGCGCTCGGTCTCGAACTCGCGGGCATGAAGCGCAAGGATGCACGCGAGAAGGCGCGCGAGTTGTTCGCCGCATTCGGTCTCGCAGGATTCGAAGACAACTTGCCGTTCGAATTGTCCGGCGGCATGCGTCAGCGCGCGGCGTTTCTGCGCACTGTCGTGCTAGGGCGCGAGATTCTGCTGCTCGACGAGCCGTTCGGCGCGCTCGATTCGCTGACGCGCATCGAAATGCAGAACTGGCTGCAAGGCGTGTGGGCGGAGCATGCGTGGACGGCGGTGATGATCACGCACGATATCCACGAAGCGATTTTCCTGTCGGATCGCGTCGTCGTGCTCGGCGCGCGGCCCACCCGCGTGCGGCTCGATCTCAAGGTCGATCTGCCGCGTCCGCGTACGCTCGCCATGACCGCATCGAAGGAATTCGCGCTGCTCGAAGAGCAATTGCTCGAAGCGCTGCATGACGAATCGCGCAAGGCGCTCACAGCCAATGCGCTCAGCGCGGCGTAAAGCAACGGACATCATATTCAGCAAGGAAACACCATGAACACAGCACTCAAGGAACGCAGCAGCGTCGAACTCGGTGTGTTTCTTCCAGTCGGCAACGGCGGATGGATCACGTCGACGACAAGTCCGCAATTGCCGGCGACCTATGACTACAACAAGCAAGTCGCGTTGCTCGCGGAAGACCTGGGCTTCGACTTCGCGCTCAGCATGGCCAAGTGGCGCGGTTACGGCGGCCCGAGCCAGCATTGGGACATCACGCTCGAATCGCTGTCCACCATGTCCGCGCTCGCCGAAGCCACGTCGCGCATTCAAGTGTGGGGAACGGTGCATACGATGGTGTTCCATCCCGCCGTGGTCGCGAAGATGGCTGCGGTGATCGACCAGATATCGAAAGGGCGTTTCGGGTTGAACATCGTTGCGGGATCGAACCCGTACGATCAAGGGCAGATGGGCCTGTGGCGTGATCTCGATCACGCGGGCCGCTATGCATTCGCCGAAGAGTGGCTGACCGTGCTCAAGCGCTTGTGGACCGAAGACCGCGTGAATCACAAGGGCGAGCATTTCACATTGGAAGATTGCATGTCGAATCCCAAGCCTTCGGTGATACCGCCCATCATTTGCGCGGGCGGCTCGGATACGGGATTTCGCTTCACTATCCGCAACTGCACGGCGAGCTTCCTGCTCGGCAGCGACAAGGACGATTTCATCAAGACCGGGCGGCGCGCGAAGGAACTCGCGGCGGAAGTAGGCAAGCACGACTTCAAGACGTATGGCCTCTTTACCATCGTGCCGGGCGACACGGACGCGATGGCGCAGGAACGGGTCGATTACTTCAATTCGGGCGTGGACACCGAAGCGCTCGACAACCAGACGCGCGAGTATTCCGGCGACAAGAGCCTCGCGCAGAACACCATGGCCAAGCGCTTCATCGCGCAGGGCAATGCCGCGCAGTCCCTGACGCCCGCTGCGATCGTCGGTTCGCCAGAGACGATCGGCGCGAAGCTCGCGCATATCGTGAAGGGCGCCGACCTCGATGGCATTACGGTGATCGTGCCGGACTTCATCGACGATCTGCGCACCATCGGCACGACGGTCGTGGAGTCGCTTGCTGCGCACGGGCTGTCGGCGAACGCCATGAAACTTCGCGGGGTGCACGCATGAGCGCGCGATACGTTAATCCACAAGGACTCAAGCAGCAGAGCTATTACACACACGGCATCGTGCGCGAAGGCACGCCGGTGTTTCTGACCGGGCAGGTCGCGTGGGATGAAGCGGGCAATCTCGTCGGCGCGGGCGATATAGAAGCGCAGATGGCGCAGATCTGGAAGAACATCGGTATCGCGGTCGGCGCATTCGGCGCAACGCTTGCCGATATCGTGAAGATCGTCACGTTCTCCACATCGCGCGAATGGCTACCCGCGATTCACGCGGAACGCAGCAAACACTTCGAAGCAGGGCGCTTTCCGGCGAGCACGTTCGTGCTGGTCGGAGGTTTGGTCGATCCGGAGATGCTAGTCGAGATCGACGTCATCGTGATGCTTCCTCAAGGGAGTGGAGCATGAGCGCCGTTCATCCGCTGATCGCGGAACGCCGCAGCCCGCGTGCATAGTCTGACACGCCTGTTGCACATGAAGACGTGCTGACGCTTCTCGAAGCCGCGAGATGGGCGCCATCGGCGTATAACCTTCAGCCGTGGCGCTTCGCCGTCTTCGAGAAGTCCGCTGATGGCGACGCGTTCGAGCGTGCTTTCTCCACACTGGTGCCGTTCAATCAGTCGTGGAATGCGAACGCGCAAGTGCTGATCGCCGTGCTTGCGGACACGCTCACGTCAAAAGGCACGCCGAATCCGACCGCAAGTTACGACGCGGGCGCAGCAGGCATGGCGCTTCTGCTGCAAGCGCACGCGCTAGGTTTTGCCGCGCACGCGATGAGCGGGCTGGATGTTGCGGCGTTGCGGGCATCGTTCGAAATCGCGGAGCGGTATGCGGTGCTCAGCATAATTTCAGTGGCACATCACGGCGATGCTGTATCTTTGCCGGCCGATCTGGCAGAACGCGAACGCGCGCCGCGCACTCGGCTGCCAATCGACGACGTCGTGGGGTTCGGACGCTGTATCGAGTCTGTTCGGCAATAGAGGAATGTGGCGTACTGAGTCTCTGGTGCGGTCGATCAATGGAAGACACGGCGGGAGTGCACCAGCCTACCTTGGATCACGTGTTGCGTGGCATCGCGAGCGGTTGTTCTGGCAGTGTCTGCCGGTCGCCGCAATCCACGGACATCGCGCAAGCGGCCCTCGATCGACTTAAAGGGCGTTGTGCAACCGAGTATCGAGCGGCGCCGACGAGTCGGCCGCTGCGCTACGCTGCAGGTCTAAGGGAGACCTGGCCGATCTGGACGTCTGAGCAAGGTCGGCCAGGAACGGTCAATCGCAAAAGCCTCGCAAATTGCCTACAGTCGGCTCTCGAATTACAGCTTCGACTGCATTATTCAGGGACCGGCACTAAGCGGGAAAGAAAAACCTGCGACCGCCTCGTCGCTTGATTACGCTCCTTCCCTTAAGAAATGTTCTCCCAAGTCGATATATCTACGAACCGTAGAACCTCATCAAGAACGAACTATTGCTTGCTCCGACGATGCGCGACGATTTCACAGACAGGCTCATTGAAATTCGAAAGAGTGAGCGGCAACGGACGATCGAGTTTTCCCTACGGCTTTGGGGCTTTGCTGCTGCAGTTCTGACGCTATTGACTGGCTTCTGGCTGTTGCAGGGCGACTACGTGATGATGCCCGTTTTTGTCTTCTTCCTTATGGTATCGGTCGGCGTGTGGGGCTGGCTGTCTGGCGGCCTGAAAGCTGCAAACCTTCGCCGAGGAAAACCCAATCCTTCACCTCTCTTACCCGGACCGAGCGGCTACTGATTTGGTTGTTGATTGGTTCATGGCTAGCTGCATACTGGTCGCTGAACAAAGGGTTTGAGCCGAGAGGAATTTCCCTAACGGCTGTACCTCTGTTGTCAGTGCTAATTGGCTTCGCAGCCTGGAGACTCAGATCCCGGGATGTGTCTCGACAGGCTTGGATCCGAGATCATCTGCCGACCATTGCACTTCTGTCCATGCTGACCCCGGCAGTGAGCATCGTTTTCGGCTATTACTTCTCACAGAATTGGGGAAGTGTGCACTCCGCACCCGAACGTATAGCGAAGAAGAGCGATGGTCGCCCCGTTATTAATTCTTTACACAGTGTCAATTCTCGATCGAGTTCCAAAGTGATCGAGTATGGGCATGGTCACATTGCATCTCGCAAGATAATTGGCGTGCGCTCAAGCCTGGAGCTTCAGTGCAAATCGAGAGACGACGATCATGGTGGGGCGATGTGGTGCAGCCTGCTCCCACAAGTGAAAGAGCCGAGTAGCACCGCGGGTTTGAATGGCTACTTCCAGCGACCTCCAGGGTCCGTGTTGGGTCAATATCTGTCATCGACCGCCCAAATGCCAGTGCGACGCTACGGGTCGCGAGTTCGCATTGGCGGACGGCGTGGCCGGTCATTCGCGACACGCTGACGTGCGAACGGCCGGAAAGCGGCGTTCAGCCGCCTGCCAAAGTCCGATGCTCGAGTGACGGCAATGGCCGAAAAACGCACCGGCGGGCGACTACCTCACGACCGATGCACTTCAATCAAGAGGCACCAAGGCACCGACTGACAAACGGCCGAGAGCAATCAAAACCCGACCCTCGCGCGACCTCCACCTCGCAAATCGAGGCGAAGCGCATGAATCGAGCAAAAAGTCGAGATGATTCAGTAGGAGGTGAGCCGGCGATCCAGAGCTGACCGCCGGGCGAAGCTCGAAACCCAAAGCACGACCTTCACATAACCCTCGGGCTCAAGCCCCAACCGCAAACACCCAGCGCCCGAACCCCCAGGCGCTTTCCCTCAATGACAGCGCCGTTCCCAATGATTATGCACGCGTACTTTATGGCACACGACATGATGATGGGGCGGCGCTGCGAAGGCGGGGGCGACGGACAGGAATGCGAAGCCGGAGGCGAGTACGGCGATGACTGCTTTCTTCATGGGGTGAGGGTTTATTGAGTGGAAGAGGCGCCATACTAGCAACTGGAGATTACGTCCAGCTTTGGGTAATTAATGCCGTACATCCAGGGCAAAACAGCCCGCACGAGCTCCCGCCATCAGCCACCCAAATTCGCCCCAGGCGCCATCACAACCGGCGCTGCCCCATGCGAGAAAAACCTTGCATCATGCGGACCGCGCAAGGTAATAGCAGCAGACGTCACCTCAACCCAATCCCCTTCCGGCAACCCAAGCACCTTCGCTTCCCGATTAGCCACAAGAAACTCTTCGATGCGTTGATCGCGCGTCTCTCCCTGATGTCCTTGCGGTAGCGCGTTGGTGTAATGCGGGTTGATCTGAATGCCAATAAGCCCGAGCGCATCAAAGCCACGAGGATCGACAATCGGCATGTCATTGGTCGTGCAGATAGTGGGACATGCGAGATTCGCGCCGGCGCTCCAGCCGAGATATCGCACGCCGCCTTGCACGGCCTCGCGAATCGCCGAGAGCAACCCTCGCGCGCGACACTGCGCGAGCAATTGAAACGTATTCCCACCGCCTACAACAATCAATTCCGCCTGAGCGACAGCCGCCTGCGCTTCAGCATCGCTTGCAAAGGCATGCACCGAACGCAACGCGATGTTGGCCGGCGCCAGCGCGGCGGCGACGGTATCCGTGTACTCGTCCCAACTCATCGTCACCCCGGCGAACGGCACGAACAGCGCCTGCGTCGTGGTCTGCGCCTGGCTCGGCGTAAGCGCGCGAATCGCGTCCAGCGCATGAACGAGATAAGCGCCATCAGGACTTCTGGAATTACTCAACAAAAGGGCGTTCATCAACAGTCTCCGGATCCGGAAAGAGTCGCGCAATCAGCGCATAAAAAGGCCATCACCCGCACCGCCCCGTGAGATGCACAAGCGACCCATAAAGTTCAAGCAGACGCGCATAGTCCACTTCATCGTAGAACGAACACGTGCCTTTCCCGAACTCCTTGGCAACCTCGACCGCGAACTTCACCACCAGCGCAATATCCGTTTCGTGGCTCGCTCCCGTACCGCAGCCGGGCACGGCAACTTGCGTCGTGAGCGCAACGCCGACAACCGGCGCGCTCGTCGCCGTCGACGGCTGCATGATGCTGTTTATATGATGCACGCCGTTATCGTAGGGCGTGATGTCCTGCGTCGTCACCGGAAACGTAACGGCAGGTTTCCCGGTCGTCGTCTCCATGATGCGCAGCAGGTCTTCCGAGACACGCAGGATATAGCCATCCTTCACCGTCGGCGAGAGGGCATAACCGCTGTGATTGATCACGCGGTTGCCCTTGGTCGTATCGAGCGACAGCACGGCGTCCATCTCGCCCCGGACTTCATGCGCCAGCAGGCGATTCGTTTCCACCGGCGTGTCCATGAATTCGACCGGATCGTGCGGCCGCGTGGGCGCGGTCGGGCAGACATGCGTCGTCAGCACGACGTCGCCGGGCAGCGGGTCGCCGTTGCGGCGCATCTGCGCAAGCTTGAGCGCGGTAGCGACAGTCGCGATGGCGCCATCGGCGTCCGACACCATGCCGATGCGCGACGGCCGCGCCCCAATCCCGCCCAGCCGCCCGACGACGCCAAGCGTCTTAGCAAGGCCGCCGCTATGCTTGCCGCGCTCGCCGGGAATGCCGATCCGCACGAAGTCGGTCGTGCCTTTCGGGCTGCTCAGTTCGAGCACCTCCACACTCACGCCGACACCTGCAAACGGCGCAAGCATGTCAACAACGGTCTGGCCGCTAGCGTAACGGCTGTCGAAGGCTTCAAAAACTTGCAGGGTCTGCGCGAGGCTCATAAAGGGGTTCTCCGTGTCCGGCAATGCAGCCAAAAAGCTGAATGAATCAGCGCGACTTGATGAGCGAGCCGCAGAAGCCGGTCAGCGCATCCGCCGCGATCACGCCCGCTGCGAACACTTCCGTGCGACTCTTTGCGCCGGGTCTGAGACGTCCGATCACAAGGCGCATGCCGATCCCCACCATCAACGCCCAGCCCGCGAATGGACTGGCGATCAGCAGGCCGGTCGCGAACAGCACGCCAAGCTGGCGCTTCGGCCCGCCGGCCCACTGAAGCGCCGCGCCGGCCACGGCCCACACGAGCAGCGCATGGAGGATGCCGGGCGCGACGCCCGCCTGAATCGTCGAGACATACACGCGCGCCACGGGCGGAATCAGCCCTTTCGCAAAGAGCCCGCGATACGCGAGCAGCACGACTGGAATCGCGATGACGAACGCGAGCATCGCGGCGATCAACTGCTGGCGTCGGCCGGCGAGCTCGAACGCCGGATCCTGGCCGTGGCCACGCAGGATGAAGCCTGCCTTCAGGTCGTAGCCCATGTCGGCGAAGGCCGGCCCGGTGGCGGCGGAAAACCCGCACAACATCACCAGCGACACCGCCGGAAAACCGATCAGCATGCCGATCAACAGCGTGATGAGCGCCACGGCGAAGGCCGGGAACCAGCCCGAGTGCATGGCCGCGATCCCGACGATCAGTTCATGCGCGAACGCCGCCGCCGCCGCATACAGCACGAACGCCGCCAGCATGCCCGGCGACATCTCGCCCCACAATCCGCTCAGCAGCGCGACGAGCGCCGCAAGCACGAGATAGGCGATTCCGCCGAAGCGCAGCGAACTCGCGATGGCCGGCGTGCGCGGCGCGTGGCTTGACGGATTCCGGTCACGCAGCACGAGCACGCCGACCTGGATCAGCGCGACGAGCCCCGCGCCGATCATCATGCCGTGCGGAATGAGGGCCTTGCTGATGTCGAAGTGAAACAGCGGCGTCGCATAGCCGCGAATCAATAGGCCGATGCCCAGCATGCCGAGCGCCCACACATTGCCGATGAACGCCGTGCCGAACGCGGACATGGGAATGCCGAGCCACGAGCCGGTCAGTCCCATCACGATGCCGGCGCCGAGCAGGCGCGCCTGCCTGCCGCCCTGGTCGCCGGCCTTGATGGCTTCCGCCGCCGCAACGCCATGCGGCCACGCGCCGGAGGCAGGAAACACGCTGGTGTTGAAGAGCCGGTACAGCATGTACCCATCGAGCAGCATGCCGAGCGCGACGCCCGCGAACATCGGCACGACGAGATCGTCCCGGCCGAACAGGAACGGAATGGCAATGGGCAGCAGCAGGCTGTTGGCCGCGCCGAACGTGGCGGCGGAGATGGCGCTCTGCGCGAGGTTCTGCACATGCACCGAGCGATACGCGCGAAACCAGCGCAGGGGCACGCGCGCGCAGATCATCGCGGCCAGCGCGCCGACGATGGACGTATTCGGCGTCACGCCAACCCGCACCAGCAACTCGATCCCGATAATCGCGCCGATCACGCCCAGCACCGCGAGCAACAGCAGAGTGGACGGGTTCAGCGCCGAGGGACGCACTTGCAACGCGCATGGCGCGGTTTGGATGACGGATGTCGTCGTGCTGGGTGGACGGTGTTCGGACAATTGGGATCCATGCATGACGTGTTCGTGTTTGCGGTGCGCGCGAAGGTGCGCATGAAGGCAGACTTATCTTTCAGCGGCAACCCAATACGGATCGCCGAGCGAGCGGCCGATGGCACGCGCCTGTTCGAGCAGCGCCTGACCCAGTTCGGCGAGCGCGGCGTAGTCCCGCGTGCCCGCCGGGAAGCTCAGGCAGAACGCCAGGCACTCCCCGCTCGATGGATCCGCGACCGCGCAGCCGAGCGAGCACACGCCGTACAGCGCTTCGTTCTCCGCGAGCGCATAGCCACGCGTACGGGTCACGGCGATCTCTTCGAGCAACGCGTCGAGCGTGGCGGGGCCGCGCGCCGGGGCATACGCGTCTTCCCGCGCCGCGCGGATGTCGGCAAGGCCGGCAGTGGGCGGCGTGTTGCCGGGCCGCAGTCCCGCCGCAAAACGCATGCGGATGGCCTGGTCGGTTTCGCGCGCCAGCAGTGCGCGGCCCGTGGACGTGGCCCACGATGCCGAACGATGCCCCGGATGCGTCGTCGCGCGAAAAGCCAGCGAGCCGGGCTGCACGCGCAACACCACGACGTCATTGCCCTCCAGCACCGAGATGTACCCGGTGTGGCCATAGCGTGCGCCGAGCGTTTCGAGCGCCTGCGCGCACATGACGATGAGCGGACTCGCCGAACGCACGAGATGGCTCAGTTCGAGCAGCAGCATGGACGGCCGGTAGGCCAGCGAATGCTTGTCGCGTTCGAGCAGACCGCAGTCGGTCATCTGCTTGAGCACGCGCGATGCGGAACTCTTCGGCATGTCGAGGTGATCGACGAGGTCGATCATCCAGACTTCCCGCTGATGCCGCGCCATGAAGCGCATGACGGTCGTGGCTGTGTCCAGGATGCTCATGTGGCTCGCTCTCCTTATCATGGTTCCGTATTTTGGAACCGGGTTCCAGCGCTTGATTTATCGTAGCGAAGGACGCGCGCGGCGAGAAGCGGCACAAGAGTGTTTTGTGTGGATTGGTCCTGCTTTTCAGAAACTGCGACGTCCGTTCTTTCGGGCCCGGAAACGGGCCGTCAGACTCGGCGTGCAGAAACGGAGAGGAGAGCGCTCAGTGTTCAATACACCGGCGTCTGCTTGGCGAGAAACGCGGCTCATGCTCTTGAAGTCGCGCTCGAAGAAGTGCGGCCACGCCGCTGAACGGCGACGAGAGAAAGACGCCCGGCGGCGAAAAAAGCCGCGCGGGCGGGGGCAGCGTCAGCCCAATGCGATCACGGCGATTTCAACCAGCAAGGTCGGCGATGCCAGTTGCGCCTGCACCGTGGCGCGGGCGGGTGCGCAGCCTTCCGGCACCCACGCGTCCCACACTTCGTTCATGCCGGCGAAATCACGCGCGATATCCGAGAGCCAGATTTGCGCCGACACGAGCCGCGTCTTGTCGATGCCGGCCTTCTCCAGGAAGCCGTCGATCTTCTCGAGCACTTTCGCCGTTTGCAGCTTGATGTCGGGCGTGGGATCGGCGGAAGTCTGGCCGCCGACGAACACGAGACCCGCCGCCTTCACGACGCGGCTCATGCGCTGATTGGTGTCGATGCGAACGATATCGCTCATGCGTTGTTCTCCAATGGGGTGAGTGAAACGAAGCCGCCGCCCGCGCAACATCGCGGGCGCGTGGCACAGGAAAGGTCGGTCAGTGAACCGAGGCGCCGCGTCCGAAGCGGTCGATGGCGAATGCATCGAGCGACAGCGAAGGCGCGCCGTCGAGCATCAGTTCGGACACGAGCTTGCCGCAGCCGGGCCCGAGCTGGAAGCCGCTGCCGCAGTAGCCGAACGAGTAGTAGAGGTTCGCGGCCGTGCGGCTCGCGGAGATCACGGGCAGATCGTCCTGGATGAAGGCTTCGACGCCGGCCCACGCGCGATTGACGCCGAGATGCTTCAGATGCGGAAACAGGTCGGTGACGGTGCGGGCGCTCTTCACGAGCCGCACGAAGTCCACTTCGCCATGACGGTTCGGCAGATCCGCAATGCCGATCAGCTTGCCGCCGATCACCACCGTCCCGTTGTCGAACTGCTTGAACGACAGTGGCCGTCCGGTGCCGAGCAGCGTCGAGCGGCAGAACGGCGCGACGCGCTGCGTCACCATCAGCATCAAGCCTTCGGGGCGCACCGGCACCGTTTCGCCGACTTGCTGCGCGAGTTCTCCGGACCACGCGCCTGCGCTCACCAGCAGCTTCTCCGCGCTGAACACGCCACGCGCCGTCTGCGCGACCCAGCGGTTGCTCCGCTGTTCGATGCGCTTCACCGGCATGCCTTCCAGAAAGCGCGTACCGAGCCGCTGTGCGGCGCGCCGGAAAGCGTTGGTCGTGCGGAAGGGCAGCGCATAGCCGTCGCGCTCGGCCCAGATGCCGCCGGTCACATGCGGCGCGATGGCCGGTTCGAGTTCGAGCACGGTCTTGCGGTCCACGAGTTTCTCGTGCGTGAAGCCCTGCGCTTCGAGCAACGCGACGCGCTGACGGCAGGCTTCGAGATCGTCCTCGGATTCGGCGATCTTCAACTGGCCCGATGCCACGAAGCCGCCGTTCTCGCCGATCAGATCCGTCATGCCGTGCCAGATTTCGCGCGACATCAGCGCGAGCGGAATCTCCGGCAGCGGCCGCCCGAGCGTGCGCACGCCGCCGGCATTGACGCCCGACGAATGGCGCGCGACGTAATCCGCTTCCAGCACGATGACCTTCGCGCCGCGCCGGGCCATGTGGAACGCGCTGCTCGTGCCGTGCAGCCCGCCGCCGATGACCAGCACATCGGCTTCCGTGATCGGGTTGACGTCATTCACCGGCGAGTTCCCCGAGCGTGAGCGGCTTGATCGGCGGACGGATGCGGTAATAGCCGACTTCGGCGGGCGACACGCGCCGCGCATCCGCGATGACTTCCGTCACGGTCAGCCCGCACATGCGGCCCTGGCACGGCCCCATGCCGCAGCGTCCGAACGACTTCGCCTGATTCGGCCCGACGCAGCCCAGTTCGACGAACTCGCGCAACTGGCCCGCCGTGACTTCCTCGCAGCGGCACACGACGGTTTCATCGCGCGGGATGCGGTTGATGTCGCGCGGACGATAGAGGCTGTCGAGAAACGGGCGGATGCGCATCACGCCCGCGAGCGCGCGGCGTAGCGGCGCGGCTTCCGCATCGCGCCGGGCGCTGTCGAGCGCGCCGAGCTGCGCGGCCACGCCAAGCGCCGCCAGCGCGCCCTGCAAGGCCGCCGCCTGCGCGCCGCCGATGCCCGCGCCATCGCCTGCGACGAAGATGCCGGGCACATCCAGCTCGCCCCACGCATCGACCTTCGGCGTGAAGCACAGTTGCGCATCGTCCCAGCGATGCGTCGCGCGCAGTGCATGCGTGAATTGCGTGTTCGGCACGACGCCCTGATGCAGCAGGATCACATCCGCCTCGATGCGATGCGCAACGCCCTGCGTCGTGAAGCGCAGCGCCGCCGCGCGCTCGACTCCGTCCGCGCCGACGCCGGATTCGACACGCAAGTCGTCGGCGGCTTCGAAGATCGGCACGCCTGCTTCGCGCAGCGTGCGGATCAGCTGCAATCCCTTCGACAGGAACGGCCACGCACGCAGCGCCGACAACATGTGCTTCTTCGCGCGCCAGCGGTCTTCGTGGCGCGTCGTGTCGACCAGCGCGCGGATCGGCACGCCGGCCCGAACGTATTGCCAGCCGAGCAGATACAGCAGCGGCCCGCAGCCCGCCAGCACCGGCGGCGCGGCGGGCACTTCGCCCGCGCTCTTCAGCAGGATCTGCGCGGCGCCCGCGCTCAGCACGCCGGGCAGCGTCCAGCCGGGAATCGGAAATGGACGCTCCAGCGCGCCGCTCGCGAGGATCACGCGCTGCGCTTCGAACGAACCGATCTTGCCGTCCTTCAGATAATGGACGCCATGCTCGCGCGTGACTTGCCAGACGCTGGCCTGCGTCACGTGCCGCGCGCCGGACGCCGCGAACGCCTGCGCGATCGCCGTTCCCGCCGCGTAGTCGGGGCCGAGGATCTGCTTGCGGCGCGCATCGGCCTTCCCGATCGCGCGATAGATTTGTCCGCCCACGGCGTCCTGTTCGTCGATCAGCACGGTCGACAAGCCCGCGCGCGCGGCGCGTGTCGCGGCGCTCATGCCGGCGGGACCGGCGCCGATCACGACGACATCGACGGCTTCGGAAGTGAAATCAGCGGCCATGGACGTTCTCCAGCGAAGTATCGAGCGCAACGGCCGGCGGCAGATCGCGCGCGCCTTCCTGCGAGCGCACCCGCATGCCGGCGCGCACTTCCACCATGCAGCTCTGGCGGCTCGGCACGCCGTCGATCTCGACCAGGCATTCGAAGCACGCGCCCATCATGCAGAACGGCGCACGCGGCGCGCCGGAAACCGGCGTGGCCCGGAACCGCGAGACGCCCGCCGCGAGCAGCGCCGCCGCGACTGAACAACCCGCGGGCACGGTGAGTGGCTGATCGTTGAAGGAGATGTCGAGCGTGGCGCCGGTCTCGCCATCGAGAGGCTTGAAGAGTGGGGGATGCGTGTGGACTGTCATGTCGAACTCAATGTGCGGGAGTCAGTTCTTGTGCATGCTCGAAGCGGCGCGCGGAGAAGGTGGGCAGTTCATCCGGGATCGGCGCGCCAGTGATCCACGGCGCGACGCGCATCGCATGCGCGGCGGCCAGCGTCACACCGCTATGGCAGGTGACGACAAACGCGCCCGGATGCGCCTCCGACTGGTCGTACACCGGAAAGCCGTCGGGGCTGTAGACGCGCAGCGCGGCCCACATGCGTACGAGCCGCACGTGCTGCAGCATCGGGAACGCGCGCACGCCGCGACGGGCGATGTCCGACAGCACGGGCGTCGTCGTGAAGTCGTTGAAGCCAACTTCCTCCATCGAGTCGCCGAATTGCACGCTGCCTTCGTCGGTCTGGCGCACGTTGAGCGTCGGATAGTCGAGGAACGGCGCGACGCGCTCGCTCACCAGCACCTGTCCGCGATTGGGCGCGACCGGCGCATTCAGCCCGACGAACGGCGCAAGCGTCCGGTTGCCGAGCCCGGCCGCGAGCACCACGCGCGCCGCGCGATGAGTCCCGCGCCGGCCGTGCACGGTGAAGCCGCCGCGCTCCGGCACGATGCGCTCCACGCGCTCGCCGGAGACGAGCTGCACGCCGCGCGATTGCATCGCCCCGTGCAGACCGCGCAACAGTTTGAGCGGGTTCACGTGGCCGTCCATCGGCGTATAGCTCGCGCCGATCACCGCCGGGCCGATCTGCGGAATGCGCGCGCGCACCTCGGCGGCGTCGAGCATCTGGTACGGGTAGTCGCCGAGTTCGGCTTGCAGCGTCGAGAGACGCTTCTCGCGTTCGGCGAGTTCGGCGTCGTCGAAACAGAAGTGGAAGCCGCCGGGCTGGCGCAGCGCGACATCCACGCCGGTTTCCGCACGCAGCGCCGCGGCGAAGTCGGGCCAGCGCAGCGCCGAACTGCGCGACCAGCGCGCGTACGGCGACAGGCCGTAGCCCTTGCCCTGGATCCACACGAGGCCGAAGTTGCCGCGCGACGCGCGCAGGCCGCCGTCGTCTTCGTCGAGCACGGTGACGCGCGCGCCTTCGCGGGCGAGTCCGTAGGCCACGGCCGAGCCGACCAGCCCGCCGCCGAGAACCAGGACGTCGGGGCTGGCGGTGGAAGAAAGAGTCATCGGGCTTCTCCGATCAGGATTCGGTCCAGTCCGACCATGCGGTCGAGCAGGATCATCAGCAGGACCGTGCCGACGATCAGCACCGCCGACACGGAGGCCACCAGCGGATCGATGGTCTGCGCGATCTGGTTGTACATGGCGACGGGCAGCGTTGTGGTGCCGGGCGTCGCGACGAAGATGGTCATGGTCAGCTCGTCGAAACTCTGGATGAACGACAGCACCCAGCCGCCCGCGACGCCGGTGCGGATCATCGGCAGCACGACGCGCCGGAACGCGGTGAAGCGGCTTGCGCCACAGGAAAGGGCGGCGCGTTCCGCATCGCGATCGAGGCCGACGGCCGCGGACAGCGCGAGTCGCAGCGCATACGGCAGCACGATGATCACGTGCGCCGCCACCAGCGACCAGAACGATCCCGACAGATGCAGCAGCGACAGGAAGCGCAGGAACGCGATGCCAAGCACGACGGCCGGGATCATCATCGGCGAGAGGAAGAAGCTCGTGAGCGCCGCGCGCCCCGGAAAGCGATAGCGCGCGATGGCCAGCGCCGCGGGCACCGCCAGCAGCACGCCGATGCTGGCCGCCGCGAACGCGAGCCGCACCGAGAGCCAGAACGCCGAGACGATGTCGCCGTTCTCGATGATCGCGTGAAACCAGCGCAGCGAGGCGCCGTCGAAGGGCATCGAGATGAAGCCCTTGTCGGTGAACGCGACCAGCATCACCACGACCAGCGGGGCGGCGATGAAGGTCAGGAACAGCGCGTTGAAGGTGAGGCCGAGCCAGCCGTTTTCTTTCATGACGGGAGTCCTCCGCTCAGTCGAAGATGTGCTTGAAGCGACGTTCCGCGAGCCGGCTGCAACCCATCACGATCGCCACGTTGGCGATCAGCAGCAGCACCGCGATGCTCGCGCCGAGCGGCCAGTTGAGCGTGCCGAGGAACTCGTCGTAGGCGGCGGTGGCGACCACTTTCAAACGCCGTCCGCCGATCAGCGCAGGCGTGGCGAACGCCGAGGCCGACAGCGCGAACACGATGATCGAACCGGACAGCACGCCCGGCATGATCTGCGGCAGCACCACGCGGCGGAACACCTTGAACGGCGAGCCGCCGAGCGAGCGGCCGGCCCATTCCACTTGCGGATCGAGCTTCTGCATCGTGGCCCAGACCGACATCACCATGAACGGCACCAGCACATGCGTGAGCGCGATGATGACGCCGGTCATCGTGAAGACGAGGCGGATGGGTTCGTCGGTGATGTGCAGCGCCTGGAGCACGTTGTTCAGCACGCCGTTGTTGCCGAGCAGGATCTGCCAGCCGAGCGTGCGCACGACCACCGAGATCAGCAGCGGCCCGAGCACGATCAGCAGGCAGACGGATTGCCAGGGCCGCTTCATGCGCGCCAGCACGATGGTTTCTGGCACGCCCAGCACGATGGACAGCAGCGTCACCGCGAACGCGAGGCCGGCCGTGCGCAGGAAGATGGTGCCGTAGTACGGGTCGCTGACCACTTCCCAGTAGTTGCCGAGCGTGTAGGCGGGCGTGACGCCGGCCGTATCGCTGAAGACGCGGAACGACAGCAGCAAGGTGAGCAACAGCGGCACCAGCAGCAGGCCGGTGAACAGCAGCAGCGCGGGCCCGGACAGCAGCCACGGCGCGGCGCCGGGGCG
Organism: Caballeronia sp. LZ034LL; assembly: GCF_031451215.1. Lineage (NCBI taxonomy): Bacteria > Pseudomonadati > Pseudomonadota > Betaproteobacteria > Burkholderiales > Burkholderiaceae > Caballeronia > Caballeronia sp. LZ034LL. Next base: position 327,410 of record NZ_JARUXR010000002.1, read on the forward strand.
GGCGTCTTCAAGCGTGGCCATGCGCGTTCTCCCGCAGTTCCTGCGTGAGCACGCGCAGGTCGTCGTCGGTCCAGTCGAGGCCGACTTCGTCGCCTTCCTCGGGCGGCGGCGCGCCATGGTTCGGCTGCGCGACGCGCAGCTTGCCGAGCCCGGTCTCCACTTCGAGCAGCCACTGATTGCCGACGAACACACGCGTCGCAATGCGGCCGCGCACGCGTGCCTCGCCGTTGCTGCCGTTGGCGAGATGGACCTTCTCAGGACGGATATAGACGTTCACCGCGCCATCGACGGCACGGCCTTCGTGCGGCACGTGCAGCGTCGTGCCGGCGACATCGACGATCGCGCAGCGCGGATTGCGTTGCAGCACTTCGCCTGCGAACGCATTGGTGCGGCCGAGGAACGTCGACGCGAACGGCGTGGCGGGCCGCTCGTAGGCGTCATAAGGCGTGGACAGCTGCGCGATGGTCCCGCGATGCATCACCGCGATGCGATCGCTCATCGTCATCGCCTCGACCTGATCGTGCGTGACGAGAATGGTCGTGATGCCGAGACGCTTCTGGATCGCCCGCAGTTCGATGTGCATCTCTTCGCGCAGCTTGGCGTCGAGGTTGGACATCGGTTCGTCGAGCAGGAGCAGTTGGGGCTGCATCGCGATGGCGCGCGCGATCGCCACGCGCTGCCGCTGTCCGCCCGAGAGCTCCTTCGGATAGCGATGCCCGAGGCCGTTGAGACGCACCAGCGCGAGCGCTTCGGCCACGCGTTCATCGCGTTCCTTGCGCTTCACCTTGCGCATCTCCAGACCGAAGCCGACATTGCCGGCCACCGTCATGTGCGGAAACAGCGCATAGCTTTGAAACACCACGCCGAGGCCGCGTTTCTCCGGGCGTTCGTGGGTGATGTCGCGGCCATCGAGCAGGATGCGGCCGGTGGTCGGCGTGACGAAGCCGGCCACCATCTGCAGCGTCGTGGTCTTGCCGCAGCCCGACGGGCCGAGCAGGGACAGCAGTTCGCCGCGCTCGACCGAGAGATCGAGCTGTTCGATCGCCGTGAAATCGCCGTAGCGTTTCGAAATGCCTTGCAATGTCAGAAAGGCCATGTGCCTCGCTCCTTCGTCACGTCAACGGATCGCGTGTGCGGCTCAGCGCTCGACCGAACGGTTCCAGCGTTCGGTCCACTCGGTGCGATGCTGGTTGATCGTGGCCCAGTCCATCGCGGTCAGCTTCGCGACCTGATCGGGACCATAGGGCACGCGCGCGGCGACTTCAGGCGTGAGCTTCACCGTCTTGTTGACGGGACCCAGGCCGATGTTCTGCGCCTGGAGCATCTGGACTTCGGGCGTCAGCAGGTATTGCACGAACTGCTGCGACAGCTGCGGCTGCGCGTTCTCCGCAATGGCGCAGGCGGCCACCTGCAAGGCCACTGCGCCTTCCTTCGGGTAGATGAACTTGAGCGGGAAGCCCGTGTTCTGCAACGCGACGGCGCGGCCGCTGCCATACGGCGCGAGGATCACGTCGCCGGACTGCATCTGGCCGTCCATCTCGCCGGGCGTCGGCGCCCACGAGAGGACATTCGGCGCGACCTGCTTCGTCATCTCGGTGAAGCCGGGATCAATGTTCTTCTCGCCGCCGCCCGACAGGCGCGCCAGCATCACGAGCGTGTGCAGGCCGTAGGTGTTGGTGATCGGCGGGACACCGAGCTTGCCCTTGATGCGCTTGTCGGTGAGCACCTTCCACGAATCCGGCGGCGGCAGGCCGGCCTTCTTGAAGGCTTCCTCGTTGTAGCCGATGCCCGTCGCCACCATGCCGACACCCACCGCCGTCGGCCCGAGTTTCGCGAGCGGATACACGTCCTGCATGATCGGCGCGTCATCGAGCTTCGCGCACAGGTTCATCTGCATGGCCTGGTACATGGGGCCGTCGTCCATCACGGCGACGTTGATCTGCTGATGACCCTTCTGCGCCTGGAGCTTGGCGAGCGTGTCGCTGGAATTGCCCGCGACGTAGACGATCTTGACGTTGTGCGCCTTCTCGAAGGGCGGGATGATTTTCTGCCGGTAGAGCTGCTCGTTCGAGCCGCCGACATTGGCGACATACAGCGTGGTTTCGGCGTGGGCAAGGAGCGGCGCAGCCAGCGCGCCGGTGATCGAGACGCCCGCCAAAGCGGTGCGGGACAGGACGGACAGACGGCGATGCAGCGCGCTTCTCATGACGACGATCTCCAGATCCGGTATGTGGGGGAGCGGGCTGTTGCGCCCGTCGCTGAAAATCAGTGTCGCGCCGTCAAACCATATCGTCCAATACGAATAAAATAGCTATCCATGCAGGAATGATATGGACTCGGCTTAACGAGAACAGGGAAAACACGGGGAGAAACCCACGATGAACCTGAAGCACATCGAGGCATTCCGGGCGGTCATGGTGTCCGGTTCGATGACCGCCGCCGCCAAGGCGCTGTTCACGTCGCAACCCAATGTGAGCCGCCTGATCTCGCAACTGGAACGCGAAACCGGCCTGCAATTGTTCCAGCGCAGCGGCGTGCGGCTGATCCCGACCAGCGAGGGCACGGCGTTCTTCCGTGAAGTGGAGCGCGCGTTTGTCGGCTTGCAGGGACTCGCCAACGCGGCCGCGCAAATCCGCAATCTCGGCAGCGGCCGTCTGCGCATCGCGGCGATGCCCTCGGCGGGCATCACGCTCGTGCCGCATGCGATCAAGCGCTTCGTCGAGCGCTTTCCGGAAGTGACTGTCTCGCTGCACGTGAACACGTCGGGCACGGTGAACCACTGGACGGCGTCGCAGTTCTGCGATCTCGGCGTGGCCGTGTATGTGAGCGAGGCGTCGGATTGCGAAGTGGAGCAGTTATCGAGCGTTTCGGCCGTGTGCGTGATGCCCGCGCAGCACCGGCTCGCGAGCAAGCGCGTGATCCGGCCGGAGGACCTGGAAGGCGAGTCGTTCATCTCGCTGTGTCATGGCGACCGCACGCGCGCGCTCATGGACGAAGTGTTCCAGCGCGCGGGCGTCAAGCGCGTGCTGGCCATCGAGGCGCAGTACACGGCCATGTGCTGTGAAATGGTGCGGCATGGGATGGGCGTGACGCTGGCGCATCCGATCGTCGCGCGGGACTACCGGGGGCCGGAAATCGCGATTCGCCCGTTCTTGCCGGACACGCGTTTTCCTACGTATCTGCTGTTTCCGCCGCATCGGCCGCGCGAACGCTTGGCTTCGGCGTTCGTGGACGTGCTGCGCGAACTGCACGAGGAACTGCTGGAGGATGTGGTGGAGCCGCCGCCGCGGCGGGCGCGGCGCGCGGTGGCGGCCGGCCGCTGACGAGGCGCGCGCGGGCAGGGCGCCCGCGTGTCGGGAAGCTTAGCCGGGCGGGCGGTCGGTTTCGGCCACGCTGTGCGCGTTGTACGAGGCCGCGCCGGCATCGTCCGGAAGGGACGAGCCTTGCGCCGCCGAGAGGAAATGCTCGACCGACGGGCCGATCGCATCCGTGAAGGTCTTCGGATGCACGCCGATGCCGAGCACCAGCACCGCCATCGCGCCGAACAGCACGAACTCGCGCTTGCCCAGATCGCGCAGCGAGGCCACGCGCTCGTTGCGCACCGCGCCGAACATCACGCGCTTGACCATCCACAGCGTGTAGGCCGCGCTCAGGATCAAGGTGGTCGCGGCAATCGCGCCGATCCAGAAGTTCAGGCGGATCGCGCCCATCAGCACCAGGAATTCGCCGACGAAACCGGACGTGCCCGGCAGGCCGACATTGGCCATCGAGAACAGCACGGCGTAGGTCGCGAACTTCGGCATGGTGTTGACGACGCCGCCGTAAGCGTCGATGGAGCCGTTGCGGGTGCGGTCGACCAGCACGCCGGTACACAGCAGCATCGCGCCCGAGACCACGCCGTACGACAGCATCTGCACGACCGCGCCTTCGGTGCCGAGGCGGTCGAACGTGAAGAGGCCGAGCGTCACGAGACCCATGTGCGCCACCGACGAATACGCGAGCAGCTTGCGCATGTCCGTCTGCGCGAGCGCCACGAGACTGCCGTAGATCACGGCGACCAGCGCCAGCGTGATCATCGCGGGGGCGAAGAAGTGCGACGCGTCGGGCACGATGGGCAGCACGAAGCGCATCAGGCCATAGCCGCCCACCTTCAGCATGCCGAGCAGTACGGCCGCGCCGGTCGGGCCTTCAGCGTTGACGTCGGGCAGCCAGGTATGCACCGGCCACATCGGCACCTTGACCGAGAAGGCCGCGACGAAGCAGAGGAAAATCACGACCTGCGGGGTGAAGTCGAGCTTGAGCGCGCGCCAGGCCTCGATGTCGAAGCTGTGCGCCTGCGTCCACAGGTAGACGAGCGCTGCGAGCATCGCGAGCGAACCGACCAGCGAGATCAGGAAGTAGCGCAGCGCCGCGTAGACGCGCCGCTCGCCGCCGCCCCAGGTGCCGATCAGCAGGTACAGCGGGATCAAAGAGGCTTCGAAGAACACGAAGAACAACATGCCGTCGAGCGAGGCGAACACGCCCTGCATGCAGCCCGACAGCACCAGGAACGCGCCGTAGTACTGCGCCACCTGCTTCGTCACCGATTGCCACGACGCGATGAAGATGATGAGCGTGGTGACGGCGGTAAGCACCGTGAACCAGAGCGAGATGCCGTCCACGCCGAGGTGGTACGAGATGCCGAACTGCGGCAGCCAGTCGATCTGCTCGACGAACTGCATGGCGCTGGAGGAGGCGTCGAAGTGGGCGAGCAGCGGGAACAGCGGCAGGATGCCGAGCACCGCGCCGAACAGGGCGACGGCTCGCGAGAGGGTGGCCGACGCGCTGAAGGTCAGCACGAAGATGCCGGACACCACGGGGATCCAGATTAGAAAGCTGAGAACGGACGGCAGATGCATACGGTTGCTTTAGATCGGGTTGCTTTGGATCGGGCAAAAAAACGCGGCGGGCACGCGGTAAGGCGGGCTCGCGACGGACTGCGCGGCGGCTTGATGGACGACGGGCGGGAAAGTTGCGCGTAAGGAAAGGCCTCGCGCGCGTATGAAATGAAAATGAAAGCCTGTTGCCTAGGGTTAACGAGGATAACTCAAAAGAAATAATTTCGTGGAATTTGCCGCGTATCAAGTTCATTGCGCGGCATGGCGTTGACATCGGGGGCGAGGTCGGCATGAGGCGGCGCAATCGTTTGCCGGACGGGGCGTTGCGCGTCTCCGGGCTTGCCCTGATTTGCCTCTCCAGGTCTGGCCCTTAGCCTAGAGCCAAGGAGACACGCATGAAAAAAGCATTCAACATTGCTGTATTTGCGCTCGTTGCCTATCTGGTCGCCGATCGCACCGCGCTGCACGCGCAGGGCCGCGACGTCGATAGCGCGTCTTGTGTCCGCCACGCCTCGCAGGTCGAATTCGACGCGCTCGGCAAGGGCTTGAGCCATGCAGCCGCCAGCAGTCAGGGGGAAGCGTTCAGGGCGCAATGCCTGGTGATGGGGTCGGCGGAGCGCGCTCGCTGACAGGTGGCTTTCGGTTTTTCGCTTTCAATCCCTTTCTCCTGGCTGACGTTCCGGTACGCGCCGGCGCAGCGACGATCCCGAGTAAAACGCCAACCTCTGCGCGCGTCGTTCAGTCATCGAGCGAACGCATGCGGCGTTCGAGTTCGGCGATATCGACGGCGTCGCGCAGATACGAATCGCGACGGCCGTGCTCGGCGAGATCGAGCGCCTTTTCAAACAGCAGGTAGAGATAGAAGATCATGCGTTCCTCCGAACGATGATGTCGCTGCGCGCCTTGCCGAAGTGATCAGTCAGGCAAAGCGCGCATCGTCAGACTGCTACGCCATACACCGACAGCACGAAGCGAAACGCGAAGAAGCACATCGACGAGCACAACGGCAGCGCGATCAGCAAAGAGCCATAGCGAAGCCTCGCGAGGAACACCAACGAGCCCAGCTGCGCGCAGACGGCCGGCGCCGCGAAAAGATGACGTTTGAGCGGGATCATGTTCGTTCCACCACCACTTCGAGATATTCACTGGGCAACACGAGCGTCTGGTCGCCGGAGCAATTGCGGCTGTCGATCAGCGCCGTCAGGTCGTGCAGAAACGCCGCTTGCCGTTCACCTTCCAGCGCGGCGAACGCCTTGTTCATCGGACCGTAGTACGTGCGGAACACATCGATGAAATGCGCCGCCGAGCGATAGCGGAACACGAACTGCCGGCTCATCGCCGAGATGCGCGCTTCATGGCCGCCGAACAGTTCCGCAAGGCGCGCCTCGGTGCCCCATAGCGCCGGCGACTTCACGCCCGCAGGCGGCGCGATGTACTTCCCGATCGTCCTGAACACCTGTCCGATGAAACTGTCCGGCGTCCAGTTCGCCAGCCCGATCTTTCCGCCCGGCCTGCATACGCGCATGAGTTCGCTCGCGGCGCGTTCCTGGTCGGGCGTGAACATCACGCCGAAGGTGGACATCACGACCTCGAACGAGGCGTCCTCGAACGGCAGCGCTTCGGCATCGGCCTGCTCGAAATGCACGTCGAGTCCTTCGGCTTGCGCCCGCGTGCGGCCTGCATCGAGCAGGGACGCGACGTAGTCGGTGGACGTGACCTCGCACCAGCGTCGCGCGGCGGCGAGGGTCGCGTTGCCGTTGCCCGCCGCGACGTCCAGCACGCGGCTGCCCGCACGCAGGTCCAGCGCCTCGCACAATGCTTCGCCGACGATCTGCAACGTCGTGCCGACGACGGCGTAGTTGCCCGTCGACCAGGCGGCTTGTTGGCGGCTTTTGACAGTGGAAAGATCGGTGACGGACGAAATAGCGGAAGCGACTGCGGACATGTCGTGACTCCTGATGAATGAGTTGAGCGAAGGCCGCCCGACGACTCGAACCCGCGGGCGATGCGCATGCCCGCGACGCTTTGTCTTCGGCACTTCCTTCATCGTCGGCGGACCGCGCTGCCTGCTGTTGCCGTGTACGGCGATCGTTTGCAGCGATCCCCCGCAGTTGCGGGTTGGCGTTTCGGTCCGGTGCGCTTAACCTCTTGTCGAAGAGGCATCGCGTGAAGAGAAGTATTGGCGCGCGGGCGAATTTTATGAATGACCGTGCGTCCAGATGTCTTGCGCAGGACGCCGGATCCTGGACTGCTCATGGATGCGCTTTCCGATGTTCTCCGGCTGCTGCGTCTCAGCGGCGCGGTGTACCTGAATGCCGAATTCACGCCGCCGTGGTGCGTGATCGGTCACGTGTCGCCGGCGCTGTGCGCGACCTTCCTGCCGCGTGCCGAGCGCGTCGTGTCGTATCACCTGATCGTGGAAGGCAGTTGCTGGGCTTCCCTGACCGACGACCCTGCCACGGCCATGCGTATCGATGCAGGCGAACTGCTCGTGGTCCCGCAAGGCGAAGCGCATCTGATGGGCAGTTCGCTCGAACTCGCGCCGGTGTCGTCGGATGTGATGGTGGCGAGATATCTGGAGACTTCGCCCGGCGAAGTGATGCGTCTGAGCTATGGCCCGGACCAGCCGGATCGAGCGAACGTGGCGCAGGCAGCAGAGGCCACGCGCATCATCTGCGGCTTTCTTGCGTGCGACGACATGCTCGCCAATCCGGTGCTGTCGTCGTTGCCGCGTCTGTTCAAGGTCGACATGCGCAACGATCCGCACTCGGCGTGGCTCGAATCTTCACTGAAGTTCGCGGCGGCGGAGGCGGCCGAATGGCGGCCCGGCAGTGCAACGGTGCTGGCGCGGTTGTCTGAGCTGCTGTTCGTCGAGGCCGTGCGGCGCTGCATCACCGCGATGCCCGCCGACCGGCGCGGCTGGCTGGCGGGTGTCGGCGACCGCTTCGTCGGCAAGGCGCTGGCCGCGCTGCACGCACAGCCCGGCCATGACTGGACCGTCGATGAACTCGCGCGCCGCGTCGGCCTGTCGCGCTCCGCGTTCGCGCAACGCTTCACGCAACTGCTCGGGCAGGCGCCGATGCAGTATCTCGGCAGCTGGCGCTTGCAGGTCGCAGCACAAGACCTGCTGTCCGGACCGCACTCGATCGCGGCGGTGGCCGAGCGTGTGGGCTACGACTCGGAGGCGGCGTTCAACCGGGCATTCAAGCGCCAGTTCGGCATGCCGCCCGCGAGCTGGCGGCGCAGTCAGGGCAAGGGCGCAGCATCCGACGGCATAGCTGCATAAACGTTCACGCGCGCTCGCGCCGTTGCTTCGACGGGCGTTGCAGCGACGGCGACCGTTCCATCAGACGAGCCTCTTCATCCTGCGCGGCAGCACGTTCAGTCGCAAAATGCCGCCGATACTCCGCCGGCGTCGTCAGCTTCGCGGCCTTGAACTGCCGGTTGAAGTTGGCCACGTTCGCGAATCCCGAACGGGTCGCGATCACGGAGATGGGCAGGGACGTGTCGCCCAGCATCCGGCACGCATGACCGATCCGCACCCGCGCGATATACCGCCCGACGCTCTCGCCGATGTGTTGCACGAAGTAGCGCGTGAGCGTGCGTTCCGAGAGGCTCGCCGCCGCGCACAGGTCCGCGAGCCGCAAGGGCTCGGCGAAGCGTGCGTCGATGAGGGACAACACCCGGTTGATGCGCTCGGGCTCATGGCCGGAGGGGCCGGTATCGGTCTGATTGAAGGCGCTTGGCGAAGCGAGCGGCCGGCCGGGAGCATCGGCGAGGGTGCAGAGAATGTCGAGCGCGGCGCTCAGCCGTTCGCGCGCCACGTGCGACAACAACGGTTCCAGGCGGCCGCGCATCCATTCGCCCGCAGGCGGCTCGAAGGCCAGTCCGCAGGCGGCGCGGCGCAACAGCCGGCGCAGCGGCTCGTATTCGCGGCAGCAATCCGCCATGCGCCGCGCCCAGTCGCCGTCGAACCAGATGACGATGGCCACCTGCGGCGCGGAAGGCTCGACAGACTTGTTCGACGACCACGTATGCGGCAAGTCCGGCGGCACGAGCACGAGATCCTGCGCGGCGTAGTCATCGACGGCATCGCCGATGTAGCGCTTGCCGTGACTGTTCATCGTGAGCGTGAGTTCGTACTCGGGATGATGGTGCCATTCGAACGGAATGCGCGGCAGCCGCCGATGGTATACCCGCACCGAACAATCCTCGCCGAACTCCACGTGTTCATAAGCTGGTTTCATGGCCGGATACGCGAAGAGATTGCCTGAATAGTATCACCGGCGTTTTGGCGCGCGTCATATGCTTGCGCTCAAGCTATTCACACGGGAGACGATCATGGCGCTGCATATCGACGACTTGCCGGGCGCGATCCGTCAGGCAAAAAAGGAGTTACGCGCGGCCTTGCCGAAGTATCGCGAGGTGTTCGCGGAAGTCGAGGAAGCCATCAGCGAGGAAGCACGGCGGATCGCTGCACAGCGCGATCGCGGCGAGAACGTCATCCCTGAAATCCAGTACGCCGACATCGCTGCGAAACGCGTCTCCGATGCGCACATCGCGCTCGTGAAAGCGCGCGGCGCGTGCGTGATCCGCGGCGTCTTTCCGCGGGCGCTGGTGCAAGGCTGGGACGACGACATCGCCGCGTACGTGGAGCGCAATCATCTCGACCAGCGTCTCGAACACCGCGCCGAAGACAAGTACTTCGGTCAGCTGGCGTCCAGCAAGCCGCAGATCTATGGCGTGTACTGGTCGAAGCCGCAAGTGCTGGCGCGCCAGTCGGAAGCGCTGACCGAGGCGCGCACGTTTCTCAACGGGCTATGGCGTCACGAGAGCGAAGGGCGCGTGCATTTCGATCCTTCGCGCGTGCCCGTCTACGCCGACCGCTTGCGGCGCAGGCCGCCGGGTTCGGCATCGCTCGGGCTCTCGGCGCATTGCGACGGCGGTTCCGTCGAACGCTGGATCGAAGGCAATTTCCGCAAGGTCTATCGGCACGTGTTCGCGGGCAACTGGCGCGCCTACGATGCCTTCGACGCCGCGCATCGCACCGACGTGGAGGAGATCGCTTCGCCGGCCGTGTGCTCGATGTTCCGCACTTTCCAGGGCTGGACCGCGCTGACGCCGCAAGGTCCGGGCGACGGCACGCTGCAACTCGTGCCCATCGCCAACGCCATGGCGTACATCCTGTTGCGCGCGCTTCAGGACGATGTCGCCGATGACGACCTGTGCGGCGCGATGCCCGGCCGCGCGCTCTCCATCCGGCCGGAGTTTCATGCGCCGCTGTTCGAGGCGTTGTCGTCGATCCCGAAGATGGAGGCAGGCGACACCGTGTTCTGGCACAGCGACGTGATTCACGCGGTCGAGGACGAGCACAAGGGCGCGGGCTACAGCAATGTGATGTATATCGCGTCGGCGCCCGCGTGCGCGAAGAACGACGCGTATCTCAGGCGCCAGCGGCCGAGCTTCCTGAAGGGCGAGAGCCCGCCCGACTTTCCCGCCGATCACTTCGAAACCGACTTCATCGGCCGTGCCACGGCGGACGATCTGACGCCGCTCGGGCGGTCGCAACTCGGGCTCGATCTGTAGTCCGGCGGCTTAAGCGTTGTATTGCGTTGCATCCATAAAAATACTTCGGAGACTGGAATGAAACGACACCTGACGTCGATGGCGGCGGCAGCCGCACTGCTCGTCGCGGGCATGCAGTCGGGACACGCGGCGGAAGCGCTTTCGGTGCTGCACTGGTGGACGTCGGGCGGCGAATCGAAGGCCATTCGCGTGCTCAAGGACGACATGAGCAAGCAGGGCTACGAGTGGAAGGACTTCGCGGTGGCAGGCGGATCGGGCACGGCGGCGATGACGGCGCTCAAGACGCAGGTGATCTCGGGCAACGCGCCATCGGCGGCGCAGATCAAGGGGCCGCTGATCCAGGACTGGGCCGATCAGGGCGTGCTCGTCACGATCGATCAGGCCGCTTCCGACTGGAAGAGTCATCTGCCCGCGCCCATCGATCAGGGGATGAAAGCGGACGGTCACTATGTGGCCGTGCCGTTCTCGGTGCATCGGATCAACTGGCTGTGGATCAACAAGGCCGACCTCGACAAGGTCGGCGGCCAGCCGCCCAACACGTGGCCGGAGTTCTTCGCGCTCGCCGACAAGTTTCGTGCGGCGGGCATCACGCCGGTCGCGCACGGCGGCCAGCCGTGGCAGGACATGACCATCTGGGAGACGGTCGTGCTGTCGCAGGGCGCGGAGTTTTATCGCAAGGCGCTCATCGATCTGGATCAGAAGACGCTCACGTCACCGCAGATGGTGCAGGTCTTCGAGACCGTGCAGAAGATCCGCGGCTACTTCGACAAGGCCTATCACGGCCGCGACTGGAACCTCGCGACGGCCATGGTGATCTCCGGCTCGGGCGGCATGCAGTTCATGGGCGACTGGGCGAAGGGCGAGTTCCTCAACGCGAACAAGAAGGCGGATGCCGATTTCGTGTGCGCGCCCGCGCCGGGCACGGCGCAGGCCTTCACATACACGGCGGATGCCTTCGTGTTCTTTCAGCAGAACGGCAAGAAGGACGCAACGCCCGGACAGCTCGCGATGGCCCGGACGATCATGTCGCCCGGGTTTCAGGAGCAGTTCAGCCTGAACAAGGGATCGATTCCGGTCAGGCTGGATGTGCCGATGGACAAGTTCGACACTTGCGCGAAGAAGTCCCGCGCCGACGAGCAGGCGACGCTCAAGTCGGGCAGCTTCTTCCCGTCGCTTGCGTTCGGCGAACTGCAATCGCCGGTGACGGCGGGCGCGATCACCGACGTCGTGACCACCTTCATGAACTCGAACGAGGATGCGAAGGAGGGCGTGCGCAAGCTGGCCGCTGCGGCGAAGGTGAGATAGCGCGCTGCATTTACTCGGTGGACTTCGGCTGTTGGCGCATGTCGCGGCTGGCGGTGGTCGACGCATCGTTGTCATGCTGGCGAGCGCTGCTGCTCATGCTCATGTCGCCCGGCACGCGATTCCACGGGCTCGAAACGGGCTCGCTGTGATAGGTCATTCCGGCCGTGGCGGCGCCGTGCGAGCCGCCGCTGCCGTTTCCGCCGTTGCCGTTGCCTCCCGCAAGCGCAACGGATGAAGCGAGCGCGGTCAATGCGCCTGCACCGATGATAAGGACCCTGCTGGAAGCGCTTGAATGGTTCATCGCGATCTCCTGATGTTGTTCCTGCGACCGATCCCAAGGCAGTGAAAGAGCGCCTGGGTTCTTCACTTGAATACGAGCGAAGCGATGTGCCGGATGCAGGAAGAACCTCGCCTACTCGGATGATCGGCTGAGGTTGCCCGGCGCACCGCCGGGTCCAGCCGGATCCGGATTGCCGAATCGGGGCAGGGCGCCGCTGCTCCTTGCGGCGCGCAATTCGTCTTCCACTTGCTTGCGGGTTTTGGGGCCTGTCGTTGAGGACAGGTTCGGGCTCGCTATATCGACTGCTGGCGCTGCAGTCACAGGTTGCTCGCTCGGCGCTACGTCAGGCTTTGCTGTCTCGGCCGCTGGAGGTTCATTGACGGGTGGCGCATCAGCGGGAGGCCGGGAAACGGTCGGGTTGTGAGCTTGCGCGACTTCATCGCGAAGCTGCGCGGACCGTTTGGCGTGTGCTCTCGTGCTGACTGAATGATCCGAACGTGCACTCTTCGCCTCCGGAGCCGGCCTGGCTTCTGCAGGGAGCCGGTCTGCTTCGGGCGTGCTCTTGCTTTCGTCCCGCGCGTCGACGGCCGTGCTCGACGCTGGCGCAATCGGAGCCGCGGGAACAGGCTGCTCTCGTACCGCCCCCGCCGACACCGCCCCGCGTTGCCGTGAAGAGTTCATCTGATCGTCCATGCGTGGCGCATCGTGTTTGAGCCACACGCCTGCGAGCGCAACGACCAGGGCCGTCACGCTCACACCGATAACAACAGGCCGATCGAATCGACGGATCATCAAAACGTGTATTCCTCCCGATGAATGTATTCAAGTGAAGATTGAAAGACGATCAGTACAGCCGGAATCACCGTGAGTGAAGCAATTGCAGCGCCACGCCCGCGAGCAGGAACGAGACGCCCAGGACCAGCCGGATGCGGAAACGCCATGCACCCGCAGACAAATCGCGCATGAAGAACCTCCAAAGTGTGGTGTCCGGTCGCAAGAAGGCTTCGAGCCGTCGCGGCCGGACGTACAGGTCATTGACTCCGTTTTAGGCGAAAGCGCTGCTCATGTGAAGCGTGCCATTGACGCCGGCAGGAAAGAACCCGCCCTGCGTCACCGCGCCCTTGTTCAGATAGACGATGTTGAGCACGTCGTCATAACTTCTGCTAAAGGCGATGCCGTTGTTATCGAGCGGCACGATATTGGAGATATCCGCGTTCACGCCGGCGATGCCCTGATCCACGTCACTCGATGAATCCAGCGAGTCGCGCGCATCCGAAATGGCCTGCGTTGCACTCACGAGACTCGGCGTCTGGATGCCTTTCGAATACAGCACGGTCCTGACGAGACTCGCGTGATAAGCCTCCGCCGCCAGAATGCCGGCGGCCGCCTCGAGATAGGTCTTGTTGGTGATGAGCGGCGCAGCGCCTTTATAGGCCGTGACGCCGACGTCTTCGAAGATGAAGGCGCCAAGCAGAAAGTTATTGTCGTTCAGATAGGGATTGAACGGCGTGCCGGCGGGCGCGAGGCCCGCAGCCTGCGCCGCGAGCGAGAACGCGCCGTTGGGATCCGTGCCGCCGACGTCGAGCGCGGGCATGGCCACCGCCGACGTGCCCAGCGCCGTGCGCAGGAAGGCCACGTGTTCGAGTTCATCCTTCGCGATCTCCCGTGCATAAGCGGCCACGACGGGATCCGAGAACGACACCTGCTGACCCGGAATCACCTTGCCGGGCGTGCCGGTTCCGCTCATGAGATTCGCGGGCAGGCCGGCCCCGGTCGTCGCATAGGCATAGAAGGTCGCTTCGAGATATTCGAGGTTCAGCGCGAAGTTGAGAATCTCGGCGTCGGTCGGGCCGCTTGCCGCGTTGGCGTTATCGCCCGAGCCGCCTCCGCATGCGCCGAGGATGGTGCCGCCCACGAGTCCCAAGCCGAGACCGCCCGCGCTGCGAAAGAACTGGCGCCGTTTCTCGCGCCGTTCGACGCGCCGCTCGAGTACGTTGGTGATCGAAGCATTGTCTGCCATGTCCATCTCCTTGGTTGTACCTTTGGACGCCGTGCATTCGGCCCTGACAGGGATGAACGCACGCCGCGGGAGAGCGGACTGCCACATGAGCTTTGCGATCAGCTCGTACCGCTCATCGGGCGATACGAGATGCCGTCTTCAACCGGATTCGCGCCGTAACAGATGCTTTCACTTCACGCACCGCTTCGCGCACCTTTACCGGAGCCGCGGTGCGGTAGTCGGTATCGAACGCCGATTCCAAGGCGCGTCCGTTGACGCTCGCTTGCTGACTCGTTATCGGCGTGAATCGCTCAACCAGCCGCGTAAGTCCTCGACAAAGAAGGCGGGCGCTTCCATCGCGGCGAAGTGTCCGCCTTGCGGCGCCACGTTCCAGCGCCTGAGATCGTAGCCCTTGCGCACCCAGCTCTGCGGCGGCGCCGGCATGCGCGGATCCGGGTAACAGGTCACCGCGGTCGGGACATCGACGGTATGCCCCAACGGCATTTGCCGGACGCCTTCCATCCGGCTGCCGAGATAGAAGTTCGTCGAGGACGCAAAGGCATCGTTCATCAGGTAGACGAGGATATTGGCGAGCAGCCGCTCCTTCGGGAAGATCTCTTCAAAGCTTCTTTCTCGCCGATCCGACCAGTCGTGAAACCGTTCGAGTATCCATGCCGCCTGTGCAGCCGGGTTGTCGTGCATTGCATAGGCCAGCGACGCGGGCTTGCTCCCCTGAAGCTGCGCGTACGCGCCGAGCGTCTGTTGCGTGCGCTCGACCTTGGTTTTCCATTCGCGTTCTTCGTCGGTTTGCGGCTGGGCATCGGGATGGACGAGCACGTAGTTCAAGTGGATGCCCTTGATGGCCGCACGATGCTCGATACCCAGCCACGCGGCGATTCCGGAACCCCAGTCGCCGCCTTGCGCCAGATATCGGTCGTAGCCGAGTTGCTGCATGAGTGTGTTCATGATGCCGGCGGTCGTCCGCGCGCCGATCGGCGAGGCCGGCTTCGCGCTGAATCCAAATCCCGGCAGCGAGGGGATGACGAGATCGAATGCGTCGCTTGCGTTGCCGCCGAATCGTGACGGAAAAGCCAGCGGTTCGACGACATCGCGGAACTCGACGACCGAACCGGGCCAGCCATGAAGCAGCAGGAGCGGGTTGGTTCCGCGCGCCTCGCCGATCACATGGATGGCGTGGATATCCAGATCATCGACCCGCGCCATGATTTGCGGGAAGCGATTCAGTTCGCGTACGCAGGCGTCGAGGCTGAACTCGTCGGCCCAGAAGTCGAGAAACGATCTCAGATAGGCCGGATCACAGCCGTAAGACCAGCCGTCGTCCTGCGGAAGAGCGGGAAGAGCAGGGAGGGAAAAGTCCCTGACCTTACGGCGAAGTTGATCGAAGCTTGCCGCAGTCCAGTCGACCTTGAAATCGTTCATCGGAGACTCCTTGGGGAAAGACGCTTACGCTGGGAACATCGCACTCGGCAACGGCCACCTCGGATCGCCCTTCGCATGCGATCAGTTAGCGCGCGCTATTGCGGGATCTCGTCGATGCTTGCCGGATTGTGCGCCGTGACGCCATTCTGTCCATGACGAAACTTCGACAACGCCCGGTGCACTTGGAGCCGTGCACGCATGACGGAACCGAGCGGCCGGTGCGCGGCAAGACGGTGCGCCGGACGGAACGTCATGCGCTCATCGAAGAACGCGACGCGCGCTGGCCCATAGGCGTCCTGACGCGGAATGCGCAGCGTCGCGATCGTGCGATACGGGCTTTCCTCGACCGGCTGCGACTCGTCTTGCGTCCACAATTGGGGATATGCCGTCCTGCGGAATCTTTTCGATGGTGTCGCTGTAGGGGAGGTAGGTCATCGTGTTCTCTAATGAATGCAAAGACATCGCATGCGGGTATGACCGTCCGCAATGGCTGTTCCCACGATGACGCCCCCAACGCTTCAGTGCTTCTTCTTTCCGGACCGATGCTGTGCGTCCTGCAACCGACGAGCGATGTCCGCGGCGGCATTGACATCCGGATCCTCGGCGCGCGGCGTACCGCTTTCGCCGGCGGCCAGCTTCAGATAGGCGGCTGCCAGTTTGCGAAGCTCGTCTTCGGATGCGTCCTCGATCCCGATCAGCTGATTGTTGGCCTTGCGATTCGAGGCCAGCAATTCGTTGAGTTTCAGGTGTACGGCGACGCTGTCCTTGTTGGCGCTCTGCTGAATAAGAAAGACCATCAGGAAAGTGATGATCGTGGTGCCGGTGTTAATGACCAGCTGCCAGTTCTCGGAATAGTGGAAAAACGGCCCGGAGATGATCCAGGCCACTACCGAGATGACCGCAAGGGCGAACGCGAGCGGCGAACCGGCCCAGCGTGTGACGGCGCTGGCAAAGCTGTCGAAGGCGCGCGTGAGCGGATGACGGCCCGCATAGGCTGGCGTCGAGGTCGAGGGAACCGTTTCGATGGGATCGGCTCCTGCGAGATGGTCCTTGCTGTTCATGACTAGTTCGAAAGTGGAGATTCGGGCAACAATTTAAGCTGTCCAGCTTTCGACTAACCTACGTTGCACACTTCGATAAGCGCGCCTTACGTCCGTCGTATTTTTCCCGGAAGGTCAAGGAAAAATGGTGCATGAGCTTTTGATGAAAGCCGTGTCTGACTCGATGGAAGCCTCTGGAAGACACGGCCATGCATGGCACAAGCACTGGAACACCGCTGTGATTCGATCAAACGTGTCACCACCAAAGGCTTCGACATCTCCATTACCGTCGTTCGCCCCCGTCCCGGCGCGGGATGGCGTATCGAATTTGCGCACGGCAATGGCTGTTTCGTCGTCGTCACCGCGAGTCAGGCCGAAGCGCTGCGGCTGGCCGTGCGAGTCCGGCCGGATGTCCCCGTTCGAATGCTGCTCGACGCCGCGCCGTCGCTCTGAGTCTCTTCCTTTAGCTGCCCGTCTCGCGCAGATGCCGCCCCAGCATCAGCGCGACCGGCACGATAACCAGCGCCGTCAGCGCGGTCGCGATCGTGGCGTCCTGCACGCCGATGCGGTCGCCAAGCAACCCGTAAGCCACCGGCGCGAGCGCGCCTGACGCGATCGTGCCGGTATAGAACAGCGCGAAGGCGCGCTCCGTGCGCTCCACCGGCGTGAGTTCCGGCACCGTTCCATACAGCACGGACGATGTGCCGTTGAGCATCAGCCCGAGCAGCGGCAACACGACGAGCGCGGGCGCGAGCGGCAGAAAGATGACGGCGAGAATCAGCGCCGCCGTGCCGCCTTCGGTGGCCAGCACGGTGCCGATCGGACCCATGCGCGCACCGAGCCAGCCGCACGCGAACTTCCCCGCCGCTCCGCCGATGAACACCAGCGCGAGCGCGGTGCCCATCATCGCCGGGGAGATGCCCTTGGCTTTCAGCAGGAACGGCAGGAAGGTCAGCAGGCCCATGCGCACGGCGGTATCGAGCACGCCGATGGTGAGCAGCAGCGAGAAGCCGGAACGCGCGCCCTGCACGGCCTGCTGCGCGGGCTCTTCGACAGCAGCGGCGCTGCGCGGGATCGACGGGAGAAAAAGTGCAATGACCGCCGCGACCAGCATGCCGATGCACGACATCGCCCAGAGTGCGTGCCGCCACGGCATGACTGTGATGAGCAGCGAGATGGTCGCCGGCAGCGCGGACTTGCCGAGGTCGCCGGCGAAGTTGTAGACGCTCAGCGGGCCGCGCGCCTGGCGTCCATAGGCGCGCGAGACGGCGCCGGAGGCCAGCGGATGTTGCGTGCTCGAGCCGCTCCCCGAGACAGCCAGCGCCACGCACAAACCCGGCAGCGTTCCCGACAGCCCCGCGACCGCATAACCCAGCGCGGCCAGCAGCGTGCCGCAGGCGAGCGTCGCGCGCGTGCCCCACATGCGCGCGAGACGTCCGGCGGGTAGCTGGAGCGTCGCCATGGTGCCGGCGTACACGCCGCGCAGGATGGCCAGCGCGCCGTAGCCCAGGCCGAAGTCCGCCTGCCAGACGGGCAGCAGGGCGTAGATCATGTCGGTGTAGCCGTCGTGCAGCGCATGGGCCATGCAGGAAAGCCACAGGACGCGCTTGCGGGTTTCGACGCCCGGCTCGCCGCGTTCGTCAGCCGCGCGCGCAACCGGGGAAGAGAAGGAAAAGAGTCGCATGCTTCAATGAGCGTGATGGTTCTGAGCCTCCGAGTCTAGGTGGCCCCGAAACGCCCGACAACTGACGTAAAATCGGGTGAGACGGGAAAAAAAGTCACCTCATGAGCACGCGCGGACGCACATCGAAAGACCCCGACAAGCTGCCGCCCTTGAACGCCTTGCGGCACTTCGAGGCCGTTGCACGCCTGGGCAGCTTCGCCGCTGCGGCGGAAGACCTGCACGTTACGCACTGGGCGGTCGGCAAGCAGATCCGCTTGCTGGAAGACTGGTTCGGCGTGCCGCTGTTCGAACGCCGTTCGCGCGGCGTCGTGCCCACCGACGAAGGCGCCGCCTTGCTCAATGACGTCAACGGCGCGTTCGCGCGCCTGAGCAGTTCGGTCACGCGGCTGCGGCACGAATCGATCACCCGCCGGATCACGGGCGTCGTGCGCGTCAATGCGCTGGCGAGTTTCGCGCTGTGCTGGCTGATCCCGCGCCTCGCCGATTTCCAGGCGCGTTATCCGGATATCGACGTGCGGCTGTCCACTACGTCGCGCAGGCTGCGTTATGTCGGCGATGCCTTCGATATCGGCGTGCGTTCGGGTCCGGAAGAAGCGAGCGGCCTGCACTCCAGCACACTGATGCCCGATGTCCGCCTGCCCGCGTGCAGTCCGTCCACACTGCTGAGCCATCCGATTCATACCGTCGCCGATCTGCGCCACCACACGCTGCTGCATTCCACCAGCACGCGCACGGCGTGGTCCGACTGGCTGCGCGCGGCGGGCGCGCCGGGCCTGCAGGGCGCGCGCCATCTCGACTTCGATCACGTTTTCCTGCAACTGGGCGCGGCGTCGGAAGGGCTTGGCGTGACGCTGGCGTCGCTGCCGCTGATCGAACGCGACATGGCCGCCGGACGTCTCGTCTGTCCGCTTGCGGGGCCGGTGTGGCGCGGGCCGGATTACACACTGGTCGTCAACGCCGAGCGTGCGGACGATGACGCCGTGATGGCGTTCAAGCGCTGGATCCGGGAGCAGGCGTCACGTCACGCGGTGACACCCTAACGCACTTTCTCCTCCAGAAAGCTCTGCGCAAGCTGCTTCCAGAGGTGATCCGCCGCAGGCGACAACCGCCGCCCGACGCGCGTCATCATCTGACTGGCGAAGCCCTCTGCGATCGGATGATCGATCGGCACCGCCACCAGTTCGCCCAGATCGATGCCGCGCCGCGCCGTGATCGACGACATGAACGCCACGCCCAGTCCCGCCGCCGCGAGCGTCTGCGCCGTGTTGAACAAATCCACGCGATAGGCCGGGATCACGGTCAGGCGCACGTCGTCGAGCAGGGACTGCACGAACTGCTGCACGCCGAACGCCTCGGTCATGAAAATGAGCCGCTCGCCATCCAGTTCGGCGGGCGGCACCTTCGGCATCGAGGCGAAGCGGTGCGTCGGCGCCACCACCGCGCACAGCGGGCGCGCGGCGAACGGATGCATGCGCATGGCGGGATCGTCGGCGGAACGGGCGGAGAGGCCGATGTCCACGGCATCGTCGCGGACCATCGAGAGCACGGCGGGCGTCGGCCCCGAGCGGATCTCCACCAGAATGTCCGGATATTTCATCGAGAAGCGTTGCAGCGCCCGCGCAATCAGATTGCCGATGAACCCTTCGCCGACGCCCAACGCCACCCGGCCGCGCCGCAGATGCCGGTATTCCTCCAGCCGCGCGGCAAGGTCGCGCTGACGCCGCTGGCCGTCGCGATAATGCTCGATCAGCACCTGCCCGATTTCCGTCACCACCACATGCCGCCCGCGCCGCTCCACCAGCGGAAAGCGCAGCCGCCGCTCCAGCGCCGCA
This sequence comes from Caballeronia sp. LZ034LL, assembly GCF_031451215.1. NCBI lineage: Bacteria > Pseudomonadati > Pseudomonadota > Betaproteobacteria > Burkholderiales > Burkholderiaceae > Caballeronia > Caballeronia sp. LZ034LL. The sequence goes on from NZ_JARUXR010000002.1 coordinate 347,453, forward strand.
ATCTGCCGACTGATCACCGACGGATTCACGCCCAGCGTTTCCGCCGCCATCCGCACGCCGCCGGTCGCGGCGATTTCGGCGAGATAACGCAGCGCACGCTCGCCGATGTCCTCGATCGAATCGCTCACTTCGTCCGTCCATTGTTGACTTGAAGGCAACATTTTGGATGCGTTGCAGTCATCGGTCGAGTTTTTCGTCGGTGCAATACTCGCCGTATGACTTCCGCGCAGCCATAACAGGAGGAGCCCCGCGCCATGAATCAAGCCCACGAACAGCATTTCTGCGAACTCGCCGATCTCGCCGACGCCCGCCCGCAACTTGATGAAATCCGTCATCACATTCACCAGCATCCCGAGTTGTCGTACGAAGAAGCGGCGACGTCCCAATTCGTGGCCGGGAAGCTCGAAGCCTGGGGCTACGCGGTGACCCGCAATGTGGGCGGTCATGGGCTGGTGGCGTCGCTGTCGGCCGGCACGAGCAAGCGCACGGTCGGCGTGCGCGCCGACATGGACGCGCTGCCGATCAAGGAGCAGACCGGTCTGCCCTACGCGAGCGTTCACGACGGCAAGATGCACGCGTGCGGCCACGACGGCCACACCACCGTCCTGCTGGGCGCGGCGCAGCATCTCGCGAAGACGCGCAATTTCGACGGCACCGTCCACCTGATCTTCCAGCCCGCCGAGGAAGCCGGTTCGGACAGCGGCGCGGAACGCATGATCGCCGATGGCCTGTTCGAGCGTTTCCCCTGCGAAGCCATTTTCGGTCTGCACAATCATCCGGGCGTCGCGACCGGCACCTTCGGCTTTCGCGCCGGCCCGCTGATGGCGGCCTGCGATACGGTCAAGCTGCGCATCGTCGGCCGCGGCGGCCACGCGGCGCGTCCGCATCTCGCGGTGGATCCGGTGGTGGTCGGCAGCAGCATCGTGATGGGCTTGCAGACCATCGTCGCGCGCAATGTCGATCCGAACGAAGCGGCGGTCGTCACGGTCGGCTCGTTCCGTTCAGGCTTCGCGGCCAACGTGATTCCCGAAGACGCCACGCTCGAAATGAGCGTGCGCTCGTTCTCGCCCACGGTGCGCGCGACGCTGGAGCAGCGCATTCGTGCATTGGTGGAAGCGCAGGCGCAGGCGTATGGCGCGACCGTCGAGATCGATTTCATCCGCGGCTATCCGGTGCTCGTCAACAGCGCGGCCGAGACGGAGTTCGCGCGTCAGGTCGCGGAAGAGCTGGTCGGGCCGGAGAAGATCATCTCGCCGTTTCCGCCGATCGCAGGCAGCGAAGACTTCGCGTTCTATCTGCAGAAGGTGCCCGGCTGCTTCGTGCGGCTCGGCAACGGCGAAGGCCAGCCGATGCTGCACAACGCGCGCTACGACTTCAACGACGACAACCTCACGGTGGGCGCGGCCTTCTGGACGCGGCTCGTCGAACGTTTCCTGAGCCAGGACCGCGCATGAACGCCACGACGCAATCGCTTTCCGGCGCGGGCGCGCACGGCGTGCAGATGTCGCCCTCGCAGCAGCGCAAGATCGTCTTCGCGGCGGTCATCGGCAATCTGCTCGAATTCTTCGACTTCACGGTCTACAGCTATTTCGCGCTGACCATCGGCCGGCAGTTCTTTCCGTCGAACGATCCGGTGACGTCGTCGCTGCTCGCGTTCGCGGTGTTCGCGGTCGGCTTCGTGATGCGTCCGCTCGGCGGCTTCGTGCTCGGCCGTTATGCCGATCGCGCCGGCCGCAAGCCCGCACTCACGCTGACCATCCTGCTGATGGCGCTCGGTTCGGTGGCCATCGGCCTTGCGCCCACCTATGCGCAGATCGGGCTGGCCGCGCCGTTGCTGATCGTGGTCGCGCGTCTGGTGCAGGGCTTCGCGCAGGGCGGTGAATTCGGCGCGGCCACGGCGACGCTGCTCGAAATGGGCGGCACGGCGAGCCGCGGCTTCCGCGCGAGCTGGCAGCTGGCGAGCCAGGGCGCGGCGGCGCTGCTCGGCTCGGGTCTTGCGGCGAGCCTCGGTTTCCTGCTCTCCGATGAAACCATGCACAGCTGGGGCTGGCGCATTCCGTTCCTGATGGGCACGCTGATCGCGCCGGTCGGCATCTATCTGCGTCGACACATCCAGGAGGAGCCGCCTGCCGCGAAGGCGGTCGCCAAGCGCGACGATCCGAAACGCGGCCTCTACGTGCGCAACTGGTTCCTGACGATCTTCTCGATCATGGGCATGTCGGTCTCGACGTACGTGATGATGTACTACATGCCGACCTACTGCATCCAGTACCTTGGACTGCCGGCGAAGATGTCGATGCTCGCGGGTGTCGCGTCCAGCGTGATCTCGCTCGTGATGTGCCCGATCTACGGCGCGTGGTCGGACCGCATGGGCAAGCGCAAGCCGCTGACGCTGATCGGACGCGTTGCGCTGGTCGTGCTGCTGTATCCGGCCTTCTGGGTGATGACGCATTTCCCGTCGCTGCCGGTCGTGCTCGCCACGCTGATCGTGCTGATGCTGTGCTACACGATGGGCTCCGCGCCCGCCTATGCGCTGATGCCGGAGAACTTCCCGAAGCATCTGCGCGCCGGCTATATGTCTAGTGCTTATGCGATCGCCGTGTCGGCGTTCGGCGGCACCGCGCAACTGGTCGCGGCGTGGCTGATCCGCGCGACGGGCAACAAGATGGCGCCCGCGTGGTACATGATCGGCTGCGTGCTGATCTCGCTGATCGCCGTCTCGATGTTCGAGGAGACGGGCGGCAAGGCGCTCGACTGAGGCGTCCTTCTGGCGTCAGGTAGCCAGGAGATACGGCACGAAGAGATCTTCGATCGTATGACGCCGGCGGGTGAGCCCCTGCTCGTGGTGATAGCGCAGGATGGCATTGAGCGCCTTGCGGTTGCGCTCGATGCCATAGGGCCACCAGTCGTCGCCGAGTTGCTTCAGGTTGCGTTGCATGAGATCGGTGAGCCAGGGCACCATCGTTGCCGTGTTGTTGAAGGTCATGCCCTTCGTCAAGGCTTCGCGGGCGGCGTCTTTTGCAAGGCAGAACCCGCGATAGATGGTCTTCACGATCTCCGGCTGTTCCTCCACCAGTGAACGGCGCAGCGCCACCGTGTGCATGATCGGAAAGATGCCCGTGCGCGCGAAGTAGTCGTTTTCCATCTCCACGAAGTTCTCGAAGAGCCGTCCTACGTTGGGTGAGCCGCGCAGTACGCATGCGGGGATGTCGGCGGAAATCAGCGCGTCGATCTCGCCCGCTTCGAGCAGTTGCCCCAGGTCGACTTCCTTCGACGCCCATTCCACGTCAATACCCGCCGGATGAGGCCTTTCCACGAAATCGATGGGGTCCATCGGAAAGTCGATTCCGCCTATCAGCCAGCGGCACTGCGCCGGGTCGAAGCCATGTTCGTCGGACAGCATGCCCTTCGCCATGACGCCCGCGTCGTGTCCATAGAGCGCCAGTTCGCCGATCCGCTTGCCCGCCAGATCCGCCGGGCTTTCAATGCCGCTTGCCTTGTTCACGTAGATGGCCGAGTGGCGGAAGCAGCGGTTCAGGAACACGGGGAGCGCGAGCAGGTCCTCGCCTGAATCGATCGCGCGCAGAAGATAGGTCATGCCGAGCTCGGAGACGTCGAAGCGCCGCGCACGAAGCATGCCCTCGAAAATCTGCGTGACGATGCGCTCGGTGTGATAGCGCGCCTCCACGCCCTCGATGCCGACCGTGCCGTCCCTCAATGCCTGAACGCGGTCATAGTTCCAGAATGCGATGTCGAGCGGTACCTGATTCATGAAGCGTCTCCTTCGAGATGGGCTTGAGGAACAGAGTAGTAAATATATTTACCACGTGCAAGTGCTGGCGTATGTGAGATATTCTTCACAAAGAACGACGGAGCGCGACCGACATGAAGATCAAGGGAAACGAACTGAAGGAGATGTTCGCGAACGTGTCGCTGGGTGCGCCTGAGCGTGCCATCGGCTTCGTGTTGTGGCGCATGTTTCATCGCTATCAGCGGGCCATCGACCGGGCCATGGCGCCGCTCGATCTGACGCATCTCCAGTTCACGGTGCTGACGCTGATCGCCTGGGCCACGCGGAATGGCGAAGAGGTGTCACAGGCCGAACTGAGCCGCACCAGCGACATCCATAAGATGCAGCTCTCGCAGATCCTCAAGACGCTGGAAGCGAAGGGCTGGGTGCAACGGGTGTCGAGCAGCGTCGATGTGCGCATGAAGAACGTGCAGCTGACGCGTACCGGACTGACGCGGGTGCGGAAGGCGCTGCCGCTTGCCATCGACGTGCAGCGGCGGCTCTTCGGTGACGAAGGGATGCCAGAAGGCGATCTGCTCAAGACGTTTTCGACGCTGCTTCATCGCATCGAACAAGAGACGGATGAAGCGGAGCCTGGCTAATGCCACCCGCCACCCAGCGCCCGATACGTCGCCACCGCCGCGCGCAGCCGCGCGAGATGCAGTTGCACATGCTCATCCTCGGCGCTGTACAGCGTGCGCTGGGCATCGAGCACGGTGAGCGCCGTTTCGGCGCCCGCGCGATAGCGGCTCTGCGCCAGTTCCAGCGTATGCCGCGCCTCGCTTAGCTCGTCGTCCTGCGCGCGCGTCTGCGCATCGGCGCCGCTGCTGGCGTTGAGCGCGCGCTCGACATCCGCGAACCCGCTCACGATGGCCTTGCGGTACGCCGCCAGCAATTCCTCCTGCTGCGCCTGCGCAAGATCGCGCCCGGCGGCGAGCGCGCCGGCATCGAAGATCGGCGCGGTCAGGCTCGCCGCGACGCTATAGAGCGGATTGTCGAAGATGCGCTGCGCGCGGTCGCTGCCCGTGCCAAGGTAAGCGCTCAGCGTGATGCTCGGGAACATCGCGGCGCGCGCGGCGGCGACGTCGGCGTGAGCGGCGGCGAGCTGCGCTTCCGCATACGCGATATCCGGACGGCGCGTCAGCAAGGACGCGGGCACGCCCGCATCGACCCCCGGCGCGTTGACGGCATCCAGCGTGCGCGTCGTTACGATGAACCCCGTCGCGGGCACGCCGAGCAGCGTGGCGAGCAGCGCTTCGCTGTCGTTGCCCTGCTGATGCAACGCCGCCGCCGCACGCTGCTGCGACGCCACCAGCGTGCGCTGCTGCGCGGCATCGAGCGCGGTCACATAACCCGCGCGATATTGCGATTCGACATTGCGCAGGATCGCGCGCGCCGTCTCGAGATTGCGCTGCGCGATCTGCTCGCGTTCGCGCAGCGCGACGGTTTGCAGCCAGCTGTCGGCGACGTCGGCGGTGAGCGTCATCTGCACGGTCGCCTGGTCGAACGCGGAGGCGCGCACGCGCTCCACGGCGGCGTCGCGCGTGGCCTGGTTCTTTCCCCAGAAATCGAGCTCGTACGTCGCCGACACCCCCAGGTCGAACGCGCTCCCGCTCGGCAACTGGTTGTTCACCATGAAGCCGCCCTGGCGGCTGGCATCGGCGAAACCGGTTACGGCGGGCAGCAGCGCCGCGCCCGCGATGGTCGCGTTGGCGCGCGCCTGTTTCACCCGCGCGACGGCGGCGGCGAGATCGAAGTTCTGCGCCGTCGCCTGCGTGACGAGGCGGTCGAGTTCGTGGTTGTCGAAGCGCCGCCACCAGTCGGCCGTGACCGCGTCTTCCGGTCCGCCCGCGATGGCATAGCGGTAGGTGGCGGGCGTCGTGACATCGGCGGGCGGGATGGGCGGCCGGCTCAGGCAACCGGCCAGCAGCATGCAAGCAGTGACGGATGCGAAGGCAAGGAAGCGTCTCATGGCGTCCTCATTCGCTGGACAGCGCCACGACCGGATCGAGCCGCGCGGCCTTGCGCGCCGGCATGAAGCCGAACACGAGGCCGGTGAGCAGCGCACACGCGAACGCAGCGATGATCGCGCGCACCGAAAAGATGGCCGGCACGCTAGCCGCAATCAAGCCCGCGCCGATCAGCACGCCCGCCAGCACGCCGAGCGCGCCGCCGATGCCCGAGACCAGCGTCGCTTCGGTGAGGAACTGGCGCAGGATGTCGCGTTGCCGCGCGCCCGTCGCAATGCGGATGCCGATCTCGCGCGTGCGTTCCTTCACGGTCATCAGCATGATGTTCATCACGCCGATGCCGCCCACCAGCAGCGAGATGCCCGCGATCAGCCCGAGCATCAGCGTGAGCGTGTCCTGTGTCTCCGACTGCGCCTTCACCGACGCCGCGCGGTTGTAGACGTGGAAGTCGCGCAGATGATGCGCTCCTTCGAGCACCCGCCCGATGTCGGTGGCGGTCTGCTCCGACTGCGCGATGTGATCCACCAGCACCGAGATCCACGACAGATGTGTGGTGCCGAGCACGCGGCGGCTGCCGGTCGAGAAGGGGATGAGGAGCACGTCGTCGTCATCGGCGTCGCCCGAGGTCGCGCCTTTCTCCTCCAGTTCGCCGATCACGAGAAACGGCGTGTTGTTCACCAGCACGTACTTGCCGACCGGATCGGCCGGGCCGAACAGCTTCTCGCGCAGACGCTTGCCGAGCAGCGCGACCGTCGCGAGCCGGCGCTCGTCTTCCGCGTTAAAGAACACGCCGCGCGCCGGCTTCCAGTTCAGCACGCGCGAGCCTTCGGGGCCGACCGCCCACAGCGACGTGCGCGTGTCCGCGTTGCCGTAGCGCAGTGTGACGCCGCCGGTGAGGAAGGGCATCGCGTATTCGACGTTCGGTACGTGCGAGACGAGATCGACGTCCGCGACGGACAGCGTGCCGCCCGGCGCATGCGCGGACGGGCCGTCGGGCGTCACGTACATGCGGTTGGTGCCGAAGCTCGCCATCTTCGCGATCACTTCGCGCTCCGTGCCGGTGCCGATCGCCAGCATCACGATCACCGACGCCACGCCGATGATGATGCCGAGCAAGGTCAGCAGCGTGCGGAAGCGGTTGATCCACACAACGCGCCACGCGGCGCGCATGGCCTCGTGCGCGTCGGTGAGGAACGACGCCGTGTGCGCGGAACCGCTCGACATCGAGCGCAACAGCGACGCGCCATCGAGCGCGGCGGGGTTTGGGGCGGGTTTGTCTTCAGTGCCTTCGAGCGAATCGGCGACGATGCAGCCGTCGCGTATCTCGATCGACCGATGCGCCCGCGCGGCCACTTGCCGGTCGTGCGTGATGAGGATGATCGTGTGCCCCGCCGCCGACAGTTCCGCGAGCAGCGCCATCACTTCCGTGCCGCTTTTGGAGTCGAGCGCCCCGGTGGGTTCGTCGGCGAGCAGGATGTGGCCGCCGTTCATCAGCGCGCGGCCAATCGACACGCGCTGCTGCTGTCCGCCGGACAACTGGTTCGGCCGATGATCGAGCCGCTGTTCGAGCCCGAGCCGCGCGAGCAGTCCGGTGGCGCGCTCGCGACGCTGTTCCGGCCGCACGCCCGAATACACGGCGGGCACTTCCACGTTTTCGCGCGCCGATTCGGTCGCGATCAGGTGATAGCCCTGGAACACGAAGCCGAAGGCCTCGCGGCGCAGCCACGCGAGTTCGTCGGCGGACAGCGTCGCGACATCGCGCCCGGCGAAGCAGTAACTTCCCGACGACGGCCGGTCGAGGCAGCCGAGGATATGCATCAGCGTGGACTTGCCCGAACCGGACGCGCCGACGATCGCAACGAACTCGCCCGCCGCAATCGACAGCGACACGCCGCGCAGCACCTGCACCGGCGGCTCGGTGCCGTCGCCGCCATAGGACTTGCAGACGTCGCGCAGTTCGATCAGCGGCGCGTCATGCGGCGGCAGCGGGGATGCCGGCGTCACCATTCGAACTTCCCGTCGGCGCCGCGCACGCGCCGGATGCCGGTGACGAGACGCTCGCCCGGCGCGAGGCCCGAGCGGATCTCCGCGTTGAGCCGGTCATGCACGCCGACGCGCACGTCGCGCGTCACGACCCGGCCGTCCGCCAGCACCCGCGCCTGGTAGCGGTCGCTCGAACCGGCCACCGGCGTGAGCGCGGACAAGGGCGCGAGCGGCACGTCATGCGCTTCCTGCGCGACGAAGAACACCTGCGCGCTCATCTGCGGCAGCAACTGGTTGTCCTGGTTCTTCACGTCGAACAACACCGTGTAGGACACGACCTTGCCGGTGTTGATCGCGTTGGCGTTCGGCGCGGCCTGCTGGTCGCCGCCGCTCGGCGGGGCCGTGTTGGGCGGCGCGGGCAGCACCTGGCGCACCGTGCCGTTCCAGCGCGTGTCGGCGCCGAGCGTCGTGAACCAGACCGGCATACCGGGCTTCACCTTCAGCACATCCGCTTCGGAGACTTGCGTCCAGACCGTCATTGTCGAGAGATCGGCGATGCGCAGGATGATCGGCGTCTGATACGTGGCGTTGAGCGTCTGGCCTTCGCGTGCATCCAGCGTGACGATGGTGCCGGACATCGGCGCGTAAATTTTCGTGTAGCCGAGCTGGGCTTCGTCGCCCTGCAAGGTGGCGCGCGCGCCGTCGATTTCCGCGGTCAGGTCGGCCACCGTCGAACGCCCGCTCTGCCACGCCGACAACGCGCTTTGCAGGTCTTCCTCGCGCGTCGAGCCTTCCGACATCATGCGGCGCTGGCGTTCGTACTGATGCTGCGCGAACGCAAGTTTCGCCTGCTCGCCTTCGAGGCGCGCGCGCAGGCTCTTGAGCGCGGAGGCATCGACGTCGTAGCGGGCCTGCTGCACGCTCGGATCGATCTCGACCAGCAGTTGGCCCTTCTTCACGGTATCGCCCGGCTGCACCGTGATGCGGCGGATTTCGCCCGAAGCCTGCGCGCCGATATCGACGTAACTGTGCGGCTGCAAGGTGCCGAGCGCGGTGACGCTCAACTGGATGTCGCCGCGCGAGATCGCGACGGTATCGACGTGCTCGACCGTCCTGAACAGCAGCGCCCACAACGTGAGCAGCACGAGCAGCGCGACGGCGAGCAGAGCAAGGGCCCGTGGGGAGGCTTTGATGGCGTGTCTCATCGATGCAGTTTCGAGCCGGCGGCATGCGTTCTGCTGGCGCAACGCCGCACGACACTGATTCTTTTAAGGAGCTGCCGCTGCAGGACTTCGAGCGTGTCAGGACGCGGCGGCGGGCACGGTCAGTTCACGCACGAACTCTGCGCGCTCGGGACGCGCCGGCGGCCGTTCGGACGAGCGCTTCGGCGTGCCGACGAACAGGAAGCCCAGCAAGCGTTCCGACGCGCCGAAGCCCAGCGCCGCGTGCATCGCGGGTTCGTAGGTATCGTCGCCGGTGGCCCAGAAGCCGCCGTAGCCGAGCGCGTGAATGGCGTTCAGCAGGTTCATCGTCGCCGCGCCGACCGACATCAGCTGCTCGATCTCCGGGACGTGCGAAGTTTCATCGATGGCCGCGCCCAGCGCGATCACCACCGGCGCCGCAAACGCCTTCTGCCGCCGGTGAGCATGCGCCGAGCGCGGCTCCTCCGGCGTGCGGGCGCAGGCGAGGTCCACCAGCACGTCGCCGAGCGCGCCGCGCGCGTCGCCGCGCACCAGCACGAAGCGCCACGGACGCAAGCGCGCATGGTCCGGCGCGCGCAACGCGGCATCGAAGATTTGCGCGAGTTCGGCATCGTCCGGGCCCGGCTCGGCGAGCGGCCAGTGCGACTGGCGCGACAGCAGCGAAGCAAGCACGGTCTGCGCGCGATCGGTAGGTTCTGCGGTGAGAGCAGCGTTCGGAATAGGCGAGTTCATCGCGAGTTCGGGCGGGTTTTGACCGCCGTCATGATGGCCGAACTCGACACTAAACGCAAACGATTCGCATTTGGTGAAGGTGAAGATTTGCCTTCACTTCCGACGTTTTACGGACCGCTTACAAGGCAATTGCGTGTTTTGACGAACCGCGCGTCAGCTTGACAAAGACGGGCGCAACGCTCAGAGTAGCGCTTCTAAACAGCAATGATTCTCATTTATGACGATGCGGGCCGAGGTGCGCCGAGCGTCGCGAATGCTGGCTGTCCAGTGTCGCCGTCCCCGTCATCTTTGCATCGTCTGGCGATCTTTCTGATCGCGAAAGGGTTTCGTTGTGTCCGTCACGCATGGCAGCCGCTCGGCTGCGGATCCATTGGAGCGATCGATGAGCTGGGGCGACGAAGACACCAATTTTCACGTGGTCATCAACGACGAAGAGCAGTATTCCATCTGGCCGGACTACAAGGCGATTCCCGCGGGCTGGCGACAGGCCGGCAAGTCGGGCAAGAAGGCCGAGTGCCTCGCCTATATCGATGAAGTCTGGACCGACATGCGCCCCTTGAGCCTGCGCCGCGCGATGGAGGCGGATGCCGCCCGCGCGACAACGGCACAGGCCGATCCGGCCGCCTGACGCATGGCGTTCGCCGCCGCACCCGGCGTCATGCCGCGCGTGCAGCTGTTCTGTCTCGCGCATGCGGGCGGGACGGCTGCGTTGTATCGGCGCTGGTCGCAGCGGCTGCCGGCGGAGGTGCAGGTCGTGCCGCTGGAGTTGCCGGGGCACGGCGCGCGCCGCGATCAGCCCGCGCACACGCAGTGGCCCGCGCTGATCGACGGCCTGTGCGCGGACTGGCGCGCGGCGCGCAATCCCGCGTTGCCGTTCGCCGTGTTCGGACACAGCATGGGCGCGCTGGTCGGGCTGGAGCTGTTGCATGCGCTGCGCGGGCGCGGCCTGGGCGAGGCGGTGTGGCTGGGGACATCGGCGTCGGTGGGGCCGGCTTGCCGGGTGCTCGAAACGGACTGGCTCGAGTGCGGCGTGGACCGGATGATCGACAAGCTGCGCGCGCTCGGCGGCACGCCGGAGGCCTTTCTCGCCGACCGTGACCTGATCGCGTTCCTGTTGCCCACGCTGCGCGCCGACTTCCACCTGTGCGGAACTTTCATAGCAGGCGGCAAGGCCCGCGAGCCGCTCGACTGCCGGCTCACCGTCTTTACCGGCCGCGACGATCCCGCCACGGTGCGTGAACAGGACGTGCTGCGCTGGCGGGACGAGACGCGCGGTGCGTTCGCGCGCCGTGCCTTCGAGGGCGGCCATTTCTATCTCGATGAAGCATTGGATGCGGTGCTGGAATGCGTCGCCGCTGCGCTTGCGCAGGCGGGGGCGCGCCCGTTGGACGGCGAGCCGCGCGAAAGAGGTGAAGCATGGATGCGATGACCAGTCATATCGAAACGGCGTTCAGCGAGCGCGTGATCGAGGAGAACGGCACGCGTGTGCTGGAGATCCGTCCCGCGCATGACGAGGCTGCCGCGCCTGATCCGGCCGCGCTGCGCGCGCGGGTGGACGCGGCGAAGCTGCAGTACGGCGGCGTGCTGCTGCGCGGCTTCACGCCGCTCGACGCCGCCCAATTCAACGCGTTTGCCGCGAGTTTTGGCAAACCTTTGCTTTCCTACGAGTTCGGCTCGACGCCGCGCAGCCGGATCGAGAAGGACGTGTACTCGTCGACGGAATATCCCGCCGATCAATGGATCGACCAGCATAACGAACAGTCCTACACGCTCAAGTGGCCCGGCTCGATCTGGTTCTACTGCACGGTCGCCGCGCAGTCGGGCGGCGCGACGCCGGTCGCCGACAGCCGCCTCGTGCATGCGCGTCTGTCGCCGGCATTGCGCGAGCGTTTCGCCGAGCACGGCGTGATGTACGTGCGCAACTATGGCAATGGCCTCGATCTGCCGTGGGAGCAGGTGTTCGGCACCGAGGACCGCGCGGAGGTGGAGCGCTATTGCGGCGCGCATCGCATCGACTTCGAATGGCTCGATGAAGGCGAAGCGCTGCGCACGCGCCAGGTCTGCCAGTCGGAGCTGCGTCATCCGCTGACGGGCGAAAGCGTCTGGTTCAACCAGGCGCATCTGTTCCACGTGTCCAACTTGCCGGAGCCGGTGCGCGAGGCCTTGCTCGACGTCGTCGATGAAGACCGTCTGCCGCGCAATACCTTCTTCGGCGACGGCACGCCGATCGACGCCGCCATGCTCGACGAGATACGCGCCGTCTATCGCGACACGATGCTCGCCTTCCCGTGGCAGGCCGGCGATGCGCTGGTGCTCGACAACCTGCTGATGTCGCACGGCCGCGCGCCGTTTGCCGGCCCGCGCCGCGTGCTGGTGGCGATGAGCGCCTGAACTGCCGTGCCCTGGCGTCGCATCGGCGGCGCCCCGCGTGCGCGGCCATTCATCTTTCGATCCCACATTATTCATGACTGAGATTGCCCGCGAAGTGTCGAAGGAAATGCTGTCGATATCGGCGGCCTATGCCGCGTTGCCTGCGGACAAGCGCGCGGCGTTCCGCGAGCGGCTGAAGGCCGGCGGCTTCGACGCCGCGCGTCTGCCTATCTCGCGTTTCCCCGACAACGAGCGCCGCTTCGCGCTGTCGCATGCGCAGGAGCGTCTGTGGTTCCTGTGGCGTCTGGAGCCGTCGAGCGCGGCCTACAACGTGACGGGCGCGGTGCGGCTGCGCGGCAGGCTCGACGAAGCCGCGCTGCGCCGTGCGCTTGATCGCGTGATGGACGCGCATGAAATCCTGCGGCAGCGCTTCGGCGAGACGGGCGGCGTGCCGTTCCAGCATACGGGCTCGGGCGAATACGGCTGGGAAGCGCTGGACCTGGCCGGCGATGCGTCGCTCGATGCCGAACTGGCACGCCGTTCGGCGCTGCCGTTCGATCTGGAAAGCGGCCCGCTGCTGCGCGTGAGCTTGTTCAGGCTCGCTCCTGACGATCAGGTTCTGCACTTCGCACTGCATCACATCGTGGCAGATGGTTTGTCGACGGAAGTGTTTGTGAGCGAACTGGCCTCGGCCTATGGCGATGCGCTCGAAGGCACTTCAATCGCGAACAAAGCAAACAAAGCAAGCATCCAATACGGCGACTACGCGCAATGGCAGCGCGAATGGTTCGACGAAGACACGCTCGCGCGCCAGCTCGACTACTGGCGCGCGTGTCTCGGCAACGATCATCCGGTGCTCGACCTGCCGCACGCGCACACGCGCGCCGGCATGCGCAGCGGCGCGGGCGCGCGGCTCGCGCGGGTGGCGCCGCCAGCGTTGCAGAAAGCGCTCGGACGCGTCTCCCTGACCGCCGACGCCACGCTCTTCATGACGCTGCTCGCCGCCTACGACCTGCTGCTCGCGCGCTACAGCGGCCAGACGGATATCCGCGTCGGCGTGCCGGTGGCCGGGCGCGACCGGCCTGAAGTGGCGAACATGATCGGCTTCTTCGTCAACACGCTGGTCGTGCGCACCGAGTTCGCGGGCGTGGCGACCTTCGCGCAGCTGCTCGAACGCGTGCGCGATCGCGTGCTCGAAGCGCAGGCGCACGCGGACCTGCCGTTCACGAAGCTCGTCGAAGCCTTGCAGCCGCAGCGCAGCTTCGGCCACACGCCGCTGTTCCAGGCGATGTTCAACTACCTCGGCACGGAACGCGACAGCCTGCGCCTGCCGGGCCTCGACGTCGCGACGCACGACATCGCCACCGACACCGCCCGCTTCGATCTCGTGCTGGAAGCCCGCGAGCGGGCGCAGGGTCTGGAAGTGGCGCTGGTCTACGCGGAAGACCTGTTCGATCCGGCGCTGATCGGCCAGATGCTCGATCACTACGTGCGTCTGCTCGAACAGATCGCGGAGGATGCGGCGCGGCCGCTCGGCGCGTTCGAGCTGACGCGCGGAAAGAACGTGTTGCCGCCGAAGAAAGCTTTCGAGCCGGTGTCGGTGCGCTTCGCTCAAAGCGTCGCGCGCGTGCCGGATGCGCTCGCGGTGCATTGCGAAGGCGAGCGCGTGACTTACGGCGAGCTGGACGCGTGGGCGGCGGACATCGAACGTCGGCTGGCCGACGCGGGCCTGCGCGCCGACGAACGCGTGGGTATCTGCATGACGCGTTCCGTCGCGATGGTCGCGGCGCTGCTCGGCACCTTGCGTTCGCCGGGCGCCTTCGTGCCGCTCGATCCCGCGTATCCCGCCGACCGTCTCGCGATGATGATGGACGATGCAGGCGTGCGCGTCGTGCTGACCGATGCCGCCGCGCTCGCGCAATGCGGCGCGCTGTTCGCGGGGCGCGTGGCGCTCGACGTGGGCGTGCGTCCGTCTGACGCTTCGAGCACGCCGGTTTTCAACGCCATCGCGCCGCATCCGGAGCAACTCGCCTACGTGATCTACACGTCCGGCTCGACGGGACGGCCGAAGGGGGTCGCCATCAGCCACGGCGCGTTTGCGTCGCACCTCGACGACTTCATGGCGGCGCACGCGATCAGCGCGGACGATACGGTGCTGCAATCGTCGACCATCAATTTCGATGTCGCGCTCCACGAGTTGCTGCCCGCGCTGCTGCGTGGCGGCAAGGTGGAAATGCGCGGCCAGCAGGCGTGGGACATCGACACGACGAGCCGTCATCTGATCGACGCGCGCGTCACGTTTTCGCGCTTACCCACGGCGTATTGGCAGCAATGGCTGCGCTCGCCGCCGGCGCCCGAGGCGCTCGCGGCGCTGCGGCAGATCACGGTCGGCGGCGAGGGCCTGCCGGGCGACGCGCTCGCGCAATGGCGCAGCGGGCCGCTCGGACACATCGGGCTGGCCAATCTGTACGGCCCGACTGAAACCACCGTCGCCTGCATGTTCCGCGCGACCACGGCCAGCGACGTCACGCAGGCGGTGGTGTCGATCGGCGTGCCGTATGCATCGCGCACGGCGCGCGTGCTGGACCGCGACGGCAACGAAGCGCCGGTCGGCGCGCTGGGCGAGTTGTGCATCGGCGGACATACGCTCGCGCGCGGCTATCTCGACCGGCCCGCGCTGACGGCCGAGCGCTTCGTGCCCGATCCGTCCGAGCCGGGCGCGCGCCTGTATCGCACCGGCGATCTGTGCCGGATGCGTGCGGATGGCGCGATCGATTTTCTGGGACGGCTGGATCAGCAGATCAAGCTGCGCGGCATCCGTATCGAGCCGGGCGAGATCGAGGCCGCGTTGCGCCGTCAGCCGGGCGTGGCGAGTGCGGTCGTCGTGCTGGTCACGGATTCCGGTGCGCCGCATCTGGTCGCGTACGTGGTGGGCAAGCAGCAACTCGACGACGCCGCACTGCGACGCGCGCTGGCGCAGGAACTGCCGGCCGCGATGGTGCCGTCGGCGATCGCCGTGCTCGACGCGCTCCCGGTCATGCAGAACGGCAAAGTGGACCGGGCCGCGCTGCCGCCGGTTGCGCTGGTCGCGCAGGGCGAGCGCATCGCGCCGCGCAACGAGGCGGAGCGCATCGTGCTCGCGCTGTGGGCGGCGGTGCTGGGCCGCGACGATCTCGGCGTGGACGATGATTTCTTCGCGGTCGGCGGCGATTCGATCCTGAGCCTGCAACTGATCGCGCGGGCGCGCGCGCAGGGCTGGCTGGTGACGCCGCGACAGGTCTTCGAACATCCGACCGTCGCGCGTCTCGCCGCCGTGATGCAGCCGCTGGAGAGTCAGGCGGTAGCGGCGGAGATCGTCGAACCGTTGCCGCTCACGCCGATCCAGTCGTGGTTCTTCGAGCGTCATCCGCAGGGCGAGCGGCACTGGAACCAGTCGGTGCTGCTGCACGTGCGCGGCGAACTGGACACGACCGCGCTCGAACGCGCGCTGCAAGCGGTGGTGGCGCGTCACGATGCATTGCGGCTGCGTTTCGAACCGCATCCCGAAGGCTGGCTTCAGGAAGTGAGCGCGACAGTGCCGGCCGATCTGCTGAAGCAACACGACCTGCGCGATCACGCGTCCGACTGGCGCGCCGCGTTGACTGCGCAGGCGCAGCACGCGCAGCGGCAACTGGACCCGCAGGCGGGCCGCGTGTTGCAGGCCACGTATTTCCGGACCCCGGAGAGCGGCCGACTGCTGCTGGTGATCCATCACCTCGTCGTCGATGGCGTGTCGTGGCGCATTCTGCTGCGCGACATCGAGACGGCCTACGGCGCCGCGCGTGCGAACCGCGAACCGGTGGTGGAAGCCGCGACGCCGTGGAGCGCGTGGGTCGTCACCCAGCGCGAGTCGATCACCGACGAGAAGCTGCAAGCAGCCTTGCCCGCCTGGCTCGACGTGCTGCGCGACGCCCGGCGGACGCTCGCGCCCGCGCAGGGCACGACGGCCACGAGCCGCGTGCTCGACTGGCGTCTCGACGCCGCCGCCACCGATGCCTTGCGCCGCGCCGCGCCGCGCGCGTACCGGCTGGGTATCGACGAGTTGTTGCTGGCCGCGCTGACGCGCGCGATGACGACGGTGTTCGGCGGCGCGGGCGCGTTGATCGCGCTGGAAGGCCATGGCCGCGATGCCGCCGCGCGTGACGATGTGGACCTGAGCCGCACGGTCGGCTGGTTCACGACGCGCTATCCGGTCTGGCTGCGCGCGCATTCCGACGATGCAGCCACGCTCATCGCGACGAAGGAACGTCTGCGTACGCTGCCGGACGGCGGCGCGTCGTGGGGCTGGCTGCACGCTTATGGCGAGAACACCGCCGCACTCGCAGACCTGCCGGTACCGGGCGTGAGCTTCAACTACCTCGGCCAGTTCGACCAGAACCTCGCCGCCGATGGCGCCTTCAGCTTCGCGACGGAAAACGCCGGCGATCCGCAACCCGACGACGAAGCGCTGGTGTATCCGCTGGATCTGAACGGCATGATCGTCGATGGCTGTTTGTCGTTCGGCTGGCGCTACGATCCGGCGGTGCTGCCGCAGGCTCAAGTTGAAGCCCTCAAGCAAGCCTTCGATGCTGAAGTCGCGCAGCTCGTCGCGCATTGCGCCGCTACGTCGCCGCGCGCCACCGCCAGCGATTTCCCGCTGGCCGCGCTCACTCAGGACGAGTTCGATGCGCTCGGCATCGCGCCGGATGAAATCGAGGACCTCTATCCCGCGACGCCGCTTCAGCAAGGCCTGGTGTTCCACAGCCTGCTGAAGCGCGACGCCTACGTGAACCGCAAGCGCCTGACGCTGCACGGCGCGCTCGACATCGACGCAATGCGCGCGGCCTGGGATGCCGTCGTCGCGCGGCATGCGGTGCTGCGCACGCGCTTCACGCGCGCGCATGGCGGCGACATGTTGCAGGTCGTGCAGGCGAAGGTGCAGCCGTTCTTCGCGGTGCACGACTGGCGCAGCCGCGACGATTACGAAGCCGCCTTTACCGACTGGTTCGAGCATCGCGCGCCGGAACTGATCGACCTCGACGCCGCGCCGTTGCTGCACGTCGCGCTGTTCCGGCGTCCGGACGGCGCGCACGATCTCGCGTGGATCAACCATCACGCGCTCGCGGACGGCTGGAGCAGCGCGCGCCTGCTGAGCGAACTAGGCCACGCCTACCGGGCGGCGAGCCGGGGCGAGCCGCTCGTGCTGGATCCGGTCGTGCCGTATCGCGCGTATGTCGAATGGCTGCGCGCTCAGCCGGATGCGCACGTCTGGTGGCGAGGCCAGATTGCGCGCGCGGATCGTCCGGCGTTGCTGCTGGACAGCGTGCCCGCCACGCGTATCGCCGAATCGGAAAACGCGGCGGACAGCGCGTTCCACCATCGCGACGACCGGCTCGACGCCACGCTCGGCGCGGCACTGGCGCAGGCGGCACAAGTCTGCGGCGTGACGCTCAATACGCTGGTGCAGGGCGCGTGGGCGCTGTTGCTGGCGCGCTTCGGCAATCGTCGGCAGGTGGCGTTCGGCGTGACGGTGGCGGGACGTCCCGCCGATCTGCCCGGCGCCGATGCCATCCAGGGCCTCTTCATCAACAGTCTGCCGTTGTGGGTGGACGTGCCGTCGAACCGGCCGCTCGCCGACTGGCTGCGCGACCTGCAAGCCGCCAACGTCGAACTGCGGCAGGCCGGCCATACGCCGCTGCCGTCGATCCAGCAATGGGCCGGGCAGGGCTTCGGCGTGCTGTTCGATTCGCTGCTGGTGTTCGAGAACTTCCCCGTCGATGCCGCGTTGAACGACGGCTCGCTCGGCCTGAGCGTGAGCGCGTCGGAGTCGTTCGAGCGCACGCATTACCCGTTGACGCTGGGCATCGTGCCGGGCGAGCGCATTGCGCTCGAATGGAGCTGGGACGCGCGGCGTCTGCCGGACGCGACGCTCGAACAGGTGCGCGACGCCTATGTGAGCCTGCTGCGGCAGATCGCGGACGCGGTCTCCCGCGACGCCACGCTCGGCCTGCTGCGCGTGCCCGGCCGCGACCTGCGGCGCGGGGCGCCCGAAGGCACGGCGGCGCATGCGTACCGGCCGTTCATCGCGCGCTTCGAGGAACGGGTGCGCGCCCAAGGAGCGGCGCTCGCGGTGCATTGCGATGGCGTCTCGCTGACGTATCGTGAATTGCACGCGTGGTCGAACCGGATCGCGGCGCGGCTCGACGCTGAAGGCGTGCGGCGCGAGGGGCGCGTCGGCGTGCTGGTCGGGCGCTCGGCGGGCATGATCGCGGCGCTGCTCGGCGTGATGAAGGCGGGCGCGGCCTATGTGCCGCTCGACCCGGCGTATCCGCGCGAACGCCTGCGCGACATGATCGACGATGCGCAACTCGCCGCGCTCGTCACCGATGCGGGCACGCACGCGCTGCATGCGGAACTCACTGCATGCCCGGCGATCCGCATCGACCAGACGGACGGCTTGCCGGAACTCGAAGACGCCCGCGATCCGCATCCCGAACAACTGGCCTATGTGATCTACACCTCGGGCTCGACGGGCAAGCCGAAGGGCGTCGGCATCAGTCATGGCGCGCTGAGCCTGCATCTCGATGACTTCATCGCGGAGAACGGCCTGAGCGCCGCGGATCGCGCATTGCAGTTCGCGACGATCAACTTCGACGGCGCGGTGGAACATGTGTTCGCGACGCTGGCGGCGGGCGCGTCGCTGGAAGTGCGCGGGCCGGCGCTGTGGAGCGCGGACGAATTCACGCGCGTGCTGCGCGAGCGGCGCATCACGGTGGCCGATCTGCCGACCGGCTACTGGAAGCAATGGACCCAGCATCTGCCGCAACAAGCGCCCGCTGAGGTGTCAGGCCTCGTCCTGCGGCGCGTGACGGTGGGCGGCGAGGCGCTGCCCGGCGCGGCGGTCGCGCAATGGTGCGCCGGGCCGCTCGGCGGCCTGACGCTGGTGAACACCTACGGTCCGACCGAAGCCACGGTGACGACCTCCGGCGAAACCGTCACGGCGGCGCACGCGGAGAGCGTCGCGGTGCCGGTGGGACTGCCGTGGGCCTCGCGTCACTATCGCATTCTCGATGCCGACGGCGAGCCCGTGCCCGAAGGCGGCAGCGGCGAACTGTGCATCGGCGGCGCGACGCTCGCGCGCGGCTATCTCGGCCGTGCTGCACTGACCGCCGAACGCTTCGTGCCCGATCCGGCCGGCGTGCCGGGCGCGCGGCTGTATCGCACCGGCGATCTCTGCCGCTGGCTGCCGGATGGCGGCGTCGCGTTCCTGGGACGCATCGACGAGCAGGTGAAGCTGCGCGGCTATCGCATCGAACTGGGCGAGATCGAGCGCGCGCTGAGCGCGCAGCCGGGCGTTGCGCAGGCGGTCGTGATCGTGCGCGGCGAACAGGAAGCGCGCCGGCTGCTGGGCTATGTCGTGCCCGCCAGCAACGCAAGCCCGACGGACGCCGCATTGCGCGATGCGCTCGCGGACATGCTGCCAGCGTACATGGTGCCGTCGGCCATCGCCGTGCTCGACGTCTTGCCGACCCTGCCGAACGGCAAGCTCGACCGCAAGGCGCTGCCCGACATCGACGCGCGCAACGCGGGCCATGTCGCGCCCGCCGACGGCACGGAAACGCTGCTCGCGGGCATCTGGCAGAGCGTGCTGGGCAGCACGCAAGTGGGCGCGCACGACGATTTCTTTGCGCTCGGCGGCCATTCGCTGCTGGCGCTGCAAGTCGCGGCACGGCTGCAACGCGCGCTCGGCCGCGAAGTGCCGCTGCGCCTGCTGTTCGAGCATCCGCAATTGCGCGCGCTGGCCGAGGCGCTCGACGGACTGTCGAAGCAGGCGCGCGAGCCGGTGCGCCGTCTGCATCGACGGGAAGCCAGGCCGACGCATGGCCAGGAGCGTTTGTGGTTCCTGTGGCGCCTGACGCCCGACAATCCCGCCTATCACCTGTCCTTCGCCGTGCGGCTCGACGGCGCTCTCGATGCGCGCGCGCTGCATGCGGCGCTCGATGCGGTCGTCGAGCGGCACGAGATCCTGCATAGCCATTTCGAAGAGCGCGATGGCGCGCCGTGGCTCGTGGTGGATGAAACGATCGGCGCCGAGTGGTCCGAGTCCACGTTCCCCGATGCCGTCGATGACACGAACCCGGCGCTCGCCGCCTGGCTGCGCGAGGGCGCGGACCGCGCCTTCGATCTTTCGCGCGGCCCGCTGCTGCGTGCGCGGCTTGCGCGGCTCGGCGACGGCTCGCATGTATTCGCGTTGACGGTGCATCACATTGCGGCGGACGGCTGGTCGATGAACCTGCTGATCGACGAACTGCTCTCCGTGTACGGCGCGCTGCGTGCGGGGGAAAAGCCCGCGCTCGCGCCGCTGCCGGTCCAGTACACCGATTACGCCGTGTGGCAGCGCGAGTCGCTCGATGCCGCCGCGCTCGGCCAGCAGCTCGACTACTGGCGCGCGCAACTCGGCGGCGAGCAGCCGGTGCTGGAACTGCCCGCGGACCGTCCTCGTCCCGCCGTGCGCAGCGCACGCGGCGGCGAAGTGGAAACGGCGCTTGACGCCTCGCTCGCCGATGCAGTGCAACGCTACGCCCGCCGTCACGACGCCACCGTGTTCATGACGCTGCTCGCGGCGTTCCAGGCGCTGCTGCATCGCTATGGCGGCCAGCGTGAGATTCGCGTCGGCATTCCGCTCGGCGGGCGTGAGCAGGTGGAGACTGAAGCGCTGATCGGCTTCTTCGTGAACACGGCCGTGATCCGCGCCGAGGTGTCCGGTGCCGCGCGCTTCGATGCGCTGCTGTCGCAAGTGCGGCAACGCTTGCTCGAGGCGCATGCGAACCAGGATGTGCCGTTCGCACAGATCGTCGATATGTTGCAGCCGGTGCGCGCCGCCAACCAGACGCCGCTGTTCCAGGCGATGTTCAATCTCGACGTGCCCGCGAGTCCCTTCGAGCGGCATGCCGGAACGGGGCTGCGCTGGTCCGCGGTGGGCACGCGGCGTTCGGCGGCGCAGTTCGATCTGAGCCTGAACGTGTCGGTCGGCGAACGCACGGGCCTGACGTTCAGCTACGCCGCCGATATCTTCGATCCCGCCACGGTGGAACGCATCGCGCGGGATTATGTCGGCGTGCTGGAAAGCATCGTGCGCGAGGACGCCGTGCGTCTGCGCGATCTGCCGCTCGCGGCGCAGGCTGTCGCGCAACGCGGCGCATCGCATGCCGATGCCGCGTTCGTGCCGGTGCATGTGCGCGTCGCGGAGCAGGCGCGCCGCACGCCGGATGCCATCGCCGTGCGCTGCGAGGGCGCGACGCTCACTTATGTCGAACTCGATGCACGCGCCGGCCGTCTCGCGCAACGCCTGTTGCAGCAGGGCGTGGGCGCCGAAGCGCGAGTAGGCGTGTGCATTACGCGTTCGCCGCACATGCTGGTGGCGACGCTCGCCGTCATGAAGACCGGCGCGGCCTATGTGCCGCTCGATCCGAACTATCCGGTCGCGCATCTGGCCGTGATGACCGACGATGCGCAGCTTGCCTGCATCGTCACCGATGCCGCCGGCCGCGACCGGCTCGCGGAAATCGCAGGCGATCACGCGCTGATTGCAGTCGAACGCGACGACGACGCGCCCGGCCCTGTCGAAACGCTGGCGCCGGTTCACGCCGGGCAACTTGCCTACGTGATCTACACCTCGGGCTCGACGGGCAAGCCGAAGGGCGTCGCGGTTCCGCACGGCGCGCTGACGCGTTTCCTCGACAGCATGCAGACGCGCCTGTGCTTGCACACCGATGACGTGTGGCTCGCCGTGACCACGCTGTCCTTCGATATCGCCGCGCTGGAGCTGTATCTGCCGCTGCTCACGGGCGCGACAGTGGAACTCGCCACCCGCGAGACGATTGCGGACGGCAGGCGGCTGGCGGCGCTGCTGGAGGCGTCGAAGGCGAGCGTGATGCAGGCCACGCCGATGGGCTGGCGCGTGTTGCTCGACGGCGGCTGGCAAGGCCAGCGCGCCGCGCCGTTGCGCGCGCTGTGCGGCGGCGAAGCGCTGCCCGCCGATCTCGCCGCCGCGCTGCATGCGCGCGGCGTGAGCTTGTGGAACCTCTACGGGCCGACTGAAACGACCATCTGGTCGAGCGCCGCGCCGCTGGCGGCGGGCACGCCGGTCACGCTCGGCGCGCCGCTCGAACACACGTCCCTGATGGTGCTCGATGCCGATGGCAATCCGGTGCCGGAGAACGGTGTCGGCGAGTTGTGCATCGGCGGGGACAATCTGGCGCGTGGCTACACGCGGCGCGCGGGGCTCACCGCCGAGCGCTTCGTGCCGGATCCGCACGGTGCGCCCGGTGCGCGCCTGTACCGCACCGGCGATCTGTGTCGCGTGCGTCGCAACGGTCAGCTCGACTATCTCGGCCGCGCCGACCAGCAGACCAAGCTGCGCGGATTCCGCATCGAACTGGGCGACACGGAAGCGGCGCTGCGTGCGCTCGACGGCGTCGACGACGCCGTGTGCCAGGTGCAGGGCGAAGGCACGGCGCGTCGGCTCGTCGCGTTCGTGACGGGCCACGCGGAGCCGGGCGCATTGCGGGCGCTGCTCGCGAACCGTCTGCCGCCGCAGCAGGTGCCCGCGCAGATCGAAAGGCTCGACGCGCTGCCGCTCACCGCGAACGGCAAGCTCGATCGCAAGGCGCTGCCGCTGCTGAGCGCGACGTCGAAGGATGGCTACCGGCCGCCTGTGACCGCCACCGAGACGCTGCTGTGCGAGATCTGGACCGAGGTGCTCGGCGTAGAGCGCGTCGGGCTGGATGACGATTTCTTCGTGCTCGGCGGTCACTCGCTGCTGGCCGTGCGCGTGGCGTCGCGTGCCGGCGAGGCGCTGGGCCGCAAGATCGAACTGACGCTGCTGTTCGAGCATCCCGTGCTCGCGGATCTGGCCGCGAGGCTGGATCGCGATGCCCCCGCCGCCGGTGCTTCCGGCGCGGACACGCTCGATGCGTTGCAGGACCTGATGGATTCGCTATGACCGACACGCTCGATACTCCCCGCGCCACCGAAGCTCCGCGCCGCCCCGACGCCTTGCGCCTCGCGCAGCAATACGCGTTGCTCGCCGAGGACAAGCGCGCGCTGTTCCGGGCGCGTGCACGCGCCCAGGGCCTCGACGCGGGCGCGCTGCCGGTCGTGCCGCTCGCGCCGCGTCCCGCGCGCTTTCCGCTGCTGCCCGCGCAGGAGCGGCTGTGGTTCCTGTGGTGTCTCGATCCGGATCACGCGGGCTATCACATCGCACATGCGCTGCGGCTGTCGGGTGCGCTCGACGTCGCCGCGCTGCAACGCGCGCTCGCACAACTGGTGCGGCGTCACGAAGCCATGCGCCTGCGCTTCGACGCGCAGGACGGCGTGCCGATGCAATACGCCGCCGAAGACGCCGAATGTGCTCTCGTGCGGACGCGCATCGAAGATGAAGGCGCGGTGCTAAGCGCGTTCGCGTGCGAGCCGTTCGACCTGACGCGCGGGCCCCTGCTGCGGGTCGGGCTGTTCGAGACTGGCGACGAGCAGTGCGTGCTGCAACTGGTCGTGCATCACATCGTTGCGGATGCGTGGTCGATGCAGGTCCTGTTCCGCGACCTGCTGACGCTGTATCGCGACGAGAGCGGAGAGAGCGGAGCAGGGCTGCCGCCGTTGCCCGTGCAGATGACGGACTACGCGCTGTGGCAGCGCGAATGGAGCGCTGACGACGCGCTCGCCCGACACCTGGACTACTGGCGCACGCGGCTCGACGGCGCTCCCGCCGCGCTGACCTTGCCGCGCGATGTCCCGCCGCGCGCGACGCGCTCTCACGATGGCGGTCTGGCGCGGCTGACGCTGCGCGCGGACCTGGCCGATGTCGCGCGGCGCATTGCGCGCGAGCGGCGCACGACGCTGTTCACGGTGCTGCTCGGCGTGTTCGACGTGCTGCTGTATCGCTATTCGGGGCAGCGCACGGTCGTGGTCGGCGTGCCGGCGGCGGGGCGTGCGCGCAGCGAGCTGGAGCATCTGGTCGGCTTCTTCGTCAACACGCTGATCGTGCGTGCGGATCTCGAACCCGCGCAGACTTTCGACACGATGCTCAGCGATCTGCACGACCGCGTGCTCGAAGCGCAGGCGCATCAGGACGTGCCGTTCGCGAGGCTGGTGGAGGCGCTGGGTGTCGAGCGCAATCTCGATAGCTCGCCGCTGTTCCAGGTGATGTTCGATCTCGCCGTGGATGCGCCGCAGGACGTCATCGCCGGCGATACAGGTGGACTGCGCGTCGAGTCGATCGCGGATGCCGCCGTCACCGCGCGCTTCGACCTCGCGTTGAACGCGCGGGACCGGGGCGCGGGCCAGCCCGTGGAACTGGCGCTGACCTATGCGCAGGATCGTTTCGTCGCCGCGACCGCGCAGCGCATGCTGGACGATTTCGCGGCGCTCGTCGAACGGGTCGCGGCGCAGCCGGCGTGCCGTATCGGCGACCTGGCCGTGCAACGCACGCCGGAAACACACGCCGATGACATCGCCCGCAGCACCGAGCCAGTTCACCTGCGCATTGCCCAGCGGGCGCGCGCATGCCCGACGCGCGATGCGCTGCGTTGCGAAGGCGAGTCGCTGACCTACGCGGCGCTCGATGCCTGGGCGGACCGCATCGCGCTGGCATTGCGCGTCGACGGAATCAAGCCGGGCGAGCGCGTCGGCCTGCTGCTCGAACGTTCGCTGGCGCTGCCGGCGGCGCTGCTCGGCGTGCTGAAGGCGGGCGGCGCGTTCGTGCCGCTCGATCCCGAATACCCGGAAGCGCGTCTGCGCGCGATGATCGACGATGCGCGGCTCGAACGCATCGTCGTCGATCCGGCCACGCGCGAACGCTGGCGCGATCTGCTCGCGGCGCAGCGCGCCCTCTGCGCGCAGGCTGCTCATGACACAGACACAGACACAGACACAGCGCCGGCCGCGACGCCTGCATGGACCGTCGCCCCCGACGCACTCGCCTACGTGATCTACACCTCGGGCTCGACGGGCACGCCGAAGGGCGTCGCTATCTCGCATCGCTCGCTCACGCTGCATCTCGACGACTTCCTGCACGATCACCGCATCGCGGACACGGATGTCGTGCTGCAATCGTCGACCATCAATTTCGATGTCGCGCTGCACGAGCTGCTGCCCGCGCTCATCATGGGCGGACGCGTCGTGATGCGCGGCCCGCGTGCGTGGGAACTCGACACGCTGAACCGCACGCTGATCGACGAGCGCGTGACCTTCGCGCGCATTCCCACCGCGCTCTGGCAGCAATGGCGCATCGCGCTGCCGCCGGCCGAACGCATCGCGCTGCGGCAGATCACCGTGGGCGGCGAAGGCCTGCCCGGCGACGCGCTGCAACGCTGGTACGAAGGACCGCTCGCGCACGTCGCCATCGACAATCTCTACGGTCCGACCGAAACCACCGTCGCGTGCATGCATCATCCGGTGACGCGCGACGACACGCATCATGCAATCGTCGCGATCGGGCGCTGCTATCCGTCGCGTCACGCCTATGTCGCCGATGCCGACGGCAATCGCGCGCCCCCCGGTGCGCCGGGCGAACTGTGCATCGGCGGCGCGACGCTCGCGCAGGGCTATCTCGGCCGCGCCGCGCTCACCGCCGATCGTTTCGTGCCGGACCCGTACGGTGCGCCCGGTACGCGCGTGTATCGCAGCGGCGACCTGTGCCGCGCGCGGACCGATGGCGTGATCGACTTTCTCGGCCGTATCGATCAACAGGTGAAGCTGCGCGGGCATCGCATCGAACTGGGTGAAATCGAAGTGGCGCTGCGCCGTATCGACGGTGTGCGCGAAGCGATTGCCGAGGTGCGCGGCGAGGGTACGCGCAAGCGGCTCGTCGCGTATTTCACGGCCTTGTCAGGCGCCGCCATCGAGGCCGATGACGTGCGCGCCGCGCTCGCCGCGACCTTGCCGGCGTCGCACGTGCCGTCCGCGTGCATGCGGCTCGATGCACTGCCCACGCTGCCCAACGGCAAGCTGGACCGCCGCGCGCTGCCCGACCCGGATGCGCTGCTGGAGACCGGCTCCGCCGCGCCGGAGGGCATCGTCGAGACGGCCTTGCTGGCCGTCTGGCAGACCGTGCTGGGGCGCGAGGATATCGGCGTGACCGATCATTTCTTCGAACTCGGCGGCGACTCGATTTCGAGCCTGCGGGTGATCGCCCAGGCGCGTGGCGCCGGATGGGTGGTGACGGCGCGCCAGGTGTTCGAGCATCCGACGGTGCGCCTGCTGGCACGCGTCGCCCGTCCGGCCGATACACAAGCGGCCGCCGCACAGACCCCCAGCGGCCCGCTCGATGCGCCGCTCGCCCCGATGCAGCACTGGTTCTTCGAACGCTTCCCGGCTGCGCCGTCGCGCTGGAATCAGGCGGTGCTCCTGCGCGCAACCGAAGCGCTCGACGCCGACGCGTTGCGCACGGCGCTCGCGGCGCTGATCGAAGCGCACGACGCGTTGCGGGCGCGCTTCCGTTTCGATGCGGCGCGGCAGGTGTGGACGCAGACGATCGAAGCGGCGTCGTCGGCGGGCGCGCTGGCCTCGGATGCGTTGATCGTCGAAGACCTGCGCGCTTCGGCCGATCCGGCGGCGCGCATCGAAGCCATCGCCGAACGCGTGCATGACAGTCTCGATCTGAATAACGGTCCGCTGTTGCGGGCCGCGTGTATCGCGACGCCGGACGGCTCGCGCTTGCTGATCGCGGTTCATCACCTGGTCGTCGATGGCGTGTCGTGGCGCATCCTGCTCGATGACCTGATGACAGCCTACGAAGCCGCGCGCACGCCCGGCGGCGATGCGGCTTTGCCCGCGCCGTCCACGAGCTGGGCGCAGTGGAACGCCGCACTCGCCGACTACGCGCGCTTGCCGGAACACTTGAGCGAGCTGGCGTGGTGGCAGGCGCAGCTGGGCCACGACACTTCTTTCGCTACGCCACAAGACGACGCCACCCGTCATCTCGACTGGACCCTCGATGCAGCATCCACGCGACGTCTGACCGGCACGGGCGCGCGCATCGACGAAGTGCTGCTCGCCGCGCTCGCGCATGCCTGCGCCGAGCATCTGCCGGCGCTGCCGGTGGTGGTCGAGATGGAAGGGCATGGCCGGACCGAGCGCGTCGCGGGTCTCGACTTGAGCCGCACGGTCGGCTGGTTCACGACGCAGTTTCCGTTGCGCGTGACCGCACTCGACCATCCGCGCGCGACGCGGCGTGCGCTGGCATCGGCCCTGCGCGCCGTGCCCGCCGATGGCCTGCACTACAACCTGTTCCGCTACGCCGGCACGTCGCAGACGCGCACGACGCTCGCCGCGCTGTCGCCGACGACCATCGGCTTCAACTATCTGGGCCGCTTCGAGGAACGCCTGAGCGAAGGGCGTTTCGCGTTCGCGGCGGAGGACAGCGGCCATGGCACGCGCGGCAGCGTGGCCGCCGGGCCGCGTCATGTGCTCGACCTGAACGGCCTGATCGCGGACGGCTGCCTGAAGGTGGACTGGAGCGCGGCGGCATCGGTAATCGACGAGGAGCGGCTAGAACGCATCGTCGCGAGTTTCGACGCGCACGTACGCACGCTGGCCGACGACGCGGACAGCGGCGTCGCCGTGACTGCGCGCGCCGTTGCGTTGCCCTTGTTCGACGGACTCACGCAGAGCGCCTCCGTCGCCACGGACGACGACAATCAGCAAGCCTTCGAGCTCTGGCGTCAACGCTTCATCACCGAGGCGATGCTGTGCCCGTCGGCGGATGCATGCGTGCAGCCGCTCAACGCAAGCGGTGCGCCGCTCACGCTGTTCTGCTTCTATCCGGGCTTCGGGATGGTCGGCGAATACCGCTTTCTCGGCGCGGCGCTGCAAGGCGTGGCGTCGGTGATCGCGCTGCGTTCGCCGGGTTTCGCCGACGAGCACTTCCAAAACGCGGATTCCTTCGAAGCGCTCGCCGAAACCTGCGTCGAGCAGATGCTCGGCGTGCAACGCGCGGGGCCGTTCCGTCTGCTGGGCTGGTCGTTCGGCGGACGGCTCGCGCTGAGCGTGGCCGGACTGTTGCGTGCGCGCGGCCATGAAGTCGATTTTCTCGGCCTGCTCGATACGGCGACGCACACGAGCGATCTCCCGGAAGCCGCCGAAGCAGGCGATCCCCTGTCCGCCTGGCTCGACGCCCAGCCGGACGGCGCGCGCCTGCGTGCGCTGTTTGACCGCACCGCCGCGCTCGACGACCTGCATTACCGTTTGCGGCTGGCACACGCGCTGCCGCGCATCGACGTGCCGGTGACGTTCTGGCGCGCCACGCGCGATACCTCCGCCGAGCGCAAGCGCGACTGGCGGCCGTACACGAGCGCGGCAGTCGAGGAGATCGGCATCGATGCGACGCACAGCGCCATCGTCCATCATCCGGCCTTGCATGCGAGCGTCGTGGAACGCTTGCGCGGGATCGCCGGCTCCGTTTGAACCTACCAAAACACAGCGGCGCGCCAAGGCCGCGGTTCCCACCATCGAAAAGGCAACATCGGGTCATGCAGCACACAACGGAAGACGCTCTCTACACGCTGTCGAACGTCGATTTCGAAATCGGCGGCAAGCAACTGCTGCACGACATTTCGCTCAGCATCGGCACGGGCGAGGTGGTCGGGCTGATCGGCCATAACGGCTCGGGCAAGACCTCGCTGATCCGGCTGCTCGCGCGGCTCCATCAGCCGACGCGCGGCGCCATCGAGTTCGGCGGCGAGCGGCTCGCCAGCTGGCCGCACCGCAGCTTCGCGCAGCAGGTCGCGCATCTGCCGCAATACACGCCGGCCACCGACGGCCTGCTGGTCCGCGAACTCGTCGCGCTCGGCCGCTATCCGTGGCATGGCGCGCTCGGGCGCTTCACGGCGCAGGACCAGCGGCTGGTGGACGAGGCGATGACCTGGACCGATGTCGCGCATTACGCCGACCGGCCCGTCGACAGTCTCTCGGGCGGCGAGCGCCAGCGCGTGTGGCTCGCGATGCTGATCGCGCAGAACAGTCGCTGCGTGCTGCTCGACGAGCCGACTTCGGCGCTCGACATCAGCCATCAGCTCGAAGTGCTCGGCCTCGTGCGCAAGCTGTGCGACGAGCGCGGCATGACGGCGGTGATCGTGCTGCACGACGTCAACATGGCGACGCGTTTCTGCACGCAGCTCGTCTCATTGCGCGGCGGCAAGCTGCTGATGCAGACCAGCCCGGCCGAGACCATGCGTCCCGATGTGCTGCAAGCCATCTACGGCGTGCCGATGGGC
This sequence comes from Caballeronia sp. LZ034LL, assembly GCF_031451215.1. Taxonomy (NCBI): domain Bacteria; kingdom Pseudomonadati; phylum Pseudomonadota; class Betaproteobacteria; order Burkholderiales; family Burkholderiaceae; genus Caballeronia; species Caballeronia sp. LZ034LL. The sequence goes on from NZ_JARUXR010000002.1 coordinate 376,791, forward strand.
GTCATGACCGATGCCGTCAGCGGTCATCTGATCGGATTCCCGCGATGAAGCGCGTTGCATCGAATCGTCGTCGCTGGCTCGCGACGGCGCTTGCCATGACGGCGGGGCTGGCCGCGCCGTCCGTCTTTGCCGCTGACGTCAACACGCCGCGCCGCATCGTCACGATGAACTGGGAACTGACCGAAACGCTGCTGGCGCTGGGCGTCGCGCCGGTCGGGACGTCGTTGCCGGACTGGTATCGCACGACCATCGTGCAGCCGCCGCTGCCGCAGGGCGTCGCCGATATCGGCTTGCTCTATCAGCCGAACTTCGACGTGCTGCGCATGCTCGACCCCGACCTGTTCGTCATCACGGTCGAACACGCGCCGGCGAAACCGTCGCTGGAGCGTCTCGCGCCGACCATCACGCTCGGCACGTACATGTCGAACCCCGCGCCATACGCCGCCTTGTGCGCCGAAACCGCCGAACTGGCCACGCGTCTGCAACTTCCGGCACGCGCAGCTGCGCTGATCGGCGATGCGCAGCGCACGGCGGATGCGGTGCGGGCGCGGATCGGCGCGCGGCCCGAGTTGACCGCGGCGCCGGTGATCGTCGCGGATCTGGTCGACGACCGGCATCTGCGCGTCTACGGCCAGGGCAGTCTCTTCGATGCGATGCTCACGAAACTCGGTGTCGTCAACGCCGTGAATCCGCCGACGGGCGGCCGCGTGTGGGCCACGCAGGTGGGCGCGGCGATGGTGCCCCTGCAACGGCTGGTGGAAGTACAGCAGGCGAGCCTGCTGCTGGTCGGGCCGGTGGCGGCGCCGGTCGTCGCGCAGCTGGGCTCGAATGAGATCTGGCAGGCGCTGCCGGCGGTGCGTTCGAAGCGCGTCGCCAAGCTCCCGGTAATCGCGCCCTACGGCGGCCTCGTGTCGATGCAGCGCTTCGCGCACGCCATCGACGACGCCCTCACCCTGATTGCGGCGGGAGGCGGCGGTGTCGCGTGACATGACGGCGGTATCCGGACCGCGCGCGCCCCGCGATTTCCGCGTGGCGCTGGTCGGCGTGCTAGGGCTGGTTGCGTTGTGCCTGTCGATTGCCGGCATCCACGGCGAACTGAGCGGCGCATCGTTCTGGTCGACGCTCTTCACGCCCGACCGCACCGACCTGCATCAGGTGCTGGTGCGCGACAGCATGTTGCCGCGCATCGCCATGACGCTGCTATGCGGCAGCGCGCTCGCGTTGGCCGGCACGCTCGCACAGCAGGTGCTGCGCAATCCGCTCGCGGAGCCGATGACGCTTGGCATCTTCCCCGGCGCCTATCTCGCGCTGATGCTCGCCGAGCTGTGGGCGCCTTCGCTGCTGGCGAGCGGACGCATGGCCGTCGCGCTCGGCGGCGGCGCGCTGGCGATGACGCTCGTGTTCGCGCTCGCGTGGCGGCAGCGGATGTCGTCGCTGGCGGTGATCCTGTCGGGCATGATCGTCAATCTCTATTGCGGCGCGATTGCGCTCGGCATCACGCTCGCGCACTTCGACCTGATGCGCGGCCTGATGATCTGGGGCGGCGGCGCGCTCGACCAGACCGGCTGGCACGAGAGCACGCGGTTGTTCGTCGGCGTGCTCGGGTGCTTCGTGCTGACGGCCTTCATGCTGCGTCCGCTCGGCGTGTTCGAGGCCGGCGACTCGACCGTGCAGGGACTCGGCATCGCGTTGCAGCGCACGCGATTCGCGGCCTTGCTGATCGCCGTGGTGCTGACCGCATGCGTGGTGTCGGCGGTGGGCGTGATCGGCTTCGTCGGACTGGCGGCGCCGACGCTCGCGCGGCTCGCGGGCGCGCGGCGGCTGCGTCAGCGGCTCATCTGGGCGCCGTGTCTCGGCGCCGTGCTGCTCTGGTGCACCGATGAAATCGTCCGCGTGATTGCATCGGGCGAACTATTCTCGGCGCATCTGGTGCCGACCGGCACTGTCACCTCCTTGCTCGGCGTGCCGCTGCTGCTCGCGCTGCTGCCGCGTCTGCGCACCCAGCCGGACCTGCATGCGGCGGCCGTCGCGCATGCGCCGCCCGCGAAGCTGGAGCGCCGCCTGCCGTGGGCGTGCGCCGCGCTCGTGGCGGTGCTGGTGCTGTCGTTCTGTGTGTCGCGCGGACTCGACGGCTGGCGCTTCGCCAGCCGCAGCGATCTCGACGCGCTGATGTTCTGGCGCCTGCCGCATACCGTCGCCGCGCTCGCGGCGGGCGTGCTGCTCGCGGTCGCGGGCACGCTGATCCAGCGCGTCACCGCCAATCCGATGGCCAGCCCCGACCTGCTCGGCGTGAGTTCGGGCGGGGCGCTCGGCATCGTGGTCGTGTTGTTCGCGGGTTTGACGCCGTCGCCGGGCGTGCTGTTCGCCGGCTGCCTCGCCGGCGCGATCGTCACGCTGGCGCTGCTGCTGTGGCTCGGATCGAAGGCCGCGTTCGCGCCCGAACGGCTCCTGCTGATCGGCGTGGCCATCAGCGCGCTGTTCCAGGCCGTGGTGGGCGCGCTGCTCGCAAGCGGCGACCCGCGCGGCGGCATGCTGATGAACTTCATCATCGGCTCGACCTATTACGTCGAAGCATCGTCCGCCTACACGGCCGCCGCCATCGCGGTGCTCGGGCTGGCGCTCGCGCCGCTGCTGTCGCGCTGGCTGGAGGCGCTCGGACTCGGCACCCACATGGCCGAAGGACTCGGCGTGCCCGTCACGCGCGCGCGCTTTGCCATCCTGATCGTGGCGGCGCTGCTGACGGCGGCATCGACGTTGATTGTCGGACCGTTGTCGTTCGTCGGGCTGATCGCGCCGCATGTCGCGCGCTATTCGGGCGCGCGCCGTCCCGGCGTGCAGATCTTCGTCGCCGCGATCTTCGGTGCGCTGCTGATGGGCTTCGCAGAATGGCTCGGCCGCCAGCTCATGTTCCCCGAGGAAATGCCCGCGGGTCTGGTCGCTACGCTTATCGGCGGGCCTTATCTGATCGCGCTGACGCTGCGCAAATCCGTGTCAGCCACATGACGAATTTCTCCGGCGCAGGGGATTAGCACGTCGGCTTTTTGAAAGCAAGACATAAACTGTGTCAAGGCTTGCAAATGCGAATCATTCTTGTATAGTGTCGATGTCGAGACGGTAGCGCGCCAGAATTTCACACCGTCTCGTCACGTCGATGACGTGTTCAGCATTCAGCATGACCTGCGCGCGACGCTGTTCCCGGCCATGACGGACAGACGTGCACGCTGTCCCGTGCACGTTGTCCGTTCGGCGCCTCGCTGTATCTCCAGAATCTCAACTTGGCAATCCTGAATACGTCCATCGATGCAATGGACGCCGGGGTTTTCCATGAGTCTTCTTCGAGTTTCCACGGGTTTCCACCATCAGGCAGATGCGATCAGCACAATGAATAACAACAGACAACGGCGCCACGCACCGCGGCCCAACCACCGCTTGCCCGTCCGATCGGGACTCACCCCCATTGCGCTGGCGCTGGTCGCCATGTGGGGCGCGCCCGTGCATGCACAGCAAGCCGCGGACACGCAGCCGTCGAATCGCGACCTGCCTGCCGTCGAAGTGAATGCCACGCCGGATGCCACCACGGAAGGCAGCGGCACCTATTCGGGCCGTACGGCGACGGTCGCGGGCAAGACGGAGCAGTCCATCAAGGAAATTCCGGCATCGGTGTCGGTGCTGACGCGGCAACGCATGGACGACCAGAACCTGACGACCATCCAGGACGCGCTCAAGTACGTGACCGGCGTGGAGTCGGTGGATTACGGCGACGGCACCGCCTACTACAAGGCGCGCGGCAACTTCCTGGGCGTGCAGTTCGACGGCGTGTCGACGCCGGGCGGCCTCCAATATCTGCAACAGTTCGATCTCGCGATGTACGACCGCATCGAAGTGCTGCGCGGCCCGACTGGCGTGATGGACGGCGTGACGGATCCGGGCGGCACGGTGAACTTCGTGCGCAAGCGTCCGCAGGACACCTTCCATGTATCGACGGAAACGCAGGTCGGCTCGTTCGGCAGCTTCCGCCAGGTGCTCGACGTGACCGGCCCGCTCAACAAGGACGGCTCGCTGCGCGGTCGCGCCGTGCTGGTGGGCAGCGACGGCCTGCAGTCGGTGGACCGGACGCGCCAGAAGGAAGTGATGGCCTACGGCGCGCTCGATTACGACATCAGTCCGCGCACCACGTTGTCGCTGTCGGCGGGTTATCAGATCAACCCGATCAACGGCATCGACTACGGCGTGAGCGGCGTGACGGATCCGGACGGCAATCTGCTCGGCCGACTGCAAAGCTCGTACACGCAGAACTTCAGCCCGAGCTGGAACTACTCGTACACGTCGCTGGAAGAAGTGAACGGCAATCTCGTGCATCGCTTCGGGAACGGCTGGAAGTCGAACACGACGCTGTTCTATCGCCACGAACTCACGAAGGCCGACTACGCCTACGCAGGTCCCGGCGCGACCGCCGACGGCCTGAGCTACTACGGCGAGCAACGCCAGCGCAACACCTACAACTGGTGGGGCGTGGACAGCAACGTGAGTGGGCCGATCCAGGCGTTCGGCCAGACCCATACGCTGACCATCGGCGCGAACTATTCGCTGCAGACGGGCACGGCGGAATCGGGTTTCGTCGCGCTGAACGGTCCCTTCGATGGCGAGACCTTCAACGTCTTCGATCCCAACGCGGTGCCGAAGACGGACGTGCCGTTCACGTTCGGCTCGAACAACCGCACCGAGCAGTACGGCATCTATGCCCAGGCGCGCATCAAGCTGCTGACGCCGCTGACGCTCGTGCTCGGCGCACGCGAGGCGTTCCTGCAGGAGACCTCGCAGTCCACCATTCCGACCGTCGAGGACTGGAGCACGCAGGCGCAGGTCAATCACCGCTTCCTGCCGAGCGCGGGCCTGGTGTACGACATCACGCGTTCGCTGACGGCCTATGCCAGCTACTCGCGCTTCCTGACCGCGCAGACCGCGCTGACCTACACGGGCGCGCTGCTGCCGCCGCGTTCGGGTGAGCAATACGAAATCGGCCTGAAGAGCAGCTTCCTGAACAACCGCCTGACGACGACGGCAGCGGCGTTCCACATCAACGACAACAACCGCGCGATTACCGACCCGAACAACCCGACCGGTTCGATCCCGGGCGGCAAGTCGACGGACGAAGGTTTCGAGTTCGAGATTGCGGGCCAGCCGGTGCCGAACTGGAATGTGTATGCGGGCTATACGTACCTGAACGTCAACTACGAGAACGATCAGCCGGATCTGACGACCGGCACCGATCCGAAGCATCTGTTCAAGCTGTGGACGAACTACCTGTTCACGCAGGGCACGCTGCGCGGCTTCTCGGTGGGCGGCGGCATGCTGGCGCAGACACGCATTTCGCGCGGCGTGGAGCAGGGCGCGTACTCGATTTTCAACGCGCAGGTGGGCTATCAGTTCAACAAGCACCTGCAGGCGTCGCTCAACCTGAACAACATCTTCAACCGCGATTACTACATTCGTCCGCCGGGCAACTTCTATAGCGAGTTCGGTCAGCGCCGCAATGTGATGCTGACGGTACGGTCGGATTTTTGAGGACTTGAAGGGCGTGTTGGCCGGCATGCCGCGACATGCCGGCCGACACTCAGCAGCAGCAGATGCAGATCCGGGGAGCCGTGCGAAGTCGGCACGGCTCAACACACGGATGCAACACGTTTCTCTTATCTTCAGTGAGTCAGCCGCAGGAATACGATCATGACGCAACCCTCGTCTTCATTGTTTGACTTCTCACCCTTCGCGGGCCAGAGCGAACGCTATGTCGGCCTCATCAAGCAGTTCGCCGCCGCGCAGCCGTTTCGCAGCGCGGAGGTCAGCGAACTGGTGCTCGACGACGACTACCATCGCCGGCCGTTGCGCCCCGAAGACTTCGAGTTCCTCAAGTTCGCGAAACCGGTGCGCCCGCATAACGTGAGCCGCCTGCCTGCGCTGGCGTCGAACCGTACCTTGCTGTCGATCTACGAACTGGGCACGGCGCGTCTGCCGGCCTCGGCCGCGCCCGCCGACTGGCAACGCTTCGTCGAGTTCTACGGCGACGAGGCGCAGGTGCTCGGCGCACAGATCGCGCCGTTCCTCGAAGCCTACGCGTTCGAGTATCTGTGCCAGGAGCAGGGCGCCGATGCAACGCAAGGACTCGCCCGCATCCTCGATGCCGAACTGCAGTTCTGGGATCAAACGTTTGCGCGGCTGATGCGCAACGATTACCTCGAAGAAGGCTTGCGTTTCATCATGGTGCAGCGCTGGTCGCTGGCGCCGTCGAAGCAGCGCGCGCTGGCGCGGGCGGCGGCGAGCGGGCTGTTCGACATGCTTCCCGCCGACCAGCGTCCCGCGCTCGACACCGATGCAACCGATGCCGCGCTGTACGCGAAAGTGGCGGCATCGTGCGGCGTGACGCGCCAGCAGCATGCGTACTGGCAGTTCTATCTGCCAACCAGCCTGGCCAAGTGCAACCTGCTGTACGCGCTCGCGCGCCGGCCGGATCGCGCGTTCGGCCTGGTGGGCGCGGCATTCGCGGCGGAAGCGGAAGCGCTGGCGTTCAGCATCGCGCTCGAACGCGCGTGCGCGCATCTGAAGCCTGCGAATCGCGGTGATGATGCGCAGTCGCGCAAGGATGCGCTGTTGCGGCGCGGCGCGCAGGCGCTCGAAACCATCGGCGCGGCCTACGGAGCCTCTGCCGTGGCGATGACCGCGCAAGGCATGGCAGCCGGCGAACGGCTGGCCGAACGCGCGCGCTGGGATCTCGGCGAACAATTGCTGTGGCTGTCGTCGATCCGTCATTACGTGGCGTTCGCGCACCGCATCAGCACGCGTATCGACGCCGAATGTCCGGACATCGATCGCGAGACCTTCATCGAGCCGCATGAGATGTGCTCGACCACGCACGTTCACAACGATCACCGGCTCGTGACCATCCAGGAAGGCGAGATGCTCTTCTGGGGCAATCTCGGCATGCAGCTGAAGATGAACGAAGGCGACATGGTGCTGATTCCCGATGGCCGCCTGCATGGTTCGACGGTGGTGTCGGGCGAATGCACCTATCACCAGCCGATCATTCCCGACGACTGGGTCCGCGCGCTGGTCGCGGAGCTCGACGCGAAAGCGTCGGCCTGAACCAAAAGCATCATCCCGGAGCGTCCGGCACAGGACGCCTGTTTCCCTGCAAGAAACGCTTTCATCGACGGGCCGCGGCGTCCGCGGATCGCGCGCGCGTTCGCCCGTGCAAGAAGCAGGGGCGCGCGTGAAGAACGAGGATATCGACGATGCAAAGGAACGAGGAAACAGTGGACGATCAAGCAAAGAGCGTCAATGCTGAAACGCAAGCGGGCGCGCCCGCAGGCAGCGGGTTCGATCCGGGCGACTGGAAGAGCCGCATCATCGCGGGGCGCGCCACGGGTGCGGAGGTGCAGCCGCCCGCGTGGCTCGATGCGTCCTACGAGACGCTGCGCGCGCAGGTCATGGATCCGGCTTATCCGTGCTTCTTCGGCACGATGGCCGAGAAGCGCGGCGAGATGTTTTATTCGTATGTGAACGGCAAGGACATCGGCCAGCTTGCCGCGACCATGCAGACCTTCGCGGAACTGGTCTCGCTGCCGGAGTATCGCAAGAACAATATTGCGGTGTTCTTCGAGCCGGATGCCGAACCGCTGTCGCACGACGCCTATCACGCGTTGTTCTGGAAGATCCTCCAGCATCTGCACGATGTCGATCCGGACCCGCACGCGGACGCGCAGCCGGAGCCGTCGAGCGAGGACTGGGAGTTCTCCTTCGCGGGTGTGGAGACCTTCGTGGTGTGCGCGTGCCCGTCGTTCCGCGCGCGGCACAGCCGCAATCTCGGTCCGGGCATGGTGCTGCTGTTCCAGCCGCGCAGCGTGTTCGTCGACACGATCACCAACAAGGTCATCGGCCGCGAGGCGCGCAATCAGGTGCGCAAGCGTCTGGAGACCTGGGACGAGATCGGCGCGCATCCGGATCTCGGTTTCTTCGGCGATCCGGGCAATCTCGAATGGAAGCAGTACTTCCTCGACGATGCCAACACGCCCGCCGACGACCGTTGTCCGTTCCTCAAGCGCAAGCGCATGGCGCAGCAGGAAGCGCCAGCAGCCGAGACGCGCAAGCCGCCCGCCGATCCCGCGCGCCCGACCTGGTGGCAGCCGCGGCCCGTGTCGCCGGACGAGGCGCGTTATCCGCTGCGTCCGGTGCATCTCGAAGTGGAGCGGCACGCCGTGTCGTACGGCGAGCGGACGGTGCGCGAGTATGACGAGGACTGAAGCGTAATGGCATCACAGGCACAAGGCGCGGACGGGATGGACATGGCTGAGAACATGATTGAGCGGTTGCGGACGCTGGCCGCTTCGCGCGGCACGGACACGGCGCTCGTGACGGTCGATGCGCACGGCGACACGCGTTACGACTACGCGCAACTCGACCGCCGCGCGACCGCGCTGGCGCGCCGTCTGCGTGGCGCGGACGGCTGGACCGAAGGCATGCGCGTGCTGCTGATGATGGATAGCGGCATCGACTACGTGGCCGCGTTCTTCGGCTGCCTGTATGCCGGAGCGACGGCGGTGCCGGCGTATCCGCCGGAGTCGCGGCGCGGCCAGCATCTGGCGCGCTTGCAGGCGATTGCCGCCGATGCCGACGCTGCCTTCATCGTCACGACGGATGCGCTCGAAGCCAGCTTGGGCGACGCCTTCGCCGAGATCGCGCCGCAAGCCATGCGCGTGTCGATGGACGCGCTCGTTGCGGACCCGGACGCGTCTTCGTTCGAGCCGTATCGCGCGGCGCCGGCGGATGTCGCGTTCCTGCAATACACGTCCGGTTCGACCTCGAGCCCCAAGGGCGTGATGGTCACGCACGGCAGCTTGTGGGCGAACGAAGCGGCGATCCGCGCGGGCCTGAGCGTCACGGGCGACGACGTGTTCGTGAGCTGGCTGCCGCTGTATCACGACATGGGGCTGATCGGCACCTTGTCGCAACCGGTGTTCAGCGGCATTCCGCTCGTGCTGATGTCGCCGCAGTACTTTCTCGAGCGGCCGGTGCGCTGGCTCGAAGCGATCGCGCGGCATCGCGGCACCATTTCCGGCGGTCCTGATTTTGCGTATCGGCTGTGTGCGGACCGTGTCGGCGACGAGCAGCGCGATGCGCTCGATCTGTCGAGCTGGCGCGTGGCGTTCTCCGGCTCGGAGCCGGTGCGCAAGCCGACGCTCGATGCGTTCGTCGCACGCTTTGCTTCCGCGCAGTTCGATGCCGGCGCGCTGTTCCCCTGCTACGGCTTGGCCGAAGCGACGCTTTACGTGAGCGGCGTGGCGCGCGGTGCGGGTGCGCGCGCGGCATCGTTTGATCCGGCCGCGATGGAGCAGGGCCGTGTTGCCGTCGCAGCGGGCGAGGCCGATTCCGCCGCGCTGGTGTCGTGCGGCAAGGCCGCGCCGGAGCATGAGATTGCCATCGTCGATACGGACAGCGGCGCGGTGCTCGGGCCGGGCCGGATCGGCGAGATTTGTGTGAGCGGGCCGAGCGTCGCGGCGGGCTACTGGCGGCGCGAGGATGCGAGCGCCTCGGCGTTCAGGACGCGCGGCGGCGTGACCTGGCTGCATACCGGCGATCTCGGTTTCCAGCACGACGGCGAACTGTATGTGGCGGGACGCATCAAGGATCTGCTGATCGTGCGCGGACGCAACCTGTATCCGCAGGATCTCGAACTGGCGATCGAACGCGAGGTCGAGCTCGTGCGGCGCGGCCGGGTGGCGGCGTTCGCTGTCGAGATCGACGGGCAGGCGGGTATCGGCATCGCGGCCGAGGTGTCGCCGAAGATGCGCAAGCTGATCGCGGCGCAGGATATCGCGGCGGCGCTGACGGAAGCCGTCGCGCAGACGTGTGGCGAAACCGCCGGCGCGATCGTGCTGCTCGATCCGGGCGGCTTGCCGAAGACGTCGAGCGGCAAGGTGCAGCGCGCGGCCTGTGCGCTCGGCTGGCAGAAGCGTTCGCTCGACGCGTATGCATGGTTCCTGCAAGGGCGTCGCATCGATAGCGATGAAGCGCCGCAAGCCGCGCTTGTGACGCTGGACGAGATGGAAGCGGCGCTGGCCGTGTTGTGGCGCGACGCGTTGCCCGGCGACGGCGCGCTCGCTGCCGACGCCAACTTCTTCGCGCATGGCGGCAATTCGCTCGCGGCCGTGCAGGTCGCGGCGGCGATCCGCGCGCGCTGGCCGATCGACTTCATGCCGCGCGATGTCTTCGCCGCGCCCGTGTTGCGCGACGCCGCAGCCTGCGTGCGCGAGCGGATGGCACACGCGGCGCAAGGGCAGGCTCAGACTGAAGCACTACCGCTCCTCGACGACGCACAGCGCACCCGTTCGCGCGCTTCGGACGCGCAACGCGGCCTGTGGCTGACGTGGTCGCACGATCCGTCGAGCGCCGCGTACAACATGAGCGGCGTCTTGCGGCTGCACGGCGCGCTGGACGTGGCCGCGCTGCAACGCGCTTTCCAGACGGTCGTGAAGCAGCACGACATCTTGCGCGCGTGCTTCGTGATCGACGATGAAGGCGAGGCAGTGCAGCTCATCGACGACACGCTCGATATCACGCTGGGCCACTCGTGCGATGAAGGCACATTTGAAGCGCTTGCGGACCGCATCGCCCGCGCGCCTTTCGATCTGGAAGCCGGTCCGCTCGTGCGGGCGCATCTGGTCAGCGTGGGCGAGAACGAGCATCGGCTGGTGCTGGCGCTGCATCACATCATCGCGGACGGCTGGTCGGTGAACGTGCTGCTCGCAGCGCTGGCCGATGCGTACTACGCGCGTCCCGAACTCACGCAGCGGCGTGTGCAGTCCGCCGATTACACCGCGTGGAGCCGCGCCTCGGCGGATGCTTCCACGCTTGCCCGTCAACTCGACTACTGGCGCACGCAACTCGCCGCCGACGGCGATCCCGCGCAAGCCGCGCGTCTGTTCCCGGCTGCCGCCGATGCCACGCGTGGCCGCCAGCGCAGCGCAATGTTCGCGCTCGAAGCCGATCTGGCCGACCGCATGCGACGGCTCGCGGGCGAACATCGCGCGTCGTTGTTCATGACGGTGCTGGCCGTGTTCAACGTGGTGCTGCATGAGTTGAGCGGCAAGGACGATATCCGCATCGGCGCGCCGGTGTCGTCGCGCAAGCGGCCCGAGGCGCAGCATCTGATCGGCTATTTCATCGACATGCAGGTGCTGCGTTCGCGCGTCGAACGGCAGCAGGATTTCGGCGCGCTGGTCGATGCCGCGCGTGAAACCGTTCTTGCGGCACAGGAGCATCAGGACGTGCCGTTCGACCGGCTGATGAGCGCCTTGCTGCCGAAGCGCGCGCAAGCCGGCGACGCGCTGTTCCAGGTGAAGCTTACCGAACAGCGTCCGTTCGCGGCGCATGGGTTCGCACCGCTCGATGCGTCCCTGCACGTGCTGCTGAACGATGCACCGCACTTCGACCTCGCCGTCGATTTCACCGATACCGGCGCGCAGATCGATTTCCTCGTCGCCTATGACGATGCCGTGTTCGATGCCGCGTTCATCGCGCGTCTGACCCGGCTGTTCGCGACATTGGCGCAACGCCTGACCGATGCGCCGCAGGAGGCGATCGGACGCCATCTGGACGAAGCGCCGTCAGCGGACGTGCTGACCATGTGGGCCGACAGCGTCGCGCGTCATCCGGACAAGATCGCCTTGCGCGATGGCGCACGCAGCGCGACCTTCGCCGAACTCGACGCCGCCGCCAGCGTGCTCGCCGCCCGTCTCATCGATCATGGTGCGGTGAGGGAAGTGCGGGTCGGCGTGCTGGCGGAGCGGTCGATCGAGCATGTGCTCGGCATGCTGGCCGCGCTGAAGGCGGGCGCGACCTGGGTGCCGCTCGATCCGTCCGCGCCCGCCGCGCGCCTGAGCGCCCAGTTGCGCGATTGCGGCGCGCGAGTGCTGCTGCATGCCGCCGCGTTGCCCGAGGGGCTGGACACGGCGCAGGCCGTGCTGCTCGGCGTGAGCTTCGCCGCAGGCGAGAACACGCAAGCCAAGTTGCCGTGCGTCGTTCATCCCGATCAGGCCGCGTACATGATCTACACGTCGGGTTCGACGGGCGAGCCGAAGGGCGTTGTGGTCTCGCATCGCGCGCTCGGCAGCTATGTGCGCGGCATGCTGGACACGCTGCGCGCGAGCCCCGACGCGTCCTTCGCGATGGTCTCGACACCCGCCGCCGATCTCGGCCATACCGTGCTGTTCGGCGCGTTGTGCTCGGCGCGCACGCTGCATCTGCTCGCACCGGAACTGGCCTTCAATCCCGATCAGTTCGCGCGCTATATGGCGGAACATGAAGTGGGCGTGCTGAAGATCGTGCCGGGGCATCTGTCGGCGTTGCTGAGCGCGGCGTGTCCGCGCGACGTGCTGCCGTGGGATGCGTTGATCGTCGGCGGCGAGACGACTTCCGCTGCGTTGCTCTCGCGTCTGCAGGCGCTCGAACCCGCGTGCCGCATCTTCAATCACTATGGTCCGACGGAAACGACGGTGGGCGTCGCGATGTACGCGCAGCGCGGCCCGCTCGACGCACAACGCGATCTGCCGCTCGGTGCCGCGCTGCCCGGCGCGCGCCTTCACGTGCTCGACGACGCTCTCCAGCCTGTCGAACCGGGTGCGATCGGCGAACTGTACGTGGGTGGACCGAGCGTCGCGCGGGGCTATCACGGCCGTGCCGCGCTGAGCGCGGAGCGCTTCGTGCCGGATCCGTTCGCTTCGGGCGAGCGGCTGTATCGGACGGGGGATCGCGTGCGGATCCACGCGGACGGCATGCTCGACTATCTCGGCCGCGCGGACGATCAGTTGAAGGTCAGGGGCTATCGCGTGGAACCGGCGGAGGTGGAGCGCGCGCTGCGGCGTGTGGAAGGCGTCCGCGAAGCTGCGGTGTTCGGGCATGACGCGGCGGGCGGCTTGCGCCTCGCGGCCATCGTGACCGGCGATGCAACGGCGGACACGGTGCGCGGCGCGCTCGCGGCATGGCTGCCGGAGTACATGGTGCCTGCCGATATCGTCACCGTCGCGGCCTTGCCGCTGAACGCCAACGGCAAGCTCGACCGTTTGGCTTTGCGGACGCTGTTGCCAACGGTGTCGGAGAGCGCGCCTGCGGACGCCGCCGATGCACCGCACGGCGCAACCGAAGTCGCGCTCGCGCAGATCTGGGCCGAGGTGATCGGCATGGAGCCTGGATCGATCAGCCGGCATCGCAACTTCTTCGAATCGGGCGGCGACTCGATTCTCGGTCTCAAGGTGGTGGCGAAAGCCCGCAAGGCCAGGCTGTCGATCACGCCGAAGCTGCTGTTCCAGCGGCTCACGCTGGCGCAACTGGCGGCGCGGCTCGATGAGGCGTCGGCCGTCAAGGCGGCGCCGCAGAGCACGATTCCGCGCCTGCCTGATGCAGCGCGCGGGCGCACGCTCGCTTCGCATGCGCAGCAGCGTCAGTGGTTCATGTGGCAACTGGCGCCGGAGAGCAGCGCGTATCACGTGGCGGGCGGGCTGTGGCTGAGTGGTGACGTGGATGCGTCTGCATTGCGTGCGAGTGTCGAGGCGATCGTCGCGCGGCATGAGGTGCTGCGTACGCGCTTCGTTGCCGATGATGCGGGTCACGTGCAGCAATGGATCGAGCCGCAAGGAACGCTGGACTGGCAGGAAGCGTCACTGCCGGCGACGCAGATCGATGACGCAGCACGCTTGCTCGCGAGCCGTCCGTTCGATCTGGCGCAAGGGCCGTTGCTGCGCGCAGGGCTTTTTCACACGCAAGAAGAGGGCAAAAGCCTGTTCGTGCTGGCGATGCATCACATCGTGTCGGATGGTTGGTCAGTGCGTGTGCTGCTCGAAGAACTGGTGGCGCATTACCGTGCAGCGGTGCTGAAAGAACCGCTGAAGCTGTCGGCGCTGCCGGTGCAATACGCGGACTATGCGGCATGGCAACGCGACTGGTTGGAAGCAGGCGAACGCGAACAGCAATTGACCTACTGGCGCAAGGCGCTGGGCGATACGCAGCCCGTGCTGGCGCTGCCCACCGACTCGCCGCGTCAGGCGAATGCATCGTATCGCGCGGCGCGGTATCGGCTGCGCATGCCTCAAGCGCTCTCGCAAGCAGTGAAGTCGCGCGCTCAAGGCACGTCCACGACGCCGTTCATGGTGCTGCTCGCGGCGTTCCAGGCGCTGTTGCATCGCTATACGGGACAGGAAGATATCCGCATCGGCGTGCCGGTGGCGAACCGCCATCGCGTGGAAACGGAAGGTCTGATCGGCTTCTTCGTGAACACGCAGGTTTTGCGTGCAGAGATCGACGGCGAAGCAAGCCTCGAAGCGCTGCTGCAACAAACCCGCCAGACGACGCTCGACGCACAAGCACATCAAGACCTCCCCTTCGACGTACTGGTCGACGCACTGCGTCCCGAACGCAGCCTGAGCCACACGCCGTTGTTCCAGGTGATGTTCAACCATCAGCGCAGCGACTGGCGCGTGCTGGAACAGCTTCCGGGCCTGACCATCGAGCTGTACCCGCTCCCGGCCCCGATGGCGCAATTCGAATTGCTGCTCGACACGCGCGAGGAACCGGACGGCACGCTATCGTTGGAACTGACCTACGCGCGCGAACTCTTCGACGAACCGACCATCGCTCGTCTCGCGCAGCATTACCAACGGATACTCGCGGCGTTCGCAGACGCTGCGGCGAGCCACCAAAGCGTCGGCGAGATCGCGATGGTGGACGAAGCCGAAGCCGCCACGCTCGCGCGCTGGAGCGTGAACCCGGCACACAACGAAGGCGCCGAGCCCGTCTTCCGCGCGTTCGAGCGTCATGCAGAGCGTCATCCGGACGACATCGCCCTGCTGCTCGACGACGCCACCCTGACCTACGGCGAACTTAACGCTCGCGCCAACCGGCTCGCGCACTGGCTGCTCGCGCAGGGCGTCGGCGTGGAAACGCGCGTCGGCATCGCGGCGCTGCGCTCTTTCGATCTGCTCGTCGCGCTGTATGCCATCGTCAAGGCGGGCGCGGCCTATGTGCCGCTCGATCCGTCCTATCCGGCCGATCGCCTCGCCTACATGATCGGCGACAGCTGGCCGCAACTGGTGCTGCATCAGCGCGGCATCGAACTGCCCGCGCTGGATGGCGGCGTGCCGTGCTTCGTGCTCGAGGACATCGATACACGCGCCTGTCCCGCGCACAACCCGGATGCCGTGCTGCACGGCGCCAATCTCGCCTACCTGATCTACACGTCCGGTTCGACGGGCCGGCCGAAGGGCGTGGGCAACCGTCACGATGCGCTGTACAACCGGCTCGAATGGATGCAGCGTGCCTATGCGCTGCGACGCGGCGAAACCGTGTTGCAGAAGACGCCGTTCAGCTTCGACGTTTCGGTGTGGGAGTTCTTCTGGCCGTTGCGCATCGGCGCACGGCTGGCCATCGCCGCGCCCGACGCGCATCGCGATCCGGCGCTGCTCGCCGCGACGATGCGTCGCCATGCGGTGAGCACGCTGCATTTCGTGCCGTCGATGTTGCAGGCCTTCATCGACAGCGGCGCGGCATCGGGTTGCGGCGAGTCGCTGACGCGCATCGTGTGCAGCGGCGAGGCGCTGTCCGCCGGCTTGCGCCAGTCGACGGCGCACGCGTTGCCTTCGGTGGCGCTGCACAACCTCTACGGCCCGACGGAAGCGGCCATCGACGTGACCGCGTGGACTTGCGTTGACGAAGCGGCGCGCGCGGTGCCGATCGGCCGTCCTATCGACGCGACGCAGACCTGGGTGCTGGACGCGCGCCTGTCGCCGGTGCCGCCGGGCGTGCCGGGCGAACTGTATCTGGGCGGCGCTAACCTCGCGCGCGGCTATCTGGGCCGGGCGGCGCTGACCGCCGAACGTTTCGTGCCCGATCCGTTCGGCGCGGACGGCGCGCGCCTGTACCGCACCGGCGATGTCGTGCGCTGGCGCGAAGACGGCGCGCTCGACTATCTGGGCCGCGTTGATCATCAGGTGAAGATTCGCGGCTTGCGTATCGAGCTGGGCGAGATCGAGTCGGCCTTGCTCGGGCAGGGCGTGCGCGAAGCGGTGGTGATGGCGCGCGATGATCGGCTCATCGCGTGGGTGACGGGCGCCGTGTCCGATGCCGATGCCCTGCGCATCGCGCTCGCGCGGACCTTGCCGGACTACATGGTGCCGTGGCGCATCGTGCCGGTCGATGTGATGCCGCTCAACGCCAACGGCAAGGTGGACCGGCATGCGCTGCCGCAACCCGCGTTCGACGATGCCGCGCCTTTCGAAGCGCCGCACGAGGGCATCGAGACGGAACTGGCGGCGGTGTGGTCGACGCTGCTGGGCGTCGAGCGGATTGGACGCCACGATGATTTCTTCGATCTGGGCGGGCATTCGCTGCTCGCGGTGCAGCTGAACGCGCGCATCGGTCTCGATCTGGGCGCGAGCCTGCCGCTCGCCACGCTGTTCAATGCGCCGACGCTGGCCGCGCAAGCCGCGCTGGTGGCGCAGACGCGCTCCGCGCAGCCTTCCGACGACGCGCTGAGCCGCCTGGATCTCTTCATGGATACGCTGTGAGCATGGCTATGGACAAGGACGCGGCGCGACGCATTGCCGAACGTTTTATCGAACTGACGCCGGAGAAGCGGCGCGTGTTCTGGCAGAAGATGAACGAGCAGGGCGTGGCGCCCGCGCAGTTCCCGATCCTGCCGCGCGCGCGTCAGGCGGGGCAGGGCGTGGCGGCTTCGCATGCGCAGCAGCGTCAGTGGTTCATGTGGCAACTGGCGCCGGAGAGCAGCGCTTATCACGTGGCGGGCGGGTTATGGCTGAGTGATGACGTGGATGCGTCTGCATTGCGTGCGAGTGTCGAGGCGATCGTCGCGCGGCATGAGGTTTTGCGCACGCGCTTCGTTGCTGATGACGCGGGTCAGGTGCAGCAGTGGATCGAACCGCAGGGAACGCTTGACTGGCAAGAGGCGTCACTGCCGGCGAAGCAGATCGATGACGCAGCGCGTGTGCTCGCGAGCCGTCCGTTCGATCTGGCGCAAGGGCCGTTGCTGCGTGCAGGGCTTTTTCACACGCAAGAAGAGGGGAAAAGCCTGTTCGTGCTGGCGATGCATCACATCGTCTCGGATGGCTGGTCGGTGCGCGTGCTGCTCGAGGAACTGGTGGCGCATTACCGCGCAGCGGTGCGGAACGAACCGTTGAAGCTGGCGGCATTGCCGGTGCAGTACGCGGACTATGCGGCATGGCAGCGCGACTGGCTGGAAGCAGGCGAACGCGAACAGCAATTGACCTACTGGCGCAAGGCGCTGGGCGATACACAACCGGTGCTGGCACTGCCCACCGACTCGCCGCGTCAGGCGAATGCGTCGTATCGTGCGGCGCGGTATCGGCTGCGCATGCCAGAAGCGCTTTCGCAAGCAGTGAAGTCGCGCGCACAAGGCACGTCGACGACGCCGTTCATGGTGCTGCTCGCGGCGTTTCAGGCGCTGTTGCATCGCTATACGGGACAGGAAGATATCCGTATCGGCGTGCCGGTGGCGAACCGACATCGCGTGGAAACGGAAGGTCTGATTGGCTTCTTCGTGAACACGCAGGTCTTGCGCGCAGAGATCGATGGCGAAGCAAGCCTCGAAGCGCTTCTGCAACAAACCCGCCAGACGACGCTCGACGCACAAGCGCATCAAGACCTCCCTTTCGACGTACTGGTCGACGCGCTGCGTCCCGAACGCAGTCTGAGCCACACGCCGCTGTTCCAGGTGATGTTCAACCATCAGCGCAGCGACTGGCGCGTGCTGGAACAGCTCCCGGGCCTGAGCATCGAGCCCTACGCCCTGCCCGACGAAGCGGCGCTGTTCGAACTGACGCTGAACATCGTCGAATCGACGGACGGCACGCTTGAAGCGGAATTCATCTACGCCGACGAACTGTTCGATGCCGCGAGCATCGAGCGTCTCGGCGCGCATTACGCGAACGTGCTGCGCGCGCTGACGGATGACCCGGCGCAGCGCATCGGCGAGATTGCCTTGCTTGACGCGGCGCAATGGCGGCAACTGCGCGAATGGGGCGGCGCCTCCACTCAAGCACAAGAAACCAACGACTTCATTCACCGACGCATCGCCGCCTGTGCACAGGCCACGCCGGACGCGCTCGCCGTCACCGGCATCGACGGCCGGATGACCTATGCCGAACTCGATCGTCGCGCGAACCGTCTGGCGGCGCGTCTGATGCGCGAGGGCGTCGGTCCCGAAGTGCGTGTCGGCCTGGCCATGTCGCGGACCGCCGGCCTGACGGCCGCGATGCTCGGCATCCTGAAAGCGGGCGGCGCGTATTTGCCGCTCGACCCGGCGTACCCGCTCGCGCGCCTCACGCACATGGCAGACGACAGCGCCATCGCGCTGCTGCTCGTCGACGATGCGTCGGAAGCGCACATGCGCGACGCCTGTAGCGTGCCCGTGCTGAACCTCGACACGCTCGACCTGTCCGTCGAACCCGACACCGATCCCGCGCCCGCCCTGCATCCCGACAACCTTGCGTATGTCGTGTACACGTCGGGCACGACGGGCCGACCGAAGGGCGTCGCGGTGGCGCATGGCGCGCTGGCGTCGCACTGCCGGGCGATCGGCGAACTGTTCGGCTATGACGCGTCGGACTGCTGCCTGCATTTCGCGTCGATCAGTTTCGATGTCGCCGCCGAAGAGCTATGGGTGCCGCTCACGCGCGGCGCCTCGGTCCTGATGCGCGACGACGAAGTGTGGCCGGCCGGGCGGCTGGTCGATGAAATCTGCACGCACGGCGTCACGTCGCTCAACGTGCCGCCGGCCTATATCGATGCCTTTGCGCGCGAAACGGCGGCGGGCGCGGTGAGCGTGCGGACCTGCATCGTCGGCGGCGAGGCGTGGTCGCGCGCGGGTTTCGATGCCGTGCGCGAACGGCTCGCGCCGCAGCGCATCTTCAACGCCTACGGTCCGTCGGAAACCGTCATCACGCCGACCGTCTGGCAAGCCGATGAGCACGCGTTCGACAGCGCCTATGCGCCGATCGGCCGGCCCGTCGGCGCGCGCAGCGCCTGGGTGCTGGATGCGCGCAAGAACCCGGTGCCGCCAGGCGTGCCGGGCGAACTGCATATCGGCGGCGCGGCGCTGGCGCGCGGCTATCTCGGCCAGCCCGGCATGAGCGCGGCGCGCTTCGTGGCGGACCCGTTTTCCGACACGCCCGGCGCGCGCCTTTACTGCACCGGTGATCTGGTGCGCTGGCGCGCCGATGGTCAGCTCGAATACCTCGGCCGCCTCGACGAACAGGTGAAGGTGCGCGGCTTCCGGATCGAACCCGGCGAGATCGAGGCGCGGCTGCGCATGCAGGACGGCGTCGCGGAGGCGGTCGTGGTCGCGCTGGATGCAGCCGACGGCACGGCGTCCAGACGTCTTGCAGCGTATGTCACGGCAGCAGCGGGACAGCCACTCGACCCGGCCACCCTGCGCGCGACGCTCGGCGCCACGCTGCCCGACTACATGGTGCCGACCTGGCTGACCGTGCTGGACGCACTGCCGCTGACGCCGAACGGCAAGGTCGACCGGCGCGCGCTGCCTGCGCCGGAGATCGTCGCGGCGCCGCTCTCCGAAGCGCCCCAGGGCGCAACGGAAGTCACGCTCGCCGAAATCTGGTCGCAGTTGCTGCGGCGCGAGGGCATCGGACGTCACGAGAACTTCTTCGAGCTGGGCGGCGATTCGATCATGGGCTTGCAGATCGTCGCGCGTGCGCGGCGCGCGGGCCTCGGCCTCAGCGCACGACAGATCTTCGAGCAGCAGACCATCGCGCAACTGGCGAGCGTCGTCACGCCGCTCGATGCATCGCCCGACGAAGCCGCGCTGCCGGATTCGACGGTGGACACGAGCGCGCCCGTCCCCTTGCTGCCGATCCAGGCGTGGTTCTTCAGCGAAGCATTCGCGGCGCGCGATCACTTCAATCAGGCCGTGCTGCTTGACGTGGGCCGCACGCTGGATACCGGCGCGCTGCAAGACGCGCTGAGCGCGGTGGTCGCGCATCACGACAGCCTGCGCGTGCGCTTCGAGCCGTGCGATTCGGGCTGGCGTCAGCGCTATGCCATGGAGGATGAAGCCGCGCCGTCGCTCGACGTCATCGAAAACGTGGCGCTCGCGGAGATCGAGAAGCATTGCGACGCAGCTCAGGCCAGTCTCGACATCGAGCATGGCCCGCTGCTTCGCGCGCTCGCGCTCGGCATCGAAGACGGGACGTGGCGGCTGTTCATCGCGATCCATCATCTGGTCGTCGATACCGTGTCGTGGCGCATTCTCATCGACGACCTGCAACGCGTTCACGCGCAGCGCGTGCGCGGCGAAGCGGCCACGCTGCCCGAACGCACGACCTCGTGCCAGGCCTTCGCACGCCAGTTGCACGAAGCGGCGCGCACGCCGGACGTCGAGCGCGATCTCACGCACTGGCAACGCCTCGCCGACGTGCCCGCCGCCTTGCCGCCGGGTATGCGGCAAGCGCCTGGCGTGCCGCAGCGCGCCGTCGTGCAGTTCGATCGCGCGACGACGCGGCGTCTGCAACAGGACGCATCGGCGGCATATCGGACGCAACTCGTCGATCTGCTGTTGCTCGCCACGGGCCGCGCGTTGTGCGCGTTCGCTGGCGGCGCGGCGTTGCGTATCGACCTCGAAGGTCACGGACGCGAGCCGCTGTCCGGCCACGCCGACCTCAGCCGCACGGTCGGCTGGCTGACGAGCGTCTATCCGTTCGAACTCGCGCCGACCGGCGAGCCCGGTGCGGCGCTCAAGCGCGTGAAGGAAGCGCGCCGTGCGGTGCCGCATCGCGGCATGAGCTTCAACCTGCTCAAGTATCTCGGTGCGCCGTCGAGTCGCGCGGCGCTGGCGGGCATCGGTCACGCGGACGTACTGTTCAACTATCTCGGCCAGTTCGACGACGACCACTCCGGCCAAGGCTGGCAACTCGCCACGGAGGCGAGCGGGCGCACGTCGAGCGAACTGAATCGCGCGACGCATGCGCTGGAGATCTCGGCGCAGGTTCATCGGGGCGCACTGTCGCTCACGCTGCTGCATCCGCGCGGCGACCGCTACGACGCAGCCACGCTGACGACGCTCGCCGACGCGCTGCAGCGCGAACTGCTGGCCGCGCTGGCGCACTGCGAGAGCGGTGCGTCCGGGCTGACGCCTTCCGATGTGCCGCTGGCGGGCATCGACCAGGCGCGTCTCGACGCGTTGCCGGTGCGTGCCGCCGACGTCGCGGACCTGTATCCGCTCGCGCCGATGCAGACGGGCATCGTGTTCCACAGCCTGCTCGGACAGCAGCCGGGCGCGTACGTGAACCAGTTGCGCGTGGATATCGGCCGGCTGGATGGCGCGCGTTTCGAAGCGGCTTGGGCTGCCGTTGCCGCGCGTCACGACACCTTGCGCACCGGTTTCCTCTCCTTCGACGATGCCCCGCGTCAATGGGTGGCGCGCAGCATCGCGACGCCGTTCTTCACCGAGGACTGGCGGAACGAAGCAGCATCGACACTCGATGCGCGTCTCGACCGTTTCGCCGCCGCGCGCGTGGCGCAGGGTTTCGATCTGGCGCGCGCGCCGTTGTGGCGGGTGGACGTGCTGCGCACGGACGCGGATCGGCATCATTTCGTGTGGACGTTCCATCACGCACTGCTCGATGGCTGGAGCGCCGCGCAGTTGCTCGCCGAAGTGCTGGCGACGTATGAGGGACGACCGGCTACCGGCGTGCCGGGACGCTATCGGGACTTCATCGCGTGGCTGGGCCAGCGGCCTCAGACTGTCGGCGAGACCTGGTGGCGCGAGCAACTCGGCGCGCTCGAAGGCCCGACGCTGCTGAGCCATGCACTGCCCGCACCTTCACACGCCGATGCAGCAAGCGCCGCGTCATACGGCACGCATGCGCTGACGTGGGACGCCGCGCGCGCCGCGTCGCTCGGCCGCTTTGCGAAGTCCCGCCGCGTGACGCCGAACACGCTGGTGCAGGCCGCGTGGCTCGTGCTGCTGCAACGCTACACGGGGCAGCGCGCGGTGAGCTTCGGCGCGACCGTTGCGGGCCGTCCGGAAGCGCTCGCGGGCGCGGACCGTACGCTCGGCCTGTTCGTCAACACCATTCCAGTGATCGGCGCGCCGGATCCCGCGACGAGTGTCTCGACGTGGCTCGAACGCGTGCAGCGGCAGGGCGTCGCGGCGCGCGAGCACGAACACGTCGCGCTCTACCACATCCAGCGCTGGGCGCGTATCGAAGGCGGACAGGCGCTGTTCGACAGCATCGTCGTGTTCGAGAACTATCCGGTCGATGACATCCTCCACGCTTCCGGCGCGCGCGAGTTGCAGTTCTCCGGCTTGCGCAACGAAGACCGCACGAGTTATCCGCTGACGCTGTCCGTCACGCAGGGCAGGGCGGGCGAGGAAGCGCTGCGCATCGACTTCGACTACGCCAGCGATATCTTCGATGCCGCGCAGATCGCGCGTATGGCCGCGCATCTGTCGGCGCTGCTCGATGCGTTCATCGCCGCGCCGGATGCGCCGCTTGGGGCGCTCGACATGCTGGCCCCCGGTGAGCGCGCGCAACTGGAAAGCTGGGGCAGCGCGCCCGATGTTGCAGCGTCCGCGCCCGTGCATCTGCGCATCGCGCAACAGGCCGCGCGCGCGCCGGATAGGCAAGCGCTGGTGCTCGATGACGAATCGATCGACTACGGCACGCTCGACCGCCGCGCCGAACGCGTCGCACATCATCTGCGCGCGGCGGGCGTCGGGCCCGAAGCGCGCGTGGGCGTGCTGATCGAGCGTTCGCTGACGATGATCGTCGCGATTCTCGGCGTGCTGAAGGCGGGCGGCGCGTATGTGCCGCTCGATCCGTCGTATCCGGCGGAGCGTCTCGCGTTCATGATCGAGGACAGCGGCATCGCGGTGGCGCTGACTGCGCCCACGGAAGAGACCTCGGATGTACCGGTCGACGCGCTCGCGCGCCTCGGCGTCAGGACACTGGACGTGCATCGCATGACGGAGGACGGTGCAACGCCTTCAACAGCGCCCGCTGCAATTGTGCCGTCCCAGTTGGCCTACGTGATCTACACATCAGGCTCGACCGGCCGGCCGAAGGGCGTCGGCATCACGCACGACGGGCTGGCGCGTCATACAGATGTTTCGATCGGCATGTTCGGCATCACGTCGCGGGACCGCGTGCTGCAATTCTCGACTTTCAACTTCGACGGCTTCGTCGAACAGGTCTTTCCGACGCTCGCCGCCGGCGCGACGCTGATCCTGCGCGGACCGGAGCTATGGAGCAGCGAGCGCTTCCTCGAACAGGTGGCGCAGCAGCGCATCACCGTCGCCGACCTGACCACGGCGTACTGGAACGCGCTTGCACAGGACTTCGCCGAACGCGGCGCGGATGCGGTGCGCGCGCGCTGCGGCACGCTGCGGCGCGTGCATGCGGGCGGCGAAGCCATGCCCGCCGACGGCGTGCGGGCATGGCGCGAGGCGGGCCTTGCGCATGTCGCGCTGGCGAATACCTATGGTCCGAGCGAAGCAGTCGTCACGGCCACTTTGTTCGACTGCACGCCCTACGTGCGCAACGACGCATCCATACCCGCGCAGATTCCACTCGGCACGCCGCTCGACGGACGCACGCTGTACGTGCTCGACCCGCAACTCAATCTCGTGCCGATGGGCGCAGCGGGCGAGCTGTGCATCGGCGGGGCGCTGCTTGCACGCGGCTATCTCGGGCGCTCGGGACTCACCGCGACCCGCTTCATCGCCGATCCGCATGCGCGCACGCCGGGCGCACGGCTGTATCGCACCGGCGACGTGGTCCGCTGGAACGCCGACGGCACGCTCGCCTATCTCGGCCGCACGGATCATCAGGTCAAGGTGCGAGGCTTTCGCGTCGAACTGGGCGAGATCGAAGCACTGCTCGCCCAGCAGCCGAACGTGCGCGAGGCGGCGGTCATCACGCGCGACGGTCCCACCGGCGTGCGCGTGCTGGCCTATGCGGTGGCAGCGGCGGGCGCGGCGCTCGATGGGCGGCAACTGCGGGAGCAACTCGCCGCGAGCCTGCCGGACTACATGGTCCCCGCCGCCGTGACGGTGCTCGACCGCATGCCGCTCAACCCGAATGGCAAGATAGACCGGCATGCGCTGCCTGCGCCGGCCGTGTTGTCGTCGGCTGCGTTGGCCGATCCGCCCGAAGGCGAGATGGAAACCGCGCTGGCCGAAGTCTGGTCGGGCGTGCTGGACGTGTCGCCGGTGCGGCGCTCCGACCGCTTCTTCGAACTGGGCGGCCATTCGCTCGCGGCCATGCAGGTGCAGTCCGCGTTGCGGGCAAAGCTCGGCATCGACGCGCCGCTCGCCGACCTGATGCGCAATCAGCCGCTGCATGAACTCGCGGCCGCGCTGGACGCACTGAAACACTCCGTTGCTGATGACGCGGCGATGGCCGGCGCAATGCGCGATATCCTTGCGCAGTTGTGACGGTGCGCACGTGAACACCGAACAGATAACAAGTTTTTGAGGATCGACATGTCCCTGCTCCTGAATTTGATCCGACAGTCGCGCTGGATCCTGCTGTTGGCGCTGGTCGTCAGCGTCGTCGGCGGCTTCGCGAATGCGGGTCTCGTGGCCATCATCAACCAGGCGCTCGGCGCCACGCCCGAACGGCTGCCCACGCTGGGCTGGCAGTTCCTGCTGCTGGCGCTCGCGGTGCTCGTCACGCGCACGCTCTCGCAGACCGCCTTCGTGCAACTCGGCCAGAACACCAAGGCCGCGTTGCGCATGCGGACCATTCACAGCGTCACCGAGGCTTCGTACCAGAACCTCGAACGGCAGGGCGCATCCAGCGCGCTGACGGTGCTGACGTCGGACCTGGACACCATCGTCGTGTTCTTCCTGAGCCTGCCCTCGCTCGCGATGAACGGCTCCATCGTGATCGGCTGCCTCGCCTATCTCGGCTTTCTGTCGTGGCAGGTGCTGGTGTTCGCGGTGATCACGGTGGTGATCGGCTCGCTCGGTTTTCATCTGGCCAACACGCGCGCGATGTTCCATCTGCGCAGTTCGCGCAATCGCGAGGACGATCTCGTCAAGCATTTCCGCGCGCTCTTCGACGGCGCCAAGGAACTGAAGCTGCATCGCCGCCGCAGGACCGCGTTCGTCGATGACGCCATCGCCGCCAATGTGGAAGCCGTGCGCGTGCAGCGTACGCGTGGCTATGTGCTGTACACGGCGGCGGCCAGCTGGGGCAGCATGATCCTGCTGGCGTTCATCGGCTGCGTGCTGTTCGTGCTGACGCGCTTTCATGCGGTGGACGTGCACGTGCTGTCCGGCTATGCGGTCGTGTTCCTCTACATGATCATGCCGATCGAAGGCCTGCTTTCGTCCATTCCGTCGCTCAGTTCGGCGAAGGTCGCACTGGAACGCATCGACAAGGTGAATCGCGACCTGCCGAAGGAAAACGTCGAGCCATCGGAAGCGGCGACCGCGTTCGAGAGCATTTCGCTCAACAACATCACGCACAGCTA
Organism: Caballeronia sp. LZ034LL; assembly: GCF_031451215.1. Taxonomy (NCBI): domain Bacteria; kingdom Pseudomonadati; phylum Pseudomonadota; class Betaproteobacteria; order Burkholderiales; family Burkholderiaceae; genus Caballeronia; species Caballeronia sp. LZ034LL. Next base: position 402,366 of record NZ_JARUXR010000002.1, read on the forward strand.
TTTCCGCGAGAAAGAGAACGAAGTGTTCAAGCTCGGTCCCGCGAATCTGGCGTTCAAGCCGGGTGAACTGGTGTATCTGATCGGCGGCAACGGCAGCGGCAAGACCACGCTGGCCAAGCTGATCGTGGGCCTGTACGCGCCGGAGACCGGCACGGTGGAACTGAACGGCCGGCCGGTGAACGAGGCGGACCGCGAGCGCTATCGGCAGCATTTCTCGGTGGTGTTCAACGACTTCTTCCTGTTCGACGAACTGCATGGCTTTGCCATCGACGGGCTCGACGCGCAGGCGCAGGAGCTGCTCGAACTGCTGCATCTGGAGCACAAGGTGACGATCCACGACGGCCGGTTCTCGACCACGGATCTCTCGCAGGGTCAGCGCAAGCGTCTTGCGTTGCTGGTGGCGTATCTGGAAGACCGTCCGTTCTATGTGTTCGACGAATGGGCCGCGGATCAGGATCCGGCCTTCAAGGACGTGTTCTACCGGCGGCTGTTGCCCGACCTGAAGGCGCGCGGCAAGACCGTGCTGGTCATCACGCACGACGACCGCTATTTCTCGCTGGCGGACCGCTATATCAAGCTGGATTACGGCCAGATCGCCGCGACAGGCGACGGACGTGAGCTCGCGCAGCATTCGCTCGACGCGGCCGCCTGAGCCCCATATATCCCCGCAGTGCTGCAAAGAACCACGTAACGCGAACATGCCTGTGCTGAGTATTTCGAAGACCGCCCGGATGCTGGCGGCAATGTGTGGCGGCGCCGTGCTGCTGGTGCTGGTGTCGGGATGTCATACGCCGGCGGGACAAGCGTCCGGCGCGGCCTACGACGTGACGATCAAGCGGACCCCGGACGGCGTGCCGCATATCGATGCCGCCGACTGGGGCAGCCTCGGCTATGGCGTCGGCTTCGCGCAGGCGCAGGATGCGCTGTGCACGCTGTCCGATGCCTTCGTCACCTGGCGCGGCGAGCGTTCGGCGAATTTCGGCGCGGAAGGGCATCCGCCGGGGCCATCGACGTTCGGCCAGCCCGCCAATCTCGATGCGGATTTCTTCTTCCGCTCGGTCATCGATCATGACGCGGTGACGCGTTTCCGCGATGCCCAGCCGCCGCGCGAGCGTGCGCTCGTCGCGGGCTATGCGGATGGCTATAACCGCTACATCGACGAGCTTCATGCGGGACGCTTTCCCGGTGCGCATGCAAGCTGTGCCGGGGCGCGTTGGGTCACGCATATCGATACCGACGATCTGTATCGCCGCTTCATCGCCGCGAACCTGGCGGGCGGCACGATGCCGTTCCTGCGCGGCATCGCGCGGGCGCAGCCGCCGGGGGCATCTGCGGCGGCGTCGGCGGAAGGCAAGCTTGCGACGCTCGCCAACGCCAACGGACTCGCGATGGGCGGGCAGGCCGGCATCGGCAGCAATGCGCTGGCCTTCGGTGCGGCCAGCACGAAGGACGGCCGGAGCCTGCTGTTCGGCAATCCGCACTGGTTCTGGCAAGGTCCGGACCGGTTCTATCAGATGCAGCTGCGCATTCCGCAGCAGATGGATGCGGCGGGTGCGGCGTTCCTCGGCGTGCCGATGGTGATGATCGGCTTCAACGAGAACATTGCGTGGACGCATACGGTGTCGAGCGCGCGGCGCTTCGGTATCTTCCAGTTGGCGCTCGTGCCGGGCGCGCCGACGCATTATCGCTACGAAGGCCGCGATGAAGCGATGCGCGCCGTGCCTGTCACCGTGCAGGTGCGCGACCTGAAGACCGGCGCGCTCGCGCCCGTCACGCGCACGCTGTACCGGACGCGCTTCGGGCCGGTGGCGGATCTGTCGTCGCTGTCGCCGGCGCTGGCGTGGAACGGCGAGCATGCGTTCGCACTCGCCGACGTCAACGCCGACAACCCCGGCACCTTCTCCAACTTCCTGCAATGGAACCAGGCCGGCTCGCTCGATGATTTCATTGCGACGCAGAAGCACGCAGCGTCGATGCCTTGGGTCAATACGTTCGCCATCGGGCGCGGTGACGCCGATGTGTGGTTTGCGGATATCGGCGCCGTGCCGGGCGTGACGGATGCGCTTGCCAACGCCTGCACGACGCCTGCGGGCCGCGCGGTGGATGCGCGCCTGCCCGGCGTGCCGTTCCTCGACGGTTCGCGCGCGGCGTGCGACTGGACGGCGCAAAAGCTCTCCGGCGCAGTGCGCACGGGCCGCATGCCGGTGGCATCGATGCCGGAGTTGCGGCGCGCGGACTATGTCGGCAACTTCAACGGCAGCTACTGGCTGACGAATCCGCACGCGCCGCTGACGGGCTACGCGCAGGTACTCGGGCAAACGGGCACGGTGCAATCCCTGCGCACGCGCCTGGGACATGGCATCGCCGCGCAGGCGATGTCTGCACCCGGCGGAGTCGATCGCGCCGCGCTGGAGCGGACGGTGCTGGCGAGTACGTCGATGTCCGCGCAGTTGTTCCTGAAACCCGTGACCGATGCGGTCTGCAAGACGGCCATCGTGCGCGTGACGGCGGACCCGGCGAAGCCGGATCAGGCGCAGGAGGTGGATATTCGTGCTGCCTGCGCGGCGCTGCGGCAATGGGATGGCACGGCAAATGTGAATGCGCGCGGCGCGAACCTGTGGGATGCGTTCTGGCAGCGCGCCGCGTCGATGCCGGCGCTCCAGCATTACACGACGCCCTTCGATGCCGCGCATCCGCTCACTACGCCCGATGGCCTCGACACGTCGAATCCCGCGACGGTGCGGGCGCTCGGCGATGCGCTCGGCGCCGCGGTGCTGGCGTTGCGCGCGAATGGCTTTGCCGTCGATGCGACGCGCGGCGAGATGCATTACATCAGCGACGGAGCCCGGCGCATTCCGCTGTACGGCGGCTGTGATCTGCAAGGCTATTTCACGGTGGCGTGCGCGATGCAGCCCCTCAACAAGACCGGTGAGTCGCTGGACAGCGATGCCCATGGCAACAGCTATATGCAGGTCGTGAGCTTCGGTGCGGAGGGTCCACAGGCGGACACGATGCTGACGACCGGCGTGTCCGAGGATCCGGCGTCGCCGTGGTATCGCGCGACCACGCGCGTCTATGCGCAGAAAACCTGGACCCGCTTCCCGTTCAGCGAGCAGGCGCTGGACGCGATTCCCGATGTGACGAAGACGGTGCTGACGGGGACGCGGACGGCGGTGCGGTGAGATCTGTGGCCGTCACCACGCAACCGTCTTGCCGTTGCGATCGACATAGCGCAGGCCCGGCTTACCCTGCGCTTCGATGAGCACGCTGACCACGTCGGGAATGGTGTCGGCCATCGTGAATGGCGCGTCGGGTCCGCCCAGGTCCGTGCGAATCCAGCCTGGCGCCATCAGGAGCAGTGAGCGTTGGCTGTTCGCTTGCCGGGCGGCATAGCTGCGCATGAACATGTTCAGCGCGGCCTTCGAACCTCGGTAAAGCTCACGCCCGCCTTTTTCATTGCCCGCCACGCTGCCCTGTCCCGAAGACATGACGCCGATCAGGCCGCCTTCGTCGACGAGCGGCTCGAGGGTTTCAACGGCGCGCATGGGACTGAGCGCGTTCGTGACCATGACCCTGATGAATTCTTCCGTCGTGATCTGAGCAATCGTGTCCTCGTGCTGCTCGTTGGCGGTGCCTGCATTCACGAAGAGCGCATTGAAACGTCGCGGAGCCAGCCGATCGCGCAGCGCGGCCAACTGGTCCGGGTCCGTGATGTCGACGGACTCGATGGTCACGTGCTCCGGGTGATCATCCGCGAGGGCGTGCAGTGGCGTTCTGGCATGGCCGCGCACCGTGCCGACGACGTTCCAGCCGCGCTTCACGAATTCCTCCGCCATTGCATGGCCCAGGCCGCGCGAGGCGCCGATCAGCAGGATGGAGGGTCGTGGGGATCTTGCATCGCTCATGAGTGTTTCCGGTGGTGAGGATGTGTCCAGTATCTGCGCCGCTGCCGTCGTGCGCCAGACGCGTGGCGTGCACAATGGTGTTGCACGCCGCGCCACGCCGGCCGTGCCATCCACCGAACGCAGTCATGACCGATATCGACCTGAATCTCCTTCCGGCGCTCGATGCCTTGCTCGACGAATGCAGCGTCACGGCTGCGGCGCGGCGACTCGGCCTGAGCGCTTCCGCCATGAGCCGCACGCTTGCCCGCCTTCGATCGATGACCGGGGATCCCTTGCTGGTGCGCGCAGGCAACGGCCTGGTGCCGACGCCGCGCGCGATGGCGATGCAGGACCGGGTGCGCGATGTCGCCCGCAATGCCCGGACACTGCTCGGCCCGCAGGCCACCGAGGTCGATCCCGCCACGCTTGCGCGGACCTTCGTCGTGCGGGCGAACGAAGGCTTCATCGCACTGCTTGCCGCGGCGCTGGTGACCGCGGTCGCGCGGGAGGCGCCGCGCGTGCGGCTCCGTTTCGTTCCCCGCGTGGTGAAGGACGCGGTGTCGCTGCGCGAAGGGCAGGTCGATCTCGAGATCGGAGTCCTCGGGCAATCCGCACCCGAAATCCGGACCCGGTCGATCTTTCGGGATCGCTTTGTCGGCGTGGCGCGCATGGACCATCCGTTGCTGCGGGATCCCGTCACGCCCGCGGCTTACGCTGCCTGCCAGCATGTCGTTGCTTCGCGCAAGGCCGACTTCGAAGGTCCCATCGACCGGGCGCTGGCCGAACTTGGGCTCAGGCGGACCATCGTGGCCGTCGTGCCCGGCTTTCCCGATGCGTTACGGATCGCCCGCGACGCGGATGTGCTCGCGCAAGTGCCGCGCAGCCTGATGCGCGGACGGCTGCCTGGTGCGGCAGCGCTCGCAGAGGGCCTCGTCGCTTTCGAACTGCCGGTGCTTGCGCCGGAAATCGTGGTCTCCGCCATGTGGCACCCCAGGATGGACCGCGAACCCGCACACAAGTGGCTGCGCGACATCTTCATTGCCGTTTGCCGCGACGCGCTCGACGAGTGATCGCGTGGGCGGTTGCGCCGGATCGTGTCGTTCCCGCTTCCGATATGCAGCCAATGCCATCAGTTTTGTTTATCGGACGATGCCGCAAAAAGGACATCGCTCCGAACCCTGGCGCGATGCCGGCTCGCCGCTGCGCTCCTTGCCATGGGTAAACCCTAGCCTGCTTACGATCCCCGATCTGGCTAACGTCCGCCGTTTGCAAGCAAGATCAAGAGGGAAGCATGCGTCTGGGTTGGTACTCAAGCCTCAAGCCGGTTGAGCGACGAACGTTCTGGGCGTGTTTCGCCGGTTTCGGTCTCGATTCGATGGATTCGAGCATTTTCTCGCTGGTCATCCCCGCGCTCATCGCGACCCTCGGGCTCACGCATCCTCAAGTGGGTTATCTGGCGACGGCGGCGCTGATCGGCACCGCGATCGGCGGCTGGGGCGCGGGCATTCTCGCCGACAAGATCGGACGCGTGCGCATCCTACAATTCACCATCGTCTGGGTGGCCATCACGACCATCGCGGCAGCCTTCGCCAGCACCTTCCCGGTGCTGTTCGGCATCCGCTTTCTGCAAGGCCTGGGTTACGGCGGTGAAGCGGCGGTCGGCGGCGTGCTCATCAGCGAGGTGATCCGGCCCGTGCTGCGCGGCCGGGTCGCGGCTGCCGTGCAGAGCGGCTACGCGCTGGGCTATGCGTTGTCGGTGGCGTTGCTGCCGGTCATCGCGTCGCTGTTTCCCGAGCAGTTCGGCTGGCGCGTGTTCTTCGCGCTCGGCGTGGTGCCCGCCATCCTCGTGTTCTTCATTCGCCGGCTGGTGCCCGAATCGGGCGTCTATGCGGAAGCCAAGGTGGCCCGCGCCAACGGCGTGGCGGCCAGCCCGTTCTGGGAAATTTTCGCGACCCGCCATCTGCGCCGCACGCTGGCCGCCGTCATCATGGCGACCGGCATCTTCGGCGGCGCCTATGTGATGATCACCTGGCTGCCCACGTACCTGCGCACCGCGCTGCATCTGTCGGTCGGATCGAGCGCGGGCTATTTGGCGTGCAATATCCTGGGATCGCTGGTCGGTCCGCTGCTGTACGGGCTGCTCTCGGACCGGCTGGGCCGCCGGCCCGCGTTCATGACCTTCCTCGTCCTGCAGGCCATCAACGTGGCCATCTATCTGCTCGCGCCGATCGGCGCCGGCGTGACTGTCATTCTCAGCTTCTTTCTCGGTGCGTTCCAGGGCGCGCTGGCGTCGGGCATGCTGCCGACCTTCGCCGAACTGTTCCCGACCACCATTCGCGCGAGCGGGCAGGGATTCTGTCTGGGCGGCGGGCGTGGGTTCGGATCGGTCGTGCCGGCCACGGTCGGGCTGCTTGCCGCGAACCTGCCGCTCGGTACTGCAATGGGGACGTGCGCGCTGTGCGCCTATGGCGTCGCGTTCATCGCGGCCGTGTTCCTTCCGGAAACGAGCGGCAGCAACCTGCATGAGGCGGCGAGTGAGCACGCCGCGCCGGTCGAGACGCGTGCAACGGAAGCGCGTCTGGATCGCGAGCAGGTGTGAAGCCGGACGGCGCACCATCCGGCTTCGATCTCACAGGTGGTAGAAGCCGTCGCTGACCGAGTTCTGCAGCGAGCCGTCGACGTACACCGAAACCGGCTCGCCGTCGGGCGACACGAGAATCGCGCCCTTGGGCTGCTGTCCGGGCAGCTTCATGCGGCCGCCGTGAATGTCCTGCATCTGCTGGCTGTCGAGATCGACGGCGACGGGAATGTCGCTGATGGTCAATAGGTTCATGTTGCGCTCCTGGCAAGGTTGAAAGAGAACACATGGGCGGCCGGTCGCTTGCAGGAGCCGATGCATTTGTTATGCCATTCGCGCGGGCCGGGCTCTCCGTGCTTTCCGTGCATGAAGCACGCGGTCGTGTGGGACGGCAACCACCATTCGCCGTCTTCCGGTCAGTCGTGTCCCAACAGTGCGGCGTTGTCAGTCGAGCGGGATGGCGAGGTGTTCGAGCACCGCGTCGAGGCTCCCGATGGAACCGGCGCGCGGCGGGGCGCCACGGTCGAGATGCAGCGCCGCGAGCCCGCTGCGGGTCGCGCCGAGATAGTCGTCCGCATAAGTGTCGCCGATCATCAACGCCTCGTCCGGGCGCACGTCGAGCGTGCGGCAGACGAAGTCGAACAGGCGCGGGTCGGGCTTGACATGGCCGACTTCGAACGACCATGCATGCGCATCGAGGGGGAAGGGCAACAATGCCTGCAACGGCGCCGCATAAGGAAGCGCCAGGTTCGACGCGACGGCCAGCGCATAGCCCTGCGCGCGCAAGGCCCGCAGCACGCGCGGCACTTCGGGATAGAGACGGATGCTCGCGAGTTCCGCCTGGAGGTCGTGCTCCAGCGCATCGATACCGTCGAGCCCGACATTCAGTGCTGTCGCTGCATCACGCAGCGACAGCGGAACGCTCATCAGCTGCGCGCGTGCTTCGAGCCGGTCCGGTTGCGGCTGCGCGAGCCGCACGAGCCGCGCATAAGGCCGTCGCGGGTCGCCGATCTCGCACAGCGTGCCGAAGGCATCGAAGACCACGGCCTTGATGGTCATGGCCGCGTTACTCCTGCGTCGCCTGGGCCTCGCGGCGGCGGCGCTTGCGTTCACGCTTGTCTTCGTACATGGCGGTATCGGCGAGCGCGATAGCCTGATCCGCGCTCACGAAACGCACGGCGACCACGCCGACACTCAACCCGGCGTGTTCGCCGTATGCACTCGTGCCGTTGCCCGCTTCCATGATGCGCGCGCGGATTTCTTCGGCGATGCGATGCGCTTCGTCCGCATCGAGAGCGCCCGGACCGACGAAGGCGAACTCGTCGCCGCCGATGCGCGCGAGCATGTCCGTGTCGCGCGTGACGCCGGACACCAGACCGGCGCAGTGCTTCAGATGGCTGTCGCCGGCGCCATGGCCGAACTCGTCGTTGATCTTCTTGAAGTCATCGAGATCGATCATGCCGACGAGCACATACGATCCATCGCGGGCCGCGCGCGCGAGCAGCCGCCCGAGCTCGTCCTGCATGGCGCGGCGATTGGGCAGTCCGGTGAGCGCGTCCGTCAGCGCGAAGCGGGTCAGGTATTCGTTGGAACGGCGCAGTTCGCCCATCAGGCGTTCGCGTTCCACGTGCTGGGCGATGATCTTCGAGAACAGGTTGAGCGCACTGCGCGCGCGCGGACCGATGGCCTTGCTGCGGCGGCTCGCGGCGCACAGCGTGCCGATGACCGCGCCATTGCTGCCGCAGACCGGCGCGCTGGCATAGGTCTCGATGCCGAGTGCCTTCGCTGCCTGGGAATCGCCCCAGATCTCGCTCACATTGGACGTGAAGCGGCGCCCTTCGTCGATGCAGCGCCGGCACAGCGTGTCCGACCACGGCACTTCGAGGCCTTCGCTGATGTCGAGATCGCCGGAGTTGCGTGCGAAATCGACGGTCTGGATGCCGGCGGCCTCATCGATGGACGTCAGGTAGACAGACTCCAGACCGGTGACGATCTCGAGCATTTCGAGGAGTGGCCGGGTGAGTTGTTCGAGACTTTCTGCCGAGGCCACCGTTTCCGACAGCCGCTCAAGCATCAATTCCATGGATCCTGTCCGGGGAGTCTGGGGAAGCAGGATTGTAAACGGGAAAGAATGGAGCTTGCAGGGCGGGGGGATTTGCGCTGCTTGGGAGAGCGTCAATCGATCATGCCGAGCGCGGCTGCGGCGAGTCTTCCCACGTCGAGCGTGCTGCCCGCGTGGCCGCCGTCTTCAAGTATCCAGGCGGTCGACAGACCGGTCCATGCGAGCACCCATTGCAGCAGACGTCGTCGTTCGAGATTCGCCGCATCGGCGACTTGATCGATGCGCCGCGCAAAGACGCCCGGCGTCAGCGCGCTCTCAGCGTCGGGATTGCAGAAGAGATTGGCGTAATCGAATGCGCGTTCGCCGTAGAGTCCTTTCGGATCGATCGCGAGCCAGCCAAGCGGCCCGAAGTCGAGCACGTTGCCGTGGTGAATATCGCCGTGCAGTACCGTGATATCGCGTGGTGCGCTCAGTAGTTCGTCGGCGGTACGCGCACAGTGCTCGAACAGGCGGCCGTGAGTGCTGGCTCCGGATAGCAGGGCATTGAACCATTGCTTCAATGGCACCAACGCAGGAAGCGGCTCTGAACGAGGCGCATGCAGGCGTGAAGCGGCGGCACACAAGATGCGGGTCGCCTCATCATCGCGGCCTTCTTTCACCATCTCGGTCAGCGAGGTTGAGCCTTGCGCACGCACCATCAGCAACGCTTCGCTGTCGTGAGCCAGCACGGGCGCTGCGCCGTCGCCGCGCCACCACGCCATGACTGCGCTCCCTGCCTGTTCTTCGGGCTCGGAAGAGATCTTGAGGATGGCAGGTACATCACGGTGGCGTACCGGAACAAGCCAGGCATTCCGGGAAGAGAAGGGTTCGCCGTCTATCGTGAGCTCCCATCGTTTCAGGTATGGCTCGAACATTCTGGAGTGTCTTTCAAATTGTGCCAAAAGTGGATTGTTGGGATGTAAGTGCGAGATTTCACTTTACACCCCTCCCATTCTGCACTTCATTCACAGGCAGATTGAAAAGTTATGTCAGCGCCTTGTAATTTGCAAATCGTGAACTAACGTTTCCGATAGGATGCCGATTCAACCCGGTAGGCCGCCTTCTTCCTCAACCGATTCGAACGGCTCAAGCGGACGGGTCGATGTGTGCCCATCGCCCCGTCATGTCCTGTGGGACCGAGCCTGACGACGGAGGTTGAAATGCGAGCAAAACCCACTCTGCTGTGTGCGTGCGTATTGATGGCGTTTTCAAGCGAAGTGCTGGCGGAAAGCGTCAGCATCTCCAGCAACAACTCCACGCTGAAGGTCACGCGCGATGATCCCATCTATAACCTCGCGCTACCCAGTGATCCCGTGCAGTTGTTGAGGACCCTCGAATGGACCGTCGATGGACGGCGCATCCTGGTCTATCCCTCGGGTCCGTCGAGTTTCCTCGATCTCGGCCACATGCATTCCAATGCGCACGTCGGTGCGAATCAGATCCACGTGCAGGGTCTGATGCTCGGCTATGTGACGGGCGCCAATGCAGCCACGGTCGTGGGCGGCGTGGTCTATACCGTCGAGGGCGACACATCCGGGTCGCTCAGTTCGCGCATCACCGAAAAGGTCGATATCCTGAACAAGACCTCATCGCCCATCACGCTCTCGATGACCGGCCTCGGCTTCAAGCCGACCCAGGCGAGCCTCGAAGTGCCGAACTACGCCGGACTCGATGTCACCGGCACGACCGTCGCGGTCATCACGAATGGCCCGATCACCGAGACGCCGCCGCCGTTCGGCCAGGTGACGGTGCTGCCGGTCGTGTCGTTCACCGGCTTCAATCCGTTGTTCAACAAGGACGTCTCTGTGCCGCCCGGATCGACCTTGTCGATGATCACGGAGCTCAAGGTGTCGCGCGCAAGCAAGCTCCAGGAACTGCTGCGCGACACGTTGCCCGACCGCTTCAAGAACTCGCCATTCCTGAATAGTCCGTTCATCCGCCTGCCTTGAACTGCTCCATAACCCAGACGCGCGCAACGCAATCGTTTGCCGAATCATGCATGGGCGGCGCACTTCACAAAACGCACGAGTGTGCCGCTTCTTCCTTTGAGGATAGCTTTCGGCCCAGCAAGGAACGCGCCAGGGTGGGCGCGGCGGTGCTCGCCTGAGCGTTGAACGAGCCCGCGCGGCAGGGGCGTTCGCGCTACGCGAAGCGCCTCGCCGAGAACCGTTCCAGCAGCGCGGGGCGTTCCCCTGCGATCAGTTGCGCCACGAGCTGACCCGTCGCGCCGCCCAGCGTGATGCCGAGATGCTGGTGGCCGAACGCATAGATCACGCGCGGGTCCGCCGATGACGGCCCGATCACCGGCAGGTAATCCGGCAGCGTCGGCCGCACCCCGACCCAGCTGCTGCGCACCGGCGCCTGCAGTTGAATGTTGCGCCGGATGTTGCGTTCGATGAAGTCGGTGCGTTTCGTGTTCAGCGGCATCGACAGTCCGCTGAGTTCGATCGTGCCCGCCGCGCGCAGGCGTCCATCGCGCAACGGCGTCATGTAGAAGCTCGATTCGGCGATGCAGGTCGGCCGGGTGAACAGCGGCTTGTCGAGCTGGAATTCGACGTGATAGCCGCGTTCCGCCCCGAGCCGGATGCGGTCGCCCATCTGCGCCGCGAGTTGCGCCGACCACGGCCCGCCCGCGAGCACCACGCGGTCCGCGAGGATGCCGCGCCCGTCCGCCGTACCGATCTCGATGCCGCGCGCGCTTGCGTTGAGCGTCGTGATCTCCATGCGGGCGCACCGTCTTTCTTCGATCAACGGCTGCGCCAGCGCCTGCACGAAGCCTTGCGGATCGAGCAGATGACGCGCGGACGGAAACAGGATCGCGCCCAGCGCTCGGCCGTGCAGCGCCGGTTCGAGGCGCGTCAGTTCGTCGTGACCGAGCACCTCCTGCTGCACGCCGAGGCTGCGGCGCAACGCGATATCGGCGGTGGCGCGGCGCATGCCCCGCTCGGTCCTATAAGCGTAAAGACAGCCCTCGTGACGGATGAACGCGCGCGCCTCGGGGCTGGCGTCGAGCAGCGGCGCATAGCCTTCGGACGTGTGCTGGAGGATCGCGGCGAGCGCCTCTGTATTCGCGACATAGGCGCGCCGGTTGCATTGCGCGAGGAAGCCCGCGAGCCATCCGGCGAACTGGCCGATGCGCGACCAGCGGATCGACAGCGGCGACTCCACGCCGAACAGCAGGCCCGGCATGTCGCGCCAGATGCGCGGCTGCGGCACGGGCGTGCACGCATAATCCGCGATGGTCGCCGCATTGCCGAACGAGGCCGCGCCCGCGATCTCGCCGCGATCGACCAGCATTACGTCGTGTCCCTGACGACGCAGCCACAACGCGCACGACACGCCCACCACGCCCGCGCCGATCACCACAACCTCACGCCTTTCCATGCTTGACCCTTTGGCCTTGACCCTTGGCGATTACCAGAAGCTACGGGTGAGACTGAAGGGCGAGTTGCGCCCGTCCGTCTGACCCGTGACCATCGACGTGACGAGTTCCGCCGAACCGCACGCAAGCGTCCAGCCCAGCGCGCCATGGCCGGTATTGACGAACAACTGCGGTACGCGCGTGGCGGAGACGAGCGGCAGGCCATCGGCGGCCATCGGTCGAAGCCCGCACCACGGCCGCACGTTGTCGGGCAGCGTCATGCGCGGAAACAGCCGGCTCAGCGCGCGCCTGAGATTGTCGACCCGCGCCGGGCGCAAGGTCTTGTCGAAGCCGTCGAACTCGACCGTGCCCGCGACCCGCAGCGTGTCGCCGAGCGGCGTCACGCCGATATGCTCGAAGTCATCGACGATGGGCCGTGCCGGCATGAAGTCGAGATCGCTGGCGGCGAGCGTCAGCGAATAGCCCTTGACGGGCGCCATCGGCAAGCGCACGCCGAGCGGCGCGGCCAAAGCAGGCGAGAGCGCCCCCGCGCAGATCACGACGCTGTCCGCGCTCAGCGTCTCGTCATGCAGGCGCACGCCGCGCACCGCGCCGGCCTTTGCATCGATGCCCCGCACGTCCGTGTTCCAGCGGAAGACCACGCCCTGGCGTTGCGCTGCGGCGGCCGCCGCGACGCTGAACGCGCGCGCGTCGCCCCAGGCGTCGCTTTCGAGCAGCAAGCCGGTGCCGATGCTGTCGGCGATGGGCGCCAGCGTGGGTTCGAGCGCGGCGGTCTGCGCGCCGTCGAGCCGCGTGACCTTCGCGCCCATGCGTTCGAGCATGCGCGCGAAGTTTTCGGCGTGACGTTCGGCGTCCTTGCCGCGAATGAGTTCGAGCAAACCGCCGTGCCGGATCTTCGCCTCGATGCGCTGCTCGCCGAGCAGACGCTCCATGATGGCGAGGCTGTGCTGCCCGAAGGCGGTCAGCGCGGCGGCGGTCCGTTGATACTTGCTGGCGCGGCAGTTCGCGAGAAAGCGCAGGCCCCACATGCCGAGTCCCGGAATGGCGCGCGGACGCAGCAGCAGCGGCGCATCCTCGCGGCCGAGCCATTTGAGCAGTTGCAGCGGCGTGCCGGGCGACGACCACGGCAACGCGCTGTTGGCGGCGAGCAGGCCGCCGTTGGCGAAACTGGTTTCGAGGCCGGCCTCGGGACGGCCGTCGATGACCGTGACGCGGCGGCCCGCGCCCGCGAGCGCGAGCGCGGTCGTCGTCCCGATGATGCCCGCACCGATGACGATGACATGCTTCATCAGGCGGCCTTGCTCACATCCGCGTGGGCAAGGATTTCGATCTTGCCGCCCGGCACCATCAGGTCGGCGATGATCGTCGCGCGATTCGGATACGGCTTCGTGAAGAAGCGGCGATACACCTCGTTCATACCTTCGAAATAGCTCTTGTCCGTGAGGAAGACCTGGACTTGCGTCACGTCGTCCATCGTGGCGCCCGCCGATTCGACGATCTGCTTCAGGTTGTTGAACGTGAGCTCGGCTTGCTTGACGATGTCGCCGTCCTCGATCGAACCGTCCGCGCGTACGGGAATGCTCGCCGTGTAGAGCGTGCCGTTCGAGACGGTTGCCCATTCCACCGGTGCGGTTCCATCCGGCAAGCCGGTTGCGATGACCTTGCGCATACTGGTACTCCTGAAAATGAGCGTGAAGCTCGGGTTGGAAAGCGTGGCTGTCAGCCGTGCGACGGATGACGCCGCTCGATGTGCCGCATCAGCTGCGAGAGCGGATAGCACAGCACGAAGTAGAACGCCCCCACGGTGACGTAGATTTCGAACGGCATGAAGTATTGCGAGCTGAGATCCTGGGCACGCAGCATGAGATCGGGCGCGGCGATCAGCGACGCGACCGAGGTGTCCTTGAGCAGCGAGATCGCGACGTTGCCGGAGGGCGCGAGCACGAGGCGAATGGCTTGCGGCAGCACGACCCAGCGCATCGCCGCACCGCCGGTCATGCCGATGCTGTACGCCGCCTCGCTCTGGCCGCGCGGCACGGCCGCGATGCCCGCGCGGAAGATCTCCGCGAAGTAGGCGGCGGCGTTCATGCCGAGACCGATCACGGCGGCCTGATACGAATCGAAACGAATGCCGATCGCGACGAAGCCGAAGTACACGAGAAACAGCTGCACCAGCGCGGGCGTGCCGCGAAACACTTCGATGTAGATGCGCGCGATGCGTCCGGCCAGGCCGCTGCTGCCGATGCGTACGATGGCCAGCACGAGTCCCAGCACGATGCCGATGACGATGGCCCCGCACGCCAGCCGCAAGGTGGCCCACGCGGCCTGGAACAGTTCGTCGTGCATCGAGGCCCACAATTCCGCGTAGCTCATGACAGCGCCGTCCTCGTTTTGCCGAAGCCGCGTTCGGTGGCCGTCGAGAGGCGCGACAGCGCGAGACTCAGCAGCAGATAAATGACCGCGACGATGAAATAGATGAGGTTGGTCTGGTAGGTCTCGCTGACCAGCATCTTCGCGCGGAAGACCAGCTCGGGCACCGCGACGGCGGAGGCGAGCGACGTGTCCTTCAGCAAGCCGATGGCGAAGTTGGCGAGCGCCGGCAGCGCGAGCCGCATCGCCTGCGGCAGCACGACCGTGGCGAGCGCCATCGGCCAGGTCATGCCGATCGCCATCGCGGCTTCGCGCTGGCCGCGATCGACGCCGTTGATGGACGAGCGGAACACTTCGGACAACAGGGCCGCGCCGTTCAGTCCGAAGCCGAGAGTCGCCGCGACGAACGCGGGCAGCGACACGCCGATGCGCTCCAGCCCGAAGTACAGCACGAACAGTTGCGTCAGCAGCGGCACGTTGCGGAACAGTTCGAGATAGACGTTGGCGATGCCCTTCAGCCACACACTGCGCGACAGGCGCATCAAGGCCAGCACGAAGCCCAGCAGGAACGCCACGCAGAATGCACTGGCGGCGAGCGCCACTGTGGTGACGGCGGAGACGCACAGCACGCGCGCGAAGTACGGCAGGAAGTGCAGGCTGTTCGCCCATGCGGTGAGCAGCGTCATGTCAGTGCTCCAGCACGGCGCGCAGGAACGCGCGCGTGCGTTCGGCCTGCGCCTCGTGGAAGATCTGGCGCGGCGGCCCTTCCTCGACGATCTTGCCGTCCGCCATGAACACCACCTTGTCGGAGACGCTTTCCGCAAAGCGCATCTCGTGCGTGACGATGATCATCGTCATGCCTTCTTCCGCGAGCTTGCGCATCACGCCGAGCACTTCGCCGACGAGTTCCGGATCCAGCGCGGAGGTGGCTTCGTCGAACAGCATGAGACGCGGCTTCATCGCGAGCGCGCGGGCAATCGCGACACGCTGCTGCTGGCCGCCCGAGAGCTGGTCCGGGAACGCATCGCGCTTGGCGTCCATGCCGACTTTCGTCAGCATCGCGCGGGCTTCGTCGATCAGGTCGCGGCCGTTGCGCTTCTGCACCTTGCGCGGACCGAGCAGCACGTTGTCGAGCACGCTGAGATGCGGGAACAGGTTGAAGCGCTGGAACACCATGCCGATGTTGGCGCGCATCGCGGCGAGATCGCGGCCGGACATCGGCAGCCAGCGCGTGCCCTGCTGCCGTTCGCCGATCGCTTCGCCGTCGATCAGCACATGGCCCGCGCTCGGCGTCTCCAGGAAGTTCACGCAGCGCAGCAGCGTGGTCTTGCCCGAGCCGCTCGGGCCGATCAGGGACACCTTCTGCCCGGGCATCACATCGAGGTCGATGCCCTTCAGCACGTGATGCGCGCCGAAGGACTTGTGCAAGCCGTCGATGCGCACCAGTGGCCGGGTGTCGACGGACGGAGGGTCGATGAGCGTGGCTGCCATGTCGCGGTGTCCCATGAGCGCGCCTTACGCGAAGGCCTGGCTGAAATCGCGCGGCTCGTGCGCGAACGGTCCGATGAGCGCGCCCTTCGCGTCGCGGTCCACGCCGATGCGCGGATCGGTGGGCATCGGCTGGAGATAGTCCGGATTGTCGATGCCGTACTTCGCGAGGATCGGCTTGATCTGGTTGGTGCGCCACAGCCAGCGCACGCCTTCGTTGATGCCGTCGAACAGGTCCTTCTTGTCCGGGCTCACGCCCCAGATCGACGCGAACTTGCCGGTGAGACTCGGATAGGCCGTGTCGAACGCGATGGGAATCTGCTTGAGCCCCCACGACGGATTCTGCTGGATCATGTAGTCGACGGTCGGGGCGTCCAGCACCGCGAAGTCGAGGCGGCCGGCGGTCACGTCGCGCAGGCACGAATCGATGCCGTCATACAGCTTGACCTCGACCACGCCCGGCACCTTCTTCATGTCCGGCACCACCGAATAACCCGTGGCCGTGCCGATGGTGTGACCGCTCAGGTCCGCCACCGTGAGCGACGTCTTGGCCGTCTGGTTCTTGCGCATGATGACGTAGGCGCCGGTGTAGAAGACGGGATCGGTGAGCAGCAGCAGCTTCGCGCGGATCGGCGTCCAGGCGAAGTTGCCGCCGAACCAGTCCACGCGCCCCGACTTCACCGCCTCGATCACGGCGGAGAAGCTCATGTTCTGCACGTCGATCTTCAGTTGCAGGCGCTCGGCGATCAGCGCCAGCATGTCGAAGTCGGTGCCGACCAGCTTGCCGTCGCGAACCGATGCGATCGGCATGTCGCCGAGACACGCGGCCGTCAGATAGCCCGGACGCACCGTCTTGATCGCGCTGCCCACGGGCGCCGCCGCGAAGGCGTTGCCGCCCAGCGTGCTGGCGCCGAGGCCCGCCACGACCCCATAGCCCGCCGTCTTGAGGAAGCCTCGCCGTGAAGCACTGACGGTTTCGATGGCGCGCAGGATTGGATCGTCGAACATGGTGGTCAGCCCTTCCTTGTGTGAGTGAACGGGTAGCGGCGGCTTGTTTTTGCATTTATGCAAAACCGTGCAAACGATCGTAGGAAGCTAAAATCGCGCGGTCAAGCAATAATTTTGCAAATACGCAAATTAGCGCAAAGTGGGCGCGCCTGTGTCACCATGTCGGGATGGCGTTTCCCCCGTCATGCATCGAACAGATCAGAAGAGACACCATGAAGACAGAGAACCGGGCACGCAAAACGCCCGTGCGCAAGACCGCGGCGAAGGCGGTCGCCACCCGCAGGCAGGAGACGCCCGCGCCGGCCGAGGAAGCCAGTCCGGGCGAGACCATTGCGCAGCATCGTCACGCGCGCGGCATGACGCTCGCGAAGTTGTCGGAGTTGTCGTCGGTGGCCATATCCACCATCTCGCGCGTCGAGAACGGCCGCATTTCTCCTACGTATGCGGTGCTGTCGCGGCTCGCGAAGGCGCTCGACATCCGCTGGCCCGACATGGTCGGCGGCAACGACAAGTCCTTCGCGCAGGGGTGCCGCGCGGTCAGCCGTGCCGGGCACGGAATCAAGCACCCCACGTCCACCGGCGTGTTCGAGTGGCTCGGTACGGAGCTGGTGACGAAGTCGATGGAACCGACGCTGATCGAGGCCAGCGCCGACACGGGCAAGCACACGTTGTCCGCGCACGACGGCCAGGAGTTCATCTACGTCACCGAGGGCACGCTGCTGTTCCTGATGCGCGACTACGCGCCGCTCACGCTGGAGAAGGGCGACAGCATCTATTTCGACGCCGGCACGCCGCACGCCTGCTATGGCGTGAAGCTGCCGACGCGTTATCTGTCGATCGTCGCAAGGCCCTGAGCACGCGTGTCCGAAGGCCTGACGCCGAACAGCCTGCGATAGTCGAGCGCGAACTGGCTCAGGTGCCAGAAGCCCCATGAGGCGGCGATATCCTGCACGCTCTGTGCACGCTGCCCGGCGTGACGCAGATCGCGCCGCGCGCCGTTGAGGCGCAGGGCGCGCAGATACACGTTCGGCGCCATGCCGAACGCTTCCTGGAAGCAGTACTGAAGCGTGCGCCGGCTGACGTGCAGGTGCGCGCACAGCTCGGGCACGTTCACCGCGCGGTCGCGGTGCGCGAGCACATGACGGCGCGCCGCTGCCGCGATCTCGCCGCGCCGCGAGGGTGCGGGCAAGGGCGCGTCCGCGCCGCAGCCGAGCGCGCCGCTTTCGAAAATCCACGCGAGCGCCACGGAGTTCATTGAAGCGCCGCCGCGCAGCATCGACAGCAGCGCCGCCGCAAGTTGCGCGCGCTTTGCAGGGCTGATGATGACGATCTCGCCGCGCGGCAACGCGTCTTCGAGTGCGAGATGTTCCACCGTCTGCGCGTAGTCCCTCAGCGCGGCGTGCTTCATGACCACGCCGAGTATCTCGTAGCCGGGCGGCGTCGCCAGTTCGAACTCGACGCCGCCGGGCCGGAAGGCAAGGGCATCGTCGGCAAGCGTGCGGGCATGAATACGGCCCGTTGCGCCGCGCGTGAGCGGAATGCCGAACCAGCATGAATCGGCGGGCACTTCGCAGGTCTGGCGCAGACACTGGCTCGTGGTTTCGCGAAACAGATGCAT
Source organism: Caballeronia sp. LZ034LL (assembly GCF_031451215.1). Taxonomy (NCBI): domain Bacteria; kingdom Pseudomonadati; phylum Pseudomonadota; class Betaproteobacteria; order Burkholderiales; family Burkholderiaceae; genus Caballeronia; species Caballeronia sp. LZ034LL. The sequence goes on from NZ_JARUXR010000002.1 coordinate 420,795, forward strand.
GCCGTCGACGTGCGTTTCCTCGAGCATGCCGACGAAGCGGCCCGCGCTCAACTGATCGTAGAGCTGCCGCCAGCCGTGCAGGTTGCCCGCCTGTTCGTCCGCGTCGTGCGAGACGACATGACGCACGCCGGCAGGGCTCGATGACTTCGATGCTGTCGCTACGCTGTTCATGCATCGACTATAGATCGCCAAAATGCCGTGCCGATTTCATTCGATCGACATGGGATAGCCGTTCAGCGTGACGAAGGCATCGCTGTCGTCCTTCAGGCCGACGCCGGTCATCTCCAGGCGGCGCGCGTGCGTCAGCAGATAGTGCAGCTTGTAGGCGGCCGCCTCGTAGCCCAGGCCTTCGGGTCGGACGTTGGAGATGCAGTTGCGCTCGGCGTCGCTGCGTCCGACCTTCGGTTCGAAGGTCAGGTAGATGCCGAGGCTGTCGGGCGAACTGAGTCCCGGCCGTTCGCCGATCAGCATCACGACGATGCGGGCCCGCAGGCGCTCGCCGATCTCGTCGGCCAGTGCGACGCGGCCTTGCCGTGCAATGACCACCGGACCGATGCGCCATCCAGCGAGCCTTGCGCGGATCGCCCGAAGCAAGGGCACGGCCTGTCTCGAAGCGGCAAAGGCGGACAGGCCGTCGGCGATGACGAACAGCACGTCGTGGTCCTTCGGCGCGTCATCGAGCGCACTGCGGCTCGCGTCGGCCAGACGCCGGCCGCGATCGGGGCGGCGCAGATAATGCGCGCGATCGGGTGCGTCGCTGTGTACGTCGATCACGTCCGTGAAGCCCGCATCGTGGAGACGCGCGCGCAGTGCGTCGACATCGAGCGGATGATGCACCGCGTCGCGCGCCTGCGCATGCGAGAGCTGGAACGCGAGCAGCGGTGCGGTCGGCAGCCCGCTGCCCACGCGCCCGAGCGCGATGCGCGCCTGCGTGAACGCACGCAGCGCCGCCCAAGGGTTCCTGGTGATATCGTCGCTCATTCGTGCGCCATCCAGTCGAGCAGCGGCACGCGCGACGCGGTTTCCAGCAGTGCGCCGCGCGCATCGGTGATGCGCATGGCTTCGAGCCACGCCTCGAACTCGGGCGCGCGCTTCAGGCCGAGCACGTCGCGCGCGTAGAGGGCGTCATGAAACGACGTGCTCTGGTAGTTGAGCATCACGTCGTCCGCACCTGGCACGCCGATGATGAAGTTGATGCCCGCCACGCCCAGCAGCGTGAGCAACGCATCCATGTCGTCCTGATCCGCTTCGGCGTGATTGGTGTAGCAGATGTCGCAGCCCATCGGCACGCCGAGCAGCTTGCCGCAGAAATGGTCCTCCAGCCCGGCGCGCATGATCTGCTTGCCGTCGTAGAGATACTCCGGTCCGATGAAGCCCACCACAGTATTGACGAGCAGCGGTTCGAAGCGGCGCGCCACCGCATAGGCGCGCACTTCGCAGGTCTGCTGGTCGACGCCATGATGCGCATTCGCCGAGAGCGCGCTGCCTTGTCCGGTTTCGAAATACATCACGTTGTTGCCCACGCTGCCGCGTTGCAGCGAGCGCGCGGCATCGAAGGCTTCCTGCAACAGCGCGAGCGTTATGCCGAAGCTCGCGTTGGCTTTCTCGGTGCCGGCAATCGACTGAAACACGAGGTCCACCGGCGCACCTTTCTCGATTGCGCTGATGGTGTTGGTCACGTGCGTGAGCACGCAGGACTGCGTGGGCACCTGGAAGCGTTCGCGAAACTCGTCGATCATGATGAGCAGCGTCGTGATGGCGGCGAGACTGTCGGTAGCGGGATTGATGCCGATGACGGCGTCGCCGCAGCCGTACATGAGGCCGTCGAGCATGGACGCGGCGATGCCCTTGACATCGTCGGTCGGATGATTGGGTTGCAGGCGCACCGACATGTGTCCCGGCAGTCCAATGGTATTGCGAAAGCGCGTGACCACCGGACGCTTGCGCGCCACCGCGATCAGGTCCTGATTGCGCATCAGCTTGGAGACGGCGGCGACCATCTCGGGCGTGAGGCCGTCGGTGATGCGCGTGAGCGCCGCCGTATCGGCGGAGGCGCTCAGCAGCCAGTCGCGAAAGTCGCCCACGGTCAGATGAGCGATCTCGGCAAAGGCGGCGGGCGAATGTCCGTCGAGTATCAGGCGCGTGACCTCGTCCTGTTCGTACGGGATCAGCGGCTCGTTCAGGAACGCGCGCAGCGGCACGCGGGCCAGCGCATGCTTCGCGGCGACGCGCTCTTCCTCGCTGGCCGCGGCGAGGCCCGCGAGCTGGTCGCCCGAACGCAGGGGACTGGCCTTCGCCAGCAGGATTTTCAGATCGGCGAAGCGCCAGGTCCGGTGACCAATGGCTTCTGCATGACTCAACGGCTGCTCCTGGACTGATCGCGATCAGTCCATGTTAAGCAGGGTAGTGTGTTCAGCGTTATCGAAAATCGGCAAACCTGCGGGCGTGCCTTACTTCCCGTACATGTCGAAATCGAAGTACTTCGCCTCGATCTTGCGATACGTCCCGTCCTTCAGGATCTGCGCGATTGCGCCATTCAACGCGTCCCGCAAGTCCGGGTCCGACTTGCGCACGCCGGCAGCGTCGCCGTCGCCCATGATCTTCGCGTCATACACCACGTCGCCCGCGAATGCGTAGCCTTTGCCTGCCGGCGTAGAGAGGAAGCCGAGCTGGCCCTGCACGGCGTCCATCAGCACCGCATCCACGCGTCCGGCCGTCAGGTCCGCATAGGCCTGGTCATAGCTGGGGTACGCGACCACTTCGACGCCCGCCGCCGCCCACCTCTCGCGCGCGTAGGTCTCCTGCACCGTGCCTTGCTCGACCGCGATGCGCTTGCCGGACAGCTTGGCCGCCTCGGGCAGCAGATGGTCGCTTGCCTTCGCGATCAGGCGCGTCTGGTTGCGATACAGCCGGTCCGTGAAATCGATCTGCTGGCGGCGTTTTTCGTTTGCCGCCATCGACGAGAGGATCACGTCGAACTTGCGCGCCTGCAGACCGGGAATCAGGCCGTCGAAGCTGCTCTGCACCCACACGCACTGCGCCTTCAGCTGCGCGCACAATGCATTGCCGAGGTCGATGTCGAAGCCCTGCACCTTGCCGTCCTTGGCGACGGATTCGAACGGCGGATAGGTCGGATCGACGCCGACGCGGATCGTCTTCCATTCCTTGGCCTGGGCCAGCGTGGCCGTGGCCATCAGGGCAAATGCGGCGGCGTTCAGCAAGGTCCGGGCGCGGGTGATTTTCATGTGGGCTCCGTGTGGGTGGTGTCGTTGATTGAATGTTCGGGCGGTGCGCTCAGCTTGGGAATTCGCCGCGCGTGAAGTCTTCGTCGAGGGCGATGGAGTCGGCAATCTCGTCCACCGTGACCGGCTTGATCGGCGCGCGGATGCGGTAGTAGCCGACCTCGGCAACCGGACGCTCCTGCACTTGCGCGATCAGTTCGCCGACCGTCGTGCCGCACCAGCGGCCCTGGCACGGTCCCATGCCGCAGCGCGAGAATGCCTTCATCTGGTTCGGGCCCTGGCAGCCGAGCGCCGCGATGCCGCGCACTTCGCCCGCCGTAATTTCCTCGCAGCGGCATACGATCACGTCGTCGGCGGGACGGCGCAGCGCGGCGCGTGGCGTGTACAGCGCATCGAGTAACGGCCGCACGGCAAGGTGGCGCTTCAGCGCACGCAAGGCGGGGCGGCTGCGCGCATCGCGCATCGGCGCGTCCAGCACGCCCAGTTCCCGCGCGATGTCCAGCGCCGCCAGCGTGCCCGCGAGCGCCGCCGCCTTCGCGCCGCCGATGCCCGCGCTATCGCCCGCAATCCAGACGTGCTCGACGCTGCTGCGCCCGCGTGCATCGGTGCGCGGCCGCCAGCAGGCCGAGGCCGTATCCCATCGATGCTCGCAGCCGAGCGAGCGCGCCAGTTGCGTGGAAGGAATCACGCCCTGATGCAGCAGCACGAGCGATGTGTCGATGGCACGCGGCACGCCATGTTCGTCGGTGAAGCGCACGCGCTCCGCATGAGCCTCGCCTTCGATCGATACCGCCCGCGCGCCGCGATGCACCGGAATGCCTGCGCGCTTTACCACGCGCATCATGCGGACGCCCTTGAGCAGATAGTCGGCGCCCGCGAGCGCGGGCAGGGCGTGCGGAAAGGCGGCGCGCCAGGCATCGCGCGGCGTGGTGTCGATGATGGCGCGCACCTGGCGTCCTGCGTTCAGCAACTGCGACGCGAAAAGCCACAGCAGCGGACCGCATCCCGCCAGCACCGCATCCCGCGACGGCGCGAGCCCCGACGACTTGAGCAGCGTCTGCGCCGCGCCGACGCCCATCACGCCGGGCAGGGTCCAGCCGCGCACCGGCCACGGACGCTCCTGCGCGCCGGTCGCGACCAGCACGGCGCGCGCCGCGATGTCCAGCGTGCCGCCGGCGTCGGCGCCGTGCGGCCGGCGCGTCAGCATGGCGACCGCGCGGCCGTCCTCGAAGGCAATCTGCCATACGGACGCGCGCGACAGCAGCCTCGCGCCGCTGGCGTCGAAACGTTCGATCAGATCGCGGCCCGCCAGATAATCGTCGCCGAGCACGTGGGCGTCGGCGAGCGGCGAGTGCCCGAGGTTGCGATAGATCTGTCCGCCCAGGGCTTCGCCCTCGTCGGCGACGATCACCTGGAGACCCGCCCGGCGCGCCTCGATGGCCGCCGCCATGCCCGCCGGTCCCGCGCCGACGATCAACAGGTCGCAGAGCGGCTGCGTCGACAGTTGCGTCATGCGAGCCTCGCCCGGCCGTCCATCGCGCGCACCCGCATGCCGTCACGCACGCGCGTCATGCAGGCTTGCACGTTCGGCACGCCGTCAATTTCGACGAGACAGTCGAAGCACACGCCCATCATGCAGAACGGGCCGCGTGGCGCGCTGCTGACCGGCGTGGTACGGCACGCGGCGAGACCGCTTTCGAGCAGCGCCGCCGCCACCGTGTAATGCGGCGGCACGCGCCGGAGCGTGCCGTCGAGATCGACGGACACCATCGGCGTCGGCCCGGTGGCGAGGGATTCAAAGAGCGTGGACATCGGCGGAACTCGAAAAGCGCGTGGCGACAAAAGGGTGAATCAGCGCGGGCGGCGCACCGCCCGCGATCCATGGCGCGATGACGTCCGCGTGCGCGGCCGCGAGCGTCACGCCGCTGTGACAGATGGCGAGGAACGCGCCCGGATGCGCGCGCGATTCCTCGTAGACCGGCAGGCCGTCCGGCGTCATGATGCGCAGCGCGCCCCACGCCCGTACGATGCGCGCGTGCGCTAGCAACGGAAACGCCGTGCGCGCACGCCGCGCGATGTCGGCCATGACGGCGCGGGTCTGGCCGTCGTCGAACCCGACCGGTTCGGCGGAATCGCCCAGCAGGACCGAGCCTTCGGGCGTCTGCCGCACGACCAGCGTCGGATAGTCGAGAAACGGCGCAAGCCGCTCGGTCACCATGATCTGTCCGCGCAAGGGCGTGATGGGCGCGTGCATGCCGACCATCGGCGCGAGGCGGCGGTTGTCCAGCCCGGCAGCGAGCACGACGCGTTCTGCTTCCAGCGTGCCGCCGGATGTATCGATCTCGAAGCGGTCCGCGCGCGGGCGGATCTCGCGCACTTCGTTGTGCGGCAGGTACGTGCCGCCGAGCAGCGCAAAGCCCTGCTGCAGGGCGCGCAAGGTGTAGAGCGGACTGGCGTGGCCATCGTGGGGAGAGTAGAGCGCGCCTGCGAGCCGGTCCGACGCCGCCGGCACGCGCGCCTTCAACGCGGCAGGGTCAAGCACCTCGTAAGTGAGTAACGGGTCCTGCGCGCGGATCGATTCGAGCAGGTTTGCACCTGCTTCGAGTTGCTCGGCGGTTTCACAAAGCTCGATGCCGCCAGGCCGCTCGAAGCCGGTATCGACGCCGGTCTCGCGCCGCAGTTGCGCCGCGAATGCACCCCAGCGTTCCGACGACTGGCGCGACCACTGCGCATAAGGCAAGCAGCGGCCGCCCTTGCCCTGCACCCAGACGAGCCCGAAGTTGCCGCGCGCCGCGCGATGAGCGGAGTCCGCGCCGTCGCAGACGGCCACGCGTTTGCCCGCGCGGGCGAGTCCGTAGGCGATCGCCATGCCCACGAGCCCGCCGCCTGCCACGACGTGATCGAAGCGGCGCGGCGTGTTATGGACCGGTTTGTCCTGCATGAATGAGGTTTCCTGCCTGCTTTTACAGATCAAGGACGCACTCTGACGGCGGCAAAATACGCCGTCAAATGTCGATTCGTCCGTCACCTATAATCCAGTGTTATGACCCCCTCCGACCTCAAGATCCGCCAGATCGAGGCGTTCCGTGCCGTGATGCTGCGGCATACCGTGACGCGCGCCGCCGAATCGCTGCATATCTCGCAACCCGCCGTGAGCCGTCTCATCGCCGATCTCGAAGAACGCGTGGGCTTCGTGCTGTTCGAGCGTCAGCAGGGCCGGCTCGCGCCGACGGCCGAAGCGCGCGTGCTGTTCGAGGAAGTGGAGCGGGCGTTCGTCGGCATGGACCGGATCGCACAGGCCGCGCAGCAGATTCGCGCCATGCGGCGCGGCTCCTTGCGCGTGGCGGGATCGCCCGCGGTGGCGCTGGACCTGTTGCCGGCCGTGATCGCGCGCTTCGTCGAGCGTTATCCGGGCATCGACGTGATCCTGCTCGCACATAGCGCCACGACGGTGGTGGAGAAGATCGCGTCGGGACAGTGCGATGTCGGCTTGATCGCCGAGCCCATTCCGCATCCCGCCGTGAAAAGTGAACGGCTCGGCAACGCCGTCATGCGCTGCATCGTGCCGCGCGGACATCGGCTGGCGCGGCGCGCGTCGCTGGGGCCGGACGACCTGCGCGGCGAGCGCTTTGTGTCATTCCCGCAGAGCTTCGACGCCCGCAGTGCCATCGACCGCGTGTTCGTGGAGGCAGGCGTGAGCCGCGACCTCGTGATCGAGGCGCAACTGTCGCAAGCGATCGTCGCGCTGGTAGCGAACGGCGCGGGCGTGGCGCTGATCGATCCGGTGACTGCCGCCTATGCCCGGCCGCGCGTGGCGGTGAAGCCCTTCACGCCCGCCGTGCCAGATCACTTCTATATCGTGACGAATGCCTCGCAACCGATTCCGGCCGTCGCGCATACCTTCTGCGACGCTGTCAGGGAGGCGTTCGGGCGGCTCATCGCCGACGGCTGAAGCCTTTGGCTTTCAGCCCGACCGCCCCACAGCCGTAGCCGCATCTCCGCCGTCCAGCCCGTGCCGCTCGGAGGCATCGTCGATCGTGCGGTCCGGGTGAATCCTGAGCGTCATCAACGCGCCCAGCAGCAGGAACAGCAGCGAGCCCACGAACGGCAGGCTCCAGTTGCCGGTGGCGTCGATCACCACGCCGAACACGACCGGCGAGATGATCGTCGCGAGCGCGGCGCCCGTGTTCAGCATGCCGCTCGCGGTGCCCGCGTGGAGCGGCGCGATGTCCATCGGCACGGCCCAGATCGGGCCCACCGTCAGTTCGAGCATGAAGAACGCGCCCGACAAACACATGGTGGCCACCGTCAGGTCGCGGCTCAGCATGACCGGGATCATGAAGCCGAGCGCACCCAGCAGGCTGAACGCGATCACGCCCTGACGCGCCTTCCTGAGGCTGCCGGTGCGCTTGAGCACGCGGTCGCTGAGAAAGCCGCCCGTCACGTCGCCGACCACGCCCGCGAGGAACACGCCCGACGCGAAGATGGCCGACTCCTTCAGGTTGAGCCCATAGCCATGCAGGAAGAACAGCGGCACCCAGCTGAAGAACAGCGTGTTGCTCCACACCTGGCAGAAGTACACGAAGATGGTCGGCGACATGCGGCCGAAGATTTTTCGCCAGGGCGTCGCGGCGCGCGCCTGCGAAGGATCGGCGGCGGGCGGCAGCAGCGCCAGTTCGGTTTCGTTGATGCGCCGGTGCGCGCGCGGGTCGTCGCGGTAGTACCAGACCCACACGACAATCCAGATCGCCGTCAGCGCGCCGACGATGACGAACGACAGGCGCCATGAATAGAGCGTGGCGAGCAGCGCGATGAGGGTCGGCGCAACGGCATTGCCGAGCCGCGACGACGAGTGCGTGATGCCCTGCACGAAGCCGCGGTCCTTCATCTGGAACCAGTTGGCGATGGCGCGGGCCTGCGCGGGCAGTGCGGCGCCTTCGCCGATGCCAAGCAGCAGCCGCGCCGCGCACAGCGAGGCCAGTCCGCCGACCATGCCGGTGGCGATGGTCGCGACCACCCAGATCGCGCCGCAGACGAACAGCGTGCGGCGCGCGCCCATGCGGTCGGCAAGCCAGCCGCCGACGATCTGAAAGATCGCATACGTATAGCCGAACGCCGAGAACGCGACGCCGAGCGTGGTGTTTGACAAGCCCAGCTCGGCCTTGATCGGCCCGGCGGCCGCGGCGAGATTCACGCGGTCGAGATACAGGATGAACGACATCGCGCAGAGCAGCGCGAGCACCACTTTCTGAACCTGCGTGCGCGGGGCGCGCAGCGATTGCGAATCCATGTCTCCTCCAGATGCGATGGCCGTGTCGGCGCGTGCGTGCGCCGCCAGCCCTTTTATTCACATTGCCTTGTTCAGGCGGTGGCGGCTTGCGTCGAGTGCGCCATGCGGCAGGCGAGATCGAAGGCGCGCGCCATCGCAGTGCCGCTCGCGCGTCCCTGTCCGACGATGTCGTATGCGGTGCCGTGCGCGGGCGTCGTTACGGGAATCGGCAGGCCGCCTTCCACGGTCACGCCCACTTCGAAGCCGAGCAGCTTGGTCGCAATCTGCCCCTGGTCGTGATACATCGTGACGATGCCGTCGAGCTCGCCGGCGCGGGCGCGCAGGAAGATGGTGTCGGCGGGATAGGGGCCGGTGGAAGCACAGCCGCGTTGGGCGGCGAGGCGCATGCCCGGCTCGATGATGTCGGTCTCCTCGCTGCCGTAGTTGCCGTGATCGCCGTTATGCGGATTGAGGCCGCACACGCCGATACGCGGTTGCGCAACGCCCGCCGCACGCAGCGCCGCCGTGAGCATGCCGATGGCGTCCGCCACTGCTTCCGGCGAGAGCCGCTCGGACACTTCGCGCAATGGAATGTGCGAGGTCACGCGCGCGGTCCACAGCGGGTCCAGCACGTTGAGTTCGCCGCACACGCCGCGATGGTCCAGCAGCTTCGCGAACCAGCGCATCTCGTCCTCTTCCTGCATGCCGCCGGCGCGCAACGCGCTCTTGTTGAGCGGGCCGAAGCACACGGCATCGGCGTGGCCTTCGGTGACCTGCTGCACGGCGAGCCGCAATGAATCGAGCATGAAGCGGCCGCTTGCCTCGCTGATGACGCCCGGCTCGAACACGGTGTCGCTGCCGGCCCACGGCAGGATCGTGAGCCAGTCGCTGGCCTGCGGAACCGGCACGTTCGCGGCGGCGGCGCCGCGGGCGAGGGCGTCGCGGTTGCCGATCAGCGTGACGTGGGCGCGCTGGCGCGTGGCGGGATCCGCCAGCAGACGCGCGATGATCTCCGCGCCGATACCGGCGGGGTCGCCGATGCTGAGCGCAATGCGTACGGGAGTTGAAGTCATGAAGCTCCGGCGATGACAGTGGGAACGCTCCGCTTCTTGCGAGCGGAAAGTCCTTACGTTAAGGACAAACACGCGCCCACGCCATCGCTCATTGGCTTATGCAGGTTTCGCCTTTTGCGAAACCGGCTGCGCCAGCAGGTCCAGCACGGCGAGCGTCGAGGACGACAGTTCATCGGCGGGAAGATGGCACAGCAGCATCTGGCGCACCGGCCACGTGCCTTCGATCGGCAGGATGCGGAAGCGCTTGCCGCCGGCCAGCACGCGCGCCACGCCCAGCGGCATCACGCCGATACCGACGCCCGCCGCGACCATCGCCGTCATGCTGTCGAAGCTGCCGACGCGAATGCGCATGTGCAGGGTCCGGTCCATCTGGCTGGCGAGACGGCTGAGCGCAATCGAAATGGCCGAGCCCACGGTGAGGCCGATCACATCGCAGTCGAGCAGGTCGGCGGCGCGCACTTCGGTGTGCGCGGCGAGCGGATGATCGGCGGTGGTCAGCACGACCAGCCGGTCTTCGCGATACGGGCGCGTCGGCAGATCGAGCCGCCCGAGCGAGGCTTCGTAGATGCCGATATCGACCGTGCCGCGCGTCAGAGCCTGCATCACGCCGTGACTGTTGGCTTCCTGCAAGTCGATGTCGATACCCGGATGCGCCGCATGGCAGCGCTGCACGTCTTCGGCGAGGAACTGCAAGACGGCCGAGGTACACGCCGCGATCTTCACGACGCCGCGCGCGCCTTGCCGGAACGCGGCGGCATCTTCATGCATGCGCTCGGCAGTGTGGATCATGCTGCGCGCGTGAGCCAGCAACGCACGGCCTGCGTCGGTGAGGGTCATGCCGTGCGGACGGCGCTCGAACAGCGCGACGCCGAGTTGCGTCTCCATTTCGCTGATGCGCCGTGAAGCGGCAGCGGGCGCCAGCGCGAGGCGTTCAGCGGCCTTGGTGATCGCGCCCAGTTCGGCGGTGGCCTCGAACAGGCGCAGCGTCTTCAGGTCGAACTGGATGCGGTCGGAGCGGCGCGTCATGGCTTGCCTGATGAAAGGAACGTGCCGATTCTAGCGCGGGCGCGCCCCGGCCCCGTCAGCCGATTATTCACACTTCGTGCAGAATCACTTCACCGTTATGCGGTCGAAGCGCGGACGCGCGGCGACTAGAATGGCCACCATCGAACCATCAAGGAGACGAGCAGCATGAGCAAGTCCTATCGCATCGCCGTGATTCCGGGAGACGGCATCGGCGTGGAAGTGATGCCCGAAGCGCTGCGCGCGCTGGATGCCGTGAGCAAGCGTTTCGGTATCGCGCTGGAATACGAGCATATCGAATGGGCCAGTTGCGATTACTACGAAGCCCACGGCCAGATGATGCCCGACGACTGGAAGGCGCAACTGCAAGCCTGCGACGCCATCCTGTTCGGCGCGGTGGGCTGGCCCGCGAAGGTGCCGGATCACATTTCGCTGTGGGGCTCGTTGCTCAAGTTCCGCCGCGAGTTCGACCAGTACATCAACCTGCGGCCTGCGCGCCTGTTCGAAGGCGTGCCGTCGCCGCTGGCGAAGCGCAAGGCCGGCGACATCGACTTCATGATCGTGCGGGAAAACACCGAGGGCGAGTATTCGTCGGTGGGCGGCGTGATGTATGAAGGCACGGAACGCGAGTTCGTGTCGCAGACGTCTATCTTCACGCGCAAGGGCTCGGAACGCGTGCTCAAGTTCGCCTTCGATCTGGCGCAGAGCCGCGCGAAGAAGATCACGGTGGCCACCAAGAGCAACGGCATTTCGATCAGCATGCCGTGGTGGGACGCGCGCGCCGCCGAAGTGGCCGCGCAGTATCCGGACGTGACGTGGGACAAGCAGCACATCGACATCCTGTGCGCGCGCTTCGTGCTCAGCCCGGACCGCTTCGACGTGGTCGTCGCCACCAATCTGTTCGGCGACATTCTCTCGGACCTGGGTCCGGCCTGCACGGGCACGATCGGCATCGCGCCGTCGGCGAACATGAATCCGGAACGCGACTTCCCGTCGCTGTTCGAACCGGTCCATGGCTCGGCGCCGGATATCGCGGGCAAGGGCATCGCCAATCCGATCGCCATGATCTGGTCCGCCGCGATGATGCTCGAGTTCCTCGGCGAGCAGCAGGCGCACGACGCGATCCTTGCCGCCATCACCGACGTGCTGAAGGACGGCCCGCATACCGGCGATCTCGGCGGCAAGGCCAGCACGAGCGAAGTGGGCGGCGCGGTGGTGGCGCGCCTCGGCTGAAGCGGATCATCGACAACGGGGACACGGCATGACTCAGACCGATGCAAGCAGCGACGGCGACGTCCGTCTCGTCATCGAAGGCGCGGCGGCGCACGTGGTGTTTGACCGCGTGGCCGCGCACAACGCGATGACCTGGCACATGTACGAGCAACTCGAAGCGATCTGCGAACGTCTTGCCAACGCGAGCGAGGTGCGCGTGGTGACGTTTCGCGGCGCGGGCGGCAAGGCTTTCGTCGCGGGCACCGACATCCGGCAGTTCGGCGCGTTCGAAAGCGGCGAGGACGGCGTGAACTACGAGCATCGCATCGAGCGCATTCTCGGCGGCATCGATGCATTGCCGATGCCGACGCTCGCCATCGTCGATGGCTGGTGCGTCGGCGGCGGGCTCGCGATTGCCGCCTGTTGCGACCTGCGCATCGCAACGCCCGGCGCGAAGTTCGGCGTGCCCATTGCGCGTACCTTGGGCAACTGCCTCGCGATCGGCAATACGGCGCGGCTCGTCGCGGAGTTCGGCATCGGGCGTGCCAAGCGCATGCTCGTGCTGGGCGACATGCTGAACGTGGATGACGCGCTGTCCGCCGGCTTCGTCTTTGAATGCTGCGAGCCGGATCAGCTCGATACGCGTGCGGCTGCACATGTGGATCGGCTCGAGCGCAACGCGCCGGTCACGATGCGCGTGACCAAGCAATCCATCTCGCGCATGCTCGCCGCTTTGCCGTTGCAAGGCGACGATCTCGTGCGCGAGTGCTACGGCAGCCGCGATTTTCATGAGGGCGTCGCGGCGTTCACGGAGAAGCGGCCGCCGGTCTGGACGGGCGAGTAACGTCGGGCGGCGCGCTCCCAGCTCACTCTCACTACTCAAACACGCGACGCGCGGGCCGCAAGGTCAGCGCGTCGCTTTCGCACGTCCGTCATGCGCACGTTCCCGCATCGCAACTACGGGAAATACCGTAGATTTGCCGTACCAACTTATATGATAACTTCGTCATACAACAAAGCGGTTGCCATCGAAAAGCGATGACGGGCTGCGGTCTTGCAGGCTGCATCGCCACAGAATAAATGGAGACGACATGCAATCAGTGACGCGGCGCAGTTTCCTCAAAACCGTTTCCGCGGCGACCGCCGCCGGCGCCATGACGGGCTGGTCGGGCCGGGCCAGCGCGGCGGAGTTCCGGCTCAAGTACGCAAACTTCCAGCCCGTCACGCATCCGATGACCGTGCGCGTCAAGGAGATGGCGCAGAAGATCCGCGAGGAATCGAACGGGCGCATCGAGTTGCAGGTCTTTCCTAACGCGCAGCTGGGCTCGGATGTCAGCATGTTTTCGCAGTTGCGGGCGGGCTCCATCGACTTCCTGACGTACTCGCCGCTCTCGCTCGGCGTGATGGTGCCGGACGCGCAGATCAGCGGCGTCGGCTTCGCGTTTCCGGACTATGAGGCGGTGTGGAAGGCGATGGACGGCGACCTTGGCGCCTACGTGCGCCAGAAGATCGACGCTACGCCGCTGTTCGCCTTCGAGAAGATCTTCGACGGCGGTTATCGCCAGATCACCACCAGCACGCGTCAGATCACGCAGCCCGACCAGTTGAAGGATCTGAAGATTCGGGTGCCGTCGAGCCCCTTGTGGACCTCGGTGTTTCGCGCATTCGGCGCGTCGCCGACGACCCTGAGCCTCGAAGAGGTGTATTCGGCGTTGCAGACGCACGTGGTGGACGGGCAGGAGAATCCGCTCGTGCTGATCGACACCACGCGCTTCTATGAAGTGCAGAAGTATTGCGCGCTGACCAATCACATGTGGGACGGCTTCTGGTTCCTCGGCAACACGGCGAACTTCAAGAAGCTGCCGCCGGACATGCAGGAGATCGTGCGCCGCAATGTGAACGCCGCTGCGCTGAAGGAGCGCGCCGACGTGAAGGCGCTCAACGATTCGCTGATTACGCAACTGAAGGGGCACGGCTTGCAGTTCAACGAAGTCGATCACGCGGCGTTCCGCGATCGTCTGAAGAGCGCGGGCTTCTATGCCGACTGGAAGAAGCGCTTCGGCGAAACGCTGTGGGCGAAGCTCGAACAATACGCCGGCAGGATCGGCTGATGCAGAGCGCCGTCTACAAGGAAGGCGAGGCGGCGCGTCATCCGCTGCAGCGCATGCTCATCAGCGCGAGCCGCGCGGCGATGCGGCTGGCGGGCGCGCTGGCCGCGTTGCTCGTGGTGGCCGAAACGGTGATCCTGTTCGCGGGCGTGGCGGCGCGCTATGCGTTCGACGCACCACTCGTCTGGTCGGACGAACTCGCGTCCATCCTGTTCGTCTGGCTTGCGATGTTCGGCGCGGCGCTCGCACTCGATCGCGGCGAGCACATGGCGATGACCGCGCTCGTCAGCCGGCTGCCCGCGCGCTGGCAGACCTGGTGCCGCACGGTCGCGGCGATGCTGGTGTGCGTGTTCGTCGGGCTGATCATCGTGCCGGCCATCGGTCATGCGCAGGCCGACATGGCGATCACCACGTCCGCGCTGGAAATTCCCGTGGGTCTGCGCACGGCGGCGCTGCCGGTTGGCGCGATCCTGATGCTGATCGCGTCGCTCGCGGTGCTGGTGCGTGAAAGCTCGCCGCGTCAGCTGGCGCTGGCCTTCGCCGTGCTGGGCGCGATCGGCGCGGCGTTGTGGTTCGCACGTGAGCCGCTGGCTGCGATGGGTAATTACAACCTGCTGGTGTTCTTCGTGCTGCTGCTCGGCATGGCGATCGCGGCCGGCATTCCCATTGCCTTCGCGTTCGGTGTGGCCACCGTCACGTACCTTAACCTGGCAGCAGGCATCGACGTGAGCATCGTCGTGAATCGCATGGACGAGGGCATGTCGCAGATGATCCTGCTCGCCGTGCCGCTGTTCGTGCTGCTCGGCGCGCTGCTCGATCTGTCCGGACTGGCACGCGCGCTGATCGAATTCATGGCGGCGTTGATCGGCCATCTGCGGGGCGGCCTGCAATTCGTCCTCCTGGTGGTGATGTTCCTCGTCTCAGGCGTGTCGGGTTCGAAGGTAGCCGACATGGCCGCCGTCGCGCCCGCGCTGTTTCCCGAGATGAAGGAGCGCGGCTGCGATCCGCGCGGACTCGTTGCGCTGCTGGTCGGATCGGCGGCGATGACCGAGACCATTCCGCCGAGCATCGTGCTCATCACCATCGGTGCCGTATGCGGCATCTCCATCACCGCGCTGTTCACCGGCGGGCTGCTGCCTGCTTGCGTCGCGAGCCTGGCGATTGCGGCCGTGGTCTGGTTCAAGACCCGTTCCGAACCGAAGAGCCTGTTCCGCCGTGCGCCGCCGCGCGAGATCGCGCGCGCCTTCCTGGCCGCGTTGCCCGCGCTCGCGCTGCCGGTGCTGATCCGCTCGGCCGTGGTCGAAGGCGTCGCGACCGCGACCGAAGTGGCCACCGTCGGCGTGGCCTATACGATCGTCGCGGGGCTCGTGCTGCATGCGTTTCGCCGGCATATCGAGTTCCGGCGGCTGTATCCGATCCTGATCGAAACCGCCAGTCTGTCGGGAGCCATTCTCTTTACGATCGGCATGGCGACGGCCATGTCCTGGGCGCTGACGCAGTCGGGTTTCTCGGCCTCGCTGGCCGCGTTGATGGAAAGCGTGGCGGGCGGACGCATCGGCTTCCTGGCCATTTCGATCGTCGTGTTTCTTGTGCTCGGCAGCGTGCTCGAAGGCATTCCCGCCATCGTGCTGTTCGGTCCGCTGCTGTTTCCGGTGGCGCGCGCGCTCGGCATCGGCGACGTGCACTATGCCATCGTGGTCGTGCTGTGCATGGGCGTTGGCCTGTTCGCGCCGCCCTTCGGCGTGGGCTTCTATGCGGCGTGCATGATCGGCAAGACCTCACCCGACGGCGTGATGCGCGGCGTCGTTCCATATCTGCTCGCGCTGCTGCTGGTGATCGTGGTGGTCGCGTTCGTGCCGTGGATTTCGACCGGATTCCTGCCGACATGACCCTGCCCATCTTCGACGCCCACCAGCACTTCTGGGACACGCGCCTGAGCACCTATCCGTGGCTGTGCGGCGAGACCATCGCGAACTTCCGCTATGGCGACTATCGCGCGATCCGGGCGCCGTACCTGCCGGAAGATTACCGGCGCGACACGCAGCGTTTCCGGCTTGCGGGGAGCGTGTATATCGAGGCGGAATGGGACCCGCGCGATCCGCTCGGCGAAATGGAGTACATCGCGGAACTCCGGCGGCGGGAAGGCTTGCCGAGCGTCGCCGTGGGGCAGGCGTGGCTGGATCGCCCGGATCTCGACGCGACGCTGGCGGAATTGACGCGCCATGCATTCGTGCGCGGCATCCGTCACAAGCCCCGCGCCAATGCCGCGCCGGGCATGAGCGCGCCCGGCGGCATGAGCGACGCCGCGTGGCGCGGGGGTTATGCGCGGCTTGCGCATCACGGCCTGCATTTCGAATTGCAGACGCCGTGGTGGCATCTGCACGAAGCGGCTGAACTGGCGCGCGATCATCCGGACACGCGCCTTGTGCTGAATCACACCGGTCTGCCCGCCGATCGCAGCGCCGCCATGCTCGCCGCGTGGCGCGATGCCACGGCCGAGCTCGCGCAATGCGATAACGCGTGGGTCAAGATATCGGGGCTGGGTCAGCGCGGCTTGCCGTGGACGGCGGAAGCGAACGGCTGGATCGTGCGCACGACCATCGAACTGTTCGGCGCCGGACGCTGCATGTTCGCGAGCAATTTTCCGGTGGACAGCCTGTGCGCGACGTTCGACGAAATTTATGACGGCTTCTTCGAGATCGTGCAGGACATGAGCGAGGCCGATCAACGCCGCCTCTTCCATGACAACGCAGTGGCGTTCTACGCGCCAGCCTGATTCACCCCTTCGTCCCGCGCGCCGGCTTTTCGATCACCGTATCGAGCCGCGCGCGCGACAGCCTTTGCGCGGCCGCGCCGCGGTCGCCGCTCCAGAAACTGCGATCCACCTGCTGGATGCGCATGGCCGTGCGCTGCATGTGCGCGTGAGCCGCCTGACGCGCGGCATCGGGATCGCGCGCCTCGATTGCGGCCGCGATGGCTTCGTGTTCCGCGCGGACGTCGTCGGCGAGATCGGCGCGGCGCGCTTCGTTGGTCCGCGTGATGCGGATGGCGTCCTGGAGCGCGTGCGTCAGCATCGACAGGAGTTCGGTGAAGTAGGGATTACCCGCCGCGCGTGAAATGGCCAGATGGAATTCGAGGTCCGCCTCGACGCCGTCGCCGCCTTCGGCCACCGCGCGGTCGATGGCCTTGAGCGCACGCCGGATCACGCTCATTTGCGCCACCGTGCGCCGCTCGGCAGCCAGCGCCGCCATCTCGGCCTCGATGCCGCGCCGCAACTCGATGATGCGCACCACGCCCGCCGCCGGATTCACTTCGTCGCGCGCGAGGCGGAACACCTGCGCAGCCTTCGGATCGAGCACGATAGTGCCGCTGCCCTGGCGCGTGTCCACGAGACCCTCGGACTTGAGACGCGAGATGGCCTCGCGGACTACCGTGCGGCTCACACCGTACTGCTCGGTCATGAACTTCTCGGTGGGCAGGCGCGCATTCACCGGGTAGTAGCCGCTGCGGATCTGATCCACCAGCAGCCGCGTCACGCGGTCGGCGAGGGTGGATTCGTCGTTGTTCATCCTGGCGTCTTGCATGATCGGAAGCGATGAGTTCGGGTCACTCGATCATAACATCGTCGAGAAATTCGCTTGACAAATGTGTCGTATAAATTTGTACTATGACTTGAGCGATGCGAGTCAGGCGTCTCGCATGCACCGACAACATACACCAGGAGATGGCATGAAGCAGATTGGCGTGATCGGGGTAGGGATGATGGGACATGGTATCGCGAGCAACATCCAGAAGCACGGCTATGCGCTGAACGTGCTGGAGCATCCGGGCAACCAGCCGCTCGATGCGCTGCGCGCGGCGGGTGCGCGCACCACGGCTGATCCGAAGGCGCTCGCGGCGTCGGTGGATGTGCTGATCCTGTGCGTCACCGGCACGCCGCAAGTGGAAGACGTGCTGTTCAATCGCGGCGTGCTGGAGGCCTTGCGTCCGGGCACGGTGGTCATCGACTGCTCGACGGCCATTCCCGAATCGACCATGCGCATTGCGGCGGCGGTGCAGGACGCCGGCGCGCGCTTCCTCGATGCGCCCATGACGCGCACGCCGAAGGAAGCCGCCGAAGGCCGCATCAATCTGATCGTCGGCGGCGAGCGCGCGGTGTTCGACGAATGCCTGCCCCTGTTGCAGACGTTCGCGGAGAACATCGTGTATGCGGGCGAGGCGTCTTCGGGGCATCGGCTCAAGCTGCTGCACAACTTCGTCTCGCTTGGCTTCTCTGCCGTGCTCGCCGAAGCCGCAGCGTGTGCGAACCGCGCAGGCGTGTCCCCTGACGTGCTCATCAGCGTGCTGGCGGCGGGCGGCGGCGATGGCGTCGTGTTCAAGCGATTGAAGCCGTTCATCGAATCGGCGGACAGTTCCGGCTTCCGCTTCTCGATGTCGAATGCGCTCAAGGACATGAGCTATTACGTTGCGATGACGGGTGAAGTCGGCGCCGCGCATACGGCGGCAAGCGCAGTGCGCGAGGTGTATCAACAGGCCGTGACCGAAGGCGGCGAACACACGCCGGTGCCGGAACTGATCGCGCTGCTGGCGGGCAACGTCGAGCAGGCCGCGTGATGCAGGCGGGCGCGCCGCGTAACGCATTGGGCTTCGACTTGCCGATTCTCGATGCGCACCATCATTTCTTCGATCTTTCCGACGGCCACTATCCGTGGCTCACCGACGCGTATAACCCGGACTTCTTCCTGGGCGATTACCGCGCGATCTGCCGCGACTTCCTGCCCGCGGACTATCGCGCGGCGACGGCGGGCTTCGACGTGATCGGCACGGTGCACATGGAAGCCGAGCGCGCCCGCAGCGAGCAGACCCGCGAGAACGATTTCCTTGCGCGACTGAAGGCGCGTGAAGGCTTGCCGTGCGCGGCGGTCGCACATGTGTACTTCATCCAGGACGATTGCGAAACGGTGCTCATCGCGCATGCGGCCCATTCGCTCGTGCGCGGCGTGCGTTCGAAGCCGGTGACGGCGCCCGATGCGGCCTCGAGCGTGCGTGGCCAGCCCGGCACGATGCAGGACGAGGCCTGGCTGCGCGGCCTCGCGTTGCTCGAACGCTTCGACCTGTCGTGGGATCTGCGCGTGCCGTTCTGGCATCTGGAAGAAGCCGCCGAGGTGGTGCGCGGCATTCCCGGGACCACGGTCGTGCTGAATCATCTCGGCTTGCCGCTGGATCGTTCGGATACGGGTCTGGCGGTGTGGCGGCGCGGCATGCGGGCGCTCGCCGATTGCCCCAACGTCAGCCTCAAGGTCTCCGAACTCGGGCTGAAGGGCGGCGTGTGGGACAGCGCCAGCAACCGGCGCGTGGTGCGCGAAGCCGTGGACATGTTCGGCTATGAGCGCGCGATGTTCGCGAGCAACCTGCCGGTTGGCGGTCTCTCCGCAAGCTTCACGCAAATGATTGCCGATGTGACCGGCGCGCTGCCCGACGCCACCGAAACGCAATTGCGCGCGCTGTTCGCGGGCACCTGCCGGCGGGTGTATCGGGTCGACGCGCCATGAACAAGCCTTTCCCAACGCATGATCATAAAGAAAACCCAGGAGACGAACATGCAGGCAATCGATGAGAACCGGCTCTTCCGGAAGATATCCACGCGGATACTTCCGGTCCTGATGCTGGCGTTTTTCTTTTCCTATGTGAACCGGGTCAACGTGGGCTTCGCCAAGTTGCAGATGGCGAGCGACCTGCATTTCAGCGACGCCGTCTATGGCTTCGGCGCGGGCATTTTCTTCGTCGGCTACTTCCTGCTGGAAGTGCCGAGCAACATCATCCTGCACAAGGTCGGCGCGCGCCGCTGGATCTCGCGCATCATGCTGACCTGGGGCCTGCTCTCGTGCGCGACCATCTTCGTCCGCACGCCGATGCAGTTCTACGTCATGCGCTTCCTGCTCGGTCTCGCCGAAGCGGGCTTCATTCCGGGCGCGATCTACTATATGAGCCAGTGGTATCCGGGCGCGCGGCGCAGCCGGGCGTGGGGCGTGTTCTATGTGGCGCTGGCGTCGTCGGGACTGTTCGGCAGTCTCGTGTCCGGTGCGATCCTGCACTACATGAGCGACCTCGGCGGCCTGCGCGGCTGGCAATGGCTGATCCTCTGCGAAGGCATTCCCACCGTGCTGCTCGGCGTCTATATCTGGTTCCGCATGAACGACAGCATCGCGAGCGCAACCTGGCTCTCCGACGATGAAAAGCGCCATCTGCAAACCGTGCTCGCGAGCGAGAACCGTCACAAGCTGGAGACGGGCTTCGGCGCGCTGCTGGCAAGCGGCCGCATGTGGGCGCTGATCGCCATCTACTTCGGCTTCACGATGGGCCTCTACGCCATCAGCTTCTGGATGCCGACGCTGGTGCAGCGCATGGGCGTGAAGGACGCGGCGAGCATCGGGCTGCTGACGGCGATTCCGAGCGCCTGCGCGATCGTCGCGATGGTGCTGATGGGCCTCAGTTCGAGCCGCCGCAACGACCTGCGCTGGCACCTGACCATCGCCTATGTCACGGCTGCGGTGGGCTTTGCGCTGTGCGTCGTGTGGCAACGTCAGCCGGCGCTCGGCGTGTTCGCGCTGTGCGTGGCGAACATGGGCGTGTATTCGATTCCCGCGCTATTCTGGGGCTTGCCCACCGCGCTGCTGACCGGCGTGACGGCGGCCGCGGGCATCGCGCTCATCAATGCAATCGCAAACCTGGCGGGCTTCGTCGCGCCCTATCTCATCGGCTATCTGAACACCGTGACGGGGCGCACCGACGTGGCGCTGATCGTCGTCGGCGCATGTCTTGCGCTCGGCGCGGCGCTGGTGCTGATCGTCACGCGCGAACGCCGGCTCGCCGCGGGCGGCGTGGACCGGCGCGCGGCCTGAAGCAAACCAGTCAAACAAATCGACCTGAAAGGAGACAGACATGGCAGGACCTCTGAGCGGAATGCGCGTGATCGAACTGGCGCACATCATGTCGGGACCGGTGTGCGGCATGATGCTCGCCGACATGGGCGCTGAAGTCATCAAGGTGGAGAAGATCCCGCATGGCGACGACTCGCGCCGCTTCTCACCGATGCTCGACAACGGCGAATCCGCATCGTTCATGATCGTGAACCGCAATAAGCGCGGCATCGGCCTCAATCTCAAGACCGAAGGCGCACGCGACGTGCTGCGCAAGCTGCTCGAAAGCGCGGACGTGGTGACGGAGAACTATCGCGAAGGCACGATGGAGAAGTTCGGTCTCGGCTACGACACGCTGAAGACCATCAATCCGGGCCTCATCTACTGCTGCATCTCGGGCTTCGGACGCACCGGTCCGTGGGCGAGCAAGGGCGGCTTCGACCTGATCGCGCAGGGCATGAGCGGCATGATGAGCCTCACCGGCGAGGAAGGCCGGCCGCCGGTCAAGGCGGGCTCGCCGGTCGCGGACATCAACGCGGGCATCCTCGCGGCGCTCGGCATCTCGGCGGCCTACACGCACAAGCTCAAGACGGGCGAAGGACAGATCGTCGATACCTCGCTGTTCGAAGCGGCGTTGCAGCAGATGTACTGGCCCGCCGCGAGCTGGTTCGCGCAAGGCGCCTTGCCGAAGAAGATGGGCTCGGCCAACACGACGAGCGCGCCGTATCAGGTGTTCGCATCGAAGGACGGCTGGATCAACATCGGCGCGGCGAACCAGAGCAACTACGAGCGTTTGCTGTCGGTGCTCGACATGCCGCAGCTCGCCGCCGATCCGCGTTTCGCCGACAACGCCGGACGCATGGCCAATCGCGACGAACTCGTGCGCCTGCTGACCGAGCGCCTGATGACGCGCACCACCGACGAATGGATTCGCGCGTTCGATGAAGTGGGCCTGCCCGCCGGTCCGGTGCTCGATGTCTCGCAGGCACTGGAACATCCGCAGGCGCAGGCGCGCGGCATGGTGGTGGAGTCGCACCACCCGCTCGCGGGCGACGTGAAGGGCATCGGCCTGCCGATCCGTTTCTCGAACGGCAATGCCTCGCAGTCGGGGCTCGCGGCGCCCTTGCTCGGCCAGCACACGCGTGAGGTGCTGCGCGAGATCGGCTATGCCGATGCCCAAATCGACGCGATGCACGAATCCGGCACCGTGTTCGCGCGGGCCGAATGAAGCCGGCTGAAACTGAAATACGGCACTTATCTCAAGGACATTCAATGTTTCTCGAACTGACGCGACCAGAGCTGGTGCGCACGGGCAATCTGATCGACGGTACCTGGAGCGGGGCGGCCGAAGGCGGACGCTATCCGGTCATCAATCCCGCCAATGGCGAACGCTTCGCCGAGGTCCCCGACAGCAGCGCCGCCGATGCACGCGCCGCCACCGATGCCGCCGCCCGCGCCTTGCCCGCCTGGCGCGCGACGCTGCCGCGCGAGCGCGCAGCCATCCTGCGCCGCTGGCACGGGCTGATCCTCGCGAACCTGGAAGATCTCGCGCGCATCATGTCCACCGAACAGGGCAAGCCGCTGGCCGAGGCGCGCGGCGAGGTGCGCTATGGGGCGTCGTATGTCGAATGGTTCGCGGAGGAAGGCCCGCGCGTCTATGGCGATCTCATTCCGCAGCAGCAGCGCGGCAAGCGCATGAGCGCGGTGAAGGAGCCTATCGGCATCGTCGCGGCGATCACGCCGTGGAACTTCCCGCTCGCGATGATCGCCCGCAAGATCGCGCCCGCGCTCGCGGTGGGCTGCACAGTGGTCGCAAAGCCCGCCGAGGATACGCCGCTCACCGCGCTGGCACTTGCGCAACTGGCGCTCGAAGCGGGCCTGCCCCATGGCGTGCTCAACATGATCGCGGCTTCGCGCGAACACGGCGTCGCGGCAGTGGCCGACTGGCTCGCCGATGCACGCGTGCGCAAGATCACCTTCACCGGCTCGACGGCGGTGGGCAAGCATCTCGCGCGGGCGTCGGCGGATACGCTGAAGAAGCTCTCGCTCGAACTGGGCGGCAACGCGCCCTTCATCGTGTTCGATGACGCCGATCTCGATGCGGCCATCGAAGGGCTCATGGCCTCGAAATTCCGCAACGGCGGGCAGACCTGCGTGTGTCCGAATCGCGTGTACGTGCAGGCCGGCGTCTATGAAGCGTTCGCGCGCAAGCTGGGCGAGCGCGTGGCGTCGCTGAAGGTCGGCCCCGCCACCGACGATGCCGCGCAGATCGGCCCGATGATCAACGCGCGCGCGGTCGAGAAGATTGCGCGGCACGTGGACGATGCGCTCTCGCACGGCGCACGTGTGCTGACCGGCGGCCGCAAGCTCGATGCGCTCGGTCCGAACTACTATGCGCCGACCGTGCTGCTCGATGCCCGAGACGGCATGGCGGTGTGCTGCGAGGAGACCTTCGGGCCGGTCGTGCCGCTGTTCCGCTTCGAGCGCGAGGAAGACGTGATCCGCGCGGCGAACGACACGCCTTATGGCCTCGCTGCCTACTTCTACACGCGCGATGCGCGGCGCATTCATCGCGTGGCGGGGCAGCTGGAAGCGGGCGTGGTCGGTGCGAACGAAGGCGCGGTGTCGAGCGAGGCGGCGCCCTTCGGCGGCGTGAAGGAATCGGGCTATGGCCGCGAAGGCTCGCGCTACGGGCTGGACGACTATCTCTCGGTGAAGTACGTGTGCGAGGGCGGGCTCGATTGAACCGTCATGTCGACCTGAACGATCTGCGCGTCTTCCATGTCGTCGCGCAGAAAGCGAGCTTTGCCGCGGCGGCGGATTTTCTGTCGGTGTCGCCCGCGTATGTCAGCAAGCGCATCCAGTTGCTCGAAAGCGCGCTGGATGCGCCCTTGCTGTTCCGTTCGACGCGGCGCGTGGCAATGACCGAAGCCGGCGAGCGTCTCTACCGGCGCGCGCAGCAACTGCTCGACGATGCGGATCAGCTGATCGACGATGTCTCCGGCGTCAAGCGCGCGCCGCGCGGCATGCTGCGCATTTCGAGCAGCTTCGGCTTCGGACGGCGCGTGGTCGCGCCGGTGCTGGCGCGCTTCATCGAAACGCATCCGCAACTGAACGTGCGGCTCGACCTGTTCGACCGCATCGTCGATGTCGCGGCCGAAGGCTATGACCTCGATATCCGCGTGGGCAACGACATCGCGCCGCATCTGATCGCGCGGCGTCTCGCGACCAACCATCGGATCCTGTGCGCGTCGCCGGACTATCTGCGTACCCGTGGCACACCGGACAGCATCGAGGCATTGCAGGCGCACGAATGCCTGTGCATCAAGGAACGCGATCATCCGTTCGGCGTGTGGCGCTTCGCCGTGAACGGCGCGGACGTACGCGTGAAGGTCAGCGGCGCGCTTGCATCGAACGATGGTGAAGCCGCCGTGCAATGGGCGCTGGCGGGTCGCGGCATCATGCTGCGCTCGATCTGGAACGTCCGTTCGTACCTCGACGACGGCCGGCTCATCCAGGTGCTGCCCGAGGTCACGCAGCCCGCCGATATCTTCGCCGTGTATCCGGCGCGGCTCGCGACGTCGGCGCGCGTCAAGGCATGCGTCGAGTTCCTGGAGTCGGAGTTCGAACGCGGCGCATGGTCGCCGCGCGGGTGACGCACGCGGCCTTTCTTCAGGCCTTTTTCTTCCTTTGATTGTTGCGCTCGCAACAACATCACGGTCCCCTCCGCGACGCTACTGGCGTCCGCTGCTCCTGACTACACTTCGTCGCACAGCTGATCGGCATGCAAGCAAACGCAGCGTGCCAACGTCGTCGCCCCGTGCGGCGTTTCCCCATCGACAGAAGGAGTAGCGAACATGAGCCAGACCACCCGCAATGTGCAGCCGGTCATCACGAGTCCGGGCAAGCAGGCTTCGGGAGAACTCGTGCCGTCGCGTTACGCGGTGCGTATCGGCGACGTGGATGTGGTCCTCATCAGCGACGGCGTCCTGCCGCTGCCGACGTCCACCATGTCCACCAACGTGAGCGAGGCGGATCGCAACGCCTGGTTCGACAGCCGCTTCCTGCAGCGCGACCGCTTCGACTGGGCGCTCAACATCGCGCTCGTGCGCAGCGGCGAGCAACTGATCCTGATCGATTCGGGCGTGGGCGACGGCTTCGAATACTTCACGCGCGCCGGGCAATCCGTGATGCGCCTCGAAACCGCCGGCATCGATCTGAAAGCGATCACCGATATCGTGGTGACGCACATGCACATGGATCACGTCGGCGGCCTGAACGTCGATGGCATCAAGGGCAAGCTGCGTCCCGACGTGCGCATTCACGTAGCGGCTGCTGAAGTCGAGTTCTGGAAGAATCCCGACTTCAGCAAGACGGTGATGCCGGAAACGGTGCCGCCGGCGCTGCGCGAAGCCGCCGCGAAATTCGTGAAGCTCTACAGCGAAAACCTGGTTCGTTTCGATCGGACCACGAACGTGGCGCCGGGCGTCTCGGCACGCGTGACGGGCGGACATACGCCGGGTCATTGCGTCGTGGATATCGCATCGAATGGCGAGAAACTGACCTTTGTCGGCGATGCGATTTTCGAAGTCAACTTCGACCATCCGCTTTGGCAGAATGGCTTCGAGCATGACCCGGAGAAGGCCGCGGAAGTGCGTGTGGCCTTGCTCGATGAAGCCGTGCAGACCGGCAGCCTGCTGGCCGCCGCGCACGTCGCCTTCCCGTCGATCGGTCACGTGGCGAAGCACAAGGAAGGCTTCCGCTTCGTGCCGGTTCTGTGGGATTACTAAGCCGCGTCAGTGCGGATTGCGCGCGCTGCTTCAGTCCATGCAGCCCCTGCAGCCCCTGTCTAATCCGGAACCTCGCCCAATTTTGATTTTTGATTGCGGTTGACAAGCAAAAATTCAGCGCCTTAGACTTGGGCTCATCCTCGCGGCCCGACAAAGATGTCCGCCCGAGGACCCGGCACCGAAGCCCCCTGACGAACCGACCGTTCGTCAGGGGGCTTTTTTTTGTCCGAATTTTCCCGTTCAAGCGCCCACTTCTGGAGAACCCGCATGTTGCTGAAGCCGTCGGGCTGGATGCGTCTCGCCCTTACCGCAGGACTTGCACTGACCTCGCTCGCATCGAGCGCCGCCGATCCCGTGAAGATCGGCTTGCTGGAGGACGCTTCGGGAAACTTCGCATTGGCCACTATCCCGAAGATCCACGCTACCCAACTCGCGGTTGAGGAGATCAACGCGAAGGGCGGCATTCTTGGACGTCCGGTGACGCTGATCGCCTACGACACGCAGTCGGACAACACCAAGTTCCAGGAGCTCGCCCGGCGCCTCGTGCAGACCGACAAGCCCGATGTGATCTTCGGCGCGTTCTCCAGCGCGTCGCGCGAGGCCATCCGTCCGATCATGGACCGCGCGCATCAGCTCTACTGGTACGACAACCAGTACGAAGGCGGCGTCTGCGACACCAACACCTTCGTGACCGGCGCGGTGCCCGAGCAGCAGTTCTCCACCCTCATTCCGTGGATGATGCAGAAGTACGGCAAGAAGGTGTACACCATCGCCGCCGACTACAACTTCGGGCAGATCTCGGCGGAATGGGTGCGCAACATCGTGAAGGAGAACGGCGGCACGATGGTCGGCGAGGAATTCATCCCGCTGTCCGTGTCGCAGTTCGGCCAGACCATCCAGAACATCCAGAAGGCCAAGCCGGACTTCGTGGTCACGCTGCTGGTCGGCGCAAACCAGGCGTCGTATTACGAGCAGCAGGCGTCGGCGCACCTGAACCTGCCGATGGCCAGTTCGGTCAACGTCGGCCAGGCCTACGAGCACAAGCGCTTCAAACCGCCGGCACTGAAGGACATGTATGTGACGGCGAACTATGTCGAGGAAGTCGATTCACCGGCAAGCAATGACTTCAAGAAGCGCTTCCACGCCAAGTTCCCGAACGAGCCGTACATCAACCAGGAAGCGGCCAACGCCTACGACGCCATTTATCTTTACAAGGCGGCCGTCGAAAAGGCCAAGACCACGAACCAGGATGCGGTGCGCCGGGCGCTGGAAAGCGGCGACATCTGCACGACGGGCGCGCAGGGCAAGGTCTGCATCGACCCGAAGAGCCATCACGCGAGCCATACCATCTACCTGGTGCACGTGAAGGAAGACCATAGCGTCGAGATTCCGAAGGTATGGGACGACGTGCAGCCGTACTGGCTCGGCAAGGTCGGCTGCGATCTGCCGAACAAGCCGGATCATCGCCAGTACACGCCGTCGAACCTGCCCAAGAAGTCCTGATCCGAAGCCGGCGCGCGCTGCCTGACGCGGCGCGCGCGTCTTCCTGAACGTGGAGCATGCATGGCCACTCTCACCACGCTTTACTCGCTCGTCTACCAGTTCGGCGACAACTTCGCCTACCTGGTGCTCGCCGCGCTCGGTCTTGCGGTGATCTTCGGCATGATGGGCGTGATCAATCTCGCGCACGGCGAGTTCATCATGTGCGGCGCCTATGTCACCCTCATCGCCGCAAAGCGCGGCCTGCCGCTGCCGCTCGCGATGCTGCTCGGCGCGCTCGCGGCGGCGTGCGCAGGCGTGATCGTCGAACGGCTCGTGATCCGTCATCTCTACGACCGCCTGTTCGATTCGGTGGTCGCCACCTGGGCCATCAGCCTCATCGTGCAGCAGACCATGCTGCTCGTCGCGGGGCCGTCCATGGAAGGCATCGCGACGCCCTTCGGTTCCTTCTCGCTCGGCGAATATTCGTTCTCGACCTATCGCGCCGTGCTGCCGCTCATTGCCCTCGCGATTCTCTTCGGGCTCTATCTGCTGTTCTTCAAGACCAACTACGGCGTGTGCGCCCGCGCGACCATCCAGAACGCGAGCATCGCGCAATGCCTCGGCCTGCGCACGGACCGGCTCTATACGCTGACCTTCGCGCTCGGCGCCGGGCTTGCCGGCCTCACGGGCGCGCTGTATGCCCCGACCATGACGGCGGTGCCCACCATGGGCAGCAATTTCATCGTGCAGGCTTTCGTCTCGGTGGTCGTGGGCGGCGCGAACGTGATTGCCGGAACGACGCCGGCCGCAGGCGTCCTCGCCATCATTCAGACCGCGCTCACGGCTTCCTATGGACAATTGTTCGGGCAGATCGGGCTGCTGTTGACGGTGATCGTCGTGATCCGCCTGATGCCGCAAGGCCTCGGCAATCTCTTTACCCGCCTGCGCTAGGAGGCCTGCATGAAGCAAACCGGAATGGCTTCCAGCGCCGCGCCCGGCGCCTGCGCGCGGGTCCTGCGCGTGCTGCCTTGGCTCGTTGCGCTGTGCCTGCCACTCGTTGTCGATGCAACTACCAGCGGCAATCTCGCGTATTGCCTGCTGTGGGCCTTCAGCGCGATGGGCCTCGCCGCGATGTGGGGCTACGGCGGCATTCTGTCGTTCGGGCAGACCGCGTTCTTCGGGCTGTCGGGCTATAGCTACGGCATCTTCACGCTGAACTATGGCGACTACTGGTTCCAGTCGTGGCTCGGTCTCGGCGCGGGGCTCGTGGTCAGCGTGCTGGCGGCCGCGCTGATCGGCTACATGATCTTCTATGGCCGCATCAAGGGCGTGTTCATTGGCATCGTCACGCTGTCCGTGACGCTGGTGCTCGAAACCTTCATGGCGCAGACCGCCGGGCCGCAATGGGCGATCGGCGAGGCGCGGCTCAACGGCTACAACGGCATGGGCGGTATGACGCCGCTGACGATTCCCTGGCCGGGCGGCCCGCTGACGCTGGAGAACGCCAGCTTCTACTACCTCGTGCTGATCCTGCTGATCGTGGTGTACGCCGTCATGCGCAAGCTGCTCGACGGACCGTTCGGCCTCACGCTGATCGCCATCCGCGAGAACCCGCAGCGCGCGGAGATGCTGGGCGTCGACATCCGCCGTCATCAGTGGCTCGTGTTCGTGCTCGGCTGCACGCTGGGCGGTCTGTCGGGCGCGCTCTACACGATCTGGGGCTCCTACATCACGCCATCGACGATGGGCCTCACGGCCGCCGCCATGCCGGTGATCTGGGTGGCCACATCGGGGCGCAAGACCATCGGCGGGACGATTCTCGGCACTGCGCTGCTGGTCTGGCTCTCGCAGAATCTCGCCGTGTACGGCAGCCAGTACGCGCTGATCCTGCTCGGCGCGATCCTGCTGATTGTCGTGCTGGCCGCGCCCGAAGGGCTGCTGCCGTTCGTCACGCGGCAACTCGGACGGCTCGCCGGCCGCGCGGGCGGCGGCGCGCGCCACGGCGGCCCCTGTCTCAAGCGCGAGGAGGGCAAGTCATGACCACGCTGCTGGAAACGCGCGGGCTCAAGAAGCACTTCGGCGGCGCGCACGTCATCAACGGCATCGACTTCAGCATCGACGCGGGCGAGATCCGCTGCGTGATCGGGCCGAACGGTGCGGGCAAGAGCACTTTCTTCAAGCTCATCACGGGGGAGCATCGGCCATCGGAAGGCAGCGTGATGTTTCTCGGCGAGGACATGAGCCATGTGCTGCCGCACGAACGCATCCGCCTGGGCATGAGCATCAAGTTCCAGATACCGGGCGTGTTCCCCGATCTCAGCGTGCGCCAGCATCTGCAACTGTCGCTGCATCGCGCCCGCGATGACCGCCCCGAAAGCCTCGACGACCTGCTCCAGCGCTTCATGCTGGAGCAGGAGGAGCATGTGCTCGCGCGCAATCTGTCGCACGGCAAGAAGCAGTGGCTCGAAATCGCCATGGCGGTTTCGTTGCAGCCGAAGCTGCTGTTTCTCGATGAACCCGTGGCCGGGATGTCGGTCGAGGAAACCCATGCGACGGGCGAACTCATCAAGCGGCTGTCGGCGGCCGGGCTCACGATGATGGTGGTCGAGCACGACATGACCTTCGTCAAGCAGATCGCGTCGCGCGTCACGGTGCTGCACGGCGGCAGCGTGCTGGCGGACGGCCCGCTCGACGAGATCCTCGCGCGCGACGATGTCGCCGAAGTGTATCTGGGGAAAAAGAAATGAGCGCGTTGCTCGAAGTGTCGGGCGTGGAAGCGGGGTATGGCGGTGGACGCGTGCTCAACGGCGTGTCGCTCAGCATCGGACGGGGCGAGGTGCTGGCGCTGATCGGCCGGAACGGCGTCGGCAAGACGACGCTGATGCGTGCGCTCATCGGACTGGTGCCGCTCGATGCTGGAGAGATCGTCCTCGACGGCACGGCCATCGGCCACGAGAAGCCCTACGTGAGGGCGCAGCAGGGCATGGGCTATGTGCCGCAGGGCCGCGAGATCTTCGGCGCGCTGACGGTCGCGGAAAACCTTCAGGTCGGCGCGCAGGCGAACCGCGCGAAGGCCGCGCAGATGCGCGAGCGGGTGGTCGACTATTTTCCGATCCTGAAGCAGCGTTACGCGCAGAAGGCGGGCACCATGAGCGGCGGCGAACAGCAGCAACTCGCCATTGCGCGTGCGCTCATCAGCGCGCCGAAGGTCCTGTTGCTCGACGAACCGTCGGAGGGCATCCAGCCGTCCATCGTCGATCTGATCGGCGAGACCTTGCAGCAGATCGCGCGCGAAACCGGCATTGGCGTGGTGCTGGTCGAGCAGGACATGGGCATGGTCGAGCGCATCGCGACACGCTGCTGTGTGATGGACAAGGGCCGCATTGTCGAGACATTGAGTCCCGCGCAACTCGGGGACGAGCAACTCATTCGCCAGTATCTGGCACTGTGACGGAGAGCGGAACATGAAATGGCTTGAGGACTCGATCATGATGAAGCGCGGCCAGGGCGCGGGCCGCGAGCCGGTGGAGCATCATCTCACCGAGCAGATGCAGAAGACCTATCACTACACCATTGGTCCGTACTCGGAGCCGGTGCTGCACGTGAAGCCGGGCGACCGCATCGTGGTGGAAACGCGCGATGCCTTCGAAGGCAAGATCAAGGAGGAGACGGACAAGCCGTCGCAAGTGTTGCAGGTGCCGTTCCTCAATCCGCAGAACGGGCCGATCATGATCGAGGGCGCGGAAAAGGGCGACGTGGTCGCGGTGCACATCGAGAAGATGGCGCCGCGCGGCCCGGACCCGCACGGCTTCTGCTGCATGATCCCGAACTTCGGCGGCCTGACGGGCACCGACTACACTGCGCTGCTCAACGAGCCCTTGCCGGAAGTGGTGCGCAAGATCAGGATCGACGAGGAGAACGTGTACTGGAGCAAGCGCAACACCTTGCCGTACAAGCCGCATATCGGCACGCTGAGTCTTTCGCCGGAAATCGATTCGATCAACTCGCTCACGCCTGATAATCACGGCGGCAACATGGACGTGCCGGACATGGGGCCGGGCAGCATCACGTATCTGCCGGTGCGCTCGCCGGGCGGACGCTTGTTCATCGGCGATGCGCACGCCTGCCAGGGCGACGGCGAAGTGTGCGGCACCGCCGTCGAGTATCAGAGCACGACCACCGTGCGCGTGGACCTGATCAAGGGCTGGCGGATCGACTGGCCGAGGCTCGAGAATGAAGATGCGCTGATGAGCATCGGCAGCGCGCGGCCGCTGGAGGATGCCACGCGCATTGCCTATCGCGAGCTGGTGTTGTGGATGGCCGCCGAGTATGGCTTCGACAAGTGGGATGCGTACATGATGCTGAGTCAGGTGGGCCGCGTGCGCCTCGGCAATTTTGTCGATCCAAAATACACGGTTGGCGCGATGGTCGCGAAGCACTATCTGAAGTAACGCATCATTCAGTCGGAAGAAACGGTAACAGACGGCACCAGACAGCACCAGACGACCCAGGCGCGAGGCCACGGCTTCGCGCAAACAAGAGAGCGTGTCAAGAAATGGCTTTGTCCGATCCCATTCGAGTGGGCCTGCTGTGCTCGACCAGCGGTTCGACCGCGCTGCTCGAGCAGTCCCAATGGCGAGGCGCCTGTCTCGCCGTCGACGAGATCAATGCGCGCGGCGGTATTGGCGGACGCGAACTCGTCGCGCTGCACTATGACCCCGGCTCCGACCCGGCCGCGTTCCGCGAACTGGCGGAGCGGCTGATCCTGAAGGACGGGGTCAACACCATCTTCGGCGGCTATACGTCCACGAGCCGCAAGGCCATGCTGCCGGTCGTCGAAAAGCACAACCGTCTGCTGATCTATGCGCAGATGTACGAGGGCTTCGAGTACTCGGACAACATCATCTATAGCGGCGCGTCGCCGAATCAGAACGGCGTGCAGCTCGCGGACTTCATGACCGAGACCTTCGGCGCGCGGGTGTATTTCGTCGGGTCGAGCTATGTCTATCCGTACGAATGCAATCGCACGATGCAGGAGCTGCTGCTCCAGCATCCCGAAGGCGCGATCCTCGGCGAACGCTATCTGCCGCTCGACGCCACGCGCGAGCAGTTCGAGCAGGTCATCGCCGATATCCGCCGCAAGGCGCCTGACTGGATCTTCTGCACCGTGATCGGCGAGACCGTGCCGTATCTGTACGATGCCTACGCGCACGCCGATTTCGATCCGGCCCGCATGCCCATCGGCAGCCTCAATACCTCGGAGACGGAAATCCGCGCGATGGAGCCCGGCAGCGCCACCGGCCACATCACGGCCGCGCCGTATTTCCAGAGCATCGACACGGTGGAGAACCATCGTGCGGTCGCGCTGCATCAGTCGCGCTACGGCGCGCACACGCCCACCGACATGAACTGGGAAGCCGCCTACTATCAGATGCACATGTTCGCGGAAGCGTTCGCGCGCGCGGGCTCCGACAAGCTCGCGAGCATCATGCCGCAGCTGCTCGGTTCCGAGTTCAATGCGCCGCAAGGGCGTGTGCGCATCGATCCGGTGAATCATCACATGGCGCTCTATCCGCGCATTGGCCGCGCTTCGGCGGACGGCCAGTTCACCATCCTGCGCGAATCGAAGTTCGCCGTCGGGCCCGATCCCTACATGACGCGTCAGACGCTCGGGGACTGGGTCACGAAGCTGAGCACACGGGACTCCTGACGTGAGCGCGCGCCCGGACCGAGGCCAGCGGAGCCTCACCAGTTCGATCCTCGAGCGCCATGCGCGGGTGCTCGTCTTCCATCCCGACGACAACGATGGACAGACGCTCGCCAATCACCTGCGGCGCATGGGCTTCCAGGTGGAGCGTTGCTGGCCGCCGCTGGACAGCTTGCCGGAGCGCGTGGATCTCGTGTTCCGCGCGTTGCTGCCGGAAGAGCGCGCGCCCTGCGGCGAGTGGTCCGGACCGGATGCGCCGCCCGTCATCTGCGTGGTGGCCTACGAGAATCCGACTTTCATCGATCAGGCCATCAAGCTCGGCGCGGACGGCATCGTCACGACGCCGGTGCGCGCTTCGGGGCTGCTCTCCACGGTGGTGATGGCGCTGTATCACTCGAAGCGCGCGCGTCAGCATGCGCAGCGCATCGCGAAGCTCGAACAAAAGCTACTCGACAGCCGGCATCTGCAGGAAGCCAAGAACATCTTGATGATCATGCATCGCGTGAGCGAACGCGAGGCCTACGACATGCTGCGCGCGCAGGCAATGGAGAAGCGCGTGACCATCGACGACATCTGCCACTCCGTCATCCAGGCGGGCGAGGTGTTGCAGATTGCGCGCGGCATGAGTTCCGGGGACGGGCGCGAGAAAGCGTGAGCGCGCCGTCCCGGCGTCTGACCGACATGCACAGGAGCGGCGAACATGGACCTGCAACTGAAGGGCTTGAAGGCGATCGTGACCGGCGGCACCAAGGGCATCGGGCTGGCGATTGCGCGGACATTGGCGGCGGAAGGCGCGGACGTCGCCATCTGTGCGCGCGATGCGGCCGCCGTTGAAACCACTGCGGAGGCGCTGCCCGAATTGAGCGGTGCGCGTGCATCGGGCGCGGCCGTCGATGTGGCGGATGGCGCCGCGCTCAAGGCATGGGTCGCGCGCGTCGGGGCGGACTGGGGCGGGCTGGATATCGTCGTCGCCAATGTGAGCGCGCTCGCCATCGGCAATGACATTGAATCGTGGCGCAAGGAGTTCGAGACGGATCTGCTGGGCACCGTCAATCTCGTCGATGCCGCGATGCCTTTCCTCGAGGCAAGCAAGGCGGCTTCGATCGTCGCGATATCGAGCGTGTCGGGACGCGAGATCGATTTCGCCGCCGGTCCCTACGGCGTCTTCAAGGCCGCGCTGATTCACTACATGCAAGGGCTCGCGAACCAGCTGGCCGCGAAGGGCATTCGCGCGAATACGGTATCGCCGGGCAATGTGTATTTCGAAGGCGGCGTGTGGGACTGGATCGAGCATAACGATGCCGCGCTGTTCGAACGCGCGCTCGCTCTGAATCCGACCGGACGCATGGCCCGGCCGCAGGAAATCGCCAACGCGGTGGCGTTCATCGCGAGTCCGGCGGCGAGTTTCGTGAGCGGGGCGAACTTCGTCGTCGATGGCGCGCTCACGCGCGGCGTGCAGCTTTGAGCGTCGCGCGTTCGAACACCACCTCAACAGGAGCAGCGAATGGAACGAGGCAGTGCGATGGACATCGATCTGGACACGCTCACGGTCGAAGCCGTGCAGGCGGGTTTCAAGGCCGGCACGTTCACGGCGGAACAACTGGCGCAGGCCTGCTTCGAGCGGATCGAGCGCGATAACGGGCGCTACAACGCGCTGATCTTGCTGAACCCCGCCGCACTCGACGATGCACGCGAGATCGACAGGCGGCGCGCTGCCGGCGAAGTGCTGGGGCCGCTTGCCGGCGTGCCGGTCGTCATCAAGGATCCGATGGACATGGTCGGCTTTCCGACCACGGCGGGATGGAAGAAGCTTTACAGCAAGCATGGCGGCGTCGACCTGATGCCGGCCCGCGATGCGCCGGTCGTCGCACGCATGCGGCGCGCGGGCGCGATCCTGCTCGGCAAGACCAACGTGCCCATCCTGAGCCACACGGGCACGCATGCGAACGACAGCTGGGCAGGCCCGACCCTTAACGTACCGATGCCCGACCGCGCACCCGGCGGCAGCAGCGCGGGAACGGCGTCGGCGGTGGCATCAGGCATGGCGGTGCTCGGGCTCGCCGAGGAAACGGGCGGGTCGATCCAGAACCCGGCGTCGGCGCAGGATCTCGTCGGCATCAAGCCGACCATCGGACTAGTGCCGAATGCGGGCGTCGTACCCTTGTCGGGCAATCGCGATGTAGTGGGGCCGATTGCCCGCACCGTGCGCGACGCGGCGCTCTGCCTCGATGCGCTCGCGGGATATTCGAGCGAAGACCCGAAGACGCTGGCGGGCGTCGGGCGGCAGCCTGCTGGAGGTTATGCAGCGGCGCTTGCGGCGGATGCGTTGCAGGGCAAGCGCATCGGCTTGTATGGGCCGGGCTGGCGCACGCAGGCGCTCTCCGACGAAGCCGCCGCGCTCTATGAACGCGTGCAGCGGGAACTGGAGGAACTGGGCGCGGTGCTGATCGAGGATCCGTTCGCCGGTTCGGGCTTCGCTGACTTGCGCAAGCCGACGCCGCCGCTCGAACACTTCGATGCACGTGGACTCGAATCGATTCCGTACGATCTGGAAAAGTATCTGCAACGGCTGGGCAAGGATGCGGCGCTCAAGACGTTCGCGGAATTCGCCGAAGCGACACGTGATGAAGATGCGTTCGGACCTGAAGGCGTGCTGCGTTATCTGCATAGCCTTGCGGACTTCCGCACTGCGCTGGCCGATCCGTCGCTGCCGCCAAAGATGCCGGAATTCGTCGCACTGAAGGCGCGCTATCTGACGATCTTCGACAGCGTGATGAGCCAGCATCGTCTCGATGCGCTCGTGTTCCCGCAAATGCGCAGCGAGCTTCCGTCGCTGCGTGGCAAGGAAGTCATCCAGGAAACGACCGTCGGCGAGATCAATATCGCGGGCTTGCCGGGCATTGCGGTGCCGGCTGGATATTACGCATCCGGTTCGCCGTTCGGCCTGATCTTCGTCGGACGCCAATGGGACGAGGGCGCGCTGCTCGGCTATGCCTACGCGTATGAATGCGGGACGCAGCACAGGAAGGCGCCGCGGCTTTCCTGACTTCACGTTGGACCGGCGCCCGGGCGTCGGTCGGCTCAAAAAAGACCAGTCGATCAGCCTTCTCCGGGTAAACCGCAGGGCTCCGATAAATTCTTGGATATAGTTGGCATACGGAGTATATTTCGATCCAGAGAAATCGAGACCTTGTGGAGGCAGACATCATGCAATTTCATCTCAACGGTTTTCGCACGGACGATCCGGGCATCGAACCCGCGGCCGAAGGCGCGCCGCACGTTGCAATGCCAGACGCGGTGGATGTGCTCATCGTCGGCAGCGGTCCGGCTGGACTCGTGCTCGCGGCACAGCTGGCGCAGTTTCCGTCGATCACCACGCGCATCGTCGAACGTCGTGCGGGACCGTTGCTGATGGGGCAGGCGGACGGGGTCGCGTGCCGCACGGTGGAAATGTTCCATGCCTTCGGCCTCAGCGAACGGCTGCTGCGCGAAGCGTACTGGGTCAACGAAACGGTGTTCTGGCGGCCGGATGCCGCTGACCGGGACGCGATTCGTCGTACCGGACGCGTTCAGGATACCGAAACCGGCATGTCCGAATTTCCGCACGTGATCGTGAATCAGGCGCGCTTGCAGGCCTATCTGCTCGATCTGATGCATCGTTCCGCGCAGCGCCTCGAACCGGATTACGCGCTCGAAGTCGTCGATGTCACGCGCGACGACGCTTCTGATCATCCGCTTACCGTCACGCTGAAGCGCACGGAAGGGGAGCGTGCCGGTGAAGAGACGAAGGTCCGCGCGCGTTATGTCGTGGGTTGCGACGGCGCTCGCAGCCGCGTGCGTGCGGCCATCGGTCAGACGCTCAACGGCGACGCCGCGAATCACGCGTGGGGCGTGATGGATGCGCTGGCGGTGACCGACTTCCCCGACATTCGCCTCAAGGCCGCGATTCAATCGGCGAGCAAGGGCAATCTGTTGCTCATCCCGCGCGAGGGCGGTTATCTGGTGCGCTTCTATGTCGATCTCGGCGAAGTGACGCCGGAGAACCGCGACGGCATTCGACAGATCGAGGTGGAGCGCATCATCGAGACGGCGCAGCGCATCCTGCATCCTTATACGCTCGACGTGAAGGAAGTCGCGTGGTTCTCGGTGTATGAAGTGGGCCAGCGTCTGACCGAACGTTTCGACGACGCCATGACGCCCGATGGCTCATCGCGCGAACCGCGCGTGTTCATCGCGGGCGATGCCTGTCATACGCATAGCGCGAAGGCGGGGCAGGGCATGAACGTGTCGATGCAGGATGGTTTCAATCTCGGCTGGAAGCTGGGCGCAGTGCTTCAGGGCCGCAGCGATGCCAGCGTGCTGCGCACCTATTCCGATGAACGCCAGCCGGTCGCGCAGGAGTTGATCGACTTCGACAAAGAATGGTCCGCGATGATGGCCGCGCCGCCGAAAGACCCGGCGCATCCGGAAGCGGGCGGCGTGGATCCGGCGGAGTTGCAGGCGTATTTCGTGCGCGCGGGCCGCTATACGGCGGGCGTTGCCACGCATTACCGGCCAGGTCCGCTGACGGGCGAGACGACGCATCAGACGCTCGCGCGCGGCTTCACGATCGGCACGCGCTTTCATTCGGCGCCGGTGATCCGCATCGCCGATGCCAGGCCGATGCACCTCGGTCACGCAGCGCTCGCCGATGGCCGCTGGCGTCTGTATGCGTTCGCGGATGCAAGCGTCCAGGCGTTCGATGCGCTCTGCGAGCATCTGGCTGCATGGCTGCGCGACATCACGCCACCTGATGCCGACATCGACAGCGTCATCGATCTGCGCGCGGTGTTGCAGACTCCGCATCGCGACGTGCGCTTGCAGGACTTGCATGCGCTGCTGTTGCCGCGCAAGGGCCGCTACGGGCTGGTGGATTATGAAAAGGTATTTACGCGCGACGAGTCGGCTGATATCTTCGACGCGCGCGGCATCGATCGCGAACGGGGTGCGCTTATCGTGGTCCGTCCGGATCAATACGTGGCGCATGTGCTGCCGCTCGATGCGTTCGATGAACTGAACGCATTCCTGCGTCCGCTGTTCCGAACCCGTTCCACTGCTTGATCCCGTCGACCGTGCCTGCTCAAACTCATTTCCCCGCCGCCCTTTCCCGATTCACCGGCAGTCTGGTGCGGCGCGCGCAGCAGCGGCATCTGGCGGTCTGGCAGAGCGAGGTGTCGACGGAGATCACCAGCGTGCAATACGCCGCGCTTGAAATCCTGCAACGCACGCCGGGCGTGAACCAGCGTCAGCTCGGCGACGAACTCGATGTTGACCGCTCCACCATCGCGGAACTCGTGGCGCGCATGGCCCGCAATGAGCTGATCGAGCGTTCCGACGATCCTGTCGACAAGCGCAGCTACGTGCTCTCGCTGACACCCGCCGGCAAGAAGCAGCTTGCGACGCTGCGGCCTCGCGTGGAGCAGGTGGAGCGCATCCTGACCGCAAGGCTGTCAGCAGCGGAGGGCCGTGAATTGCGGCGCCTGCTGCTGGCCTTGTTGCCGGAAGAAGCGTGACGCGTTAGTTCGAGCTTTCGAACGGCACACGCACATTTCCTTCCATCAGCACGCGGGCGCTGCGGCTCATGATGGCCTTGGTGACTTGCCAGGCACCTTCCGCCTGCACCGCCTCCGCGCCGACCCGCAGCGTGCCCGACGGATGCCCGAACCGCACTGACTGACGCTCCCCGCCGCCCGCCGCGAGATTGACGAGCGTGCCGGGGATCGCCGCCGCCGTGCCGATGGCCACCGCCGCCGTACCCATCATCGCGTGATGCAGCTTGCCCATCGACATCGCGCGCACCAGCACGTCCACATCTTCGACGCCCACTTGCTTGCCGCTCGATGCCGTATACGCCGCCGGCCGCGCGACGAACGCGACCTTCGGCGTGTGCTGGCGCGTGGCGATTTCATCGAGACTCTTGATGAGCCCCATGCGCAGCGCACCGTGCGCGCGGATGGTCTCGAAGCGCTTCAAGGCCGCTTCGTCGCCGTTGATGGCGTCCTGCAACTCGGTGCCCGTGTAACCGATGGCATCGGCGTTCAGGAAGATGGTCGGAATGCCCGCGTTGATCATCGTGGCCTTCAGCGTGCCGATGCCCGGCACGTCGAGATCGTCGACCACATTGCCCGTCGGGAACATCGCGCCGCCCGCGCCTTCTTCCTCGGCTGCCGGATCGAGGAATTCGAGCTGCACTTCAGCGGCCGGAAAGGTCACGCCGTCGAGTTCGAAGTCGCCGGTTTCCTGCACGGCGCCGTTCGTCATCGGCACATGCGCGATGATGGTCTTGCCGATGTTCGCCTGCCAGATGCGCACGATCGCAATGCCGTTGTCCGGCACGCGTTCCGGATCGACGAGCCCGCCGCCGATCGCGAACGGACCCACCGCCGCCGAGAGATTGCCGCAGTTGCCGCTCCAGTCGACGAAGGCCTTGTCGATCGACACCTGACCGAACAGGTAATCGACATCGTGGCCGGGCCGCGTGCTCTTCGAGACGATCACCGTCTTGCTCGTGCTCGACGTCGCGCCGCCCATGCCGTCGATCTGCTTGCCGTACGGGTCGGGGCTGCCGATCACGCGCATGAACAGCGTGTCGCGCGCCGCGCCGGGCACGCGTGCGGCCTCGGGCAGATCGTTCAGGCGGAAGAAGACGCCCTTGCTGGTGCCGCCGCGCATGTAGGTCGCGGGGATCCTGATTTGAGGTGCGTGTGCCATGTGAATCGAATCCTTTGAAAGAATAGACGGCGCGTCAGGCGGCAGCCTTCGACGATTCCAGGAAGTCCTGCGCGAAGCGTTGCAGCACGCCGCCTGCTTCGTAGATGGACACCTCTTCGGCGGTATCGAGCCGGCACGTGACGGGCACTTCCACGCGTTCGCCGTTCTTGCGCTGGATCACGAGCATGAGGTCCGCGCGCGGCGTGCGTGCGCCGATCACGTCATAGGTTTCGGTGCCGTCGAGCGCGAGCGTCACGCGGTTCACGCCCGGCTTGAATTCGAGCGGCAACACGCCCATGCCGATCAGGTTCGTGCGATGGATCCGCTCGAAGCCTTCCGCGACGATCGCCTCGACGCCCGCGAGCCGCACGCCTTTCGCGGCCCAGTCGCGCGACGAGCCTTGGCCGTAGTCCGCGCCCGCGACGATGATGAGCGGCTGCTTGCGCTCCATGTAGGTTTCGATGGCCTCCCACATGCGCGTGACCTTGCCTTCGGGCTCGATGCGCGCCAGCGAGCCTTTCTTGATCTGGCCATCGACCACGGCCATTTCGTTGATGAGCGTCGGATTGGCGAAGGTCGCGCGCTGCGCCGTCAGATGATCGCCGCGATGCGTCGCATACGAATTGAAGTCCTCTTCGGGCAGGCCCATCTTCGTCAGATATTCGCCGGCGGCGCTGTTCGCGAGAATCGCGTTGGACGGCGAGAGGTGATCGGTCGTGATGTTGTCGCCGAGCAGGGCGAGCGGCCGCATGCCGCGCAACGTGCGTTCGCCCGCCAGCGCGCCTTCCCAGTACGGCGGACGGCGGATGTACGTGCTCTGGCCGCGCCAGTCGTAGAGCGGGTTGATCGCGTCGTCGCGCGTCTGCGTGAGCGCGAACATCGGCTCATACACGCGGCGGAAATGCTCGGGCTTCACGCTCTGCGCGACGATCGCATCGATCTCCGCATCGTCGGGCCAGATGTCCTTCAGATACACCGGCTGACCGTTCGCGCCGGTGCCGAGCGCATCTTTCTCGATGTCGAAGTGGATCGTGCCCGCAATCGCATACGCGACGACGAGCGGCGGCGAAGCCAGGAACGCCTGCTTCGCATACGGGTGAATGCGGCCATCGAAGTTGCGATTGCCGGAGAGCACGGCGGTGGTGTACAGCTCGCGCTCGACGATCTCCTGCTGGATCACCGGATCTAGCGCGCCCGACATGCCGTTGCAGGTCGTGCATGCAAACGCGACGATGCCGAAGCCGAGCTTCTCGAGTTCAGGCAGCAGGGCGGCGTCCTGCAAGTAGAGTTCGACGGCCTTCGAGCCCGGCGCCAGCGACGACTTCACCCACGGCTTGCGCGTGAGGCCTTGCGCATTGGCGTTGCGTGCAAGCAGTGCCGCTGCGATCACGTTGCGCGGATTGCTGGTGTTGGTGCAGCTGGTGATGGCCGCGATGATGACCGCGCCGTCCGGCATCTTGCCGGGCGTCTCTTCCCACTTGCCGGCGATGCCGCGCGCCGCGAGCTGCGACGTGGGCAGGCGCTTGTGCGGATTCGACGGCCCCGCCATGTTGCGTTCCACGCTCGACAGATCGAAGCGCAGAATGCGCTCGTAGCGCGCGTTCGTAAGCGTATCGGCCCACAGGCCCGCGGTCTTCGCGTAGGTCTCGACGAGGCGGATCTGTTCTTCGTCGCGGCCGGTGAGGCGCAGATAGTCGATGGTCTGCTGGTCGATGTAGAACATCGCCGCGGTCGCGCCGTATTCGGGCGCCATGTTCGAGATGGTCGCGCGGTCGCCGAGCGTCAGGCTCGCCGCACCTGCGCCGTAGAACTCCAGATACGCGCCGACCACCTTCTCCTTGCGCAGGAATTCGGTGAGCGCGAGCACGATGTCCGTCGCCGTGATGCCCGGCTGCCGCTTGCCCGTCAGCTCCACGCCGACGATGTCCGGCAGACGCATCCAAGACGCGCGGCCCAGCATGACGTTCTCCGCTTCCAGGCCGCCGACGCCAATCGCAATGACGCCGAGCGCATCGACGTGCGGCGTGTGGCTGTCGGTGCCGACGAGCGTATCGGGGAACGCGACGCCGTTGATCGCATGGATCACGGGCGACATCCGCTCCAGATTGATCTGATGCATGATGCCGTTGCCCGGCGGGATCACCTCGACGTTCTCGAAGGCCTGCTTGGTCCAGTCGATGAAGTGAAAGCGGTCCTCATTGCGGCGGTCCTCGATGGCGCGGTTCTTCTGGAACGCATCGGGATCGAAGCCGCCGCATTCGACCGCCAGCGAATGATCGACGATCAGCTGCACCGGCACCACGGGATTCACCTTGGCGGGATCGCCGCCCTGTTCGGCGATGGCGTCGCGCAGGCCGGCCAGATCGACCAGCGCGGTCTGGCCCAGGATGTCGTGACACACCACGCGCGCCGGATACCACGGGAAGTCGCGCTCGGTCTTGCGCTCGATCAGTTGCAGCAGCGAGGCGTCGAGCATCGCCGGATCGCAGCGGCGCACCAGGTTCTCGGCCAGTACGCGCGACGTATAGGGCAGGGTGTCATAGGCGCCGGGCGAGAGGGCGTCGACGGCCGCGCGCGCATCGAAGAAATCGCACGGGGTGCCGGGAAGAGGTTTTCGGTTTGCAGTATTCATGGCCGTGTCTCGCTCATCGCATGGTCTGGTTTCAAGGGCCATGCTGCAAGGGTATTGTCGGGGGTCGAACGTTGACTACGATATCAAAAAGGCCCTGCTGCCGTGCGCGGCGGCAAGGCCCGGGTGTTACATGCGCTTCACTTGCGTTCGCGCAGCGGCGTGAACTTCAGGTTGTCCGGTCCCGTGTAATTCGCGCTCGGGCGGATGATCTTGTTGTCGATGCGTTGCTCGATGATGTGCGCGCTCCATCCCGACGTGCGCGAGATCACGAACAGCGGCGTGAACATGGCCGTGGGCACGCCCATCATGTGATAAGAAACGGCGCTGAACCAGTCGAGATTGGGGAACATCTTCTTCGCGTCCCACATGACCGTTTCGAGGCGCTCGGCGATGCTGAAGAGCTTCGTATCGCCCGCTTCCTTCGAGAGCTTCTTCGCGACTTCCTTGATGACCTTGTTGCGCGGGTCCGAGATCGTGTACACCGGATGCCCGAAGCCGATCACCACTTCCTTTCGTTCCACGCGCTGCTTGATGTCGGCTTCGGCTTCGTCGGCGTTCAGATAGCGCGACTGGATTTCGAACGCGACTTCGTTGGCGCCGCCGTGCTTCGGGCCGCGCAATGCGCCGATGCCGCCCGCGATCGCCGAATACATGTCCGAACCCGTGCCCGCGATCACGCGCGCCGTGAAGGTGGACGCGTTGAATTCATGTTCGGCGTAGAGGTTGAGCGACACATGCATCGCATCGACCCACGACTTCGACGGCTCCACGCCATGCAGCAGATGCAGGAAGTGTCCGCCGATGGAATCGTCATCGGTTTCCACTTCAATGCGCTTGCCGTTGTGCGAATAGTGATACCAGTAGAGCAGCATCGAGCCGAGCGAGGCCATCAGCTTGTCGGCGATATCCTTCGCGCCCGGGATGTTGTGATCGTCCTTCTCGGGCAGGATCGTGCCGAGCACGGAGACGCCGGTGCGCATGACGTCCATCGGATGCGCCGAAGCGGGAATCCATTCGAGCGCGGCCTTGAGGTTCGCGGGCAGGCCGCGCATGGCCTTGAGCTTGGTCTTGTAGGCCTTCAGTTCGGCGGCGTTCGGGAGCTTGCCGTGCACGAGCAGATAGGCAATCTCTTCGAACTCGGACGTGTTGGCGAGATCGAGAATGTCATAACCGCGATAGTGCAGATCGTTGCCGGTGCGGCCGACCGTGCACAACGCGGTATTGCCCGCCGTCACGCCGGACAGCGCAACCGACTTCTTCGGCTTGAAACCGCCCGTGGCGGTGCTGTTGTCTGCTTCGCTCATGTGTTCGTCTCCTGGGTGCGTTATTTCTGGGCGGAAAACAGCTGGTCGAGCTTGTCTTCGTAGGCGTGATAGCCGAGGTACTTGTACAGGTCCGCGCGCGATTGCATGGTGTCGACGGCAGCCTTTTGCGTGCCGTCGCGCCGCACGGTTTCATAGAAGTTCAGCGCCGCTGCGTTCATCGCGCGATATGCGCCGCAGCAGTACAGCGCGATATCGACACTGGCGTCCTTCAGTTCATCGACGGTGAAGAAGGGCGTCGAACCGAACTCGGTCAGGTTCGCGAGGATCGGCACCTGCACCGCCGCCTTGAAGCGCCGGTAGTCATCGAGCGTCTTCATCGCCTCCGGGAAAATCATGTCCGCGCCGGCTTCGACATAAGCCACCGCGCGTTCGATCGCGGCATCGATGCCTTCGACAGCGGCCGCATCCGTGCGCGCCATGATGACGAAGGAGGCGTCGGTGCGGGCATCGACGGCCGCCTTGACGCGATCCACCATCTCGCCCGTCGAAACCACTTCCTTGCCCGGACGATGGCCGCAGCGCTTCTGTCCGACCTGATCCTCCATATGCACGGCCGCCACGCCCGCCTTGATGAACGAGCGGACCGTGCGCGCGATGTTGAATGCGCCGCCCCAGCCCGTATCGATATCGACCATCAGCGGCAGCGACGACGCATCCGTGATGCGCCGCGCGTCGGTCAGCACGTCTTCCATGGTGCTGATGCCCAAGTCCGGCATGCCGAGCGAGTTCGCGGCGACGCCGCCGCCCGACAGATACAGCGCCTTGAAGCCGACGGCCTCGGCCATCTTCGCCGCATAGGCGGTAATGGCGCCGACGACCTGCAAGGGGGATTCGTCCCGGACGGCCTGGCGGAAGCGCGCGCCGGCAGTCTGTTCGAGTGGGGAGTTTGAGTTCACGTTTGATGTCTCCTTGGAAGGCACCGATCGTTTGCAAAATCCCTGCCATGTGGGGCAGGCGGTGTAAGCCGTTGATTTGCCTGAAGTTGGCTCACTGCCTTGCGCGTCGGTTGATTTCAGAAATGAAATTCGAGTTTCGAAATGGGTATGCGTGCGTTAGGCTATGGGTTTCCGTCCATGCCTGTGACAGCCCCACCATGAAACCCGAAACCGCCTCACGTCCCCGCATCTGGGCGGTCGGCATCAGCCGGCTGCGCGACCTGTTCATGGACGTCGGCGAGGAATACGCCGACCGCGCCGATCTCGACGCCATCCCGCTC
The DNA here is from genome assembly GCF_031451215.1 of Caballeronia sp. LZ034LL. Classification (NCBI taxonomy): domain Bacteria; kingdom Pseudomonadati; phylum Pseudomonadota; class Betaproteobacteria; order Burkholderiales; family Burkholderiaceae; genus Caballeronia; species Caballeronia sp. LZ034LL. The sequence continues at coordinate 465,544 of NZ_JARUXR010000002.1, forward strand.
GGCTATGAAGACGCCGTCACGCGCATCGAGTCCGAAACCGGCGGGCGGCCCGATGTCATCGTCGCGGGCGGTTCGAACGGCGCGTATCTGAAGACGCGCGTGTCGGTGCCGGTGGTGATCGTCAGCCCGACCGGCTTCGACGTGATGCAGGCGCTCGCCAAGGCGCGGCGCGAGGATGCCCGCATGGCGCTCGTCACGCACGGCGAGACGCCGCCGGAGATTCGCCGCTTTCTCGCGGCGTATGCCATCGACGTGGCCTGCGAGTCGTATCGCTCGGCGCAGGACGCGGAGCATCTCGTGCTCGATCTGCGCGACCGCGGCATCGACGTGGTCGTGGGCCCCGGCCTCGTGACCGATCTCGCCGCCCGTGCCGGCATGCAGTCGGTGTTCCTCTATTCGCGGACCTCGGTTGCCTCGGCGCTGGAGACCGCGCTCGAAGTCGCGCAGGCAATGCGTCGCGAAGCCGGGCGGCGTGCGCGGCTCGACAACCTGCTGCAGCATCTGCGCGACGGCGTCGTGGCAGTGGATGCCGAGGGCCGCATCGAAGCGATCAATCGCCGCCTGCTCGATGCGCTCGGCCTGCCCGATGCCGCCCGCGTCGCCGGCCGTGCGCTGCTGGACGTGGCGCCGGCGCTCGACGGCATCCTGCCCGCGGATGGCGAGGATGTCGTCGGCCATGTGCGCGGCGTCAGCTACGCGATCCATCGCGGCCCGCTCGGCGCGGACGGCGCCACCGGCGGTACGCTCTTCACGTTCCAGGAATCGCGCGCCGTCGAGCGGCTGGACCGGACGCTGCGCGCGCGGCAGGGCGCACAGGAATTCGTCGCGCGCTACCGGCTGGAGGCGATCGTCGGCGAGTCGGACGTCATGCAGCGCGTGAAGACGCTGGTGCGCAAGTACGCCACGTCCGACGCCACGCTGCTGATCCTCGGCGAAAGCGGCACCGGCAAGGAAATGGTCGCGCAGAGCATGCACCAGATGAGCCGCCGCAAGGACTTTCCGTTCGTCGCGATCAACTGCGGCGCGTTTCCGGAAGCCTTGCTGGAAAGCGAACTGTTCGGCTACGAGGAAGGCGCGTTCACCGGCGCGCGCAAGGGCGGCCGGGCGGGACTGATCGAAGCGGCGCATCGCGGCACGCTGTTTCTCGATGAAATCGGCGAGATGCCGTCTTCGCTGCAAAGCCGGCTGCTGCGCGTATTGCAGGAGCGGGAAGTCGTGCGGCTCGGCTCGACCGAACCGACGCGCGTGGATATCCGCGTGATCGCCGCGACGCATCGGCCGCTGGCGCAGGCCGTGCAGGACGGCTCGTTCCGTGCCGATCTGTTTTATCGCATCAACATCCTGAGCATCGCGTTGCCGCCGCTGCGCGCGCGGCCCGGCGATATCGCGCCGCTCGCCGTCGAACTGCTCGCGCAGGCGGCCAGCCGCGATGAAACGCTCGGCGGGCGGCTGCCGGATCGCGACGCGGTCGGCAAGGCGCTCGCGCCCTTGCAGGCAGCGCTGGGCGCCTATCGCTGGCCGGGCAACGTGCGCGAACTGCAGAACGTGATCGAACGGGTCGCCGTGGAGATGGCGCATCTGCCGGGGCGGAGCGGGCGGGAGCCGAAGCTGTCGCTGGACGATTTCGCGGCCCTCGCGCCCGAAGTCTTCGATACGGCGCAGGACGCGGACGCCAACCCCGGCCTGCGCCAGATGAGCCGCTCGGCGGAGGCGGATCAGGTCCGCGCCACGCTGAACGAATACGGCGGCGATCGCGATGCGGCGTGCCGGGCGCTCGGCATCAGCAAGACGACGCTGTGGCGCAAGCTGAACGACAAACGCTGACGGACAGCGCTGACGGGAGTCGGGAAACTACGGAGAAAACGCCTGCCCGGCGGAAAGCTTTCAGAAGGGCACGGTTTTTTATACTTCCTGACATTGCAGGCGATTGTTTCGGCAAGCGCCTTGAAGCTGTTCAGGAGACTTTCCCGATGCCGTTCCGAGCACGATCGCTCGCCCGCTGGCTGGTCTGCGTTGCCTTGGCAAGCGCGCTGTGCGCGGCGCAGGCGGCGCGCGCGGAGCCCATCCGGCTGATGACGGGCGGCGTCGCCAAGCTGATCTATCTGCCGGTCATGCTCGCCGACCAGCTCGGCTACTTCCGTCGCGAAGGCCTCGACGTGCGCGTGCTGTCGTCGCCGGCGGGCATCGACACGTCCACCGAACTCGTCGCGGGCGCCATTCAGGGCGCAGTCGGTTTCTATGACCATACGATCGGTCTGCAAAGCCGTGGCATGGACGTGCAGTCGGTGATCGTGCTGGGGCGCTCGGCGGGCCTGATCGAACTGACGCGCAGCGCAAGCGCCATGCGCACCATGGCCGATGTCAAAGGCCGCAAGCTCGGCGTGACCGGTTTCGGCTCGTCGACGGATTTCCTCACGCGCTATCTGGCGGCCCGCGCGGGCGTGCCGGCCGGGGCTTACACCGTGGTGCCGCTCGCGACCGAAGCGGCGTTCGAGCGGGCGCTCGTGTCGGGTGAAGTCGATGCCGCCATGACCGAGGAACCCACCGCCACGCGTCTTCTGTCGCGCGGCGTGGCGCGGCCGCTGGTGGACTTGCGCAGCATCGCCGACTCGCGCGCGCAACTGGGCGGCTCGTACGTGGGCGCGTGTCTCTACATGCGCCGCGAATGGATCGACGCCCATCCGGATGAAACGGCGCGTCTGGTGCGCGCGATGCTGGCCTCGCTGCGCTTCATCCAGACGCACAGTGTGCAGGACATCGCGGCCGCGATGCCGGCGGCGCTGAAGGGCGACAACCCGGCCATCTACCGGCAGGCGCTGACGGTCATGAAACCGGCCTTTTCGACCGACGGACGCATGCCCGCCGACGCCCCCGCAACGGTGCTCGCGATCCTCGCCGAAGCCGATGCCGAAATATCGGCACGGCACGTCGATCTCGCGCGCACGTGGACCGACCGCTTCGTCGCCGCCGCGCAGTAACGCGATTCCACATCACAACGGAGACACGCTCATGCGAGCGATTCAGATTCATGAGTACGGCGGTCCGGAGGTTCTGCGGCGCGTCGAGATCGAGGTGCCGAAGCCGGGGCCGGGCGAGGTGCTGGTGCGCGTCGTCGCGGCGGGCATCAACTTCATGGACGTCCATACGCGTCAGGGCAAGTATCGCGATTCGCGCACCTATCCCGTGCGCCTGCCGTGCACGCTCGGCATGGAAGGCGCGGGCGAGGTGGTGGAGTGCGGCGCGGGCGTCACGTCGTGCCGTCCGGGCGACCGGGTGGCGTGGTGCATCGCGTGGGGCGCGTATGCGGACTATGCGGTGATTCCCGCCGCACGCCTCGCGCGACTGCCGGACGGCATCGCCTACGACATCGCCGCCGCCGCGATCTTCCAGGGTTCCACGGCGCACTATCTGCTCGACGATGTCGCGCAACTCGAAACCGGCATGACCTGCCTGGTGCATGCGGCGTCCGGCGGCATCGGACAGTTGCTCGTGCAACTGGCGAAGCGGCGCGGCGTGCAGGTGTTCGCGACGACCAGCACCGCCGAGAAGGCCGCCATCGCCCGCGAGCGCGGCGCCGATCACGTGCTGCTCTACGAGCACGGCGGCTTCGCGGACCGGGTGCGCGAACTGACCGACGGACGCGGCGTCGACGTGGTGTTCGACGCCGTCGGCAGGACAACCTTGCGCGACAGCTTCCGCGCGACGCGCGTGCGCGGGCTGGTGGTGAACTACGGTTCGGTGACAGGCCCGATGCGCGATCTCGATCCTTATGAACTCGGCGAAGCCGGTTCGCTGTTCCTGACGCGCCCGCGCCTCGCCGACCATCTCGCCGATGCCGCCACCGTGCAGCGCCGCGCCGACGATGTCTTCGCCGCCATCCAGCAGGGCGCGCTGCGTGTGGAGATCAACGGCCGCTACACGCTGGACGACGTCGAACTGGCGCATGCGGCGCTCGAAGAGCGGCGTCAGTCCGGCAAGGCCGTGATGGCGATCGCCTAGGTTTCAACTTTTCCCAATTCTTCCGGCGACGCCCAAGCGTCGCCGGTGCTCCAACTCGTCCTTTCGCTATCCGAGGATGCTGATGAAAACCGATATTCCGAATCGCTCCGAATCGCCGTTCCGCTCCGTGTTTCGCGTGGTCAGCGGCAATTTCCTGGAGATGTACGACTTCACCGTCTACGCCTATTACGCGAGCGCCATCGCGCATACCTTCTTTCCGGCCGAGAACGAATTCGTCTCGCTGCTGCTGGCGCTGTCGGTATTCGGCGCGGGCTTCGTGATGCGGCCGATCGGCGCGCTCGTGCTCGGCGCCTACGTGGACCGGCACGGACGCCGCAAGGGGCTGATCCTGTCGCTCTCGCTGATGGCGGTCGGCACCGCGTGCGTGGCGCTCGTGCCGGGTTATGCGGCCATCGGCATCGCGGCGCCGGTGGTCGTGCTGTTCGGGCGCCTGCTGCAAGGCTTCTCGGCGGGCGTGGAGCTGGGCGGCGTCTCGGTGTATCTCGCCGAGATCGCGACACCCGGCCGGCGCGGCTTCTTCTGCTCGTGGCAGTCGGGCAGCCAGCAGGTCGCGGTGATCTTCGCGGCATCGCTGGGCGTGCTGCTCAACCAGACCCTGCCGCCCGCCGATGTCAACGCCTGGGGCTGGCGCATTCCGTTCCTGATCGGCTGCCTGATCGTGCCGTTCCTGTTCCTGATCCGCCGCACGCTGCGCGAGACCGACGAGTTCGCGGCCCGCAAGCATCATCCGTCGATGAGCGAGATCATGAAGTCGATGGTGCAGAACGCCGGCCTGATTCTCGGCGGCATGGGGCTCGTCATCATGACCACGGCATCGTTCTATCTGATCACCACCTACACGCCGACCTTCGGCAAGAACGTGCTGCATCTGTCGTCGATGGATTCGCTCATCGTCACCGTCTGCGTGGGTCTCTCGAACCTGATCTGGCTGCCGGTGTCGGGCGCGGTGTCGGACCGTTTCGGACGCCGTCCCATCCTGCTGCTCTTCACCGTGCTGACCATCCTCACGGCCTATCCGGCGATGCAATGGCTGGTCGCGGCGCCTTCGTTCGAGCGCCTGCTGGCGGTGGAACTGTGGCTCTCGGTGCTCTATGCGTGGTACAACGGTGCGATGGTGGTCGCGCTCACCGAGCTGATGCCGGCGCACGTGCGCACGACCGGTTTCTCGATGGCCTATAGCCTCGCCACGCTGGTGGGCGGCTTCACGCCGGCCATCTCGACCTCGCTGATTCACTTCACCGGCGACAAGGCCGCGCCCGGCGCGTGGATGGCCGTGGCGGCCGTGTGCGGCGCGGTGGCGACACTGGTGCTGTACCGCTCCCGCGAGGCCCGCAACGGCTACAGGTGGCACGGCGTGACCGAGCAATGAAACTGCTGCTGATAGAAGACAATCATCAACTGGCGCACTGGCTCGCGAGAACCCTGACCGACGAGGGCTTTCTCGTCGAGCATGCGCCGGACGGCGAAGCGGCCGAGGCGTCGCTCGCCGGCACACGTTACGACGTCGTGCTGCTGGACCTCAACCTGCCGGGGATGTCGGGCAAGGCGGTGCTGCGGCGCATGCGCGACGGCGCCAACGACACCCCCGTGCTGGTGCTGACGGCCACGGGCGATATCGGCGAGAAGGTCATCTGCCTGAGCGACGGCGCGGATGACTACGTCGTCAAGCCCTTCGACGACCGCGAACTGGTTGCGCGCATCAAGGCGCTGGCGCGGCGTCACGCGCCGGTGCGCTCGAACCGCCTGCGCTGCGGCACGCTGCTGTACGACATGGACCGCCGCCAGTTCTTCGTCGACGACGACGCGCTCTCGCTCACGCCGCGCGAGCACGCGGTGCTCGAAGCATTGATCCTGCAGGCCGGACGCACCGTATCGAAGGCGGTGCTGGCGGAAGCGGTGGACGACCGCGATGCGCCGCCGAGCGGCGATGCCATCGAAATCTATATCTCGCGGCTCAGGAAGAAGATCGAGAAGAGCACGGCGGCGATCATCACGCTGCGCGGGCTCGGCTATCTGCTGGAACATGAAGAGCCGCACGCGTAGCCTGCGCACGCGGCTGCTGCTCTGGTTCATCGTGCCGATGACGGCCTTCGGCCTGATTGCGGCCTGGATCACGCATGCGAACGCGCGCCGTACCGCCGACCTGCTGCAGGACGCGGCGCTGCTGGCCGCCGCCCGCGTGCTCGCCGCCGATGTGCGCTGGAGCGGCGACGACCTGGTGGCGTCGGTGTCGCCGAGCACGATCCAGATCGTCGGCACGCCGGAGGGCGATCAGGTGTTTTATCGCGTGCAGATTGCAGGCGGTGCGGTGATCGCGGGCACGTCCGATTTTCCGGGCCTGCCGCTCGCCGGACTGCCGCAGTGGTACGACGCGCGCGTGTCCGGACTGCCGGTGCGCGCGGTGTCGCTGACGCGCCCGATGTTCGACGCGGGCCGCACCGTCGAGGTGGTCGTCTCCGTGGGACGCACGCAGGCGGCGCGCGACGCGCTCGTCGCCTCGCTGTGGAAGCCGCAACTCGCCTATATCCTCGGCAGCATCGCCGTGGCGATGGCGCTGATCTGCGCGGGTCTCGCGCTGGAACTGAGGCCGCTCGAACGGCTCGCCGCCGCGCTCACCGCGCGTCCCCGGCAGGGCCGCAACCGCATCGACGCCACCGATCTCCACGCCGAGTTGCAGCCGCTGGTCGCGGCCTTCAACGCGTCGCTCGACGTCATCGAGCAGCAGAGCGCGACGCAGCGGCGCTTCATCGCGGACGCCGCGCATCAGATCCGCACGCCGCTCACGCTGCTCGGCTCGCAGCTTCAGTACGCGCGCCGTCAGCACAATCTCGACGAAGTGCGCGAGACGCTCGCGGCCATGCATCACAGCAATCGCGCGATGGTCGCGCTCATCAATCAGTTGCTGATGCTGGCGCAGGCCGAATCGGCCGATTACACGCGTTTCGAGCGCGAGTCCGTCGACCTGAAGGAGGTCATCGCGCGCGCGGTGGAGAAGCTGGCGCTGGCGGCGAGCCGTCGCGAGATAGAACTGGCCGTATCCTTCGATGATGCCGCGCTCGTCGTCAGAGGCAGCGAGCCGTTGCTGTCGGCGGCGCTTTCTAATCTTGTCGATAACGCCATCCGCTATTCGCCCGACGGCACGCGCGTCACGGTCGAGGCGCGGCGTGTCGACGACGCCGTGCAGGTCTGCGTCCTCGACGAAGGCCCGGGCATTCCGGCGGAACTACGCGAGCGGGTGTTCGAGCCGTTTTTCCGGGCGTCGGAGGAAGAGGGCAGCGGGTTGGGTCTCGCCATCGCGCGGGAGATCGTGCGGGCGCATGGAGGGACGATCGAGATCGGTGAAGCCACGCCGCAGCGGGGCGCCAAGTTCACGGTGATCCTGCGGGGGTGATTAACCGCGCCCGCTCCCGCCGTCCTGAAACGTGCGCGCCATGAAGTCGACGAACGCGCGAATCCGCGTCGACATCTGGTGACGTTGCAGATAGACCGCGTAGATATCGGCGTTGGGCGTTTCGTAGTCGGTCAGCACGGGCACGAGGCGGCCGTCGTTCAGATACTCGGCGATATCCCATTCCGCCCGCATCAGGATGCCGTGGCCGTCCAGCGCCCATTTCACGGCGATCTCGCCATCGTTCGTCGTCAGATTCCCGCCGATGCGCACCGCCTCCGTCCTGCGCGCGCTTCCGCGTCCGGATGTCAGGCGCCAGACGCCGTAGGCTTCGTCGCCCTGACGGATGCCGATGCAGTTGTGGCGCGTCAGGTCATGCGGCGTGGCCGGCATGCCGTGCGCGCGCAGATACTCCGGCGTCGCGCACAACAGCCGCCGGTTGGCCGCCAGCCTACGGGCCACGACGCGCGTATCGGGCGGCTCGCCGAAGCGGATGCAGACGTCGAAGGCGTCATCCGTGAGCGAGGGCGGCGCCACCGACAGCTGCAACTGCGCCTGCACCTGCGGATACTGCCGCACGAAACGCGCGAGCGCCGGGCCGACATGACTGCGCCCGAAGCCGAGCGTCGCGTTGACGCGCAGCAGCCCCTTCGGATTCTTGCGCGCGCTGCCGAGCAGTTCGGCGAGTTCGTCGATCTCGTCGAGGATGCGCCGCGCCCGTTCCAGATACAACTCGCCCTCGGGCGTCAGCATCATGCGGCGGGTCGTACGCGTGACGAGCGGCACGCCGGCGCGCTGCTCCATCTGCGCCAGACGCTTGCTGACCGCCGCCGCCGTGAGGCCCAGCTCGCGCGCCGCGGCGCTCAGGCTACCCGCAGCCGACAGCGTCGAAAAGAACGAAAAGTCCGCAGCCTGGACGGTCTCTGCCATATCCCCACTTTCAACTCAAAGTTAAAGATGCCTTGAGTCTAGCACCAGTTGATGCACTCCCGCTTCGGTAAAGTGAACCCACTCGAACCCGACATAGATGGAGACACCATGAAGACCTATCGCATCGCGACCATTCCCGGCGACGGCATCGGCAAGGAAGTCGTGCCCGCGGGCAAGCAGGTGCTCGAAGCGCTCGCGCAAACCGTCAGCACGTTCCGCTTCGAATTCGAGGACTTCGACTGGGGCGCGGATCATTACCGCCAGCACGGCGCGATGATGCCCGCCGATGGCCTCGACGCGCTGCGCGACAAGGACGCCATCCTGTTCGGCTCGGCGGGCGATCCGGACGTGCCCGATCACATCACGCTGTGGGGCTTGCGCCTGAAGATCTGCCAGGGCTTCGATCAGTACGCGAACGTGCGGCCGACGCGCATCCTGCCCGGCATCGACGCGCCGCTGAAGCGCTGCGGTCCCGGCGACCTGAACTGGGTGATCGTGCGCGAGAACTCGGAAGGGGAATATGCGGGTGTCGGCGGACGGGTGCATCAAGGGCATCCGATCGAAGCGGCCACGGACGTTTCCATTCTCACGCGCGCCGGTGTCGAGCGCATCATGCGCTACGCGTTCCGGCTGGCGCAGTCGCGTCCGCGCAAGCTGCTGACCGTGGTCACGAAGAGCAATGCGCAACGTCACGCGATGGTGATGTGGGACGAGATCGCCACGCAGATCGCCGCCGAGTTTCCCGATGTGACGTGGGACAAGGAACTCGTCGATGCCGCCACGGCGCGCATGGTGAATCGGCCGAAGTCGCTGGACACGATCGTCGCGACCAATCTGCATGCGGACATTCTCAGCGATCTCGCGGCCGCGCTGGCGGGCAGCCTCGGCATCGCGCCGACGGGCAACATCGATCCGGAACGCCGTTATCCGTCGATGTTCGAGCCGATCCACGGCTCGGCCTTCGACATCATGGGCAAGGGTCTGGCGAATCCGGTCGGCACGTTCTGGTCGGTGGTGATGCTGCTCGAACATCTCGGCGAGCACGAGGCCGCGCAACGCGTGATGCAGGCCGTGGAAGCGGTGACCGCAAATCCCGCGCTGCATACCGGCGATCTCGGCGGCACCGCGACCACCGCGCAAGTCACCGAAGCCGTCTGCGCGTTGCTGCAGAAAGTCGCGGCCGCGGCCTGAACATTTCCTTTCGAGCGCCGGCTCCGCGAGGGCACGGCGCCGCCTCGTCCGGAGGAGACACATGCAGAACGACATCGAAGCGCGCGTATCGCGCAAGCTGATGTGGCGCATCATTCCGCTCGTCATGCTGCTGTATTTCGTGAGCTTTCTCGACCGCGTGAACATCGGCTTCGCGGCGCTGACGATGAACCGCGACATCGGCCTCTCGCCGGCCGCGTTCGGGCTCGGCGGCGGGCTGTTCTTCATCGGCTATTTTCTGTTCGAAGTGCCGTCGAACCTGATACTCGACCGCGTCGGCGCGCGCATCTGGATTGCACGCGTGATGGTGAGCTGGGGCATCGTGTCGGCGGCGTCGGCGTTCGTGGCCGGCCCGCAGAGCTTCTATGTGTCGCGCTTCCTGCTCGGCATCGCGGAAGCGGGCTTCTTTCCCGGCATCATCCTGTACCTGAGCCAGTGGTTCCCGACGCGTCAGCGCGCCGTGGCCGCCGCCTGGTTCATGGCGGCCGCGCCGATCTCGACGGCCATCGGCTCGCCGCTCTCCGGCGCCATCATGCAACTGCCGCCGATGTTCGGCCTCGCCGACTGGCAGATGCTGTTCATCATCGAAGCGCTGCCTGCCGTGGTGCTCGGCTTCGTCGTGCTGCGTGCGCTGACGGATTCGCCGCAGAAAGCAGGCTGGCTCGCCGACGATGAAAAGACCTGGCTCATCGACCGTCTGCGCGAGGAAGCCGACGCGCGCCGCCAGCATGCGGGTCACACGGGCGCGGCGCTCGCCGCGTTGCGCGATGTGCGGGTGCTTGCGCTGGCGCTGGTGTACTTCGGCACGTCGGCGGGTTTATATACGCTCGGCTTGTGGGCGCCGCTCATCATCAACCAGTATGGCTTTGGCGCGCTCCAGACCGGACTGCTCGCGGCCATTCCCGCGTTGATCGCGGTGCTCGCGATGATCTGGTGGGCGCGGCGCTCCGACCGCTTGCAGGAACGCACATGGCACGTGGTGCTGCCGTGCGTGCTGGCATGCATCGGACTGATCCTGGCCGCGAATGCCCATAGCGCGTTTGCGATCGTCGGGGCGCTGGTGCTCGTGAATGTCGGCATCAGCGCGGCCAAGGCGCCGCTGTGGGCTATGCCGAGCACGTTCCTTTCCGGCGCGGGCGCGGCGGCGGGCATCGCGATGATCAATTCGATCGGCAATCTCGGCGGCTTCGTCGGGCCGTCCGCGATCGGCTGGCTGAAGAAGATCACGGGCGGTTATGGAGCGGGTCTCTATGTGGTGGCGGCGACGCTCGCATTGTCCGCGATCATCACGCTCTTGCTGGCACGCAAGCAGAGCGGGCCTGACATGCATGCCGCAAGTACGGCAGCGGGTTCGACGCCGCGTTGATCGACTCGTCAGCCGATGTCGCGAAGCAGCGCCGCAAGGCGTTGCGTCTCGGCTTCGGACAAGGCCTTGAGCGGCGCGCGCGGAATGCCCGCCTCGAAGCCCTGGATTCTCAGGCCGGCCTTGATCGTCGTCGGCAGGCCGCCCTTGAGGATGAACTCCAGCACCGGCAGTTGCTTGTAGAACACCTTGCGGGCTTCATCGAGCGCGCCCTTCGTGATGGCTGAGAACAGGTCGAGCGTGAGCTGCGGAATCAGGTTCGGTGCGGCCGTACACCAGCCCGACGCACCCGCGCACAACGCTTCCAGCGCCAGCGGATTGCTGCCGTTGTAGAACGGCAGCTCGCCGTTCGACGCGCGATACAACGCGTGCATGCGCTGAATGTCGCCGGTGCTTTCCTTCACCATCGTCACGTTGTCGATCTCGCGCACCAGCCGCATGATGATCTGCGGCGTCAGGTCGATGCCGCTCGTCGCCGGGTTGTTGTACACCATGATCGGCAGGCTGATTGCGCCGGCGATGGCCGCGTAGTGATCGAAGATCTCCTGCTCGTTGAGCTTCCAGTACGAGATGGGCAAGACCATCACCGCATCCGCGCCCGCACGCTCGGCAAAGCGCGCGCGCCGCACGGCGTTCGCCGTGGTCAGGTCCGAGATGCCCACGACCACCGGCACGCGCTTGTTCACCGCGCGCAGCGAGCTATCGGCGACCGCGTCCCACTCGGCATCGCTGAGATACGCGCTTTCGCCCGTGCTGCCGAGCGGCGCGACGGCATGAACGCCATCCTTGATGAGACGCTCGATGCCCTGTTCGAGCGCGGGGATATCGAGCGCGCCGTCCCGCTCGGAAAACGGTGTGACCGGATAGGCAATGATGCCCTTGAACAACGTCGATGCCATGCTGATTTCCTCTTGAGATGAATGTTGATGTGCCCGCCTGAATGGAGGCGGCGTCAGCTGAGTGCGTCGCCGTGCGTGCGCAGCGCGCGGCGGGCGTAGTAGGCGAAGGTGACGGCATCGCGTTTGGGCGTGCTGATCCAGTCGTGCGCTTCGCGGCCGAGTTCGGCGGGAATCGGTTTGATCTCACCGGCCGCCATGGCCGCGAGTTGCAGGCGTGCCGCGCGCTCCATCAGCAGCGCGAGTCCGCAGGCTTCCTCGACGGTCTTGCCGGTCACGAGCATGCCGTGATGCGACAGCAATACCGCGCGCTTCGAGCCCAGCGCAGCCGAGATGATTTCGCCTTCCTCGTTGCCCACGGGCACGCCGGGCCAGTCCTTCAGGAACGCGCAATCCTCATAGAGCGGACACAGGTCCATGTGCGAGACCTGCAAGGGCACTTCGAGCATCGACAGCGCGGCGACATGCAGCGGATGCGTATGGATGATGCAGTTCACATCAGGCCGCGCGCGATAAACCCATGTGTGAAAGCGATTGGCCGGATTGGGAATGCCGGCGCCGTCCAAAGTGTTGAGGTCCTGATCGACGAGCAGCAGATTCGACGCGGTGATCTCGTCGAAACCCTGTCCCAGCGGCTGCGTGAAGTAGGTTCCGGGGGCTTCGGCGCGGGCGGTGATCTGTCCGGCGAGGCCGGAGTCGTGGCCGCCATCGAACAGGATGCGGCAGGTCAGCGCCAGCTTTTCGCGCACGGACCAGGTGCCTTCGCTCAAGGTGTTCAGCCGCTCGTGCGAGCGCGACACGAGTTCGGCCTTCGAGAGGTTCAGGGTGTTGGGAGCAGTCATGGATTCCTCGGGTAGCATACGGACTTGAAGTCGCGACACGGTGTCGCCTATGACTCTGGGTGTAGTATATGACACGACGTGTCATTTGCAACCCGTATTCCGAGGATTTTTTGCGTGTCCGTGTTTCGCTTGAAGATTCTGCGCAGACAGATGAACCTGAGTCTGCAAGACCTGGCCGACCAGACGGAGCTGACCAAGAGCTATCTGTCGAAGGTGGAGCGGGGGTTGAGCGTGCCGTCGGTGGCGGTGGCGCTGAAGCTCGCGAAGGCGCTGCATGTGGAAGTGGATCAGCTATTCGACGATGCCCCCGCCGATGACGCCATCACCGTCGTGCGTGTGGCAGACCGTGTGCCGATGGGCAAGGCCGATGCGGGCGCCGGGTCCGCGTATGAAGTGCTGGCCGCGCGCGCGGGGCACAAGCGGATGCTGCCGTTCGTGATCCGGCCTTCGAAGGACTTCGCGGTGACGGAGTTCAAGGAGCACGAAGGCGAGGAGTTTCTCTTCGTGCATCGCGGCAAGATAGAAATGGAGTTCGCCACGCACAAGGTCGAGCTCGCGACGGGCGACTCCATCTACTTCAATGCGCAGATTCCGCACCGGATTCGCTCGGTGGGTGCGGCGGTGGCCGAAGTGCTGCTGATCGTGGCCACCGATCTTTGATGGTTTGCCTGCGGCCTACAACCCGAAGATGAGCGATCGATGCGCGGCGACGCCCGCCGTCACGCCGGCAGCCGAGGCGAACGTTGCGTTGGCCCACTCCGTCGCTGCATCGCCTGCGGCGAAGACGCCCGGGACACTCGTCTGCTTGCCGTCGTCGACGACGAGGAACGGCCCGAGCGCGCCTTCCTTGAGCGCGCATCCGAGTTGCTGTGCGAGCGGGCTTGCCTGATGCGTCCGCGGCGCCACGAAGAGCGCATCGATGCCGACGACGCGGCCATCGGCGAGACGCACTCCGGTCATCTCCGGCGCATTGCCCAGCACCTCGACGACGCGCGACCGTTCTATCCGCACATGACGAGCTTCGAGCAATGCGGTTTCGTCGGCGGTCGGTTCGACGATGCCTTGCGTGAACCATGTCGTCGGTCCCCAGTCGGGAACCAGCATCGCCTGATGGAATGAAAGCGGGTGCGTCGCCAGCACGCCCAGTTGCTTGTCCGCGACTTCGTAGCCGTGACAATACGGACAATGCAGTACCGAATGTCCCCAGCGTGCTTCGAGTCCCGGTAAAGCAGGCAGGTCGTCGCGCACGCCGGTAGCCAGGATCAGGCGATCCGCGCTCGACGAAGTTCCATCCGCACACGTCACCACGAAACGTCCGGCTTCGCGTTCGGCAGCGAGCGCTTCGCTCATCGTGACTCGTGCAGTCGGGTAGGCCAGCAACTGTGCTGTTGCGTCGCGGATGATGTCGGCCGGCGTCTTGCCATCCTGTCCGAAGAAGCCGTGCGAATGCGGCGCGAAGCGGTTGCGCGGCCGCCCTCCGTCCAGCACCAGCACGCGCCGTCTGGCACGCGTCAGCTGCATCGCCGCCGAGAGTCCCGCAAAGCTCCCGCCGATCACGATCACATCGAAGTGCGTTTCCATCTGATGTCCTCTCAAGTAACTTCACGAGTTTCATGATAGCCGCATGCTACACTTTCATGCAACTTCAAAAGTTTCTTGAGATGATCGTCCGACATGAGAACCGATAGCCGCCTGTCACGCGTCCTGCATGCCTTGATTCACCTGCAGCAGGCGGATGGCCCATTGACCTCCGAAGCGCTCGGCGAAATGCTTGGCACGAATGCGGTGGTGGTCAGACGCTTGTTCGGCGGATTGCGGGACGGCGGTCTGGTTGTCTCGGAGAAGGGGCACGGCGGAGGATGGGCGCTGGCGCAACCGCTCGAAAAGATCACGCTGCTGGATGTGTATCGGGCGGTGGGCGAGCCGCCTCTGTTCTCCGATCTGGTCTCCGAAGATCATCCGGAATGTCTCGTCGAACAGGCCGTGAACGCGCATCTCTCGGCCACCTTGCAAGATGCCGAAGCGGTCATGCTGGCGCGCTTCGAAAAGCTCACGCTTGCAGCGCTGATGCGCGGCGTCAGGCTTCCGGTGTCGCGCGGGAAGGCTTCTGGCAAGCGTTGATAACTTCTTCATCTCCTTCTCTGTTCGTAACTTTTCCCCGCATCACGAACGTCGATGCTATTGCTCGGTAAATGACGATTCAAATGTAAGAGTTCACTAACCTTCCAGTAACACTCCCAACGTTTCCTTATAGTCATCAAACTGTCATCAACGCGCTATTGAGGCGATCTTTTGTCATCTCATAGCTTTGAATAACAAGGACGGTTTGGAGAATCATGCTGGAAATGTTACCGGGCACACAGACCAAAACGCGCAAGCCTCTTTCATCTTCGACGCTTGCATCCATGCTCTTGTCGGTTGTTCTCGTTGCCTGCGGGGGCGGAGGCGGCAGCGATAGTTCATCGACACCCGCAACCAGCGCAAGCGGATCGCCGACGAGCTCAGCGAGTGCAACGCCGGAAGCGTCGGCGCCTGCTCAAGGCGGAAGCACTGCGCCGGATAACAATCCGCAGGCGAACGACTCCGGATCGTCGACACCACCTGCCGATAGCGGTACGACGCCAGCCGCAGGCACCGATACCGGCGCTTCAACCCCTGCCACGTCGGACAACGGCGCATCCACGCCGGTCGTCATCGGCAACATCCTGCTGCCTGCCAAGGTAAGCATCACGACAGACGGCGCCGCACCGATCGCCGACAAAGTGAACTATGTAGGCGCGACGATCAGCATCGCGCAAACCGACAGCAACTACGTCTATTCAGGCCGGGCCTCCATTCGCGGACGCGGCCATAGCACCTGGGACATGCCGAAGAAGCCGTACAAGATCAAGCTCGACGAGAAGGCCGGCTTGCTCGGCTTGCCCAAGGACAAGAACTGGGTCCTGCTGGCGAACTACTCCGACAAGACCTTGTTGCGCAATCGCGCGGCCTTCGAGCTGGGCAAGCGACTCGGCATGGACTGGACGCCGCGTGATCTGCCTGTCGAAGTGACGTTGAACGGCGAATACCTGGGTGTCTACGATCTGGTTGAATCGGTCCGTGTGGACAAGAACCGCGTCAATATCGCCGACACGGATAACACCGTTACTCCGGAGAATACCGGCTTCATTCTCGAGATCAACGAGCGTCTGGATGGCGATTCATGCTGGACCACGACGCATGGTGTTCCGCTCTGTATCGATACGCCGTCGCCGGCGTCGGATGCACAGGCGGCGTACATCAGGCAATACGTGCAGGCCGCCGAGGATGCGCTGTTCTCGGATGCCGCCACGGATTCCGCTTCCGGCTATGAGAAATACTTCGACGTCTCCGCGCTGATCAACTGGTATCTCGTCAATGAGCTGTTCAAGAACCAGGATGCGCAAGGTTATGCGAGCATCTATCTCTACAAGGAAGTCGGCGGCAAGCTGAAATTCGGTCCGCTCTGGGACTTCGACATCGGCGCCGGCAACGTCAATTATTCGGGCGCGCAGTATCCGCTTGGATGGTGGATCGCCGACAACAAGTGGATCTCGCGCATGAAGAGTGTGGATCCCACCTTCGAGACGCGCGTGCGGGCCAAATGGGCGGCAGCGAAGGCCGCGCAAATCGATACCTTGCCCGCGTATTTCGATACCAGCGCGGCGGCGCTCGTATCGAGCGGAGGCGAGGCGCGCAACTTCCAGCGCTGGCCGATTCTCGACCAGTCCGTGTGGCCGAATCCGGTCGTGACCGGCTCGTATCAAGGCGAGATCGACTATGTGAAGAACTGGCTCCAGCAACGCACGACCTGGCTGGACGAGAATCTCTGATCTTGCATGAGGACCCGGGCGCCAGGCGCGCTCGGGTTTGCCCCTAGTTCGCGATAAACAAATGGAATTGCTTCACGAGGAATATTGATTGGATTTCTAACAGTCGCGGACCTATTGTGCGTCAGTCCAATGCCGCAATGCGCGCGTGCGGATCGATAAAACGGCCTCGCCGATTAGAACAAAACATCCAGGAGACTTTCCCATGGAGCAATCCTCCACGGCGCCGCGCGTGCCGGAGTCAGACGCCGGCGGCGTCCATCACCTCGCTACCAGCGATCAGGCCTCACCCCGGATCAAACGCATCCAGCGTACCGCGCTGGCCCTGCTGCTTTTGAGCGGTGTCATCAATTACATCGACCGCGCCACCCTGTCCATCGCCAATCCGCTGATCCGCCAGGATTTGGGATTGTCGGTCGCTGAGATGGGCTTGCTGCTTTCCGCGTTTTTGTGGGCCTATGCGTTTGCCCAATTGCCGGCCGGCGCACTGGTCGATCGCTTCGGCGCGCGGGTCATGCTCGCCGTCAGTCTCGCGACGTGGTCGGTGGCGCAGGCGTTCGGCGGCGTCGTGACCAGCTTCAGCCAGTTCTTCGCTGCGCGCATGGTGCTCGGCGTCGGCGAGGCGCCGCAATTTCCGACGAGCGCCAAGGTCGTCCGCGACTGGTTCGGCAAGAAGGAACGCGGCGCGGCGACCGGCATCTGGAACAGTTCATCGACGCTCGGCACCGCGATCTCGGCGCCGCTCCTGACGGTCGTCATGCTGAGCGTGGGGTGGCGCTGGATGTTCGGCATCATGGGGATCGCCGGTCTCGTGGTGGCGCTGTGCTTCTATCTCGTGCACCGCGATCCGCGGCAAGTGGACCTGACCCACAGCGAGCGCGCCTATCTGACCGACGTCGAAGGAGAAGCCCAGACGCGTCCGACCTGGAGCGACTGGCGTCGCCTGTTCGAGTTCGGCACGACGTGGGGCATGCTGCTGGGCTTCTTCGGCACCATCTACGTGCTGTGGCTGTACAACGCGTGGCTGCCGACTTACCTGCAGATGGAGTTCCACCTGACCATCTCCAAGTCCGGATGGGTCGCGGCGGTGCCCTATCTGTTCGGCGTCGTGGGCAGCCTGTCCGGCGGGAAGATCTGCGACGTGCTCGCGCGCCGGGGCGTCTCCGCGATCAACAGCCGCAAGTACCCGATGGCCGCCTCGCTGGCCGGCGTCGCGGTGTTCACGGTCCTGACCGGCCTCACGCACAGCGCGATGCTGGCGGTTGTCTTCATCTCGATCTCGATGTTGCTGCTCTACGTATCGAGCAGCGCGGCCTGGGCGACGGCATCGGTTGCGGCGCCCGCCAACTGCACGGCGTCCATTGGCGCCATGCAGAACTTCGGCGGCTACTTCGGTGGCGCGCTGGCGCCGGTGGTCACGGGCTTCATCGTGCAGCAGTCGCACTCGTTCCAGCCCGCGTTGTTCGTAGGCGCAGGCGTGGCGGCGGTTGCCGTCATCGGCTACTGGCTGCTGGTGCGTGGCCCCATTCCTCCGGCTGCGCTCAGCCGGGACGCATAACCTCAGTGCAACAAGCGAGAGCCTTGGGCTCTCGCTTGCCTTCATCCAGCCAGGACTTCCGGAAGCCGAATATCGTAGCGCTGCGCACAAGCTGAAAGTGCCGGCGCGATGGTCGGATGCAATGCTACCCCTTCGCGCAGTTGTTCGCGCTTGAGCGCGAGTCCACGATCACCCGGCATGCGCACGCTCGATGTGCCGGGACGCGGCGGGTTATCGCGGCACGCTTCGCCGATCCAGTCCATCTGCCGCGTGAATGCGGCGGGGCCGCCGAATGCCGCCGGATCATAAAGCGACAGGAAGACGGTGGCGCCCCAGCCATCGGCGGGATCGGCCCGGCCGTGACCTGCAAGACCGCCCGTCAGCGCCTCGATCAATAGCGCCAGCCCGAAGCCCTTGTGCCCGTACGTCATGCCGCCGACCGGAAGAATGGAGCCCGGCGGATCGGCGGACAGCACGCCGGGATCGCCGCTCGGATTTCCCTCTGCATCGAGAAAACACGCCTCCTCGAAGACTTGCCCGGCCTTGTGCTGGCGCGCGGTCATGCCGTTCGTCACGGTCGATGCCGAGATGTCGATCAGGAACGGCGTGCCCGACGTCGGGATGCCCGCTGCGATCGGATTAGGCGTGAAGACCGAGCGCGTGCCGCCATGAGGCGCCACGCTCTGCACGGCCGGATCGGAACTGCTGAGCACGATCAGGAAGCCTTCGCCCGTGGCCTTCTCCAGATAACTCGCCAGGCACGCGATATGGTGACTGCGCCGGATCACCAGCGTCGCGCTGCCATGCTCACGCGCCTTCGGCACCAGTGCATCGATGCCGCTCAACACCAGCCAGGGGCCGGGAAGACGGCGGCCGTCCCATAGAAGGCTTGCGCCTCGCTCCGAGATGACTTCGGGTTCGCCGGAGCAGGTCATCGTGCCGCGCTCGATCTCGCCGATATAACCCGGCAGCAAGGCGAGGCCATGTGTGTCGTGTCCCATCAGGTCGCCGTCCAGCAGCGTCTGCGCGACCGCTTGCGCCTTGACCTCTTCCATGCCGGCCTTGACGAGCAGACGCCGTGCGAAGTCCTGCAATGCATCGGCGCGATATCGGACTCGTGCATTCATCGTGAGTGTGTCCGTAAAAGTGATTGAAGCAATTGTTCGGAGACTGCCGCTTGCCTGATTGCAGGAAGCCGGTCTGAATTGTCCTTTGGGCTTTCGATAAAGGTCCAATCGCGAATTGCGTAAAATCAATTCCATCTGGTTATGAGTCGGCGTTTCCCTTCCTAGGTCTTACCCTTATGCCGCAAGATTCCACGCTGTCCGCTGCGCAAGTGCTGCCCAAGCTGCGCTTCAGGCATCTCCAGTTGCTGGAGCTGCTTGGACGCACGCGCAACCTGCGCATCGCGGCCGAGCAGATGCATGTCACCCAGCCGGCCGCTACCAAGATCCTGAGCGACCTGGAAGCGCTGTTCGGCGCGCCGCTGTTCGAGCGGCTGCCGCGCGAGATGCGGCCCACGGACCTCGGTCTGCTCTCGGTGCGCTATGCCACCACGACGCTGTCCAATCTCGGCAAGTTCTCGAACGAGTTCGCGACGTTAAAGAACGGCGGTTATGGTCATCTCACGGTGGGCTTTATTCCGGCGTCCGCCGCTCAACTCGTGACGGCCGCCATCAAGGAGCTTCAGCGCAGGCGGCCGAGACTCATCATCAGGCTGGTCGAGCAGAGCAGCGATCAACTCGCCACCTGGCTCGAGGAAAGACGGCTGGACGTCATGATCGGGCGGCCCACCGAGCCGCGCCATCAGGCGCTATTCCATGTGGTCGATCTGCTGGCGGAGCCGGCGCGCGTGGTGGTCGGGCGGCATCATCCGTTGCTGAAGCGGCGGCGCATGGAGATTGCCGATCTGGGCGAATGGCCGTGGATCCTGTACCCGCAGGGCACCGCCATGCGGCTGCTGTTCGAAGAGACGTTCGCGGCAACGGGCTTGCTGCCGCCGGTGGGCATCGTGGAGACGCCGTCGATCTTCACGACGCTGGAACTGTTGCAGGCCACCGACATGATCTCCCTGCAACCCCAGGCGGCGATGGACAAATACGTGAAGCACGGGCTGCTCGGCTATCTCGACGTGCCGATACGGCGGACGATGTCGAACTACAGCGTGCTGACGCGGAAGGAAGACACCATTTCGCAGGCGGCGGAGGAATTCGTGGCCATCGTGCTGGGCATCGCGGCGCAATGCCAGCCGGAGGCTCGCTCGCTCAGTCTCGCGCCCCCTCCCTCAGCAGTTCGATAAGGCGCGCCGCAATCGGCGAAAGCACGCTGCCGCGCCGCGTGACAATGCCGAAGGTCTGCGACGGCGAGCGCAGCGCAATCGGCAGGATGCTCAGCATCTTGTGGCGCGCGAACATGTCGGCGATATCGGTGGGCAAAAGCGAAGCGAGATCGCGTCCCTGATTGAGCAGCGCGACCGTCACGAACGTGGAGGCGGTCGAGACCGTGTTCGGCGGCATGTCGATGCCGGCCAGATCCATCTCGCGCTCCAGCAGTTCGCGCAGCGGCATCTTGCTCGGATAGGTCACCCATCGGCAATGCGCGAGGTCGTGCATGTCGAGCGGCTTGCGCGAACGCGGCGCCGAGCGATAACCCACGACCACGGACAAGGGCTCGTCGGCGAGCTTCACATAGCGGTACTTCGCCGGTTGCGCGCTGACCGCCGAGCGCCCGATGACCAGGTCGAGCCGCCCTTCGTCGAGTTGCGTCAACATGCGCGCGCTCGTGTCCTCGACGATTTCAATGGTTACGTCCGGCCGTTCCGCGTGCAGCGCATCGAGCGCCGGCACGACGTGCGCGGGAATCGCGCCCATGATCGCGCCGATGGACAGCCGTCCGCCGCGCCCCGCCTTGATGTCGGTCAGGTCGTGGCACAACTGCGTCAGGTCCGTCGTCAGCAGCCTTGCATAGTCGATGACGCGCCGCCCGTACGCGTTCGGAATCATGCCGGAGGCGGAGCGTTCGAAGAGCGCGGCATCGAGCATGGTTTCGAGTTCATGCAGGGCCTTGCTGGCTGCGGATTGCGTGATCGACATCACGACGGCCGCCTTGTGCAGCGACTTGTGTTCGTCGAGCGCAATCAGAAGTTGCAGTTGCTTCATGCGCAACCTCGACAGCAGCATTTGGACGGTCTTCATCGGCGAGTAGAAAAAGTGATCGGGGGATGGAAACAATTCAATATACAGGGGCCGAAGGGCGCCCGTATATTGAGCCCCGGAGACAATCACCAGAGACCCGCCAGACGGGCCAGCTCAATGCACGATACCCACGCATCTTCCGGCGGCGTCATCACTGAAGCCGCTGCACGTCCCCTGGTCATCCGCCTGCATCGTGACGATGACGTCGTCATTGCACGGGAACAACTCATCGGCGGCACCCGTCTTCCTGCCGAGAACATCGCCGTATCCGGACTGATTCCGCCGGGCCACAAGGTGGCGACGCGCAGCATCGCCGCGGGCGAAGCGGTCAAGCGCTATGGCCAGATCATCGGCTTCGCGAGCCGCGCGATCGAGGCGGGCGAGCACGTTCATATTCATAACCTCGCGATGGGCGAGTTCGATCGCGATTACGCGTTCTGCGTCGATGCCCGTCCGACGCCCCGCGCCGCCGCACCTGCGATCTTCGACGGCATCGTGCGCGCCGATGGCCGCATCGCCACGCGCAATTACATCGGCATCTTGACCTCGGTGAACTGCTCCGCCACGGTGGCGCGGGCTATCGCGGATCACTTCCGCCGCGACACACATCCCGATGCGCTCGCGGCCTTCCCGAACGTCGACGGCGTCGTGGCGCTCACGCACGGCGTGGGCTGCGCGGTGGACCCGGAAGGAGAAGGGCTCGCGCTCCTGCAGCGCACGCTCGGCGGCTATGCGGTGCATCCGAACTTCGCGGGCGTGCTCGTGATCGGGCTCGGCTGCGAGACGAACCAGATCGCGCGCCTCCTGGAGACGCAAGGGCTAGAGGAAGCGCCTTCGTTGCAGACCTTCAACATCCAGGAGACGGGCGGCACGGCGAAGACCATCGCGCACGGCATCGAACGCGTGCAGGCGATGCTCGCGGTGGCGAATCGCGTGGAACGTCAGCCGGTGCCGGCGTCGCATTTGATTGTCGGGCTGCAATGCGGCGGCTCGGATGGTTACTCGGGCATTTCAGGCAATCCGGCGCTGGGCGCGGCGGTCGATCTGCTGGTGGCGAACGGCGGCACCGCGATCCTCTCGGAGACGCCTGAGATCTACGGCGCGGAACATCTGCTGACGCGCCGCGCAGTGAGTCGCGAAGTGGGCGAGAAGCTCGTCGCGCGGATTCACTGGTGGGAAGACTACTGCGCGCGCAACCGCGCGGCGATGAACAACAATCCTTCGGCGGGCAACAAGGCCGGCGGCCTGACGACGGTGCTCGAAAAGTCCCTCGGCGGCATTGCGAAAGCGGGCGAATCGAATCTCGTCGAAGTCTATGAATACGCCGAACGCGTCGCTGCGAAAGGCCTCGTGTTCATGGATACGCCTGGCTATGACCCGATCTCGGCGACGGGACAAGTGGCGGGCGGCGCGAACCTGATCTGCTTCACGACGGGACGCGGTTCGGCATACGGCTGCGCGCCGACGCCTTCGCTCAAGATCGCCACCAACGATGCGCTGTGGAACCGCCAGGCAGAAGACATCGACCTGAACTGCGGTCCCATTCTGAGCGGCGAGAAGAGCATCGAACAGATGGGCGCCGAGCTCTTCCAGATGATGCTCGACGCTGCTTCCGGCAAGCGCACGCGCAGTGAGATTCACGGCTACGGGCAGAACGAATTCGTGCCCTGGCAGATCGGCGCGATCACATAAGCGCATTTCACTTCACTCTTACACGTCAACAGCATGTCAAACGATAGCCACTATCGCGGCGTCTTTCCGGTCGTCCCGACGATTTTCAACGACGCAGGCGCACTCGACCTCGACGGCCAGAAGCGCTGCATCGACTTCATGATCGATGCGGGTTCGAACGGCCTGAGCATTCTCGCGAACTTCTCCGAGCAGTTCGTCCTCACCGACAATGAACGCGACGCCATCATGCACGCGGTGCTCGAACACGTGGCCGGCCGCGTGCCGGTCATCGTCACGACGACGCACTTCAGCAGCGAAGTTTGCGCACAGCGCAGCCGGGCCGCAGAAGCCGCGGGTGCGGCGATGGTAATGATCATGCCGCCGTACCATGGCGCGACCATCCGCGTGACCGAGAAGGGCATCTACGAGTTCTTCAGCAAGGTGTCGGACGCGCTCCGCATTCCGATCATGATCCAGGACGCGCCTGTCGCGGGCACGCCGCTGTCCGCGCCGTTTCTCGCGCGCATGGCGCGTGAGATCGAGCACGTGTCGTACTTCAAGATCGAGACGGCACAGGCCGCGGCGAAGCTGCGCGAGCTCATCGAGCTGGGCGGCGACAGCGTGATCGGTCCGTGGGACGGCGAGGAAGCCATCACGCTGATGCCCGATCTCGATGCAGGCGCGACTGGTTCGATGACCGGCGGCGGTTATCCGGACGGCATTCGCAAGATCGTCGATGCGCATCAGCGCGGCGATCGCGAAACGGCGGCCGCGCTCTATCAGCAATGGCTCCCGCTCATCAACTACGAAAACCGCCAATGCGGGCTTGCCGCCTGCAAGATCCTGATGAAGGAGGGCGGCGTCATCGGCTCGGAAGCCGTGCGTCATCCGCTGGCGCCCGTGCATCCGAAGATCCGCGAAGGCCTGCTCGAAGTCGCGCGCCGTCTGGATCCGCTCGTGCTGCGCTGGGGCCGCTGAACATCTTTCGCCCGCAATAAGGGCACACCGCTACGGCTTACTTCACAAAAACAATCAGGAGACAGGACATGGATGTGTCCGGTGTACAGACTGCCCGAATGACGAGCGTGCGATGGAAGATCTTTCTTCTTCTACTGCTGCTCGTGTCGATCAACTATATCGATCGCGCGGCGCTGTCCGTCGCGATGCCGGCCATCGCGGCGGAATTCGATCTCTCGCCCGAGCGGCAAGGCCTCATTCTCAGCTCGTTTTTCTGGACCTATCTCTTCATGCAGGTGCCTTCGGGCATGCTCGCCGACCGCCTGAAGCCGCGTGCGCTGATCGCGTGGGCGACCATCGGCTGGGGTGCATTCCAGGCGCTCGGCGCGCTCTGCACGGGCTGGTTCGCGTTGCTGCTGACGCGTCTCGGTCTCGGCATCACGGAAGCGCCGATCTATCCGGGCGGCGGCAAGCTCAACGCGCTCTGGCTCACGCAGAACGAGAAGACGCGCGGCGCATCCATCGTCGATGCAGGCAGCGCGCTGGGCTCGGGCGTAGGCGCGGTGGTGGTCGCGACGCTGATGACGTGGTTCGGCTCGTGGCGCGCGGCGTTCGTCGTGGCGGGCGTCGGTACGATTCTCTGCGGCATCTGGGCATGGTGGTACATCCGCAATACGCCGCGCGAGCATCCGTCGATCAGCCAGGCGGAAATAGATTATATCGAGCGCGCGCATGCGGAAGAGGACGCACGCGAGCCGAAGACCGCAGCGGGCGGTTCGATGCTGCGCTTCTTCGGCTTCCGTTCCGTGTGGGGCATGTGTGCGAGCCACACGTGTACCAACCTGATCTTCTTCGGCCTGATGACCTGGCTGCCGACCTATCTCTACAAGGCACATGGTTTCGATCTGAAGTCGCTCGGCGGCGCGACCTTCATCATCTTCTTCGCGGGTTTCGTCGGCGAAGTGATCGCCGGATCGCTCGCGGACAAGTGGAAGGCGGCGGGCGGTAGTTCGAACCTGGTGTATCGCAGCATGATGATGATCGGCGCATTCGCGGTGGCCGCGTCCATGCTCGGCGTCGCCAACGTGCGCGCACCGTTCGCCGTGGTCGGGCTGTTGTGCGTCGCGCTGTTCTTCCTGCGCTGGTGCGGCGGCTGCAACTGGGCGACGCCTGCCATGCTCGCCACCCGTGCGCGCACCGGCACGCTGAATGGCATCATGAATTTTGTAGGCAATATTGCAGGCATCTTCGTGCCGATCTTCATCGGCTATATCGTGCAGACGACCGGCTCGTACTTCCTTGCGCTGATGTTCTTCGTCGCTGTCGCGGTGTTCCAGATGATCGTGGTGCTGGCGATCGACTATCAGAAGAAGCTGCCGGTTTGAGGACAGACGAGACCATGCAGCGTCGTCTTTATTCCGGAAACGACCCGCGCCGCGCGCACAGCATCGATGACTTGCGCGCGATGGCGGCGCGGCGCGTGCCTAACTTCTGCTTCGAATACGTGGAAGGCGGCGCGGAAGAGGAAGCCACATTGCGGCGCAATCGCGACGTGTTCGCGGAGATCGCGTTCAGGCCGCGCTCGCTCGTGGATGTCTCGAAGCGCGACATCGGCATCAACCTCTTCGGGAAGCGCAGCGCGGCGCCGTTCATGATCGCGCCGACGGGTTTCAGCGGCTTGCTGTCACACGAAGGCGACATCGCGCTGGCAGGTGCGGCGGCTGCAGCCGGCATTCCGTTCATCCTGAGCAATGCGTCGACCGTGCCGCTCGAACGCGTGATCGAGCGTGCGGGCGGACGCGTGTGGATGCAGGTCTACATGTACCGCACGCGCGACTTCGTGGCGAAGCTCGCGGAGCGTGCGCAACTTGCAGGCGTCGAAGCGCTCGTGGTGACCACCGACAGCGCCATCTACGGCAAGCGCGAATGGGATCTGCGCAACTACGCGCGTCCGCTCAAGCTCGACATGCGCAACACGCTTGATGTGCTCGCGCATCCGCGCTGGATGCTCGACGTGCTATGGCCGCACGGCATGCCGCGTTTCGCCAATCTTGGCGATCTGCTCCCGCCGGGGCAGGACAGCGTGCGCGGCGCGGCGTCGGCGCTGGCGAAGGAACTGGATCCGTCGTTGTCCTGGGAGGACATTCGCTGGCTGCGTGATCGCTGGCCGGGACGGCTCATCGTGAAGGGGCTGCTGCATCCGGACGATGCGGTGCGCGCCGCGTCGCTGGGCGCGGACGGCATCGTGCTGTCGAATCATGGCGGGCGACAGCTCGACGGCTCCATCTCGGCCATGGACGTGTTGCCCGACGTCGTCGATGCCGTGAAGGGGCGCCTTGCCGTGATGCTCGACGGCGGCTTCCGGCGCGGCGGCGATATCGTCAAGGCCATGGCGTATGGCGCGGATGCAGTGCTCGTCGGCCGTGCGACGACGTATGGACTTGCGGCGGGCGGCCGTGCGGGCGTGGATCGCGCGATCGAGATACTGAAGACCGAGGTCGATCGCGTGATCGGCTTGCTGGG
The DNA here is from genome assembly GCF_031451215.1 of Caballeronia sp. LZ034LL. NCBI lineage: Bacteria > Pseudomonadati > Pseudomonadota > Betaproteobacteria > Burkholderiales > Burkholderiaceae > Caballeronia > Caballeronia sp. LZ034LL. The sequence continues at coordinate 491,922 of NZ_JARUXR010000002.1, forward strand.
CTGTGGGAGCATCGGCGCGCTGGATCGGCAGTATGTGAAGTGGAGCCTGCGTGCAGCAGCGCTGGAACAGGCACATGAGATGGAGTTGCAATGAACGTGACCGGACAGGAAGCGACACCGGCGGCGCGCATCGAGCGTGTCGGCATGGTGGGATTGGGACTGATGGGCAGCGCCATCGCGGGCCAGGTGCTCAATAAGGGGTTCAGGCTGTCGGCGCTCGCGCATCGCAGCCGCACGGCGATCGATGCGCTCGTCGCCCGGGGGGCAACGGAAAGCGCCAGTGCGGCCGAGCTGGCGCGCAACGCCGATGTCATCATCATCTGCGTGACCGGCACGCCTCAAGTGCGCGATGTCGTGTTTCGCGAGGACGGTCTGCTTGCGGGCGCGCATGAAGGGTTGATCGTCATCGACAGCAGCACGTCCGATCCCGAGTTCGCGAAGGAAGCCGCCGCCGCGTTTGAAAAGAAGGGCGCAAGCTTTCTCGATGCGCCGGTGAACCGCACGCCGAAGGAAGCGCGCGAAGGGCGCTTGAATGTGCTCGTCGGCGGGGAGGCGGGCGTGCTCGACCGCGTGCGTCCATTGATGGCCGCGTATGCGGAGACCGTGCATCATCTCGGCGGCCACGGCGCGGGCTATTGTGCGAAGCTGGTTCATAACTTCATCGCACAGGCCAATGGCGCGATCCTCGCGGAAGCTTTCGGTACGGCGGCGAAGGCCGGTCTCGACCTGCACGAATTCGCCGCCGTGTGCCGCCTGAGCGGGGCGCACAGCAAGACCTTCGATCGGATCATGCCGTATCTGCTGGAAGGCGACGACAGCGGTCAGCAGTTCGCCATCCGCAATGCCGCGAAAGATATGCGCTCGTATGCGCAACTCGCGTCGGCGCAGTCGTCGACGGCGGTGATCGCGGAAGCAGTGCGGCAGATGTATGTGCTGGCGACCAATCTCGGACATGGCGAGGCTTATGTGCCGCACATGTTCGATGTGTTGCGGGAATTGAATGGGTTGCGGTAGGGTGTGACGGAAGAGGCGGGGGCGACGGCACGCGCCTTCCCTATTCCTGGATATTTGTTTTGAGACGAGTATTGAGGCAATATGCGGTCGTGGTTGGAATGACGGATTAACAGCGCTCCACGGCACACGCTTGGCGCTGAAGATGCGAAGCGTTTTGTGGATATATGAATGAACAGATGGGTCGTTATCTCCGGTTGTTCTGGCGGCGGTAAGTCCACGTTGCTGGCTGAGCTGAAGCGGCGCGGTTATACCGTTGTCGAGGAGCCTGGCAGACGGATCGTGGAGGCAGAGATACGCGCCAACCGCACCGCGCTTCCTTGGACTGATCCAGTTGCTTTCTTGCGTCGCGCCGTTGCCATGGCGCTCGAAGATCGGGCCTCGATTGAATCGGGCAGAGAAGCGGATCGCTGGGTCTTCTTCGATCGAGGTTTGATCGATGCCGCCGCGGGCCTTCAATACCTGACCGGCGAGCCGCTCCTGGCAGAGTTCGGGCGACTGCATCGCTATCATCAGCGCGTGTTCCTGGCGCCACCGTGGCCGGAGATTGATGTTCAGGACCCGGAGCGAAGGCACAGCCTCAAGGATGCGATAGAGGAGTATTCGAGACTTCTCGACGCATATCCAGCGCTTGGCTACGAGGTCTGCATTCTTCCCAAAGTCGGCGTGGCCCAGCGTGCGGATCTCCTGCTGGATGGGCTTCTGATATAGCCGATTCGAACGGCGACGTGTGTACGAAGATCAACGTGATCGCAATCCCTCAGATTGCTTCTCCAGCCCTTTTCTCTCGCCGATGCCGATGAGGCGTATCAGTGCATCACGCCTTCGCTTACGCGTTACATGGCATGGGAGCCACCGGAAAGCCCCGACGAATTCGCGAAGGTCTGGGAGGCGTGGATACATGCATACGCTAACGAGACGGACCTGGTCTTTGCGGTCCGGGAGAAGCACGACCGCCGCTTCCTGGGAATCGTTGGGCTGCACGACTTGCAGACAAGCGTGCCGGAACTCGGCATATGGATTCGTGAAGATTGCCACGGAAACGGATTCGGACAGGAAGCAATGACTTGCCTTTACGTATGGGCAAGTGCGAAATTCGATCGTTCGAGTTTCAGCTATCCGGTGGCTGAGGATAATCATGCGAGCCGTCGCATCGCGGAATCACTGGGTGGTGTGGTGGCGGATCGCCGCCAGACGCCAAAATATCGCTCTGTCTTGTACTGCATTCGGCGCCATGATCCTGAAGTCGAGTCGCGGCGCCCAGCTGGACCAATCAACGATCAACAAGGGTGACCTGATTTCGGCCCTGTCGCCAGACGCGGGTCCGCTGCCGAACCGCACCCGGCGGCTAGCTGCTCGCGTAGAATCCACCGGACCGGCGCTGACCCGCCTCGACCCTGCCGACCCGGAGACACCATGCGTGCCGTGCTGAGCGTGTTATGCGCCTTGTCGCTTTTCTCTACCTTCAACAGCGCGGCACAAGCCGACATCATCGCTTCATGGCAAGCGACGCAGATGCCGCCACCGCCGCCGTTGAAGCCGTTCACCGTGACCGATCCTGCTCACACTGCCTTGCTGCTGCTGGATTTCGATACCAGCACCTGCAACACGAAGGAACGACCGACGTGCGCGGCCTCCTTGCCCTACGTCGAAGACCTGCTCAAGAAGGCACGCCGCGCGAACCTGATGATCGTCTATAGCCTGACGAGCACGGGCACGATGCAGGCTGTGCCGCCGTCCATCGCGGCTATCGGGGATGAAACGGTGGTGCAGTCGGGCGTCGACAAGTTCTTCGGAACGGATCTGGAGGCCGCGCTGAAGTCGAGGGGGATTCAGACGGTGATCGTGACCGGCACCATGGCGCACGGCGCGGTGCTGTACACTGCAAGCGAAGCCGCGTTGCGCGGCTTCAAGGTCGTCGTGCCGACCGACGGCATGTCGAGCAAGGACCCGTTCGGCGAAGTGTCGGCAGCGTGGGTGCTCGCGAATGCGCCGGCTGGCGTGAGCAGGAACGTCACGCTCAGCCGGTCGGGCATGATCGGGTTCGGGCAGTAGGGCGTCTCGGCCCTTTCAGCGGTCCAATAGCTCGGCTAAAGCAGTCAGGCTCGGAGCAAATGCGTCGAACCAGGCTTCATCGCCCGTATCCGGGTTGCCGCCCGGGCCGAACTCCAGCGGCCGGGGAATGAACGCGACACGAAAACCAAAAGCCTTCGCGGCCTCGAGATCGTACTTGTGGCAGGCCACCATCAGGATCTCGTTGGCATCCAGCCCGAAAGATCGCTGCGCGAGCGCGTACACCTTCGGATCGGGCTTGGAAGAGCGCACCAATTCGGCGGTCAACACGCAATCGAACGGCAGATCGTGCTGCTTGACGATGTGGATGAGGGACGACATCGAACCGTTTGAAAGCGTCGAAAGCGTGTATCGATCGCGTAATTGCATCAGGCCCGGTCGCGTATCCGGCCAAGGCTTCAGCGTGCTCCACGCCGCGCTCAGTTCAGTGCGGTCCTGCGGCGTCAACGCGTCTTCCCACGACGACGCTCGCAAGGCCGTGTCCAGGGTTTCCCGGTAGATCTGATCCGTCGAGCGCCAGCTCGTCGTGCCGTTGATGACTTCATCCAGCTGCACGCGATACGCGTGACGCCAATGCGCCAGCAAGCCGGACCACCCTTCGGCCGCCGCGTCCTTCACGGCGAACTTCGACCCAGCCTCGACAATCGTGCCGTAGAAATCCAGCAGCGTACCTTGCATGTCGAATGCGATGGCCTTGATGCTGCGTGCATCGAGCTTTGAATAAGCATGGGTCGCCGGGGATGATGCGCTGCTCGTGTTCATGCTTACCTCTCCGCGGGTCGTCCGCTAGTTTCGATCAGTTTTCACAGCGTAGCGGACATTATTTAAGCTGGATCTACGCAGACAAATCCAGAGCACGGGATCCGAATAATTTTCAACTCATTCGTGCCAATCAGCATAGGGAGTGTTATCAGAAACCGTTGGTATGCCATGAGTCATCGTGGTTGATCTGATCTTTTGAACTCCGAGGTGAATGATGAGCGTGACGAGCACGAATATCGAAGTAGGCGAAGAGATGGTCGCGGGATTCGCGAAGAAGGGCCTCAAGCAATTGAAGCCCGCGACGCAGCGAGACCGCGGCGAGGGGCCTTTTCAGCGGCTCGTGCTGCGCGGCGCGACCGTGATCGACGGGACCGGCGCACCGCCCTTCGGTCCTGCGGACATCGTGATCGAAGACGGCAAGATCAGTGACATTGCCGTGGTCGGCGTCCCTCACAAGCCGCTGAAACAGGAAGGACGTCCGGCAGCAGGAGACAGGGAGATCGATTGCACCGGCAAATACGTGACGCCGGGCTTCATCGACAGTCATGCGCATATCGGCACGCCCTTTCACGCCGAGAACGGCGAGATGATGCCGGCGGACTATATCTACAAGCTGTGGCTCGCGCATGGCGTCACGTCGGTGCGCGAGACTGGATGCATGAACGGCCTCGCCTGGACGCGCGAGCAAAAGGCGGCAGCCGAAGCCAACCGGATCGCCGCGCCGCACCTGTATCCCTATGTGTATTTCCCGGCCGTCAACGATTATTTGAAGGCCATCTACAGTCCCGAGCAGGGCCGTGAATGGTTGCGGGCGGCGCGCGACAAGGGCGCGGAAGGCGTGAAATTCTTCGGTGCGCCGCCCGCGATCATGCAGGCGGCACTCGACGAATGCCGCAAGCTTGGCCTCCGGGCGTGTTGTCATCATGCGCAGTCATCGGTCGGCAGCATGAATGCGTTGAGAACGGCGCGCTGGGGCCTGACGAGCACCGAGCATTCCTACGGCATTCCTGAAGCCCTGTTCGACGGACGATCGCTACAGGCTATCGCCGACGACTACAACTACAACGACGAGTACTTGCGCTTCTCCACGGCGGGCCAGACCTTCCTTCAGGCAGCAGAACCGGGCTCGCAGAAGTGGGACGATGTGCTCAACGCCTTTCTCGAAGCGGGGCATACGTTCGTGCCGACGCTGAACGTCTATGACGGCAATCGCGATGTCATGCGCGCACGTCGCGCGGAATGGCACGATTCCTACACGGATCAGACCACCTGGAAGTACTTCCAGCCGCAGCGCGGCGGACACGGTGCGTACTTCTACCGCTGGTCCGTGAAGAACGAGGTGGAATGGCGCGAGAGCTATCGCATCCTGATGCACTTCCTGAACGACTACAAGAACCGCGGCGGGCGTGTCTGCCCCGGTAGCGATTCGGGCTTCATGTACCAGATCTACGGATTCGGCTATATCCGCGAACTGGAGTTGCTCCAGGAAGCGGGCTTCCTGCCTTCCGAGGTATTGCGTGCAGGGACGTCGCATGCCGCGGGCCTGCTGGGTATTGGCGAAGAGGCGGGCGTGCTCGAAGTAGGACGGCGCGGCGACGTGCTGGTGCATCGCGAGAATCCTCTAGCGGATTTCAAACTCCTGTACGGGACCGGCGCGATGCGCCTCAACGACGAACTTGGCACGGTCGAGCAGAAGCGTGCGCTGAAACTGACCATCAAGTCCGGTGTGGTATTCGATGTCGATGAACTGCTTCACGATGTTCGCGAGATGGTCGCGACGACCTGGCCCAACGGCGCCACGCCCTTCCACACCGCGACGGAGCAAGCGAAATGAACGGGCGCGGCACTCAATTCGTGGTGCTCGCCGGCATGCTCGGCAGCGGCAAGACCACCTTGCTCGAAGCGCTGCTCGCAGATGACGAAGCGGCTGCCATGACCGCCGTGATCGTCAACGAAGTCGGGGCGATCAATATCGACGGTGCGGTGCTGTCGGAGTCGGCGCGCGGCATTCCCATGGCAACGCTCAGCAACGGCTGCGTGTGCTGTTCATTGACCGATGACCTCGTGACGACGATCGAAGATCTCGTCGAGACACGCGCGCGAAACGGACAGCCTGCGTTCGAACGCATCGTGCTGGAATGCAGCGGCTTGTCGCGTCCGGGACAGGTGATGCGATCGTTGAGTCCGCTTGCTTCGATGGGGCTGCGCATTCATATCCTCGCGACCTATGACTGCAGCCGCCCGCCGCTCGGCACGGAGGATTTCGACAGCGTGTCGGCGCAACTGGGCGCCGCCCATACGATCGTGCTGACGAAGACGGACTTGATCGGCACGGAACAACGGCGACTCGAACGGGACCATGCCCATCGGTTCAATCCGCTGGCGCGTGTCGTTGATGCCGATACCGCTGCGATGCGAGCCATGGAAGCCTTTCGCGAAGTGCAGGGGGCCACGGCGTTCGACTGGACTGCGCCGGGATTCAGCGGCAATGCATCGCGCGCCTTGCTGCATCCGCGCGTGCGGGTATTTTGCGCCCGCTTTCGCCGCGCAACGGAATGGCAACAGACGCTGGACTGGATCGAAGACGTGTCGGGCGCGCTCGGCGAACGCCTGTTGAGGATGAAAGCCATCGTCCCCGGTCCTTTGGGCGAAGACCGCGTGCTCTTGCAAAGCGTGGGCACGACGTTCTCCCAGCCGCGTCGCCTTGAGGGTGCCTCCGATATGGCCGCCATCTTCATCGTCAGGGACTGCGGGCTCGGCGATTTCGAAGCGTTCGGCATGGACGGATCGATTCGCTGGACCTCGCTGCAAAGCTGACGCGCTTTCACTGGACACAGAGGGACAACGGACCCGCCATCATGTCGATGTTGAATGAATTTTCCAAATCGGTATTGCTGATCGTCACGACGCTCTTTCCGATCATCAATCCGCCCGCTGTGGCGTTGATCGTATTGAGCATGGTGCGGGGCGCCAGCGACCGGGATCTTGCCGAGCTTGCGCGCAGGATCGCCATCAACGGTTTCGTGATCCTGCTCGCCTCCTTGTCGGTCGGCGCGTATGTGCTGTCGTTCTTCGGCATCTCGGAGAACGTGTTGCGCGTTGCGGGCGGCGTCGTCATTGCCATGGCAGGCTGGGGCCTGTTGCAGGCGCCCACCGAGGACAGCACGGCAGAGGAGGTCGCGCCGGCTGCCGACCGCGCGGCATCGTTGCGCACCAAGGCGTTCTATCCGCTGACCTTGCCCATTACCGTCGGGCCCGGATCCATCGCGGTGGCCATCGCACTGGGCACCGGATCGCCGCACGCCGGCCTGCAGCCGGTACACCTGGCCGGCGTCGGCGTGGCTTTGGTGCTGCTGTGCCTGAGCATTTTCCTGTGCGTGCGCTACTGCGGACGGCTGGAAAAGCTGCTCGGGAAAGTGGGCACCCAGATCGCGATGCGTCTCTTCGCGTTTGTCCTGTTCTGCATCGGCGTTCAGCTGTTGTGGATCGGCGCGTCCGGATTGATCGAAAGCCTGAAGCTGCATTGACATCTCGCGCACAAGCAGGCAAGCAGGCGAAAGGATCATTCCTCGCTAATTGTCGGGTCGTAGACTGAATCTACGTTGTTCGACCCGAGGAAAGAATCATGCTCGCGCCACTGCAACCGTTGGAATCCCCGCTCTTTCAATCCGATAACTTTCGACCGATTCCGGCATTCCTGAAAGACGCCATTCTCGAGCCTTACAAGGCGGAATGCGTTTATATCGAAAGGGCTTTCCGGGACATCTCGTTCGATCATGAACTGGTCGCGTTCGCCGAAGTCTGCGTTCCCGAGACCTTCTATGGCTCGCAGACTGGTCACTTCAACGCGGTGGAATCGCTACTCTGTCTCAATCAGATCGCGTTTCTCACGATAGCCGATCTCGTGACCGATGATGCGCCTCATGCTTTTCGCGAGGCGATCGGCACGGCGGATCTTCAGAGCTTCAAGGAGAACGTGCTGACGCGCACGTTCATCACGTCCGTGAAGACACAGTTCAGGCGCACGCTGGATGGCCGGAACGTCGTCATGCGCTTTTCGTTCACGAAGATGCGCAAGCATGCCGGCATGGTGTTCATGGCATCGGAATTCGAATTCACCGATGCGCAAAGCGCGCGGAACAAACCGCCTGCCTTCTTCGGTCAAGCGACCTTTGCCATTCCGGTGATGTGAAGATGGATCGGGCGCTAAGCCTCGCCGAGGTCATGCGCCGTCAACAGGATCCGCGAGCCGCGCAAGACGCGGCTCTTCTTGTCGGCGGCTTCGAGAATGCGCTTGAGTCCGCGCTCGAACACCGACAGCAAGGTTCGCTCGTCCGAAGTCCGGCGCTGCAGGAAGTGTCGCTCCAGTGCGTCGCGTGTGACCGCGCACGTAATGGCCTTGCCGCGCGAGCGCAGCGTGAAAGTGATGAGGCGCCCCTCGGCAAAGAACCGCGGGCCACCTTCCAGTGCAAGCATTGCATCCTCGACGTGACATTCAACTGCGACGGGCTCAGGCCGTGCGCAGAAGGATCCGTGTCATGCGCTCTATTGAGCTATTGACGATGGCGCAGGTTATCAAGAACAAAAACCCCGCGCCATGCGGAAAAAAATAATCGACTAGTGAATGCTTTCGAGAAGGGCGCTTGAATTTCCGATGTTTCTGCTCGCAATCATCGAGCCGTCTCTTCACCGGCATGCATGCCGCTCATACAGCGCCCACTTGCCCTCACGCGCAAGCAAGGCCACATCACACTCGGCATTGGCGAAGTAATCGGCGGGCAAGGGCTCCGCCGAGCGCACGAAAATATAGCGATACAAGCGGCCGTTGTCCTGCTTCCAGTCGAACGAGCCTGGAAAGCGATCCAGCTGTGAAGCATGCACGGGCAATTGCGCCGGCCTGAAACGCACGATCTGCGGAACGAACTGAGCGAAGTTCGGATCGACGAAGCCGTGCTTCTCCGCCTGATACCACAGCGCCTGATGCTGATAGGCGGAGGGGCTCCAGTACGCATCGCTGGCGCCGTCCATCACCAGGTTGAGCGCGCGCTGATTCGGCTCCGTTCGGGACAGCAGTTGTTCCAGCGGCGCGATCTCCACCGCGAAACGATGCAGCCGGACCGCCTGATGCGCGAGAAAGATCCAGCAGCCCGCAATGATGACGAGCTGCATGACGAAGCCGCGCCTCTCGTGCTTCACGCCGGCAACCGGTTTCGGCGCGACGAACATCAGCGCATAGGCGGGCAGCAGAAAGAGCGCGAAGCGCTGATAGAGATACGCCGTACCGAGCGCCAGGTTCGGCACGGCCAGCCAGATGAACACCATGAGGATCATCGGCACCAGCACCGCGCGATCGGGATTGATGCGGTCCCGCCAGAGCCACGGCGCGATGCCCATCAGCACGAAGAGCGGCAAATAAACCGCGCTCCATTTCGTGAGGCCCCAGACCATCATCGGAAACAGCAGCAGGCGTTTGCCGCCGGTGTCCGACCAGCCCCAGTCGATCTTCGCGGCATTGTCGATGGTGTGGCCGAGAACCGGATCGCTGGCGTGACTCCAGAGCGTATAGACGATGCACAGCAGGCCGAGCGGCACGAATGCCGCCAGCGCCAGCAGCTTGCCGCTGATCCGGCGCGGCTTGACGAGCGCGAAGCCCGCACCGATCCCGCACGCGAACAGAAAGACGAGACCGTGGCAGAAGAACAGCGCCACGCCCGCGACGAACACGCCCGCGCCGCGGCTGAACGAAGGCTGCGTGGCGGATCGATGCGCGAGCCACATGAACAGCATGCCCACCGGCGCGGCCACCAGAAACGTATAGAAGCCCCATGCAAAGGCAAAGCCGAAGAAGCCGGGAATGAAGAGCACATCGAGCCGCGGGTCGCCGTTCAGATGCCTGCGAAAGCCGACACACGACATGACGAAGCCGACATACGCGATCATCAGGACGAGCTTGAGCGCCGATGAGATCGACATCACGTAAGTGAGCGGCAGCGCCAGTCCATAGCCGATGAGATAGGGCGTGAACAGGTTGATGCGCACGAGGCTCTGCCACGCCGACGCATGATCGATCAGGTCGCGCAGCAGCATCACCTGTGCAGCGTGTTGCGGCAGATCGACGAGCGGCGGGCGAGGTGCGATCCAGAACAGCAGGGCGCCGCCAAGCAGCGTCACGATGAACAGCGCACGCGGCATCCAGTCGAGCAGTGAACCGCTGCGCGATACCGACGCGCTTGCGGACGACCCAAGCATATTCATAAGGTTCGTTCGATGATGAAGCGCGGACGATGCTTCGTCTCCGCGTAGGTCTTCGAGATATATCCGCCGATGACGCCGAGGAACAACAACTGGATGCCGCCGAGGAAATACATCGGCACCACGGTGGACGCCCAGCCGGGCACGGCCAGATTGGTGAAGAGACGCGCATACACGGCCCATGCGCCGAAGCACAGCGAGCCAAGTGCGAGGAGCGCGCCGATCCGCGTGCTCCACTGCAAGGGCACGGCGGAAAACGACGTGATGCCGTCGAAGGCAAAGGCGAGCATTTTCGCGAGCGGATATTTGCTCGTGCCCGCGAAGCGCGCGGCGCGCTCGTATTCCACGATTGCCGTCCTGAAGCCCAGCAGCGGAATGATGCCGCGCAGGAAGAGGTTGACTTCCTGGAACTCCTTGAGGGCATCCAGCGTCTTGCGGCTCATCAGGCGGAAGTCGGCATGACCGGGCAGGATATCGACGCCGAGCGCCTTCAACACCTTGTAGTAGTTGCGCGCGGTGAAGCGCTTGAAGAAGGTATCGCTTGCCCGCTTGTGCCGCACGCCGAAGACGATCTCCGCGCCCTTTCGATGCTCTTCGAGCATGCGCGGAATGGCTTCGATATCGTCCTGGAGGTCGGCATCGAGGCTCACGAGCACATCGCCTTCCGCAACCAGCAGGCCCGCGAGCAGTGCGTTCTGATGCCCGCGATTGCGCGACAGCTTGATGCCCCGGCAACGCGCATTGGACGCGTGCAGGGTCTCGATGATCGACCAGGTCCGGTCGCGGGAACCATCGTCTACAAAAGTGATCCTGCTCTCGTCACTGACCACGGACGCGGCAATGAGCCGCTCCAGAAGCGCAAGCAAACGTGAGCAGGTTTCCGTGATGACTTCTTCTTCGTTGTAGCAGGGTACGATGAGATTCAACGTCGTCATAGGCGGAACCCCTGATGCCCAAGGCGTTGGGCGACGTGCAACGCGAATGGATTTCCCCGTGATGGCAAGGGACGGACGCGGCAATGCAGCCTTTAATTTCGCAGCGGCACGCGCGATGCAGACAGATGCGGGACATGAATGTCACGTACATACTAAGCGCAGTGCGAAATCAAACACAAGAATTTCATGTCTCGATCCGTGTCTTCTGCATATGAAAGAAGTTGTAAGCCCAGTACATCTGATGAATCTTCAAGGCCTCGTCAAGCTGCGCGTTGCGCTACAGTAACGAGTGGCCCGGATAGGGCAGACGAATGAACGAAAGGGAGAGAGCACGCGTATGGACAAGGCCGAATTCGATAGCTTTGCAGACGAATATCTCGCGCTACATACAAAAAATATTTCAGCGTCCGGAGAAGGTCCGGCGTTTTTTGCCGAGTACAAGATTCGCGATATCGCCGAAGAAATGGCACGCCGCAACGCCGTGCCCGCACGCATGCTCGACTTCGGCGCGGGCGTGGGCACGTCGGTGCCGTGGGTGCGCCAATACCTGCCTGCCGCGCAGCTGACGTGTGCGGACGTATCGGAGCGGTCTCTCGAACTGGCGAAGAGCCGTTTCGCGGATGACGCACGCTTCGTGCATTTCGACGGGCGCACGCTTCCGTTCGAGCCCGGTGAATTCGATCTCGCCTATGCGATGTGCGTGTTTCATCACATCGATCATGCCGAGCATGTGAGTCTGCTGCGTGAATTGCATCGCGTGGTCGGGGCGCGCGGCACGCTCGTGATATTCGAGCACAACCCTTATAATCCGCTGACCGTACGCGCGGTGAATACCTGTGAATTCGATGTCAATGCCAGGCTCATCACCGCGTCCAAGATGCAGCGCGCGTGCCGTGATGCCGGTTTTACCGATGTTCAAGTGCGCTACCGTATCTTTTTCCCGCACGCACTCGCCGCGTTGCGTCCGCTGGAAAAATATCTGACTCACGTGCCGCTCGGTGCGCAATATGCCGTGTACGCAACCGGTGCCTGATTCCGTGTTGCCGGCATCCCCACGCTCACCACTCTGATTTCTCATCAATGATTGCGAATGCAACTTCCAGTCGCAATGTCCGCTTGCAGTTCCTGAAGTATCTGCTGGTCGGCGGCCTGAACACCGTGCTCGCGGGCGCCATCATCCTCGGCGTGCAGGCAGCGGGCGCACGGCCCGTGATCGCGAACATGATCGGTTACGGCGTCGGTGTCGCGATCAGTTTCGCGCTCAACAGCAAGTTCACGTTTCAAACGGCCGCCACGCGCCACGCGGCTTTGCGCTTTCTCGTCGTGGTGCTCGTTTCGTATCTCGCGAATCTCGGCGTGGTCCTGCTCGTCCTGCACATCACGCATGCGCCCTACATTGCACAGTTGAGCGGCATCCCGGTGTATGTCATCGTGGGATTCATCGGCAACAAATATTGGGCCTTGCGTGAAGGGCCCGCGCGCCAGTAGCCGCGCCCGCTATTTGTCCGCCTGCATAACGCAAACCTCCTGGACATGCTGCGCAAGCCGCTGCGCCATCATGTCGGACTCACCGGCTTCTTCCAGCTTGCGCCTCGGGTCGCCGCGCGCTTCGGCTGAGAGCATCGACTTCGTGACGAGACTCGCCACGACGCCCACGATGCCGGCCGAGGTCACACCTTCGTCCGATAACGAAATTAACGGGCTTTCATATCAGTATTAGATTCGCTTAAGCTGCCACGTTATTTTTGTTTTATTGGCTCATGACATTAGTATCGGCTTGCAATGTGGTCCCGATGATAAGGGCGCCGAGTCGACCCTGTCCCGCCCTCTGATGACAGTGAGCAAAGCCATGAAAAATTCATTTCTCAGGAAGTTGTATGCGCTGCTGTTCGTTCTGGCGATGCTCGCGCCACCGGTCGCCGCCTGGTCGAAAACGGTCGTGATTGGTGGGAAGAATTTCACCGAGCAGCAATTGATGGCGGAACTCACCGCGCAATTGCTCGAAGCAAAGGGCTTTTCCGTCGACAAGAAAGTCGGCATGGGCAGCATGGTGCTGCGTCAGGCTCAGGAGAATGGTCAGATCGATGTGTACTGGGAATACGTCGGCACTGCGCTGAACAACTACGACAAGTTCACCGACAAGCTCAGCGCGCAGGACATGTACCGCAAGGTCAGCGAACTCGATGCGCCGAAGGGTCTCGTCTGGCTCGATCCATCGAAGGTCGACAACGTCTATGCCTTCGCAATGAATCAGGACGAGGCGAAGAAACTGGGTATCGCCTCGATCAGCGATCTCGCCAAGGTAGTGCGCGGCGGGCAGTCGATGATCTTCGCCTGCAACTCCGAGTTCTACGGCCGCACAGATGGACTGCGTCCGCTCGAAAAGACCTATGACTTCAGCTTCGGTCCCAGTGAGATCAAGCGGATGGATTCGGGCCTCACGTATCAGGCGCTGAAGGACCGGCAAGTCAACGTCGCGCTCGTGTTCACGACAGACGGCCGCATTCCCGCGTTCAACTTCGTCGTGTTGAAGGACGACAAGGGGTTCATCCAGCCGAACACGCTCGCGCCGGTGGTGCGCAAGGCAACGCTCGATGCCAACCCGACGCTCGCGCCCGCCTTGAACGCACTGGCCGCCCGGCTCGACACGCCCACGATGATTCGCCTCAATGCGAGCGTCGATCTCGAGAAGAAGTCGCTGCAAGACGTAGCTCGCGCTTTCCTCCAGCAGTCCGGACTGCTTTGATCACATGGCCAGCGCCGCACATTCCATGAAAGCATCCACGACTGGCTTCATTCACGAACTGACTTTCGATGATCTGCCCGACCACGTCGTGGAGCAGGGCAAGCTATGCCTGCTCGATCTGTTCGGCGTCGCAATGATGGGGCGGCGCACGGACTTCTCGCGGATCGCCAGCGATCATGCCGTTGAGTTCTTCGCCGCGGGCAGACTGCGTTCCCGTCTGCTCTTCGACGGACGCCACGCGAGTCCCATCGGCGCGGGACTGGCCGGGGCCATGACGATCGACAGTTGCGACGGCCACGACGGGCACGCGGAGACCAAGGGTCATGTCGGCGTGACCGTGATAGCGGCGCTGCTTGCGCTGGCCGATCTGCAACGCGACATGAGCGGCCGCGAATTCCTGACCTGTCTCGCACTGGGTTACGAGGTCGGCACACGCGCCGGCATCGCGCTGCATGCGAGCGCGTGCGACTACCACACGTCGGGCGCCTGGAACGCGCTTGCGGCGGCGGCGCTGGCCGCGCGCCGGCTCAGGCTCGATGCGAACCAGACGCGCGAAGCGCTCGGCATCGCGGAATATCATGGGCCGCGCAGCCAGATGATGCGCTGCGTCGATCATCCGACCATGGTGCGCGACGGATCGGGCTGGGGCTGCATGGCGGGTCTGAGCGCGGGCTTCCTGGCGCAGCAGGGCTTCACCGGCGCGCCGGCTGTCACGGTGGAGCAGGAAGCTTCGCGTGCATACTGGAGCGATCTCGGCGAGCGCTGGCGCATCATGGAGCAATACTTCAAGCCGCAGCCAGTGTGCCGCTGGGCGCACCCGGCGATCGACGCGGCGCAGCGGCTCAGGCAGGAATACGGTTTTGCGATCGGCGAGATACGCGCCGTGCGCATCCAGACGTTCCACAACGCGATCCGTCTCGATCATCCCGAACCCAGGACCACCGAAGTGTCGCAATACAGCTTGCCGTTCCCGGTGGCGGTCGCGCTGAAACACGGCGCCGTCACCCTCGACGCGCTCCAGGGCGCCGGACTCGAAGATCCCGAGGTGCTGCGCGTCAGCCGTCTGATTCGCGCGGAAGAACATGCTGGATTCAATGCGCAGTTTCCGCAGCAGCGTTACGCGAGCGTGACCGTCGAGCTGAACGACGGGCGGCGCTTCGATTCAGGTCCTACGCAGGCGCTCGGCGATCCCGATCTGCCGTTCGGCGCTGCGGCGTTGCGCGACAAGTTCCGGCGCTTTGCGGAAACGGCCTGTGACACTCGGCACGCACAAGCGCTGGAGTCGCGGGTCGATAACCTCGCGGACACTGGCGAGACCGTGGCGCCGCTGCTCGAACTGGTGCTCGACACGATTCGCGTCATGCCCGTCGAACGATGACAGACCGGCCACGTTCTTCCGAATCCCGGAGATAACCCGTGAGCGATTCATCGCGACTCGATATCCGTGCCTTGCGCGTCTTCGACGCCGTTGCGTCGAGCGGAAGCATCTCCGCGGCGGCAAGCGCGCTGGGCGTCACGCAGTCGGCTGTTTCGCAGGCAGTCGGGCAGATCGAAGAGATTCTCGGCACGAAGGTGCTCGACCGCAGTCGCCGTCCGGTGCTGCTCACGCCTGCCGGCATCGCGCTGCGGCGGCACGCGCAGACGGTCGTCGACGAGATGGAGCGGCTGCTAGCGGTGGTCCGTGAAGCGGACCTGACCGGCCGGCCAGAGATCCGCATCGGCATGATCGATTCGTACGCGGCCACCGTGGGGCCGGCGGTGGTCAAGCACACGATTGCACAGGGCAATCAGGTCGTCCTGCGTGCCGGGTTCGCCGACAGTCTCTCGCTCGCGCTGCTGCAACGGCAACTCGATCTGATCGTCACCTCCGATCCCATGGACGATATGGATAACCTGGTGCGGCGGCCGTTGTTCGTGGAGCCGTCGCTGCTCGTCGTGCATGCGGCGCGGCGCGAGCAATATCGTTCAGCCGATCTTCAGACGCTGGCGCGCGAGTTGCCGTTCGTCCGCTTCAGCAAACGCTCGCACTATGGCGCGGTGACGGAGCGGTATCTGCGGCGCTGTGGCGTGAGCGCCGATCGCCATCTCGAGATCGACGCGGCGGACGTGCTCCTGGCGATGGTCGCGGCCGATCTGGGATGGTCGATCTGTCCGGCCCTCGCGTTGTTGCAGGGGCGGGCGCACTTGCAGGACATCGCGGCCATCCCGGTTGCCGATCCGCCATTGGTGCGCACGATCTTTCAGGTTTCGCGTGCGGGCGAATACGAAGAGACGGCGGAATTTCTTTACCAGACCAGTCGGCGGGTGCTCGAGAAGGGCGTGTTCGCCGAGATCCGGGCGCGGCTTCCTGACGTCGGGGCGAAGCTGCATCTGAGCTAGGGGCGGTCGGAGAACGATGAGTCCATCAGCCGCCGCCCGCGGCATGTTCAACCGGCGTCGTGGGCTTAGCCATGGTTGCCGTAACGCGCAAGCTGCTTGCGCAAGGCCTCGATCTGATCGAGCAGATCCAGCGCGAGTGCGACGCCCGGCGCGTTCAGCTCCAGATCGCTCTTCAGACGTTGCGCGGTGATGACGCGGCGCAGGCACGTGCCGCTGAACCGCCACTCCTCCACGCGCGTACCCTGCGGCTCGAACGCGCCTTCTTCGACCCATTGGGCGAAATCTTCGTGCGATGCACCGGTGATGCGGCACAGCTCGACCATCGTGAACTCGATGCGTTCCTCGACGATCTCGCCGTGCAGATGAGAAGGATCGTTTCCATTCATGAGGGTCACCTGTAGAAGTGGGCGCGCGGATCGAAATCGAGCGCCTTATGCATCTCGGCGTAGGCGGCTTTCCTGGCGTCGGTATCCGCGGGAGGCAGGACGATGCCCAGCATCACGTAGAAATCGCCGGGAGGATTGCCGGGAATGCCTCGGCCTTTGAGCCTGAGACGCCGGCCAGCCGACGATCCCGCGGGAACCGTCACCGTGACGTCTCCCGAGGGCGTGGGCACGACGACTTCCGCGCCGAGCGCGGCTTCCCAGGGCGCGAGCGGAAGATCGGTGGTCACATCTCGCCCGTCGATGCGGTACCGCCTGGGCGTCTCGACGGAGATCTCCAGGTACAGGTCGCCCCGCGGTGCATTGCCCATGCCGAGGCCGCCCTGACTCGCGAGCCGCAGACGTTGCCCGTCGAGAATGCCTTTCGGTATGGCTACGTCGAGCGTGCGCGTCTGATACGTGACGCGTCCTTGATCGTCGATCACGGGCGTCTGCAGGGACAGGGTCCGTTGCGCGCCGTTGTAGATGTCTTCGAGGCTGACGGTGACCTTGGCATGAAGATCTTCGCCGGGCCACTCGGGCGCGTAGGAGCGTGCCGACTGGCGTGCATGCCTCCCGAACAGATCGCTGAAGAAGTCTTCCGCAGCCTGTGCGTCGCCTTCGCTGGCGCTGCCGTATGCGCTGCCATATGCGCCACCCGCCTCCGGGCGAGGGCGGATTTCCTCGCCGTCCTTGTAACCGGTGCCGAGCGCGTCGAACGCCGCTCGCTGCTCGGGATCCTTGAGAACCTGATCTGACCGAGCCCGATGAAGCCAACTGCTGTCTTGTTCGGCATGGGAATCCTGATTCTGGATGCGCGTCGTGTGCTGCTGGGGGGGCTACAGGGCCGCAGGGCCGGACGTTCGGTTGATCCGGCAGAACTCAGTCCGGGAAGTATTGCATCTCGAGCAGAACGCATCCGCCCTCGGAGCGGATCGGTCCGTGAGGCGTGCCGGGGGGCCGGCGCACGAATGCCTGTTCGGTGAACGTGCCGAAGGCCGCAGCCTGCCGGATGCCGCGGACATCGCCGGCGAGCAGGAACGTCTCTTCGAAGTAGTCGTGAATCAGCGGGTCGCGGGTTTCGACGCCCGGTGCGAACCGCACGAGGCGCGTGCGCCGGCCCTTTTTGCCTGGTTCGTCAAAGTCGCTGGCGAGCGTGAGCACTTCGACGCCTTCGGAGCCGGCCAGGGGTTTCCACCCGGTGGAATCGATGAGGCGGACGTAGGAATGCGTGGAGCGCCGGTCGTAAATGAAAAGCAGCTTATAGCGCTGTCACTCCACGCTGTCCGGATGTCGGGTGTGTTCTTCAGGTTGGTCTCACGCGGCCTAAGGATCGGGCTTGAACGGAGCGGGGCGCCTCGCCCCGATGTGTGCGTGAAGGTGCCTGCCGATGCGCCGATTGTCCCGCTCGGCCTGGAGCGCTGCGCCAACTCCAACGCATGACCCAACTGACGCTCAACACCTTCGACATGCGCGCGGAAGGGCACACCGGTTTGTCCTTCGCCGAATGAACCTTGATGGGAAACGTGTCACGCGACCGGCAATCCCTGGCGGAAGCGCCGCGTTCGCGTCGCGCCCGTAATCCGGACATCACCGGGTGACAGTCGCTTGTGGAAGAAAGTCGTCCCGCAGAGCCTGCCATCAGGCGTGTAACCGCAGTCTGGCACTTCGCCGACCCGCTGCCAGCCCGCGCGTTCGTAAAGTCGTTCTGCTTCGCTGCCTGTCTCCGTATCGAGCAGCAGGACCGATTTTGCAGCCTCGCGTGCGACGTCTTCGACTGCCGCCAGCAAGCTCGCGGCGACGCCTTGCCTTCTCGCATCGCGACGCACCAGCATCTTCGAAACATCCGCGCGCTGGGGTTGATTCTCAGGGAAAGAGGTAATCAACTGCACGGTACCGACGATTCGGCCATCAAGATCTTCCGCAATCAGCAAGACTCGCTCGCCGCGAGCCACATTGCTCGCGGCACGTTCCCAGAACTCGATTGCCTTGTGCCTGGCAAGCGGCAACATGAAGCTGACTGCCGCGCCGCCTTCAACGCAGTCGATCAGGACATCGGCAAGAGGTTCGACATAGGCCGTGACTTCGTCCGCCGAGAGCATTCTCACGCGTGCTGCACCACTCATCCTGGACTCCTCGAATGCATCAGTAACGTCTTGCTTTCAATGGAAGCGACGCGGCGAGTAGGGCGCCGGATCGATGGACGGCTGTCCGGACGTAATGAGATCGGCCAGCATGCGCCCGCTCGGCGGTGCCGCAGTCATCCCGTAGGTCCCATGCCCGAAGCAAAGCCAGAGGCCCGGCTGTTCGCCTGCCGCGCCGATCGCCGGCAGACTGTCCGGCGTCGACGGCCGCTGTCCGGTCCAGATTCGATGCGGCGCTTCGATCAGCGCGGGGAACAGCTCCCGCGCCTGCTGCAGCGCGTGCAACGCGCGCTGTTCGTTCGGCATGCCGTCGACGCCGCCGAATTCGACGCTGCCCGCGATGCGCAGGCCGTCGAGCATCGGCGTCAGGCCGATCGCGCGACCACGATGAATGAAAGGCACACTGATCTTCACCCGTTCGGTGTCGACCATCACGTGATAGCCACGCTGGCTTTCGAGCGGAATGCGGATGCCGAGCGGCGCCAGCAGCTGCATCGACCATACGCCGCCCGCGACCACGACGTCGCGTGCGCTGTGATTGCCTGTCGAGGTGAGGATCAGCCATTCGCCGTTTTTGGGAATCAGTTTCAGCACCTTCTCCCGATGAAACGTCCCGCCGTGCTCGACGATCCGTTCGGCAAGCGCGCGATTGAGTTCCGCCGGGCTCACGGTATGTGCGTTCCCTTTCTTCAAAACGCCAAACTGCACCGCAGCGTCTATTCCCGGGTAAAGACGCTCGATGTCGGTGCGCGAGAGGGTCTCGACGTTCAACCCGTAGCGCTCGGTCAACTGCCGTTCGACGTCGGCGGCCGAGCCCTGCGGCGGCGCGTCGCTGAGAATCGCCTCGCCATCCTCTCGAATGTAGCGGCAATAAAGCTCGTCTCCGAGCAGACGGCGCCATTCGATCAGCGCAGGAGCATGCAATGCGTGCAGGCTCTTCGCGAGGGTCGTCATGCGGTCGATCTGGCCGGCTCGCAGCCACTGGATGAACCACGGCAAAGCCTGTGGCGCATAGGCCGGATGGATGGTGAGCGGGCCAAGCGGATCGCGCAGCCAGCCCGGCACCTTGCGCAGCATGCCGGGTTGCGCGCCCGGCATGAAGCTGTCGGGCGAGATGAAGCCGCCGTTGCCGAACGACGCGGCGCCCGGCGACGGCAACGGATCGACGATCGCGACCTTGCGTCCAAGCAATTGCAGATTGCGCGCCACAGACAGTCCGGCGACGCCGCCGCCGATTACCATCACTGTATCGACCATTGCAAGAAGCCCCGTTCCAAAGCTGTAAATGCGGCCATCAGGCCATCAGGCCATCAGGCCAGCAGCCGATCGAGGAACGATCGGGTTCTGTCCGTCTGCGGATTCGAAAAGATCTGCCCGGGCGGTCCATCCTCGATGATGCGGCCACCGTCCATCACGACCACGCGATCGGCGACCTCGCGCGCGAAGCCCATCTCGTGCGTGACGACCACCATCGTCATGCCGGACTTCGCGAGGTCCTGCATCACCTTCAGTACTTCGCCGACCAGTTCCGGATCGAGCGCCGAAGTCGGTTCGTCGAACAGCATGATCTTCGGCTGCATCGTCAGCGCCCGCGCGATGGCCACGCGCTGCTGCTGCCCACCCGACAATTGCGACGGATAGTGCTGCGCCTTGTCGGCGAGACCGACCCGCTCCAGCAGTGTGAGCGCGTCTTTCTCGACGCTCGCCTTCGAGCGCTTCAACACGACCTGCGGCGCGAGGCACAGGTTTTCGAGCGCGGTCATGTGCGGAAAAAGATCGAAATGCTGGAACACCATGCCGATGTCGCGACGCCGCAAACACACTTCGCTCGGCTTGAGCTCGTAGATCCGGTTGCCGTCCTGCCGATAACCGACCAGTTCGCCATCGACGAAAAGCCGTCCGGCGTTCACATGTTCGAGGTGATTCATGCAACGCAGCAGCGTCGACTTGCCCGAACCGGACGGTCCGATGATGCATACCACTTCGCCCTGATGGACGCGCAGGTTGATGCCGCTCAGCACTTCGAAGGCGCCGTAATGCTTGCCGACCTCGCGTGCCTCGACCATCACCTTGCGGTGCTGTGCAGCGGCGTGGGTGTCTGGAATGGCACTCATCACTTCTCCTTCTTCATCACTTTCACCGACTTGTTCAGACGCTTCTCGATCCGGCTCTGGATCAGCGTCAGCACGGTCGTGATCGCGCCGTACCAGATCACTGCCACCATCAGCAGGGGAATCTGCTCGAAGGTGCGCGCGTAGATCACCTGCACGGTCGTGAGCAGTTCGGTGTAGGCGATCACGCTGACGAGCGACGTCGCCTTGACCATCGAGATCACTTCGTTGCTGAGCGGCGGGATCACCACGCGCATCGCCTGCGGAAAGATGATGTGACGCATCGCGCGCAACGGCGTCATGCCGAGCGCGAGCGCCGCGCGGCTCTGTCCCGCCGACACCGACAGGATTCCCGATCGCACGATCTCCGAGACATACGCGGCCTGCGCGAGACCGAGGCCGATCACCGCCGCCGCCATCTGCGTAACGACCTTGTTGGTGGC